>NZ_JAFNIH010000030.1 GCF_019160155.1 Pinisolibacter aquiterrae
GAACTCGTAGAACAGGGAGTCTTGAACGACTTGCCGATCGCCCATCATCGACTTCACTCCTGCCGCCGTGACACGAGTGAATCAGTGATCGACGCTCGGCGCAACGCCTGAGTTTTTCAACAGAATCGGCGCAATGCGGTCGTTGAAGAGTTCCCACATGCGACGTACTTCGGCGACATGAGGGCGAGCACCGCTCGCACATTTCAAATACTCGAACCGGATCCCCGTCCTCGAAATCCCCCGGTCCCGCCCCTCACACCACCAGCGCCGCGATCACCACCAACACCGCCGCCTGCACCATCAGCGCCGTGCGATAGAGGCGGAGCGCGCGGCGGATGTCGCCGGGGCCGAGGTCGCGGCGGCCGTCGCCCATGTAGGCGCCGTCGTAGATCTCGCCGTGGTAGACGCGCGGCCCCGCCAGCGCGAGGCCGAGCGCGCCGGCCATCGCCGCTTCCGGCCAGCCGGCGTTGGGGGAGCGATGCGCCTTCGCGTCACGGCGGATCGCGGCGATCGCCGCGCGCGGCGAGGCGCCCGGCGTCAGCGCGGCGGCGGCGATCAGCCACAGCGCCGAGAGGCGCGAGGCCGGCAGATTGACGAGATCGTCGAACCGCGCCGCCGCCCAGCCGAAGGCCTCGTGGCGCGGAGTGCGATGGCCGATCATGCTGTCGGCGGTGTTGGCGGCCTTGTAGAGCGCCCCGCCCGGAAGCCCGCCGACGGCGGTCCAGAAGAGCGGCGCCACGATCCCGTCGGAGAAATTCTCGGCGAGGCTCTCGATCGCCGCGCGCGCGACGCCGCCCTCGTCGAGCACGCTCGGGTCGCGCCCGACGATCATCGACACCGCCCGTCGCCCCTCCTCGAGGCTCGCCGCGAGCCCGTCGGCGACGGCGCCGACATGGGTGTCGAGGCTGCGCTGCGCCGGCAGGCTCGCCGCCAGCGCTCCGACGGCCAGGACACCGAAGAGGCTCGGCAGCAGCGAGAGAAGCAGCGCCTGCACCCCCCAGGCGAGCCCGCCGACGACCCCGAGCAGGATCGCCAGCGCTCCGACGCCGGCGGCCTTCCGCCGCGCGAAGGGCTCGTCCTCGCGATTGAGGCGACGATCGAGCGCGCCGATCAGTCGACCGATCCAGGTGACGGGATGGCCGATGGCGGCGTAGAGAGGGGCGGGCCAACCGACCGCCGCCTCGATCGCCAGCGCGATCAGCGCCACCGCGAGCGACGAGCCGGGCGAGGGAACAAGCGACATGAGTGATCCGCAAGTGAGCGAAATGGGGACGGGGCCGAGGGGCGAGACGCCGGCCGGCGCGGCGAGCCCGGTCTATCACGGCGGCAACCTCGCGCAAGCGCGCGCCGCCCATCCCGGCGCCCCGACGCCTTGGATCGATCTCTCCACCGGCATCGACCCCGTCGCCTGGCCGGTGCCCGCGCTCCCCCCCGAGGCCTGGACGCGCCTGCCCGAACCGGCCGACGTCGCCGCGCTGGAGGCCGTCGCGGCGACGGCCTTCGGCCTGCACGATCCCGCCGATCTCGCCGCCGTGCCCGGGACCCAAGCCGCGATCCAGATGCTGCCGCGTCTCCTCTCGGGCGCCACCGTCGGCATCCTCGGCTTCACCTATCAGGAACACGCCCACGTCTGGCGCGCCGCCGGCCGGACCGTGACCGTGGTCGAACGGCTGGAGGATCTCGCCCGCTTCGACGTCGGCCTCCTGGTCAATCCCAACAATCCCGACGGCCGCCTCGTGCCGCCCGAACGGCTCGCCGCGCTGGCCCTCGACATGGGCGCGACCGGCCGCCGTCTCGTCGTCGACGAGGCCTTCGTCGACATCCTACCCGATGGCGCGAGCCTCGCGCCGCGCCTGCCGCTCGCCGGGGCGGTCGTGCTGCGCTCCTTCGGCAAGACCTGGGGCCTCGCCGGGCTCCGCCTCGGTTTCGTCGCCGCCGATGCCGCCTTCGCGGCGGCGATGCGGAACGCCTTCGGCCCCTGGGCTCTCTCGGGCCCGGCGCTGGCGATCGGCCGCGCCGCGCTCGCCGATCGCCTCTGGCTCGAGGCCGCCCGCGCCCGTACGGCCGTCGACGCCGCCCGCCTCGATGCCCTGCTCATGCGCGCCGGCCTGACCGTGATCGGCGGAACCCCGCTCTTTCGTCTCGCCCGTTCGGAAGATGCGGCGCGTCTCGCCGAAGGCTTGGCGCGGGCCGGTATTCACCTCCGCCGTTTCCCCCACGACCCGCGTCTCCTGCGCTTCGGCCTCCCCGGCGACGTGGCCGAATGGCGCCGTCTCGCCGAAGCCCTCGAAGATCTCGCGCGCCGAGACGCCGGGATCGCGGGATGAACCGCGCTCGCGCCGAAGTCGATATGTGACGTAGGGTAAATTCCAGTCGATCAATCTCTGATCGAAGCCGAGGTTACTCGAAGTCCGGAAGGTTGATGAAGTACAATATTCATCGATGATCGGGTTGTCGGCTCACGCTGCCTCTGATCGATGAAGACGCTGCCAGAAACATTTCAAAGCATGAAGTCGTGAATCATAAGGGAGGATGATGGACGCGACTGGGTGGCCACGGATACGCTCGAAGTTGCATCGCATACGGTTCAATACGAATATGACGTAGCGGAATCCGTTATCATTTTATTCATCGGCGATGGGCAGTCTCCGCGCAGTGAGAATGCGGCGGAGGGCCCCATGCAGTTTCCCTTCCTCGGTCCGAAGCGGGCGGTGTCCGGCGGTCCGGCCCGGCAGAAATTCGCCTCGACCGTTCATCCGTCCGGGGTCGAGCGCACCTTCTCCCCCGACGACGTGATCGTCTCGAAGACCGACGCCAAAGGCATCATCACCTACGCCAACGAAGTGTTCCTCGACCTCGCCGGCATGACCGAGCGACAGGCGATCGGTGCGCCCCATTCGGTGATCCGTCATCCCGACATGCCCCGCGCGGTCTTCAAGCTCCTGTGGGAGACGATCGCGGCGGGCGAGGAGATCTTCGCCTATGTCCTCAACATGTCCTCCAACGGCGATCACTATTGGGTCTTCGCCCATGTCACGCCGACCTTCACCCGCGACGGCGGCATCGCCGGATACCACTCCAACCGCCGTGTGCCCGAGGCCCGGGCGCTTCGCGTGATCCAGCCGCTCTATGCCGAGCTGAAGGCGATCGAGAGCCGCGCCGGCGATCGCGCCGCCGGTCTCTCCCGCAGTTTCGACCACTTGACCGATCACTTGCGTGCCGAGGGCGTGAGCTATGATGAATTCGTCTTCTCTCTCACGCGCTGAGTGGGCGCTGGGCGCGATCAGCGTCCTGCTGATGATCGGCACCGTCCTGCACACCGCCGTCGAGCTGCGTCCGCGCGACGCCGCCGCGATGGTGTTCCTGTGCACGCTCGCGGTGCTCGCCTTCGTCTTCGTGCGCCACGCTCGCCGCTCGATCGATCAGGTCTCCGGGGTGATGCGGGCGGCGGCCGCCGGCGATCTCGAGAGCCGCGTCGTCCTGCTCGCCGAGGGCGGCGAATTGGCGGTCCTCGCCCGCGACGCCAATCGCCTCCTCGACGTCTCCGACGCCTTCGTGCGCGAGGCGCGGGCGACGCTCGCCTGCGTCCGCGACGGCCGGCACCATCGCCGCATCGTCGAGCGCGGCATGGTCGGCACCTTCGGCCGCGCCTCGCAGGTGATGAACGAGGCGGTCACGACCATCGCCTCGCGTCTCGACGGCTTCTCCCGGGTGATGGGCGAGTTCGAGACGACCGTCGGTGGCGTCACCCTGTCGCTCGGCGAGGCGGTGGAGAGCCTCGCGCGCTCCGCCGGCACCATGCGCGACACCGCGACCGATACCGAGCACCGCTCCACCACCATCGGCGCCTCCGCCGAGGAGACCTCGGTGACCGTCGCCACCGTCGCCGCCGCGACCGAGGAACTGACCGCCTCGGTCGAGGACATCGCCCGCCAGTCGGAACTGGCGCTCACCATCTCGCGGCACGCCGGCCACCGGGTCGAGGAGAGCCGCGAGGCGATCGGCGACCTCTCCGGCGCCGTCGCCGACATCGTCGGCGTGGTCGATCTGATCCGCTCGGTCGCCGAACAGACCAAGCTCCTCGCCCTCAACGCCACCATCGAGGCGGCGCGCGCGGGCGAGGCCGGTCGCGGTTTCGGCGTCGTCGCGACCGAGGTCAAGGCGCTCGCCGGCCAGACCGCCTCGGCCACCGAGCAGATCGCCGAACGCATCCAGGCGGTCGAGGATCGCGCCCGCCGCTGCATGGCCTCGATCGACGGCATCACCGAGATCGTCGCCGAGATCGCCACCGCGGCGAACGCGATTTCCGCCGCCGTTCAGGAACAGACCACCGCCACCCAGGAGATCGCCCGCTCGATGCAGATGGCCTCCACCGCGACCGACGACGTCTCCGCCAACGTCGGCAACGTCGCCGCCGCTGCCGGCGCCACCGGCCGCGCCGCCGGGGAGGTGGCCCATGCCTCCGGCGATCTCGCCGACCAGACCGAACGGCTGCGCCATTCCGTCCGCGCCTTCCTCGATCGCGCCCGCGACGTCGCCGGCGGTCGGCGCGTCGCCGCCTGAGAGCGTCCGTTTCGGTCGAACGCCGCCTTCGGGCGGCGTTCGTGTTTCGCCCGGGCGGCGTTTACTTCGCCCCGACCCGTCGCTATGGTCCGCCCCCGACCCGCGAGGCGCGACCGTGCCTCGCCCCGAGATTCGTCGAGGACAATCCGATGAAGGCAGAGATCCAGTCCGTCGTGGACGAGATCGAGCAGGCGCTCAGCCTGCTGAGGAGGCATCTTTGACTGGGATGTCGCGCTCAAACGACTGGACGAGCTGAACGCGCTCTCCGAAAGCCCCGATCTGTGGAACGACCCGACCAACGCTCAGAAGCTGATGCGTGAACGCGATCAGCTGTCGAAGTCGGTCGACATCGTCCAGAGCATCCGCCGCGACCTCGACGACAACGTCGGTCTGCTCGAACTCGGCGAGATGGAGGACGACGAAACCGTCGTCGCCGAGGCCGAGGAGGCTCTGAAGCAGCTCGGCCACGACGTCGCCAAGCGGCAGGTCGAGGCTCTGCTCTCCGGCGAGGCCGACGGCAACGACACCTATCTGGAAATCCACGCCGGCGCCGGCGGCACCGAGTCCCAGGACTGGGCGCAGATGCTGGCGCGCATGTACGTGCGTTGGGCGGAGCGTCGCGGCTACAAGGTCGAGGCGGTGGAAGCCTCCGAGGGTGAAGAGGCGGGCCTCAAGTCCGTCACCTACATCATCAAGGGCCTCAACGCCTACGGCTGGCTCAAGACCGAATCCGGCGTGCATCGCCTCGTGCGCATCTCGCCCTTCGATTCGGCGGCGCGCCGCCACACGTCCTTCGCCTCGGCCTGGGTCTATCCGGTGGTCGACGACTCGATCAACATCGTCATCCCGGAATCGGACGTGCGCGTCGACACCTACCGCTCGTCGGGCGCCGGTGGTCAGCACGTCAACACGACCGACTCGGCCGTGCGCCTGACCCACATTCCGACCGGCATCGCGGTCGCCTGTCAGGCCGAGCGCTCGCAGCACAAGAACCGCGCCAAGGCGTGGGACATGCTGAAGTCGCGCCTCTACGAGGCCGAGCTGCAGAAGCGCGAGGAGAAGGCCAGCGCCGAGGCCGCCGCCAAGACGGAGATCGGCTGGGGCCACCAGATCCGCTCCTACGTCCTCCAGCCCTACCAGATGGTCAAGGATCTGCGCACCGGCGTGCAGACCACCGATCCGGCCAAGGTGCTGGACGGCGATCTCGACGCCTTCATGGAGGCCTCGCTCGCCGCCCGCGTCAAAGGCGCGGCGACCGCCGTCGTCGAGGACATCGACTGACGAGGAGAGGGGCGCCGCGAGCGCCCCTCTCGCGTCTGCCATCTTCTCATGCCGATGTCGCAGCGCAACGGGGCCGCCGTCAGGATGATGCGGCGAAGCCTCGCGAACCGCATCGCCCCGCCCGTCCGCACGTCGAGGACCCCGTCCGATGGATCTGATCTACCTCCTCAAGGCCGCTGTCCTCGGCGTCGTCGAAGGCCTGACCGAGTTTCTGCCGGTCTCCTCGACCGGCCATCTCATCCTCACCGACGATCTGCTGAACTTCGATTCGGGATCCGGCAAGGTGTTCGAGGTGGTGATCCAGCTCGGCGCGATCCTCGCGGTGTGCTGGCTCTATCGCGAGAAGATCCTGACGCTCATCGGTGGCGTTCTGCGGCGCGAGCGAGCGGCGCTGATGTTCGCCGGCGCGGTGATCGTGGCGTTCCTGCCCTCCGCCGTGATCGGCTTCGTGGCGCTCAAACTGATCAAGGCCTATCTCTTCAAGCCGGTGATCGTCGCGATCACGCTGATGGTCGGCGGCCTGATCATCCTCTGGGTCGAGGAACGCGAGCACACCGTCACCACCGAGGTCGCCGATCGCATCACCTGGAGACAGGCGCTCGCCGTCGGCGTCGCTCAGGTGGTTTCGATGATCCCGGGCATCTCGCGCTCCGGCGCCACCATCATCGGCGGCATGCTCGGCGGCATGTCGCGCTCGGCGGCGACCGAATTCTCGTTCTTCCTGGCGATCCCGACCATGCTCGGCGCCACGGTGCTCGATCTCGCCAAGAACGGCGCCCATCTCGACGCCCGGGAGATCGCGGCGATCGGCGTCGGCTTCGTCGTCGCCTTCGTCTCGGCGCTGATCGTGGTCAAGTTCCTGATCCGCTACGTGGCGCATCACACCTTGAGCGTCTTCGCCTGGTACCGGATCGGCTTCGGCGCGCTGCTCTTCGCCTGGTACGGCATCTGGCCGCTCGTCGCCTGACGCTTCAGAACCCGAGAGTCTTGCCGGCGTCGAGCCAGTCGTGCGGATCGACCGGCTCGCCCGCCACCCGCGTCTCGTAGTGGAGATGCGGCCCGGTCGAACGTCCGGTGGAGCCGGCGAGCCCGACCGTGTCGCCGGTCTTCAGCTTCTCGCCGACCGAGACCGAGAGGCTCGACATGTGGCCGTAGCGGGTGACGACCCCGTTGCCGTGATCGACGTCGACGCAGAGCCCGTAGCCGCCCTGGCGACCCGAGGCGATCACCGTGCCGGGGCCGGTCACGCGGACGGGATCGCCGGTCTCGGCGCGAAAGTCGAGCCCCGTATGCATGGCGCCGATGCCGAGGAACGGATCGGAGCGCACGCCGAATTCGGAGGTGATCACCCGCTCGCCGTCGAGCGGACGCGCCAGCGGCAGCCGGCGGGCGACCGCCCGGATCCCCGCGAGCCGCGCCAGCGCCGCGTCGGCGCGCGAGAGCGCGTCCAACG
Organism: Pinisolibacter aquiterrae; assembly: GCF_019160155.1. Lineage (GTDB taxonomy): Bacteria > Pseudomonadota > Alphaproteobacteria > Rhizobiales > Ancalomicrobiaceae > Pinisolibacter > Pinisolibacter aquiterrae. Next base: position 7,298 of record NZ_JAFNIH010000030.1, read on the forward strand.
GCGCCGGCACGAAGGGGCCGCCGACCGCCTCGCCGCTCGGGCGAGGGGAGGGCAGGGGATGAGGATCGTTCACGCGGAAGCCGACCTTGGCGAGCGCCCGGGTCCACGACTTGCCGCGGCTCTCGGCGAGATCGGCGAGCCCGGCCAGCGCCGCCGCCTGCCGGTGCTCGAACTGATCGATCGAATGCTCCGCCGCCGCGATTCGTACCGCCGGATCGCCGTCGGTCTCCGCCGCCTGGGCGCGGCCGGTGAAGGGGATCAGCCAGGAACTGCGCAGCGGCGTCGCGAAACGGTCGGTGTCGAGCGGCGCCGGAGCGATCGGCGCCACGGCGGGCGCCATCGGCGTGCCGATCGGCGTGATCGCCGGTCCCTTGGTCGAGGGCAGCGGCAACCCCAGTTCGCCGACCTTGGCGACGAGACCGGAGAATTTGGCCTGGGCGGCGACCAGCTTCGCCTGCCGGTCCATCAGCGTGTCGACCTTGGCCTCGAAGGCGTCCTGATCGATCAGGCGGCGGCCGTTGATCCGGTCGATCTCGGCCCTGAGCGCCGCCACGCGGTCCTCGTAGACCCGCTCCATCCGGACCTGCCGGGTCAGAGAATCCGCCAGAATGTCGTCGCGGAAGAACAGGTAGCCGGTTGCCCCGAGATAGGCGAGGGCGAAGACCCCGACCACCGCGCCGACCGCGGCCAAGCGGCCGGTGTCGACGTGAAAGGCGCGCACCCGATCGCCGTGGACGATGGTGATGCGGTGGAGGTCGGAGCGGCGGCCGAAGCTGCGCGATCTGTCTTCCGAAGGGGTCATCTCGAACGGGCCTCGGCGGCTCTTGTGTCGAGACGATTACACTTCGTTAGGGTTAAGAATTGCTTCCCGAAGAGGCGTTCATCCCACGATCACATGGGGAAGAAAGCGCGATCGATCGGTGGTGATCGGCCCGGCGTCCTCGCGCAGGCCGATCCCGCAGGCGGCGTCGCCGACGATCCAGCTGCCGATCACCATGTGGTTGCCGTCGACGTTCGCGAGCGGCGCCAATTGCTGCACGACGCTGCCTTCCGCCCCGTAGCTGCCCTCGGAACGGGCGAGGAGGCGGCCCCGATCGACCAGCATCACGTTGCCGCCCTCGCGCGAGAACAGCGGCTTGATCGCATGGGAGGAGAGGCCGTCGCGGCGGGGATCGTCGTCGAAGAAGGTCGGCAACAGGTTGGGATGGCCGGGGGCGAGATCCCACAACATCGCCATCGCGCCCTTGTTCGCCAGGATCGCCTTCCACGCCGGCTCGACGAATCGCGTCCGCGCCATCGCCGGTGAGCGGCCGAAATCCTCCGCGAACAGCCATTCCCAGGGGTAGAGCTTGAACAGGGTTTCGATCGGCCGCTCGTCGAGGTCGACGAAGCGATCGTCGAGAAGCCCGATGTCGGCGACGTCGAGGATCTCCGCCTCGAGCCCGGCCGCCACGGCGCAGTCGGCGAGATAGGCGACCGTGCCGGTGTCCTCCGGCGAGACCGTCATCGCGGTCAGGTGGAGCCGCGAGCCCGCCGCGACCTCGGGGAGGCGGGCGATCAGCCGCTCGTGGATCGAGTTGAACTGGTCGGCGCCGGCCGGCAGCGTGCCGCGCGCGAGCCCGTCCTCGAGCCAGGTCCATTGCACGACCGCGCTCTCGAAGAGGCTCGTCGGCGTGTCGGCGTTGAATTCGAGCAGCTTCGCCGGCCCGTGCCCGTCCCAGGAGAGGTCGAACCGACCGTAGAGTGAGGGTTCGCCCGCCCGCCGGCTCGCGGCGATCCGGTCCCAGGCGTGCTCGGGGATCCTCAGCCGGGCGAGCCGCTTCTCGTCGGCGATCACCCGGTCGACCAGATCGAGGCAGAGCGCCCAGAGATCGGTGGTCGGATCCTCGATCCCGCCCTCGATCTCCCGAAGCGTGAACTCCCAATGGGCGGTCTCGTCCCAATAGGGCTCGCCGCCGATCTCGGCGAAACCGAAGCCGATCGCCGCATGGCGCTCGGCGGCGTCCGCCCGTGGGATGTCGCGGCGCCGGCGCATCACGAGCCTCCGAAGAGGTGGAACGACCCGATCGAGCCGAACCCGCCGCGCGTCGCCGTGCTCTTCACCGGGCCGGAGGCGACCGGCCCCGCCGTCGGCGCGGCGCGAAACGACGAGCCGCTCCAGCTCGACCCGCCGCCGCGCCAGAACCAATGCCCGAGCCACGGGTGGCCGCCGGAATGACGGCGCGTCGTCGCGCAGTCGCCGATCTTCGATTCGTCGACCGTCGGCGTCGTCGGATCGTCGACGCAAGTCCGCTTGCCGCTCTCTGCGAACCACAGGCCGGCGGCGGTCAGCGCCCCGGCGGTGGCGAGCGAGAGGCCGAGCGTGCGCTTGCGCGCCCGCGCCACCATGGCGGCGCCGTCGGGCAGGAGCGAGGAGGGCGGCTTCGGCCCCACGGCGCGCGGCTCTGGCGCCGCGCCGGGATCGGGCACCGTCCCACGTCGACCGAAGGGGCGTCGCTCGACCATCGCCTCACCCCGTCATGGCGGCGGCGGAGAGGAGGCCGGCGGTCAGCGACACCGCGCCGAGCCAGATCGCCGCCGAGAGCGCGTTCGCCTCGATCGCCTCGGAGAGGCCGGGGTGGGCGAAGCGGGCGAGCCCATAGGCGGCGAACTGCACGACGAAGGCGACGACGGCCCACACCACGAATTCGACGATCGAGACCGATTGCGCCATCGCCCGCGCCAGCGGCACGGCGAAGCCGAGGAGGCTCCCCCCGAGCGCCACCGCGGCGGCGGCGTTGCGCTCGCGCACGATCAGATCGAATTCGCGATGCGGCGTCAGCCGCGTGTAGACCGCCAGGAACAGCGCGGTGAACCCGGCCGCCGTCATCAGCCAACCGAGAAAGGCGAGAACGGCGGAAGCAAAGGGCGGCATCGGTCACTCCGCGTGGGGGACGAATCCCCGGATCTCCTCAGATTACGCGAAATCGCGTCCGCCGGCGCCGCCGATCAGGCGGGAAGCGCGTCGACGGCGGCGAGCACCGCCTCGGCATGACCGGCGACCTTCACCTTGCGCCAGATCGCGGCGATCTTGCCGTTCGCGTCGACGAGATGGGTGGCTCGTTCCACGCCCATGTACTTGCGGCCGTACATCGACTTCTCGACCCACACGCCATAGGCCTCGAGCACTGCCTTTTCCGGATCGGAGCCGAGTTCGACGCCGAGTTCGTGCTTGGCGCGGAACTTCGCGTGCGCGGTGACGCCGTCGGGCGAGATGCCGATCACCACGGCGTTGCGCTTCTCGAATTCGGGCAGCAGCTCGGTGAAGGCGATCGCCTCCCTGGTGCAGCCCGAGGTGTCGTCCTTCGGGTAGAAATAGACGACGACGGGCCGCCCGCGCAGCGCCGACAGGCGGATTTCGCCGCGATCGCCGGCCAGCGTGAAGTCGGGGGCGAGATCGCCGATGGAGAGGGCCATGTCTGCCTTCCTTTCGTCTCGAAGAGATGGTCTCGGAGGGGCGCGCGAGCGCGGGGTCGGGTTCGGGAGAGCGAGCCTAGACGCGACGCCCGCGCCCGCCAAGCGGTTCGCGTCGCCTCGGCGGCCGCCCGCGTTCGACCGGGAGCGCGAAAGCGTGTACCCCGGCGCGAACCGTGGCGTGTGATCCGGATCGATTCGTCGTGAAGGCGATCCGAATGATGAGAGACGTCGGCCTCGGGCCGACCGGAAGGGAAAGAACGGGACAGGTGCAGGATCGGGCCGACGACAATGCCGTGGCGTGCGCTCTCCCGCGTCGATCGGGTCGTCGCTTCCTGACCAGATGCGGCCTCTTCGCCGCCTGGAGCTGCGGCATCGGCACGCTCCTCGTCGTCCTCACCACGCTCGCCGCCCTCCTCGTTCTGGCGCGCGGCCCCTTCGAGACCGAGGCCGCCGCCCGCGCCGCCGAGCGCGCGCTGGCCGAACTCGGCGGCCCCGGCTCGACCGCCCGCGTCGCCGGCGCCGGGCTCGACTGGTCGTGGTCGGCCGGTCTCTCGGTGGCGCTCAGCGACATCGCCGTCGAGCGCGACACCGCGCTCCGGCTCGATCTGCCCCGCCTCGTGGTGCGCCTGCGCCTGTTGCCGTTGCTGATCGGCCGGGTCCAGCCCCGCGCCGTCGAGATCCAAGAGCCGCGCCTCTCCGTCGACACCGCCGAGTTGCGCGAGCGCGGCGAGGGCGGCGTGCCGACGCCGGCCGAACGCGTCGAGCCCGGCACGGCGCCCGCCACGGGCGCGCCGCCGGCCCCGGTGTCGACCCGTCTGGCGGAATCGGTCGACGCGGTGATCGAACGCGCCGTGGCGCTCGCCCACGATCAGGGTTTCGAGACCTTCCAGCTGCGCGGCGGGCGCATCGACGTGCATCACGTCGGCGCCACCGGCATCGAGCGGCAGGTCCATTTCGTCGAGATCGACGCCGACGGCGTCGTCGACGGCCCGGCCGGCGAATTCGATGCCGGCATCTCCGCGCGCGGCGACGTCGGGCGCTGGTCGATGCGGCTGACCCGCACCATCCGCGAGGACGGCGGCCGCCGTCTGCGCTTTTCCGCCGAGGACGTGACGCTCCCCGATCTGATCGGCCCCGGCGGTCCCGCCTTCGCGCTCGGGGTGCCGTTCTACCCACGCCTCGTGCTCGGCTTCGCGCCGGGCGGCCATTTCGACGGCGCCGACCTCGATCTGCGCCTCGGCGCCGGTCTCTTCCGCTTCGGTCAGATGCCGGAAGACCAGATCCTGCTCGACGAACTGACCGCGCGCGCCGCCTGGAACCCGAAGGAGCGGGTCTTCGCGCTGGAACAGCTCGCCGTCTCGGTCGGCGAGACCCACGGCGCGCTCCATGGGCGCATCATGCCGCCGCCGGTCGCGACCGGCCCCTGGGGCTTCGCCCTCGCCATCGACGAGGGCGCCCTGAAGCCGCGCGACGTCGCCGGGCCGGCGGTGCCGATCAAGGGCGGCGGCCTGACCGGCTCCTTCGATCCGACCACCTCCTTCCTCGACGTGACCCTCGGCGAGATCCGCTTCGGTGCCGCCGAACTGCGCTCGGCCGGCCGCCTCGATCTCTCCGGCGAGGAACCGAAGCTCACCTGGGATCTCCAGTTCTCGCCGATGACGACCGCCGAGGTGGCGCATGCCTGGCCGCATTGGGTCGCGCCCGACGCCCGCGCCTGGTTCGTGAAGAACGTCTCCGCCGGCAGACTGACCGAGACGCGGATCCAACTGGCGATGCCCCGCTTCGATCGGCCGGAGACCTGGCCGGGCGAGGCCATGCGCATCGGCGCGCGCTTCGACGGCCTGCGCTTCACGCCCCTCGGCAATCTGCCCGCCGTCACCGCCGCCGAGGGCCATCTCTCGGTGACCGATCGCCGTTTCGAGGCGGCGGTGGAGAAGGGGCGCGTCGCCACCAAGGGCCGCGAGCCCACCCTCGAGAGCCTCAAGTTCTCCGTCGCGGACATCTTCTTCAAGCCGCCGCGCGGCTCGATCCGCTTCCGTGTCGCGGGCGACGCCGCCGCGCTCGCCGAGATCGCCGACGCCGAGCCGCTCGCGGTGCTCTCCCAGGCCGGGATCGCCGCCACCGGCTTCTCCGGCACCGGCTCGGTCGGCGCCCAGATCGACGTCGTCTTCGACAAGGTGATCGACGCCAAGTCGATCGACTACAAGGTCGACGCCCAGCTCGACGGTTTCTCCGCCACTCAGCCGATCCAGGGGCGCCGCTTCCAGGACGGCAAGTTCAAGATCACCGCCGATCCGCGCGGCCTCGACGTCTCCGGCCGCGCCGTCGTCGACGGCGTGCCGACCGACGTCCACGTCTTCGATCCGCGCGGCGGCTCCAAGACGGCCGAGAAGCGCGACTTCAAGATGGAGGTCGACGATGCCGCGCGCCAGCGCCTCGGCATCGATCTCGGCGGCATCGTCGAGGGCGCGATCGGTCTCTCGGTGTCGCAGCCGGACCCCAATCAGACCCGCAGCCACGTCGAGGCCGATCTCGCCCCGAGCCGGCTCAATCTCGCCGTCCTCGGCTGGACCAAGGGCCCCGGCGTGCCGGCCAAGGCGTCCTTCGATCTCTGGGACGACGATCGCGGGCTCCATCTCGACAACGTCGTGCTGGAGAGCGAGGGCCTGACCATTCGCGGCAGTCTGCTGCTCGACAAGGACCGCAACCTCGTCGCTGCCGACTTCCCGAAATTCGCCCTGCGCAAGGGCGACGACGCCAAGATCAAGGTGACGCGCGGCGCCGACAAGGCGCTCACCATCGCCTTCGAGGGCGGCAAGTTCGACGTCCGCGGCCTGTTGCGCTTCAACCGCCGGCCGAACTCCGCCGGCGGCGACACGACGACGCCCGATCTCGTCCTGAAGCTGCGCGCCGGGGCGCTGCTCGGCTTCAACGACACCACGCTCTCCGACGTCTCGATCGACGGCCGCTGGCACGCCGGCGCCTTCCAGGCCCTGGAGCTGAAGGCCCGCACCCAGGCGCGCCGCCCGCTCTCGGTGTCGATCCGTCCGGAGGCGGGCCGGCGCCGGCTCACCGTCGCCTCCGAGGATGCCGGGGCGGCGCTGAGCTTCCTCGACCTGTTCGATCGCATCCAGGGCGGCACCCTGACGGTCTCCGCCCGTCTCGACGGACCCGGCACCTCGATCGGCACGCTGCGCCTTCTCGCCTTCCACCTCCTCGAGGAGCCCAAGGCCGGCCGCATCACCGCCTCCAAGGAGGGCGCCGACGGCATTCGACAAGTGCCGATCCGCCGCGCCGAGATCGATCGCTCGACCAATTTCGACCGCGCCTCGGTCCATTTCGCCATGCACGACGGCATCATCGACGTCACCGAGGGCGTCGCCAAGGGCGCGTCGGTGGGCGCCACCGCCACCGGCCAGATCGACGTCGCGGCTCAACGCCTGTCGCTCTCCGGCACCTATATTCCGGCCTACGGCCTCAACAATCTCGCCGGCCGCATTCCGATCCTCGGCGCGATCGCCGGTGCCGGCTCCAACGAGGGTCTCGTCGGCGTCACCTTCCGGGTCGTCGGCGCGATCGACGATCCGATCCTCCAGATCAATCCGCTCTCGGCGGTCGCCCCGGGTATCTTCCGCCGCATCTTCGAGTTCCAGAACGAGGAGATGCCGCAGGGCGGCGGCGACCCCAACGCCCCGACCCGGCTGATGCCCGGCGACGGCCCGACCAAGATCACCCCGTGAGCGGCGCTCCGGCCCCGCGCCTCATCCTTCCGCGGGCGCCGGGCAGGGGGGATGCTCCGCCTCGCCCTCGAGACAGGCCTCGCTCATCGGCGCGGCCGGCGTCGCGAGCCCGATCCAGGCGGCGACGAGATCCGTGTCGAAGCCGACCTCGCGCCGCCCGTCGGCTTCCATCAGCGGTCGGCGGATGAGGAGCGGATCGGCCAGCATCGCCGCCAGCGCCGCCGCCTCGTCCATCGCCTCCGGCACCACCTCGCCCGCCTTGACGCGCGGACTGGCGCGGTTGAACCACGCCGCCACCGGCCGATCGCCGAAGAACGAGCGCAGCCGCGCCGCCTCCCATGTCTCGGTGAGGAGGCTCCGCGCCTCCACCTCGTGTCCGGACGCCACCAGCAGGGCCTTCTGCCGGGAGTTGTTGCCGCACCCCGGCTTTTCCCAGAACGTCACCACCGTCATTGTCGGCTTTCCTTCACTGCGCACCATCGCGCCGGGGCCGAGCAAGACCGATGCCGCGCCGAGGGAACGTTCGGCACTTTCGTTCAAACGATCGATTGATTTACCGGCGGAACCGGGTATGCTGCCGCCATGACCGACGACATCCAGCCCTCCGCCGCCCCCTCCCTCGACCCGCCCCGCGCGCCGGAAGGCTCGGCCGCGGCCGGGGAGAAGACCCGCGCCTCGCTGATCCGGGTCGCTCTCGACCTGTTCGGCCGCAAGGGCTACGACGCCACCTCGACCCGCGACATCGCCGGCGCCGCCGGGGTCAACATCGCCGGCATCGCCTATCACTTCGGCGGCAAGGCCGGGCTGCACAAGGCCTGTGGCGAGCTGGTCGCCGGTTTCCTCGGCGAACGATTGGGGATCCTCACCCCCGGCGACCCCGCCACCGACGACGCCTTGTCGGCCGACGAGGCCGCCGCTCTGTTCGAAGCGTCGATCTCCGACTTCGCCCGGTTCATCCTGTCGCGTCCGGAGGCCGAGGCGATCGCCCGCTTCATGGTGCGCGAACAGATGGACCCGACCGCGACCTTCGAGATCCTCTACCACGGCCTGATCCGGCCCCGTCACGAGCGGCTCTGCCGCCTGTGGGGCCGCGCCACCGGCGAGGATCCGGCGAGCGAGGGGGTGATCATCACCGTCTCCGCGCTGTTCGGGCAGGTCCTGTTCTTCCGCGTCGGTCGCGCCACCGCGCTGCGTCGCCTCGGCTGGGCCGACATCGACGCGACCAACGTCGAGAAGATCGTCGAAACGGTCCGCGAGAGCACCCGCGCCATGCTGGCGTCGCGGCGCGCGGGGAGGGATCCGTCGTGATCGGTTGGCTCTGTTCCCTCGCGATCGTCGGCGGGCTTCTGCCCGGATGCGACCCCACGATCCGCGTCTACGGCTACGTCGAGGGCGAATACGTCGCCATGGCGCCGCTCGAGGCGGCCCGCATCGCCTCCGTCGAGGTGCGTCGCGGCGACCGGGTCGAACCCGGCGCCGTCGTCGCCCGCATGGAGACCGACGACGTCACGATCGCCGTGCGCGACGCGACCGCCCGCCTCGCCCAGGCCGAGAGCGACCTCGCCGATCTGAAACGCGGCCGCCGGCCCGAGGAGATCGACGTCATCGCCGCGACTCTCGCCTCGGCGCGCGCCCAAGAGATCGACGCCCTGCGCGCTCTCGATCGCCGCCGCGATCTCTTCCAGCGCAAGGTCGCCTCCCAGGCGGAACTCGATCAGGCCCAGACCACCCGCGACGTCGCCGCCGCGCGCGTCCGCGAACTCGAGGCCAATCTCGAGGTGGCCAAGCTCCCCGCCCGCGACGACGTCGCCCGATCCGCCGAGGCCCGTGTCGATCAGGCCCGCGCCGCGCTCGCCAACGCCAAATGGCGCCTCGAACAGCGCACCCTGACGGCGCGCGCGCCCGGCCGCATCGCCGATCTCGTCCGCCGCCCGGGCGAGGTCGCCGGCCCCCAGGCGCCGGTCGTCAGCTTCCTGCCCGACGGCGCGGTGAAACTGAAACTGTGGGTTCCGGAACCCGCCTTCTCGAAGATCGCGCTCGGCGGCGAATTGCCCGTCGCCTGCGACGGCTGCGGCCCGGGGTTGGTCGCGCGCGTCACCTATGTCTCGCCGGAGCCGGAATTCACGCCCCCTGTGATCTATTCGGTCGAGACCCGCGCCAAGCTCGTCCACCTCGTCGAGGCGCGTCCCGAGGCCGGTTCGCTCGGCCGGCTGCGGCCCGGCCAACTCGTCGACGTGACCCTCCCCGGATCGGCGCCATGAGCATCGTCTCGGTCCAGGGCCTCACCAAGCGCTTCGGCGACCACACCGTGGTCGATCACGTCTCGATGGAGATCGAGAAGGGCGAGATCGTCGGCTTTCTCGGCCCCAACGGCTCCGGCAAGACGACGACCATCCGCATGATCTGCGGCCTGCTCACCCCCGACGGCGGCTCCGGCACGGTGCTCGGCCACGACGTCCTGACCGAGAGCCGGTCGATCAAGCGCCGGGTCGGCTACATGACGCAGAGGTTCTCCTTCTACGAGGACCTGACGATCGCCGAGAACCTCGACTTCGTCGCCCGCCTCTACGAACTCTCCCCGCGCCGCGACACCGTCGACCGCACCCTCGAGAACCTCGGCCTGACCTCGCGCCGCGATCAGCTCGCCGGCACCCTCTCCGGCGGCTGGAAACAGCGCCTGGCGCTCGCCGCCTGCATCATGCACGAACCCGACCTGCTCCTGCTCGACGAGCCGACCGCCGGCGTCGACCCCAAGGCGCGGCGCGAGTTCTGGGACGAAATCCATCTCCTCGCCGCCGACGGTCTCACGGTCCTGGTCTCGACCCACTACATGGACGAGGCCGAGCGCTGCCACCGCATCAACTACATCTCCTACGGCAAGCTGCTCGCGCGCGGCACGGTCGAGGACGTGGTGGCGGGGGCCGGCCTCACCACCTTCGTCGCCCGCGACGCCCCGGCCGATCTCGCCCGCCGCCTGCACGGGCTCCCCGCCGTCGAACAGGTCGCCCCCTTCGGCGCGACGCTCCACGTCGTCGGCGCCGACGGCGAGCGCCTCGCCGCGACGCTCGCGGGGGTGACCGCCGAGACCGGGATCCGCTTCGAGCGCGGCGAAACGAGCCTCGAGGACGTCTTCATCCAATTCATGGCCCGCGCCGAGGACAACATGGCCGGAGCGGGGAAGGGGGCGTCGTCGTGATCGATCTCTCGGTCTCCCGGTCGCGCCTGTGGGCGGTGCTGGTCAAGGAGTTCATCCAGATGCGGCGCGACCGCATCACCTTCGCGATGATGCTCGGCGTGCCGATCATGCAGCTCCTGCTGTTCGGCTTCGCCATCAATTCCGATCCCAAGGGCCTTCCCACCGCGATCGTCGACATGGACGGCGGCCACTACGCCCGCGCCGTCACCACGGCGATGGAGACCTCCGGCTATTTCCGCTTCACCGATCGTCCGGCGACGCTGGCCGAGGGCGAGCACCTGATCGCCTCGGGCGAGGTGCTGTTTCTGGTGACCATTCCAGCCGATCTCGGCGCCCGCGTCGATCGCGGCGACGAGCCCCAGATCCTGGTCGATGCCGACGCCACCGATCCCGCCGCCGCCTCCGGGGCGCTCGGCGCGCTCGGCACCGTCGCGCAGCGCGCGCTGACCCGCGAGAAGGGCGAGGCGGCGGAGGTGGAGGCGCTGCAGAAGAAGCAGCTCTCGATCGTCGTCCACCGCCGCTACAATCCCGAGGGCGTGTCGCAATACAACATCGTCCCGGGTCTCCTCGGCGTCATCCTGCAGATGACCATGGTGATGATGACCGCCATGGGCCTGACGCGCGAGACCGAGCGCGGCACCATGGAGAACCTCCTCGCCATGCCCGCGACCCCGGTCGAGATCATGCTGGGCAAGATCCTGCCCTTCCTCGGCGTCGGCGCGGTCCAGGTGGTGGTGGTGCTGGTGGCGGCGAAGGTGCTCTTCGCCGTGCCCTTCGTCGGCTCGTTGACCCTGCTGATGGCCTCGGTGCTGACCTTCGTCCTGTCGCTGGTGCTGATGGGCTATTTCATCTCCACCTTCGCCCGCACTCAGATGCAGGCGATGCAGCTGACCTTCTTCTTCTTCCTGCCGTCGCTGATGCTGTCGGGCTTCATGTTCCCCTTCGACGGCATGCCCGGATGGGCACGGACGATCGGCGAGTGCTTCCCCCTCACGCATTTCCTGCGCATCGTCCGTGCGGTGATGCTGAAGGGCGCGGACCTTCAGGCGATCGCCTGGGAATGGTCGATGCTCGCCGTCTTCATCGGTCTCTATGCGGCGATCGCGTTGACACGCTTCCGTCAGACCCTCGATTGACCCGCCCGTTCACGCCCTTGCGGCGCGGCCGGCGGCGCGGGTGCGCGAGACCGAGCCCGACCAGCCCCGCGAGCGTCGTGTCCGCGGCCGCGCTCGCGTCGGGCGGCACCGGCAGCGTCACCGCGGACGCCTGGCGTCCGGTCCGCGCCAGCCAGGAATAGCGCACGATCATGCGATCCGGATCCCGCGCCGTCGTCACCCCGTCGAGACGGGTCAGCGGCAGCGCCCAGACGTGCAGCACGCCGTTGAAGAGGAGACCGCGTTCGCCGACGATCACCCGGCCGTCACGCATCCGCCAATGGTCCTGACGGACCCGTCCGCCGAGAAGATGGGCGAGCCCGGTCAGCGCGGCCACGACGACCGCGATCGCGATCATCGCCGGCGCCGCCTCCGGATCGTAGAGGGCGAAGCCGCCGAAGATCACCGCCAGGAAACCCCAGATCAGCAGCAGCGCCTGACGCTTGTCCGCGTTCTCCTCCGCGAGCGCGCCCGGGGCCGCCGCCGCGAGGGTGGCCGCGTCGACGCTCCAGGCGCCCAGCACCCGTCGCCCCTCGAGCAGTTCCCTGCGCACGGTCGCCATGCGCGCGAAGAACCCGGCGACGATCAGCGCGGCGATCACCAGGAAGATCGACAGGAAGGTGATCGCGTGCATGTCGAAACCGAACCGGGCGAACAGCGCGTCCGGATCGATCGCCAAGGCGAGGAACCAGAGACAACCGGCCAGCGCGACCGGCAATGCGGCGTAGACGACTTTCTTCGGATCGGTGAGCATGGCTTCTGCCTCCGCTCGGAGCGGGAGACCGACGTTCTTCGCGTAAGATGAATTGGTCCGTCCTCATCCCTCCCTCGAGTTGTGCCACGATCAGGCCGCCGCGACCTTGACCGAAGTCGGGTCGCCGGTGGCGCGAGGCTCGAGACGGAAGAAAAGGAGAGAGGGGAGGTCGAGAGAACCGGCCTCACCCGGCGATCCGCACCAGCGACACCAGCACCGCCGCGAAGATCGCCGAGGTGATGACGCCGGAGATGTTGGCCCCGAGCGCATGCGGCATGATGATCGAGTTGGGATTGCTCTTCGTCACCAGCTTCTGCGCCACCTTGGCGGTGGTCGGCACGCAGGAGACGGCCGCGATGCCGATCACCGGATTGTATTTGCCGCCCGACAGGAAATAGAGCACGTAGCCGCCGGCGAGCCCGCCGATCGCCGAGAAGGTCAGCGCCAGGATGCCGAGGATGAGCAGGATCAGGACCTTCGGGTCGAGGATGGTGCTGGCTTCGCAGAGCACGCCGAGCACCAGCCCGAGGAAGAAGGTCGCGCCGTAGAGCATCTGGTTGGAGAACAGCTCGTAGAAGTACTTCAAGCCGGATTCCCGCACCACCACGCCGAGGAACAGCGACAGGAACAGCGGCGCCGCGACCGGGAACAACAGCGACAGCACCACGCAGGTGATCACCGCGAACACCATCTTCTCGCCCGAGGAGATCTTGCGCACCGTCTCCGCCGGCATCTCGATGGCGCGGATCCGCTCCGGCACCAGCGCCTTCACGATGTAGGGATAGCCGCCGTAGGTGAGCCCCAGATAGAGGTAGCCGACCACCGTGATCGGCACGAAGATCTCCGGCGCCAGCACCAGCGAGGCGAACAGAACCATCGGTCCGTCGGCGCCGCCGATGGTCGCGGTCGCGGCGGCCTGATTGAGCGGCAGGCCCATCCACCAACCGAGCGGGAAGGTGATCAACGTGCCGATTTCGGCGCAGATCGCCAGGAACATCGAGCGGAACGGCCGCGCCATCACGAAGCCGACGTCGAGCAGCGTGCCGATGCCGAGAAACACCAGACAGGCGATCAGACCGTTGGAGAAGGTCAGTGAATAGATCGGCTGCAACCAGTCGATCTGCATCTGCGTCATCACCTGATCGTTGGTGGTGGCGAGCGGATCGAGGAACAGCGTGCCGACCTTGCCGCCGTTGAGGTGGAGCACGCCGGCGTTGACCGTCGCCATGCCGAGCCCCATCGGGATCATCAGGAGCGCCTCGAGGATCCCCTTGTAGCCGAGATAGATCAGCAGGAAGCCGAGCAACATCAGCCCGATCCGCCCGATCATGATGTGGGTGGGGGCGGCGGCCAGGGTCGCGATGCCCTGGAACATGTCGAGGAAGGAGAGGTCCGGCACGGGTGATCCTCCGCGAGATCCGAGGCGCCTCGACCATGGCCGGGAGGCGCGTTCGGCCCGTCGTGTCCGCGTTATTGATGGGGGTGATGCGATCCGTGATGGCGCTGGCGCACCTCTCCGGTCCAACCGCCCATCGGCTGCGTCTCGCCGATGTAGACGATGCGCCCGGCGCCGGAAACGGCCTGCACCGCCGCCGCGATCGCGGCGACGACGGCCGGGTCGAGACCTCGGGCCGCCTCGGGCGCGACCGTCGGCGGCCGCGCCGCCACCGGCGCGGGAACCGCCGCGGCGCCGACGCGACGACCCATCGCCGCCAATCCGGCGACGAGGGCGGCGACGAAGCCGGCGGTGGCCATCGCGATCACGGCCATCAGGCCGTAGGCGAAGAAAGACGTGGCGATCACGTCGCCGAGTCCTTGTGTGGGCATGATGCGGAACGCCCCCTCGCGTTCGTTTCATGGGGCGGTGGCGCGCCTCATGGTCCCCTGCGACTCGCTCGGGATCGTGAGGCGCCACCGTCACGATTTCGCCCCGAGCCTAACCGAGAGGACGCCGGTCACAAGTGGGAACTCTCCCGATGCCGCGCCGCACACCGCCGGCCCGCCGCTCCACGCCGTCGCCGCCGTGCGCGGAACGGCTGTAATTTCAATTGGAAAGCCGAGCGGCGCCGGACGCGTCCACCCGCCTCGGGGCTGTCACGATTGGCGCTACTACGAGGGCGAGCATCGCCGATCGCGGCCTTTTCGGCCGGAGCCCCCGTGGAGAACCCCCATCAGGGCTGACCCCAAGAGAAGCGCATCGGCGACGCGATTATTATTTCACCTCGAACGAACCGCGTCGCGCGGGGCTCGATCCCTCGAGGGAGCCTGCCCCGCGATCGCTTTCCGGGACAGGGGACCACGCCTCGAACGGGGGTTGAGGTCGGCCGGCGCGCGGGGGATGATCGCCGACGAGGAGGCGCGTGATCGATGACACTACCCGTTGAATTTCTGGACGACTTGAAACGGCGCCGCGATGCGGTATTCGCCGGGGGCGGCGCCGACAAGATCGAACAACGACACGCCAAGGGCATGCTGACGGCGCGCGAGCGCCTCGACACGCTGTTCCAGGAGGGGACCTTCCAGGAGATCGGCACCCACGCGCGTCACTCCGCCCGATTCTTCGGGATGGAGGGCAAGGATCTGCCGGCCGACGGCGTCGTCGTCGGCACCGGCTACGTCGGCGGCCGACTGGTGGCCTCCTTCAGCCAGGACTTCACCGTCGCCGCCGGCACGCTCGGCAAGATGCACGCCAAGAAGATCGTCGCCGTGATGGAAGCGGCGGTCAAACTCGGCGCGCCGATCGTCGCCTTCAAGGATTCCGGCGGCGCCCGCATCCAGGAGGGCGTCGACGCGCTCTCCGGCTACGGCAACGTCTTCTATCAGAACGTCCTTCTGTCCGGCGTGGTGCCACAGATCGCGGTGATCTGCGGGCCCTGCGCCGGTGGCGCGGCCTATTCGCCGGCGCTGATGGACTTCGTGATCATGACCCGGAAGAACGCCTACATGTTCATCACCGGGCCCGAGGTCATCAAGGCGGTGACCGGCAAGGCGGTCACGATGGAGGAGGTCGGCGGCGCCGACATGCACGCGGCCGTCTCCGGCAACGTCCATTTCCTCGCCGAGGACGACGCCGACGCCATCCGCATCGTCCAGCGGCTGCTCTCCTTCCTGCCCTCCAACAACACCGAGGATCCGCCGCACCATCCCGGCCCCGCCATCTCGCTCGCCGAGGACGAGGAGATGCGCCACCTGATCCCCGACGACGGCTCCAAGCCGATGGACGTGCGCGCCGTGATCGAACGTCTGGTCGACCCGGGCGAGTTCCTCGAGGTCCATCGCTCCTTCGCGGAGAACCTGATCGTCGGCCTCGGCCGGATCGAGGGCATGGTGGTCGGCATCGTCGCCAATCAGCCGGCGGTGCGCTCGGGCGCGCTCGACATGGACGCCTCCGACAAGGGCGCCCGCTTCATCCGGTTCTGCAACACCTTCAACATCCCGTTGGTGACGCTCGTCGACGTCCCCGGCTTCCTGCCGGGCATCGAGCAGGAACGCGGCGGCATCATCCGTCACGGCGCCAAGCTCCTCTTCGCCTATGCCTCGTCGACCGTGCCGAAGATCACCATGATCCTGCGCAAGGCCTATGGCGGCTCCTATCTCGCCATGTGCAGCCAGGAGATGGGCGCCGACTTCGTCTTCGCCTGGCCGACCGCCGAAATCGCCGTGATGGGCGCCGAGGGCGCGATCAAGATCCTCTACAATCGCGAACTGAAGGCGGCCGAGGATCCCAAGGCCATGGCCGCGGAACTGGCACGCAACTACCGCGCCGAATTCGCCTCGCCCTATCTCTCCGCCGGCGCCGGCTACATCACCGACGTCATCGATCCCGCGATCACCCGCTCGACCATCGCGTTGTCGCTGCGCAAGGCGGTGTCGAAGCGCGAATTCCGTCCGCCGAAGAAGCACGGCAACATTCCGCTGTGAGATCATTCGACCATCTGGAGCCGGGACGATCGCGCCTCGAGTGCGGGTCGTCCCGGTCGACCGACGAGGACCCTCCATGCACAAGCATTTCAAGATCAGCGTCGACGGACGCGCCTATGACGTGATCGTCGAGGAAATCGCCTCCGACGGCACCGCTCCCATGCCGGCCGCTCCGGTGGCCGCCGCCTCGGCGGTGGCCCGGGCCGAGGCCTTCGCCGCGCCCTCCGCGCCGACGCCCCCGATCGCCGCCGGCGCCGGCTCCCAGGTCGCGCCGCTCGGCGGCGTGATCGATTCGATCGCCGTCACGGTCGGCACCGTCGTCGCGGTCGGCGACCTCCTCGCCGTCATCGAGGCGATGAAGATGAAGACCGAGATCCTGGCGCGCGTCTCCGGCACGGTCGCCGCCATCCCCGTCCAGGTCGGTCAGGCGGTCGACGCCGGCGCCGTCCTGGTCGAGATCGCCTGAGGATCCCCCTCGGCATCGACGCCGGCGCGGCGGAAGGCATCCCGCCGGGGTGTCGTCCGGCTTCGGCGCGCCCGCCGGTCGCTCAATAGCCGCGGTCGCGCGGCACCGCTCCGAGCAGGGGCAGCCCCGCGACCAGACGGCGGGCATCCTCGGCGATCGAGCCGACGATGGTCTCGAACCCGGCCTCGGCGGCGTCGTGCGACGTCACCAACACTTTCGGGTGGGTCCAGAACGGATGATCGCTCGGCAGCGGCTCGACCGCGAAGACGTCGAGCGACGCCCCGCCGATCGGTCCGGTCTCCAGCGCCGCGAGCAGCGCCGCCTCGTCGAGATGGGCGCCGCGTCCAACCTGGATCAGCACCGCGCCTTGCGGCATCCGCGCGAACAGGTCGGCGGAGAGAAGCCCGCGCGTCTGCGCCGTCAGCGGCAGCAGATTGACCAGGAAATCGGCCTCGCCGACCACCCGTTCGAGACCCTCCGCGCCGGTCTCGAGCCGAACCCCGTCGATCGCGCCGGAGGTCGTGCGCGCCCAGCCGATCACCCGGAAGCCGAGCGCCAGCAGCGCCTCGGCGCTCGCCCGCCCCATCAGGCCGAAGCCGAGGATGCCGACCGTCACCGTCGAGGGCGCGTGATGGGAGAGCCGCTCCCAACGCCGCGCCGCCTGATGGGCGAGCCGCTCGCGGAACCGGCGATGCCACCACAACACGTTCCACACCACGTGCCCGGCCATGATCTTGGCCTGTTCGGGATCGCGCACCCGCGTCACCGGCACGTCCGGAAGGCTCGAGGCGGCGACGATCCCGTCGATGCCGGCGGCGATCGAGGCGACCATGCCGAGCGCGGGGTAGGGGAGGAAGGCGTCGTCGGCCGGCTCCCAGCAGACGGCGAACCGCACCGCGCCGGGATCCTCGATCCGATCGGGCGCGCGCAGGTCGAGATCGGGCGCGAGCCGGGCGAAGGTCTCGCCGAAGATCGCCTCGAGATCGATCGAACGCGACAGGTAGACGCCGGGAATGCGGGTCATGGAAATCCTCTCGTGACGGGATGACGCCAGTCTGGCGGAAGCGGGACTGGTCGGCAAATGCACGCGGCGCAACGCTCCCTTCTCCCGCGAGGGGAGAAGGGAGCGTTGCGGGAAAGCCGCTGCGCCGTCCTCAGCCGCGCGCCAGCGTGGCGTCGAAATCGAGCACGGCGTTCAGGAGCACCTGGGCTCCGGCGGCGCAGTCGGCCGGGGTCGCGTCCTCGAACTCGTTGTGGCTGACGCCGCCGGCGCAGGGCACGAAGATCATCGTCGTCGGCACCACCTTCGACAGATAGACCGCGTCGTGACCGGCGCCCGAGACCATGCGCCGCTTGGAATAGCCGGCCTTGTCGGCGGCCCGGTCGACACAGTCGACGAGACGCGGATCGAAACGCACGGCGGGCGAGTTCCAGAAGACGCTCTCGGTCCACTCGAGCCCGCGCGGCTCCAGGACCGAGGCGAGCAGGGCGCGGAATTCCGCCTCCATCTGGTCGATCACCGCCTCGTCCGGGTGACGCAGGTCGACGGTGAAGGTCACCTCGCCCGGCACCACGTTGCGCGACTGCGGCTTGACCTCGACCGTGCCGACGCTGGCGACGGCATCGGGCGCATGGGCGGCGGCGATCGCCTCGATCCCGGCGATCACCAGCGAGGCGCCGACCAGCGCGTCCTTGCGGAGCCGCATCGGCGTGGCGCCGGTGTGGGCGTCCTGGCCGGTCACCGTGACGTCGTACCAGCGCATGCCCTGGACCCCGGTCAGGACACCGATCGTCTCGCCCTCGGCCTCGAGGATCGGGCCCTGCTCGATGTGCAGCTCGAAATAGGCGGTGAGCGGATGGGCGCCCGGCGTCTCCTCGCCGAGATAGCCGATGCCGGCCAGCGCGTCCTTGTAGGCGATGCCGTCGCGATCCTTGGTCTCCCAGGCGGTCTCGCGCGTGAAGATCCCGGCGAAGACGCCCGAGGCCAGCATCGCCGGCGAGAAGCGCGCCCCCTCCTCGTTGGCCCAGTCGACCACCTCGATCGGCGCGTTGGTCTCGTAGCCGGCCTGATGGAGCGTGCGCAGTACCTCGAGCGCGCCGAGCACGCCGAGAATACCGTCGAACTTGCCCCCGGTCGGCTGGGTGTCGAGGTGCGAGCCGAGCGCGATCGGGGCGAGCGTCGGGTCGCGGCCCTCGCGCCGGGCGAAGAGATTGCCGACCGCGTCGACGGTGACGGTGCAGCCCATCGCCGTCGCCTGTTCCACGAACCAGTCGCGAACCTGCTTGTCCTCGGCCGAGAGCGTCAGCCGCTTGAGCCCGCCCTTCGGCGTCGCGCCGAACTTCGCGGTGTCCATCAGCGTGCCCCACAGGCGTTCGCCGTCGATCATCAGGTTGGGAATCATGCGTGGCGAGCCTCGTCGAAAGCGCCCAGGAAGGCGACGGCGTTGTCGGAGAGCGAGGGGCCGAGATAGCCCCCCTCCTGAACCAGTACGGTCGGAAGACCGAGGCGGGCGATCCGCCGCGCCCCTTCCGCGAACCCTTCGCCGGTCATGCCGACCAGCGACAGCGGATCGTCCTTCGACATGTCGAGCCCGAGCGAGATCACCAGCGCCTCGGCGCCGAAGCCCCGGATCAGATCGAGCGCCTCGTCGTAGCGGGCGAGGATGTCGTCGACGCTCGCCCCGACCGGCAGCACCAGATTGCGGGTCGCGCCGACTCCGTCGCCGGCCCCGGTCTCGTCGGCATAGCCGGTGAAGAACGGCGTATAGGCGCTCGGATCGGTGTGGATCGAGACGAAGAACACGTCGCCGCGCCGATAGAAGACATCCTCGGTGCCGTTGCCGCCGTGGGTGTCGACGTCGAGGATCGCCACCTTCGAGAAGGTCCCGCGCAGACGCTGCGCGGCGATCGCGGCGTTGTTGAAGAAGCAGAAGCCCATGGTCTGGTCGTGGGTGGCGTGATGTCCGGGCGGCCGACACAGCGCATAGGCATGGCTCTCCGCGCCGGAGGCGACACGGTCGGCGGTGTCGATCGCGGTCTGCGCCGACCAGTAGATCGCCTGCGCCGTGCCGGGCACGATCGGACAGGACGTGTCGGTCGAATACCACCCGAGCCGGCCGAGCACGCTGGCGGGAAGCCGGGTGTCGCGCCGCTGCGGATGGAAGGTCGGCACGATCGGATCCGGACCGAGTTCCGCCCCGAGCGCCTCCCAGGCGCCCATCAGGCAGGCGACGAAATCGGGATCGTGCACCGCACGGATCGGGTCGAGCCCGTGATCGGCGGGATGCGCCCGCTCATGGCCGGCGGCGAGAAGCGCGTCGCGCAGCAGGATCGCCCGTTGCGGCTGCTCGGGATGGCCGATCAGCGCGCCGCGACGGAAATAGAGCTCGGGATCGTGCGCCAGCTGGCGCTCGTCGAAGACGATCTTCATGGGAACCCTCGTGTCGTCAGGGGATCACGCGCCGGCGGCGCGCACCCGTCCGAGCGGTCCGCTCTCGGAGCGCCCGGGAATGGCGGCGATCAGCCGTCGGGTATAGTCGTGCTGCGGATCGCCGAAGACCTGGCCGACCGGCCCCATCTCGACGATCTCGCCGCGCTGCATCACCGCGACCTTGTCGCAGATCGTCGCCGCGACCCGGAGGTCGTGGGTGATGAAGATCAACGCCAGATCGAGCCGGGCCTTGAGGTCGGCGAGAAGCCGCAGCACCTGCGCCTGGATCGACACGTCGAGCGCGGAGACCGCCTCGTCGGCGATGATGATGCGCGGGTCGAGCGCCAACGCCCGGGCGATGCCGATGCGTTGCCTCTGACCGCCGGAGAACTCGTGCGGGAAGCGGTCGACCGCCGAGGCGTCGAGCCCGACCATCGCCAGGAGATCGGCGGCCTTGGCGATCGCCGTCTTGACCGGCACGCCGGCCGCGATCGGCCCCTCCGCGACGATCCGCCCGACCCGCGAACGCGGGTTGAGCGAGCCGTAGGGATCTTGGAACACCATCTGCATCCGCCGCCGCCACTGTCGCATCTGGCCGATCGACTGACCCATGGTTTCGGCGCCCTCGATCTTGATCGAGCCCGCCTCCGGCTCGATCAGCCGGACGAGACAGCGCCCGAGCGAGGACTTGCCCGAGCCGCTTTCGCCGACCACGCCCAGCGTCTCGCCGCGCGCCAGATCGAAGGAGACGGACTTGACTGCATGGACCACGCGCGCCGGCCGCATGAACCCGCCCGAGGTGGTGTAGGTCTTGGTCAGCCCCGCGACCTCGAGCACGATCTCGCGCGCGCGCGGCGTCGCCGGCGGGGCGACCTCGGGATGGCCGGTCGGGATCGCCGCGATCAACGCCTTGGTATAGTCGTGCTGCGGGTCGCCGAGCACGGCCGCCGCCGTCCCTGTCTCCACCACCTTGCCCTGACGCATCACCACGACGCGGTCGGCGATGTCGGCGACGACGCCGAAGTCATGGGTGATGAACATCACGGCGGTGCCGTGTTTCCTCTGCAGCTCCTTGATGAGCTTGAGGATCTGCGCCTGGGTGGTGACGTCGAGCGCGGTCGTCGGTTCGTCGGCGATGAGCAGCACCGGATCGAGCGCCAGCGCCATGGCGATCATCACGCGCTGACGCTGACCGCCGGAGAGCTGGAACGGATAGGCGTGGATGGCGCGTTCCGGTTCGGGAATGCCGACCTCGGTCAGGAGCGCCAGCGCCCGCGCCCGGCGCTCGGCCGGCGTCAGGAGCCCGTGCGCCTCGAACACCTCGGCGATCTGCTCGCCGACCCGCATCAGGGGGTCGAGCGCGGTCATCGGCTCCTGGAAGATCATGCCGATGCGCCGGCCCCGGATCGCCCGCATCCCCGCCTCGTCGAGGTGGAAGAGATCGACCCCGTCGAGTTTGGCGATGCCCTGGGCGACGCGGGTGCCGGGCGGCAAGAGGCCCATCACCGCGTTGGCCGACATCGACTTGCCCGAGCCGCTCTCACCGACGATCGCCAGCGTCTCGCCGGGACGGATCTCGAAGGAGACGCCCTCGACCGCGAACAGGCGGTCGGCGCCGGCCGGAAGCTCCACGGCGAGATTTTCGACGCTCAAGATCGCTTCTTCGCTCATCGTCCGCCTCCTCAGTGGTGATCGCGCGAGGAGCGCGGATCGAGAGCCTCGGCGAGACCTTCGCCGACCAGATTGATCGCGAGCACGGTGATCAGGATCGCCACGCCCGGGAAGAACGACAGCCACCACGCCTGCCGCACCACCGTGCGCGCCGCGCCGATCATGTAGCCCCACGACATCACGGAAGGATCGCCGAGCCCGAGGAAGGAGAGCGAGCTCTCGAGCAGGATGGCCGTCGCCACCATCAGCGAGGCCAGCACCACGATCGGCGAGACCACGTTGGGCAGGATCTGACGGGTGATGATGGTGAAGTTCGACTGTCCCGCCAGAATCGCCGCCTCGACATATTCGCGGCGCCGTTGGGCCAGCACCTCACCGCGCACCAGCCGCGCCACCGGCGGCCAGCCGACGACCCCGATCGCCGCGATCACCGAGGTGAGGCTCGGCTGGAAGATCGCCACCAGCACGATGGCGAGAGCGAAGCTCGGCACCGTCTGGAAGAACTCGGTGAAGCGCATCAGGACGTCGTCGACGATGCCCCCGAAATAGCCGGCGATCGCGCCGATCGGCACGCCGACGGCGAGCGCGACCAGGGTCGAGACGATGCCGATCAGGAGCGACACCTGCGCCCCGTGGGCGAGACCGCTCGCCACGTTGCGGCCGAGCGTGTCGGTGCCGAGCGGCACCAGGGCGTTGGCGAAGGGCGGCAGGAACGGCCGCTGCACCATCTTCCACGGCGACTGCGGGTAGAGATAGGGGGCGGCGATGGCGACCGCCACCACCAGGGCCACCACGATCAGACCGATCATGGCGATCCGTCGACGTCTAAAGCGGGACCAGAAGCCGGTCATCGGGCCACCTCGATGCGCGGATCGACCAGACGGTAGACCCAGTCGGTCAGGATGTTGAAGACGACCACCATGGCGGCGGAGACGAGGAAGACGCCGAGCAGCAGATTGTAGTCGCGCTGCAGGAGCGCCTCGTACATCAGCCGCCCGATGCCGGGCCAGGCGAACACGGTCTCGGTCATCACCGCGCCGCCGACCATCTGCCCGGCCTGGAGACCGGCCAGCGTGACGACCGGAAGCACGGCGTTGCGCAACACGTGGCGGCGCAGGATCACGCCCTCGGTGAGCCCCTTGGCGCGCGCCGTCTTGACGAAGTCCATCCGCGCCGTCTCGATCATCGAGGAGCGCGTCATGCGGACGTAGACGGCGGTGAAGAAGAGGCCGAGCGTCACGGCGGGCAGCACCAGATGGCGCGACACGTCGAGAACCCGCTCGAAGACGTTGTCGGTGTTGCCGACCTCCTCGAAGCCGAAGCCCGGCAACCAGTCGAGCCATACCGAGAACACCAACACCGACATCAACGCCATCCAGAACAAGGGCGTGGCGTAGAAGATCAGCGAGATCGTGGTGATCGCCCGGTCGAGCGGCCGGTCCTTGTTGGCGGCGGCCCAGGCACCGGCGGCGACGCCGATCACCAGCGAGAAGACGAAGGCCGCGCCGGTCAGGATCAGGGTCGCCGGCAGGCGGTCCATCACCAGATCGAGAACCGGCATCTGCTGGCGATAGGAATAGCCGAGGTCGAGCCGGACGACGCCCCAGAGATAGAGCCCGAGCTGGGTCATGAGCGGCTGATCGAGGCCGAACTTGACCCGGAGCTGCTGCAGGAAGATCTCGTCGGTGGCGCCGCTCTCGCCCGCCATCACGGCCGCCGGATCGCCCGGGGCGAAATGGATCAGGAAGAAGTCGAGCACCACGATCGCCAGCACCACCAGGATGCCTTTGACGAGGCGCGAGGAGAGAAACCAGAGCGTCTGCATCGATCGTCCTCGTTCGTGTGCGGCGCCGTGGCGGGAAGAGGGCGCGGGCCCCCTCATCCGCCCTTCGGGCACCTTCTCCCACGAGGGGAGAAGGAAGAGCCTCGCTTCGCTCGGGCGCGAGAGCGCAAATCGATCCGAGCACCGGCCGGAGGCCGGTCTTTCCACCTCCCCTCGCGGGAGAAGGCGCGCCCCTGAGGGGTGGACGAGGGGGCGCCACGCCGTGGCTCCGGCGCCCCGCTCTCTTTCATCAGCCGATCGCGGCGATCACTCGATCCACGCTTCCTTGAACCCGTCGTTCACGCCGATGCCGGTGGTGATCAGGTTCTTGACGTTGCAGTGGGTGATGGTCGGGAACTTCAGGTCGATCAGCCAGGCGTAGACCGCGTCCTCGGAGAGCTTCTTCTGGACGGCGGAATAGGCCTTCTGACGCGCGCTGTCGGGGAAGGCGGTCGCGCCTTCCGCGAA
Source organism: Pinisolibacter aquiterrae (assembly GCF_019160155.1). Lineage (GTDB taxonomy): Bacteria > Pseudomonadota > Alphaproteobacteria > Rhizobiales > Ancalomicrobiaceae > Pinisolibacter > Pinisolibacter aquiterrae. Next base: position 31,376 of record NZ_JAFNIH010000030.1, read on the forward strand.
GAGCTTGTCGACTTCCGGGTTCGCGTAGCCGCCGACGTTGTTGAACGGCGAGCCCTTGGCGATGTTGGTCGAGACATAGGCGCGCGACACGCCCAGCGCCGGATCGCCGTACTGGTAGAGATAGGTGGTCGAGATGTCGAAGTCCCAATCGCCCATCTTCTTGTTCCAGCCGGCGACGTCGGTGGCGATCAGTTCGACCTTGATGCCGACGTCCTCGAGGTTCTGCTTGATCGCCTCGGCCCAGCGCTGCCAGGTCTCGCCATAGGGCATGTAGGGGAAGCGGATGACCTCGCCCTTGTAGCCCATCTCCTTGAGCAGAGCCTTGGCCTTGGCCGGATCGTAGTCGTACTTCACGAGAGCGGATTCGTCGCGGAAGGCGGTCGAGTCCGCGAAGGGTCCGGTCGAGACCTTGCCCATGCCGTTCCACAGCGCCTCGTGGGCGAACTTGCGATCGATCGCGTAGGAGACCGCCTTGCGGAAGCGTGCGTCGGCGGTGACGCCCTGACGGTGATTGAACCACAGCCACGCCTGCGGCGCGAAGAACTCCCAACCCTTGTCGGTGATGCAGGCGTTCTTGGTCTTGGCGAGGCGGGCGACGTCGAAGTTCTCGACCGAGCCGCCGGGCAGGATGTCGATCTTGCCGGTCTCGAAGGCGACCGAGCGGGCGGCCGCGTCGGGGATCACGTGCCAATAGATCTCGTCGAGATGGGGCAGGCCCTTCTCGTAATAGTCGGGGTTCTTGACCAGCCGGATGTGCGAGCCCTTGACCCATTCGGCGAACTTGAACGGGCCGGTGCCGATCGGGGTGTTGTTGGCGGGGTTGGTCTTGAAGTCGGTGCCTTCATAGATGTGCTTCGGCACCATCGGCAGCGTGCCGGCCTCGAACATGCGGATGAAGGGACCGAATGTCTCCTTGAGCTTGAACACCACGGTCAGATCGTCCGGGGCGGTAATGGTCTCGACATGAGCGAGCGAGGCGCGGGTGCGCGGGTTGGTCTCGCGCAGGAACTTGTCGGCGGAGAAGACGACGTCGGCCGAGGTGAAGGGCTTGCCGTCGTGCCACTTGACGCCCGGGTGGAGCTTGAACGTGTAGGTCAGGCCGTCCGGCGAGATCTCCCAGGAGGTGGCGAGCTGGGGATGGGGCTTCAGCTCGGTGTCGAAGCGCAGCAGGCTCTCGAAGATGTTGCCGCCGACCATCTGCGCGGGAGCGTTCTGGACGATGCCGGTCATGATCCCCGGCGGTTCCGGCTGGATCACGACGTTGGCGCGCCCGCCTTCCTTGGGGCCGGCGAGAGCCGGGACCGCGACGGACGCGGCCAGGACGAGGGAGGTGGCGAGGGTTCCCAGGAGTTTCGCTTTCATGACGGCCGGTTCCTCCGGATGGGGGTGGTCGAGGAGATGCGAGGGGTCGTTCGTGGTCCCGAGGCGCGGACGCCTCAGTGTTCGAAGTCGGGCGCCACCGCGCGGCCGAGCCGCAGGAAGGCGTCCCACTCGGGGTCGTCGAGACCGCTGTCGGCATGCAGCGCGTCCCAGGTCTCGTATTGGCGAGCCGTGATCTCGGCGATCTCGGCCGAGGGCAGGCGCAGCGCCCGCCCGGTCGAGAGCGCCGCGATCTGCGCCTGACAGGCCCGCTCGAGATTGTGCATCAGCACGAAGGCCTCGCCGACGGTGCGGCCGCAGGTCATCAGGCCGTGATTGCGCAGGATCATCGCCTTGGCGGTGCCGAGATCGGCGACGAGACGCTCGCGCTCGGCGAGATCGAGCGCCATGCCCTCGTAGGCGTGGTAGGCGATGCGCCCGTGGAACTGCAGCGACCACTGGTTCAGCGGCAGGAGCCCCTCCTCGAGACAGGAGACGGCGACGCCGGCGACCGTGTGGGTGTGCAGCACGCAGCCGACGTCGGGGCGCGCGCCGTGCACGGCGGAATGGATGGTGAAGCCGGCGGCGTTGATGCCGTGGCCGAGTGGATCGTCGACCACGGTCCCGTCGAGATCGACGGTCACCAGCTCGGACGCCTTCACCTCAGAGAAGCGCTGGCCGTAGGAATTGAGCAGGAACAGCTCACCCCCCGGCGCCTTGGCCGAGATGTGGGTGTAGATGCTGTCGTCCATCCCGAAATGCGCGATCAGGCGATAGGCCGCCGCCAGATCGGTGCGTTCCTTGGGAAGATTGCCGCCCATCGCGGTGGTGGTGATCGCGTTCATGCCGCTCGCCGTTCCTGGTTGGTCGTGCCCGGCGCCGTGCCGCCTCGGCCGGTCGGGCCGCGCCCCGATCCGAAGGACCGGAATGGGACGCAAGTCTCGTTTGACCGGCTAAGGGTAAACACATAGAATTCGAATTGTCGACAGTCGACACCGTCGAATTTTTGAGCAGTTCGATTTCCGAGCGAGGAGAGGGGCCCATGACCGACGCGAGCGCGGAAACCGCCGAGAAACGCCTCCCGTCCGTCGCCGTCGACGACCTCGTCAACCGCATCGCCGCGCGTCTGACCGAGGCGATCGTCGGCGGGCGTTTCGAGCCGGGCGCCCGTCTCAACGAGGTGCATCTGGCCAGCGAGCTCGGCGTGTCCAGGGCGCCGCTGCGCGAGGCGGCGCGTCTGCTCGAGAATCGCGGGCTGGTGGTTGCCCATCCCCGTCGCGGCTTCTTCGTGCGCGACCTCGACGCCAAGGGCCTCGACGAGATCTACGACCTGCGCATCTGCCTCGAGCGCCACGCCGGCCTCCGGGTGTGCGAGCGTCTGACCCCGGAGATGGCGGCGGCGCTGACGGCGCAGGCCGCCCGCATCGCCGCCTTCGTCCACGATCCCGGCCGTCAGGTGGAGGAGGATTTCGCCTTCCACCGGATGATTCAGGTCTTCGCCGACAATCAGCGGGCCTTGCGCGTCTACGACGAGCTGACCCACGAGATGCGCTTCGGCATCGCCGTGATCGGCCATCTCTATGCCGATCCGGCGGTGATCGCCCGCACCCACGATCCCGTGTTGGAGGCGCTGCTCGCGCGCGACGGCGCGCGCTGGCTGGCGGCGATCGACGTCCACGTCGGCGTGGCGCGCGACAACGTCGTCAGGCTCCTGGCCGCGCGCGAGGCGGGCGGCGAGGGCTGAGACGAGGCGCGTCGCCGGCCGGTTCATCGCGCCCGCCCTTTCCCCGTCGCCTCGAACGCGCAGGCCGCGGCGAGAACCCGGGCATCGGCGCCGCGCGCGCCGATGATCTGGAGCGAGGTCGGCAGCCCCGCGGCGGTCGGATCGGACGGGACCACCGCCGCCGGCTGCTGACCGAGGTTGATCGGGAAGGAGAAGCCGGCCCACAGGTGCCAGCGCGCCAGCCCGCTGCCCTCCGGCACCTCGAGCCCGGCGCCGAACGGCAGCACCGCCGCGCCGGGGGAGACGACGAAGTCGTAACGGTCGAGAAGGCGGTCCATGTCGGCGCCGAACCCGGCCCGCGCCACCTGCGCCGAGACCAGATCGACCGCGCTCATCGCCGCGCCCGCCGCCGCCACCTCGAGGAGACCGGGATCGATCTCGCCGCGCAGCGCCTCGGGAACCTGCGTCAGCCGATTGGCCGCGCCGGCGAACCAGTGCTTCTCGAAGATGTCGACGATCCGGTCCGCCATCGGCAGCTCGATCGGCTCGAGGATCGCGCCGAGCGCCTCGAGCCGCGCCAGCGCCGCCTGGAAGGCGATCGCCACCTCCGGATCGACCGTGCCGCAGGGCGGGGTCGCCCACACGCCGACCCGCGCGCCGGAGAAGATCGTCTCGGTGGCGACGTCGTCGAGCCCGTCGAGCGCGCCCACGCCCTGAGACCAGTCGGCGAGGTCGCGACCCGACATCGCCCGGAGCATCGGCGCGAGATCGGCCGCGTGGCGCGCCATCGGCCCGAGATGGGCGACGGTGCCGAAGGAGGAGGCGGGATAGGCAGGCACCCGGCCGAAGGTCGACTTCAGCCCGGCGATGCCGCAGAAGGCCGCCGGCACGCGGATCGATCCACCGCCGTCGGTGCCGAGATGCAGCACGCCGGCGCCGGTCGCCGCCGCCACCGCCGCGCCGCCGGAGGAGCCGCCCGAGGTGAGGGCCGGGTTCCAGGGATTGCGGGTGATGCCGTGGGCGCGGCTGTCGGTCACCGCCTTCCAGCCGAATTCCGGCGAGGTGGTGAGGCCGATGAAGACGGCGCCGGCGGCCCGCATCCGGGCGACGGCGGGCGCGTCCTCGCCGTAGGGCGTGGCCGAGGTGGTGCGGCTGCCGTAGCGCACCGACCAGCCCTTCACCCAGACGATGTCCTTGAGCGTCGTGGGGATGCCGTCGATCGGCGACAGCGGCCGTCCGGCCCGCCAGCGCGCCTCCGAGGCGGCGGCGGCGGCGAGCGCGCCGTCGCGGTCGATCGAGACGAAGGCGTCGAGCGCCGGGTCGATCGCCTCGGCCCGATCGAGCGCCGCGCGGGTCACTTCGACCGGCGATCGCTCGCCCGTGGCGAAGGCGCGGCCCAGCGCCGCCACCTGCGGGCCTTCATCGGGAGGAACGAACGATTGCGTCGACGTCATGCCAAGCCCCCTGCTCGAAAAAGCGGCGACCTATGTCGCTGCCCTATCCGGAGGCAATCATGAGGGGCTCGCGGGAAATCACAAAATGTATTATTTTGACGGCATTCAGCTATTTGATGGATGAATCAATGTCGCTCACGGTCCGCCAGGTCCGCTACGTCGTCGAGGTCGCCCGCCTCGGTTCGGTCCAGGCCGCGAGCCGGGATCTCGGGATCTCCCAGTCGTCGATCCTGGCGGCGATCGACATCGCCGAGGCCGACATCGGCGCGGAAATGTTCATCCGCCGCCCCTCCAAGGGGATGCAGACGACGCCGGCCGGCGAGCGCTTCGTCGCGGCCGCGCGCGCGCTGGTCGCCGCCGAGACCGAGTTCGTGCGGGAGATCGGCGCGCTCGCCGACGGCCCGCCGCGCACCATCCGCATCGGCTGTTTCGAGCCCTTCGGCCCGCTCTTCCTGCCCGAGGTCCTGAAGCGGCTGACCGCCCGCACGGGACCGATCGACATCAATCTGCTCGAGGCGGATCAACATCAGTTGCGCGAGTGGCTCGACACCGGCCATGTCGACGCCGTCGTCACCTACGAGATGGGCCCGCCCTTTTCCGGCGAGGTGACCCGGATCTGCCGGATGCCGGCCCATGTGCTGCTCAGGGTCGACGATCCCCTGGCCGCCCTCGACGCGGTGCCTCTGGCGGCGATCGCCGATCGGCCGATGATTCTCCTCGATCTCCCGCAGACCGGCGCCTATCTCTCCACCATCTTCGACATGTCCGGCCTCGGCCGGCGCATCGGTTTCCGCACCCGGTCCTACGAGACGGTGCGCGCGGCGGTCGCCGCCGGTTTCGGCATCGCGGTTCTCAACATGCGGCCGATCTCGCCGGTGATGGGCGACGCGCCCCATCTGGTGCGCCGCCCCATCGCCGACCCGCTGCCGCCGCCGGCCCTGATCGTCGTCGACCCCTACGGCGCCCGCAAACCGCGCTTCCTCTCCGATTTCATCGGGGAGATGAAGGGCTTCTTCCGCGACCTCGGCCCCTCCCGCTTCGCCGTCGCGACGCCCGAGACCGAGGCGAAGCTGTTCGACATCTGAACGGGAGGAGGGCCGGGCGGACCGGCCTCAGCGCTCGCCCTCCCACAGCTTCTGCGTCTCGAGGAACGCCTCGTCGAGCCGGCGGCCCGGCCGATAGGCGTCGAGGCTCGCCGCGCGCGGCGTGTCGGTGGCGCCGCGCGGGCAGGGTTCGGCGGCGCCGATCACCTGCGCGACCGGGATCACCGCGGCCCAGACCGGATGCCCGAGATCCTCCTCGTCGTCGGCGACGCCCTTGGCGCGGGTCTTCATCGCCGCCTCCTCGATGGTCATGGCGATCACCGAGGTCGCCTTCATTTCCTGCGCCGAGATCGGCCGCAGCATCGCCGCGCGGTCGGGATAGTAGCGGTCGATCAGCGCCTCGAGCGCCGCCGCCTTCTCCGCCGGATCCTCGACCAGCGCGGCCGTGCCGAAACACATCGCCGAGCGGTAATTGGCCGAGTGGTTGAAGCCCGTGCGCGCCAGCACCAGCCCGTCGAGATGCGACACGGTCAGGCACACCGGAACCCCGTGCGCCAGCGCCCGCAGCATCCGGCTCGCCGAGGAGCCGTGCCAATAGAGCCGGTCGCCGTCGCGCCAGTGGATCGTCGGGGTGCAATAGGGCTGGCCGTCGATGACATAGGCGACATGGCACAGCATCGCCGAATCGAGCACCGACCAGACCGAGGCGCGGTCGTATTTCGCGCGCTCGTGCAGACGCTTGACGCGGTTTCTCGAGCCGATGGGATAGGACGTTTCGGCGGCGGGGGCGGAGATCGGATCGGTCATGGCTTGCCTTTCGGGTGGCGATGGCCCACCGATAGCGCGACAGCATTGGCTCGAAGAAGATCCAATTCCATGACCAATGAACGAACCAATCTGCCCGACTGGTCCACCCTGATGCCGCTCCTGCCCGACCAGGGGCCGCGCCGCTGCGCGCTCTACGAGGCGCTGCGCCGGCTGATCGAGACGCGCACGCTGGCGCCGGGGGCCAAACTCCCGACCACCCGCGAATTGAGCACCCGCTTCGGCCTGTCGCGCGGCGCGGCGGTGGCGGCCTACGAGATGCTGATCGCCGACGGCTTCGCCGAGGCGCGGATCGGCGCCGGCACCTTCGTGGCGAGCGCCGTCCCCCATCTCGCCGAAATCGCGCCGCCGCGCGCGCGTCGGCCCGAGCCGGCGCCGGTGCTGCCCGGCGCCCTCGGCGTGGCGAGCCCCGACGCGCGCACCACCGTGATCTTTCGCCGGCTCATGTCGACCCGGCTCGCCCGCCCGACGCCGCGTGCCTACCATTACGGCGATCCGCGCGGCGCCCGCGTCCTGCGCGAGGAGATCGCCGCCTATTTGCGCGCCGCGCGCGGCGTGCGCTGCGATGCCGAGACCGTGGTCGTCACCACCGGCACCCAACAGGGGCTCGACCTCGTCGTCCGCGCCGCCTTGTCGCCGGGCGATCCCGTCTGGATCGAGGATCCCTGCTATCCGATGGCGCTCGCCGCCCTGCGCGGCGCGGGCCTGCGCGTCACCGGCGTCCCGGTCGATGCCGAGGGGCTCGATCCGGCCCTCGGCGAGACGCTCGCGCCCGGCGCCCGCGCGGTCTACGTCACGCCCTCGCATCAGTTTCCGATGGGCGTCGCCATGACCATGCGCCGCCGTCTGGCGCTGATCGAGTGGGCGCGACGGACCGGCGCCTGGATCGTCGAGGACGATTACGACAGCGAATTCCGCTATGCCGGCGCGCCGCTCACCGCCCTCCAGGGCATCGACGACGCCGAGCGCGTCGTCTATCTCGGCACCTTCTCCAAGGCGCTCCATCCGGGCCTCAGGATCGCCTATGCGGTGCTGCCGGAGGCCCTGCTCGGCCCGGTCCTCGCCTTGCGCGAGCGCACCGATCGCTTTCCCTCGACGCTCGCCGACGAGGCGCTCGCCGATCTTCTGCGCGAGGGCCATTTCGCCGCCCATGTCCGCCGTGCCCGCCGCCGTGCCGAGGTCGCCCGCGACGCCCTGGTCGAGGGGCTCGCCGCCGGCGGGTTGGCGGTGGCGGCCCCCGAACAGGGCCTGCATCTGATCGCGAACCTGCCCGAGGGCGTCGAGGACGCCGTCTGCCTGCCGCGTCTCCACGCCGCCGGGCTCGGGGCGCGGGCGCTCTCGTCGATGGCGGTCGGCGCGACGCGTCGCAACGGTCTGGTGATCGGCTTTTCCGGCTTTCCGCCCGATGTGCTGCGCGCGGCGGTGGCGCGCGCCGGCCCGCTGGTCGGCGCCGCGTCGCCGGGCTGAACCGCCTCACCCGAGCGCGGGGATCCGTCCGGCGAGATCCTCGGCGAAGCGCGCGACCGCCGTCTCCGGCATCAGGGCGCCGGGATGGCGCACCACCTCGGCCGCGACCCCATGGGCGAAGCGGCAGGCCTCGAGCGCCGGGAGGCCGCAGAGCCGCGCCGCGAGATACGCCCCGCCGAAGGCATCGCCGGCGCCGGTGGTGTCGCGCGCGTCGGCGACCGGCACCGACGCCACCTCGACCGCCGCGCCGTCCGACCACAGCATCGCCGCCGCCGCGCCGTTCTTGACGACGATCTCGCCGACGCCGAGCGCGGCGATCCGCGCCACCGTCTCGGCCGGCGTCGCGTCGCCCCAGAGCGCGGTCTCGTCGTCGAAACTCGGCAGCGCCACGTCGGCGAGGCGGAACGCCGCCGCCATCGCCGCCCGCAACGGCTCGACGTCGCGCCACAGCCGCCGGCGCACGTTCGGATCGAAGGAGACGATCGCCCCTCGTGCCCGCGCCTCTTCCAGCGCGGCGAAGAGACGGCGCCGCCCCGGCTCCTCGATCACCGCGAGTGTGATGCCGGAGACGTGGATCAGCGCCGCCCCGTCGAGCGCGGCGGCGAGGCGGACGGGATCGTCGGCGAGCCGTTTGGCGGCGGAATGGTCGCGCCAATAGCTGAACCGCCGCTCGGCGCCGTCGAGGTCGATCACGTAGAGCCCGACGGTGCGCTCGGGGTCGCGAAAGATCCGGGTGGTCGCGATGCCGGCGTCCTCGAGGAAGTCGACCATCGCCTGCGAGGCCGGATCGGTGCCGACGCCGGTCAGATAGCCGACCGTGTGCCGGGCGCCGAGCAGGCGGCGCAGATACCAGACCGTGTTGAACGTGTCGCCGGCGATGCCGCGCCGATAGAGCCCGCCCTCGACCGGGGCGAATTCCACCATCGCCTCGCCGACGCCGATCAGATCTCCGTCACGTCGCGCCAGGGTCACAGCACCGCTCCCACGTGCCAGGGGACGAATTCGTCGTCACCATAGCCGAAAGCCTCGCTCATGGTCTGCCGGCCCGAGGCGACCTCGAGGATCAGCTCGAAGATCTCCTCGCCGACCGCGTCGACCGAGACCCCGGCCGAGACGATCCGTCCGGCGTCGACGTCGATGTCCTCGGCCATCCGCGCCGCGAGATCGGAATTCGAGGCGACCTTGATCGAGGGCGTCGGCCGGCAGCCGAAACACGAGCCGCGTCCGGTGGTGAAGACCACCAGATTGGCCCCGCCCGCCACCTGTCCGGTCGCCGAGACCGGGTCGTAGCCGGGCGTGTCCATGAATACGAGGCCGTGCGCGGCGACCGGCGCGGCATAGTCGACCACGTCGACGAGCCGGCTCCGGCCGCCCTTGGCGACCGCCCCGAGCGACTTCTCGAGGATGGTGGTGAGCCCGCCGCGCTTGTTGCCGGGGGAGGGGTTGTTGTCGAGCGAGGCGCCGGTCGCTGCGACGTAACGCTCCCACCACGCGAGCCGCGCCGCGAGCTTGGCCGCGACCTCCGGCGTCGCGCGGGCGGTCAGGAGATGTTCCGCCCCCCAGATCTCCGGCGTCTCCGAGAGGATCGCCGTGCCCCCGGCCGCGACCAGCCGGTCCATGGCGGCGCCCAGCGCCGGATTGGCGGTCAGGCCGGAAAACCCGTCGGACCCGCCGCATTGCAGCCCGACCTTGAGCTCGGAGGCGTCGATCGGCACGCGCGTCGCCTTCGAGGCCTCCGCCGCGATGCCCTCGAGCAGCTCCAGCGCCCGCGTCACCGCCGCGCGCGAACCGCCGACGTCCTGGATGTTGAACGCGGTCACCGGCGCCTCGCGCCCCGCCGCCGCGTAGAGGACGATCTGGTTGACCTCGCAACCGAGCCCGATCAACAGGCTGCCGCCGAAATTCGGATGGCGCAGATAGCCGGCCAGCGTCCGCCGCAGGATCGCCGGACCGTCGCCCGCCGCCGTCGAGCCGCAGCCCTGGCCATGGACGATCGGCACGAACCCGTCGATGCCGGGAAAGCGCGGCAGGAGATCACGATTGGCGATCTCCGCGATCTTGCGGCAGACGGTGGTCGAGCAGTTCACGCTGGCGACCACGCCGACGTAGTTGCGGGTGCCGGCGCGACCGTCGGCGCGGGCGTAGCCCTGGAACGTGGCGCGGCGCGGCGCGACGGCGGGCGCGGGGGAGGGCGTCGCCGCCCGTCGTTCGTCCCCCGCGCCGAAGCCGAGCTCCTCCACGTGGACGTGCTCGCCCGGCGCGACGTCGCGCAGCGCCTCGCCGATCACCTGTCCGTATTTCACGACGGCCTGCCCGCGCGCGATCGGCCGGATCGCAACCTTGTGGCCGGCCGGGATCGCGGCGGCGGCGACGACGCCCTCGGCGATCGCCTCGCCGGGCACGAGCGCGCGCGTCGCCACCGCCACGTCGTCGTCGGGAGAGAGGATCACCACGGCGGCCGTCGTCATCGGCGTGCCTCCGCCACCATCGCCTCGACCGTCGCCTTGGCGCCGCGCCGCAAGAGCCGGTCGAGCGCCGATTCCACCGCCCCGGTGAAGCGCGGATCGCCCGGCAGATCGGCGCCGAAGACCTCGCCGACCGTCAGCAGCGCCGGCGCCAGCCGCTCCGCCACCGGCCCGGCCGCATCCGCCAGCGCCCGGAGCCGCGCCGCCATCGGATCGCGCACGTCGATCGGACGGCCCTGCTCGTCGATGCCGGTGACCCAGCGCATCCAGGCGGCGACACCGAGCGCCAGCCGGTCGATCGGCGCTCCCGCCGCGAGCCGGTCGCGGATCGTGCCGAGCAGGCGCTGCGGCAGCTTCTGCGATCCGTCCATGGCGATCTGCCACGTCCGGTGCCGGAGCGCCGGGTTGCGGAACCGGGCGATCAGCGAGGCGCAATAGGCGGGAACGTCGAAACCGGCGAGATCCGGCAGCGTCGGCGCGCTCTCGTGCGTCATCAGATCGGCGACGAGCCGGGCGAGCGCCGGTTCGGCCATGGCCTCGGCCACCGTCTCGTGACCCATGAAATGGCCGAGATAGGAGAGCGTCGAATGCGAGCCGTTGAGGAGGCGGAGCTTCATCAGCTCATAGGGCGCGACGTCGGCGACGAACTGCGCCCCGACCGTGTCCCAGGCCGGGCGCCCGAGCGAGAAGTCGTCCTCGATCACCCATTGCATGAAGGGCTCGGTGGCGATCGGCCAGGCGTCCTCGAGCCCGATCGCCGCCGAGATCGCGGCGCGATCGGCGTCGGTCGTCGCCGGCACGATCCGGTCGACCATGGTGGAGGGAAACCGCACCTCGCCCGCCACCCAGGCGCCGAAATCCGGATCGATCAACTCCGCGAACCGGGTGACGAGCCCCCGCAGGGTGCGGCCGTTGGCGGGGAGATTGTCGCAGGCGAGCACGGTGAAGGGGGCGAGGCGAGCGTCGCGGCGCCGCTTCAGCCCGGCGGCGATGGTGCCGATGGTCGAGCGCGGCCGTTCGAGATGGACGAGGTCGTGGCGGATGTCGGGATCGTCCTCGTTGAGCCGGCCCGTCGCCGGATCGTGGCTGTAGCCCTTCTCGGTGACGGTGGTCGAGACGATCCGGACCTCCGGCTGGGCGAGGCGGATCGAGAGCCCGGTCGGATCCTCGTGCGCCACCATCATCCCGGTCGAGGCGCCGACCACCCGGTGACGGGCGCCGTCCGCGTCGACGGTCGCGACGGTCCAGAGCCCGTCCTGGGGGGAGAGCGCGTCGCGGGTCTCGCCGGAGCGCAAGGACACCCCGAGGATGCCCCAACGCGGGTCCTCGCCGAGGATCCGGTCGGTGTAGACCGCCTGATGCGCCCGGTGAAAGGCGCCGATGCCGAGATGGACGATCCCGGTCGTCACCGCCTCGCGGTCGTAGGTCGGGCGCTCGACCTCGGCCGGCAGGCGATCGAGAGTGGCTTCGCAGAGGCGGTCCATGGCGGGTCTCGATGATGTCCGATGGGGAGCGCCGCCCGCCGTCGCGCGGGCGGCGACGGGGTCAGTGATCGCCGCGTTTGGCGCGCGCCACGATCTGGGTCGGGTTGACGAACCTCAGCGCGATGATCAGCCAGACGAGAGTCGTCACCATGTAGACGACCGCCATCGCGTCGATCGACTGCACCGCGCGCACGCCCGAGGCGAAGACCGCGTAGTAGAGCGCCACCACCAGCGTTTGCGATCCCGGTCCGGCGACCAGGAAGGTCAGTTCGAACATGGCGATGGTCCGCACCAGGACGAGCAACAGCGCCGCCAGCACCCCGGGCATCAGGATCGGCACCAGAACATAGACGAAGACCTGGAGGGTGCCGGCGCCGAAGACGCGGGCGGCGGCCTCGATGCGCGGATCGATCTGCTCGATGAAGGGGATCATCACCAGCACCACGAAGGGAACCGTCGGCACCAGATTGGCGAGGATCACGCCGGCGAGCGAGCCGCCGAGGCCGAACTTGTAGAGCACGGTGGCGAGCGGAATGCCGTAGGTGACAGACGGCACCAGGAGCGGCAGGAGGAGGAGCAGCATCACCGCGCGCTTGCCCCGGAACTCGCGCCGCGCCATCGCATAGGCGGCGGGAACGCCGAGGAGGCCGGAGAGCACCACCACCGCGCCGACCACCTCGAAGGTGATCCACAGGACGTCGCCGAGCTGGAACTCCTCCCAGGCGGCGAAATACCATTTGGTGGTGAAGCCGTGCGGGAACCACGTCCCGAGCCAGCGCGTGGCGAAGGACGAGGTGAGGACCGAGCCGATCAGGCCGATCAGATTGAGCACGAAGAAGCCGACGACGGTCCAAACGCCGGCGGCCCACAGCCGCGTCGAGAGCGTCGTCTTGCTGGCGGAAGTGTCGGCGGACATGGGCCTCTCCTCACCCTTTCGCCGCGGCGACGGGGCCGCGATAGAACAGGCCGCGCGCGCCGAGCACCACGGCGACGACGCCGAGCTGGACAGCGCCCATGATCATCGCGATCGCCGAGGCGAGCGAGTAGTCGTAGGCCTCGAAGGCCGCCTGATAGGCCGCGATCGAGATCACGCGGGTGGTGTTGGAGGGATCGCCCACCAGGATCGCCGACGGCAGCACCGAATAGGCCTGGACGAAGCTGAGGCAGAAGGTGATCGCCAATCCCGGCAGCAACAGCGGCAGGAACACCTCGCGGAACCGCGCCGCCGGGCTCGCCCCGAGCGTCGCCGCCGCCTGTTCGAGCGACGGATCGATGCCGGTCACGTAGGAGAGGATCAGGAGGAAGGTGAAGGGAAAGCCCGTGATCACCAGCGACAGGAACACGCCCCAATAACCGTGGGTGATCGAGAGCGGATGATCGAGCACGCCGAGCGCCATCAGCGATCGGGTGAACCAGCCCTGCGGTCCGAAGTAGAACAGCATGCCCTCCGCGACCAGCACCGTGCCGAGTGTGATCGGCAGCACCAGGATGGTCGTGAGCAACCGCTGGCGCCGCATCAGCCGCACCCGGAAGGCGATCGGCAGCGCCGCCAGAAGGTTGACCACCGTGACCGGGATCGCCAGCCGCAGCGTCGTCCAGATCGTGTCGTAGAGGAACGCGTCCGTGAAGAAATTGCGGTAATTGCCGAGAAACGTTCCATCTTTCGGTTCGAACGACAGGAACAGCCCATAGAAGAACGGGTAGACGAAGAGCGCCACCACCGCCGCCACGCAGGGCAGAACCAGGAGCGTCACCCCGTCGAGCCCGTTGGCGCGGAGCCGTTGGATCAGGGTCGGGCCGTCGTCGGTCATGCCGGTTCTCCCGGATAGACGAGGACCTTCTCCGGCGCCGCGCCGAGGCGGATGGTCTCGCCGAGCCCGACCGGCTTCAGCGAGCCGAAGTGCAGTTCCTGACCGTTCGGCGTCCGCGCCAGACCATGGTATTCGCGCCCTCGGAACTCGATCGCCTCGACCACGGCGGGGATGCCGTCGGCCGCCTCGGTCGGCTCGAGGTCGTCCGGCCGCGCCGCCGCCACTGCCCGGCCGCCCGCGACCCCGTCGCGGGCGAGGCCGATGATGTGGGCGCCGTCGCCGACGTCGAGGGTGACGCACTCGCCGTCGCGGGCGATCACGGTGCCGTCGATGCGGTTGCGGAAGCCCATGAAGTCGGCGACGTCGAGATGGGCCGGTGCCGAATAGAGTTCGGCCGGCGTGCCGACTTGACGGATCGCCCCGTCGCGGATGACGACGATGCGGTCGGCGAGCGACAGCGCCTCTTCCTGGTCGTGGGTGACGTAGATCGTCGTCGAGCCGAGCGAGCGGTGGATGCGGCGGATCTCGGCGCGCATCTCGAGCCGGAGCTTGGCGTCGAGGTTGGAGAGCGGCTCGTCCATCAGGACCAGCGGCGGCTCGATGACGATGGCGCGGGCGATGGCGACGCGCTGTTGCTGGCCGCCGGAGAGCTGGCCCGGCAGCTTGTCGGCCTGTGCCTCGAGCCGCACGGTGGCGAGCGCGGCGTCGACCCGCCGGTTCAGCTCGTCCTTCGGCACCCCGCGCATCTTCAGCCCGAAGCCGACGTTGCGGCGCACGCTCATGTGCGGGAACAACGCATAGTTCTGGAACACCATGCCGAAGCCGCGTTCCTCCGGCCGGAGCCGATCGACGCGGCGATCGTCGAGCATGATGCGCCCGCCGCTGACGTCGAGGAGACCCGCGATACAGTTGAGCGCGGTGGTCTTGCCGCAGCCCGAGGGGCCGAGCAGGGCGATGAATTCGCCGCGTTCGATGACGAGATCGAGGCCTCGAAGGGCGTTGAAGGCGCCGAAGGTGCGCTTCACCCCCTCCAGGCGCAATTGTTTGAACGTCGCGGGTCCGGCGGTCATGAAACGGCTCTCGCTCGAGGCACGAAGATACCGCCCCTCGCCGGCATCGCGGACGGGGAGCAGGGAGAGGGACGCCGGCGGCGTCCCGGGCGGAGCGGGGGACCGGCGGCGGCCGAGGTCGCCGCCGGCCCGGTCGCTCACTTACCGCGTGAGCCGATCTCCTCGTCCCAACGCCGGAAGGCGGCGACGAGCTTGTCGGCGGCGAGCGGCAGTTCGATCGGCGCGGAGGCGATCAGCTTCTCGTAGGAGGGACGGCCGAACTCGGCGATCGCGTCCTGGCTCTCCTTCGGCGCCATGGCGAGCGTCACGCCCTTCACCGCCGGGCCCGGATAGAAATAGCCCTCGTCAAAGGCATAGGCCTGTTGGGCGGGGGTGAGGAGATGGTTCATGAGGTCGAGCAGGACCGCCACCTTCTCCGCGCTCACCCCCTTGGGGATGCACATGTAATGTGCGTCGCAGACCCACTTGAAGCCTTCGAGCGCGAACACTTCCGCCGACTTCGGCACGACGCCGAGCACGCGCGGGTTGATGTCCCAGCCGGTGGTGGTGGCGATCATGTCGACCGAGCCCTCGCCCAGCGCCTTCATCGTCGGCGTGGTGCCGGACGGGTAGTTGTCGATGGTGGTGCCGAGTTCCTTGAGGAAAGCCCAGGTCTTGTCCCAGCCCTTGATCGGATCGGTCGGATCCTTGTCGCCGAGGAGATAGGGCATGCCCATCAGGAAGGTGCGGCCGGGACCGGAGTTGGCCGGACGGGCATACATGAAGCGCTTCGGATTGGCCTTGGCCCAGGCGAGCAGCTCGGCCGCCGTCTTCGGCACCGTCTTGACCCGCTCGGGCGCGTATTCGAAGAGCGGCCCGGAGGGATAATAGGTGACGACCACGCCCTGGCCCTGCGCCAGCGCCTGCATCCGCCACGCCGGCTCGAGGAAGATGTCCTGGAGCTTCGGCAGGTCGGCGGCATGGGCCGGAATCAGATCCTGCCAGAGCTTCTGTTCGACGCCGGCCGACAGCACGTCGGTGCCGGTCAGCACCATGTCGATGTCGACGCGGTTGGCGTCCTGCTGCGCCTTGAGCTTGCCGGGAAGCTCCGGCGCCGGCGCCTTGGAGAAGATGATGCGCGAGACCCAGTCGGGCTTGGCCTTGCGATAGTTCTCGATCGCCTTCTGCGTCAGCGCCAGATTGCCGGCGACGTCGACGATGTTGAGGGTGACGGGCGACGCCGGCTTGGCGAGCGCCGCGAACACCGGGGTTCCGCCGACCGCCAGACCGGCGATGCCGCCGGTGGCCTGCAGGAACATGCGGCGGGACATCGAACGAACGAACATGACTCTCTCCCTTCGGTCACTGTTTTCACACGCCGGTTTCTCCGCCCGGCGCGGTGAAGTGCGGCGCCCGGTGGACCGTCGAGGCCCGGGCGCCTTGCGTCACAGTCGATAGGCCGCCTTGGCGAGGCGGTAGGCGAGGTCGTGGGCGACCTCGCCGGCTTCGTCTTCGTCCAACCGATGGGTGACGACCAGATCGGCGAGGAAGGCACAGTCGATCCGCCGCGACACGTCGTGACGCGCCGGGATCGAGGGGAAGGCGCGGGTATCGTCGTTGAAGCCGACGGTGTTGTAGAAGCCGGCGGTCTCCGTCACCTGTTCGCGGTAGCGCCGCATGCCCTCGGGGCTGTCGTGGAACCACCACGCCGGCCCGAGCTTCAGCACCGGATAGTGCCCGGCGAGCGGCGCCAGTTCCCGCGCGTAGGTGGTCTCGTCGAGGGTGAAGAGGACGATGGTGAGGTCGCGCGAATTGCCGAAGCGATCGAGCAGCGGCTTCAAGGCCCGCACGTAGTCGGTGCGGGTCGGGATGTCCGCACCCTTGTCGGCGCCGAACCGCTCGAACACCTCCGCGTTGTGGTTGCGGAAGGCGCCGGGATGGATCTGCATCACGAGCCCGTCGTCGAGGCTCATCCGCGCCATCTCGGTCAGCATCTGCGCCCGGAAGGTCTCGGCCTGGGCGGGCGTCGCCGTGCCGCGCCGCACCTCGGCATAGAGCGCCTCGGCCTCGGCGGTGGAGAGATCGGCGGTGGCGGCGGTCGGATGACCATGGTCGGTCGAGGTCGCGCCCATCGACTTGAAGAACGCCCGTCGGCGACGATGCGCCTCGAGATAGCCCGCGAAGGTGCCGACGTCGACGTCGGCGATCTCGGCGAATTTCGCGAGATTGGCGAGGAAGCCGCGATGCTCGGGGTCGACCACCGGATCGGGCCGATAGGCGGTGATCACGCGGCCGGCCCAGCCGGAGGCGCGGATCGCGGCGTGGTGGCGGAGATCGTCGAGCGGGCTCTCGGTGGTGGCGAGCACCTCGATGTTCATCCGCTCATAGAGCGCGCGCGGGCGGTATTCGGGCCGCGCCAGCGCCTCGGCGATGGTGTCGTAGAGCCGGTCGGCATTGGCCGCGCTCGGCGCCTCGTCGATGCCGAACAGACCCTCGAAGGCATGCGACAGCCACATCCGCGACGGCGTGCCCCGGAAGAGGTGCCAATTGGCGCAGAAGAGCCGCCAGATCTTACGCCCGTCGGTTTCCACCGCGCCGCCGTCGCGCCGCGGCACGCCGAGATCCTCGAGCCGGAGGCCCTGGCTCATCAGCATGCGGAAGACATAGTGGTCGGGCACCACGAACAGCGAGGCGGGGTCGGCGAAGGGCTCGTTCTCGGCGAACCAGCGCGGATCCGTATGGCCGTGCGGCGACAGGATCGGCAGATCGCGAACCCGTCCGTAGAGGCGGCGCGCGACGTCGCGCGTGGCGGGGTCGGCCGGGAACAGCCGGTCGGGATGCAACATGGCGAAACGCCTCTCCTCCCAGGGGTCACGGCCTTCGAGGCACGCGGGGGACGGCCGCTTGGTCGAGCCGTCTCGTTGATTGAGAGGAAGGCTAGTATGGAAGTTAACGCTTCGCAAGTGGAAACTCGTATGGTAGTCTTCACCTCATGAATTCGATCGTCCCCCCCGAAATGGCCACCTCCGCCGAACCGATCGCTCGACGTCTCGTCGAATGGCTGCGCCATGCCATCGTCACCATGCGGATCAAGCCGGGGGAGAAGCTCTCCGAGCAGGACCTGGCGCGCCGATTCGGCGTGTCGCGCCAGCCGGTGCGCGAGGCCTTCATCAAACTCGCGGAAGCCGGCCTGGTGCGGGTGCTGCCCCAGCGCGGCACGATGGTGGTCAAGATCTCGTTCGAGGCGGTGGCCGACGCGCGTTTCGTCCGCGAGGCGATCGAATGCGCGGTCGCGCGCGAAGCGGCGCGGCGCGCCGATCGCCGGGCGCTCGCCGAAGTGCGCGCCTGTCTCGACGAGACCGCGCGGGCGATCGTCGCCGGCGACGGCGAGCGTCTCTTCGCCCTCGACGAGACCTTCCATCACCTCCTCGCCACCGCCGCCGGCCGGCCCAACGCCTGGCACGTGGTGGAGGAGCAGAAGGCGCAGATGGACCGTGTCCGTTATCTCGACATGTCCGACGCCATTCCGATGAAGACGGTGCTCGCCCAGCACCTCGACATCCTCGCGGCGGTCGAGGCCGGCGATCCCGCCGCCGCCGAGGCCGCCATGCGTACCCATCTCACCGAAATCCTGGTGTCGCTGCCCAAGCTCGCCGCTCGCTGGCCCGATCTCTTCGAGGCCCCCGACCGCGAGCCCGGGGAGGCCGCCACCGGACCGCTCGCGGACTGAGCCGAACACCAACGAGAAAGCCGCCCCAGGGAGAGACGACCATGAAGATCACCGCAGCCCGGGTCATCGTGACCTGCCCGGGACGGAATTTCGTGACCCTGAAGATCGAGACCGACGAGGGCCTGACCGGCCTCGGCGACGCCACCCTCAACGGGCGCGAACTCGCCGTCGCCTCCTATCTCACCGACCATGTGATCCCCTGCCTGATCGGCCGCGATCCCCATCAGGTCGAGGACATCTGGCAATATCTCTATCGCGGCGCCTATTGGCGGCGCGGCCCCGTCACCATGAGCGCCATCGCCGCCGTCGACACCGCGCTCTGGGACATCAAGGCCAAGGCGGCCGGCCTGCCGCTCTATCAGCTGCTCGGCGGCCGCTCGCGCGAGGGCGTGATGGTCTATGGCCATGCCAACGGCCGCGACCTCGCCGAGACCACCGATCAGGTCGGGAAATATCTGGAGATGGGCTACAAGGCCGTGCGCGCCCAGACCGGCATTCCCGGCATGAAGACCGCCTACGGCATCGGTCGCGGCACGCTCTTCTACGAGCCGGCCACCAAGGGCCTGCCCGAGGAGCAGATCTGGTCGACCGAGAAATATCTCGACTTCGTGCCGAAACTCTTCGAGGAACTTCGCAAGGTCTACGGCTTCGGCCCCCATCTCCTCCACGATGCCCACCACCGCCTGACCCCGATCGAGGCCGGTCGGCTCGGCAAGGCGCTGGAGCCCTACCGCCTGTTCTGGCTAGAGGACTGCACGCCTGCCGAAAACCAGGAAGCCTTCAAGCTGGTGCGCCAGCACACCGTCACGCCGCTGGCGGTGGGCGAGATCTTCAACTCGATCCACGACTGCCGCGAGCTGATCCAGAATCAGCTGATCGACTACATCCGCACCACCGTGGTCCATGCCGGCGGCATCACCCAGTTGCGCCGCATCGCCGATCTCGCCGCCCTCTACCAGATCAAGACCGGCTCGCACGGCGCCACCGACAATTCGCCGGTGTGCATGGGCGCGGCGCTCCATTTCGACATCTGGGTGCCGAACTTCGGCATCCAGGAATACATGCGCCACACCCCCGAGACCGACGCGGTCTTCCCCCACG
Source organism: Pinisolibacter aquiterrae (assembly GCF_019160155.1). Taxonomy (GTDB): domain Bacteria; phylum Pseudomonadota; class Alphaproteobacteria; order Rhizobiales; family Ancalomicrobiaceae; genus Pinisolibacter; species Pinisolibacter aquiterrae. The sequence goes on from NZ_JAFNIH010000030.1 coordinate 50,887, forward strand.
CCTATACGTTCTCCGACGGCTACCTCCATCCCGGCGAGGCGCCCGGCCACGGTGTCGAGATCGACGAGGCGCTGGCGGCGAAATATCCCTACGACCCCGCCTATCTGCCGGTCTGCCGGCTGGAGGACGGGACCATGTGGAACTGGTGAGGCGTCCGGCGGTCCGCCCGGGTCACGCCCCGGCGGACCGCGTCGCCCGCCCGATGAAGGCGTCGACGTCGTCGAGCACCTCGGCGCGCCAGCGCAAGGGGCGGGCGAGCGCCGAGACGAGGCCGACATGGCCGATGCCGGCATATTCGATCGCCCGCGCCTCGCCGCCGGCCGCCACCAGCGCGGCGGTGAAGTCGCGCGTGTTCTGGAGCATGACGGTGCGATCGAGCCGGCCGTGCAGGAGCAGCGCCGGGATCGGCCGCCGCGCCCCGACGAAGGCGATCGGCCGCCCCCGGTCCGGCGCCTCGGCGGCCGGCGCGAAGATCGCGGCGGTCGACTTCCAGGTGGTCGGATCGAAGGCCGGATCGAAGGCATAGGGTCCGGCGAGGCCGATCAGCCCGGCCGGCCGCGCCGCGCCGGGGGCCCCGGCCGCGAGCCGGCGGTCGTCGACGGCCAGAAGCGCCGCGATGTGCGCCCCCGCCGAATGGCCCATCAGGAACACCGGCCGCGCGCTGGCGTCGCCCCGGGCGAGATGCCGATCGACCCAGCCGTAGGCGAGGGCGGCATCCTCGACGAAGGCGGGGTAGAGCACCTCCGGATGGAGACGATAATCGGCGATCACCGTGGTGATCCCGCGCGAGGCGAGGGCGGTTCCGACGAATTCGTAGGTGCCGCGATCGCCGCTCGTCCAGGCGCCGCCGTAGAGGAACAGCACGATCGGCCCGTCGGCGCGGGCGAGCGGGGTGAAGACGTCGAGCCGATGGCGCGAGAGCGGCCCATAGGCGATCGCGCCCTCGAAACGCACACCGTCCTCGCGAATCAGAAAGTCGAGCGCCGAGCGTCCCGAGGTCGAGGCGACCGATGCCGGGGCCGGCGCGGCGATCCCTGCGAGGCGGGAGAGGAGTTTCTTCATCGCCGTCCTCGATCGGGATCGTCGGTGGGTGCGGTCGCGGCCTCCGGCGCCGGAGGCCGCGACCGAGGAGAAGACCAGACCGTGCGCCCGGAGAAAACCGCGCCGCCGCATGCCTCCCATCGGCGACGGCGCGGGATCGGCGGCCGGCCGCGTCAGACCTTGGCGACGGCCTCGCGCGGCAGGCGTTTGCGCACCTCGCTCGAGGCGGTGACGACCGACCGTTCGACGAATTCCTCGTGATTGCGTTCGATGTCCTCGAGCACGTAGAGGTAGTTCACCATCAGCCCGTGCGATTGGGCGAGGCCCTGCGGTGAGCGATCGCCGAGGAAGTCGAGCCGTTCCAGCCGCGCGCCGTTGCCGAGATGGAAGCGGCCGACCGGATCGGGCAGGCGCCCGTCGACCCGCGCCACCAGGAAGTAGCGCGCGGCGGCGGCGAGCAGCGCCGGACGGATCGCCTCGCAGGCGGCCGGATCGCGATGCCACTCCGGATCGTCGAGCCGGTCGAGCGCCGTGCGTTCGCTCGCCCCGAGATGCGTCGAGGCCGCGTCGGCGCGCTCCTTGGCGAGCCATTTGGCGAAGCCCGGCACCGGCGACAGCGTCACGAAGGTGGTCAGGTTGGGCAGCGCGTGGCGCAGATCCTCCACCACCTGCTTGATCAGGAAGTTGCCGAAGGAGACACCGGCCAGGCCCTTCTGGGTGTTGGAGATCGAATAGAACACCGCCGTGGTCGCCTCTTCCGCCGCGATCGGATCGCGCGCGAGCACGAGCAGGGGGGCGATCGCGTCGGGGATCGCGCGGGTCAGTGCCACCTCGACGAAGATCAGCGGCTCGTCCGGCAGGCCCGGATGGAAGAAGGCGAAACAGCGCCGGTCGGGCGGGGCGAGCCGGCTGCGCAGGTCGTCCCAGCCCTCGATGACGTGGACCGCCTCGTAGCGGATGATCTTCTCGAGCACCGCCGCCGGCGTGTGCCAGTCGATCGGGCGCAGGGTGAGGAATCCGCGATTGAACCAGGACGCGAAGACCTGGGCGAAATCGTCGTCGAGCGGCTTGAGGCCGGGCTCCTCGCGCAGGCGCGCCAACACGTCCTCGCGCATCCGCACCAGCGCCGGCGTCCCCTCGGGCGCCAGATTGAGGCGCCGCAGCACCTCGCGCCGGCGCGGTTCGCTGGCGGCGTTGAGCCGCGCGGCCGCCTGCGGCGACGGGGCCACGTGGAAGGCCTCGATCGCGGCGGCGAGCGCCGTCTCGTCGGCGCCGAAGCTCTCGCACAGTGTGCGCAGGAACAGGGTCTTCTCCTCGGCGGAGGCGTCCTCATAGGCGTCGAGCACGAGCCGCGCCAGCATCACCCCGGAGGCCTCGCCGCGCCGCGACAGCAGCGCCTCGACGGTCTCCAGGAGCGCGTCGGCACCGACCGGCCCGCGCCCCTTGCCGGTCGACCACAACGAGATCGTCTCGAGCAGATCCCCGACCAGGGTGGCGACCTTCCGGCCGGAGAGATTGGTCAGCAACGTCTTCATGTCCGCTCCTCGTTCGAGGGGGTTTCGACGCGGCATCGCGGAACCACGACACCGGGCTCGAAACCGATGGGACCCGCTCGACGTGGCGGAAGCAAGACGCATCGCTCGAAGACGGACGAAAGGGGGAGGCTCAGCCGTCGACCACCCGCCCGTCGCGCAGGGTGAAGATATGATCGAAGCGATCGTAGATCTTCTCGTCGTGCGTGACCACGACCACGGTCGCATGCCGGTCGACCGCCACTTTCCGTAGGAGATCCATGACGATGCCGGCGCGCTGACCGTCGAGCGCCGCCGTCGGCTCGTCGGCGAGGATGATGCGCGGCCGATTGGCGAGCGCCCGGGCGATCGCCACGCGCTGCGCCTCGCCGCCCGAGAGGCTCGACGGCCGCGCCGTCTTGCGATGGCCGACCTCGAGATAGTCGAGCAACTCGTGCGCCCGCTCGATCGCGGGGCGGCGCGGAATGCCCGCCATGTCGAGCACCAGCGCCACGTTGTCGGTGACGTCGAGAAACGGCAGCAGATTGTGGAACTGGAAGATGAAGCCGATCTTCTCGAGCCGCAGCCGGCGCAGATCCGGCCGCAGCCAACGCCCGTCCCAGATCCGTTCGCCGTCGAGGAGGAGCGTCCCCCCACTCGGCTCGGCGATGCAGCCGATCAGGTTGAGGAGCGTCGTCTTGCCCGAGCCGGAGGGGCCGAGCAGGCCGACCACCTCGCCGGGCATCAGATCGAGATCGACGCCCTTCAGCGCGTCGACGCGGGCCGAGCCCTCGCCGTAGTGCTTGGCGAGGCCGCGCATCGAGACGAGCGGGGCGGGGGAGGTCTCGGTCATCGCGTCAGCTCCCGAGCGCCGTGGCCGGATCGACCTTCAAGGCGAGCCGCACGCCGAGCCCGCTCGCCAGCACGCAGACCACCACGACGATCACCCCGAGCGCCATCGCGTCCTCCGGCAGCATCACCACCCGGCGCGGGAAGTGATCCTTGACCAGGGTGATGAGGGTCGCGCCGGCCGAAAAGCCGATCAGCCCGAGCGCCAGCGCCTGTTGCAGGATCAGTCCGACGATGCGCCCGTCCGGCGCGCCGATCAGCTTCAGGGTGGCGATCTCCTTCAGCTTGTCCATGGTCATCGTGTAGATGATGAGGGCGATGATGACCGTCGAGACGGTCAGGAGCACGGTGGTGAAGAGGCCGATCTGCTGGCGCGCCTTCTCCACCACGGAGCGGGTCAGGATGGTCTCCTGCTCGTCCTGGGTCATGGCGGCGAGATGTTTCCAGCGCCGCGCCGCCTCGGTGACGCTCTCCACCGGCACGTTCGCGGCGACCCGGGCGACGACCGCGTTGACCGTGTCGGGCGCGCCGGTCGCGACCGGACCGCGCGCCGCCTCGCGCCGCGCCGGGGCCGGCGACAGGCGGAATTGCAGGACTTGGCTGTCGCGCAGCGACATCCACACCACCGGGTCGCCGCTCGAGGAGACCGCGCCCCGGGTCAGCCCGACGACGGTGAAGACGTCGCCGCCGAGCGCGATCCGCTCGCCGAGGACGAGCCCGGTCTTGACGTCGGCGATCAGCTCGAACCGGCCGCGCGCGAGGCCGCGCCCCTCGGTGATCACGGCCGGGCCGCCGAGCCGATCGGGCTCGTGGCCGACCACCTGGAGCCGCAGCTTGCGGCCGCGATGGAGCGCCTCGAGGCTCTGGAAGGTCATCGATCCGGCTTCCGTGACGCCGGCGAGCCGCGCCACCGCCTCGCGGGTGTCGCCGGGAATGCGCGACCCCTCCGCGAAGGGGCCGCGCGTACCCGTCTCCACCACCCAGAGATCGGCGCCGGGCCCGCGCACCAGGGAGAGGGCATCGGCGACGAGGCCGCGATAGATGCCGATCATCGACAGAACCACCCCGAGCAGCAGCCCGAGGCCGATCGAGGTCAGCAGGAACCGCCCGAGATTGTGGCGGATGTCGCGGATCGCCAGGTTCATCGCGCCGCCTCCGCCGCCGGTTCGACGATCCGCGCCGCCCGTCCCGCCATGAGCCCGCTCGCCGGCAGCGCCGCGACCACGCGCGCGCCCTCCGGCAGACCGCCGACGATGGCGACCCGGCCGTCGAGGAGACGCGCGCCGAGGCGCACGGTCCGCTCCTCGAGCCGGCCCCCTTCGACCGTCCACACCACGCCCTCGGCCGGCGCCGTCATCTGCACCGCCTTTTCCGCGACGACCAGCGCCTCGGCAAGCCGGCGGGTGGTGACGATCACCTCGGCCTGTTCGCCGAGATGGAAGTCGGCCGGGCAGTCGCGGCAATCGACATAGAGGCGGCGTTCCTCGCCGACACGGTCGTTCTCGAGGCCGACGCGCGCGACGGCCCCGGCGAAGACCTCGCCGGGACGCGAGCGCAGCCTGACCTCGGCCGGCTGGCCGACGGCGAGATCGCCGGCCCGCGCCTCGTCGACGAAGGCCTGGATCCACACCGTCGCCGGATCGACCAGCGTGAACAGCGCCTCGCCCGGGTTCATCACCGCGCCGAGTTCGCGGGTGCGGGCGATCACCACGCCGTCGAAGGGCGCGACCAGCCGGTGGCGCTCGAGCAGCACCTCGTCGAGCACCAACTGGGCGCGGGCGGTGTCGAGCCCGACGCGGGCGACCTCGACGTCGCGGGCGGCGATCGCCTGATCGGCGGTGGCGACGCGGGCGTCCATCTCGGCCTGTTCGGCCGCCTCCACCGACACGGTGCGCCGCTCGACCAGCGACTGGCGGCGCTCGTTGATCTGGGCCTTCTGGCGGGCGATCACCGTCGCCCGCTCGGCCAGCGCCTCGGCCTTGGCGAGGGCGGTCTCGGCGGCGCTCACCCCGGCGGCGGACTTGGCGACGCGGGCGCGCTGCTCGCCGTCCTGGAGCCGGGCGAGGAGCGTGCCCTTGGCGACCCGGTCGCCGTGGTCGGCGTTGAGCTCGACCAGCGCGGCGGCGGTCTCGAACCCGAGCCGCGAGGCGATGCGCGCCTCCTGGGTGCCGAGGCCGAACACCTGGACGGCGACGTCGGCGATCGGCGCGGCGACGGTGACGCTCACCGGCCGCGAGGCGGAAAAGCGAAAGGCCCCGAACCCGAGAGCGGCCACGGTCGCGGCGAGAAGGGCGAGTTTGACGGCGCGGTTCACGGGCGATCTCCGGTCTGGGACGAGGCCGGGCACAGGAGGCCGGCGAGCTGAAGGTCGAGGAGGCGCGTGCCCTCCGCGACGAGGTCGAAACCGCGTCCGGCGAGCGACCAGCGCAGCGCGAGGCCCTGGAGGAGGCCGAGGACGAGCAGCGCCGCATCTTGCGGCGAGGGCGTGAGCGCCGGCCCGAGGCGGGTGAAGAGGCGGACGAACTGCGCCGTGAGATCGGCCATCAGACCGCGAAACACCGCCGCCAGCGCCGCGTCGGCGACGCGCAGCTCGTGCGAGAACACGATCGCCAGGATCGACGGCTCGGCCGCGATCACCCCCATCTGCGCCAGCGCCAGCCGGCGCACATCGGCGAGCGGGGAGGGGCCCTCGACGGCGCTCGCCTCGGCCCAACGCGCCCGCATCCGCGCCGAGATCTCCTCGGCGACCCCGAGCCAGAGCGCCGTTCGGGTCGGAAAATGGCGGAAGATCGCCGGCTGGGTGAGCCCGACCGCATCGGCGACGGCCTGCGTCGTCAGCCGGTCCGGCCCGACCTCGACCGCCAGCCGCAACATCGCCTCGATGATCTCCTGCCGTCGTTCGCTCGCCCGTTTGCGCATGGGACTTCTTTAGTTAGTTATGACAAACTAACTTTGCCTGATCGGTCGCGGTTCCGCAAGGGGCGTCGCGGTCCTCGGTGGGACTCTCAGGGGTGGGGATGGCCGCCTCGGGCGATCGTCAGGTGGTGCTCCTGATGATGCATGCCGCGCGTCATCGCGCCGATGAAGCCGAGGCCCCGGAGTTTGGCGAGGTCCTGCGGCGGCACCCGGACGGTGAGCACCGCCCCGGCCTCCGTCCGCGCCGCCTCGAAGGTCCAGCCGCCGACCCCGTTCATGGTCGCGGCATGGGCGACGACCATCCGGCGGATCGAATCGGCGACCGGCCCGACGCCCGTCACCACGAATCGCATCCCGCCGTCGATCGCCTCGTTCTTCACCTCGGCCTCGAGAGTGACCCGGTTCATGTCGATCAGATGCCGCCGCAACGCCTCGAGGTCGACCTTCGACCAGTCGGTGGAAGGATCCGCCTCGAGGATCTCCTCGATCTCCTGGATCGCTGCGAAGGCCCCCTGACCCGGCTCTCTCGGCGCCGCGGCCGCGGCGGGCATCCCGTGCATCGCATGGCCGCTCATCGAATGCACGTGCCCCATCGGCGCCGGTTCCTCGGCGGAGGCGGCGAGCGGCAGGACGAGAGCCGGGAGAAGGACGACGAGGAATGGCCGCATGGGAATCCCGATCAGGAAGGCGGTGCGCATGACGCGCCCGGATGAGGCTACCATGGCGCGGGCCGATCGGCTCTGACGAGCACGTGAACGGGGAGGGCCTTCGCGCCGCGCGCCGTCGTGCTAACCTGAGGCGTTCTCGAGGATCGCCATGAGACGCGGGTTGCGCATCGTCTTTGCCGTCTGGGTCGCGCTGGCCCTGATCCTCGCGCCGTTCACGGCCGCGCGCGCGGCGCCCTGCGCGTCGGCGGCGACGCCGGTCGCGAGCGCCGAGGCCGGGCATCGGCACGCCGGCATGGATCACGCGACGCCCATCAAGGCCGATCCCCGCTCGACCCATTGCGGCGCGGCGCATGCCTGTTGCGTCTCCACCTGCGCGGCGCCGCTGATCGCGGCCGCCGGCTCCGACCCGGTGATCGCCGGGCGCTCGACCGTGCCGCGCCTCGCCGAGCAACGCCTGCCCGAGGGCATCCCCTCGCGTCCGCCCTTCGATCCGCCGAGGGCGACGATCTGACCGGAACGGCGCCCCTCGCGGCGTCGATCGTCGAGGCTCGGCCTCGCCCGATTCCCTTCCCGACCCCTGAGGGGTCGACCAGATCGTGAGACGGATCCATGAATCGTCGTGACTTCCTGCGCGCGAGCGTCGCCGTCGGCGCCGCTCCGCTCGCCTCGCTCCCCTTCGTTCGCTCGGGGCTCGCCCAGACGCCGGCCCCCCTCGCCGCGACCACCCGCACCCTCGACGTCGACGGCCGCGCCGCCACCGTCCTCGGCCTCGTCCGCCCCGACGGCGGTCAGGGCCTCGTCCTCGATGCCGGCAGCCGCTTCGCGGTGGCACTCTCGAACCGCCTCGCCGAGCCGACGCTGATCCATTGGCACGGCCTCACCCCGCCCTGGGATCAGGACGGCGTGCCCGATGCCCCGAAGCCGCTGATGGCCGCCGGCGAGAGCCGGACCTACGACTTCGCGGTCGGTGACGGCGGCACCCATTGGATGCACGCTCATACGCTCCAGGAACAACGCCTGCTCGCCGCGCCCCTGATCGTCCGCACCGCCGCCGATCGCGCCGCCGACGAGCAGGAGGTGGTGATGCTGCTGCACGACTTCGCCTTCCGCTCGCCGGAGGAGATCCTGGCGGATCTGCGCAAGCCCTCGGCCGGACACGGCATGGACCACGGCGCCATGCCCGGCATGGCGATGAATCACGGATCCATGCCCGGGATGGGCATGAACCACGGGTCGATGCCCGGGATGGGATCGATGCCGGGGATGGCCATGAACCACGGCGCCATGCCGGGCGGCATGGGGATGAATCATGGTGCCATGCCCGGGGGCATGGGCATGGATCACGGCGCCATGCCCGGGGGCATGGCGGGGATGGCGATGGACCTGAACGACGTCGACTACGACGCCTATCTCGCCAACGACCGCACCCTGAGCGATCCGGAGGTGACGAAAGTCGCGGCCGGCGGCCGGGTCCGCCTGCGCATCATCAACGCCGCCACCTCGACCGCCTTCGTCCTCGACACCGGCGCGCTCGAGGCGACGGTGGTCGCCGTCGACGGCCAGCCGGTCGCCCCCGTCGCCGGCCGGGCCTTCCCGCTGTCGATGGGCCAGCGCATCGACCTGCGCGTGACCGTTCCGAAGGAGGGCGGCGCCTTCCCCGTCCTGGCGCGACGCGAAGGCGCGGTCGAGCGCACCGGCATCGTCCTGGCGACCGCCGGCGCCCCGGTGAAGCGCATCGAGGCGGTCGCCTCGACCAAGGCCGGGGTGCTCGATCTCGAGTTCGAGGCGCGGCTGCGGGCGGCGGCGCCACTTGCGCCGCGCGCGCCCGATCGCCGTTACGACGTGACCCTGACGGGCACCATGGCCGGCTACCAATGGGCGATGGCGGGCGGCGACGTCGCGGTGAAGCGCGGCGAGCGGATCGAGATCACCATGCGCAACATGTCGATGATGGCCCACCCGATGCATCTGCACGGCCATCATTTCCAGGTCGTGGCGATCGACGGGACGCCCTTCGCGGGCGCGGTGCGCGACACCGTCCTGGTGCCGCCGATGCGCGCGGTCACCGTCGCGGTCGACGCCGGGAACCCCGGCAAGTGGGCCTTCCACTGCCACCATCTCTACCACATGGCGACCGGCATGATGGGCTCCTTCGCCTACGAGGGCGTCGGCTGAAGGCGCGCGGGCCGGGAGAGGGGAGGCGCCGCCGCCCTCTCTCCCGGCGCCGCCCGGGCGGGCGCATGCCCTTGTCGGACTTGGGCTCTCGAGGGAAGACCCGCGTCGTGGATTGTTGTATGTATCCCTCCGCGGAGCGAACCGTCGGCCACAACGAGGGGCGTCTTCCGCAGGGAAGAAGGGACCCCACGATGCTATCTCACGCTTTCGATCGCCGACGGCTCCTGGTCGGCGCCGGTGCCCTCGGCCTCGCCGGGCTCGTTCCGACGCCCTCGCGCGCGGCGACCAAGCTGAACCTCGGCGTGTTGCGTCTCGGTAGCCATGCGCCGAGCTTCATCGCCCATGAGCGCGGCTATTTCCGCGACGAGGGCTTCGACGTCGAGCTGAAGTTCTTCGAGGCGGCCCAGCCGCTCGCCGTGGCGATCGCCTCGGGCGACGCCGACTACGGCGTCACCGCCATGAGCGGCGGTCTCGTCTCGCTCGCCGAGAAGGATGCGGTCCGCGTCATCGGCGGCGCCCTGCGCGAGGAGAAGGGCCACGTCGGCTCGGTCGTGCTCGCCTCCAACAAGGCCTGGGAAGCCGGGCTGAAGAGCCCGAAGGATCTCGCCGGCCACAGTTTCGGCATCACCACGGCCGGGTCCTCGTTCCATTTCATGATCCACAAGGTGGCGCAGGCGGTCGGCGTGCCGATGTCCGAGATCTCGCTGCGGCCGCTGCAGAAGCTCGGCGCGATCGTCGCCGCGCTCTCGAGCGGTCAGATCGACAGCTGGGCGATCCAGCCGAGCATCGCCAAGAAGATGATCGACGCCGGCACCGCGAAGCAGATCGGCGTGATCTCCGATTACGCGCCCGACTATCAGGTGACGACGGTCTTCACTTCCAAGGCCAACGCCTCCGACGACCGTGCCAAGACCAAGGCCTTCCTCAAGGCCTATGCCCGCGCGGTCGACGATTTCGACGACGCCTTCGTCGACCGCACCGCTCCGGCGAGCGAGGTCGACGCCATCGCCGAGATCGTTCATCGCTACGTCAACACCACGACCCCGGCCGATGTCGCCCGCGCGACGCTCGTCTCCGACGCGACCCGCATCAACCGCGGCCTCGCGCTGTCGATGAAGTCGCTGCGCGAGCAGCTCGATTGGTTCAAGGCGGAAAAGATGGTCAAGGACACCGTCACGCCCGAGATGGTCTTCGACACCTCTTATGTCGAGACCATCTGACCGACGCGCCGAGGCGTCGCGCAGGACGCGCGCCGTCTCGGCCCCGGCCCCCCTCCGGCGGAGACGGACATGGATCTGTTGATCGAGAACGTCGGCCATTCCTATGGATCGGTCGAGGTTCTGCGAGAGGTTTCGCTCGATATCCCGCATGGGCAGATCGTCTGCCTCGTCGGCCCCTCCGGCTGCGGCAAGTCGACCCTGCTGCGCTTCCTCGGCGGGCTCGAGGAGCCGCGCGCCGGCCGGGTGCTGACCGTCGGCGAACCGCCGTCCGATTCGCTCAATCCGCTGACCTACGTCTTCCAGCATTTCGCGCTGCTGCCCTGGCGGACCGTCGAGGGCAACGTCCGGCTGGTGCTCGAGGATCATCGCCTCGGCCGCGCCGAGATCGACGCGATCGTCGCCGACGTCCTGGCCCGCACTCGCCTCTCCGAATTCGCCGGCGCTCTGCCGAAGCAGCTTTCGGGCGGCATGAAGCAGCGCGTCGCCATCGCCCGCGCCCTCGCGGTGCGCCCGGCGGTGATGCTCCTCGACGAGCCGCTCTCCGCGCTCGACAGCCAGACCAGCGAGCTGTTGTTGGACGACCTCGTCGCCCTGTGGACGCGCCAGCCCTTCACCGCGGTCTACGTCACCCACAATCTCTCCGAGGCGGTGCGCCTCGGCCATCGGATCGTCGTGTTGTCGCGCCGGCCGGGACGGATCCGCGAGATCCTCACGGTCGACATGCCGCTGAGCGATCGCCACCTCGGCGATCCCGTCCTCGAGGCGCATCAGCGGCAATTGTGGGAATTGATGCGCGACGAGGCGGTCGCGGCGGATCGGGAGTTGCTCGGTGAGTGAACGACGAGACGAGGGCAGCGACGATCGCCGGGGCAATCCGGTCGCCTTTCGCGGGCGGGGCTTCGCGCCCCGGCCGGTGCCCGGCGTCGGGCTCGCGGTGTTCGTGATCCTGATCGCCGCCGCCGAACTCGGCACCCGCACCGGCTGGATCTCGGCCTTGACGCTGCCGCGTCCCTCGGCGGTCTTCGCCACCTTCGTCGACCTGTGGCGGAGCGGGCAGCTCTGGATTCACCTCGTGCCGTCGCTGCGCCGCATCCTGGTCGGCGGTTCGATCGGCATCGGCGTCGGCGTCTCGCTCGGCGTGATGATCGGCCTTTTCGGTCTGGTCCGGGCCGGGCTGGTGCCGCTGGTCGCGGCGCTGTTCCCGATCCCCAAGATCGCGCTGCTGCCGCTGTTCGTGGTCTGGTTCGGCATCGACGAGGCCTCGAAATACGCGCTGATCGCCTTCGGCACCTTCACGCCGACGGTGGTGGCGACCTTCGGCGCCGTCGACAACGTCGATCGCGGCCTGATCCGCATGGGGCAGAGCTTCGGCCTCTCTTGGTGGTCGATCGTCTCCAAGATCGTGCTGCCCGGCGCCTTCCCCGGCATCCTCTCGGGGCTCCGGGTCTCGATCTCGATCGGCATCATCCTGCTCGTCGCCTCCGAGATGATCGGCGCCGAGCACGGCGTCGGCGCCTACATCCTGGAGGCGGGCGCGCTCTACGATCTCGAGCGCCTCTTCACCGGCGTCGCGCTCCTGTCGATCCTCGGGCTGCTCGTCAGCTGGATCATCGACCTCGTCGAACGCCGCTTCCTCGGCTGGCGCGGCTGATCCCGCGCCGGCCGACGGCCGCCCGCCGTCACACGCTCTCGAACCCCATGAGGACGTTGACCGCGTTGAGGCCGATCTCGGCGACGGCGTAGCCGCCCTCCATCAGGAACACGGTCGGCAATCCGGCCCGGCCGATCGCCTCGCCCATGCGCAGGAAGTCGTCCGAGGTCAGCTTGAAGAAGCTGATCGGATCGCCCTCGAAGGTGTCGACCCCGAGCGAGATCACCAGCACCTCGGCGCCGAGCCGCCGCGCCCGGCCGATCGCCTCGGCGAGCGCCGCCGACCAGCGCGGCCAGAGCGTGCCGCGCGGCAGCGGGAAATTGGCGTTGAACCCCTCGCCCGCGCCGACGCCGATCTCGTCGGCATGGCCGAGGAAATAGGGGAAGGCGTCCATCGGATCGCCGTGGAGGGAGAGATAGACCACGTCGTCGCGGTCGTAGAAGATGTCCTGCGTGCCGTTGCCGTGATGGAAGTCGACGTCGAGGATCGCCACCCGCGAGAGCCCGCGATCGCGCAGGCGCTGCGCCGCGATCGCGGCGTTGTTGAGGAAGCAGTAGCCGCCGAACATGTCGCGTGCGGCGTGATGGCCGGGCGGCCGACAAAGTCCGAAGACGGCGCGTTCCCCGCCGAGGACCCGATCCGCCGCGCCGACCGCGACGTCGGCGGCGGCGCGCGCCGCCGCCCAGGTGCCCTGCGAGATCGAGGTCTCGGCGGCGAGCGCGTAATGGCCGAGCCGCCCGGTGATCGATCGCGGGATCCGATCCTGCGACATGCGCCGCGCCGGCCAGATGATCGGGATCGCCTCGCCGGCCGCCCCGCTCGCCACCCATTCGTCCCAGGCGGTCTCGAGAAAGCGCACGAAGCCGGCGTCGTGGACCCGGAGCACCGGATCGAGCCCCTGCGCCTCCGGCGTCACCACCGCGCCGAGGCCGACGGCGGCGATGCGGTCGAGGACGAAGGCGACCCGCTCCGGGCATTCGAACGGCGGCACCAATCGGCCCCCGGCGAGTTCGGTGCGGGCGGCGCGCAGGACGTGGTCGGGGGAGTGAACGGTGATCATGCGGACACCTCCGGACCCGACGGCCAGGGGACGCCGGTCACCCTCCCATAGCAGTCCGGCGAGAGGCCGAGGAGTCGAGGTTTCGCGAGACCGCCATGAGGAAAGGTGCCCGCCGCCTCGCGCGCGACGCCCGTCGTCCGCCCCGGCGGTGCGGGCGGCGCCGGCTCAATAGCTGATCCAGGTGGTCTTCAGCCCGGTGAACTTGTCGAAGGCGTGCAGCGACAGATCGCGGCCGAAGCCGGATTGCTTGAAGCCGCCGAAGGGGGTCGCCGTCGAGCCGGCGTCGACGCAGTTGACCGAGACCGTCCCGGCCTTCAGCCGTTCGCCGACCCGGTGGGCGCGGCCGAGATCGGCGGTCCACACCGAGGCGGCGAGACCGTAGATCGTATCGTTGGCGATGGCGATCGCCTCCTCCTCGGTGTCGAACGGCAGGATCGCCAGCACCGGGCCGAAGATCTCCTCGCGGGCGATGACGTGGTCGTTGTCGACCCCGGTGAAGATCGTCGGCTCGACGAAGGCGCGGCTGTCGCCGACGACGACGCGGTTGCCGCCGAGGGCGAGGTGGGCCTGTCGCCGGCCGGCCTCGATATGGGCGAGCACGCGGTCGGTGTGGCGCTCGTCGATCATCGCGCCCATGGTGGTGGCGGGATCGAGCGGGTCGCCCAGGCGGACGGCGCGAGCGCGCTCCGCCACCTTGGCGGTGAAGACCTCGGCGATCGAACGCTCGACCAGCAGCCGGGAGGCGGCCGAGCAGACCTCGCCCTGATTGAAGAAGATCCCATGAGCGGCGGCATCGGCGGCGGCGTCGAGATCGCGGCAGTCGGCGAAGACCAGATTGGGGCTCTTGCCGCCGCATTCCAGCCAGACCTGCTTGAGGTTCGACTGTCCGGCGTAGATCAGGAACAGCTTGCCGACCTCGGTCGACCCGGTGAAGGCGAGGCAATCGACGTCCATGTGCAGGCCGAGCGCCTTGCCGGCGGTCGGCCCGAACCCGGGCAGGACCGCGAGCACGCCCGGCGGGAGCCCCGCCTCGTGCGCCAGCTCGGCGAAGCGGAGTGCCGTCAGCGGCGACTGTTCGGCCGGCTTCAGCACCACCGAATTGCCCGCCGCGAGCGCCGGCGCGCATTTCCATACCGCCATCTCGAGCGGGAAGTTCCACGGCACCACCGCTCCGACCACGCCGAGCGGCTCGCGCCGGACCAGAGCGAGATGACCCGGCGGGGCGGGGGCGATCTCGTCGTAGAGCTTGTCGATCGCCTCGGCATACCACTGCACCGTGGCGGCCGCGCCGGGAATGTCCCCGTGGAGCGTGTCGGCGATCGGCTTGCCGGTGTCGAGGGTCTCGAGCAGGGCCAACTCGTCGCGATGCGCCCGGATCAGCTCGGCGAGCCTGAGCAGCACCGCCTTGCGCTCGCCCGGCGCGCGGCGCGACCACACCCCGCTCTCGAAACTCCGCCGCGCCGCGGCGACCGCGAGATCGACGTCGGCGGCGTCGCAGGCCGCGACCGTCGTCAGCACGCGGCCGGTCGCCGGATCGACGCAGTCGAAGGTCGCGCCCGAGACGGCGTCGACGAAGCGCCCGTCGACGAGGGCGCGCCGGGGGAAGGCGAGGGCGCGCGCCTCGGCGGCCCAATGGTCACGGTTGCGCTCGGTCATCGTCGGGGGCTCCTCTCGGGCGGCGCGTCGGCGGGGTCGCCGTCACGACGCAAGGGACGCGCGGCATCTCGTCGATGCCACACGTCCCACGGCGCGGCCGTCCGGGCAATCGGGTCGTGCGTCTCGATCGTGCGCGCGCCCCGAGGGGGGGATCGCCGGGCGGAGCGGCCCGGCGATCCCGAGACGCCTCAGTCGAAGGCGTCGATGCGGATCCGGCCGTCTGCGACGCGCCGGTCGATTTCGGCCTCCGCCGCCGCGCGGTCGGTCCCGGCGGCACCGGCGAGAGCCGTGGCCAGCGCCTCGAGCACGCCGTCGACCAGGGCGCGACGACCGCAGACGTAGACGAGCGCGTCGGAGTCCGTCAGCCAGCGGCGGACGGTCTCGGCGAGGCCGGCGAGCCGCGCCGGCACGCGCATTCCGTTCGCGTCCCGCGAGAAGGCGGTGTCGAGCCGGGTGAGCGTGCCCTGGGCGAGGGCCGTCTCGAAGGTCTCGCGGTAGAGGTAGTCTCCGTTCGCGTGACGGTTGCCGAAGACGAGCCAGGCCGGTCCGGCCCGCCCCGTGGCCTTCCGCTCGGCGAGGAAGCCGGGGAAGGGGGCGATGCCCGTGCCCGAGGCGATCAGGAGGATCGGCCGGCGCGGATCGTCGGGCGGGTTGAAGCCGGGGTGGGCGGTGAGCCGCGCCGCGATCTCCTGGCCGATCGGCCACGACCGGGTCAGATGCTCCGACACGAGGCCGGTGCCCTGCCGCCCGTCGGCGTCGCTCCACAGGTGCAGCTTCACCGTGAGGTCGATCCGATGCGGGTCGGTGCGCGACGAACTGCCGATCGAGTAGCTGCGCTCGCGCGCGCCCGGTTCCGGGGCGATCCGCAGGAGGTCGCCGGGGCGGAAGTCGAGCGGCGTCGCGCTGGTCAGGCCGATCGCCCAGGTCTCCTGGGTGTCGCCGCCGCTCGGGTCGTCGAGACGGCGCCGTTCGGCGAGACGCAGGGCGAGCACCGGCCCCTCGACCGGCACGGTGGTGCCGCCGACCTTCACGCCGAGGCGCAGGTCGAGATCGCGCATCCATGCCGTCCAGGTCGGGCCGGGGTCGCGATCGGCGCGGGCCGGCGGCAGGCATTCCTCGGCGCCGGCCGCCTTCAGCGCGACGCGCAGACGTTCGGCGCCGCCGCAGAATTGCGCGTAGCTGCGATCGCCGAGACCGAGCACGGCATAGCGCACGCCGGCGAGCGCGTCGGGCGCGAGCGCCGTCACGAAGCGGCGCGCGCCGTCGGGGATCTCGCCCTCGCCGGTGGTCGAGGCGACGACGAGAACGAGACGGGCGCGACCCAGGTCGGACGCCTCGAGCGTGCCGAGCGGCGCGACCGCGACGGTCTCGCCCCCGGCGCGCAGCGCCTCGGCGGTCGCTTCGGCATAGCGCGTCGCGGTGCCGGTCTGGCTGGCGTGGGCGACGAGCACGTCGAGCGTGTCGGCGAGTTTCGCCGGACGTTCGCGCCGCCGCCGCGCATACCACGACCAGACGCCGGTGACGGTGAGGGCGAGGAGCGCCATCGACGCGACGAAGTTCACGAGGCCGGACCAGACGCCGCCCCACAGACCCTCATGGATCTGCTTGACCCACGACGGACCACTGGTCAGGCGATTGGCGCGGGTGTCGGTCACGACGAAGGTCGCCGGCTCGCCGGCGCGGGTGCGCATCATCACCGTGCCGCCACGGAAACCGCGCGCCTCGACCAGAGCGGAGAGGTCGACGTCGGGAGCGGCGATCGTCAGCGCCTGAGCGACGGTGACGGGACGGGCCGCGCGCGGCAGCGGCGTGCCGCCCTCGCCGACGTGCAGGCTCATCAGAACGCCGGTCAGGGGTGCCATCAGGGCGAGCGGGAACAGGAGCCAGCCGACCCCCATGTGCCAGCCGATCAGCGTGTTGCGGAAGCGCAGCCACGTCAGGAACGGCCCGGTGACGACGATCGCCACCATCGCCCAGGAGGCGATTTCGACGAGGAGGCCGAGGCCGACCAGCAACTGCTTGTGCAGACGTTCGGCGAGGCCGAAGACGTCGACGCCGCCGGGCACGTCGCCGACGCGCGCGCCGGAGGCGATGTCCCAGCGTCCGGCGACCGTCGGGTCGGCGGCGGTCACGTCGACCGCCCGGCCCTGATCGGCGATGGCGATGGCGGTGACCTTCGAGCGGGCATCGAGCGCGGTGACGAGCGGGGTCAGCGCCGGAGCGGAGACCGCCGCGCCGGGGGCGTCGGTGGCGAGCCCGGCCACGATCGGCCGGAAGGACAGGACCGCGCCCGACAGGATCACCAGGAGAAAGACGGGGGCGAGAACCAACCCCACCCAGCGATGGGCGCTGACGAGGGTCGGTCTGATCGTTGAGAGGGACATGACGAACTCCGATTCCCGGGCCCGCCGAGGGCAGGCCACGACATCGGTCTGGCACCGCCATGTCCCGCGAATGTCCCGCGTCGAGGCTTTTTCGTCATCGAATGTGGCGATCCCCGCCGCCGTGACATCTCGTTACAAATTTCCCGAGACCCGCCGCGCGCTTCGGCTATGGTGCGCGCGTCGAGATCTCCACCCCGCGCCGGAACTCACCGCCATGGAGCGCACCCCTCACATCCTCGTGGTCGACGACCACCGCGAGATCCGCGAACTGCTCGGCAAATACTTCGAGAAGAACGGCATGCGCGTCACCGTCGCCGACGGCGGCGTCGCCATGCGCAACGCCATGCGCACCGGCGCCTTCGATCTGGTGGTGCTCGACATCATGATGCCGGGCGAGGACGGATTGACGCTGTGCCGCTCGATCCGCCAGACCAGCGACGTGCCGATCGTCCTCCTCACCGCCGTCTCCGAGGAGACCGACCGGATCGTCGGCCTCGAGCTCGGCGCCGACGACTACGTCACCAAGCCGTTCAATCCGCGCGAGCTGCTCGCCCGCGTCCGCGCCATCCTGCGCCGTGCCGCCGTCGCGCCGCGCCCGAGCGAACCCACCTCCGGCCGGATTCTGCTGCGCTTCGACCGCTGGACGCTCGATCCCGCCTCGCACACGCTCCTCGACGAAACCGGAGCGGCGGTGCCGCTCGGCACGGCGGAATTCCGCCTGCTCCACACCTTCGTGACGCGTCCCGGCATCGTCCTGACCCGCGATCAGTTGCTCGACCTCACGGTCGGCCGCAGCGCCCAGGTGTTCGACCGCTCGATCGACAATCTCGTCAGCCGTCTGCGCCGCCGCATCGAGCCCGATCCGGCCCAGCCGAGTCTGATCAAGACGGTCTGGGGCGACGGCTACATGTTCGCCGGCCGGGTGGAGACGATCGAATGAGCCGCATCTGGCCGAAGAGCCTCGCCGGCCGCCTGATCGCGCTTCTGGTCGCCGCCCTGGCGATCGCGCAGGGCGTCGTCGTCTTCGTCATCCACGACGAGCAGCGCGGCATCGTCGAGGCGATGGCCCATGGTCAGGCCCTCAACCAGACCGTGACCCTCGCCCGCCTGCTGGCGCATTATCCCCCCTCGGAGGCCGGGCGCCTGGTCGCCGCCTTCGGCTCTCGCAGTTCCTGCGCGCGCCTGATCGAGGCCGCCCCGGCGGCGTCCGACCCCGAACTCGACGGGGCCGAACGGCACCTGACCGAGATCCTGGGCCGCATGCTCCACGGCGACTTCACCGGCCCCCCCCGGGTGACCGTCCAGCGCTCCGATCTCGCCGACTTCACCTGCGACGACGGGATGAACACGACCTCGCCCTATGCCGATCGCAAGGCAGAGGATCGCGCGCCGATCCACCTCGGCTCCTATTCGGCCGAGGCGGTGGTGCCGTTGAAGGACGGTCGCACGCTGATGTTCCGCACCTTGATCGAGGCGCCGCCGCTGCCGGCCTGGGTCGCGTTCCTCTCCTTCCTGCTCTCCTCCTCGGCGATCGCCGCGGTGGTGGTGATCGCGGTGCGCCGGCAGACCCGCGCCCTCGGCGATCTCGCCTCCGCCGCCGAGCGTTTCGGACGCGGCGACGAGGTGCCGGCCCTGCCGGAGGTCGGCTCGGCCGAGATCGTCGCGGCGACCCACGCCTTCAACACCATGCAGGAGCGCCTCCGCCGCTTCGTGTCGGAACGGCTGCGGCTCCTCGCCGCCGTCAGCCACGACCTGCGCACGCCGCTGACGACCCTGCGTCTCAAGGCCGAGTTCATCGACGACGAGGCCGCCCGCGACGACATGGTCGCGACGATCGAGGAATTGACCGCCATCACCGAGGCGACGCTCGCCTTCACCCGCGCCGAGGCCTCACACGAGGAGACCAAGACCGTGGATCTGGCGCGTCTGGTCGAGGACGTCGTCGACGAGTTCCGGCTCGGCGCCGCCGCCGTCGAGGTCGAGACCCCCGGCCCGGTGCGCTACGACTGCCGCCCGGTCGCCCTCAAACGCGCGGTGCGCAATCTCGTGGAGAACGCCGTAAGATATGGTGGCGCGGCGCGAGTCGCGCTGCGCGCGGGCGGGGAGGGACCGTCGATCGTCGTCGAGGACGATGGACCCGGCCTGCCGGCCGACCGGATCGAGGATGCGTTCCGCCCCTTCGTCCGGCTGGAACCGTCGCGCAACGCCGAGACCGGGGGCCTGGGCCTGGGCTTGGCGATCGCGCGGGGAATCGTCCAGGCACATGGCGGTCAGGTCGTCCTGACCAATCGCCCCGAGCGGGGCCTCAGGGCGGAACTGCGCCTTCCCGCCCGGGACGGTCGTTGAGACCTCGCCTTTCGTCGGGGGTGATTTGTATCGAAATGCTTCTGATCGGCCTTGAGCAATCTTTCGTTACAAATTCGACGGCCGACGACGAACTTTCGGAACTTCGAAGGTGCATCACTCGGCCCGTCCCCTCGAGGGGGACGGAATCATCGGAGTCGACCGTGTCCCTCATCTCGCCGCACATCCTGTCCGCCGTTTCGCGCGCGGCGCTCCTCGTCGCGGTGATCGCCGCCGCTCCGGCCGCGGCGCAGGCCCCCGGGGGCCCCGGCGCGGCGCGTCCCGAGGTCGGCGTGACGACGGTCCATCCGCAGAACGTCGCGGTCATGGTGGAACTGCCGGGGCGCACCAATGCCTCGCTGACCGCCGAGGTGCGCCCCCAGGTCGGCGGCATCCTCCAGAAGCAGCTCTATACGGAGGGCAGCGAGGTCGCCGCCGGCGATCCGCTCTACCAGATCGATCCCGCTCCCTACGCCGCCGCCCACGCCAGCGCCGAGGCGACCCTCGCCAAGGCACGCGCCTCGGTGCCCAACGCCCGTTCCAAGGTCGATCGCTATCAGGCGCTCGCCAAGCAGAACGCCGTCGCCCGCCAGGACCTCGACGACGCCGTCGCCACGCTCGCCCAGGCCGAGGCCGACGTCGCCGTCGCCGAGGCGGCGCTCGAGACCGCCCGCATCAATCTCGACTACACCACGATCCGCGCGCCGATCGCCGGCCGCATCGACAAGGCGAGCCTCACCCCGGGCGCCCTCGTCACCGCCGGCCAGTCGACCGTGCTCACCACCATCCGCACCATCGACCCGATCAACGTCGACATCACCCAGTCGAGCCGACGCCTGCTCGATCTGCGCGCCGCGATCGACGCCGGCACCATCCGCCTCGCCGGGGCGAACGTCCGCGTCACCCTGAAGCTCGAGAACGGCACGACCTACGCGCATGCCGGCACGCTCGCCTTCTCCGAGGCGAACGTCAGCCAGACCACCGGCACCTACACGCTGCGCGCCTCTTTCCCCAATCCCGAGCGCCTGCTCCTGCCCGGCATGTACGTCCGCGCGGTGGTCGAGGAGGGCGTCGCCGAGAACACGTTCCTGGTGCCGCAACGCGCCGTCGGTCACGACCCCAAGGGGCAGGCGACGGTGCTCGTCGTCGGCGCCGACGAGAAGGTGGTGACCCGCATCCTCGAACTCGGCGACCCCGTCGGCAATCGCTGGCGCGTCGAGAAGGGGCTTTCCGACGGCGACCGCGTCGTGGTCGAGGGCTCGCAGCGCGTGCGGCCCGGCGCCGCCGTCCAGGCGGTGGAGGTTCGCGTCGACGACGAGACCGGCGAGGTGATCCGCCGGGATCAGGGTTCGCTGCCGGCCGGCACCGTGGCGGATTGAGGATCGAGGATGTCGCGTTTCTTCATCGACCGTCCGGTCTTCGCCTGGGTTCTCGCCATCGCGGTGATGCTCGCCGGTCTCCTGGCGATCCAGACCCTCTCGATCTCGCAATATCCGCAGATCGCGCCGACCTCGGTGCGGATCTCGGCGAGCTATCCCGGCGCGGACGCGGCGACCGTCGAGAACTCGGTGACCAAGATCATCGAGCAGGGCATGACCGGCCTCGACAATCTCGACTACATGACCTCGACCTCGACCTCCACGGGTCAGGCGTCGATCTCCATCACCTTCACCTCCGCCGCCAATCCCGACGTGGCGCAGATGCAGGTGCAGAACAAGCTGCAACTGGTCACCTCGCAGCTGCCGCAGGTGGTCCAGTCGACCGGCATCTCGGTCAACAAGGTCTCCTCGGGCTTCCTGATGGTGGTGAGCTTCGTCTCCACCGACGGCGCGCTCACGACGACCGATCTCGCCGATTACGTCGAAGCCTCGCTGAACGACACGCTGAAGCGGGTCGAGGGCGTCGGCGACACCCAGATCTTCGGCGCCGGCTATGCCATGCGCATCTGGCTCGACCCGGACAAACTGGCGAAATACGCCCTGATGCCGGGTGACGTCGCCACCGCGATCAAGGCGCAGAACACCCAGATCTCGGCCGGCCAGCTCGGCAGCCTGCCGACCGTGAAGGGCCAGCAGCTCAACGTCACCGTGACCGCGCGCTCGCGCCTGCAGACGCCGGCGCAGTTCAGGGCGATCATCCTGAAGAGCCAGACCGACGGCTCGCTGGTGCGCCTCGAGGACGTCGCCACCGTCGAACTCGGCGCCGAGAGCTACACCCACACCTCGAGCTACAACGGCCAGCCCGCCACCGGCGTCGCCGTCAGCCTCGCCACCGGCGCCAACGCCATCGCCACCTCGACGCGGGTCCAGGAGGCGATCGAGCGGCTGAAACCGACCTTCCCGCGCAACGTCGAGGTGGTCTACCCCTACGACACCACGCCCTTCGTGCGCCTGTCGATCCAGGAGGTGGTGAAGACGCTGGTCGAGGCGGTGGCGCTGGTCTTCTTGGTGATGCTGGTGTTCCTGCAGAACCTCCGCGCGACCCTCATCCCCACCATCGCCGTTCCGGTGGTGCTGCTCGGCACCTTCGCGGTGCTGTCGGCGGCGGGCTATTCGATCAACACCCTCACCATGTTCGCGATGGTGCTGGCGATCGGCCTCCTGGTCGACGACGCCATCGTCGTCGTCGAGAATGTCGAACGGGTGATGGCGGAAAAGGGGATCGGCCCGCGCGAGGCGACCCTCGCCTCGATGTCGGAGATCACCGGCGCCCTGATCGGCATCGCCACGGTCCTGTCGGCGGTGTTCGTGCCGATGGCCTTCTTCGGCGGTTCGGTCGGCGTCATCTATCGCCAGTTCTCGGTGACGATCGTCGCGGCGATGGTGTTGTCGGTCCTGGTCGCGCTGATCCTGACGCCGGCGCTCTGCGCCACGATCCTGACGCCGGTCGCCGCCCATCACGAGCGTCGCGGCCTGTTCGGCCTCTTCAATCGCGGCTTCGCCCGCACCACCGACGCCTATCACGCCGCCGCCGGCGTGGTGACGAGGCGTCGGATCGCCTTTCTCGGCGTCTATCTCCTGATCGTCGTCGGCGCCGGACTGCTCTTCACCCGGCTTCCCGGCTCGTTCCTGCCGGAGGAGGACCAGGGGATCCTGCTCACCGCCGTGCAACTTCCCGCCGGCGCCACCCAGGACCGCACCATCCGCGCCGTGGAACGCGTCTCCACCTGGTATCGCACCAACGAGAAGGACGCGGTCGACGGGGTGATGGCCGTTGTCGGCTTCGGCTTCGGCGGTCAGGGCCAGAACGTCGGCATCGTCTTCATCCGCCTGAAGCCCTTCGACGAGCGCCGCGTCAAGACGCTTTCGGCCGCCGCGGTGGCGGAGCGCGCGCGCCGCGCCTTCGCCGCCGACCGCGACGCCATGATCTTCCCGATGGCTCCTCCGGCGATCCAGGGCATGGGCAATTCCAACGGTTTCGACGTCTATCTGAAGGACGTCGAGGGCGCCGGCCACGAGCGCCTGACCGAGGTCCGCAACCTGCTTCTCGCCGCCGCGGCGCGCGATCCGTCCCTGATCGCGGTGCGCCCCAACGGCCAGGAGGATACGCCCCAATACGCGATCGACGTCGATCAGGAGAAGGCGTCGGCCTTCGGCCTGTCGCTCGGAGACGTCAACACGACGCTCTCCACCGCCTGGGGCTCCGACTACGTCAACGACTTCATCGATCGCGGCCGCGTCAAGCCGGTCTATCTTCAGGCCGACGCGCCGTTCCGCAGCCAGCCGAGCGATCTCGGCCGCTGGCACGTCCGCAACACCACCGGCGAGATGGTGCCCTTCTCCGCCTTCGCGACCGGGCGCTGGACCTACGGATCGCCGCGCCTCGAGCGCTACAACGGTTCGCCCGCCGTCGAGATCGTCGGCGCCGCTGCGCCCGGCGTCTCCACCGGCACGGCGATGGACGCGGTCGATCGGCTGGCGAGCGTGCTGCCGGCGGGCTTCTCGCACGAATGGACCGGGCTTTCGGCCCAGGAGAAGCTCTCCGGCAATCAGGCCGGCGCGCTCTACGCGATCTCCGCGCTCGTCGTCTTCCTCGCCCTGGCGGCGCTCTACGAGAGCTGGTCGGTGCCCTTCGCGGTGATGCTGTCGGTGCCGATCGGCATCTTCGGCGCGCTCGGCGCGGCGCTCCTGTTCGGTCAGACCAACGACGTCTATTTCAAGGTCGGCCTCCTCACCACCATCGGTCTGTCGGCCAAGAACGCGATCCTGATCGTCGAATTCGCGATCGATCGCGAGGCGGCCGGGGAGGGGCTCGTCGAGGCGACGCTCTCCGCCGCCCGTCAGCGCCTGCGCCCGATCATCATGACCTCGCTCGCCTTCATCCTCGGCGTCACGCCGCTGGCGATCGCCTCGGGGGCGGGCTCGGGCGCGCAGAACTCGGTCGGCATCGGCGTTCTCGGCGGTATGATGGCCGCCACCGTCATCGGTGTCTTCTTCGTGCCGCTCCTCTATGTTGCGGTTCGCCGTCTCTTCCCGGGCCGGTCACGCCCCAACGCCGGAACTCTCGCCCATGAACCGTGATTCCCTGCGTCGTGACGAGCGTGCCCCGAGCCGTACCCCGGCCGCCCTGCGGGGAGCGGGCTTCGCCTCGCTCCTCGGTCTCGCGCTGCTCGGCGGCTGCGCCGTCGGTCCCGACGTCACGCCGACCGACGTGACGCTCCCGGCGCGTTGGCACGGCGCCGGTCACGCCCGGCCGACCACCGCCGCCGTCCTCGGCGAATGGTGGCGCGATCTCCGCGATCCGCTCCTCGACGACCTCGTCGCCGCCGCCGTCGACGGCAATCTCGACGTGAAGACGGCGGCCGCCAAGATCCGCGAAGCTCGCGCCGGGCGCCGGCAGGCGGTCGCCGGGCTCCTGCCGACCCTCGACGGCTCGGCCTCGGGAATGCGCCGCCAGACCGTCGCCTCCGGTTCGCCGGTCGTCGGCAGTCTCTTCCAGGCCGGGCTCGATGCCGGCTGGGAGGTCGATCTCTTCGGCGCCAATGCCCGCGCCGCCGAGGCGGCCGATCGCGGCGTGGAGGCCGGCGCGGCCGATCTCGACGCGGTGCTCTTGACGCTGGTCGGCGACGTCGCCGCCAACTACGCCGAATTGCGCGGCTATCAGGCCCGCATCGATCTCGCCCGCCGCACCGCGCGCTCCCAGCGCGAGACCGCCGCCTTGACCCGCACCCGCTTCGAGGCGGGCTCGGCCTCCGCCGTCGACACCGCCAAGGCCGAGGCCGCCGCCGCGACCACCGAGGCCGGCATCCCGACTCTGGTGATCGCCGAGGCCGAGACCGTGCATCGGCTCTCGGTCCTGACCGGCCGCGAGCCCGGCGCCCTCGCCGAGACCCTGCGCAAGGGCGGCCGGATCCCGATGCCGCGCCGAGCGCTGCCGGCGGGCGTGCCGGCCGACGTGCTGCGCAATCGGCCGGACGTGCGCGCCGCCGAGCGCCGGGTCGCGCAATATACAGCCAAGCTCGCCGCCTCCGAGGCGGCGCTCTATCCCTCGATCTCGCTCACCGGATCGATCTCCACCTCCGCCGTTCGTCCCGGCGATCTCGCCAAGGCCTCGACCATCGCCTGGTCGTGGGGGCCGACCGTCACCGTGCCGATCTTCGAGGGCGGCCGGCTGATCGCCGCGCGCGACGGGGCCGCCGCCGTGCGCGACGAATATCTCCTCGCCTGGCGCTCCACCGTCCTGTCGGCGCTCGAGGACGTCGAGAACGCGCTCGTCGCCTCGGCCGAGGACAAGAAGCGCTCCGGCCGGCTCGCCTCGGCGGCGGCCTCCTACCGGCGCGCCGCCGAGCTCTCGCGCTCGCTCTACAAATCCGGCTCGGCGAGCTTCCTCGACGTGCTCGACGCCGAACGCTCGCTCTATTCGGCAGAGGACAGCGCGATCCAGAGCCGCGTCGCGGTCGTCACCGACCACATCGCCCTCGCCAAGGCCCTCGGCGGCGGCTGGGTGCGCCCGGTCGCGACCGATCGGCCCGAGGTGATCGACGCGGAGACCGGCCCGCGCCTGCGCCTCGCGCCGGCGATCGCATCGGCGCGCTGAGCGCGTCGGCCGTGGCTCAGGGGGTCGCGGCGCCTTCGTGCAGGTCGCTGAACGACCGCCCGGAGGAGGTGAGATGCGCCCGCATTTCGCGCGCCGCCGCCTCGCTGTCGCCGCGCAGGATCGCCTGGACGACGCGGCCGTGTTCGGCGTGGCTGACGACGAGCCGCCCGAGCCCCTGGAACTGCGCGCGCCGGAAGGCGAGGACGCGGCGGCGCACGCCGAGCGCCGTCTCCTCGAGAAAGGCGTTGTGGCTCGCCGCGTAGACGAATTCGTGGAAGCGGTCGTTGACCTCCCGATAGCCGGAGACGTCGCCGACGCGCACCAACTCGCCGGCCGCCTCGTGCATCGCCTCGAGCTCGGTGCGCTCGGCCGCCGTCATCGACCGTGTCGCCCAGGCGGCGCAGAGCGCCTCGAGCTCGGCCATCACCACGAACATCTCCTCGAGGCGCGCGGCGTCGAGCGAGGCGACCACGGCGCCGCGATGCGGGCGATGTTCGACCAGTCCGGAGGCGGCGAGTTCGCGCAGGGCCTCGCGCACCGGCGTGCGCGAGACGCCGAACCGCTCCGCGAGCGTCGTCTCGTCGAGTGCCTCGCCCGGCCGCAACCGGCCATAGGCGATGTCCTCGGCCAGTTCCTGGCGCAGTCGCTCGGTGTGGGTCGCGCCTCCCGTCCTGCGGCGGCGTCTCGACGAGACCGCCGGACGGCCGTCTTGCGTCGGCTCCATGGGTCCTCCGTTCGTGGTCAGATGCGCTTTGGCACGAATCCGCGACGGCGTCCATGCTCGCGCGCATGGGACCGGCGGCGTCTCACGCGTTATGCTCGCGTCGGTCCATCGATGCGGAGGTCATCGCGCATGAACGCCACGATTCCCATCATCGACGTCACCGGCCTCGCGGCCGGCGATCCGGCGGCGCTCGCCCGGATCGCCGGCGACGTCGGCGCCGCCGCCCGTGAGGTGGGCTTCTTCGGCATCACCGGCCACGGCGTCGATCACGCTCTGCGCGAGGCCGTCTTCGCCGCCGCCGAGGCCTTCTTCGCGCTCCCGCAGGAGAAGAAGGCGCCGCTCGCCATCGATCGGATCGGCGGCAATCGCGGCTGGATCGCGCCGGGCACCGAGGCGCTCGACCCGACGACGCGCCCGGACGGCAAGGAGGCCTTCAACATCGGCTTCGACCCGCCGGCCGGGCCGACCCGCAACGGCTGGCCCGACCTTCCGGGCTTTCGCGAGACGATGGAGGCGTGGTTCGCCGCCGTCTTCCGCCTCGGCCTCGATCTCCATCGCGCCGTCGCGATCGATCTCGGCGCCCCGGAGGACACCTTCGCCCATGCCTTCGACGCGCCGATGGCGACGCTGCGGCTGCTGTGCTATCCCCCCGTCGACGACGCCTGGAGCGCCGATCTCGGCGCCGGCGTCCACACCGACTACGGCAATCTGACGCTCCTCGCCACCGATACGGTCGGCGGCCTCGAGGTGCGCCGCCGCGACGGGGTGTGGATCGCCGCGCCGATCCTCGAGGACGGTTTCGTCGTCAACATCGGCGATTGCCTGATGCGCTGGTCGAACGACGTCTACGTCTCGACGCCGCACCGCGTGGTGGCGCCGCGCCGGCAGGTGCGCCGCTCGGTCGCCTTGTTCCTCGACCCCTCGCCCGACGTGGTGGTCGCGGCGCTGCCGAGTTGCGTCGCGCCGGGCACGCGCCCGAAGCACCCGCCGATCACCGCCGGCGACCATCTCGCCGCCCGTCTCGCCGCCACCCATCGCACGGCCTCCGGCGCGCGCGTCGCGCCGACCCCCGCACCCGACCTCGCGCCGCGCGGGCGCTGAGGCGCATCTGCGCAAATTGTATGTAATGATTAAAAAGTAGTCATATTCGATCCACATTCGGCGCGATCGAGGGCAGGAGGCGGTCGAAGAACGCGATGGAAGCCCGGTTCCGCCGGTCGTGTGAAACATCGAGAATGCCGTCCATTCGATTGAAATAAAAAGAATAATGCCGTGGCGAGATCGCCCTTCTCGGCGCTTGGCACGTCGATTGCCAATACCTTCGACAGTCAGGGCGTCGTTGCATACAACGCGCCGCCGATCCATCGAGGGGGGTCTCGCATGTCAAAGTTTCTGCTGTCCCGTCGTACGCTCCTGAAGTCCGCGGCGGCGAGCCTCGTCGGCGCGCCCTTCGTCGGTGGCGTCGAAACCGCCACCGCCGCCGGTCTGACCATCGGCATCGTCTACGTCGGGCCGCGCGACGATTTCGGCTGGAACCAGGCGCATGCGGTCGCGGCGGTGGAGCTGAAGAAGGTCCCGGGCGTCACCGTGGTCGAGGAGGAGAACGTCCCCGAGACCATCGCCGTGCAGAAGACCATGGAATCGATGATCCAGCTCGACGGCGCCAAGCTGATCTTCGCCACCTCCTTCGGCTATTTCGACCCGCACATGATCGAGATGGCGAAGAAGTACCCCGACGTCGAGTTCCGCCACGCCATCGGCCTGTGGCAGAAGGACAAGCATCCCTCGAACGCCGGCTCCTACTACGCCTATCTGCATCAGGCCCATTACGTCGACGGCATCGCCGCCGGTCTTTCGACCAAGACGAACAAGCTCGGCTTCATCGCCGCCAAGCCGATCTCCTCGGTGCTCCAGAACATCAACGCCTTCACCATGGGCGTGCGGAAGGTGAACCCGGCCGCGACCGTCCAGGTGATCTTCACCGGCGACTGGTCGTTGCCCGTGCGCGAGGCCGAGGCCACCAACGCCCTCGCCGACGCCGGTTGCGACGTGATCACCTGCCACGTCGACAGCCCCAAGGTGGTGGTGGAGACCGCCGAGAAGCGCGGCGTCATGTGCTGCGGCCACAACGCCTCACAGGCCTCGCTGGCGCCGAAGGGCTTCATCACCGGCGCCGAATACAAGTGGGCGACGATCTACAAGAACTTTGCCGAACTTCTCTCGAAGGGCGAAAAACTGCCGAATTTCGAGCGCGGCGGTTACGACAGGGACTATGTCCGGAACACCGCCTTCGGCCCGGCCGCCTCCGAGGCCGCGCGCAAGGCCGCGACCGCCGCGATCGCCGATCTGAAGGCGAACGAGCCCTATGTCGCCGGCGAGTTGAAGGACAACAAGGGCAACGTGGTCGTCCCCGCCGGCAAGGTCGTCGACAATTACGACGTCTTCCTGGAGACGACCAATTATCTCGTCGAGGGCGTGATCGGCTCGGCCGGATGATGTCGCAACCGGGGTAGGGCGCCAGCGCCGTTCCCCCGTTCCGCGCGCCTCGCCGCTTCGGCGGCGGGGCACCGCCCCTCCGTCCGGTTCGTCCGGGCGCGTCCTCGGGAGGTCGCCCTTTGAGCGCCGTCACCGCCGATCCCGTGTCTCCTGAACCGTCGCGCCTCGCCGCGCTCGGCCCGGCCGTCGAGGCGGTGATCGTGCCGATCGGCGCGGTCGCCGCCGCCGCCGCGCTGTTCTCGCTGTTCCTCCTCGTCCTCGGCAAATCGCCGTTGACCTTCTTCGAGCTCCTGTGGCGCGGCGGCTTCGGCACCGCGTTCTCCTGGCAGAACACGCTGATCCGCACCGCGCCGCTGATCTTCACCGCGCTCTGCGTGGCGCTGCCGGCCCGGCTCGGGCTCATGATCATCGGCGGCGAGGGCGCCCTGGTGATCGGCGGGTTCGCGGCCGCCGTGGTCGCCCTGCCGATGATCGGCGTGATGCCCGGCTGGGTCGCGATGCCCGTGATGTTCGCGGCCGCCGCTCTCGCCGGCGCCCTCTGGATCGGCTTCGTCGGGTACCTACGCCACGTCCGCGCCGTCAACGAGACCATCGCCTCGCTCTTGATGTTCTACATCGCCGTGGCGGTTCTCAATTTCTTCGTCGAGGGGCCGCTGCGCTCGCCGACGGATCCCAACAAGCCTTCGACCGCGCCGATCGGCGCCGATTTCAAGGTCGGCTCGATCCCCGGCCTCGACGTCCATTGGGGCCTCGTCGTCGGCGTCGTCCTGGCGATCGCCGCCCATGTCCTGATGACCCGCACCACCTTCGGCTTCGCCGCCCGCGTCACCGGCGGCAACGTCCGGGCGGCGCGCGCGCAGGGGCTGCCGGTGGGCAAGCTGATGATCGCCACCTGCGCGCTGGCCGGGGCTTGCGCCGGGATCGCCGGCTATTTCGAGGTGGCGGCGGTGTCCGGCAAGGCCAATGCCTCGCTGATCGCCGGCTACGGCTTCACCGGCATCCTCGTCTCCTTCCTCGCCCGCCACAATCCGATCGCCATTCCGCCGGTGGCCGTGCTGTTCGGCGGTCTCGCGGCGGCGGGCGGCCTGATCCAACGTCGCATGGGCCTGCCGGACGCCTCCGTGCAGGTGCTCCAGGGCCTGATCTTCCTCTTCATCCTGGTGTCCGAGACCGTCTACGGGCGCCTCTCCCTCTTCAGCCCGGAGACGCGCCGATGACCGACGTGGTGACCACCGTGGCCGTGGCCATGTTCGCCGGCGCCGTGCGCGTCTCGACGCCCTTCCTCTTCGTCAGCCTCGGCGAGTGCCTGACCGAGAAGTCCGGCCGCATCAATCTCGGCCTCGAGGGAACGCTGGTGTTCGGTGCCATGAGCGCCTACGCGGTCTCCTATCTCTCCGGCAGCCCCTGGGTCGGGGTGCTCGCCGCCGGCCTCGCCGGCTCGCTCTTCGGCGCGCTGCACGGGGCGATCTGCCGCCTGCCCAAGGTCTCCGACATCGCCATCGGCATTGCGCTGATGCTGTTCGGCACCGGCTTCGCCTTCTTCCTCGGCAAGGGCTTCATCCAGCCGACGGCGCCGCGGCTCCAGGCGATCGACCTCGGCTTTCTCGTCTCCGACCCGCAGTTGAAGGTCGCGTTGCAGATCAATCCGCTGTTCTTCATCGGACTGATCCTTGCGGTCGTGCTGTGGTGGGGCTTCGCCAACACGCGGATCGGCCTCGTCGTGCGGATGACCGGCGACAGCGCCGCGACGGCGCGCGCCATGGGCGTCTCGGTCGACGGAGTGCGGTTCTGGGCGACGACGGTCGGCGGCTTCCTCGCCGGCGTCGGCGGCGCCTTCCTGTCGCTGTTCTATCCCGGCTCGTGGAACGAAGGGCTCTCGTCGGGCCAGGGCCTGATGGCGGTGGCGCTGGTCATC
Source organism: Pinisolibacter aquiterrae (assembly GCF_019160155.1). Classification (GTDB taxonomy): domain Bacteria; phylum Pseudomonadota; class Alphaproteobacteria; order Rhizobiales; family Ancalomicrobiaceae; genus Pinisolibacter; species Pinisolibacter aquiterrae. Next base: position 81,532 of record NZ_JAFNIH010000030.1, read on the forward strand.
TTCTCGCGCTGGAACCCGCTCGCCTGCGTCGCCGCCGCTTTGCTCTTCGGCGCCGCCGGTGCCCTCGGGCCGGCGCTCCAGTCGGTCGGCATCTCCCAGGGCTACCACTTCTTCAACGCCGCCCCGCACATCCTGACCCTCGCCATCATGATCGCCACGAGTTCCTCGAAGCGGTCGCTGAAGGGCGCGCCGGGCGAACTCTCCATCACCAAGTGAGGCCGAACCCATGACCACGCTGCCCGCCGATCCCTACGCCTGGCCCTTCGACGGCGACCTCCGGCCCGAGAACACCGCGCTGATCATCATCGACATGCAGACCGACTTCTGTGGGCCCGGCGGCTACGTCGACACGATGGGCTACGACCTGTCGCTGACTCGCGCGCCGATCGAGCCGATCAAATCGGTGCTGGCCGCCTTCCGCGCCAAAGAGTTCACGGTGATCCACACCCGCGAGGGCCATCGCCCCGACCTCGCCGATCTCCCCGCCAACAAGCGCTGGCGCTCGCAACGCATCGGCGCCGGCATCGGTGACGCCGGCCCCTGCGGCCGCATCCTCGTGCGCGGCGAGCCGGGCTGGGACATCATCGAGGACGTCTATCCGCTGCCGGGCGAGCCGATCATCGACAAGCCCGGCAAGGGCTCGTTCTGCGCCACCGATCTCGAGCTGATCCTGAACCTCAAGGGGATCCGCAACATCGTCTTGACCGGCATCACCACCGACGTCTGCGTCCACACCACCATGCGCGAGGCCAACGATCGCGGCTTCGAATGCCTGCTGCTCGAGGACTGCTGCGGCGCCACCAAATACGAGAACCATCTCGCCGCGATCGACATGATCAAGATGCAGGGTGGCGTCTTCGGCGCCGTCGCCACCTCCACCATGCTGCTGGAGGCGATCGGATGAGCGAGGAGGGGGGACGCGCCATCGGCGTCGAGACCATCGGCATGACCAAGATCTTCGGATCGCTAGTCGCGCTCGAGGACGTGTCGATCCGGGTCCGCCCGGGAACGCTCCACGCGCTCCTCGGCGAGAACGGCGCCGGCAAGTCGACGCTGGTCAAATGCATGATGGGCTTCTACCAGCCGACCCGTGGCCAGATGTCGATCGAGGGCCACGAAGTGGCGATCCGCAATCCGCGCGACGCCTCCGAGGCCCGTCTCGGCATGGTCTACCAGCACTTCACCCTGGTGCCCTCGCTCACCGCTGCCGAGAATCTGATCGTCTCTCGCCCCGATTGCCCCGAGATCATCGACTGGAAGCGCGAGATCGCCGCCCTCGACGCCTTCATGGCGACCATGCCGTTCCGGGTCCGGCTCGATACGCCGGTCTCCAACCTGTCGGCGGGCGAGAAGCAGAAGCTCGAGATCCTCAAGCAACTGTACCTCGATCGCCGTTTCGTCGTCCTCGACGAGCCGACCTCGGTGCTGACCCCCGACGAGGCCGACGAAATGCTCGGCCTCCTCAAGGGCATGACCACGCGCGGCGAACTGACCATCCTGATGATCACCCACAAGTTCCGTGAGGTGACGGCCTATGCCGACGAAGTCTCGATCCTCAGGCGCGGGCGCTGCGTCGGCGGCGGGCTGGTCGGCGAGATCGGCACGCAAGAGATGGCCCGCCTGATGATCGGCGACGCCGAGATCCGCGAGCGCGCCGCCCGCGTCGAGCGAACCGCGACGCCGGTCGTGCTCGACCTCGCCGCGCTCCACGCCAGCGACGACGACGGCCTGCCTGCGATCACCTCGATCGACCTCAAGGTCCACGAAGGCGAGATCGTCGGCATCGCCGGGGTCTCCGGCAACGGCCAGTCGGAACTGGTCGAGGTGCTCTCCGGCCAACGCGACCTCGACGACGGCCGCATCCTCGTCCACGGCCACGGCTTCGAGCCGGTGCGCGACCAGATGGCCCGCCTCAAGGTGTTCTCACTCCAAGAGGAACCCTTGAGGAACTCCGCCGTGCCGCGCATGACGGTGGCCGAGAACATCGCGCTCAGGACCTTCGACGAGGCGCCGATCGCCTCGCTCGGCTGGTGGCTGAAGCCGGGCACGATGAAGGCGCGGGCGCGCGACCTGATCGCCCGCTACCGGGTCAAGACGCCCTCCACCGACACCCCGATCGAAAACCTCTCCGGCGGCAACGTCCAGCGCGCCGTGTTGGCGCGCGAGCTCTCCGGCGACGTCGACGTGCTGATCGTCGCCAACCCCTGTTTCGGGCTCGACTTCGCCTCCGTCGCCGAGATCCGCACCCAGATCCTCGAGCAGCGCAATCGCGGCGCGGCGGTGCTGCTCGTCTCCGAGGACCTCGACGAGATCCTCGAGCTTTCCGACCGCGTCGCCGTCATGTCGGGCGGGCGCATCACCCTCGACGCGCCGATCGGGGCGACCGACCGCTCGGCGATCGGCCATGCCATGGCGGGAGGCCATTGAATGATCACCGTGGACGCCCGACCCTTCGCCTATGCCTTCCCACCGGAGAAGACCGCGCTGGTCGTCATCGACATGCAGCGCGATTTCGTCGAGCCCGGCGGCTTCGGCGAGACGCTCGGCAACGACGTCTCGCGGCTCACCGCCATCGTACCGACGGTCGCGCGTCTGATCGGCCTCGCCCGCGCCGAGGGCTGGACCGTGGTCCACACCCGCGAGAGCCACGACGCCACCCTCTGCGACTGCCCGCCCGCCAAACGCGAGCGCGGCGCGCCGACCTTGCGCATCGGCGACGCCGGCCCGATGGGCCGCATCCTGGTGCGTGGCGAACCGGGCAACGCCATCGTCGACGCGCTCGCCCCGATCGACGGCGAGATCGTCATCGACAAGCCGGGGAAGGGCGCCTTCTACGCCACCGCCCTCGGCGACGTGCTGCGCCTCAAGGGCATCACGCACCTGATCTTCGCCGGTGTCACGACCGAGGTCTGCGTCCAGACCACGATGCGCGAGGCGAACGATCGCGGCTACGACTGTCTGCTGATCGAGGATGCGACCGAGAGCTATTTCCCCGCCTTCAAGGCGGCGACGCTCGACATGATCACCGCGCAAGGCGGCATCGTCGGCTGGGCCGCGCCGCTCGCCGCGCTCGAGGCGGCGGTCGCTCGCGAGGACGGGGGCGTGACATGGAAGTGAACATCCCCGAGGTGCTCGCCGAGGTGACGGCGATCTTCGAGGCCTACGAGGCCGCCTTCGTCGCCGACGACACCGACGAACTCGCCCGCCTCTTCTGGTCGGACGCCCGCGTCCTGCGCTACGGCATCGCCGACATGCAGCACGGGCCGGAGGAGCTCGCCGCCTTCCGCGTCGCCTTCTCCGCCGCTTTTCCCGCCTTCGACCTCGCCCGCGATCTCGACCGGACCGTGATCACCACCTTCGGCCGCGACTTCGCCACCGCCTCGACCCTCTTCCGTCGCGCCTCGGCGCCGGGGCAGGTCGGGCGGCAGATGCAGACCTGGGCGCGCTTCGCCGACGGCTGGAAGGTGGTCGCCGCCCACGTCAGCCTCGTCGCCGACGAACCGGCGGAGGGGTGACGCCATGACCGAGCCGATCGAACGCTGGAAGGGCCGCAACGAGACCAAGGACGCGCTGCGCCGCTGCGTCTGGGCCGATCTCGAGACCTCCGGCGCCGCCGTCGACAGCCCTTGGAGCCGCATTCCGAACTATGTCGGCGCCGAAGAGGCGGCGGCGCGGCTGACCACGCTCCCCGCCTGGGAGGCGGCGCGGATCGTCAAGTCGAACCCCGACCCGGCCCAGATCCCGCTGCGCCGCCGCGCGCTCGAGGCCGGCAAGATCCTCTATGCCCCGGTGCCGGAACTGGTGAAGCCCTTTCCCTTCGTCGAGCTCGATCCGGAGGACCTCGCCCGGCGCGGCATCGCCTTCGCGGACGCCGCTCGCTCCGAGGTCTTCGTCGAGATCGGCCGCCCGCTCGACTTCCGCGCGATGAAGCCGATGGACTTCGTCGTCGTCGGCTGCGTGGCGGTGACCCGCGCCGGCGGGCGCACCGGCAAGGGCGGCGGCTTCGCCGATCTCGAACTCGGCATCTTCCGCGAATTGGGGCTGGTGCCCGATCACGCGCCGATCGTCACCACGGTGCACGACGTCCAGGTGGTCGACGACGAGCGCATCGTCATGCTGGCCCACGATCAACCGCTCGACTGGATCGCCACGCCGAGCGCCCTGATCGAGACGAAGACGCCCTATCCCGACCCGACCGGCGTCGCCTGGGATCTGGTCCAGCCCGATCAATATGCCGGCATTCCCTTCCTCGCCGACCTGCGGCGCGACCTCGAGGCCGCCGCCGCGCGGCGCCGTCCTCTTTCCCCTCCGTCCCATGAGTCCCGGCGATGACCCTTCCGACCTTTCTCGATCTCGCCACCCTCGCCGACGGCTATCGCGCCGGCGCCTTCACCCCGCTCGACGTGGTCGAGGCGGTGATCGCCCGGATCGAGGCCTCCGCCGACCCGGCGATCTGGATCGCGCGCGTCCCCGCCGACGCCTTGCGCGTAGCGGCGCGGGCGCTCGGCCCCGTTCCAGATCCGGAAAAGCCGCTGTGGGGCGTGCCCTTCGCGGTCAAGGACAACATCGACGTCGCCGGGCTTCCCACGACCGCCGCCTGTCCCGCCTTCGCCTATGAGGCGGGCGCCGACGCGGAGGTCGTCGCCCGGCTGAAGGCGGCGGGCGCCCTCGTCGTCGGCAAGACCAACCTCGATCAGTTCGCCACCGGCCTCAACGGCACCCGCTCGCCCTATGGCGCGCCGCGCTCGGTCTTCTCCGCCGCCCATGTCTCCGGCGGCTCCTCGTCGGGCTCGGCGGTGGCGACCGCCGCCGGCCTCGTCGCCTTTGCCCTCGGCACCGACACCGCCGGATCGGGCCGGGTGCCCGCCGCCTTCAACAATCTCGTCGGGGTCAAGCCGACGGTCGGTCTCGTCCCCTCGACCGGGCTCGTCCCGGCCTGTCGCAGCCTCGACTGCATCTCGATCTTCGCCGGCACGGTCTCCGACGCGACGACGATCCGCCGGGTGATCCAAGGGTTCGACGCGCGCGATCCCTTTTCGCGGCCCCATCGGCCGGCGCCGCTCGTCACCGAGGGCTTCCGCTTCGGCGTGCTCGCCGGCGCGGAGCGGGAATTCTTCGGCGACGCCGAGACCGAGGCGCTCTACGACGCGGCGATCACGCGGCTCGAGGGCCTCGGCGGCACGGCGGTCGAGATCGACTACGCGCCGTTCCGCGACTGCGCCGAACTGCTCTACGGTGGCCCCTGGGTCGCCGAGCGGCTGGCGGCGATCGAGGCCTTTCATGCCGATCACGCCGACGCGATGGATCCGACGGTCGCGGCGATCGTCGGCGGGGCGAAGCGCTTCTCCGCCGTCGACGCCTTTCGTGGCCTCTATGCGCGTGAGGCGTTGCGGCAGAAGACCGACGCGGAATGGGCCAAGGTCGACGTGCTGCTGCTGCCGACCGCCCCGACCATCTACACCGTCCAGGCGATGCGCGCCGATCCGATCCGGCTCAATTCGAACCTCGGCCGATACACCAATTTCGTCAATCTGCTCGATTGCGCCGCGGTCGCGATCCCGGCCGGGTTCCGCGCCGACGGTCTGCCGGCGGGCGTCACCCTGATCGGCCCGGCCTTCACCGACGACGGCCTCGCCGTCCTCGCCGATCGCCTCCACCGCGCCGGCCCTTGCGGCATGGGGATCGACACCGCCGCCCCGCTCGGTGGCGCCCCGCTCGCGCCCTCGACCGAAGGGCTGATCGCGATCGGCGTGGTCGGCGCCCATCTCTCCGGCGAGCCGCTCAACCACCAGTTGACCGCTGTCGGCGGCGTCCTGCTCCGGGCGACGCGGACCGCGCCCGATTATCGCCTGTTCGAAGTGCCCGGCGCGACGCCGGCCAAGCCCGGCCTGGTGCGCGCCCCCGGCTTCGCCGGTCCGGGGCTCGAGATCGAGGTCTGGGGGCTTCCCGCCGCCGCCGCCGGACGGTTCGTCGCCGCGATCCCGGCCCCGCTCGGCATCGGCAAGGTGCGCCTCGCCGACGGCACCGAGGTCTCCGGCTTCCTCTGCGAGGCCCATGCGGTCGAGGGCGCGCGCGACATCACCAAGACCGGCGGCTGGCGCGCCCATCGCGCCGGGGCCGCCTGAGCGATCGGAGAGGCAGGCTCTCAGGCGGAGATCGCCGCCGTGTCCGCTTCCGGCCGCCGTTGCAGCGGCGGAAACTGGTCGGCGGTCAGCGTCTCCTCGGCGATCAGCCGCGCCGCGCCGGCGTCGAGATCGGCGCGGCGGCGGGCGAGGAGATCGCGCGCGCGTTGCTCGGCCGTCTCGACCAGATCACGCACCGCGACGTCGATCTCACGCCGGGTGGTCTCCGACGCCCCGCCGACGTCGTCGCGCGGCAGGCCGAGGAACGGCTGGGCGGGCTGGGCATAGGTGCGCTCGCCGATCGCCTCGGCCATGCCGTAGCGGGTGACCATCTCGGTCGCGACCTCGGTGGCGCGCTGGAGATCGTCGGCCGCGCCGGTCGAGACGTCTCCGTCATAGATCATCGCCTCGGCCGCGCGACCGCCCATCAGCACCGCGAGACGGTTCTCGAGATCGCTGCGGGCGAGCAGGAAGCGGTCCTCGGTCGGCCGTTGCAGCGTGTAGCCGAGCGCCCCGACGCCGCGTGGCACGATCGAGACCTTCTGGACCGGATCGACCCCGGGTAGGCTCGCCGCGACCAGGGCGTGGCCCATCTCGTGGACCGCGACCCGGCGCCGTTCGGCCGGGTTCAACACGCGGCTCTTCTTCTCGATGCCGGCGACGATGCGCTCGATCGCCACGACGAAATCCTCGGTGCCGACCGCGTCGGCGTCGCGGCGGGTGGCGGCGATCGCCGCCTCGTTGACCAGATTGGCGAGATCGGCGCCGGTGAAGCCGGTCGAAAGGCCGGCGATCGCGTCGAGATCGACGTCGGCGGCGAGACGGATCTTGCGGACGTGCACCTTCAGGATGGCGAGGCGACCGCCCCGGTCGGGCCGATCGACCAGCACCTGACGGTCGAAGCGGCCGGCCCGGAGCAGCGCCGGGTCGAGAATCTCCGGCCGATTGGTGGCGGCGAGGAGGATCACGCCGATGCTCGGATCGAACCCGTCGAGTTCGGCGAGGAGCTGGTTGAGCGTCTGTTCCTTCTCGTCGAACCCACCCATGGCGCCGGCTGCGCGCGAGCGGCCGAGCGAGTCGAGTTCGTCGATGAAGATGATGCAGGGCGCGGCGGAGCGGGCCTGCTCGAAGAGATCGCGCACCCGCGCCGCGCCGACGCCGACGAACATCTCGACGAATTCCGAGCCGGAGATCGAGAAGAACGGCACGCCCGCCTCGCCGGCGACCGCGCGCGCAAGCAGCGTCTTGCCGGTACCGGGCGGGCCGACCAGCAGAATGCCCTTGGGCACGCGCGCCCCGAGCCGGCCGTAGCTCTTGGGATCCTTCAGGAAGTCGACGACCTCCCGCAACTCGAACTTGGCCTCGTCGACCCCGGCGACGTCGGCGAAGGTGGTCTTGGTGTCGGTCTCCACGAAGACCTTGGCATGCGATCGGCCGATCGACATCATCCCGCCGAGGCCCTGCCTGTCGGCGAGGCGACGGATCAGCACGACCCAGACGAAATAGAAGACGAGCGCCGGCGCCACCCAGGAGAACACGGTCTGGAAGACGCCGTCGGAGGGCACGCCGGTGACGGTGACGCCCTTGGCCGCGAGTTTCTCCGCGAGCGCCGGGTCGACGCGGACGGTGGCGAAATCGGTGCCGCCGCCGGGCAGGCGATCCTTCACCCGCCCACGCACAACCGAGGACCCCACCTCGACCTCGCCGACCGAACCGGCCGCCACCAGTTCCTCGAACCGGCTCCACGGGATCGTCTCGATCCGCCCGGTGGCGGTGAGGACCCATTGCAGCAACATGACGCCGACGACGGCGACGAAGACGTACCAGAGGGTGACGTCGTGCTTTCGAGACGAGGGATCGGACGCCATGGCATGCTCCGTTCGGGTCCGCCGCGGAGGCGGTGGACCCGTCGGGCGGATCATACCCCCGGTGTGCTCGCACGACCACACCGGGGGCGAGGGGCAGATCAGCCGACCGGCTCGAACACCAGCACCGGCAGATCGGGCATCTCCATGACGGCGGCCTTCACCGGGATCGGTCCCTTGTCGTAGACCGCCTCGAGCGCCTCCGGCGTCGCCTCGATGCCGCGCACGATCGCTTGGACGATCACCCCTTCGTCGAGCCGGATATGGCCGTAGACATAGGGCGCGATCGGTTCGAATCGCGGATGGCAGGCGGGTGTGATGTTGTGGGTGGCGAAGAGCAGGGTGCCCTTGCCCGACAACGTCGTCCATTCGACGTCGAAACTGCCGCAGTGTTCACAGCAGTTGGTGGGCGGGAAGGTGATCTTCCCGCATTTGCGGCAACGCCGCCCCTCGAGTCTGCCCTCGCCCAGCGCCTCGTAGAAGGTGCGGATGGCGGAGTCTTGGAGGACCGCAGTATCCATGGTCGTCTCCTTTCTCGGTCACGCCGCGGCGAGGACGATGGTCGTGCCGATCATCGCATAGCCGTGGGTATGGATCATCGCCGCCACCGGCGGCTTGGCGATCTGGCGGGCTCCGGCGGTCCCGCGCATCTGCTGCACGGCCTCGTAGGTGTCCGAACCGGCACTCGCCGCCCAGGCATGACCGAAGGCGTGACGACCGCCGTGGGTCGACATCGGCCGATCCCCGTCGAAGCGCAGACGGCCCTCGCGGGCATAGTCCAGCGCCTTGCCGGGCTCGATGTAGCCGATCATCTCGGCGGTGCAGAGGCTCGAGATGTGCGAGCAGTCGTGGGTGTGGAGATAGCCGATGTCGGCGACGTCGACCCCCGACATTTCCACCGCGGCCGCCACCGAGCGACGGTCGAACTCCCAATCGGTCGGGTCTTCGTCGTACCACGGCAGATCCCGATAGGAGATGCCGAAGCCCTTGAACTCGACCGGCTTGGTGCCCTGCCGGACCAGATCGGGCCGGGTCAGGACCATCGCCGAGGCGCCGTCCGCGGTCGTCACCAGGCTCATCAGCCGCGACGGCCACGCGACGAACGGATTGTGCTGCGATTTCCAGAAGGCGTAAGGATCGGTGAAGCCGTGCCGGGCGGCCTTCGCCTCGAGCGTCTCCTGGCTGTTGGCCTTCGGCGTCAGCGAACCGTGCAGGCAGCGGGTGCGGCACAGTTCGAACATGCCCCGATCGAAGTCCTCGATCGAGACGCCGTATTTCCGGCAGTAGCCGAGCGCGACGAGGCCGTTGTAGGTCGAGAAGATGTCGTAGCCCTGCGGCACCTGATAGGCTTGGTTGACCGCCATGTCGGTCCACATCCAGGTCGTCTGATGCGAGATCGACTCCCGCTCCCACGGGCTCATCCCCTTGACCTTGGTGCGCGTGGTCTCGACCCCGACCACCAGGACGGTGTCGTAGGCGCCCGAGGCGATCGCCATCGCGGCCATCGCCGCGCCGACGTTCGTGGTCGAGCATTGCGCCTCGAAGTGAACCCCGGCCTTGAATTGGCCTCCCAACCATTTCGAGAGCTGCGAATAGGTCGCGGGCAATTGCGAGGAATGAACCATCGCATTGCCGACGAACACCGCGTCGACGTCGGCCGAGGTGAGGCCGGCGTCTTCCAGCGCTTCGCGCGCCGCGTTCGCCGCGAGTTCCTGCAGGCTCAGCCCACGGAGCTCGGGAGTCTCGAGAAGATCGCCGAAACGGGTGCAGCCCACCCCGGCGATGACGACACGTTCTTTCAACTTGTTGGCCATGATCGAAATCTCCCTGAGGAGAACCGGGCGCGAACGGTCGAGTAGGACGAGAGATCGCCGATGATCGTGGGACCGCCGCATCTTCCGAGATCGTAATCGATCCGACGGTATTCAAGTGATCGCGGACGGAATTCGATGCGTCATTTTGACACTCGACGACATCGAGGCGGCAGATACGACCTGTCGATGCGATCGATTACTCGGGAATGAAAGTAAATAGAGGAGGGTTCGAGTTTATTTCTTCGAATGTGGGAGGTGACCGACGGCCGGGTCGCGATCTTCGATCCCGGGGGGCGGGGCGCCGGCGAGGTTCCCCGCGAAGTCGTCCGGCGAACCACGGGGCAACCCATGGTCTTCGCTCCGGGATCGACGCGTCATGAGCCCGCTACGACCTCCACACGCCGTCCGCGTGCCGCGTGTTCGGTGTGGCCGTGGCGCGTGGACCTGCGCCTTCGTCTTCCCGCGCGTGGAAATCGTTCAGCGCGCCGCGTCGAGCGAGGAGAGCACCGCCTCGCTCGGCCAGCAGTCGAGAGGGAGGCCGGCGGCCTTCTGATAGGCGCCGACGGCCGAGCGCGTCAGCATGCCCGCCTTGCCGTCGATCTTGTCGTGATAGTAGCCGAGGCGCGCGAGGTGTTTCTGCATCGCCTCCACCGAGGTCGTGTGCAACTGGCGCGATGCCGACCACGGCGTCGTGAAGCCCCGCGAGGTCACGATCCGGTCGGCGAGATGGCCGACGAAGAGCACGTAGAGATCGGAGAAATTGTACTCCTTGATCACGAAATAGTTCTTCGTGACCATGAACGACGGCCCGTGGAGCCCCTCCGGCTGAAGGAGCGACGCCGGTTCTCCCCGTTCCGCCGGGGAGGGCGCGCGGCCGCCGAGCGGCACGACGCCGGCCGCGAGCCACGCGCCGATCGGCCGCCGCACCTCCGGCACCGCCAGGGTGCAGTCGAACGCGGCGGGCGGGCGCACCTCGAAGGCCCAGGTGACGCCCGCCTGCCAGCCCTTGTCGGCGAGCTGCTTGGCGGCCGAGGCGAGCGCGTCCGGCACCGAGTGCCAGATGTCGACGCGCCCGTCGCCGTCGAAATCGATGCCATGGCCGAAATATTCGGACGGCAGGAACTGGGTGAGGCCGGTCGCGCCCGCCCAGGAGGCGCGGAAGTCCTTTCGCGTCACCGCGCCCTCGTCGAGGATCTTCAGCGCGAGCAGGAACTCGGTACGGTACTGGTCCTTGCGACGGCCGGCATAGGCCTGCGTCGCCACGACCCTCAGCGCGTCGTACTTCTCCGGCGAGCGGCCGAAATCGGTCTCGCGGCCCCAGATCGCCAGCACCATCGTCGCCGGCACGCCGAAGCGCGCCTCGATCCGATCGAGCACGTCGCGATGGCGCTGCGAGAGCCGGCGCCCCTCGTTCGCCAGCCGCGCGATGGTCGTCTCCTTGACGTAGTCGGCCGGCGTCCGCACGAATTCCGGTTGTGCCGGAGCCCCGGTCGCGGGCCGCCCGGGGAGCGCGAGATCGGGCAGGCGGTAGTCGGGCTCGAGACCGCGCGTCTCGCGGTCGAAGGTCGCGCGCGAGACGCCGGCCTCGCGGGCCTCCGGCCACAGCGACGCCACGAAGGCCTCGAAGCCCGCGTCGGCCGCGCGCGCCGGGGCGGGGAGGGGCAGCGAAGCGCCGAGCACGGCGAGGGCGAAGAAACGGCGAAGGGATCGCAAGGGAACCACCCGGCGAGTCGGAGGGCGAGGACGTCACCGACGGTAGCATGCGGCCGGGCGGGCGAAAACGCGCGTCCGGCGGCGACACCGGCCGGATCTCCGGCGAACGGCGGGGCGCGGCGACGATGGTCTCGGCCGGACCGAGACGGCTCCTCAGGTCTCGAGCGCGTAGTCGATCGCCAGCGGCCCCTCCGCGTCGGAGATCTCCCGCACCGCCTCGAGGAAGCGGTCCCAGGTCTTTCGGTCGAGTTCGGCCGGCCGATCCGCATGCTTGGTGGCGATGCCCTGGAAATCGACGACGCTGCGATCGGCGCGGATGACGCGCCGTCCCGTCTTCTCCTCGAGCCGGGCGAGCAGCGAGGGAAACGGCATGTTCCAATGTTTGGCCGCGTCGTTGGCGAAGGAGGCGACCACCGGCACCATCGCCACCAGATCGGGGCTCGTCATCAGTTCGAGCCCACGCTCGCGCGGCGTCGCGTTGTGGCTGCAATGGTGGCCGACCTTGTAGAGCACGGTGCGGGCGAGGAGGTCCTCGATCCCGATGCGGCGATCGGTCCCGTCCTCGCCCTTTTCGGTCCACGCGAGCTCCCCCCACGACAGCCAGTTGCCGACCTGCGCGTCTCCGGGGAAGAGCATCACCCGCGCGTCCTTGCCGCGTCCGATCTCGAAGGCGATGGCGAGACTGGTGTTGTTGGTGTCGTTGTCGAGCTTGAGCGCCAGTTGTTCGCCGGCGAGCAGCCAATCCTGGTCGACCCGCCGCCACTCGTCCTCGGCCCGGTCGTAGACCGCGGCGAAGCGGCGGCGCGCCTCCCGTTCCTCGTGGTCGACGCCGGTCGCGGGCGCGTCGAAGGCGAGGAGCCGGCGCCGGCCGAAGGGAAGCACCAGGTCGGGCTCCTGCTCCGTCGCGTCGTCGAGTCCGGCCGCCCCGAGCGCGGCGAGATAGAAGAGGTCGTCGTCGCCACCGGCGGCCAGCTGATAGACCTCGCCCGTCCCCTTGCGCGGGGTGCTGCGCTTCAGCCACGCCTCGTCGCGCGGCGGGCCGAGGACGAAGGCGCGCAGATCGTCGAGCCCGGCGACCGGCACCGGATCGACGCCGGGCCGGAAGTAGCGCACGCTCTTCGCATGGGCGCGCAACGCCTCGAGGATCGAGCCGGTGGTGGCGCGCTTCTTCTTCCCCGTGGCGGCGAGCGCGGTCGGGTTCCTCTCCTCCTTCTCTTCCTCCTCCGGCGAGAGGCCGTAGAAGGCGAGAAGTTCGGAAAAGCCGAATTTGCGCGGCTTCACGTCCATCGTCTCGGCTTCCGGATCGGCCTCGGGCGACGCGTGGTCCGCCATCGCCATCGCCGCCGCGTGGCTGAGCTCGACCACGGCGAGCGCCCGGCGGCGGCCCTCGGCGAGGGTCTGCGCGAGTTCGTCGCGCCGATCCTCGGTCCAGGCGAGCCAGAGCTCGCCGACCTCGATCCGCGCGAAGACGTCCTCGGCCTGGGCGAAGCCGGACAGGTGGTCCCAATGCTCGTGGGTGACGATCAGCACGTCGAGCCGCCCGCCAGTCTCCGCCTCGATGTTCTTCATGATGCGCACGGCGCGGTCGGCGGCGCCGGGCATGCCCTGGAGAATGCCGCAGTCGATCAGGATGTTGGCCGTGCCGTCGCCCTTCGGCGCACGGATCAGGAAACAGTCGCCGAGAATGTCGCGATACATCCGCACCGTGAGCCGGCGGGGTTTCGAGGCGGTCTGCCGTTTCGCCATGGGTCCACCCCCGTCAGAGCATGCGATGAAGGAAGGCGAAGGGTTCGCGTTGCCGCTCGGCGCCGAAATAGGTCGCCCCCAGCGCCTCCGCCGCGCCGCCGAAGCGGAACTGGCGCTCCGCCTCGAGGCGGGCGGCGCTGTCGATCGACTTGACGATCGCGTAGCGGATCCGGCGCGTGCGGATGTCGACGATCAGCGTCGCCCCGCCCCGGAAGACGAAGTCGGGACGCACCCCGGGCTTGCGGCCGACCGCGTCCATCTCCGCCTGGAGCTCGGCGCTGCGATAGGCCCGGCGCTCCTGGGCGATCTCGATCACGACCTGCGGCTCGCGCTGCCCGTCCGGCCCGACCCGGTCGGCGAGCCGCACCGAATGGACCTCGACCTGCGGACGGCCGTCGTCGCGCCGCCGCCGGATCGTCTTCGGCGCGGCGTCGTCGAGGCGCAGGCCGATGGCGCGGGCGGCGTCGTCGCCGATCTTCTCCCGATTGTCGAGGATGTGGCGCTGGAGCCGGAAGGCGCGCGCCCGCGCGTCCTCGAACAGTCGCTCGCGCGCCTCCTCGTGGCCGAACGGTCGCTTCAGGAGATCGCCGAGATCGATCTGCGTCTCCAACGGCTCCCACAGGAGGTTCTCGATCGAGAGCGACCGGCACCCCTTGGGGAAGATCCCCCGCCGCCGGAACGCCTCGATGAAGGCGATGCGGTAGCCGCGATCGTCGTCGGCGACGAGGTCGTGGTCGGCGGTGATCAGCGCCCTCAGATAGTCGCCGAAGGTGACGTCGACGGGCGGCAGATAGTCGAGCGCGCGGATCGTGATCCGCAGCACGTGCCCCGCCGTCTTGACCGCCTCCGCCGTGAGACGGGCGACGAGATCGGGGTGGAGATCGCGATCGGGAAAGCGCCCGCCGTCGCCGGTGACGAGCCTGAGGAGGTCGGCGACGCGCGAGCGATAGATCGTCACGAAGGCGTCGAACACCGCCGCCACCAGAATGGCGCCACGGTCGTGCGGCTCCGAGGTCGCCGCGAGCCGGGTCGGATCGGGCAGGCCGGTCGCCGGGTCGAGGTCGTCGATCGCCTCGCGGAGCGCCCCGTAGTGACCGATCGCCTCGCCGAACTGCCGGGCGAGCCCGCTCAGCACCGACCGCCGGCCGAGATCGCCGCGGGTCTGCTCGATCTGCTGGCGCAGCGCGTCGGCGAGGGTGAAGTGCTGGAACAACGCGACGATGTCGGCGAACCCCTCGTGGAAGGCCGGCATGTCGACGTTGCTCGCATCGATGTAGCGTCGATGCATGCCGTCGAGGATGGCATGCGTCGTCTCGTGGGCGATGACGTCGTGCGAGAGGCAGGTGAAGACGAGGCCGCCGGGCAGATTGTGCCCCGGCCGGGTCCGCGAGGCGCGGAAATAGCCGAAGAGCAGCGCCTTCCGGTCGGGGCTGTAATAGGCATTGGCCTCACGCAGCGCATGAGGATAGATCCGCAACCGACCGACGTAGCGTTGCTTTTCGTCGCGGTCGATACGGGGTGCCCACAGCACCTTGCGGCCGAGAGCCCGTTCGAAGTTGCGGATGGTCGTCATCGCCACCGCATAGACCATCTGCTGGTGGAACTTCGGATTGCCTTCCGACGGCGCGGCGCCGTTCTGGACGAGGAGCACGGGATCGTCGAGGTCGACCGGGGCATAGAAACCGCCGGAGGCCGGATCGACGTCGACCACCTCGAGATATTCGCCGATCGGCCCCGGTTCGAGCGCCTCGCCGCCGATCTGGACGGTCGCCTCGTTGACGACCGCCAATTGCAGGTCGAGCGAGGCCGACGGGTCGAAGGCGTAGATCCTGAGGCGCCGAAACGGCAAGACCGACGGGGTCGGCGGGCGCGAACCGGGTGCCGGCATGGGATCGTCCTCCCCTCGCGACCCTGCCCGGTCTCAGTATTCGCCGGGGCAGGGAAAGCCTTTCGGATCGGTGATGGTCACGCCGTGGCGCGCCTGGAGCGCGGGACCGAAATGGGCGCGCAGCGCCGCGTCGGTGACCGCGTAACCCCAATTGATCAGGGCGTTCTGCTCGGCGTCCGGCATCGCCGCCAGCCGCGTCGGGATCGCCGCGAGCCGGGTCGGATCGCGTCCGGCGCAGCCGAGCGGGTCGGTGGCGAGCGGATAATCGGCATATCGGGTCCGGATGCCCCAATAGGCGCCGGTCACCTCGCCGCTCCGATAGGCCTCGATCAGATGGCGCTTGCGCAGGCTGCGGACCTGATCGTCGGAGATGGTCATGATGCGCACGGAATGGCGGACCCAATCGTCCTTCGGATCCGCCTCCGGCTCGATCTTCTGCCCGGCATCGGAGACGAGCACCGTCTCGCACGACTTGAACACGGTCTCGAGACCGAGATTGTCGTAGACGCCGCCGTCGCTGAGCACCACCCGGCGGCGGAACTCCGGCCCGGTCAGATCCGCCGGGACGTTCGGGTCGTAGGCCTGAGCCACGGTCATTTCGAGCGGCGACAGCACCGGCGGGAAGGCCGAGGAGGCCGCGACCGCGAGCGCGAGCCGCGTCGTCGGCCGGGGCACCAGGCCGACCCGATAATCCCCCATGTAGCGGCGGGTGAAGCGCCACAACGCCGCCGTCTGCACGTTGCTCGCGTTGAGCACGAAGAAGGGCGCCTTGCCGTCGCTGTCGTCGGGCAGGTCCTGCAGGGTCGCGTCGCCGTAGAGCGTGTCGGCATAGGCGTCCGCGACCCGGTCGGAGATCGAACCGGGCAACAGAATGCCGCCGATGATGGCGCCGGCGTCGATGTTGGTCGACGCCATCCGCCGGACGTCGGCGACGACGGCGCCGAGCCCGGTCGCCCGGCCGCTCGCGTCGAAGTTCAGCCGCTTCCACCTCAGACCGAGATGGGCTGCGGTGATCGACCCGCCGGAGACGCTGGAGATGCGCGCGAGCTTGCCGAGAAGCCCGGCCTCGTCGATGCGGATGAGCGTGCCCAGATGGAAGACCATGGCGCGATAGCCGCCGCCCGAAAGGCAGAGGCCGATGCCGGCGCGGGGTCGATCGGTATCGTCGAGCTGCGATGAGACGGCCATGACACCCTCCCGCTCGTTCCTCCCGCCGGAGAGGCTCGTCCCCGGTCGTTCGCCGCCGCGTGGATCTCCTCCGGCCGAGCCGGGTGGGACAAACCGAGGCGTGTGGGGAGTATGCTACACAATCGATTAGATCGCGCAAGCGCCATTCTCGCTCCCGGCGAAACGGGGCCGTGCGCCCGAGCCCCGTCGCCTCACCCCTCCGCGGCGCCCATCTCGCGGAGACGCGGCGGCTCCGGGGCGGGGTCGTGCGGTCCACCGCCACGGCCGTGCGGATGGATCTCCTCGCGGGCGAGGACCGCGAGCCCGTCCGGGAAGACTCCCGATCGGATCGAGTCCCGCCCATCGGCGAGACGCGTGACCGCGCCGTCGGGCCGAAATCCGTCCCAGTCGCCCGAGCCCGCCCCACCCGCGCGCGCGAACACCTCGAGGGCGGTCGCCTCGTGAAGCGCGAAACGCCAGCGCTCCACGTCTGCCATGTTCTCCGCCCTCATCGACGCATCGGTGTCGCTCTCGGCCCGCGGAACGATCCAACGCTCGCCGCGCCATTCGACCACGTCGTAAGGGAGGTCGACCGGCTCGCCCCGCCGCAAGGGTTCGCCCTGTCCCGGTCCGAACACGAGATCGAGAACGGTCGCGTAGTTTCCCACGACGACGGAGCCGGCGGTGACGATCTGCGGCGGGGGCATGTCGGACGTGCCTCCGAAGAAGGACCGCTTCGGCCGCGTGTGATGCACGACCATCTCCGCCTCCGCCGGCGGCGCCGAGGATCCGGGGATCATGCGCGATCCGACCGCGAACCCGTGGCTGGCGATGCCGCTCCCCACGCGATGACCGAGATGCGGTTCGACCTGTCGCGTGTACCCCTTGGCCACGGTGCGGTCGAAGGCGGCGGCGCCGAGGCTGGTCGTGCCCTTGGACTCGACCAACGCAACCTCGCGCGTACCGAGGCTCGCGAAGACGAAGTCCGGGCCGGGCCGGGTCTTCGGATCGCCCTTGGGCGTCTGGTTCTCGAAATGGTCGGCCCAGACGTGGCCCTCGGCGATCATGAAGAGATAGGCGAGACCGGCGGCGACCGCGCCACCGAAATGGCTCCGATCGGAGTCCTTGTAGGCGCGGACGCCGTCGAGGAGGAAGAACTCGGACGAGGTGTCGTCGACGTGATGCGCGATGCGCGCCT
Organism: Pinisolibacter aquiterrae; assembly: GCF_019160155.1. Taxonomy (GTDB): domain Bacteria; phylum Pseudomonadota; class Alphaproteobacteria; order Rhizobiales; family Ancalomicrobiaceae; genus Pinisolibacter; species Pinisolibacter aquiterrae. Next base: position 99,045 of record NZ_JAFNIH010000030.1, read on the forward strand.
CCGCCGCGCGCCGTTCGAGGGCCGCCAGCTCCGGCGGGATGGACCGGCGAAGCGAACAGCGCGCCACCGCGCCGAACAAGGCCGCCGGACCGAAGGTCAGAAACCGCGTCTCCGGCGCCCGGCCGAGCACCGGGTTCGGCCGCTCCTGCGGACCGGAATGGCCGGTGACGGGCCGCGCGACGGCGACGGTCTTCGACTTCCTGGCCCAGCTCATCCCCGTCCCTCGTCGCTCGCACGCGTCGTCGCGATTGAGCACGAAATCGGGTGTGGCGTCCATGGGGTACCACTCCGGATGGGTGGTCGACCCGGGAGACGGGGCGTCAGCCGAGCGCGTCGGTGATCGCCTTGCCGCAGCCGACCGTGTCGGCGCGGCCGCCGACGTCGGCGGTGCGGGCGTTCGGCTCGACCAACACCCGCTCGATCGCCCTGAGGATCGAGGCGGCGGCCTTCGCCTCGCCGAGATGCTCGAGCATCATCGCCGCCGACCAGATCTGCCCGATCGGATTGGCGATGCCGCGCCCGGCGATGTCCGGCGCCGATCCGTGCACGGGCTCGAACAGCGAGGGATGGGTGCGGTCGGGGTTGATGTTGCCGGAAGGGGCGATGCCGATCGTGCCGGTGCACGCCGGGCCGAGGTCGGAGAGGATGTCGCCGAAGAGATTGGAGGCGACCACCACGTCGAAACGATCGGGATGGAGCACGAACTGCGCCGTCAGAATGTCGATGTGGTACTTGTCGGTGCGGATGTCGGGATAGGCGGCGCGCATCGCCTCCACCCGCTCGTCCCAATAGGGCATCGAGATCGCCACCCCGTTCGACTTGGTCGCCGAGGTGAGGTGCTTCTTCGGCCGCGACCGCGCCAGCTCGAAGGCGTATTTCAGGACCCGGTCGATGCCGTGGCGCGACATGACCGTCTCCTGGATCACGATCTCGCGCGGCGTGCCGGGATACATCCGCCCGCCGATCGAGGTGTATTCGCCCTCGGTGTTCTCGCGCACGACCCAGAAGTCGATGTCGCCGGGCTTGCGGCCGGCGAGCGGCGAGGGCACGCCCGGCATCAGCCGCACCGGGCGCAGATTGACGTATTGGTCGTATTCGCGCCGGAACTGGAGGAGCGAGCCCCACAGCGAGACGTGATCGGGCACCGTCTCGGGCCAGCCGACGGCGCCGAAGAAGATCGCGTCGACCGCGCCGATCCGCTCCTTCCAATCCTCCGGCATCATCGCGCCGTGGCGCGCGTACCAGTCGCAGGAGGCGAAGTCGTGCCAGGTCTGCTCGATCTCGAAACCGTGGAGCGCCGCGGCCTTCTCGAGCACGCGGATGCCCTCCGGCATCACTTCCTTGCCGATGCCGTCGCCGGGGATGACGGCGATGCGGTGACGTCGTGCGGTCATGGGGTCGTCTCCTGTGGCGCCGGCGCTCAGCGCCCGACTGGGGCGAGCTTCAGCCCGCCCATGTGAAAGGCCTTGGGCTCGAGATATTCGGCGATGCCGAGCGAGCCCCCCTCGCGGCCGAGGCCCGACTGTTTGAGGCCGCCGAAGGGGGCGACCTCCATCGAGACCGAGCCGGTGTTGAGCCCGACCATGCCGAATTCGAGCGCCTCGCCGACCCGCCAGGCGCGGTGGAGATCCTCGGTGTAGAAATAGGCGGCGAGGCCGAAGGGCGTGCCGTTGGCGATCGCGATCGCCTCCGCCTCGGTCTCGAAGCGGAAGATCGGCGCGACCGGGCCGAAGGTCTCCTCGTTGGCGATCATCATGTCGGTGGTCGCGCCGGTGAGGACCATCGGCGCGGCGAAACGGACGGGATCGCCCTCGTCCGCGACCCGGGCGGCGACGGCCGCCCCCTTGGCGAGCGCGTCCTCGACATGGGCGCGCACCTTGGCGGTGGCGGCGGCGTTGATCAGCGGACCGATGGTGACGCCGGCGCGCGTGCCCGGCCCCATCGTCTGCGCCGCGACCTTTTCGGCGAGCCGGGCGACGAAGGCGTCGTGGATGCCGGACTGGACCAGGATGCGGTTGGCGCAGACGCAGGTCTGGCCGGCGTTGCGGAACTTCGAGGCCATGGCGCCCTCGACCGCGATGTCGAGATCGGCGTCGTCGAAGACGATGAAGGGCGCGTTGCCGCCGAGTTCCAGGCTGAGCTTCTTCAGCGTTCCGGCCGAGGCGCGCATCAGATGGGCGCCGACCCGGGTCGAGCCGGTGAAGGAGATCTTGCGCACGATCGGGTTGGCGGTCAGCTCGTCGCCGATCGCCACCGGAAGCCCCGTCACCACCGAGATCACCCCGGCCGGGATCCCGGCCCGTTCGGCGAGCCGCGCGATCGCCAGCGCCGAGAAGGGCGTCAGCTCCGACGGCTTGATCACCATGGTGCAGCCGGCGGCCAGCGCCGGCCCCGCCTTGCGGGTGATCATGGCGATCGGGAAGTTCCACGGCGTGATCGCCGCGGTGACGCCGATCGGCTCCTCGAGCACCAGGATGCGCCGGTCGGCGGTGGGCGCGGGGACGGTGTGACCGTAGACGCGCCGCGCCTCCTCGGCGAACCACTTCACGAAGGAGGCGCCGTAGCGCACCTCGCCCTCGGCCTCGCCGAGCGGCTTGCCCTGTTCGGCGGTCATGATCCGGGCGAGGTCGGGGGCGACCGCGAGGATGAGATCGTTCCAGCGTTCGAGGAGGCGCGCCCGCTCGCCCGCCGGGGTGCGCCGCCACGCCGGAAACGCCGCCGCCGCCGCCTCGATCGCCCGCCGCGTCTCGGCCGCGCCGCAGGCCGGGACCGTGCCGACGACCGCGCCGGTGGCGGGGTCCTCGACGTCGAGCGTCGCGCCGTCGTCGGCATCGGACCAGACGCCGCCGATCAGGGCGGACCGGCGCAGCAGGTCCGGGTCGTCGAGGCGGAGCGGCGAGAGCGAGCGGGTCATGATCCTGTCCTTCAATAGCCGCGGTCGCGCGAGACGAGGCCGATCGGCGTCTCGCCGGCACGGTGGCGGCGGATGGCGTCGAGAACCGCGTCGACGGCGGTCTCCGGGCGGGTGTGGCTGGCGATGTGCGGGGTGAGGAGGATGCGGGGATGCGTCCAGAACGGATGATCCGGCGGCGGCGGCTCGGCATCGGCGACGTCGAGGATCGCCGCCGAGAGCCGGCCCTCATCGAGCGCGGCGACGAGATCGGCGGTGACGAGATGGCCGCCGCGCCCGACGTTGACGATGCTCGCCCCCTCCGGCAGCCGGGAGAAGGTCGCGGCGCCGAGAATGCCGCGCGTCTCCTCGGTCAGCGGCAGGAGGCAGACCAGAATGTCGGTGCGCGCCAGGAACGCGTCGAGCCCGTCGGCGCCGACGAAGACCTCGGCGCCCGCCATCTCGCGCGGCGTCCGGGCCCACACCGCCAGCGGAAAGCCGAACGGCGCCAGCGCCGCGAGAACCGCGCTTCCGAGACGCCCGGCCCCGAGAATGCCGATCCGCCGCTCCGCCGCCGGCCGATTGAGGATCTGGTGCCACCGGCCCTCGGCGCGCGCGTCGATGTAGGTCGGCAGGTCGCGATGGAGCGCCAGGACCGCCATGGCGACATAGGAGACCATTCCCTCGACGATGTTCGGATCGAGCATGCGCACGACCGGGACTTCGGGCGGGATGCGGGAGAAGTCGAACTGATCCACCCCGGCGCTGACGGAGAGGATCATCTCGAGATTGGGAAAGGCCGCGATCGGATCCTCCGGCGGCTCCCAGGCGAGCAGCAGGCGGATGTCGCGGGGATCCCCGACTTCCGGCCACAGGCGCACCTCGAGATCGGGCGCGCGGTCCGCGAGGACGCGCTTCCAGATTTCGCCACGGGTCGGATCGGCTTTGTAGAGCAGTGCCATGAAACCTCTCGGGTGATGAGCGCGCGGGACGGCGCGACGATCGTCAGGAGACGATCACCCACAGCTTACGCACCGTCTCGACCGTCTCCCAAGTGCCGACGAAGCCGGGCTGCAATACGAAGGTGTCACCGGCGGTGAAACGGCGCGGTTCTCCGCCGTCCTCGGTGATCACCACGACGCCGGAGAGCAGCGTGCACCACTCCCAGCTGATGCCCTTGATCGAGCGGGTTCGCCCCGGGGTCGCCTCCCAGAGGCCGGCGCGGATGCGGCCGTCGTCGACCGAATCGAGTTCCCAGGTGCGATAGGTCGGGTCGCCCTCGAGCAGCCGCTCGGGCAGCGCCTTGCTGACGGTGGGTGTGCCCGGGTCGTTCGGATCGAAGGCGACGAGACGGCTCATGGGAGACTCCGGAAGAGGTGGGGGGAGAGGGTGGCTCAGCGGCCTTCGTCGAGGAAGGCGGCGATGCGCTCGGCGATCATGATCGTCGGCATGTTGGTGTTGGCGCGCGGGATCGAGGGCATCAGCGAGGCGTCGGCGACGCGCAGGCCCTCGATGCCGTGGACCCGGCCGGTCGGCGAGGTGACGGCGGCGGGGTCGTCGGCGCGGCCCATGCGGGCGGTGCCGGAGGGATGCCAGGTGCAGCCGACGTTGGCGCGCACGAAGTCGGTCAGCCGCTCGTCGTCGGCGAGGAGCCCGGCGAGCGTGGTGCCGAGCGTCACGACGCCGTGCACCAGCGCCGGCCGCAGCGGCCCGGCGACGTCGAGAAGGCCGGAGAGGAGCCCGCGCTGGACCGCGTTCCAGACGCCGGGCGCCGCGATCTTCGCCACGCGCGGCGTGTAGCTCGCCGGAAAGACCGCGTCGCGGAACCCGTCCATGTGCGGATCGAGCAGCGCCTCGGCCCCCATCCGCAGCGCCTGTTTCAGCCGCAGGAGGTCGCGCTCGTCGCTCAACATGCGGAAGTCGACCTCCGGCTCGTGCCTCGGATCGGCCGAGACGAGCCGGAGAGACCCGCGCGAATGGGACTTGTTGACCCAGAAGAACAGGCTGCCGGTGCGCCGCCCGACCGAATGCCAACCCGCCCGCGACAGGATCGCGCCGTGCATGTCGCCGACCGGCATGTCGGGGAGGCCGGAGGAGAAGCGCCAGATCGCCTGTTCGTGGTGTTCGTCCGGGTCGCGCGCGCGGGCGGCCGGCGGCAGCCAGCAGGCGACCGCGATCGAGGGATGTTCCATCAGATTGCGCCCGACGCCGGGAAGGTCGTGGACGACCGCGAGCCCCGTCGCCGCCACCTCCGCCGCCGGCCCGATCCCCGAGCGCAGCAACAGCGTCGGCGTGTGGATCGCGCCGGCCGTGAGCACGACCTCCTTCGCGGAGACGTCGAAGGCGCGCCCGTCCGGCCCGATCAGACGGGCGCCGACCACGCGGCGGCCGTCGAAGAGCAGACGCTCGGCGACGTGCTCGGTCGCGATGCGCAGATTGGGCCGGCGCCGCACCGCCTCGGTCAGGTAGACGAAGGAGGTCGGTTGTCGCTCGCCGGCATCCGAGATCGCCACGACGCCGCGAAAGGTGCCGTCCTCCCACGGACCGTTCTGATCGGCGCGGATCGGATGACCCCGCCGGTCGAGGGTCTTCATCATCCGGTCGACGAAGGGCGAGAGCGCGGCGTCGGAGGTCCGCCGCACCACGATCGGCCCGTCGCGCCCGTGCGAGGGCCCGTCGAGATCGCGGTCCGCCTCGATCGCCCGGAACACCGGCAGGCACGCCTCCCAGGTCCAGCCCTCGGCGCCGAGCGCCTCCCATTCGTCGTAGTCGGAGGGCGCGCCGCGATTGGCCATCAGCGCGTTGATCGCCGAGCCGCCGCCGAGGAGCCGGGCCTGTTCGTAGCGCCGCGCCGCCGGGCGTCCCGCGCGGGTGCGCCCCATCGCCGCCGTGAGCGTGTTCCAGATGTTGCGCGTGTCGAGATAGGCGCGGCCGGGATAGCGGGCGCGCACCGCGTCGGGCGCGGTCGCGGGCGAGATGTCGCGGCCCGCCTCGACCAGCATCACCTCGCGGGAGGCGCGTTCGGAGAGCCGCGCGGCGAGCACGCAGCCGGCGGACCCGCCGCCGAGCACGAGGACGTCGGTCTTCATGCCTCGGCACTCTTCTTGGTCTCGGCGCGGGCCGAGAGCGAGACCAGGATCACCATCAGGAACGAGACGGCGGTGAGGAGGGTGCTGATCGCGGCGATGGTCGGGTCGATCTCGTCGCGCAGCGCCGTGAACATCCGCTTGGTGAGGGTCTGGTACTGGCCGCCGGAGATGAAGAGCGCCACCACCGTCTCGTCGAGCGCCGAGATGAAGGCGAAGAGGAGGCCCGAGATCACGCTCGCCCGGATCTGCGGCAGCACCACCACGAAGAAGGTGCGGAGCCGGTTCATGCCGAGACTGCGCGACACCATCTCCTGGACGGGATCGAACTTGCGCAGGCCCACCAGCACCGACGTCACCACATAGGGCAGCCCCAGCATGACGTTGGCGAGGATCAGCCCGGTCATCGTCGCGAGCAGGCCGACGTTGGCATAGACCAGGAACACCCCGACGGCGGTGATGACGATCGGCACCACCAGCGGCAACATCAGGATCACCTGGAGGTTGCGCACCCATTTCGACGTGCTCATGTTGAGCGCGTAGGCGGCGGCCGTGCCCATCACCGTGGCGATGGCGGCGCTCGACACGGCGAGCGTCAGGCTGACGCGGGTCGCCTGCATCCAGCCGGGATTGGCGAGATAGGCCTCGTACCAGCGCGTCGACCACGACGGCGGCGGGAAGGCGAGGAAGCGCGCGCCCGAGAAGGACATCGGCACGATGATCACCACCGGGATCATCAGCCACGCCAGGATCAGCACCACCAGGGTGACGAGAAGGATCTTGCCCGACTTCATGATCAACGCGCCCCCATGATGCGTTCGAACGGGATGAGGAGGCTCGCGAGGCGGAAGATCGCGAAGACGCAGAGCAGCAGGACGATGCTGATCGAGGAGGCCGCGCCCCATTCGTTGTAGAGTTCGATGTTGCGCGACACCAACATCGAAACCATGTAGGTCCGCCCGCCGCCGAGCAGTTCCGGCGTGATGTAGAAGCCGAGCGTCAACACGAAGACCAGCACCATGCCGGCGACGACGCCCGGCAGGGACAAGGGCAGGAACACCCTGAGGAACACGTGCAGCGGCGTGCCGCCGAGGCTGGCGCCGGCCATGGTGAGTTCCCGAGGGATCTTCTGCATGGTCGCGTAGAGCGGCAGAACCATGAACGGCAGCAGGATGTGGATCGTCGCGATCACCGTGCCGAACTCGTTGTTGACGAGGATCAGCGGGTGATCGATCACGCCGAGATCGCTCAGCGCCCCGTTCACCAGCCCGCGCCGCTGCAGGAGGATCAGCCAAGCGTAGGCGCGCACCAGCACGCTGGTCCAGAACGGCAGCACCACCATGGCGAGGATCAGGAGGCTCGTCCGCCGCGACGACCCCGCCGCCAGATAGGCGACGGGATAGCCGAGCAGAACCGTCGCCGCCGTCACCACGAAGGCGATGCGGAAGGTCTGAAGGAAGGCCATCCAATAGACGTCGTCGTGCAGGAACCGGGCGTAGTGCGCCAGGGTGAAGCCGCCGTCCTGCCGGACGGACTGCCACACCAGCCAACACAGCGGCACCACCAGCAGGGCCACCACCACGCTCAGGGCCGGGGCCAGGAGCATGAGGGTGAGGCGTCGCTCGCGGCTTTCGTGGGCGCGCGACGGATCGATGGACGTCGACGACATGGACTGCCTCCCTTCCGATCCTCGGATCACTTCTGGATGAAGGCCGCCCAGCGCTTCTGCGCCTCTTCACCCGCCGGCGAGCTCCACCATTCGGTCGAGACCAGCACCTGCTTGGCCGCGTTCTCCGGCGAGCTCGGCATCTGCGCCGCGCGTTCCTTGGAGATCTTGCCGGTGGCATAGGCGGCCGGGTTGCCGGGGCCGTAGTCGATGTAGGCGGGGAAGTTCGCCTGGATCTCCGGCGTCATGGCGGCATTGACGAACTTGACCGCGGTGGCGAGGTTCGGCGCGCCCTTCACGATGCAGAGCGAGGTGAACTGCAGGAAGCCCTGATTGTAGGTGAAGCCGACCGGCGCCCCCTCCTTGGCGACGGCGGAGACGCGACCGTTCCACGCCATCTCCATGTCGACCTCGCCGTCGGCGAGGAGCTGGGCCGACTGCGCGCCCGAGGTCCACCACACCGTGACGTGCGGCTTGATCTCCTCGAGCTTCTTGAAGGCGCGATCGACGTCGAGCGGATAGAGCTTGTCGGCGGGAACCCCGTCGGCGAGCAGCGCCGCCTCCATGGTCGCCAGCGGATGGTTGCGCAGCGCGCGCGTGCCCGGGAACGTCTTCACGTCCCAGAAGTCGGCCCAGGTCTGCGGACCCTTGTCGCCGAACTTCTTCTTGTTGAAGGCGAGAACCGACGAATAGAACTCGTAGGCGACCGAATAGGGGGTCTTGTAGGCGGCCGGCATCGAGGCGGCGTTGGGGATCTGGGAGAAGTCGAGCTTCTCGATCATGCCCTGCTCGCCGCCGCGCACGCAGTCCTTGGTCGGCGTGTCGATCACGTCCCAGATCGGCTTGCCGGTGGCGGTCTGGGTCTTGACGACCGGCCAGGCGTCGGGGGCGCTGTCCTGGTCGACGGTGATGCCGAGCAACTTGGCGACCGGATCGAGGATCGCCTTGGTCTGAGCCTCCTGATAGGCACCGCCCTGTGAGACGAAGGTGATCTGCTCGGCCGAGGCCGTGCCTGCGGAGAAAGCGACGAGAGACGTGGTGATCATCGCGAGGGAGAGGGTCACGCGCATTTCTGTTCTCCTCGGCCCGAGGGCCATTCGTTCGGTGGGTGGGGCTTGTCTTTCCTGCCTCGTGGGTCGGGACGGTGCCGTTCAGCGCCCGATCGCGTCCAGAAACTGGTACCAGCCGGCGACGAGCCGGACGGCGGGTTCGCGCAGCCCGTAGAAGGGGATGCGTTGCAGAGAGGTGGCGGTGAGAAGGCCGAGGTCCGGGCTCTCCCCGGCGACGATCGCCGCGACGTGGCGGCCGATGCCCGACGACAGGGCGACGCCGGTGCCGTTGTAGCCGACCGAATAGACCACCCGGTCGTCGAGCCGGCCGACGTGCGGCAGGCTGTCGAGGGTCATGGCGACGAGCCCCGACCAGCGGTGGGTCACCGCGACGCCCTCGAGCTCGGGAAACTGGCGCACCATGGCGGTCTCGAGCGCCCAGAAGGCCGCTGCCGAATCGTCCTTGCCGAAGGCGCCGCGACCGCCGTAGAGCAGCCGATCGCCGGACTTGCGGAACCAGCGCATCATGCGCCGGGTCTCGGTGTAGCTGCGGCCGGTCGAAAGAAGCCCGGCCGCCGCCGTCCCCGCGAGCGGGGCGGTGGCGATCATCGCCGATCGGAACGGGATGATCGAGGAGCGCACGGGGGCGGTCGCCGCCGTGATCTCCGAATAGGAATTGGTGGCGATCACCACCTGGCGCGCGGTGATCACACCGTGCGGGGTCTCCACCAGCACGCCGTCGCCCTCGCGGCGGAAACGCGTCACCGGGGTCTCGTCGTAGACCGGGATGCCGGCGGCGCGGATGCCGTTCGCGAAGCCGAAGACGAAGTTCAGCGGATGGATCACGCCGCCGTGGCGGTTGAGCATGCCGCCGACGAAGTCGCGCGCGCCGGTCTCCCCCGCCACCGCCTCGGCGGAGAGGATCGAGACCGCGTCGTCGCCGAGCGCCTCGCGCAGCCACGCCGCCTCCTCCTTCAACGCCTCGAAGGTGAAGGCGTTGTAGGCGCAGCGCAGCGAGCCGGTGGCGCGGTGGTCGGCGGCGTCGATGCCGTAGTCCTCGACCAGCCGGCCGACGTGCTCGATCGCCTCGATGCCGAGATCGTGCATCCGCCGCGCCGTCTCGAGCCCGTGACGGGCGGCGATGTCGCGGAAGCCGACGCGGAACTTGCCGGAGACGACGCCCCCGGTGCGCCCGCTCGCGCCCCAGCCGATACGGTTGGCTTCGACCACGATCGGCGCGAGGCCGCGTTCGGCGAGATATTTCGCGGTCGAGAGGCCGGTGTAGCCGCCGCCGATCACGACGACGTCGCAGGTCGCGTCGCCCGCGAGGCGGATCACGGGCGGGCGGGGCACGGCCGTCGCCTGCCAGAGCGAGGCGACGTCGGGACGTGGATCGGCGGAGGCCATGGCGTGGGGTCCTTCCCGGCGGGTCAGGCGGCGGAGCGCTCGGCGGCGAGTTCGGCGTCGACGGCGTCGGCGAGCTGCTTCAGGCTGGAGAAGTGGTAGTCGGGCGTGGTCACGACCTTCGGCGCCGGCGTGCCGCCGAAGCCCTGCTGACCCTGGCGCCGCTCGATCCAGCAGGTGGTGTAGCCCTCCGCCTTGGCGACGCCGATGTCGTGGTGCTGGCTCTGGGCCACGTGCAGGATCTCCGACTGCTTGAAGCCGAGCCCCGACTGGCGCCCCTTGTTGAAGGCGAAGAAGCGCGGGTCGGGCTTGGCGCAGCCGGCCTCGTCGCAGGTGACGCTGTCGTGGAACGGATTGCCGAGCGTCGCCGAATAGGCGGAGAAGGCGGTGCGGTCGGCGTTGGTCATGGCGACGAGACGGAAGGTCTTGCGCAGCCGGGCGAGCGCCTCGACGCTGTCGGCGAAGGCCGGCCAGCGCAACACCGCGAGCTGGAACGCGTCGGCGGTGGCGTCGTCGGCGACGAAGCCGGTCTCGGCTGCGAGCGACAGATAGACGTCCTTCATGGCGAAGGAGGAGCGCCCGTAGAACTTGTCGCGGCCGCGCTTGTAGGGCTCGAAGATCTCGTCGTCGGAGGCCGCCTTCGCCTTGTCGCCGCCCAGCGCGCGGATCGAGGTGAGGATGCCGGTCTCGAAGTCGATCAGGGTGCCGACGACGTCGAAGGTCATGACCTTGAAGTTGGTGAGCTTCATCTGCTTGGGGTCCTCTGAGGATGGGCCTCGGGGGGAGGGTGGGTCACGGCGCCTCGGGCACGACGACGGTGTCGTCGGGGTGGAGGCGAACGACGATCCGCTCGCCCGGCTGTTTGAGCAGGGTGCGGCCGTGATGGTTGCTCGGCAGACGCAGGCTGACGCGCCCGCCGCCGGAGAGGGTGACGAAGAGGCGGAGGCTCTCGCCCTGATAGAGGACCTCGTCGACCACGCCGGAGAGGAGGTTGGCGCCCTCGGCGCCCTCGTCCGGCTCGACGGTGAGCTTCTCCGAATGAACGACCAGGAACAGCGACAGGTTGTGCGGAACCGCCCGCGTCGAGACGAGGCGCCGATCGCCGAGCATCACCGTGCGCTCGTCGACGCGGGTCACCGGCAACAGCGTCGCCTCGCCGATGAATCCGGCGACGAAGGAATCGGCGGGGTTGTCGTGCAGCCGCTCGGGCGTGTCGATCTGGACGATCCGCCCCTTGTTCATGATGGCGATCCGGTCGCTCATCGTCAGCGCCTCGCGCTGATCGTGGGTGACGTAGATGATCGTCGCGGCGAGCTTGCGATGGAGATGCTTCAGCTCGATCTGCATGGTCTCGCGCAGCTGCTTGTCGAGGGCCGACAAGGGCTCGTCCATCAGGATCAGGCCGGGCTCGAAGATCATCGCGCGGGCGAGGGCGACCCGTTGGCGCTGACCGCCGGAGAGCTCGTCGATGCGCCGGGCGCCGTAGCCGCCGAGTTCCACCATGTCGAGCGCCGCCGCGAGCTTCGCCGGCCATTCCGACTTCGGCAGGCGCCGCGCCCTGAGGGGGAAGACGACGTTTTCCGCCACGCTCATGTGCGGAAACAGCGCGTAGTTCTGGAAGACGATGCCGATGTTGCGCTTGTGCGGCGGCTCGAAGGTGATGTCGCGCTCGCCGAGCAGGATCCGCCCCGAGCTCGGCTGGACGAACCCGCCGAGAATGCCGAGAAACGTGGTCTTGCCCGAGCCCGAGGGGCCGAGGATCGACACGAATTCGCCGGGTCGCACCTCCAGACTGACGTCGTCGAGCGCCCGAAAGTCTCCATAGGTCTTCGTCGCCGAACGAATCGAAACTCCGAAGTTTTCTTGCTGCGTCGATTTGACCATCGGGCTTTCCATTCGAGAAAACGAACGCCGGTCGACTGAATCGACGGGGCCTGTCGTCGGAGCTGCTCACACGTCGTCGAGGAACTGTCCACTCTATGCAACCGCATCGAGAGACTGCCGGCGAACGTATTGTCAATTCGGATCGAAGTACTGTCTCTCTTCGATGTTCAGATGACCAGCTATTCCGCTTTCACGCAATTGAAAAAAACTTGAGAGCCGGTTACATCATGTAAATGCGTAGGCTCCGTTCCGCCCTTCCGTCGATGAACGGCTTCTTCACCTTCGAGGCTGCCGCCCGCTGCGGGACCTTCGCGCGCGCCGCGGCCGAATTGAACGTCACGCCGGCCGCCGTCAGCCGCATGATCGGGCGCCTCGAGGACCATCTCGGCACGTCCCTGTTCGAGCGTCTGCCGGGCGGTGTAACGTTGACCGAAGCCGGAAGGCTTCTCTTCGAGGCGATCTCGCGCGGGTTTTCGGGCATCGAACATGCGCTGCGCGAGATCGAGGACCGCAAGACCGGCCTCGAGACGGTCACGCTCTCCGTCTCCACCGCCTTCACCACCCATTGGATGATGCCGCGCATGGCGGAGCTGAAGCGGGAGTATCCGACCGTCGAGCTGCGCTTCCAATTGATCACCTCGGCCCTGTCGGGCCCGGTCGACGACGTCGACCTCGGCATGCGCTTCGTCGACGGCCCCGACGACCATCACGTCGCGACCTTCGTCATGCCGGAAATCCTGGTGCCGATCTGCAGCCCCGGCTATCGCGACGGCCAGCGCCGTTCGCTCACCGGCGCGCGCGAGGAGGTCGAGACGCTGATCAACCTCAGCGAGGCGCAGCCGGATTGGTCGCATCTCTTCTTTCCCGGCGATGCCGGGGCCGGCACCGGATCGATGATCTTTTCCGATTACGCGATCGTGGTTCAGGCGGCGCTTCTCGGTCAGGGCGTGGCGCTCGGCTGGCTCAACGTGGTGGCCCACTGGCTGCGCACCGGCGCGCTGGTCCCGGCCGGCTCGCAACTGATGACCACCGGCCGCCTCTGCCATCTCGTCCGCAGCCGCGACAAACCCCGTCGCGCCGTCGTCGACGGGGTGCGCGACTGGATGATCGAACGCATGCGCGAGGACGTCGCCGAGGTCGCCGCGCGTTATCCCGATCTCGGTCTCGACCGGGCGGCGGCGGCCCCGAACGCATGACGCGCCCCGAGGCGGTCGCCCGAGGCGCGTCATGATGGACGGCGGTCGATGGGAGGATCGGGCGGTCGGCGCTCAGCCGACCTTGGCCACGACCTCGATCTCGACGAGAACGTCGCGCGGCAGGCGGGCGACCTCGACGCAGGAGCGCGCCGGCGCATGGCTGCCGAAGGCTTCCGCGTAGACCGCGTTGAGACGGCCGAAGTCGGCGAGATCCTTCATGAACACGGTCGCCTTGACGACCTTGTCCATCGACGAGCCGGCGCCGGCGAGAACCGCGCGCAGATTGGTGAAGACCTGCGCCGCCTGGCTCTCGATGTCGGTGCCGACGATCTCGCCGGAAAGGTTCAGCGGGATCTGTCCGGAGGAGAAGAACAGCTCGCCGACGACGATGCCCTGGCTGTAGGGGCCGATGGCGGCGGGAGCGGCGGCGGTGGCGACGATCTTCATGGCTTTTCTCTCGGTTTTCGAAGCGATTGCGATGGGTATCTAACATGGTGGTCGAGGAAGGTCGAGGTGATCGCCCCCTCGGGCGCGGGGCGCGTCGGCCGGCTCGTCGCATCGCGCCGGCCGAAGGCGATCCCGCTCAGGCGGCGTAACGTTCGATGCCGAGCCCTTCGGTGGAGATCTCCGGCGCCTTCTGCGACACGATGTCGGCGAGGAGCTTGGCCGAACCGCAGGCCATGGTCCAGCCGAGCGTGCCGTGGCCGGTGTTGAGGAAGAGGCCGGGACGGCCGGTGGCGCCGATCACCGGCGTTCCGTCCGGCGTCATCGGCCGCAGCCCGCACCAGAATTCGGCCTTGGAGAGATCGCCGCCGGCGGGGAAGAGGTCGGAGACCACATGGGCGATGGTGGCGCGGCGGGCATCGCGCAGCTCGAGATCGAAGCCGCAGATCTCCGCCATGCCGGCGACGCGGATGCGATCGCCGAGCCGGGTGATCGCCACCTTGTGCGCCTCGTCCATGACGGTGGAGACCGGGGCGGCCTCGGCGTCGACGATCGGCAGCGTCAGCGAATAACCCTTGACCGGATAGACCGGCAGGGAGAGGCCGAGCGGCTTGAGGAGATGCGGCGAATAGCTGCCGAGCGCCACCACCACGGCGTCCGCCTGGAAGGTGCCGGCGGAAGTGGCGACGCCGGTCACCCGGTCGCCCGTGGTGACGAGCGAGCGGATGTCGACGCCGAAGCGGAAGGCGACGCCGGCACTCTCGGAGAGCGCGGCGAGGCGCTGGGTGAAGAGGAAACAGTCGCCGGTCTCGTCGCCGGGCAGTCGCAGGCCGCCCAGGATCTTCTCGCCGACCCGCGCCAGCGCCGGCTCGGCGGCGATGCAGCCGGCCCGGTCGAGCACCTCGTAGGGCACGCCGAAGGATTCGAGCACCTTGAGGTCGGCGGCGATGCCGTCGATCTGCTTCTGGGTGCGGAACACCTCGAGCGTGCCGCGCGAACGGTCGTCATAGGCGATGCCGGTCTCCGCGCGCAGGTCCTTGAGGACGTCGCGGCTGTATTCGGCGATGCGCACCATGCGCGCCTTGTTGGTGGCATAGGCCGAGGCGGTGCAGTTGCCGAGCATCTGCGCCATCCATTTCCACATGGCGGCGTCGAGCTTCGGCCGGATCACCAGCGGCGCATGCGGCGCGAACATCCACTTGACCGCCTTCCACGGAATGCCCGGCGCCGCCCAGGGCGAGGAATAGCCGGGCGAGACTTCGCCGGCATTGGCGAAGCTCGTCTCCAGCGCCGGGGCCGGCTGGCGGTCGATCACCTCGACCTCGTGTCCGGCACGGGCGAGATACCAGGCGGTCGTGGTGCCGACGACGCCGCTGCCGAGAACGATGACCTTCATGGGCGTGATCCTTCGAAAAGACGATCGAGTCAGAATGCGGAGAGGTGGGAGATCCAGCGGCGCTGGTAGCGCGCGCCGAGCGAGGTCAGGATCTCGTAGCCGATGGTGCCGGCGGCCCGCGCCAGCCGGTCGATGTCGTCGGCATGGCCGCCGATCACGTCGACGAAGTCGCCCTCGCGGAGCGCGCCTTCGGCGAGCGCGGAGACGTCGACGGTGATCATGTCCATCGACACCGCCCCGACGATCGGCAGCTTCACCCCGGCGAAACCGGCGTTGGCCTTGCCCGCGAGCGCGCGAAGGAACCCGTCGGCATAGCCGACCGAGACGGTGGCGATGCGGGTCGGGCGGGAGGTGACGAAGCGTCCGCCGTAGCCGACCGGGACGACGGCCGGGAGATCGGCGAGGCGCAGCACCCGCGCCGAGAGGCGCACCACCGACATCAGCGGATTGGGCGCGTCGGCGCGCGGCGCGACGCCGTAGAGCGCGGCACCGGGGCGCAGGAGATCGAAATGCCAGGGCGCGCCGAGGAACACGCCCGAGGAATTGGCGAAGGAGGCCTTGGCCTTCGGAAGCCGCGCCCGGAGCCGCTCGAAGGTCGCGCGTTGGCGCTCGTTCGACGGGTTCTCTGGCTCCTCGGCCGAGGCGAGATGGCTGAGGACGAGGTTGAGATCGAGGCCGGCGAGCCGCGTGGGCTCGGCCGCGAGGGTCTCGACCTCCGCTTCCGAGAGGCCGAGCCGGGTCATGCCGGTGTCGAGGTGGAGCGCCGCCGGCAGGCGCTCGCCCACCCGCTCTGCCTCGTCGTGCCACGCGGCGATCTGATCGAGCGTGGAGAGCACCGGGGTGAGGTCGTGCGCCCGCATCGCCGCCTCCGCCCCGCGCGCCAAACCGTGCAGCACGTAGACGGTCGCGCCCGGAACGGCGGCGCGCAGCGCGATCGCCTCCTCGAGATGGGCGACGAAGAAATGCGCGCAGCCCGCCCGCGCCAGAGCGGCGGCGACCGGCGCGGCGCCGAGCCCATAGGCGTCGGCCTTGACCACGGCAGCGGCGGGAACCCCGCCGGCGGTCGCCGAGAGCAGCCGCCAATTGGCGACGATCGCGTCGAGATCGACGTCGAGGATCGCCCCGATCCCGGCGCGCGGCGCAGAGGCGCCGATCTCGAAGGTCGCGGCCGTGTCGGCGCGCGTCGCGGCAAGGGGGAGGCGGGGCAGGGGCTTCGTCATGGCTTCGATCCGTTCGGCGGCGGGACGGCGTCTCGTCCGCACGGATCGTGCCAATCGAAAAAGTCAACGAATACAAAGAGATGATTCGGTGTGGCTGGCCGATCGTACGAAATTCCTTACGATCGGCGCAGGATCGATGAAAAATCCCAATGAAACCAGCGCCGAAAGCCTATTGTAAGAAATTTCGTACG
Organism: Pinisolibacter aquiterrae; assembly: GCF_019160155.1. GTDB lineage: Bacteria > Pseudomonadota > Alphaproteobacteria > Rhizobiales > Ancalomicrobiaceae > Pinisolibacter > Pinisolibacter aquiterrae. Next base: position 115,471 of record NZ_JAFNIH010000030.1, read on the forward strand.
TCGTTCGAAACTGCTTACGCCTTCGTCAGGCCGTAGCGCCGCAGCCGGTCGGCGATGGTGGTGTGCGAGACCCTGAGACGCGCCGCGAGTTTGCGGCTCGACGGGAACTGCGGCAGCAGCCGCACCAGGAGCGCCTTCTCGAAATCGCGGATCGCGCCGTCCCAATCGTCGATCTCGCCCTCGATCACCGGCCCGCCGAGATCGGCGGGGCTGCCCGCCTGGAGGAGATCGGCCGGCTCCAGCACCGGCTGATCGGACATGGTCACGGCGCGGAAGATCACGTTCTCGAGCTGGCGCACGTTGCCGGGCCAGAGCTGGGCGAGGAGTTCGGCCTCCGCCGCCGGCGACAGCCTCGGCTCGGCGCGCCGGCATTGGGCCGAGGCGCGGGCGACGAAGTGGCGGGCGAGCCGGACGATGTCGTCGCCGCGCTCGCGCAAGGGCGGCAGCTCGAGCCGCAACACGTTGAGCCGATACCAGAGATCCTCGCGGAAGGTCCCGGCGGCGACCATCGCGGCGAGATCGCGGTGGGTCGCCGAGACGATGCGCACGTCGACCCGGCTCTCGCGATCGCCACCGACCCGGCGGAACGATCCGTCGTTGAGGAAGCGCAACAGTTTCGATTGGAGATAGGGCGACATCTCGCCGATCTCGTCGAGGAAGACGGTGCCCTTGTCGGCGAGTTCGAGGAGCCCCGGCTTGCCGCCGCGCTCCGCGCCCGAGAAGGCCCCGGAGGCATAGCCGAAGAGCTCGCTCTCGGCGAGGTTCTCCGGCACCGCCGCGCAGTTCAGCGCCAGAAACGGCGCCTTCGAGCGCCGGCTCATCTGATGGCAGGCCTGGGCGACGAGTTCCTTGCCGGTGCCGGTCTCGCCGAGGATCAGGATCGGCGCGTCGACGTCGGCGACGCGGGCGGCGCGTTTCTTCAGCGATTGGATCGCCGGGGACGCGCCGAGGATCGCCTCGAGCCCGCGTTCGGGCAGGCTCTGGAGGCCGCGAATGTGTTCGCCGAGCCGGTGCGGCGACAGGAGCGTCACGACGCCTCCGGCCGGAACCCCGTCGTCGAAGACCGGGACGACGTCGAGCTGGAACGGCACCCCGCCGAGCATCGCCTCGCGCGGCGCCGACCGAAAGCCCGAACGCACCAGCTCGACCTGGAGCCGGGCGTCGGCGAAGAGATCGCCGAGCGCGAGCCCGCCGATCTCCTCCGCCCGCCGCCGCGACACCGCGACGGTCGCGGCATTGGCGACGAGAATCGTGCCGTCGGCATCGAGCAGCAGCACCGGATCGGCCATCGCCGAGAGCAGCGCCTCGAGATGCAGCCGGTCGCGCGAGCCCGGCAGAATGTCGACGCGCGCCGCCGAGCGCGTGCCGGCGACCGCCAGCAGCGCCTCGCGCAGATCGACCCACGCCTCCTCGGCGAGATCGGGCGCGTCGACGAAGACGTGCGGCGGCGCGACCTCGACGGCGGTGACGTTGAGGCGTCGCTCCGCCAGAACCGCGAGGATCTCGTGGGCGATGCCGACCCGGTCGTGAAAGACGACGTCTATGCGCATGATGTCTCGATCGAACGCGTTCGAACGCGGCCCGTCGGCCCTCGGGCCGGCGAACCGCGTCCAGTCCTTCTGAGAATAGACCGACCTCGTCGGTTCTCCCAAGGGCGAAGGCGAGGGGGAGCCCCGCGTTCGCCCCGGGATCGTCACTTCATCGTCGGCATGACGAATTCGGCGCCGGCGCGGATGCCGGTCGGCCAACGGGTGGTGATGGTCTTGAGCTTCGTATAGAAGCGCACGCCCTCCGGCCCGTGCATGTGATGGTCGCCGAAGAGCGACGCTTTCCAGCCGCCGAAGGAGTGGAACGCCATCGGCACCGGGATCGGCACATTGATGCCGACCATGCCGACCTTGATCGAATGGGCGAATTCGCGCGCGGCGTCGCCGTCGCGGGTGAAGATCGCGGTGCCGTTGCCGAATTCGTGCTCGTTGATGAGCTTGGCCGCCGTCGCGTAGTCGGGCGCGCGCACCACCGACAGGACGGGTCCGAAGATCTCTTCCTTGTAGATGGTCATGTCCGGGGTGACCCGGTCGAACAGCGTGCCGCCGACGTAATAGCCGCCCTCGTAGCCCTGGAGGCTCTGGCCGCGCCCGTCGACGACGAGTTCGGCGCCTTCCGCGACGCCCGCGTCGATGTAGCCGACCACCTTGTCGCGATGCTGCGCGGTGACGAGCGGCCCCATCTCGCTCTCCGGATCGGTGCCGGGACCGACCTTGAGGGCGCGCACGCGCGGCGCGAGCTTGGCCATCAGCGCGTCGGCGGTCGCTTCTCCGACCGGCACCGCGACCGAGATCGCCATGCAGCGCTCGCCGGCCGAGCCGTAGGCGGCGCCCATCAGCGCGTCGACGGCCTGATCGAGATCGGCGTCGGGCATGACGATCATGTGGTTCTTGGCGCCGCCGAGGGCCTGGCAGCGCTTGCCGGTCTTCGCCGCGGTCTCGTAGATGTAGCGCGCGATCGGGGTCGAGCCGACGAAGGAGATCGCCTGCACGTCCGGATCGGCGAGGAGCGCGTCGACCGCCTCCTTGTCGCCGTTGACGACGTTGAAGACGCCGTCGGGCAGCCCCGCCTCCTTCAGCCATTCGCCGAGCAGGATCGCGGCCGACGGGTCGCGCTCCGAGGGCTTCAGCACGAAGGTGTTGCCGCAGGCGAGCGCCACCGGGAACATCCACATCGGCACCATCGCCGGGAAGTTGAACGGGGTGATGCCGGCGACGACGCCGAGCGGCTGGCGCAGCGCGTGGCTGTCGACGCGGGTGCCGACGCTCTCGGTGATCTCGCTCTTCAGAAGGCTCGGCGCGCCGGTGGCGAATTCCACCACCTCGAGGCCGCGCTGGATCTCGCCGATCGCGTCGGAATGAACCTTGCCGTGCTCGGCGGTGATGACGCGGGCGAGCTGGTCGATGCGATCCTCGGCGATCCGGAGGAAGGCGTTGAGGATGCGGGCGCGCTTCAGCGGCGTCGTCTCCGCCCAGGCCGGCGCGGCGGCGGCGGCGGCCTCGACCGCGGCGCGCACGTCCGCCCCCGAGGCGAGCGCGACCGATCCCGTCTGCTTCCCCGTCGCCGGATCGAAGACGGCGGCCGAGCGGCCGGTGCCGGCGACGCGGCGGCCGCCGATGAAGTGGGGGATGGTCTCGATCATGCTCGTTCCTCGCCGTGGCGTTCCGGTCCCGCGAGCGCGGGGGCCGTTGTGGATCGGGCGATCTTGCTTTATCGAAAGATGCACAGCAATTTCAGATCCACCGCAATGGATGTGCGGAAATCGAACAATGGATTGGGATCATCTCAGGGTCTTCCTGGCGGTTGCGCGCAGCGGCCAGATGCTCGCCGCCGCCACCCGGCTCGGGCTCAATCACGCCACCGTCGCGCGCCGTCTCGACGCGCTCGAAACCTCGCTCGGCTGCCGCCTGTTCGATCGCCGTCCCGCCGGATCGGTGTTGACCCAGGCCGGCGAGCGCCTGCTGCCGGCGGCCGAGCGGATCGAGACCGAGATGCTCGCCGTCCTCGACGCCACCCGCGAGACCGAGACCTCGATCTCCGGAACGGTGCGGATCGGCGCGCCGGACGGGCTCGGGAACTATTTCCTCGCCGCCGAACTCGGCCGCTTCGCCGCCGATCACCCGGATCTGGTGATCGAATTGGTGCCGCTGCCGCGCAGCTTCTCATTGTCGAAGCGCGAGGCGGATCTGGCGATCTGCCTCGATCCGCCGACCGAGGGGCGGCTGATGATCTCGCGCCTCGGCGACTATTCGCTCCACGTCTACGTCGCGCGCGCCTATCTCGAGCGCTGCGGCGCGCCGGCGGCCGTCGCCGATCTCGCCGCGCACACGATCGTCACCGGCGTCGAGGACTACGCCTATGCCTCCTCGCTCGATTATGTCGGCACGCTGGAGCGCCACGCCGGGCGGATGTTCCGCTGTGCCGGCGTGGTCGGTCAGATGGAGGCGGTGAAGGCCGGGGTGGGCATCGGCATCCTCCACGATTTCGCGGTGCGCGATGCCGGCGATCTCGTACGGGTGCTGCCGGACGTCGTCTTTCGCCGCAGCTATCACCTGCTGGCGCACCCCGATACGCATGCGCTGCGCCGCATCACCGCCTGCCGCGACTTCCTGGCGCGCCGCTTCCGCGAGGAGCGCGCGCGCTTCCTCCCCGATTGAGCGGGCGGCGAGGCGGGAGCCCGCCTCGCGCCGTCATGGGAGTGCCGTCATGGGAGCGCCGCCCGAGCGTCGGACGGCGCCCGCCGTCAGCCTTCCGCGACTTTGTTCGCGGCGATGACGCAGAGCAGCTCGAACATCATCGTCGCGCCGACCAGCGCGGTCATCCCCTGGACGTCGAAGGGCGGGGCCACCTCGACCACGTCGGCGCCGACGATGTCGAGGCCCTGGAGCCGGCGCAACATCAGCTGCGCCTCGCGGGTGGTGATGCCGCCGATCTCCGGCGTGCCGGTCCCCGGCGCCATCGAGGGGTCGAGACTGTCGACGTCGAAGGTGACGTAGGTCGGGCCGGTCCCGACGATCGCCTTGGCCTCCTCGATCACCGCCGCCGGACCGCGCTCGGTGAACTCCTCCATGTAGACGATGCGGATGCCCTGCGCGTGCGCCCAGGCATGTTCGCCGCGCTCGTAGATCGAGCCGCGAATGCCGATCTGGACGACCCGCTTCGGGTCGAGCAACCCCTCCTCGATCGCCCGGCGGAAGGGCGTGCCGTGGGTATAGGGGTTGTCGCCGAAATAGGTGTCGTTGGTGTCGGAATGGGCGTCGAAATGGATCATCCCGACCGGGCGATGCTTCGCGACGGCGCGCAGGACCGGCAGCGTGCAGAGATGATCGCCGCCCGCCCCGAGCGGGATCGCGCCGGCCGCGACGATTTCCGCGACGCCCGCCTCGATCCGCTTCAGACTGTCGAGAAGATCGATCGGATTGACCGAGACGTCGCCGACGTCGGCCACCTTGACCACCGAGAAGGGCTCGAGCCCGGTCACGTGATGGCCGCTGCGCATCAGGCTCGACAGGTTGCGGATCTCGCGCGGCCCGTGACGGGCGCCGGCGCGATTGGTGGTGCCGCCGTCCCAGGGCAGGCCGTAGAGCGCGATGTCGAGCCCGGCCGGCGAGGCGACCACCGGCAGGCGCATGAACGAAGCGATGCCTGCGAAGCGCGGCACCACGGCCGCGTCGACGGGTTGAAGATCGGCGATGTTCATCGTGAGACGTCTCACTTCCTCGGTTCGAGTGCGAATTCGCGAACGACGGCGGCCGTGAGCCCCTCGACCACGTCGTCGATCAGCCAGTGGCCCTTCTCCGCCGAGGAGCCCTCGGTCATGGAGAGCACGCCCGACGCCGGCACCTCAGGCGTGGCGACGCCGTAGCGCTCGTAGCGGACGAACTTCGCCGGTCCGTCGTGGACCGCGCGGGAGAGGTCGACCAGCTCCGGCCGGAGCGCCATCATCATCGAGGTCTCGATGACGCTGGCGTGCTCGAGTTCGATGCCGGGATAGCCGTCGGGGAAGATCCGATCGATCGTCCCCGGCTCGATCAAGTCCCAATGGTCGACCCGCAGCACGATCAGCCCGTCGGTGCGGTCGGGACCGATCGCCTCCAGCGCCAGTTCGATGCCCTCGATCGCCGGCCAGATGTTCTCGTAATGGCCGTTGACCACCACGATCCGCCGGACGCCGTGGCGGAAGAGCCCGAGGACGACGTCGCGCACCACCGCCGAGAGCGTCGAGGCGGCGAGATCGAGCGTGCCGGGAAAGCCGCGTCCGCCGCCGGTCTTCGGCTGCGAGCGATTGCCATAGGGGATGGTCGGGGCGACGAGCCCGCCGACGCGCGCGGCGACCCGCTCGGCGACCGCCGTCGGCAAGACCACGTCGACGTTCATCGCCATGTGGTGGCCGTGCTGCTCGGTGGCGCCGATCGGCAGGAACACCGGCGCCCCGGCGCGGATCCGCGCTCCGACCTCGGTCCACGGCAGTTCGGCGAGAAAGACGGTCTCGTTCATGGCATTGCGGCTCCACCGTTGGCACCGAGGCATTGACCCGTGAAGAGCGTCGCTCCGGGGCCCGCGAGGAAGACGATCGCGGCGGCGACCTCCTCCGGCCGGCCGATGCGACCGAGCGGATGAGCGGTCTCTTGCCGGCGCTGCGCCTCCGTCAGGGTCTCGAAGGCGAGGAGCGGCGTGTCGGTCGGCCCAGGCGCGACCGCGTTGACGAGAATGTCCGGCGCCAGTTCCCGCGCCCACGAGCGGGTGAGCCCGAGGATCGCCGCCTTGGTCGCCACATAGACCGAGGCGTCGGCCCGGCCGAGATAGGCGAGCTCGGAGGCGAGATTGACGATCCGCCCGCCCGGCCCCATGTGCGGCCGCGCCTCGCGCGTCACCAGGATGGCGCCGCGCACGTTGACCGCGAAATGGGCGTCGATCGAGGCCGCCGTGATCTCCGCGAGCGCGGCCTCGCGCAGGATGCCGGCGTTGTTGACGAGAATATCGATGCCGCCGAGCCGCCGCGCGGCGTCCGCGACGGCGGCGACGATCGCCGCCTCGTCGGCGAGATCGCAGGCGAGGATCGGGACGGGGCCGTCGGCGGCGGCGAGATCGAGGCCGATCACGGTGGCGCCGGCGTCCGCGAGAGCGATCGCGGTCGCGCGGCCGATACCGGCGGCGGCGCCGGTGACGAGCGCGCGGCGGCCGGCGAGGGGCTTCACCATGGCACTTCTCCCCGGTCGACCGAGATGCTCTGTCCGGTCACGTTGGCGGCGCGCGGCGAGGCGAGCCAGAGATAGAGCTCGGCGACGTCGTCGGGCTCCATCAGGCCGGGCAGGGCCTGGGCGCCGACGATCGCGTCGAGAAGCTCTTCCTCGGGCGTGCCGGAGCGTTCCGCCATCAGGCCGAGCGAGCGCATCGCCGCCTCGGTCCGGACCCAGCCGGGGCAGACGGCGTTGACGCGGATCCCACGCGGCCCGAGTTCCTTGGCCCAGGTCTTGGTGAGACCGATGATCGCGTGTTTGGAGGCGACATAGGCGCCGAACAGCGGCTCGGCGACCCGCCCCCAGATCGAGGCGGTGTTGACGATCGCCCCGCCCGCCGTCATGTGCGGCAGCGCCCGGCGGGTCACCAGATCGGTGCCGATCACGTTGATCTCGATGATCTTGCGGAACGTCGCCTCGATCATCGGATCGAGACTGTCGATCGGCGTCATCCGCTCGAAGCCGGCGTTGTTGACGAGCACGTCGACGTGGCCGATCTCGGCGAAGATGCCGTCGAGATCGTGCGGCCGCGAGATGTCGGCGACGAGACCACGCCCACCGAGTTCCCTCGCCCGGTCGCGGACGTGGGAATCGTCGGCGATCAGGACGAGATCGGCGCCGGTGGCGGCGAAGGCCTGGGCGACGCCGAGGCCGATGCCGCGGCTCGCCCCGGTGACGACGACGGTGCGCCCGAGAAAGCTGTCGCTCATTGGGGATCTCCGGTCTCGTGGCGGATCAGGTGCAGCACGTCGTTGCGCAGATCGAAGAACGGCCGGCTCTCGCGCAGATCGAGCGATCGCTCGACGCCGAGCACGGCGGTGACGTCGACTTGCGCGACGACGCGCGCCGGCCGCTGCGAGAAGACGACGATGCGATCGGCCAGGAAGACCGCTTCCTCGACGTCGTGGGTGACGAAGATGGTGGTCTTGGCCTCATGGGCCTGGATCCGGCGCAATTCGACCTGCAGGCGCTCGCGGGTGAGCGCGTCGAGGGCGCCGAAGGGCTCGTCCATCAACAGCACCTCCGACCCGGCCGCCAGCGTCCGGGCGATGGCGACGCGCTGGCGCATGCCGCCGGAGATGCGGTTCGGATAGTGGTCGGCGAAGGCCTCGAGGCCGATCAGTGCGAGGTGATGGGCGACGCTCGCCGTCTTCTCCTGCGGGCTCATGTCGTCGCGGTAGCGCATGCCGAAGGCGATGTTCTCGGCGACCGTCTGCCAGGGAAACGACGAATAGGATTGAAACACCATGCCGCGCCGCCGGTCGGGCCCGCCGACCGGGCGTGCCTCGAGCAGGATCCGGCCCGACGTCGGCGTGTCGAGGCCGCCGACCATGCGCATCAACGTGGTCTTGCCGCAGCCGGACGGCCCGAGAAAGGCGACGAATTCGCCGCGGCCGATCGAAAGGTCGGTCGGCGCGACCACCGGCACCGGGCCGAACTGCTTGGTGACGCCTTCGAAGCGGAGATAATCGTCGCTCATCGGGATCTCACAGATAGCGGAACAGGCGACGATGGAACGCGCGCAGGATCTGGTCGGTGACGAGGCCGATGATCCCGATGACGACCACGCCGGCCATCACCTCCGGCGTCTTCACGAAGCGCCGCGCCGACCAGATGACGTAGCCGAGGCCGCTGTCGGCGGCGATGATCTCGGCGAGGATCAGATAGGTCCAACACCAGCCGAGGGTGATGCGCAGATTGTCGACCAGCGTCGGCCCCATGGCGCGGAACACCACGTCGGTCAGGACCGCGCGCGAGGAGCCGCCGAGGGTGCGGGCGATCTCGACATATTCGTGCGGCACGCGGCGCGCGTCGTCGGCGACGAGCAGCACCAGCTGGAAGAAGGTGCCGAGCCACAGGAGGAAGATTTTGGTCTCCTCGCCGATGCCGAACCAGATGATCGACAAGGGCACCAGAGCCGGCACCGGCAGGTAGCGGATGAAGTCGATGGTCGGCTCGAGCGAGGCGCCGACGATGCGGTAGCTCGACATCAGAATGCCGATCGGAACCGCCATCGCCGCCGCGATCAGGAAGGCCACCCACACCCGGAGCGTCGAGACCCCCGCGTGCCAGAGGAGATGCTGCTTGGTGAGGAGCCCCCAGCCGGCGACCGCCACTCGCGACGGCGACGGCAGGAAGGTCGGCGCGATCCATCCGAGATCGGAGGCCGCCTCCCACACGCCGATCAGGGCGAGCGCGAAGCCGGCGCCGCACAGGATCTCGACCGTGGTCGAAGGCTTCCCTCGGAAGGTGAACAGGGGATTCATGCGCGCCGTCCTCGCCGGATGTCTCTCGGAAGCCGGGCTCAGAGCCCGCCCTCGACCACCTTCGCCATGACGGAATTGTCGATCTGCTGGTTCGCGACCAACTTGGTGTCGGCGGCGCCGTTCTCGAGGTTGAGCGCCATCACCGTGTCGAACACCTCGTGCAGCTTGCCGGTCGCGCCGGGCTTGCCGAGATAGGCGGCGGCCTCGGTGAGCGGGGTATAGGCGAGCGAGCCGGTGAGCACCTCCTCGACCTCGGCCGGGGTCATGCCGTAATGCGGCGCGGCGAGTTCGGCGAACTTCTTCGGGTCCTTCTTGGCGAACTCGATCGCCTGATAGATCCCCTTGAGGAAGCGGACATATTTGTCGGGATGGGCCTTCAGGTCGTCCTGACGGGCGGTGATCACGTCGGTGATGATGCCGCGATAGGCCGGATCGGCGGAGGAGATCAGCACCTTGGCGCCCTTGCGGGTCGAGGTCTTGACCGCCTGCGACATGAAGGGCTCGTAGGTGGCGATCGCCGCGATCGAGGCGTCGGCGAAGACCGCCGCCGTATCGGCCGAGGCGATGTCCTTGAGGTTCAGATCGCCGAGCTTCAGGCCGGCCTTCTTCAGTTCCATCTGCAACAGGAGACGGGCCGGAATGTTCGGCTCGGCGGCGACGGTCTTGCCCTCGAGGCTCGCGACGTTGGGCACCGCGTCGTCGGCGATGATGCCGTCGCCGCCGACCGACTGGTCGATGGTGGCGATGATCACGCCGGGGGTGGAGGCGTCGCGCGGCCGGCCCTGATGCTCGCCGACGGTGCGCATGTCGACGTCGATGTCGCCGCGCGCGTAGGCCGCCATGACGTTCGCTCGGTCGTCCTCGAACTTGTAGTCGACCTCGAGATCGAGCGCCTTGAAGTAGCCGAGGTCGGTGGCGACGTGCACCGGCGCGAAGCCGAGCCAGGTCGGCGCGAGCATGCGGATCTTGTCGGCCGCGAGCACCGGCGAGGCCAGCGACAGAGCGACGACGACGGCGGTGGACTGCAAGAGACGCTTCATGGAACGGTTCCCCCGGAGAGATCGTCTGGACGGTGAGATCGCCTTGACTTCGCGGGCAGTCTCGGCTCGATTTCTTTTCGTGTGAATCCAAATCTTTCGATGGGTACATCGGGAATTTTCAAAATAAGGAGCACCCCGTGCGCCGGCTCGACAACATCGATCTCCGCCTTCTCCGGGTCTATGTGGCGCTCGTCGAGGCGGGTGGCTTCGCCGGCGCCCAGGTGGTTCTGAACCTGTCGCAGTCGACCCTCAGCACCCATCTCTCCGACCTCGAGAAGCGGATCGGCGGCCCCTTGTGCATCCGTGGCCGCAAGACCTTCCGCCTGACCGACCTCGGCCGGGTGACCCTCGACGCGGCCCGCAAGCTCTTCGCCGACATCGAGGAATTCGGCCATCGGATCGGCACGGCGAGCGGCCGCCTGACCGGCCGTCTCAGGATCGGCATCGTCGACGGCGTCTTCACCAGCCCGGCGCTCGGACTCCAGGCGACGCTCGCCGGCCTGCTCGAGCCGGACTACGACGTCTTCATCGACCTCGTGCAGGCGACCCCGCAGGAGCTCGAACAGGCCGTCGCCGACGGCCGTCGCGACGTGGTGATCGGCCCCTTCGCCCAGAAGGCGCCCGGCGTCGTCTATCGCGAGGCCCATCGCGAACCCCATCACCTCTATTGCGGCAGCGGCCACGACTTCTTCGACCGCCCCGACGACACGATCTCGCGGGCCGACATCGAGGCGACGCGGCTCTCGGTGCGCGGCTATCGCCAGCTCGACGATCTCTTCCGCATCGGTCACCCCAAGGCCGCCGCCTCGGTCCTGAACATGGAGGCTCAGGCGATGCTGATCCTCTCCGGGCGCTACGTCGGCTTCCTGCCGTGCCACTACGCCGAACCGCACATCGCCGCCGGCCGCATGCGCGCGGTGCAGCCGAGCCGCTACGGCTTCTCCTCGCAACACCACGTCGCCTACCGCCGTAGCGATGCCGACCGGCCGCTGATCGGCGCCTTCGTCGCGGCCTTTCTCGCCCGCGCCCGCGCCGCCGATCAGGCGGGCGTCACCGAGCCGGACACGCCCGCCGTCGAACGTCGAGAGGAACCTCAGTCGGGCACGCAACGCTCGGGATTGTGAGCGCAGTGATAGCCGGTCGGGCAGGAGACGCAGGTCGGCGGCGGCGGCTCGGGCACTTGGGCGATCGAAATGCCGGCGAACATCACCAGCGCCGCCACCACGGCCGTCAGCAACGCCGACGATGCTCCACGTCGCCCGAGGAAGGGTCGATCCCCCCGACCGATCGGAGAAGATCGCGCGCCATCGAACATCTTCGACATGGATCCTCCTTTGCATTCGTGCCGAATGCCGTTGAAGTCGATCTCGAATGCGTCGAACCATGGATGACGTCGAGGATCGTATTCCTGTAAAAGATCAGAAACAATCAGCACAATGGATAGAAAGTGATACGAAATATACAACAATGAAGGGTGTCTATTCGAAGTATGATGAGGGAGTTGCCGGCTTCGATGAGATCAAAGTCTCACCGACTCCTTTCACAATCCCAGGCTGACCGCCACGAGGCCTCCGCCCGAACGACGGTGGCGAAATAGACGCCCCGCCGCAGCCGCCGCGCCTGATCGGCGTCGAGCCAGATCCGGAAGATCGGTCGATCCGGATCGCGCCTGACGCCCTCCTTGCCGTCGTCGCGGACCGGCACGAGGCTCATCGGTCGGCGGCCGGCGCGGTCGGGCGCCCCGAGCCGCACTTGGAGCAGGCCGGCATAATGGGAGCGACAGCTCCAGACCGGGCGTTCGCCGGTGACGTCGTTCCAGTCTTTCGGAAAGAGCGCGCGCTGTCTCTCGCATTCGTCGGCCGCCACCGCGCCGGCGTCGCGCGGCACCAGCGTCGAGACGAGGAGCGCGAGGCCGATCGCCGCGACGATCCCGCCGCGCGACGCCCGGCCGAGCGGGCCGGCGAGGACCGGCGCCCTCCTCCCCGATCGCGGCGGTGACCATCGAACCGGCGACATCGCACCAGCCTCCTCGAGTCGGCGCCCGGAGCCGGCCTCGGCCGGGTGAGACCACCCGAAACCGCAGGTCGCGACCCTTCCGCTCGCCTCCGTAGATCTTACGAGCCCCACGGGAAACCGCGTATCGGGAGAATTGCGTTCGCGGCATTCGGCCGCGATGCGCCATGCGCACTCGGAAATTTTGCGGAAACGCAATGCGAGGACCGGCGAAGAGCGAAGAGTGGCCGCCGCGAACGCCGTCCCGCTCCTCGATGGAGCGGCGTTTCGCAACGGGAGAACGACGATGTTGTTGTCTGCCAGCCTTCTGTTGCTCACCGCCGCCGCGCCGCAGGCCGCCGGCGACATCGTGCCCTCCGCGCTCGCGACGCGGCCCGGCGTCGTGCAACTCGGCGAGGAACCCTACGACTGGTCGCTCCAGCAGGGCCGCCGTCCGTCGAGCCTGAGGGTCGCGGACAACACCGCCAACTGCAGCACCGCGACCATCAAGACTCAGCGCAACAGCGGCTCCGACGAGGTCCACGACTGCGGCTTCGACTGATCGCCCCCGTCGCCCCTCGTCCGAAACGAATGACGGCGTGATCCGCATGTTGCTCCTGCTCACCAACGGCATCGACGGAACCGCGGACATCCTCGTCGAACTCTGCGCCGCGCGAGGGGTGCCGGTGTTCCGGTTCAACATCGATCTCTGGGCGCAGTATCGCTTCGCCTGGACTGCCGACGGCTTCGTCTTCCGGGATCCGACCGGACGCTCGGTGGACTCCGGAGCGATCGACGCGGTGCTCTGGCGCCGCCCCTCGCTCCACGAGACGCCGGAATGGGAGGGCGGCTCGCCCGAGGATCGCGCCGCGACCGAGGCCGAGCTGCAGACGATCGTGCGCGAGATCGCCGATTGGGCGCGGGGGCGTGGCCGCCTGCGCCTGATCGATCCCGCCGGATCGCGCCGGGTCGGACGATTGGCCCAGATGCGGGTCGCCCGCGACTTCTTCCGCGTGCCCGATTGGGCGGTCGGCTGGGGCGTGCGTTGGCCGGCCGGCCGCCGCATGGTCAAGCGCCTGACAGCCGAGCCGGTCGGCGCGGATCACGACCGTTACATCTACGTCCAATCCGTGGAGAGCGACCGCCTCGCGCCCGAATGGCCCTGGCTCCTCCAGGAGATCGCCGAGGGCGATCGCGACGCCACCGTGCTCTATGTGCACGGCCGCTGCTTCGGCTTCGAGATGGCGCACACGCGCACCGAATTGGGCGTCGAGGATTGGCGCATCCGCAACGTCGCTCACGACGATCCGTGGCGGCCCTGGATGCTGCCGGAGGGCGTGGCCGATCGCATCGACGCCTATATGCGCCGTCTCGGTCTGCGCTTCGGCCGGCTCGACTTCATCGCCGGCGGGCCGGAACTGGTGTTTCTCGAGGTCAATCCGAACGGCCAGTTCGGTTGGCTCGACGATCCCGAGGGCTGGCCCCTGCACACCGCCGTGCTGGACGCCCTGCTCGACCCCTCCTCGACGATCGACGGCCGCGCCGTGACCCTCGAGGAGGGATAGAACCGAAGGTCTCGCGCGCCGGCGTGGGGACACCGGCGCGCGGGAGATCGTCGGGCCTCAGCCGACCGCGTCGAAGGCGGTGACGGGCAGGGCCTCGCCCTTCCACTTCTCGACGTCGCAGATCGCCGTGCCGGCGATGGTCGCCTGGGCGAAGCGCGAGGTCAGCGGCACGTCGAGCGTCAGGAGGTTCGGCGAGCCGTATTTGTCGAGCGCGCCCTGCTTGCCCGGCTCGGCCGGATCGTACCAGGCGCCCTCGTGCAGGCAGATCGTCCCGGCGAGGATGTCGGGCGTGACGACCGCCCCGGCCAGAACCTGACCGCGATCGTTGAAGAGACGCACGATGTCGCCGTCGGCGATGCCGCGTGCCTTGGCATCGTCGGCGTTGATCACCACCGGCTCACGATCGGCGACGGTGTAGGTCGTGCGGGTCTTCGTGTTGCACATCTGCGAATGCAGACGGAACGGCGGATGGGGCGACACGAGCTGCAGCGGGAACTTCTCCGCCGCCTTCGAGCCCTTCCACTCGACCGGCTCCAACCAGGTCGGATGGGCCGGGCAATCGTCGTAACCGAGCTTGCGCACGTAGGGCGAGACGAACTCGATCAGGCCGGAGGCGGTCGAGACCGGCTTCAGCAGGGGATCCTCGCGGAAGTCGGCGAGATGGACGAAGTCGCCCTTGCCCATCGGGAACTCGATGATGCCTTCACCCGCCCAGAACTCGTCGAAGTCCGGCATCTTCACCGTCTTCGACTGCGCCTTGGCGGCGTCGTAGAAGAACCGCACCCAGTCCATCTCGCTACGGCCTTCGGTATAGGTCTGCTTGTAGCCGAGCCGATCGGAGAGTTCGGTGAGGATGTCGTAGTCGGTCCGCGACTTGAACTGCGGGTCGACCGCGGCATGCGACGCCGTGATCAGGTTCAGCATCTGCCCGAGGTCGTTGCGCTCGAGGTCGCTCGCCGCCGGCAGGACGATGTCGGCGAAACGGGCGCTCGGGGTCCACCACGGATCCTGGACGATGATCGTCTCCGGCTTGCGGAAGGCCTCGATCACCCGGTTGGTGTCCTGATGGTGGGTGAACTGGTTGCCGCCGGAGGTATAGACCAGTTGGATGTCGGGATAGGTGATCTTGCGGCCCTTGCACTCGATCGTCTTGCCCGGATTGAGATAGGCGTCCGAGAGACAGGCGATCGGGAAGGGATCGGGGATCGGGTTGGAGCCGGGCGAGGTGCCGCCGACCACCGGCATGGCGGCGCGCGGGAGGCCACCGTCGGCATAGTGCAGGCCGAAGGAGACGCCGCCGCCGGGAAGCCCGATCTGACCGAGCATGGCGCCGAGCGCGACGATCGCCCAGGGGGCCTGCTCGCCGTGATGCTGACGCTGGGTCGACCAGCCGGAGGCGATGGTGGTGCGGGTCTTCGCCATCTTGCGAGCGAGGCCGCGGATCGTCTCGGCCGGCACGCCGGTGATGCCGGAGGCCCATTCGGCGGTCTTCGGGGTGCCGTCCTCGGTGCCGGTCAGGTAGGGCTGGAAGTCCTTGAAGCCGCGGGTGTAGTCCTCGATGAACTTGGCGTCGTGGAGGTTCTCGGTGAGCAGCGTGTGCATCAGGCCGAGCGCCAGGGCGACGTCGGTGTTGGGCCGGATCGGGACCCATTCGCAGCCGAGTTCCTTGATCGTCTCCGACTTCATCGGATCGATCGCGATCACCTCGATGCCGCGTGCCTTGACCTCGTACCACGCCTTCGTGGCGTAGCGGCCGGAGAGGATGCGGGTGGTGGCGAGCGGATTGGCGCCCCACAGCACGATCAGCTTGGCGTTGGCGTGGATCACCGGCCAGTCGCTCGCCGCTCCCGGGCTCGACCAGGCGACCGCCGGCAGGATCTCCGAGACGGCCTGGTTCGAATAGTTGCCGAAGAAGGTCGACGACCCGCCGAACCCGTTGAGGAAGCGCTGCAACAGCGCCTCGGTGCGGTAGAAGTGGGCGTGGTTGGAGGCCCACGAGCTCTTGCCGCGATGGAGCGAGGCGTTGCCGTACTTGGTCTTCACCCGCGTCATTTCGTCGGCGACGAGCTTCAGCGCGTCGTCCCAGCTCACCTCGACGAAGTCGCGGCTGCCGCGATCGGCGCGGTTGCTCTTGTCGCGCTTGGCGAGGAAGTCGCGGCGCACCATCGGCGCCTTGACGCGGGCCTTGTTGTAGAGCCGGTCGGGCATGTCGCCGAGCAGCTTCCACGGCGCGCCGTCCTGCTTCAACTGTTCGATGCCGACGACCTGCCCACCCTTCTTCACCAGGAACATCGGGCCGAGGGAGGTGTTGACGAGAACCCGTCCGTCGGTGACGCCGCCGGCGCCGGAGGCGGCGCGGGCCAGATGTGGGAGCAGCGCGGCGCTGACCGCGCCGGGAATCAGGCTGCGGATGAAGGTACTGCGAGTGATCATCGGCTTTCCTTTCGTCGTTCGCGGCGAGCTCTGCCCGTCGTGACGATGCCTTTCGGTCCTCTCGGAGTTCGGGCGGTGGCCTTTCGGCGCGACGTCCGAAGCGTCGTCGTGTCTCGTTCTCGAGACCGTCCCGTGGCTCACGGGTGCGCCTCTCGCCACCCCCTTTCCGCCCAGGGTTCGGGGCTCTTCGCGGGTGACGGGACGACGGGCGCCGCGACCGGCGGACGCTCGACGAAGATCGCCTCGACCCCGGCGGCGCGCGCCGCCGCGAGCCCGGCCGCGCCGCGCACCATCAGCGCGGTCGCCCAGGCGTCGGCCTCGGCGCAGCCGGCGGCCAGCGTCGTGACCGAGGCCGGCCCGCCGACGACCGGGGCGCCGGTCACCGGATCGAGCGTGTGGCCGCCGTCGGCGCCGAAGCGGCGGTAGTCGCCGGAGGTCGCGATCGCGCGGTCGACCAGATCGATCCGTCCGAGCGTCGTGCGCAACCCGGTCGCCGGCGCCTCGAGGCCGATCGACCAGGGGCGCCCGTCCGGCCGGGCCGCGCCGGCGACGAGTTCGCCGTCGAGGGAGACGAGATGCGAGGGGAAGCCCGCCGCCGCCACGAGACGAGAGAGCGCGTCGGCGGCGTAGCCCTTGCCGATGCCGGCGAGGTCGAGATGAAGCGCCGCGCGCTTGACGAGGGTGCGGCCGGCGAGATCGAGCTCGATCGCCTCGTGGGCCGGAACCCGGCGCGCGCGCGGTTCGATCACCGAGGCCCAGCCCGCGCCGAAGCCCCGCGCCGCCACCTCCGCCGCCAGACCGAGATCGAAGGCCCCGCCCGAACGCCGGCCGACGTCGAGCCCGATCGCGAGGATCCGCGCCAGATCCGCCGAGACCGGCACGCGCTGCCCGAGCGGGACGGCGTCGAGGCGCGGCACCTCGCCGTCGGGACGAAACCGGGAGAAGGCCGCCTCGAGGTCCTCGATCCGCGCGGCGATCGCGGCGGCGAGCGGGTCGAGATCGCTGGCCTCGGGCGCATGGAGCACGACCGACCAACGCGACCCCATCGCCGGACCGGAGAGGACGCGGCGTTCGAGCGGACGGAGCGGGGTCGGCCGCGCGAGCCCCCCGGCTCCCGCGTCGCGGCGCGCGTCGTCGTGACCGAGAAGGGCGAGGACGGCGTCGGTCCAGGCGGCGAAATCCGCCTCCGAGCGGCGATGGATGCGCCGGAGCGGCAGCCGCCGAGCCGCGCCGCGCGCGGCGAGCGCCGCATCGACGTCTTCCGCGTAACCGCAGAACCTCCTCGCGCCCCGCTCGCCGAACCCGACCACGGCGAAGGGCGGCACGGCGGCGAGATCCGGCAGGCGGGCGAGGAAACGGTCGGCCGACCCCGGCGCGACGCCGTCGCCATGTGTCGCGGTCAGGATCAGCAGGCACCGGGCGCGCGGATAGGCACCGGCGACGTCGTTCATCGCGGCGACGTGGACGGCGTGACCATGGCGCTCGAGGATCGCGACCAGCCGGTCCGCGAAGACACGGGTGGTGCCGCCTTCGCTGCCGACGAGGACGATGGTGTCGGAGCTCTCGGCGGCGCGGCCGCCGGCGAAGCGGCGGCGGGCGCGGCGGGCGGCGAGAATGAGGGCGAGCCCCGAGAACGCCGCGACCGGCACCAGCGCGGCGGCGAGGCCGAGCCCGGCGGCGAGCGGCGCGGCGATCCGGCCGCCGTGGAGGCCGGCGAGCGCCGCAACCAGACGGTGCGCCCGGGGGCGATCGTGGAGCGTCGCCGGCAGGCCGGTGACCGGGTCGACATGGGCGAAGGCTCCGACCGTCGTCAAGCGATAGGTGTCCTCCGGGTCGTCGCGGCGCGGCAGCACCAGATCCTCGAGATCGGCGACCAGCACCGCCTTCAGCGCCGCGACCTCGCCGAAGGGAAGGCGCCGGCCCCCGGCGAGCGATTCCGGGAAAGGCGCGGCGATGCCGTGGACGTCGAGCGGACGGAAGGCGGCGACGGCGAGGCCGAGGCCGGTCGTCGCCAGGAAGACGAAGGGAACGACGAGCCCGAGGCCGAGACCGCGATGGAGCCGGCCGGCGAGCGTGGTCGCATGTTCCGGTCGCATCGCCGCGCCGAGCCCGCCCACGACGCCGATCAGCCCGAGCAGCGTGGCGAGCGCGAGCACGATGCGTCCGCCGTCGCCGGCGGCGAGCGTGCGGTGGATCTCGGTGGCGAGGCGGACGATCTCGCTCGGCGCGGGGGCGGGCGTGACCGCGAAGGTGGTGGGATCGACGACGACGCGCCGGCGCGGCTCTGAGAAGCGCGCGAGAATGGTTCCCCCGGCATCGACCGACACCTCGGCGAGGGTGCCGTGACGCTCGAGACCGGCGGCGAGTTCGGCGACCGTCATGCCGGGGGGAGGGGGCGGCGGCCGGAGCCGCGCGTCGGAGACGGCGTCGACGGCGAGCACCATCCCGGTCAGAGCCAGGACCACCCAGAGGAGGCCGATCGCCAGACCGAGCCGAAGGTGGAGGGTGCGCAACATCGTCGAAACTCCGGTCGCCTCACAGTTCGAAACGGAAACGAGCGACGAGCCCGCGTCCGGTCGCATCGCGACCGGCGGCGTCCCGCTCGAGCGGAAGAACGATTTCGGACGGCTCGTCGGCGATGTTCTCCGCCGCCGTGTCGACCCGGAGCTGGAGCCCGGCGTCGATCAGCGCGTCGGCGACTTCGACGGTGACGTCGAACCCGCGCCCGGAGCCGACCGAGGCGCCGGTGATGCCGTCGAGCGGCGTGCTCTGCGGGCCGGCGCCGCGCATCCAGTGGGCGAGGTGCGGGTAGAACTGCACCTTGTCGCCGAAGACCTGGATCGTCGCCCGGTAGTGCCCGCGCGCGTCGGTGACATAGACGGCGAGATAGGCGGCATTGCCCGAATAGCGCTCCATCGTTCCCTTCAGGCGCAGACGCGCGGCCTCGGCCGGCGCGGTGGGCACGAGCCCGAGCGCTAGGCAGAGGAGGGCGGTCGAGGCGAGCGTGGACGGACGGAGGGCGTGGGGCTCGCTCATGGCGCGCCACCCACGGCGAGCGCGAGCGCCTGCAGATCGTGGCGGCGCCGGACGCCCCGGGCGGCGATGAAGTCGGCGATCGCCTCGACGTCGTCGAGATCGAGCACCGGCACGGTGACGTCGGGAAGCGCCGCGTCGCTCGCCACCGCGACGATGTCGGAGCCCGGCCGCCACAGGAGATCCTTGCCGGTCGAGGGGCGGAAGACCTCGATCTTGGGATGGGAATGGGCGCGGAACCCTTCGATCAGCAGGAGATCGACCGGCCGCATCCGCGCCACCAGCGCGTCGACGTCGGGTTCGCGCTCGTCGCGCTGTTCGGCGAGCAGCGCCCAGCGCTCGCCCGAGACGACCATGACCTCGGCCGCCCCCGCCTCGCGATGGCGCCAGCTGTCCTTGCCCGGCCGGTCCATGTCGAAGTGATGGTGCGAGTGCTTCATGGTGGAGACGGTGAAGCGGCGGTCGAGAAGCGCCGGCAGCAGCTTCTCGATCAGGGTCGTCTTGCCCGACCCGGATCGGCCGACGAGACCGAAGACGCGCATGGGGAAGTCCTCCGAGGGAAGGGGCCGGGAGCGGGGACACCGCTCCCGGCGGTCGGCGTCAGGCGTTCTTCGGCGTGTCGAAGACGGCGACCTTCGGCGGCTCGCCCTTGAACAACTCGACGTCGGCCATGCAGGTGTGGGCCGAGGTGCCCTGCGCCAGACGCGAGGTCGGGATGTCCGGCGTCAGCACGTTGACGTCGCCGTAGCGGCACAGCGCGTTCGGCTCGTTGGCGACGATCGGGTCGTACCAACCGCCTTCCTGGAGCTGGATCACGCCCGGCCGGATGTCGTCGGTGACGACGGCGCCGGCGAGACACTGGCCGCGATCGTTGAAGACGCGCACCACGTCCCCGTTCTTGATGCCGCGCCGGGCGGCGTCCTCGGTGTTGATGGTGCAGGGCTCGCGTCCGGCGACGGCGTAGAGCGCCCGGACCTTGGTGCCGTTCAACTGCGAGTGCAGCCGGTAGTTCGGGTGGCTGGAGTCGACGTGGAGCGGATACTTCTTGTCCTTGGCGCCGAGCCATTCCATCGGCTCGAGCCAGGTCGCGTGCGGCGGGCAGTCGTCGTAGCCGTATTTCTCGATCGTCTTGGAGAAGATCTCGATCTTGCCCGAGGGGGTCGGCAGCGGGTTGAGCAGCGGATCCTCGCGGAACTTGTCGTATTTGGTGCGGCGCAGGTTCTTCTCGGGAATGGCGAATTCGACGATGCCGGCCTTCCAGAACGCGTCGAATTCCGGCATCGGGATCTTCTTGGCCTGAGCCTGGGCGAGGGCGGCGGCATAGACCTCGCGGATCCGATCCATCTCCGACTTGCCCTCGGAGAACGCCGGCTCGAGGTCGAGCTTCTCGGCGAGCGCCTGGAAGATCGCGTAGTCGGACTTCGCCTCCCACAGCGGCTCGATCACCTTGCGCAGCGCGAAGAAGGCCTTGCGGGTGACGACGCCGAGCCCCTCGATGTCGTCGCGCTCGATGCCGGTCGCCGCCGGCAGGACGATGTCGGCGAAGCGGGCCGAGGCGGTCCACTGGAAGTCCTGGACGACGATCGTCTCGAACTTCTTCCAGGCCGCGACCTGACGGTTGCGATCCTGATGGTGGTGCAACGGGTTGCCGCCGACCCAATAGGTCATCTTGACCTCCGGATAGATGAACGTCTTGCCGTTGTGCTCGTAGCTCTTGCCGGGATTGTTCAGCATGTCGACGATGCGGGCGACCGGGATCACCTGGGTGCCCTTCTCCGCCGGCCAGGGCATGTTCTCCTTGCGCTTGCCGGTCTGCATGGTGGTCGACAGCGCCGGGCTGAGCGCCTGGGGAATGCCGGCATTGTCGAGGTGATAGCGCTGGGTGAAGCCGCCGCCGGGCAGGCCGATCTGGCCGATCATCGCCGCCAGCGTGACGAAGACCCACGGGAATTGCTCGCCGTGCTGCTGGCGCTGCGGCGTCCAGCCGGAGACGAGCAGGGTGCGGCCCTTGACGAAGCGCCGGGCGAGATCGCGGATCGTGTCGGCCGGGATCTCGGACTTCTCCGCCGCCCATTCCGGGGTCTTGGGCGTGCCGTCGGTCTTGCCGGTGACGTAGTCGAAGAAGACCTCCCAGCCGGTGGTGTAGTCGGCGAGGAACTTCTTGTCGGCGAGGTTTTCGCTGATCAGCACATGGGCGATGCCGAGCGCCAGCGCCACGTCGGAATGCGGACGCACCGGCAGCCATTCGCCGTCGAGGATCTTGCAGCCCTCGGTCTTCAGCGGATCGATGAAGATCGACTTCTTGCCCGCCTTCTTCATCGCGTCGAAGAAGCCGTATTCGCCGTGATCCGGAACGTTGGTCGAGATGTGGTTGTCCTTGAGCGGGTCGGAGGCCCAGAAGACGATGAGATCGGTGTTCTCGAGCACCGTCTGATGCGAGGTCTGCGGTCCCTCGGCGTCGATCTGGCCGAGCACGTAGGGCATGATCGCCTCGATCGCGGCCTTGGAATAGTTCGACGACGAATTGACCGAGCCGCCCATCATGTTCATCAGCCGGCGCAGGGCGGTCTGCGAATTGAACAGGCGACCGAAGTGGCCCCAGCCGTAGGAGCCGGTGTAGATCGACCACGGGCCGATGGCGGCGCAGCGCTTGATCTCGCCGGCGACGAGCTCCAGCGCCTTGTCCCAGGAGACGCGGACGAAGTCGTCACGGCCACGGGTCTCCGGATCGGCGCCGGGACCCTTCTCGAGCCAGGCGCGACGGACCATCGGATAACGGACGCGCGAGGCCGAATAGGCGAGATCGACCGCGCCCTCGATGGTCGGAATGGGATGGGGGTCTCCCTCCCACGGCCGGACGCCGACGACGCGGCCGTCCTGAACCTTCGCCCAGAAGGCGCCGAAGTTGGAACAGCTCAGGATCTCGCCGTCCGGCGCGGCGGCGGAGGCCCGGCCGGCGCCGAAGACGAGCGGCGACAGCACCTGCGAGGCGGCGAGCGAGCTCGCGGCGGCGAGGAAACGGCGGCGGGAGAGGGCGGGAGAGGCGAGGGTGGACATCGTGGAGTCCTTCGGGTGTGACGCGCGACGGCGCGGAGCGGAAGAGGAGGCGGCCGGGACGGAGACCGGGAGCGGCGGCCCCGAGGACGGGGCGGCCACGCGGGCTCAGGCGGCGGACGCGATATCGGAGGTGCCGGCCTCGAGGAGGCGCACCAGGATGCGGGCGAGGGCGGCGTAGAAGCCGGTCCCGTCGTGTTCGCCGAGCGCTTCGGCGAAGCTCGGGGTCCATTCGACGAGCCGGCGATGGAGCGACGCCGTCGCCGCGTGTTCGTCGACGTCGACGAGGCTGGTCTCGAGACGGATGAACTGTTCGAGCAGCGACAGCTCGACGGAGAGATGATCGAGCGGCTCGGCGAAGCCGGCCGCCGGCACCAGGTCGTGGGCGCGCAGCAGGTCGCGCATCTGTCCGGCGGGCTCCTGGAAGAGCCGGCCGTCGCCGCGATGGGCGGACTCGATCGGCTGCGTCGTCGAGACCGGACCGAGGCCGAGGAAGAGCCGGCAGAAGGCGGCGTTGAGACGTGAGGTGGCGGCGTCGACGTCGCCCGCCGCCCGCGCCGCCGCCAGAGCGCCGCGCAGGTCGATCGCATGACGCGGGTCGCGGGCGAGTGTCTGCAGGGCGTCGAAACGGCCGTTCTCGATCAGCGCCACGACTTCGTCTCGCTCGAGGGGCGCGCCGAAGAGGCGGGCGAGCTCGCCGCAGCAATCGGCGAAGGTGGTGGGATCCATGGGTGCGGGTTTCATCGGTTCGGTTCCTGAAGAGGGGCCCCGGCACGGGACGAGGAGAGGGGCGAAGCCCGTGCCGGGGAGACGGAGCGGTCAGTGACCGCCCGCGACGTCCTGGGCGTGGTTCTGGAGGTAGGCCTGGAGGAAGCGGACCTCGTCTTCCTCGAGGGCGGTGTTCGCCTTCATGTCGTTGACGATGCCGACCCACTGGTTCGCCGGGTAATGGCCGGGAGGCGAGGGCGAATGGCAGGCGCCGCAGGCGGAGTCGAACATCTCCTCGCCGTAGGCCCACAGCGCCTTCTGGTCGCCGGTGAGGTTCGCCTTGGGCATCCAGAGGACGATCGAGGCTTCCTTCCAATCGAGGTCGGTGTCGTCGTCGTGACGGGTCGACTTGACCGTCGCGGTCTCGGCGAGGCCCGCGGAGACGGCCGCCAGCATGATCCGCTTGCCCGGCAGGGCGACGAAGAGACGCTCGGCGCCGGCCTGCTGCCAGCCGTCGATGCGCACCTCGGCGACGTCGCCGGAGGTCTTCAGCACGGTGACCGGCGCGGCGGGCAGAATGCGACCCTCGCCGGCGCCGCCGGCGGCCGCCTTCTCGGCGTCGGCCCAGGCGGGCGAGGTCACGAGCACCCAGCTCTTTTCGGCCTTGCCGCCGTCCTTGACCGCTCCCGCCTTCAGATCCCTCATCATGGAGCGGAAGCCGCCGGACATGTCCGGGAGCTTGTGGGCGATGCCCTTGTGGCAATCGATGCAGGTGCCGCCGTCCTTGTAGGCCTTCTGCATCTGCTGCGAGGCCTTGGGCCGCTGATGGGCGAAGTCCATCGCCGCGAAGGAATGGCAGTTGCGGCACTCGCGGCTGTCGGAGGCCTTCATCCGCGCCCATTCGTGCTTGGCGAGCTCGAGGCGGTGTTCCTCGAACTTCTCGGGCGTGTCGATGTAGCCGGTGACCTTGCCCCACAGTTCCTTCGAAGCCTGGACCTTGCGGACGATCTTGTGCGTCCAGTCCTTCGGAACGTGGCAGTCCGAGCAGATCGCGCGAACACCCGCCGGATTGGAGTAGTGAATGGTCTTCTTGTATTCCTCGAAGACCGTGTTCCGCATCTCGTGGCAAGAGATGCAGAATTCGAGACTGTTGGTCGCCTCCATGGCGGTGTTGAAGCCGCCCCATCCAATCACGCCGATGGCGATACCGGCAAAACCTGCAACGCCGAGCGCCACGGGCTTCTTCATGAATTGGACGACCGCTGTGAGAAGATTTGCCATTTGCAACCCCGGCAGGAAGGAAATCTGTTGCGCTGCGTATTGCCGGGAAGATGGCGCCGTGCTGTAAACTCCGTTTCGCCGAACCGTGAACGGCTCGAACTCAATTGTGAATGAAACGAGAATGGACCGATGCGAGCCGAACAGGCCCCGCGACCCGACGAACTGGTGATCGCGATCGTCGACGACGAACCGCTGATCCAGGCGACGCTCGTGAGTTATTTCGAGAACGCCGGCTTTCAGGTCCGTGCCGCCGATACGGCGGACGGCCTGCGGCGTCTGATGGCGCGCGAGAAGATCGACTTCGTGTTGCTCGACATCCGCCTACCCGACGGCGACGGCCTCTCCCTGATGCGCGACATCCGCGCCGAGAGCGACGTGCCGGTGATCCTGGTCACCGGCCGGACCGAGGAGGCCGATCGGATCATCGGCCTCGAGCTGGGGGCGGACGACTACGTCACCAAGCCGTTCTCGCCACGCGAGGTTCTGGCGCGGGTCAACACCGTGCTGCGGCGCACCCGCATGTCGCGCGACGAGGGCGCGGGCCGGCGCCTGCGCCGTTTCGCCGGCTGGTGCCTGGATCTCGACGAACATCGCCTGACCTCGCCCACCGGCGAGCCGGTGCGCCTGACGGCGGCGGAGTTCGAACTCCTCGCCGCCCTCGTCCGTCATCCCGGCCGGATCCTGAGCCGCAACGATCTCCTCGACGTGATGAGCAGCCGCGAGTGGGATCCGAACGATCGCACCGTCGACGTGCTGGTCGGCCGTCTGCGCCGCAAGATCGAGGTCGATCCAGGGCGGCCGCAGATGATCGTCACCGAATACGGCCTCGGTTACGTCTTCGCCGAGAAGGTTGCCTGATCGGCGCCGAAACGGCCGAGTTCCGCGTCGGCGTGACCGGCGAACGCATGGAAATGGGTGTGCCCGAGCGTCTCGAGCGCCAGCGCCGCCGCGCGCAACGCCGCCACGTCGTCCTGGCCGGTGGCGTGTTCGAGCGCCGCGGCCGCCGCCGCCATGTCGTCGGCGCCGACATGGGCCGCCGCCCCCTTGAGGCGATGGGCGAGCGCCCTGGCGCGGCTCCGGTCGCCGTGACGCGCCGCCGCGACCGCCTCGGCGAGAATGGCCGGCTGCGACGAGAGATAGAGCTCGACCAGCCGCCGCGCCCCTTCCACGCCGAGATCGCGCGCCTGTTCGCCGATCGCGCCGAGCCGTTCGCGGCGGCTCTCCCGGCGGCGCGGCCGCATGCCGACCGCCTCGGCGAGCGCCGCCCGTAGTTCGTCCGCGTCGAACGGCTTTTCCAGACGCCCGTCGAAGCCCGCGTCGACGTCGGCGGCGCTGGAACCGCCGGCCGAGACCGCCAGGATCGGCACCACCGAGCGGGTCGCGTGGACGCCGGCGCGAATCAGCCGACAGGCCTCGGCGCCGTCGAGTTCCGGCATCGACAGATCCATCAGGACGACGTCGAAATCCTCCTCGCCGGCGGCGGCGACGGCGGCCGATCCCGTCTCCACGTGGCGCACGGTGTGGCCGTCGCGCTCGAGCATGGTGCGGACGATCAGCGCGTTGACCGGATTGTCCTCGGCGACGAGAACCGAGAGCGGGGGCAGCGCCTCCTCGGCGTCGGCGTCGGCGGCCGCCTCGCTCGGCACGGCGGCCTCGCGCACGGGGAAGAGGACGGTGAAGGTCGTCCCCCGGCCGGGCTCGGTCGTGAGATCGATCGAGCCGCCGAGCACGTCGAGGAGCCCGCGACAGACGGCGAGGCCGAGCCCCGATCCGCCGAAGCGTCGGGCGACGGAGCCGTCGGCCTGGGAGAAGGGCTCGAAGATGTGGGCGAGCGCCTGCGGCGCGATGCCGATGCCGGTGTCGGCGATGGTGAAGCGCAGGCGGTCCGAGCGCTCGGGGTCGGCGTCGACGGCGAGGCGGACGCGGCCGCGCGGCGTGAACTTGGCGGCGTTGCCGAGGAGGTTGAGCAGGATCTGGCCGAGCTTGCCGGCGTCGCCGACCAGTGCGTCGGGAAGATCGGGCGCGACGGCGACGGTGAAGTCGAGCGACTTGCGCTCCATCGCCGGGCGGATCGTCGCCTCGACCATGGCGATACGCTCGCGCAGGGAGAAGGGCGCCACCTCGACGGTGACGCGGCCGCTCTCGAGGCGCGTGAAGTCGAGAATGTCGTCGAGAATGTCGCGCAGGAGCCGCCCCGAGCCGTCGAGCGCCTGCACCCAGGCGCGCTGTTCGGCGGTGACCTGACTGCCGGCGAGGAGCTGGGCCGTGCCGAGAATGCCGTGCAACGGCGTGCGGATCTCGTGGCTCATGGTGGCGAGGAACTGCGACTTGGCGCGGCCGATCTTCTCGGCGTGCTCGACCAGTTGGTCGCGCATCGCGTCGATGCGCAGGCGCATGCGGCGCGTCTCCAGCGCCTCGAGCCGGAAGTCCTCGAGTGCCCGCATGATCGCGCTCGGCTCGTCGTTCCACGGCGGCAGGCGGATCGGGGTCTCGAGATCCCCGGTCCGCAGCTTGGCGAGCGCGGCCTCGATGTCGTGCATCGGCGCGGAGAGGCGATTGCGCACGAAGCGCAGCGAGATGAAGCCGAGGACCACGACGAGGACGAGCACGCCCGTCGAGATCGCCCCGGTGAGGAAGGCCTCGGCGCGGCTGTCCTCGGCCTGACGCGCCTCGAGGTCGAGCGCGTGCGAGCCGATGCCGAGGATCGAGGAATAGGCGGAGATGCAGTTCTCCGACCACGCGGCGGCGTCGAAGGCGGGCTTGCCCGAGCCCGAGAGCCCCTCGATGGTGCGGGTCATGATCGCCTGCGCCGCCTCGGTGCGGTGCTGACCCTCGGCGACGAGGGGGGCGAAGCCCATGTCCTCGGGCAACTGCCGGGCGATCCGCTCCATCTGGGTCCACAGCGCCGAATAGGCGCCGATGTCCTCGCGCCAGCTGTCGCGCTCGGCCGGGGTGAGCGGGGTGTCGCGCTGAACCGCCGGGCGGAAGGCCGAGCACTGGCGCGAGTAGCGATCGCGGATCGTGAACGACATCTGGCGGATGGCGGCGAGTTCGCCGAGTTCGAGATCGAGCGAGCGCAGCGCCCGGCCGACCGAGATCGAGGTGGAATCGACGGTGGCCGCGAGCCGGTAGACCGCCTGTCGCCAGGGCTCGATCCGGTTGGTGTCGCGCGCGGCGAGCGGCAGCGCCGCCTCGGCGTCGACCCGGTCGCGGACGGCGTCGAAATCGGCGACGGCGTGGCCGAGACGGGCGACGAGCTGGTCGCGATCCGGCAAGGCCGACGCCGCCAGCGCCTCGGTCGCCCGGCGATGGGCCGCCGTCATCGTGCCGAGACCCTGGTCGAGACCGGCGCGCGGATCCTCGTCGCGCAGCAGGGCGACGCCGACCGTGCCGATCTCGAGGCGGATGCCGGCGGTCGAATCGAACAGGATCCGGTCGAGCGTGACGAAGTCGACCACCTGCCGCGCCCGGATGAGGTCGCGCCACGCGGTGACGGCGAAGGCGAGCGAGACCGCCAGGATCACCAGCACCGCGATCCAGTGTAGGACGAGAACCGAACGGGCGACCGAACTACGGACCAAGGACACCTCCGACCAGCGGTCGATCCGGCGAGGCCGGATCGCCGGCCGGAGCGGACCGCGATCCTAGAGGCCCGTCGGCCGCCTGTCATGGTCGGGTCGAGCCCTATGCGCGAAGGCCCGAGGGCGGCGCGCCGATCGGGCACGCCGCGCCGCCTCTTCCTCACGCCGCGGCGATGGTGAGGGCGATCGGCGGCAGACCGTCGATCGAGCCGGTGATCACGTCGCCGGCGACGACCCGGCCGACGCCCGCCGGGGTGCCGGTGTAGATGAGATCGCCGGGGACGAGATGATAGTAGCGCGAGAGATGCGAGACGAGTTCCTCGACCGACCACACGAGGTCGGAGAGATGGGCGTCCTGCTTGGTCGCGCCGCCGACGGCGAGCGTGATCCGCTGCGGCGCGACCGCGCTGGTAGCTCGAATGGACGGCCGGATTGCTCCATTCGGTATGGAGACACATCACCTTGTCGCGGTAGAAACCGCAGAGCATCAGGTCGAGGCCGGTCGCGCCCGAGGTCTCGTGCATGATCGCCCGGGCGACGCCGACCAGCGGATCGTGCAGGCGCTGCAGGCGGTCGAGTTCGACGATGCGCGGGCCGACGCCGTAACCCTCCTGGTAGGAGGCGCCGAGGAGACCCGACCCGGCGAGACACTTCAGGTACCGATGGGCGGTCGCGAGTTCTTCGGCTCGCTGACGGCGGGCTACGAATAGCGCGGCGTCTTCGAGGGTCACCCGTGGTTCCTGTCGCGCTATGCCCGCCTGGAGGTGATCGCCGGAACGCTCGACGGCTTCACCGAGACCTCGCCGGTCGTCGCCACGGCGCTCAAATACGGGGCCCAGTCGTTCGGCGACACGAGCCTCGACCTCGGCCTGCGCGGCAAGATGGCCTTCGAGACCGACTTCGGTTCGATCGCGCCGCACTTCCGCGCAGAGTTCCAGCACGACCTGCAGTCGTCCGGCTCCGCCTCGGTCTCCTGGGCGGATCGCGCCGGTGGCCGGGTCTGTTCGGTGCCGATCGAGGGCGCCGATCAGACCCGCGTCATGCTCGGCGCCGGCCTCGACCTCGATTGGTACGGGCATCTGGTCGGCATGGAGTATCAGAACACCTTCGGCGCCTCGAGCGAGACGCAGTCGGTGTCGATGAAGCTCCGCGAGCGCTTCTGATCGACGGCGGCCGGGACATGTCCCGGCCGCCGCATCCGGACCGCGCGAGACGGGCGTCGGACGCCCGGATCGTCCGGTGCCGGGGTCGCGATCCGCCGAGGCCGAACGGCCGAAGGGGCCACGCGCGGCATGCGCGGGCCCCTTCGTGGACGCGTCTTGGGGAATGGGCGTCACGCCGCCGGTCGCGCGCCGGTCACCACCGAGACGCGCTCGCCCCAGCGCTCGAACGGGTAGTAGTCCCAGATCGCGTGATGCTGGCTCGCCCAATTGTCCCACACCAACAGGGAATTCGGATGCCAGCGGATCCGCGTCTGGAAGGCGAGGTTGCGCTCGATGTGGCGGAACAGCAGCCCGAGCAGGGCGTCGCTCTCCTCGCGTGTCAGCTGGACGATGTGCGTGGTGAAGGCGGCATTGACGTAGAGATGCTTGCGGCCGGTGCGCGGATGCGTCGCCACCACCGGGTGTTCGCTCTGGGGATAGGTCCGGCCCGGATCGGGGCGGGAGCCGTAGCCGGCGGTCCAGGCCTGCGAGCCGTCGTGGATCGCGGTCAGGCCCTCGAGCGCGCGCTTGATCGGGTCGGAGAGCGATTCATAGGCGAGATAGGTGTTGGCGAAGGCGGTGTCGCCGCCGAAGGGCGGCAGCTTGGTGACGTGCAGCGCCGACCAGGCGATCGGGCTCGGATCGCAGGAGACGTCAGGGTGCCAGCCGTCTCCGGCGGTGAAGCGGCTGTCGCGGCCGGTGCGCCAGCCGAGGATCTCCGGATCGTAGGCCTTCGGGTCCCAGGCCCGCGAGGCGCCGAGTTCGTGGCGATGGAGCGTGCCGCCGAAGCGGCGGGCGAAGGCCTTCTGATCCTCGCGCGTCAGGGTCTGATCGCGGATGAGGACGGCGAGGTTCTCGTCGATGGCGCGGCCGATCTCCTCGAATTGGCGATCGGTGAGGGCGCGTAGGTCGACGCCGTGGATCTCCGCGCCGGCGGCCGGCGACAGACGCTCGACGCGGATCGTCTCGTAGGGCGCGCGCTCGGCGGTGTTCCAGCCTTCGATGGCGATCTTGTCGTTGAAGTCGCGATAGAAACTCATGGGATGTCCTCGTTCGTTCGTTCGGGCGGCACGACCCGACCGGCGCGGCCGTGTGGCCGTCCGGGGGCGATCGGGTCGGATGGGGAAGGGAGAAGGGGAAGTCGGCGCGGCGGGCGGGCTCAGATGACCCAGCCGACGTCCGGCGGTTCCTCGTGGACGAGGTGTCTCAGGATCTCGGCCTCGAGGCGGGCGGCCTCGGCCGAGCCGCGACGGCGCGGGCGCGGCAGGTCCACGGCGACGTCGAGCGCGACGCGGCCCTCCTCGATCATCACCACGCGATCGGCGAGCGCGATCGCCTCGCCGACGTCGTGAGTGACGAGCACGGCGGTGAAGCCCTGCGCCAGCCAGACCCGTTCGAGCAGCGACTGCATGCCGATGCGGGTGAGGGCGTCGAGCGCGCCGAGCGGTTCGTCGAGGGCGAGGAAGCGGGGCCTCGACACCAGCGCTCGGGCGAGCGCGACGCGCTGCTTCTGGCCGCCCGACAGGACCGCCGGCCAGGCCTCGGCCTTTTCCGCGAGCCCGACGGCGGCGAGCGCCGAGGCGACGCGTAGCCTGCCGTCGGGTGCGTCGCGGTCGCGGCCGAGACCGACGGCGACGTTGTCGACGACACGAGCCCAGGGCAGCAGGCGCGGCTCCTGGAACATCAGGCGCGGCACCACGTCGTCGTCCTCGCCGGCGCCGAAGGCGAGTTCGCCGCCGCTCGGCCGGTCGAGCCCCGAGAGGAGGCGCAGCAGCGTGGACTTGCCGCAGCCCGACCGGCCGACGATGGCGACGAACCGGCCGGCGGCAATGTCGAGATCGATCCCCCGCAGCACCTCGAGCTCGCCGAAGCGCCGGGTCAGTCCCGAGAGCCGGATGGAGACGCCGCGCGCGGCGCGGGCCCGCGTCGAAGGGTCGGCGAAGAGCGCGTCGAAGTCGCGATCGGCCGGTTTGACGGTCATTTGGAGGTCCTCGGATCGGCGAAGGCGGGATGCCAGGCGAGCGTGGCGCGTTCGAGCAGGCGGACGGTGGTGTCGGCGACCTTGCCGAGCGCGGCGTAGATCAGGATGGCGAGGACGACGACGTCGACCTGGAGGAACTCGCGCGCCTCCGTCGCCATGTGGCCGATGCCCGAGGAGGCGGCGATCGTCTCCGCCACGATCAGCGTCAGCCACATCACGCCGAGCGCGAAGCGCACGCCGACGAAGATCGAGGGCAGGGCCCCCGGCAGGATCACGCGGCGGAAGAGTTCGAACCGCGTCATGCCGTAGGAACGCCCCATCTCGACGAGCCCCGCGTCGACCGTGCGCACGCCGTGGAACGTGTTGACGTAGACGGGGAAGAACACGCCGAGCGCGGTGAGGAAGAGCTTCGCCTCCTCGCCGATGCCGAGCCACAGGATCACCAGCGGGATCAGCGACAGGTTCGGGATGTTGCGGATCATCTGGACGGTGGTGTCGGTGAGCCGCTCGGAGAGTCTCGAGAGCCCGTTGGCGAGACCGAGCAGGAAGGCGATGCCACCGCCGACCAGGAAGCCGGAGATCGCGCGGCGGAACGAGACGGCGATGTTCGCCGCGAGCTCACCGTCGAGGATCTTCGACCACGCCGCTTCGGCGATGGCCCAGGGCGGCGGCAGGAACTGCGGCGAAAGCCGTCCCGTGCCGCTCGCCGCCGCCCACAGGGCGAGGAGGGCGAAGGGCACGAGCCAGGGCGTCAGCCGCGAGGCGAGAAGCCCGCGGCCGGCCGTGCGCAGGAACCTCGCCGTCCGCGGCGGCTCGGCGGCGATCGAGGGAACGAGGGTCGCGAGACCTGTCGCGGACGTCATGGCGTCATCTCCACTGCGGTTCAGGCCGACTTCGGCTTCCAGACGATGTCGCGCACGACGATCGGTCTGGGGATGAGGCCGAGCCGGTGGAAGCGGTCGGCGATCGCCTGTTGCTGGGCGATCACCGCGTCGGAGAGCGGAGCGAAGGTGAATTCGGCCCGCGCGACCGCCCGCGACTGCGCGACGAGGGACACGCCGCTCGCTTCCGCATAGAGCGCCGCCACCTCGCCGCGATGGGCGCCGGCCCAGGCGGTCGTCGCGCCGATCTCCTCGTTCACCGCCGCGACCAGCGTGGGATAGGTGTCGGCGAAGGTCCGATTGGCGAGGAAATAGGAGTTCTGCTGCGCCACCGAGCGGTCGATCGGCAGAGGCCGGGCGCCCTTGGCCGAGAGCTCGGCCAGCGCGTAATAGGGATCCCAGATCGACCACGCGTCGATCGCCCCCTTGGCGAAGGCGGCGGCCGCGTCGGCGGGCGCCAGATAGGCGACCTCGAAGTCGGTCCATTTCAACCCCGCCGCCTCCGTCGCCGCGACGAGGAGATTGTGCGCCGAGGATCCCTTGGCGACGGCGACCTTCCGGCCCTTCAGGTCGGCGACGGACTTCGCGGTGGACTGGGGCGCGACGAGGATCGCCTGCCCGTCGCCGCGCGCCGGGATCGAGGCGACGTAATAGAGCTCCGACCGGGCCGCCTGCGCGAAGATCGGCGGCGCGTCGCCGGTATAGCCGTAGTCGACGGCGCCGGCCTGCAACGCCTCGAGCAGCGGCGGGCCGAACGGGAACTCGACCCATTCGACGGCGATGCCCTGGGGCTCCAACCGCGTCTCGATCTGCCGGCGCGCCTTCACGAGGAGGAGCGCGCTGGTCTTCTGATACCCGATCCGGAGCCGGTTCGGCCGGTCTTCGGCGCGGGCGCGCCAGGGGGCGAGGGGCAGGAGCGAGGCGCCGGCGGCGAGCGCGGAGGAGAAGAGAAAGTCGCGACGATGCATGGGATGTCTCCGATCGGTTCACGCGCCGACGGCGCGAAGGCGGGGGGCGCGGCTGACGACCACACGCTCGCGAGCGGCGGCGTCGACCTGACGCAACGAGGAGAAGATCCGACCCTCGAGCGCGTCGAAGGCGGGGGCGGAGGAGAAGAACTTGAAGTCGCCGGGCACACCGACCGCGACGCCGGCGGTCTGGTGGTGGACGTCGATGGCATAGGCTCTGAGCATGGGGGTGCATTCGCCGTGGAGACGGCGTCCTCGGATCGAAGGTTTCGGGCGCGCTCCGCCCTTCGGCGCGAAGACGCGCCGGCGGAGCGACGGGGACGGTCGAAATGGTCAGCCGAAGCGGCGACAGGTGGTGATCATCGGGTTCCCTCCGGGGTCGAGGAGCCCACGAAACCCTTCGTGGTGCTTTTAGCCTTGGTCACGCGGTGCAAGCTGCTCCGACAAATCCCGCGATCGAGCCGCAGGCCCGATGCTTCGATCATGCGGGGCGAGCGCCCCTTCGTCGACGAAGCGCATTGCGGATTTCGGCAATGCGACGAAATAAAATACTTTATTGATAGACTATAGCTACGGACCGCGCCTCGCCGTCCGGCGCGACCCCGCGCGATCACCCGTCCCGAGTGAGATTGCATTGGAAAAAGAATGACTTCTCGCCTGCGGATTTGGAATGGGCGACCACGCGGCGCGCCGCGCGCCGGCCTAGAGTCGATCCGAACCCGTTCCCGACATTCCATTCGACGCGAGGTCGCGATGACGACGCTGCTCCTGCCCGGCCTCCACGGCTCCGGGCCCGGCCACTGGCAGAGACGATGGCTCGAGGAGGTCGACGACGTCGTCCTCGTCGAGCAGGACGATTGGAGCCGGCCCGATCTCGAGGGCTGGCTCGCCCGCGCCGAGGCCGCCGTCGCGAACCATCCCGGCGCCTTCGTCGCCGCCCACAGCCTCGGCGCCGCTCTCGCGGTCCATCTGGCGACGCGCGGGCGCGATCTGCCGATCGCCGGCCTCCTGCTCGTCGCGCCGGCCGACGTCGATCGCCATGCCCGCAAGGTGCCGCTCGTCGCCTCCTTCGCGCCGCTTCCGGTGACGCCGCTCCCGGTCCCGGCGATCGTGGTGGCGAGCCGCGACGATCCGTGGATGACGATCGAAAGGGCCCGCATCCTCGCCGACATGTGGGAGGCCGGGTTCGTCGACATGGGCCGGGCCGGTCACATCAATGCCGAGAGCGGCCTCGGTGTCTGGCCCGACGGCCTGACGCTGCTCGGCCGCCTGCGCCGCATGGGTGGCGGCCTCACCACGCGGCGAAGGGCGGCTCGCTGAGGGCGGGACGACGAAGACGGCGGCGGAAAGGGGGACCCTCCGCCGCCGTCACGTCGCGCTTGCGCGTCGTCGCCGCGCTCAGCCGAAGGCGCGCGTCGTGCCGGGGGCCGCGTCGAGGGAGCCGCCGATCGAGCGGCCGTCCTCGAAGAAGATCCGCCAGCGCGCCGGCGTCAGCGTCAGCCGGTCGCCGGCGGCGACGGTGATCTCCGGCGCCAGATCGATCTCGACCGGGCCGGCGCCGTCGAGAGTGAGGTCGACCCGCCGCGCGGTTCCGTGCCGCCGGGTCGCGCCGACCGTGCCGGCGAGCCCGGTCTCTCCGAGACGCCAGTGCTGCGGCCGCACGAAGAGGGTCGCGGCACCGGCGCCGGCGAGGTCGACCCCGAGATCGAGCCGCCTCCCGCCGATCGCCACCCGTCCGTGCTCGACCGTGACGGGAATGCGGCTGGCGTCGCCGATGAAGTCGAAGACGAAGGGCGAGGCGGGCGCGTCGTAGATCTCGTCGGGGGTGCCGATCTGCTCGATCCGCCCCTTGTTCAGCACCACCACGCGGTCGGCGAGTTCCAGCGCCTCGTCCTGATCGTGGGTGACGAAGACGGTCGTGTAGCCGGTGCGGTCGTGGATGTCGCGCAGCCACTTGCGCAGATCCTTGCGCACCTGCGCGTCGAGCGCGCCGAAGGGCTCGTCGAGGAAGAGGACGCGCGGCTCGACCGCGAGCGCGCGGGCGAGCGCCACGCGCTGCCGTTGGCCGCCGGAGAGCTGCGAGGGATACCGCTTCGCGAGCGTCGGCAGTTGCACGAGGTCGAGCAGGTCGGCGACGCGCCGCGCGATCTCGGCGCGGCTCGGCCGCTCCGACTTGCGCCGGCTGGTGAGGCCGAAGGCGATGTTCTCGGCGACGGTCATGTGGCGGAAGAGGGCGTAGTGCTGGAAGACGAAGCCGACGCGCCGCTCGCGCACCGGCGTCGCCGAGGCGTCCTCCTCGCCGAAGAGCACGCGCCCGGCGCTCGGCTGCTCGAGCCCGGCGAGCACGCGCAGGAGCGTCGTCTTGCCCGAGCCCGACGGGCCGAGAAGCGCCAGGAGTTCGCCCGAGCGGATGTCGAGATCGAGCCCGTGCAGGGCGGGAAAGTCGCCGAAATCCTTGGCGAGGCCGCGAATGCGAATGTCCATGGGGGTGCCTCAGTGCCGGGCCGAACGGGCGAGTTCGTCGCCATATCGCCATTCGAGGAAGGTCTTGAGCACGAGGGTGACGAGGGCGAGGACCGCGAGCGCCGAGGCGATCGCGAAGGCGCCGACGAAATCGTACTCGTTGTAGAGGATCTCGACCTGCAGCGGCACGGTGTTGGTCAGGCCGCGGATATGGCCGGAGACGACCGAGACGGCGCCGAATTCCCCCATCGCCCGGGCGTTGCACAGCAACACGCCGTAGAGGAGGCCCCATTTGATGTTGGGCAGCGTCACCCGGGTGAAGATCGTCCAGCCCGAGGCGCCGAGCGTCAGCGCCGCCTCCTCGTCGGCCGCCCCTTGCGCCTGCATGATCGGGATCAGCTCGCGCGCGACGAAGGGGAAGGTGACGAAGATCGTCGCCAGTACGAGCCCCGGCACCGCGAAGATCACCTGGATCCCCTGCGCCTTGAGGAAGGGACCGACGAGCCCGTTCGCGCCGAACAGCAGCACGAAGACGAGGCCGGAGACGACCGGCGACACCGAGAACGGCAGATCGATCAACGTGACGAGGAGGTTGCGGCCGGGAAACGAGAAACGCGTGATCGCCCAGGCGGCGGCGACGCCGAAGACGAGGTTCGCCGGCACCGAGATCGCCGCGACGAGGAGCGTCAGCCGGATGGCGGCGCGCGCGTCGGGATCGGCGAAGGCGGCGAGCCACGCGCCCCACCCCTTGCGCAGGCCCTCGGTGAAGACCCCGGCGAGCGGCAGCGCCAGAATCAGCGCGAGGAAGAGGACGGCCGCCGCGACGAGGAGCCGCCGCGCCATCGCCGTCTCGCCGATCGGCGGCGGGACGGGGAGGGCGCGCGGGCGCGGCGGATCGAGGGGAAAGGTCTCGCCGGTCGCCATCACCACCTCTTCTCGGTCCAGTGTTGCAGGGCATTGATCGCGAAGAGCAGGGCGAAGGAGACCGCGAGCATCACCACGGCGATGCCGGTCGCCCCGACGTAGTCGAACTCCTCGAGTTTGATGACGACGAGCAGCGGGGCGATCTCGGTCACCCCGGGCATGTTGCCGGCGATGAAGACGATCGAGCCGTATTCGCCGACCCCGCGCGCGAAGGCCAGGGTGAAGCCGGTCAGCGCGGCCGGGACCAGCGGCGGCAGCAGCACCCGGAAGACGGTCGCCGCCCGGCTCGCGCCGAGCGTCGCCGCCGCTTCCTCCACCTCGCGGTCGAAATCGGCGAGGAGCGGCTGCACGGTCCGCACCACGAAGGGCAGGCCGACGAAGACCAGCGCCACCACGACCCCGGCGCGCGAATAGGCGACCTCGATGCCGAGCGGCGCGAGCAGGCCGCCGAGCCATCCGTTCCGCGCGAAGAGGGCGGCGAGCGTGATGCCGGCGACCGCCGTCGGCAGCGCGAAGGGTAGATCGACGGCCGCGTCGACGAGACTGCGGCCGGGAAAGCGGTAGCGGGTCAGCACCCAGGCGACGAGTACGCCGAAGACGGCGTTGATCAGCGCCGCGATCAGGGCTGCGCCGAAGGAGAGTTCGAGCGCCGCCCGGACGCGCGGGCTCGCAAGGAGCGCCACGAAGCCGTCGATGCCGAGCCCCGACGCCTTCCACGCCAGCGCGGCGAGCGGGAGGAGCACGATGAAGGAGAGCCAGACCAGCGTCCAGCCGAAGGCGAGGCCGAAGCCCGGCAACACGCCGGTGACGAGCGACCGCGCCGGACGAGCCGGCGCCGGGGACATCGTGAGATCGGTCATTCCGCCTCCTCTCCGGGCGCGTCGCGCGGAGGCGCTCCGCGCCCCGGACGTTCGGGAGCGCCCGCCCCGGGGGCGGGGCGGGCGTGGTCTCGTGGGGCCGGGCCGTCAGCGCGCCGGCTTGTAGAGCTGGTCGAAGGTGCCGCCGTCGCCGAAGTGGAAGGCCTGCGCCTTCGTCCAACCGCCGAAGAGTGGATCGTCGATCGAGATCAGCTCGACCTTCGGGAAGCGATCGAGCAGGGCCTTGTCGACGGCTTCGGGGCGCGATGGCCGATAGTGATGCTTGGCGGCGAGGCTCTGGCCGGTCTCGGAATAGAGGAAGGCGAGAAAGGCCTCGGCCTGCCGGCGCGTGCCCTTGGCGTCGACGTTGCCGTCGACCAGCGCCACCGGCGGCTCGGCGAGGATCGAATAGGGCGGCACGACGATGTCGAACTTGCCGGCGCCGAATTCGTCGAAGACCAGATAGGCCTCGTTCTCCCAGGCGAGCAGGACGTCGCCGAGGCCGCGCTGGGCGAAGGTCGTGGTCGAGCCGCGCGCGCCGGTGTCGAGCACGGGGACGTGGCGGAAGAGCTCGGTGACGTAGGCGCGCACCTTGGCGTCGTCGCCGCCGTAGGTCTTGGCGGCCCAGGCCCAGGCGGCGAGATAGTTCCAGCGCGCCCCGCCCGAGGTCTTCGGATTGGGCGTGATCACCTCGACGCCCGGCTTCACCAGATCGCCCCAGTCGGTGATCCCCTTCGGATTGCCCTTCTTCACCAGGAACAGGATGGTCGAGGTGTAGGGCGAGGAATTGTGGGGCAGCCGCTTCTGCCAATCGGCCGGGATCTTCGACGTGGTCTTGGCGATGGCGTCGATGTCGGCGGCAAGGGCGAGCGTCACCACGTCGGCGTCGAGCCCGTCGATGACGGAACGCGCCTGTTTGCCCGAACCGCCGTGCGAGGCGCGGATCGTCACGGTCTCCCCGGTCTTCGCCTTCCACTCGGCGGCGAAGGCCTGGTTCACCTCCTTGTAGAACTCGCGCGTCGGGTCGTAGCTGACGTTCAGGAGCGTCGTGTCGGCGCGGGCGAAGATCGTGGTGCCGAGCACGACGCCGAAGGCGGTGGCGACGATCGCGAGATCGCGCAGGCGTCGAAGGGCGAATCCGGTCGGAGCGGTTCGCGAGGGGATCGAAGCAGTGGTCATGGCACGAAATCCTCGAAGGCGTTGCGTGCCGAAAAGACTACTTTTTCGATGGATGATGTCTATCCCATAGATTTCCGCGCTTTGGCATCGCTTGCCGCGCCCGCCCGCCGGCGTGGAACATCGTTCCCGCCGGCGATCGCCTCGGCGGGTCGTCCGGAGGGGCGCCACGGCGCCCGGGGCATCGGCGTGAACGGAGGGGAAGAGGCGAGGGGGGCTGCGCTTCGGCCGGGTCTCGATTCCGGCGTCAGACGGCGATCGCGTCGACGGCGCCGACCTTCCCCGCCATGTCGGCGAGCGAGAGGCGATCGAGGACCTCGGCCATGGCGTCGCGCACCTCGAGCATGGTGAGGCGTACCGCGCAGGCGGTGAGATCGTCGCAGTCGTCGCAGGGCTGGTAGGCGGTGCGGCTGGCGCAGGCGATGGGGGCGAGCGGCCCGTCGAGCGCCCGAACGATCGCGCCGACGACGATGTCCTCCGCCGGACGCGCCAGCGTGTAGCCGCCGCCCGGCCCCTTCTTCGAACGCACGAAGCCGGCGTTCTTCAGATCGAGCAGGATGGCGTCGAGGAACTTCTTGGAAATGTGCTCGGTGCTCGCGATCTCGGCCGACTGCACCGTCGCGCCGACGGGTAGACGCGCCAGATGCACCATGGCCTTGAGGCCGTATTTGCCTTTGTTGGTCAGCACCGCGAACGCCTCCGATCGACTTGGTCCTAGTCGGTTCGCGGCGCCTGTTCAATCGGGGAACGCCGCATCGGACCACGCTCCTTCCACCGATCCGGCGAAATCACCGGATCGGCGGTCCCCTTCGGCCGATCGTCACGCGCCCGGCGCTCGCCTCACTCCGCGCGGAATCCGAAGCTGCGGCGGCGCATCGTCTTCGGCCGGGCCGGCGCCGGCCGCTCGCAGGGCAGGAAGAGGCCACGGCCGGCGGCCCCCGAGAGGGTGCCCCGTTCGGCCACCACCTCGCCGCGCGAGATCACCACCTCCGGCCACGCCGGCACCTCGATCCCCTCGTAGGGGGTGTAGTCGCAGTCGTGATGGAGATCGGCGTTGGCGATGGCGCGCGGCGCTTCGGTGTTCCACAGCACGACGTCGGCGTCGGAACCGACGGCGATGACGCCCTTCCTCGGATAGAGGCCGTACATGCGGGCCGGGTTGGTGGCGGTCAGCTCGACGAAACGGTCGAGGTCGAGCCGCCCGTCGACGACACCGGCGAAGAGCAGCGGCAGCCGAGTCTCGACGCCGGGAATGCCGTTCGGCACCCAACGGAACGAGGCGGTGTCGCCCTTGAGCTTCTTGCCGGCGGGATCCTCGTAGCGGAAGGGGGCGTGATCGGAGGAAACCACGTCGAAGACGCCGTCGGCGACGCCCTGCCAGATCGCTTCCCTGTTGGCCGCCTCGCGCGGCGGCGGCGAGCAGATGCACTTCGCCCCCTCGAAGCCCGGGGCGTCGAGATCCTCGGTCGAAAGGAAGAGATATTGCGGGCAGGTCTCGGCATAGAGCGACAGGCCGCGCGCCTGGGCGCGGCGGATCTCCTCCATCGCGTCGGCGCCGGAGACGTGGACGACCAGGATCGGCACGTCGACCAGCTCGGCGAAGGAGATGGCGCGATGGGTCGCCTCGCGCTCGATCACCTTGGGCCGCGACGCCGCATGGAAGAGCGGCGCGGTCTTTCCTTCCGCCTCGAGCCGGTCGGTGAGCCAAGCGATGCAGTCGGCGTTCTCGGCGTGCACCATGACCATGGCGCCGTTGTCGCGGGCGACCGACAGAACGTCGAGGATCTGGCGATCGGAGAGCTTCAGATCGTCGTAGGTCATGTAGATCTTGAACGAGGTGTAGCCCTCGGCGATCAGCGCCGGCAGTTCGACCTCGAGCACCTCCGGCGTCGGGTCGGAGACGATCAGATGGAAGGCGTAGTCGATGATCGCCTTGCCGTCGGCGCGGGCGTGATAGTCGTCGACCGCCGCGCGCAGGGATTGGCCGCGCGCCTGGGCGGCGAAGGGGATGATCGTCGTCGTGCCCCCGAAGAGGGCCGAGCGCGAGCCCGACAGGAAGTCGTCGGCCATGCGGCTGCCGTCGCCGGTCGGCTGATCGAAGTGGCAATGGCCGTCGACTCCGCCCGGCAGCACCAGCCGGCCGGAGGCGTCGACGTCGCGGACGCCCGGGGCGAGCCGGTCGGCGATGGCGACGATGCGGCCGTCGCGGATGCCGAGGTCACAGGCGACGAGCGATCCGGCGGTCGCCACGCGGCCGCCACGGATGGTGAGGTCGAAGTCTTGCACGTGTGGTCTCCTCTCGACGGAGGGCGCGGCCGGGCCGCGCGAGGATGGGTCAGGCGATGCGCGGCGCGTGGCCGTGACGGCGCCAGAGCGAGCGCGCCACCGCCTCGGCGGTGGCGATCACCTCGTCGCCGTCGAAGAGCGTCGGCCGTCCGCCCTCGACGAGGACGCGGCCGTCGACCACCACCGTGTCGACCACCGCCCCGCTCGCCGAATGGACGAGGAGGCCGGGGCCGTCGACGAGGGGCGCGAGGTTCGGCGCGCTCGCGTCGAGGAGCAGGAGGTCGGCCTTGCGACCGACGGCGATCTGCCCGATCTCCTCGGCGAGACCGAGCGCCGCCGCCCCGCCGCGCGTCGCCCAGGCGAGCACGTCTGCGGCGGACTTGACGAAACCGCCGCCGCGAATGCGGGTCGCCGCGAGCGCCATCCGCATCGCCTCGAACATGTCGCCGGACTTGGTGTCGGTCGCGAGCGTGATCCCGGCGCCGGCCGCCTCGTGGGCGAGGATCGGCGCGACCGACCCGTGCGCCGCATTGCCGACCGGAACATGCGCGACGTGAGAGCCGGACCGGCCGAACCGGGCGATGTCGCCGTCGGTCATGTGGATGCAGTGGCCGGCGACGAGCCGGGGGCCGAGCAGGCCGACCTCCTCCATCAACTCGACCGGCCGCATGCCGTCGCGCGCCAGAACCACGTCGACCTCCATCGGCGACTGATGGAGATGGGTGTGCAGGATCAGATCCTTCGCGGCGGCGATACCCGCGACCTCGCGCAGGAGATCGGGCGAACAGGTGTCGGGCGCATGCGGCCCGAGGATCGGGGTGACGAGCGAGCCCGGCGCCCGCCGCCGCTCGACCACGTCCATCGCCTCGGCGAGCGTCGCCCGGCCGCGCGACGCGTCGGCGCGCCATTCGCCGCGCGCCAAGGCGGCGTTGTCGGCATCCATGACGCGGCCGCCGACGAAGGCGCGCAGGCCCGCCTCTTCCGCCGCCCGGGCGAGCGCCTCGGGGTGGCGATAGAAATCGACGATCGTGGTCGAGCCGAAGCGCAGGAGTTCGTAGACGCCGAGCCGGGCGAGCGCATGCGCCTCCTCGAAGGAGAGCGCGTCGCCCTGCGGGATGCCGGGCGTATAGGCCGGGGCGAAGCTCAGATCCTCCACCATGCCGCGCACGATCATCAGGGGTGTGTGGTTGTGCGTGTTGACGAGGCCCGGCATCAGCAGGTGCCGGGCCGACCCGAGCCGGCGCGCCGGCTCCCAGGCCGCCTCGATCTCGGCGCGCGGGCCGATCGCGGCGATACGGTCGCCGGCGATCGCCACGCCGACGTCGGAGACGATCGTCCCGGCGTCGTCGAGGAGAAAGGCGGCGCGGGCCGTGATCACGAGATCGCAGGGGAGGGGCGTGCGGTCGGGCGTGGTCATGCGGCGTCTCCGGTCGTGCGGGCGGCCTCGAGACCGGCGAGCACGGCGCCAGCGGTCATGCGGGTGTGGGCGGCCATGGCCTCGGCGAAGGCCTCGGTGTCGACCCGGCGGAAATGCGCCATGAACACCTCGTGCTCGTCGAAGGATTCCTCCCAGCGCGAGCCGACGTAGTTGGCCTGGGCGCGGGCGCGGTAGATCTTGGCGGAGAGCGCCGTCCAGGTCGTCGCCAGCACAGGATTGCCGGCGAGGCGGACGATCTCGGCGTGGATCTCCTGGTTGCGGCGGAAATAGGCGCGGCGATCACCGACGCGGTGCTGTTCGGCGAGATCGGCGTGCAGCGCGTCGAGGCCGGCGCGCTCGGCCGGGGTCGCGCGGGCGCAGGCGAGGGCGGCGGAGAGCCGGTCGAGGGCGATCGAGACCTCGAAGACCGCGGCGATCTCGTCGCGGGCGACGGGGGTGACGATCGGCGTGCGGTGCGGCCGCAGCTCCATCAGCCCCTCGGTCGCCAGAACCTTGAAGGCCTCGCGCAGCGGCGTGCGCGACACGCCGAACGTGTCGCAGAGCATCTTTTCCGGCAACGGCGTGCCCGGCGCCAGCTCGCCCTCGAGCACCATCTCGCGCAGGCGGGCGACCAACTGATCGTGCAGAGAGGCCGTCACCAAGGGCTGGCGCGCCTCGGCGACCGAGAGCTTCAACCGGCCGGGCTGGAACTTGTAGCGCGCCTTGGGGCGGGTGCTTGCACCCTCGGCAGTCGGCCCACTTGCCTCATATTTCGGCATTCACACCCTCTTTCGCCTACAGAAGCGGCTTTCCCAAAAGTCGATAACGGCATTATATCTCGGAAAAGACAGAAGAAAACAAAAATCGCATACCGAATGTAAAATCCCTTCCACCTCGACGGCCGGTGCCGTCGGCGTGGAGATCGAGCCCGCTTTCATAGGAGTGATGTCCATGAAGACCCTGTTCTCCCGCCTCGCGGCGATGGTTCTCGTCGTCGCCGGCCTCACCGGCGCCCCGGCCCGCGCCGAGGATGCCGTCAAGGTCGGCTACGCCAAATGCGCGCATTGCGTGCCGATGTCGCTGCTGCCGAAATACACGGAAGGCGCCACGGTCGAGGCCTTGGGCTTCAACACCGGCAACGACGTGCTGACCGCGCTCCTGTCGAAGAGCATCGACGTCGCCCAGGTGACCTACCTCCATTACGTCACCGGCCTCGACAAGGGCTTCGACCTCGTCGCCGTCTCCGGTCAGATCTCCGGCGGCTCGACCATCGTCGTGCAGAACGATCTCCCGGTCGCCGCCGACGATTGGGCCGGCCTGAAGGCGCTGATCGCCAAATACAAGGCCGAGGGCAAGCCGTTCCGCATCGCCGCCTCGCGCGGCAATGCCCAGGACATCCACATGCGCGGCGCGCTGATGAAGCAGGGCATCGATCCGAACAAGGACGTCCAGTTCATCAACATCCCGAACCCGTCGGATCACATCCAGGCGCTGCGTCGCGGCGAGGTCGAACTGATCTGCACGGTCGAGCCCTTCGCCACCCAGATCCTCCAGGCCAAGGCCGCCAAGCTCTTCGCCTACCCTTATGATCAGGCGGCCGGCAAGCTCACCAACCTCATCGTCACCCGTTCCGACGTGGTGAAGGACAAGCCCAAGGCGGTGGAGAGCGTGGTGCGCGCCGTGGTCAAGCTCGACGACGCGCTCGACAAGGATCACGCGCTGTGGGCGACCACGATCTCCTCGGTCACCGGCCTCGACAAGGCGGTCGCCGAAGGCGCCATCGCCAACCTCTACCCCGACCCGCTCATGCATCGCGCCTCGGCCGTCGCCATCGCCGACATGATGCGTGACCTCAAGTACATCCAGCACGACGTGACCGGCCCGGTTCAGGAGCGCATGGACTTCCGCTTCCTCGAGGCGGTGACCGGCAAACCCAAGACCGAACTCGGCTATTGATCGACCCGAAGGATGGACGGCATGCGCAAGATGCTCTCGTTCCGGCCCGAACGTTTCGTCGTTCCGGTGCTGATCCTCGTCGGCTGGGAGCTGTTCTCCCGGTCGGGGGCGCTGCCGCCCGCTCTTCTCCCGGCACCCTCCACCGTCGTCGTCGCCTGGGCCGACTGGGTCTTCGGCATCGACGGCAACACCCAGAACTACACCGGCCACTGGATCGGCGATGCCGCCTCCAGTGCCTGGCGGGTGGCGGCGGGCTTCGCGCTCGCCGCACTGGTCGGGATCATGCTCGGGGTGGCGATCGGCTGGTCGCGCTTCGTCGAGGTGACGATCGAGCCGACCCTGCAGATGCTCCGGCCGATCCCGCCGGTGTCGTGGATCCCGCTCGCCATCATCTGGTTCGGCATCGCCGACAAGCCGGCGATCTTCCTGGTGTTCCTCGGCGCCTTCTTCCCCGTGCTGCTCAACACCATCCACGGGGTGAAGACCGTCGACCGCAATCTGATCCGCGCCGGCGCCATGGCGGGCGCCGATCAGCGCCGTCTCTTGCGCCACATCGTCCTGCCGGCGGCGATGCCGTCGATCTTCGCGGGGCTCCGTATCGCCATCGGCTCGGCCTGGATGCTGACGGTGACGGCGGAGATGGTCGCGGTGAAGAGCGGCGTCGGCTACGTGCTGTGGGACAGCTACTACTTCCTGCGCTACGACATCGTCATCGCGGCCATGGCCTCGATCGGCCTCCTCGGCTACCTGAGCGACCTCGGCATTCGCCTCGTCATGGCGCGGGTCCTCCATTGGCAGCGCGGCACCACTCTCCAGGGCGAGGGCTGAGACATGAGCAACATCCTGATCGAGGGCGTGACCAAGATCTATGCCGACAAGGCGCGCGGCCGCGAGGTGACGGCGCTCACCGAGGTGAGCCTCGAGGTCCGGCGCAACGACTTCGTCTGCCTGCTCGGCCCCTCCGGCTGCGGCAAGTCGACCCTGCTCAACATGATCGCCGGTTTCGAGAAGCCGACGACCGGCCGC
The DNA here is from genome assembly GCF_019160155.1 of Pinisolibacter aquiterrae. Taxonomy (GTDB): domain Bacteria; phylum Pseudomonadota; class Alphaproteobacteria; order Rhizobiales; family Ancalomicrobiaceae; genus Pinisolibacter; species Pinisolibacter aquiterrae. The sequence goes on from NZ_JAFNIH010000030.1 coordinate 160,350, forward strand.
ATCGTCGTCGACGGCATCGAGGTCTCCGGCCCCGGCGCCGATCGCGGCGTGGTCTTCCAACAGGCGAACCTGATGCCCTGGCTGCCGGTCTGGGAGAACGTCGCCTTCCACCTGAAGATGCGCGGCGCGATGAAGGCGGTCCGGCGCGAACAGGCGCAGATCTACATCGATCTCGTCGGCCTGACCGGCTTCGAGAACCATTACCCGTCCGAGCTCTCCGGCGGTATGAACCAGCGCGTCGGCATCGCCCGCGCGCTGCTGATGAACCCGGGCGTGATCCTGATGGACGAGCCCTTCGGCGCGCTCGACGAGCAGACCCGCATGGACATGCAGACCGAGCTCCTGCGCATCTGGGAACGGAGCCAGGGCACCATCGTCTTCGTCACCCACGGCATCGACGAGGCGCTGACCCTCGGCGACCGCGTCGTCGTCATGTCGGCGCGCCCCGGCCGCATCGCCGAGGTGTTGCCGATCGACCTGCCGCGTCCGCGCGACATCACCTCGCCGCACTTCAACGACGTCAAACGCCACATCCTCTCGCTGCTGCGCTCGGCCCCGGCCGAGCCCGCCGCCGCCTGATCCTCGTCCTCGATACGGAACCGATCGATGTCCCGACGCATCCTCCTCGGCATGCTCACGCCCTCGTCCAACACCATCCTCGAGCCGGTGACCCAGGCGATGGTGGCGGACCTGCCGGAAGTCACCGCTCATTTCGGCCGCTTCAAGGTGACCGAGATCGCGCTCTCCCGCGAGGCACTGTCGCAGTTCGACGACAGCGAGATCCTGCGCGCCGCCGAGCTTCTCGCCCACGCCAAGGTCGACGTGATCGGCTGGAACGGCACCTCCTCCGGCTGGCTCGGCTTCGACGCCGACCATCGCCTGATCGAACGCATCGAGAGCGCGACCGGCATCCGCGCCACCACCTCGATGCTGGCGCTGAACGAGATCCTCGAGACGCGCGGCGTCCGCCGCCTCGGCTACGTGACGCCCTATCTCGACGACGTCCAGGCGAAGATCGTCGGCAATTACGAGGGCCTCGGCATCTCCTGCGGCGCCGAGCGTCACCTCGGCATCCGCGACAACTTCACCTTCTCCGAGATCGACGCCGAGACCATCTCGCGCCTCGTGCGCGAGGTCGCGGCCGACCGGCCGGAGGCGATCGCCATCATCTGCACCAACATGCGCGGCGCCCCGCTGGTCGAGGCGCTGGAGCGGGAAATCGGCCTGCCGATCTACGATTCCATCTCCACCGTCGTGTGGAAGAGCCTGAAGCTCGCCGGGGTGGATCCGAGCCGGGTCGCCGGCTGGGGCTCGCTCTTCCGCGATCTGCCCTGAGCGAAAGGCGCGCCATGAGCCCGACCCCGCCCGATGCCCTCGCCGTCGCCCAGGCCGTCCGCGCCGGCCGCGAGACCGCCGCGTCGGTCGCCGAGGCCGCGATCGCCCGCATCGAGGCGGGGGCCGATCTCGTCGCCGTCGTCGATTTCGATCCCGCGCCCGTGCGCGCCGCGGCGGCGGCGGTCGACGCTCGGCTCGCGGCCGGCGAGGACCTGCCGCTCGCCGGCGTGCCGGTGGCGATCAAGGACGTGATCTGGGTGAAGGGCCGCCGCGTGACGCAAGGGTCGCGGCTCTTCGCCGATTTCCTCGCCCCCGCCGATGCCGTCGCCGTGGAACGTCTGCGCCGCGCCGGCGCGGTGATCGTCGGCATGTCCAACACCTCCGAATTCGCCTGCAAGGGGCTGACCACCAACCGCGTCTACGGCACGACCCGCCACCCCCTCGACCCGCGCCTCACCCCCGGCGGCTCCTCCGGCGGCCCGTCGGCGGCGGTCATGGCGGGCCTCGTGCCGCTCGCGCTCGGGACCGATGCCGGCGGGTCGAGCCGGCGGCCGCCGGCCCATGTCGGCGCGGTCGGCTTCAAACCCTCCTTCGGCGCGATCCCGCATGCCCCGGGGTTCGCCGGTCCCGTCCCCGGCATCGAGGTCCTCGCGCCGATCGCCCGCACGGTGGCCGACGCGGCGGCGATGTTCGCGGTGTTGCGCGGTCCCGATCCGCGTGATCCGGACTCGCTTCTCGCCCCCGTGCCGTCCCGCGCGACGGCCGCGCCGCGCATCGCCTACACCCGCCGCTTCGGCATGGCGGTTCCGGTCGAGCCGGCGATCGAGGCCGGCATCGAGTGGGCGGTCGAGGTACTGCGCCGGGCCGGCTTCGTGGTCGAGGAGGGTGATCCGCCGTGGCCGGCGGGCGTCGACGAGGCGACGCTGATGCCGCTCCAGCACGCCGGCCTCGCCGCTCTCCACGGCGACGCCTTCCGCCGCGACCCCGACGTCTTCGACCCCGACATCGCCGTGCAGATCGAGCGCGGACTGTCGCTCGATGCGGCGACCGTCGCCCGCGCCCGCATCCTCGCCCGCGAGGTCGCCCTGGCGCTCGCCGGCTTCTTCACGCGGGTCGATCTCCTGGTCGGGCCGACCGTGCCCTGCCTCGCCTGGGCCGCCGACCGGCTCGGGCCGGAGACGATCGCCGGCATCGCCGTGCCGCCCCGGGCGCATGCCGCCTTCACGCCGCTCTTCAACCATGCCGGGGTGCCGGCGCTGTCGCTGCCGGTCGGAAAAGGCGAGGGCGGTCTGCCCTTCGGCCTGCAGATGGTCGCGGCCCGTGGCGCCGACGATCTCCTCCTCGCCACTGCCGCCCGGGCCGAGGTCCTCTTCGCCGAGAGGGGACTGTGGCCATGACGCGCGCGCCGATCCGGATCCTCGTCGCCAATCCCAACACGACCGAGGCGGTCACCGAGCGGATGCTCGCGACCGGCCGCGTGGTGGCGAGCCACGGCACCGAACTGGTGGGTCATACCGCGCCGCGCGGCGTGCCTTACGTGTCGAGCCGGGCCGAGGCGCAGATCGCCGGCGCCGTCCTGCTCGAGACGCTCGCCGAGCGCGCGAGCGGCTTCGACGCGGTCATCGTCGCCGCCTTCGGCGATCCCGGCCTCTTCGCGGCGCGCGAACTCTTCGACGTGCCGGTCGTCGGCTATTCGGAGGCCGCGCTGGTGACCGCGCTGATGCTCGGCCGGCGCTTCTCGGTCGTCACCTTCGCCCGCGCGCTCGAGCCCTGGTACGCCGAGACGATCGAGGCGCACGGGCTTTCCGGCCGCTCCGCCGGGGTGCGCTGCGCCGATCGCGCCTTCTCGAGCGTCGAGACGGTGGGCGGCGAGATGGAGGACCACCTCGTCGACCTGGCGCGCCGCGCCGTCGAGGAGGACGGCGCCGACGTGATCGTGCTGGGCGGCGCTCCGCTCGCCGGCGTCGCCGAACGCGTGAAGCACCGCATTCCGGTCCCTTGCGTCGACGCGATGGCGGCGGCGGTGAAACAGGCCGAGGCGATCGCCGCCCTCGCGCCCGTCGCGCCGACCGCCGGCCGCTTCGCCCGTCCGCCGGGCAAGCCGAGCCACGGCCTCGCGCCCGCGCTCGCCGATCGCATCGCGGGGGGCTGACATGGACCGCCGCGCGCCGCCCTCTCAGCCGACGGAGACCTCGCCGCCCAGCTCGGCGGCATATTCCCCGATCAGGCTGTCGAGGTCCGGCCCGGCGTCGGTGCAGGCGAAGGGCTTCAGCCGCGTCTCGACCTGGGCGAGGTGGCTCGACATGGCGCGCACCGCCCGCCCGCGTTCCCCGGCGGCGAGCGCCCGGAACACGGCGCGATGCTCGTCGCAGCCGCATTGCGACCCCGACGAACTCTCGAAGAAAGTCGCCAGCATCGTCGTGCGGCCGACCAGCTCGCGCGCCTGTTGCACGATGATCGGGTTCTCGGTCAGCTCGGCGAGGAGAACGTGGAATTCGGCCGAGAGCTTCAGCCAGGTGGCGCGGTCGCCGGACCGCAACGCCTCCGCCTCGCGCTCGACATGCTCGCGCAGCCGCAGCATCCCGGCGTCGGTCAGACGCTCGGCGAGATGGGCGGCGATGCCCCCCTCGAGGATCCGCCGCGCCTCGAAGACGACGTGGATCTCGGAGAGATCCGGCGCCACCGTGAACGCGCCCCGGTTCTTGACCACGTCGATCAGCCGTTCGTGGCCGAGCCGGTGCAGCACCTTGCGGATGCGCTCGCGGCTGACCCCGAAGAGTTCGGCGAGCCGCACTTCGCCGAGCTTGGTCCGGCCCGGCAGGCGTCTGGAGAGAATGACCCGCGAGAGGATCGCGTGGATCGCGGCTTCGTCCATCGGCGGCATCGGTGGTCCCTCTGAAGTCCCGTGAAAATGCATCCGAAGCGGCCGCGCTGTCCATCCGTTCCCGACGAAATAGATTGCACAATGATACGGCAATTGTGCACAATTTGCGCCGAAAGAGCGCCGTCCGCATGGATGCCGTAGATCGGAGGTCCGGAAATACGTCATTGATTTCACGGGGAATTCGAACGCGCGACCGTCCGGTGATCGGATGGCATGCGCCTTGCGAAGCATGACCGGTCGCCCAGAGAGGCGTCGCCAAAATGAGGCTCGATCAATGGACGTGAACTCCATCCGCCCCTCCCGCCGGACCCTGCTCCGCGGCGCGGTCGCCGGTACGGCTCTTCTCTCCGCCCCCGCGATTCTCAGGGCGCAGACCAAGGAACTGGTCGTCGGCGGCGCCGCCGGTCACAAGCCGTGGGTCGAGAGCATCGTCGTCCCCGCCTTCGAGAAGAAGTACGGCGCCAAGGTGATCTTCGAGGGCACCCGCTCGTTGGTGAACCTCGAGAAGATGCAGAAGAACAAGGGCAGCCAGTACATGTCGGTCGTCCAGATGGACGATCCGGTGATGATCCTGGCGGTCAAGGAAGGCCTGCTCGAGCCGCTCACCCCGGCAAAGGTGCCGAATCTCGCCGAGATCACGCCGGCGGCGATCCACATGGACGGCATGTGGGCGAATTATCTCCAGCCCTGGCTCGGCATCGCCCACAACACCAAGACCATGCCGACCCCGCCCAAGTCCTGGGCCGAGATGTTCGACCCGAAATACAAGGGCCGCATCGTCATCCCGTCGCTGCAGAACACGGAAGGGTTGCCGCTGCTCTTCGTCGCGGGTCTCCTCTCCGGGCTCGGCATCGACGCGGCTCAGGCGGACGTCGACGCCGGCTTCAAGAAGCTCGCCTCGCTGAAGCCCAACCTGCTGACGATCTACACGCAGCAGCCCCAGGCCTACAATCTGCTCGAGCAGGGCGAAGCCTCGATGATCGGCCCGGCGATGTCGTCCTATGCGCTGGAGCGCAAGGCGGCCGGCGCGCCGATCGACCTCGTCGCCCCGGCCGAGGGCGTCTTCGCCATGCCCTCGGGCATCGCGGTGATCAAGGGTGGCCCCCAGTCCGACCTCGCCTTCGCCTATGTGAACGAGCTGCTCGGCGCCGAACTTCAGGCCCAACTCGCCGGCCCGACCCATTCGCTCGCCACCAACACGGCCGTGCCGCGTCCGGCGGGCCTGTCGGCGGACCTCGAGATCCACCAGATCGACTGGGCGAACGTCGCGGCCAAGCGCAACGACTGGATCTCCCGTTGGGATCGGGAGATGGCGCTCTGACATGACGACGACACCCGGCTTTCTCGATGTCGCCGCGGCGGCGAAGACCTTCGGCGCCGCCACCGTGCTCGACGGCGTCGATCTCGCCGTCGCGCGCGGCGAGTTCGTCTCGCTGCTCGGCCCCTCCGGCTGCGGCAAGACGACCCTGCTGCGCATCGTCGCCGGGTTGATCGCGCCGGACGGCGGGCGTGTCGTCCTCGATGGGGACGACATCACCCGGCGTCCGCCACACCGCCGCGACGTCGGCGTGGTCTTCCAGAACTACGCCCTCTTCCCCCACCTCGACGTCGCCGGCAACGTCGGCTTCGGCCTCAAGGCGCGCGGCCGCAAGACGGCCGAGATCGGGCCCTCGGTCGAGCGCCATCTCGATCTCGTGCGCATGGGCGCCTTCGCCGATCGTCCGGTCAAGGCGCTCTCCGGCGGCCAGCAACAGCGCGTCGCCGTCGCCCGCGCGCTCGCCATCGAACCGAAGCTGATGTTGCTCGACGAGCCCTTCTCGGCGCTCGATCGCAAGCTCCGCGAGGCGATGCAGATCGACCTCAAACGCATCCTGCGCGAGGTCGGCACCACCGCGATCTTCGTCACCCACGATCAGGACGAGGCGCTGACCATGTCCGATCGGATCGCCGTGATGCATGCCGGCCGCATCGAACAGCTCGGCACCCCGTCCGAGATCTATCACCGTCCGGCGACCGCCTTCGCCCTCGACTTCGTCGGCCTCTCGACCCGCCTCGCCGGGCGCGTCGTCTCGGCCTCGGGCGGCGAGGTCGTGGTCGAGACGGCGCTCGGCCGCATTCCGGCCCGCGCCAACCTCTATCCCGGCAGCGCCGCCGTGGTCGGCGTCCGCCCCGAACGCATCCGCCTCGACGCGGCCGGCCCCTGCACCGTCGCCGCGACGCTCACCGACGTCGCCTTCCAGGGCGCCCGCGTCCTTCTCCACGGTGCCGCCGCCGAGGGCGACCGGGTGCTGGTGGAGGCGCCGAGCCTGCCCGACGGGGCAGGGCAGGGGACGCGCCTCACCCTCTCCTGGGCGCTCGAGGACACGCTGGTCTTTCCGGCCGAGGGGGAGGCGTCATGACCGGGTTCCGTCGCCTCGATCCGGTGAGCCTGCTGGTCGCCCCTGCGGTGGGCTATCTCGGGCTCGTCTACGGCCTGCCGCTGCTGCTGCTCCTCGGCCATTCCTTCGTGGTCGACGGCACCCCGTCGATCGCCTCCTTCGTGCGCTTCTTCGCCGATCCCTTCGACTGGATGGTGATCGCCAACACGCTGCGCATCGCGCTCGCCGTGACCCTCGTCTCGCTGGTGATCGGCTGGCCGACGGCGATCGCGCTGGCGCGGGCCAAGGGCGCCGCCCAGGCGGCGATCCTGGTGGCGATCATTCTGCCCTTGTCGGTCGGCGTGGTGGTCAAGGCCTTCGCCTGGCAGATCGTGCTGCGGCGCGACGGCGTGGTGTCCCAGGCGCTCGTCTGGCTGCACGTCTGGGACGAGCCGCAACGCCTGCTCTTCACCGAGACCGGCCTCGTCGTCGGCGCCGTCAACGTCTTCGTGCCCTTCATGATCCTGCCGATCTATTCGGTGCTGAAGCTGGTCGACCCGCGTCTCGACGAGGCGGCGGCGACGCTCGGGGCGGGACCGTTCTTCCGCTTCTTCCTCGTCGCGCTGCCGCTGTCGCTGCCCGGCATCGTCACCGGCGTCGCCTTCGTCTTCTCCATGGCGGTGTCGATGTACGTGGTGCCGAGCCTCCTCATCGGCGATCGCTTCCAGACGCTGGCGACGCTGACCGGCCGCTCCTTCCTCTTCATGCGCAACCCGCAACTCGGCTCGACCACGGCGGTCGTCCTGCTCGTCCTCGCCGTCGCGGTCGTGGTCGGCAGCGCCAAGCTGTCGCGCCGCTTCGGAGGTGCCTCGTGACCACGACCGAACGCATCGCCCGCATCCTCGTCTGGTGCACCGCCGGCGCGACCGTCCTCTTCCTGATGACGCCGCTCTTCGTCGCGGTCGCCGTCTCCTTCGGCTCGAGCGCGGTCTTCACCCTGCCGGCGCCGAGCTGGTCGCTGCGCTGGTACGAGGCGCTCGGCCGCTCGCGCGAACTCTGGAGCGTGGTGGGAACCTCGGTGCAGATCGCCTTCCTCTCGACGCTGATCGCCCTGGTCCTCGGTACGCTGGCGGCGATCGGCCTCCTGCGCGGCGAGTTCCGGGCGCGTGAGAGCATCGTCACCTTCCTGGTCTCGCCGCTGATGCTGCCCGGCCTCGTCGTCGGCATCGCCATGCTCGAGGCCTATCGCGCCGCCGGCCTCACCAACGTCTGGACGAGCCTGCTCGTCGCCCATGTGGTGATCACGCTTCCCTACGTGGTGCGCACGGTCTACGCCTCGCTGGCGCTCTTCGACTTCACGCTGATCGACGCGGCGCGGACGCTCGGCCTCTCCTATCCGCGCGCGGTCGCCAAGGTGCTGGTGCCCTCGCTCGCGCCCGCCTTCGTGACCTCCGGCATGTTCGCCTTCCTCGCCTCGATGGACAATTATCCGATCTCGATCTTCTTCACCGACGCCTGGACCAAGACCCTGCCGATCCAGATGCTGCAGATGGTCGAGGAGAGCCCGGATCCGACCATCGCCGCGGTCTCCACGCTCCTCATCCTGCTCGCCGCCGCCGTCCTGGTGATCGGCGATCGGATGGTCGGTCTCCGGCGGATGGCGGATCTGTGATGACCGAGACTCTCACCACCGATCGCGATTTCCGTGGTTACGGCGGCCGTCCGCCGAAGGTCTCCTGGCCGGGCGGCGCCCGGCTCGCCGTCTCGGTCGTCGTCAACGTCGAGGAGGGCGCCGAGCTCTCGATCGGCCAGGGCGACGAGGCGAACGAGGCGACCTACGAGGTCGTCGAGCAGATCGAGGGCGCCCGCGATCTCTGCATGGAATCGCATTTCGAATACGGCACCCGCGCCGGCTGGCCGCGCATCCGCGCGATGCTCGCCCGGTTCGGCACCCCGGCGACGCTCAACGCCAACGGCCGCGCGCTCGCGCTCTCGCCCTGGATCGCCGAGGAGGCGGTCGCCGACGGCCACGAGGTCGCCGCCCACGGCTGGCGCTGGGAACGCCACGCCCACATGGGCGAGGCGGAGGAACGGCTGGCGATCGCGCGCACCGTCGAGGCGATCACGGCCGCTGCCGGCACCCCCCCACGCGGCTGGCACACCCGCTCCGCAACCTCGCCGGCGACCCGCCGCCTGTTGCTCGAGAGAGGCGGGTTCCTCTATGATTCCAATGCCTACAACGACGATCTTCCCTATCTTGTGGAAGTCGGCGGCGCCGATCACCTCGTGCTCCCCTACGCCTTCGACACCAACGACATGCGCTTCCAGCGCTCCGGCGGCTTCGTCTTCGGCGACGACTTCGCCCGCTACTGCATCGATGCCTTCGATCGCCTGTGGGAGGAAGGCGCCGACGCCCCGCGCATGCTGTCGATCGGCCTGCATCTGAGGATCATCGGCCGCCCCGGCCGTATCGCCGGGCTCGAACGCTTCCTCGATCATGCCACCACGCGCGGTGGCGTCTGGTTCGCCCGGCGCGACGCCATCGCCCGCCATTGGCTGGAGGCGATCGGCCGCCACGACCTCGTCGCCCGGGCGCTCGGCAGGGCGGCCGCCGAATGAGGCTCCTTCTCGTCAATCCCAACACCAATCCCGCCACGACCGAGACGATGCGCCGGATCGCCGCCCGCGCCGCCCCGGCGGGCGTCGACGTCGAGGGCCTGACGGTGACGCGCGGCGCCGCCCTGATCACCGACCCCGAGGCCTTGGCGCGCGCCGCCGAGGCGGTCGCGGAGGCGGAGGTGGCGATCCGGGCGCGCATGCCGGACGCGGTGATCGTCGCCGCATTCGGGGATCCCGGACGCGCGGCCCTCACCGAACGGCTCGCCGTGCCGGTGATCGGGATCGGCGAGGCGGGAATGCGCGCGGGCGCGGCCGGCGGGCGCCGTTTCGCCGTGGTGACGACGACCCCCGCGCTCGTCGGCTCGATCACGGCCATGGCCGAGCGCCTCGGCCTCGCGAAGGAATTCGCCGGGGTGGTGCTGACCGAAGGCGACGCCGCCACCGTCACCGGCGACCCGATGCTGCTGCCGCGCGCGCTCGAGGCGGCGTCGCGCCGGGCGATCGCCGAACGCGACGTCGCGGCCCTGGTGATCGGCGGCGGCCCGCTCGCCGAGGCCGCCCGAGGCCTCGCCTTCGCCGGCGTCGAGATCGTCGAGCCGGTGCCGGCGGCCGTCGCCCGGGCGATCGCCGCGACCGGCATCTGAAGCCGAGGTCGGAGGTCGAGGGCGCGCTCGGTCGCCGCGATCGACGTCTCGATCGCGTACCTCCTTCCGGACCCCGGTGACGAGCCGGCGTCCGCCGCCTCCGGCGCGCGCGACCTCTCCCACGTCGAACGACCTTTCTCACTCGTCATGGACACCCCCACGAGCGATCGGTCCGCTCGCGGGCGGATCGTCCGTGCGCTCCGTCGCGCCTTGCGCGATGGTCTCGATCGTGTCAATATGTGAACAGTGGTTCATGTAATGAAACGCTTGATCGAGAGCCGGGTGAACGCGGCCGGATCGGGAGGAACGCGAGTGTCTGCGTGGAAGGACCGCTTCGCCAAGCGGCGTGAGCTGCTGTTCGGTTCGCGTCTGGTGCCGTGCTACGTCGATCGCCCGACGTCGATCGACGCCATGTTCCGCGCCGCCGTCGCACGCGCGCCGACGAACGAGATCGTCGTCGACGGCCCGACGCGTCTCACCTATCGCGACATGGAGGAACGCGTCGGCCGCCTCGCCGCCGGCCTCGCGGCGCGCGGCGTGTCGCGTGGTGACCGGGTGGTGCTGTTTCTCGCCAATCGCGCCGATTTCATCACGGCATTTCTGGCGATCGTGCGTATCGGCGCGATCGCGGTTCCGGTCGGGATCCGCGAGTCCGCGGTCGGCCTCGCCTTCGTGCTCGACGATTGCCGGGCGACGGCGATCCTCTTCGAGGCCGATCTCGCCGACCGGCTGCCCGCGCCCGAGGCGGAGCCGGACCTGCGCCTGCGCATCGCCGTCGGCGGCGCGGTCGCCGACGGCGACGACTTCGAGGCGATGATCGCCGAGACGTCGGCCGCGCCCGTCGACGTGTCCGAGGAGGACGGCGCCGTCATCCTCTACACCTCCGGCACCACCGGACGGCCGAAGGGCGCGATCCTCTCCCATGTGAACATCGTCCACTCCTCGATCCATTTTCAGGAATGCTGGGAGTTCGAGGAGGGCGAACGGTCGATCCTCGCCGTGCCGGCCTCGCACGTGACCGGGCTCGTCGCCATCCTCACCTCGATGATCCGGGTCGCCGGCTGCGTGATCATGATGCGCGCCTTCGACGTCGCCGCCTTCCTGACGCTCGCCGCGCGGGAGAAGATGACGACCACCGTGCTGGTCCCGGCGATGTACAATCTCATTCTGCTGCGCGGCGATCTCTCCGGCCTAGATCTCTCGGCCTGGCGCATCGGCGGCTTCGGCGGCGCGCCGATGCCGGTCGCCAGCATCGAGGCGATGGCCGAGCGTCTGCCGGCGCTCCATCTCCTCAACGCCTACGGCTCGACCGAGTGCGCCACCATCATCTCGCTGGTGCCGCAGGGCATGAGCCGGGCCTGCATCGACTCGGTCGGCGCGCCGGTTCCGCTCGGCGATCTCCGGATCGTCGACGATGCCGGCAAGGAGGTCGCCCCCGGCGAGACCGGCGAGGTCTGGATCCGGGGCCCGATGACCATCCGTGGCTATTGGGAGCGGCCGGAGGCGACCGAGACCTCCTTCGTCGACGGCTATTGGCGCTCCGGCGACGTCGGCAGCCTCGGTCACGACGGCATGTTGCGCCTCTTCGATCGCAAGAACGACGTGATCAATCGCGGCGGCTTCAAGATCTACTCCGTCGAGGTCGAGAACGCGCTCTCCCACCACCCCGGCGTGGTCGAGGCGGCGGCGGTCTCCCATCCCGATCCGGTGCTGGGCGAGAAGCTCCACGTCTTCGTCACCGCCAAGACCGCCGATCTCGACGAGGCGGAGATCCGCGACCACTGCCGCCGGATCCTCGCCGACTACAAGGTGCCGGACTTCGTCACCTTTCTCGAGGACGGGCTGCCGCGCAATCCCAACGGCAAGATCCTCAAGCGCGCCCTGCGCGAGATGATCGGTTCTTGAGGCCGCCGTTCCCACCCCAATTTCGGAGGTATCGATGTCGTCGGTCGAAATGACCCCGTTCCGGCTCGAGGGCCGCACCGCTTTCGTGACCGGCGCCTCGAGCGGCATCGGCCGCCATCTGGCGCGCACGCTCGCCGAGGCCGGCGCCGACGTCGCGATCGCCGCCCGTCGGCGCGATCGCCTGGAGGAGACGGCGGTGGAGATCGCGAAGACCGGCCGGCGCATCCTCGTCGTCGAGATGGACGTCACCGACCGGGCGAGCGTCGCCGCCGGCATGACGCTCGCCGAGGCCGAACTCGGATCGATCGACGTGCTGATCAACAACGCCGGCGTCGCCGACACCGCGCCCTTCCTCGAGATGAGCGAGGAGGCCTGGGCGAAGGTGCTCGACACCGATCTGACCGGCGTCTGGCGCGTGGCGCAGGAGGCCGGCCGGCGCATGGCGGCGAAGGGGCGCGGCTCGATCGTCAACATCGCCTCGGCGCTCGGCCTCGCCGTGCAGAAGAACCAGGCGAACTACGCCACCGCCAAGGCCGGGGTGCTGCATCTGACCCGCGTCATGGCGTTGGAACTGTGGCGCCGGGGCGTGCGCGTCAACGCGATCGCGCCCGGTTATTTCGAGACCGAGATCAACGCCGACTTCTTCGCGAGCGAAAAGGGCGCGGCCTATGTCGAGCGGCTCCAGCCCGGCCGCCTCGGGCAGCTCCGCGAGCTCGACGGTCCGGTGCTCCTGCTCGCCTCCGACGCCGGCAGCTTCGTCACCGGCACGGTGCTGTCGGTCGACGGCGGGGCGCTCCTGAAGGGCTTCTGACGCGAGACGAGAGACCCGGCCGAGGCCGGGCGCCATTCGAGGAGACGATCCCCGTGGACTTCACGCTTTCCGAAAAGACCCGCGAGATCGCGGACCGGCTGACCGCCTTCATGGACGAACACGTCCTTCCCGCGGAGGCGGTCTATCACCGCCACATGGCGAGTGCCGCCGACCGCTGGACCATTCCGCCGATCATGGAGGAGCTGAAGGAAAAGGCGCGGGCGGCTGGTCTTTGGAACCTGTGGCTGCCCGAATCCGATCTCGGCGCCGGCCTCACCAATCTCGAATATGCTCCGCTCTGCGAGATCATGGGCCGCTCGCCGATCGGCGCGGAGGTGTTCAACTGCAACGCCCCGGACACCGGCAACATGGAGGTCCTGGTCCGCTACGGCACGCCGGCGCAGAAGGAGAGGTGGCTGACGCCGCTCCTCGAGGGGCGCATCCGCTCCGCCTTCTGCATGACCGAGCCCGAGGTCGCCTCGTCGGACGCCACCAACGTGCGCTGCTCGATCCGCGAGGACGGCGACGATCTGGTGATCGACGGGCGCAAATGGTGGGCCTCCGGCGCCATGGATCCGCGCTGCGAGATCTTCATCGTCATGGGCAAGACCGACCCCACCGCCGAGACCCATCGCCAACAGTCGATGGTTCTGGTGCCGCGCGCGACTCCCGGCGTGCGCCTCGTCCGCGCCATGGAGGTCTTCGGCGGCGACGATGCCCCGCATGGTCACGCCGAGATCGTCTTCGAGAACGTCCGCGTGCCCAAGGCGAACATGCTGCTCGGACCCGGGCGTGGCTTCGAGATCGCGCAAGGCCGGCTCGGGCCCGGGCGGATCCATCACTGCATGCGCCTCGTCGGCTGCGCCCAGCGCGCGCTCGAGACCGCCTGCCGGCGCGCCGCCGAGCGCGTCGCCTTCGGCCGCCCCCTCGCCGAGCAGGGCAGCGTGCGCGAGGAGATCGCCCGCAGCGTCTGCGAGATCACCCAGGCCCGCCTCCTCACCCTCGCCGCCGCCGACGAGATGGACCGCAAGGGCAACAAGGCCGCGCGCGACATGATCGCCATGATCAAGATCGTCGCCCCCTCGATGGCCCAGACGGTGATCGACCGGGCGATCCAGATCCACGGCGCCATGGGCGTCAGCCAGGACACGTTCCTCGCCGAGGCATGGAAATACGCCCGTACCATCCGCATCGCCGACGGCCCCGACGCCGTCCACCTCATGAGCCTCGGTCGCCAGACCCTGCGCCGCCACGCCGGACGGTCCGCATGAACGACGTCGCACGTCTCGATCTCGATCGGTTGGAACCCTGGCTCGCGGCCGAGCTCGACGGGTTTCGCGGCCCCGTGACCGCCCGCAAGTTCGCCGGCGGTCAGTCGAACCCGACCTTCCTTCTCGAGGCGGGCGGCCGGCGCTGGGTGCTCCGGCGCAAGCCGCCCGGCGTGTTGCTGCCCTCGGCGCATGCGGTCGAGCGCGAATATCGCGTGATGAAGGCGCTCGGTCCGACCGCCGTGCCGGTGCCGTGCGCCCATCTTCTCTGCGAGGACGCCGCGATCGTCGGCACGCCCTTCTTCGTGATGGATCACGTCGAGGGGCGGATCTTCTGGGATCCCGCCCTGCCGGAGATCGCGCCGGCGGAGCGGCGGGCCTATCACCTGGAGATCGCCCGCGTCCTCGGCGAACTCGCCCGTCTCGATCCCGCCTCGGTCGGCCTCGGCGATTACGGCCGTGCCGGCGGCTACGTCGGCCGGCAGATCCGGCGCTGGGTCGAGCAATATCGCGCCTCCGAGACCGAGACGGTCCCCGACATGGAGGCGCTGATCGATCGCCTCGGCGGCTGGACGCCGAACGACGACGGCGTCGCCCTCGTCCACGGCGACTTCCGCATCGACAATCTGATCTTCCACCCGAGCGAGCCGCGCATCCTCGCGATCCTCGACTGGGAACTGTCGACCCTCGGCACGCCGCTGGTCGATCTCACCTATTTCTGCACCATGTTGCGGCTGCCGCCGCAGGGCTACATCAAGGGCCTCGGCGGGGTCGATCGCGACGCGGCCGGTCTGCCGGGCGAGGCGGACTTCCTAGCGGATTTCACGGCGGCGAGCGGTCTTCCGGCCCCGGCCGACTGGAACCTGTGGATCGCCTTCCACGCCTTCCGCTTCGCCGCGATCTGCCAGGGGGTGAAGAAGCGCCATCTCTCGGGCAATGCCTCGAGCACCGATGCGGCCGGCGCCGCCGCCATGGTCGAAGTCGCCGCCGCCCTCGGTCGCGAACTCCTCGGCTGAGGCCACACAGACGGGTAGGGCAGGGACTTCGCGAGGGCGCTTATGCGTGGCCTGTCTCCGTCCTCGAAACGACACGCCGCGTCGCGGGGGGCTCCCGTGGCGCGGCGAGATCACGTTGCGCTCAGCCCTTGGCGAGGCCGAGCGAGCCGGGGTTCATCAGGCCTTCGGGGTCGAGCGCGCGCTTGACGTCGACGGCGAGCGACCAGGTCTCCGGCGTGAGGATGCTCTCGAACGGGTAGTCGCGGGCGATCTGCCAACTGACGCCGCCGAGCCCGGCGTAGAGCTCCTGGCAACCCCGACGCAACTCGACGACGGCGGCGCGCGTCCGCGGCGCGGCCGGCCGGTCGAGCCACGGCTTCACCACGTCGGCGCCGACGCTCGCCTGGTGGAGCGGGGTGATCTCGTCCTGCCAATAGAAGGCGGGTTCGAGGAAGAACTCGGTGCCGACGGTCATGCTCATCACCGAATAGAGGATGCCGTGCTCTTCCATGAAGGCGCGGCGTTCGGCGAAATAGGCCTCGTTGGCGGCGACCACCTTCTGGGCGTCGCCGAGCGGGAAGACGGCGTGGATCGGCACCCAGCGCTCGCCGTCGAGCCCGAGCATGCCGCGCACCGGCGAGAACGGCTTCGCGCGCATCACCTTCGGCACGGTGTTCTCGATCTCGACGCCGTGACGTTTGCCGATCGCGCGCAGGATCTCGATCGAGGCCTTCAGCTCCTCCGCCGTGCGCCCCTCGGTGACGATGTGGAGGGTGAAGGCGTGCGCCTTGAGGAAGGCGGTGCCGCCCGCGACCGCCCCGGCCACGTCCTTGACGCTCTGGAAGACCGACTTGCCGGCCTTGGCGAGGTTGCCGAGAGTCTTCAGCCCGTCGGAGATGCGATTGACGCTCGCCGAATGGTTCGCCTTGTTGCGGTCGATGCCGAACCCCTCGGCGACGAGACGCGTGCGGGCCATCTCCACCTGCGTCGCCGCCATCGCCGCCATCGACGGGAAGCCGAAGGAGAGGAAGCCGACCTCGCTCGGACGCGGCCACAGGCGCAGCGTCGCCGCGACCTTGATGCCGAAGGCGCCGTTGTCGCCGATGAAGAGCCCGGTGAAGTCCGGTCCGCCGTAACGGGTGAAGGGCTTGGCGCCGCGCCGGCCTCCCGAGCCCGTCGTGACGAGGCGCCCGTCGGCGAGAACCACGGTGATCCCGAGCACCGATTCGGCGACCGTCCCGTTGAGCGCCGATCCGAAGAAGGCGGAATTCTGCGACAAGGCGCCGCCGACCGTGGCGGCGACGCCGGAGAGCGGCCCCCAATAGCCGGTCCGGAGCCCGGTGCCCTCCAACGCCTCGGCGACCTGCGCCCAGGTGCAGCCGGCCTCGACGGTCACGTACATGCCGTCGACGTCGACCTCGAGCACCCGGTTCATCCGGCGCGTGTCGACGACGACCGAGCCGGCGCGGTCGGGCAGGTAACCCTTGGTGTAGGACATGCCGCCGCCACGCGGCACCACCGCGAGGCCTCCGGCGGTGGCGATGCGGACCGCCTCGGCGGTCTCCTCGCGGGTCTGCGGCATCACGACGCCGAGCGGGCGGATACCCGGTTGCCAGAAGATGTCGTTCGCGTAGTAATCGCGTGTCGTGTCGTCCCTCGACACGCGCCCCGAACCGAGACGGAGATCGATCTCGTCCAACGCGTCGCGCGTCTGCGTTGCTTCCGTGCGAAGCGTGGTCATGGTCGTTCCTCCTGTCGTGGCGCCGCTCGCGGATCGCATCGTCGAGCCGCGGCGAGACGGATCGCCGGCATTCTGCGGCCGGCGGACGCGAGGATCGTGCTCGCGTATCGGGGAAGGAAACATCGCTCACCGATTGTGTCAATAAGTAACTTGCGTGTCATTCTGTGACATGATAGGGTTCCGCCGTCGTCGCGACCTCCGCCGCGCCGCGGTGGGGCCGAGGAAATTCGGCGCTTTCGAGCCGTTTCGCGCGACGGCGACCCGGATCGGCCGACGCCGGCCGGGGGGCATGACGATGGTGGCGACGGTCCGATCTTCGGCCGTCGCCGGTCCGACACTCGACGGGAAGCTCAGGATGCCGACGACGAAATCCGCCTCGACCCACAACGTGAGAGCCGTCAGCCGCGCGCTCGCCATCCTCGGTTCCTTCGCCGACAAGAGCCTTCAGTCGCTCGCCGAGGTGACCAACGTCACCGGCCTCGACAAGGGGACGACGCGGCGCCTGCTCCTGACCATGATGGACGCCGGCTTCATCGCCCAGGATCAGGCGACCCAGCACTATCGCCTCGGCCGGGCGATCCGCGACCTCGCCGCCAATGTCGCCGACGACGTCGATCTGCGCGCCGTCGCGGTGCCGGTTCTGACCGAGCTCGCCGCCGATCTGCACATCACCGCCTTCGTGTCGGTCTACGACGACGGCGACGTCGTCTGCCTCGAGCGCATCCACGACATGAAGGGCATCGAGGTCCACTGGTGGGCCGTCGGCGGCACGCTGCCCTACAATTGCGGCGGCGCCCCCAAACTGCTGCTCGCTTATCGCTCCGAGGCGGAGATCGACGTGGCGCTGCAACGGCCGCTGGTGGCGATGACGCCGAAGAGCGTCACCGACCCGGCGAAGTTCCGCGAGCAATTGGCCAAGATCCGCGAACGCGGCTGGGAATGCGCGATCGACGACGTCGCCGTCGGCCTGACCGCGCTCGCCGTGCCGGTGCGCGGCCACGACGGCGAGATCGTCTGCTGCATCTCGATGGCGGGCCTGACCCCGCAGATGGTCGGGCGCGGCCGCCCGGTCCATCTCGATCGCCTGCTCGCGGCGGCGGAGAAGATCGAACGCCGTCTGCGCGGCGGCCGTTGAGGCGGCGAGGGGATCGCGTCGTGACACGCGAACCGCCGTCGTCGCGCTCAAGTCGTGTCATCCAATAACACGAGTTTTATCTATTGACAGGCAGATCGGGTTACGCCTAAGGTCTTCGAAACGACGAAAACAGTCGTATCGGAGGAGGGCGCGACCCGAGACCTCGTCGGCCTGGGCCGATCGAGTGGGGTCGTGGCGTGACGCTCGGCCCGGCGGAACGGCGCAGGCCGAAGCCGTCGGCTCGACGACGGGTCTCCTCTCCCCCGACGCGACGCTTCGAAACGATCGGCCCCGATGGTGTCGGATGGCCGGGCCGGTCGAACGTCCAAAAAAAACGTCCGGGGAGGATCTAGGCGATGATCGACAGGAACAAGCTCGCCGGCATGGGGGCAGGTCTGCTCGCGGCGACGGTGATGTTCGGCGCCGGTACGGCCGGTGCTCAGCCCGCCGCCGGTGAATACGTGTTCGGCTTCGTGACCGAGACGACCGGCCCGCTCGCCGCCGCCGGCGTGTCCTACCATCGCGGCGCCCAGGTCGCGGTCGAGGAGATCAACGCCTCGAAGTGGATCGGCTCCGGCGTCACGGTGAAACTGTCGGAGAAGGAGAGCGGATCCGACGCGGCGCGCGCGGTCCAGGCGATGACGCAGTTCGTCGCCGATCGCAACGTCCTCGCCGTCACCTGCTGCATCCTGTCGCCGGTCGCCGGCGCGATGCGCCCGGTCGCCGCCAACGCCAAGATCCCGCTGGTGTTCTACGGCGCCACGCTGCCCGGCCTGCCGCAGCCGCCCTACGTGAGCTCGGTCGTCGCCCTTCCCGGTCCCCAGGAAGTGAAGATGACCCAGCTCATCGTCGACAAGATGAAACCGAAGTCGGTCGCCTATTTCGTCAACGCCGACAACGAGGGCTTCCAGAACCGCTTCAAGGCGGCCCAGAAGGTGATGGAGGGCGCGGGCGTCAAGACCGCCGGCGTCGTGTCGATCCTCTCCGCCGACACCGACTTCACGGCACCTGCGACCCAGGCGATGGGCATGAACCCGGATCTGATCATGGTCTGGACCACCCAGACCCCGGCCGCCGGCATCATCGCGGCGCTGCGCAACCGTGGCTATGCCGGGGCGATCACCGCCTCCGACGTCATCGCGCCCAACGCCGTCTTCAAGAAGATCGGCGAGCCGCTCGCCGGCGTTCCCTTCCCGATCGCCTTCGCCGCCGGGGTCTCGTCGAGCCCCGAGGCCAAGGCCTTCGCCGACGCTTTCCAGAAGAAGTTCGGCGAACTGCCCGACACCTACGCCGCCCAGGGCTACACCTCGGTCTGGTACATGTCGCAGGGTCTGAAGTCGCTCTCCGGCAAGGCGAACCGCGAGGCGCTCGCCACCGCCTTGGCGAAGGTCGGTTCGATCGAGCACAACGTCTACGGTGGTCTGCCGATGGTCGCCGGTCAGGCCGACGTCCAGAAGGCGTTGGTGGTCAATTGGTCGAAGGACGGCAAGGTCGTCGCCTGGGAGCCCAAGTGAGATGATCCTGTTCCTCGAGCAGGCCTTGAACGGGTGGGCGCTCGGTTCGCTCTACGCGTTGTTCGGCATCGGTTTCGGTCTGGTGTTCTCCACGCTCGGCATTCTCAATGCCGCGCACGGCACCTACGCCAGTTGGGCCGCCATCGTCGGATATTACGTGGTGGAGCGGGCGGGGCTGCCCTTCCCCGTCGCGGTCGGTGTGGGGGTCGCCGCCGGCGGCCTCCTCGCCCTCGCCGTCGATCAGATCGCGTTCCAACCGCTGCGGTCGCGAAAGGCCGGAATGCTCGGGGCGCTCATCACCTCGATCGCCTTCTGGATCATTCTCGACAGCCTCGCTGGCTTCGCCACCGAGCAGCAGAGCCTCGCCTTCCCGGCGGCGAGCTTTCCGAGCGGGATGATCGACATCGGGCCGATGAAGGTCGGCCAACTCCAGCTGATCATCATCGCGGTGCTGATCGTCTGCACGATCGGGATCCACCTCCTCATCCAGAAGACCCGCCTCGGCACCGCCATGCGCGCGGTCGGCTGGAACGAGGTCGCCGCCGCCCTCGGCGGGGTCAATGCCCGAATGGTGATCCTGCTCACGGCGTTCCTCGCGGGCGCCACCTCCGGCCTCGCCGGTGTCCTCGCCGGGGCGGCGACCTCCAACGTCTCCTTCACCCTCGGTGAAGGGCTGATGCTCAAGGGGTTCGCCGCGGTCGTGGTCGGTGGCTACGACGACGTGCGCGGCACGGCGATCGCCGGTATCCTGCTCGGCATCATTGAGGTCTTCGTCGCTCAATACGTGTCGACCGCCCTGCGCGACGGCTTCACCTATTCCCTGCTGTTGATCTTCCTGGTGGCCCGTCCGCGCGGCCTCTTCGGAAGCGCCGGCTTCGTCAGGGCCTGATGCCATGGAGACCCTTCTCGATCTGTGGGCGGCCTACGGCTCGACCATCGCCTTCGCCATGGTCAACGCGCTCTTCGCGTTGTCGACCTACGCGGTGCTGTCGACCGGCGTTCTGAGCTTCACCACCGTGGTCTTCGCGGCGGTCGGCGGCTTCCTGGCGGCGCAGAGCGTCGCCCATCTCGGCATCGGCCTTTGGCCGGCCTTCGCCCTCGCCGGGATCGGCGGCGCCGTCGCCGGCTCCGTCGTGGCCGCCGCCTTCCTCAAGCTCGACAGCCACTGGATGGCGCTCGCCAGCTTGGCGCTGGTGTTGATCACCCGCGTCACGGTGCTCAACACGCCGCTCCTCACCGGCGGCGTCAACGGCCTGGTGGTGCCGATGTCGGTGCCCATGGGGGATCTGGTGATCCTCCTCGCCCTCGTCGCGGCGGTGTTCTGGCGACTTCATCGCTCCTGGTACGGGCTCGCCGCGCGCGCCGTCCGCGAGGACGCCGCCGTCGCGTCGACCATGGGCATCCCGCCGCGTGGGATCCAGTTCACCGCCTTCGTCATCAGCGGAGCGGTCGGTGGCATCGGCGGCGCGGCGCTCGCCTTCACGCTGCAGTTCATCTCGCCGGAGACCTATTTCATCGGCATGGCCTTCACCATGATCGCCTCCACCGTGCTCGGCGGCTCGTTCCACTGGTTCGGCCCGATCGTCGGCGCGGCGGTGTTCACGGCGCTGCCGGTCACCATGCAGTCGGTGTTGCCGGCGATCGAGGACGTCGCCAAGGGCGTGGTGCTCCTGGTCATCATGATCTTCCTGCCGCGCGGCCTCGTCGATCCGAGAGCCGTCGGCCTGCGCCGCGCCGCCCGGCGCCGCGTGAGCGCGGAGGAGGGGACCGATGTCTGACGCCGCCTTGTCCCGTCCGCTCCTCGAACTCGACACGGTGGTGAAGACCTTCGGCGGCGTGACCGCGGTCGGCGGCCTCTCCACCCGGGTGACGCGCGGCAGCGTCCACGGCCTCATCGGCCCGAACGGTGCCGGCAAGACGACCCTGATCAATCTGATCACGGGTCTCTTCCACCCGACCTCCGGCGCGATCCGCTTCGAGGGACGCTCGCTCGAGGCGATGCAGCCGCAGGCGATCGCCACCCTCGGCATCACCCGCACCTATCAGAACGTCCGCCTGTTCTCGGGCATGACGGTGCTCGAGCAGGTGATGACCGGGTGTTGGCTCACCCGCGAGGTCGGGGTCTTCGCCTCCTTCCTCGGTCTTCCCTCGGCGCGCGCCGCCTGGGTCAGGACCCGCGAGCATGCGCTCTCGCTGCTCGCGCGCGTGTCCATGGACCATCGCGCCGACGAACTCGCCGAGACGCTCTCCTACGGCGAACAACGCCGCATCGAGATCGCCCGCGCGCTCGGCTCCCGGCCGAAGCTCCTGCTTCTCGACGAGCCGACTGCCGGCATGAATCACCAGGAGGCGACCGCCATCGGCCGCCTCGTCCATGAACTGCGCGACGCCGGGCTCACCATTCTCATGGTCGAGCACAACATGGGGCTCGTCACCGAGTTCTGCGACGACTGCACGGTGGTGAACTTCGGCCGTCTACTGGCGACCGGCGATCCGGCCACCTGCCTCGCCGACCCCGATGTCCAAGAAGCTTATTTCGGACGGAAGACCGATGCTGAACGTATCCAGGCTCTCCGCTGACTACGGCGCCATTCGAGCGGTGCGCGGCGTCGATCTGAAGGTCGAGGCGGGCTCGCTCTCCGTCCTGCTCGGGGCGAACGGCGCCGGCAAGTCGACGACACTGCGAAGCATCGCCGGCCTCCATCGGCCGGTCCAGGGCTCGATCCGGCTCGACGATCGCGAGATCTCGAAACTGCCGCTGCACAAGGTGGTCAGGGCCGGCCTCGCCTTCGTGCCCGAGGGGCGCATGGTGGTGGCGCCGCTGACGGTCGAGGAGAACCTCGAGCTCAGCCGCTTCTCCGGCCGCGCCGACGAACCCGACCTCGTCGACCGCGTCTACCAGCTCTTCCCCCGCCTCGCCGAACGGCGCCGCCAGAAGGCGGGCCTGATGAGCGGCGGCGAGCAGCAGATGTTGGCGATCGGCCGCGCGCTGATGACCAAGCCGCAGATGCTGGTGCTCGACGAACCCTCGATGGGCCTCGCCCCGGCGATCGTCGATCTCGTCTTCGAGGCGATCGTCGCCCTCCACAAGCAGGGTCAGTCGATCCTGTTGGTCGAGCAGAACGCCGCCATCGCGCTCTCGATCTGCGATTACGGTTGGGTGATGAAGCGCGGCCAGATCGTCGTCGAGGGGCGGCCGGACGAGCTGAAGCAGAACCCCGAGGTGCTCGAGGCCTATCTCTCGTGAGGTGCGCGACGAGGCGACCGGCCGCGCCGGCCGCCTCCCGTCGCCGGGCTCAGCCCTTGAGGAAGGCGTCGTAGATCGCGAGCGTCGCCGCCGCCGCATCGGCCGGGGGCGTCGGCCACCACACGGTGGTCGGCGTCGTCGTGACCTCGACGCCGGCGACCGCGAGCCTCTCCGTCTCGGCCAATCCGTTGATCAACATGTCGTTGGGACCGGCGCAGACCAGCGCCGGGTGGCCGAGACGGGGCATCCGGGCGCGCGTGTCGTATCGGAATGCCGAACGATAGGCCCGATCGTAGGTCGGCCCGCTCTCGAGGATGCCGATCGCGTAGCAGTGCAGGTCCTGCGGGCTCGGCAGGCCGAGGCGGCGCACGGCGTCGCGCGATACCCGATACCACGGCCAATAGAGGAACATGTCGCGCCGCCAATTCCACACGAGCGGCAGGTGCAACCCCCATTTGTCCGGTTCGATCGTCGGGAAATAGTTGTCGAGGAGGTCGTCGCGGAAGTCCGGCGCGACGAAGACCGGCCCCTCGAGCACCAGCCGGCCGACGAGATCGGGCCGGCTCACCGCCAGCTCGAGGCCGACCAGCGCTCCCGTGTGCGAGCCCCAGACGTCGACGGCGGAAAAGCCGAGGGCCTCGATGACGGCGGCCGCATCGACGGCGAGATCGGCGACCTCGACCGCGCCGTCGCGCCGGTCCGACAGGCCGTTGCCGAAATAGTCGACGGCGAAGACCGTCCGCCCCTCGGCGAGCCCGCACACGACCGGGGCGAACTGTTCCGAGGACCCGCCGCCGGTCGGCAGCACCAGGAGCGGCGTGCCCCCGGACCCGGCGCGGCGCAGATGAACGCGGCCGCGCGCCGTCTCGACGAAGTCGTACCAGATCTCCCGCTCCGGCCGTGGCGCGGTCGGCGGCAGCGCCGGGGCCCCCGGGCCGGACGGGGCCGGCAGCGCCGCGACGAGATCGGCGGTGACGCCGAGAGGTGTCACGCCGTCGAGCGCGGCGTAGCGCGCGAGTGCCGCCGTCAGGATCCGGTGGAGCGCGGCGTAAGCCTCGGGCCGTACGGCGGCGGCGACGAAACTCGTGTCGAGGTCCTCGGGCGAGGGCAGGGGCTCGCCCGAAGGCGTCGCCTGGGTCGGATCGGCGGGGTCGAGGAGATGCGTGTCGCGCAGGTGGCTCCACAGCGCCTGGAGATGGGTTCCGTCGGTGGTCGGCGC
This sequence comes from Pinisolibacter aquiterrae, assembly GCF_019160155.1. GTDB lineage: Bacteria > Pseudomonadota > Alphaproteobacteria > Rhizobiales > Ancalomicrobiaceae > Pinisolibacter > Pinisolibacter aquiterrae. Next base: position 184,024 of record NZ_JAFNIH010000030.1, read on the forward strand.
GAGCGGCGGCAGCGCGGGACCATGCGCCGCCCGTGCCCGCGCCGCGTCGAGGCCGACACCGAAGGCGAGGGGCGGCCTGCCGAGCCGGGCGAAGAGCGCCGGCAGAACCGCCGCCGCGAGGTCGCAGGCGACGAGCGCCGTGCCCGCGAGCCCGAGCCGCTCGATCGCCTCGGCGAGGGCGGCGGCGATCCCGTCGAGATCGTCGACCGGAACCGCCGCCGAGCCGCCCGTGCCCGGCAGGGCGAGGGCGGTGATCGACCACCCGGGCAGGAGCGCGGCGAGCCGGCGCGCGGTCACGGTGGCGCCGATCATCGGGCTCGCCAGGACCGTGAGGCCGGGACCCGATCCGGCGCGGGCGAGGCCGATCTGGCCGGAGGAGACCGTGACGTAGTGAGGACGAAGCTGCGGTTCGGTCATAGGGACATCCCTCACGGGACGACCGTCCGACGGGTCGACCCGCGTCGCGAGCGAGGAGGATCGGACGGAGCAGGGGCGCCCGAGGATCAGCCGGCGGGCCGGCTCGCGCCGGAGACCGGGGGCAGATACTCGAGCTGATGGGCCTCGATCTCCTTGAAGCCGATGAATTCGACGAAGGGATCGTGGCTCTGGACCGGGCGCGGCAGGTTCGCCGTGCTGCGGCTGCGGGCGAGTTCGGCGAGGTTCTCCTGCATCGCCTTGGCGGCGGTCATCAGCGGCACGAGCGCGAAGGTCGCCATGCCGGCGACGCTCTCGATCTCCGCCGGAGTGAGCTTCTTCTCGAGCCAGCCGAGGATCTGCAGAGAGAGCGGCACGCCGGCCTCGCGGCGCAGCGCCCTGAGGCCCTCGATCGAGGAGAAGCACTTGCTGATCGGCTGGATCACGTCGGCCCCGGCGGCGACATAGGCCTTGGCGCGGGTGATCGCCTCCTCTTCGGTCGCCGCGTCGGTCCTGGCGATGATCAGCATGTCGGGATTGGAGCGCGCCGCCACCGCCGCGCGGATCTTGCCGACCGCCTCGTCGATCGGCACGACCTCGACCCCGCCGACGCAGATCGGGCAGCGCTTGGGCGAGACCTGGTCCTCCATGATCACCGCCGCCACGCCCGCGCCCTCGAATTCGCGGATCGTGCGCATGGCGTTGATGGCGTTGCCATAGGCGGTGTCGATGTCGGCGACGACCGGGATCTTGGTCACGGCGGTGACGTTGCGGACCACGGTCAGGTTCTCGGTCATGGTGTAGAGCTCGGCGTCGGGCAGCCCCAGAAACGAGGCGGAGACGCCGAAGCCGGAGGTCATCACCGCGTCGAAGCCGGCGGCCTCGATGTAGCGCGCGGAGAGCGCGTCGAAGGCGCCGGCGGCCCAGACCGTCTTCTGGGCGAGGACGCGATCGCGATAATCGCGGAGGGTGGCGGAATTCATGGGGCGTGACTCCTCGTCAGTGGCCGGCGACCGGGCGTTTCAGGTAGGGAAGCAGGCCGCCGGCATCGAGCATCTCGCGGTCGGCGAGCGCGAGCGGCTCGAACGGCAGCGAGCGGCCTCGGGTGAGATTGCGGACTTCAGCCGCGTCCCAATCGACCTCGATCTCGTCCCAGCGCTCGACGAGGCCGAGGATCCCCGGGCAGCTCGCCTGCGGGAACCCCATCGAGATCTCGCCACGCCAGTAGCCGGGCGAAAAGGACTCCGCCACCACCCCGGCGATGCCGAGATGGCGCATCGCCCGCATCGGCGGATAGTGCGGATGGCCGTAGCCGAAGTTGCCCGCGCCGACGAGAATGTCGCCGGGCCGGACCGAGGCGCGGAAGTCCGGGTCGTAGGCCCGCATCGCCGCCGCCGCCAGTTCCTCGATGTCGGTGATCTTGATGTTCTTCACGCCGACGATCTGGTCGACGTCGAAATCGACCTCGGTGAAGACGAAGGCGACGCGGCCGCGCAGGTTCCGGAGTGCCATGGGTCTCGACCTCAGAGGTATTTGCGGGGATCGGCGATCATGCCCTCGATGGCCGAGGCCGCCACCGTCGCGGCGTTGCACAGATAGATCTCGGAATCGGGATGACCCATGCGGCCGCGCACGTTGAGCGTGCCGGTGGAGACGGCGCGCTGGCCGGCGGTCATCGTGGCGATGCGGCCGAAACAGTAGTCGCAGCTCGGCGAGGAGACGAAGGCGCCGGCCTCCGCGAAGATCGAGAGAAGCCCCTCGCGGCCGGCCGCCGCCATGATCTCCTGGCTGGTCGGCACGACGTTGAGCTGGAAACCGGGTTTCACGGTGCGGCCCTTGAGAACCTCGGCGGCGATGCGCAGATCCTCGAGCCGGCCGGAGGCGCAGGAGCCGAGATAGCCGGCCTGCACCTCGAGCCCGACGAATTCGGAGAGATCGCGGGTGCCGGCCGGCGTCGGCGGCACCACCACCACCGGCTCGAGCGCGGAGACGTCGATCGTCCACACCTTCGAATAGTCGGCGTCGGGATCGCTCGACACCGGCACCAACGTCTTCTTGGCGCGGGCGAGCGCATAGGCGAGCCGCTCGCCCTCCGGATTGACGATTGCGGTGAGCGCTCCGGTGAACATGGCGAGGCCGGTGATCACCTGAAGGCCTTCGGTCGAGATCCCGGCGAGCCCCGAGCCGCCGATCTCGAGCACTTGGAAGCGGCACGAGGCCGGACCCATGATGCGCACCAGATGGTGGAAGACGTCGCGCGCCATCACCCCCTTGGGCAGCGTCCCCTCGAGATTCACCCGCACCGTCTGCGGCACCTTGAGCGAGACCCGTTCGCGGACGAAGGCCTCGAGCAGATTGCGGCGGATCCCCATGGCGAGCGTGCCGAACGTGCCCATCTGGCTGACGTGGCCGTCGAAATGGACGACGAAGGCGCCCGGCACCGCATAGCCCACCTCGGTCGCCACCTGATGGCCGATGCCGCGCCGCTCGTAGAGGGCGACGCCGTTTTCGGCGCACCAGGCGCGGGTGCCGATGTGCAGTTCCTCCTCCTTGGGCGAGGCGGCGGGAACCATGTGGTCGATGAAGATGGCGAAGCGGTCCGGCTCGGCGACGCGATCGATGCCGAATTCGGTCTTCATCTGCTCGAAATAGACGTCGGTGTAGCCGGGGAAGTCGTAGGCGATGACGTAGTCGGGCTTGGCCATCACCTCGTCGCCCGCCTTGACGCTCTCCCGCCCCGACACGCGGGCGAGGATCTTTTCGGCGATCGTGTGTCCCACCTCGGGCTCTCCTTCTTCGCGGCTCGAAGCCGCGCGCGGCCGAACCGATCTCTCGACGTCTCGGTCGTGTCGGGGCACTCAGCCGGCGGCGGTCTCGAGGGGCTCGAAGCGATAGCCCGCGCCGTCGCGACGCACGAAGCCGGCATGCGGCCATCCGAAATGGATCGGCATCAACAGCGCGCCTTCCTCGGCGCACCAGTCCAGGATCGCCCGGCGCGTGCGGCGCGCCTCCTCCGGCTTCTCGCAGAAGCAGGAATTGATCTCGGGGGCGTAGATCTGGATCGGCTGGTGCATGCAGTCGCCGGTGACGATGAACGAGCCCTCCGGCGAGGTGTATCTCAGCGCCATGTGCCCCTCGGTGTGGCCCGGCGCGCGATGGACCGTCAGCCCCGGCAGGATCTCGTCGCCGTCGTCGACCAGCTTGACGAGACCGGCCGCGACCACCGGCAGGACGCTGTCCTCGACCACCGCGACGTTCTCGGGGAAGATCGCCGGGCCGCTCCCGCCGACCCAGTGATCGTATTCCGTGCGGCCGAAGAGGTAGCGGGCATTGGGGAAGGTCGGCACCCAGGCCTCGCCGTCGCGCCGGGTGTTCCAGCCGACGTGATCGATGTGGAGATGGGTGCAGAAGACGTAGTCGACCTCCTCGGGGCGGACGCCCGCGGCGGCGAGATTGTCGAGATAGGGGAAGTCGAGCATGTGGAACCGCGCGAAGAGCGGCAGCGCCCGCGTCTTGCCGTTGCCCGAGCAGGTGTCGACCACGACGATCTTGCCGCCGATCCGGATCAGCCAGGAATGGATCGACGACATCAGCCGATCCTGTTCGGCATCGTAGAAATTCGCCTGGGCCAGTTGCGGATGGCGCTCGAAGAGGGCGTCGCGATCGAGGTCGGGAAACAGGAACGACGGCTTGAACCCGCGTTCGAGCACCTCCTCGACGCGCGTGATCCGCGCCTCGCCGATCTGATGAGACCGCATGCCGTTTCCTTCCCGCATTCGTTTCCTTGTTTGCGCAATGCGTATCACGAAGGCTCAAGCCTGCCAAGGAGCAATATGCGTATCACTAGATGACATGGCATCGGGCAAGCCCGCGCGACCTTTCATTCGGCCGACGTCCGGCCGTCGCCGGCCCGGATACCGGCGCCTGGTCGAAGTCGGACGACGGCGAGGCCGGCGGCGGCGCCGGGACCGTCCGAAAAGACGACGGAGCCGCGCCGCGTCGACCCGACGCCTCGGTCGAGATTTCGCATTCGTGATGTCACCGCAGATCACGGCGGCGTAGAGTGCTCAGCCGGTGCCGCCTGCGAAGCCGCGCCCTTGCGATCGCCACCCATGGGGAGGCGACCGCCTCCGAGGCGCCGAGAGCGAAAACCAGAAGACCACGAGCGGAGGCTGCGATGAGCGGAAACGAAACCCCGACGACCGGCAGATGCCCGGTGATGCACGGCGCTGTGACCGCCGCCGGCAACTCCAACACCGACTGGTGGCCGAACGCCCTCAACCTGGACATTCTCCACCAGCACGATCGCAAGACCGATCCGATGGATCCCGGCTTCGACTACGCCGAGGCCGTGAAGTCGCTCGATTTCGAAAGCGTCAAGGCCGACGTCGCCGCGCTGATGACCGACAGTCAAAGCTGGTGGCCGGCGGACTGGGGCCATTACGGCGGTCTGATGATCCGCATGACCTGGCACGCCGCCGGCTCCTATCGCACCGCCGACGGACGCGGCGGCGCCGGCACCGGCAACCAGCGCTTCGCGCCCCTCAACTCCTGGCCGGACAACGTCAGCCTCGACAAGGCCCGCCGTCTGCTCTGGCCGATCAAGAAGAAATACGGCAACAAGCTGAGCTGGGCCGATCTGATCGCGCTCGCCGGCACGGTGGCCTATGAGACGATGGGTCTGAAGACCTTCGGCTTCGGCTTCGGTCGCAAGGACATCTGGCATCCCGAGAAGGACACGTATTGGGGCGCCGAGAAGGAGTGGCTGGCGCCGTCGGACGCGCGTTACGGCGACGTCGCCGATCCCGCGACGATGGAGAACCCGCTCGCCGCCGTCCAGATGGGCCTGATCTACGTCAATCCGGAAGGGGTGAACGGCAAGCCGGACCCGCTGAAGACCGCCGCCCAGGTGCGCGAGACCTTCGCCCGCATGGCGATGAACGACGAGGAGACGGTCGCGCTGACCGCCGGCGGCCACACCGTCGGCAAGACCCACGGCAACGGCGACGCGAGCCTCCTCGGTCCGGCCCCGGAAGCCGCCGACGTCGAGATGCAGGGTCTCGGCTGGGCCAATCCGACCCGCACCGGCGTGGGGCCCGACGCCGTGACGAGCGGCCTCGAGGGTGCCTGGACCACCCATCCGACGAAATGGGACAACGGCTTCTTCGAGATGCTGTTCGGCCACGAATGGGAACTGCGCAAGAGCCCGGCCGGAGCCTGGCAATGGGAGCCGGTCTCGATCGCGGAGGCCGACAGGCCGCTCGACGTGGCCGACCCGACGGTGCGCCACAACCCGATGATGACCGACGCCGACATGGCGATGAAGGTCGATCCGATCTATCGGGAGATCTCGCTGCGCTTCATGAAGGATCCGGCCTATTTCTCGGAGACCTTCGCCCGCGCCTGGTTCAAGCTGACCCATCGAGACATGGGGCCGAAGGCCCGCTACGTCGGGCCGGACGTGCCGAAGGAAGAACTGATCTGGCAGGATCCGGTGCCGAAGGGGCCGACCGGCTGGGACGTCGTCGCGGCGAAGGCGAAGATCGCCGCGAGCGGCCTGTCGATCGCCGACGCGGTGGCGACCGCCTGGGACAGCGCCCGCACCTTCCGCGGCTCCGACATGCGCGGCGGCGCCAACGGCGCCCGTATCCGCCTCGCGCCCCAGAAGGATTGGGAAGGCAACGAGCCCGCCCGTCTCGCCCGGGTGCTCGGCGTGCTGGGCCCGATCGCCACGGCGGTCGGCGCGAGCCTCGCCGACGTGATCGTGCTCGCCGGCAACCTCGGCGTCGAGCAGGCGGCGAAGGCGGCCGGTTTCGCGATCGAAGTTCCCTTCGCGCCGGGCCGTGGCGATGCGTCGGATGCGGAGACCGACGCGGCCTCCTTCGCGGTCCTCGAGCCGATCCACGACGGCTATCGCAATTGGCTGAAGAAGGACTACGCGGTGAAACCGGAAGAGCTGCTGCTCGACCGCACCCAGCTCATGGGGCTGACCGCCCCGGAGATGACGGTGCTCGTCGGCGGCATGCGCGCGCTCGGCACCAACCACGGCGGCACGGCGCACGGCGTCTTCACCGACCGGGTCGGGGCGCTCACCCCCGACTTCTTCGTCGCTTTGACCGACATGGGCTGGACATGGGTTCCGATCGGGGGCGGGCTCTACGAGATCCGCGATCGCAAGACCGGCGCGAAGAAGTGGACGGCGACCCGCGTCGATCTGGTATTCGGTTCGAACTCGATCCTGCGCGCCTATGCCGAAGTCTATGCTCAGGACGACAACGCGCATAAGTTCGTCGAGGACTTCGTCGCCGCCTGGGCGAAGGTGATGAACGCTGATCGCTTCGATCTCGTCTGACGCCGACGCGACCCACGGTTGTCTCGCCCGTCGACCGATCACGGCCGGCGGGCCGTTGGCCTCCGGGCTCCGATCACCGTCATCGGCAGCTCGTCGCGCGATCGATCGAGGGGTCGCGCGGCAACGGATTCGCCTTGCGCCGGCGCGGGATGCCCGGCGACAGGCGGGTCTGCGGGTTGACTTCGTCGCGCGCGAGCCGGCTCCAATAGACCTTGGCGTCGACATGATCGGCGAAGGCGAGATCGAGCGCGCGCGGCCGATCGAGGCTGAGACGTGAGCGGGACGTGGTATCGTCTCCGGTGGAGGCGAGGACCGAGGCGATCAGATCGCTCGTCAGGTCGGTCCAATCGCGCCGATGCACGTGTTCGAAGGTGGGACGGAACCGGCCGGCCTCGGGCGAATCCCAGACCAGCTCTCCGAAGATGTCGTCCTTCTTGCGGATCTGAGGATTGAGCGTCGCAGAGGTGTGGGCCTGCGTCTCCTCGCCGTCTCGACGCGAGTAGGAGACGACGGCGGACCAGTTGCCCGCCTTGCCGGTGACTTTCAGAAAGTCCTCCGGGTCCTTGGTGACGACGGAGACGACGACGCCGATCGCCTCAGATCCCCGCAGCGCCGAGGCCGGGCCGCGAATGATCTCGACCTGCTTCAGATTGTCGAAGTCGCGGGTGTACATGCCCGAACCCTTCCGGCTCTCGGGATAGTCCTGGACGCGGATGCCGTCCTCCTCGACGGGGACGCGATTGTCGCCGATGCCGCGGATCGTCTAGCTGCCGGCGCCGGCGCGCTTGGGCGGCGAGCCGACCGAAACCCGGGCTCGTCGGCGACGAGATCGGTCGGCCGCGACACGAGGTGGCGTTCCAGATCGGCCTCCGACTTCACCGAAACGGTCGCCGAGGCGTCCTTGATGCTGGTCGGGCGCCGCTCGGCGGTGATGGTGATGTCGTCCAACTCCGTCGGCCCGGCCCCGGCCGCCCTGGCCCCGGTGGCCGGGAGACTCGGCGCGCAGACCGCGGATGAGGCGATGAGAACGAAGAGCGAGACCGAACCGATCGGGCGCAGGCGGCTGCCGGCAAACATCACACCTACCCCTCTTCGAACACACGGGTCGGCTGGCGATGAGCTCCGGGCTCCGGCCGGCTTCGTCCGGCATACGAGAATAGTTGCAACTGCCTCGCAGTATTGACTGGGCCCGAGAGGCGTGATTGAGCTTGTCGACGGCGGCGCGATCGCGTCGTCGCAGGCTGGAATTCGAAGGTTTCCAATATGATGGCATGTCGAGACGAAGCAGGGTCGCCGGACGACGCCGGGCCGGACGAGGCTGCGCTCGGAGCGGCGATCGCGCCGACGCGCGCCGGTTCGCGGCCGAGGAAGGAGGTTCCGACCTGGCCGATCGAGCGTCTGACGGAGGGGGGACGCGAAGCGCGGATCCGTCACGCCGGCGCGATCTACCTTCTGCGGATCACCTCGAACGGCAAGCTCATCCTGACGAAGTGAGGTCGCATGTCCGCAGCAGTCGAAGACGATCGCCCGATCGAACGAGCCGGAGGAGGTCTCGCCGACGACCTCGACCGCCTGCGCCGTCTGCGGCGCTGACGGATCTTCGCCGCCGCGATCGTCCTGGTCCTGGTGGCGGTCGTCTGCGCGACGGTTTCGATCGGCGTCGGCTCGTATGCGATGCCCCCGCCCGGACGGTCGACGTCCTCTTCGGCGGCCTGGGCGGCGGCGATCACGACGCCATCGTCATCCGTCACATCCGTCTGCCCCGCCTCGCCGCGACCGGGTTGGTCGGAACCACGTCCTTCCATGCGCTGCCGCTCGCCGCCTATTTCGGCGCGATCGTCGCGACGACGGTCCTCGCCAGGGTCGGCCGTTTGCGGGGACGGATCGACAGCGGCGCGGTTCTGTTGGCCGGCCTCGCCTTCGCCGCGCTCGCCGACACCCTGCTCGGCCTTCTCGTCTTCGTCGCCGACGATCGCCAGCTGCGCGATCTGTCGTTCTGGACTCTCGGGACCTTCGGCGGTGTGACCTGGGAAAAACTCCTCGTCGCCCCGCTGATGGCGATGCCGATGCTCGGGCGGGCACTCGACGCGCTCGCCTTCGGCCAAGCGGAAGCGCGCCACATGGGCATTCGCGTCGAACGGGCGAAGACCATGGCGATCGCCGTCACCGCGCTCGGCGTCGGCGCATCGGTCGCGCTCGTCGGCATCGCCCATCGCGCGCTGTCGGGACTGTCGACCGTCGCCGGGGGGCTGCTCATCATCGTCGCCGACCTCGTCGCCCGGACCGTGGTGGCACCGGCCGAGCTGCCGATCGGCATTCTGACGGCGGCCGTCGGCGCGCCGATCTTCCTCCCCCTCTTGATGAAGAACCGGGGAGGGGCGGCGACGTGACGGCGGCGACCCGCGATCCGATCCCGCGCATCGAAGCGGCCGGCCTGATCGTCGCCGGTCGCCGGATCCTCGGCGGCGTCGATCTCGACCTCGATCTCGGCGGTCTCACGGTGATCGTCGGACCGAACGGCGCCGGCAAGACCAGCCTGCTGCGGCTCGCCTCCGGCGATGCGACGCCCGCCTTCGGACGCGTCGCCTGGAAGGGCGTCGACACGGCCGATCTGCCGATCTGGCGGCGCGCGGCTTTGACGGCGGTGATGAGCCAGTCGACCGAGATCGGCTTCGCCTTCACGGTCGCCGAGACGATCGCCCTCGGCATCTCGTGGCGGGTCGACGGCGGGCGATCGTCGCGGCGGCGGCGGAGAGCGCCGACATCGGCCATCTCTTCGCCCGCGACGTGCGATCGCTGTCGGGCGGCGAACGCCAACGGGTGTTCTTCGCCCGCGCCCTGCTCCTCGAGGAACCCGTGTCGAGCCTCGATCTGCCGCATCAGATCACCCTGATGGAAGCGACCCGGTCGATCGCCGATGACGGCGTCGCGGTGCTCGCCATCCTCCACGATCTCAATCTCGCGGCGAGCCACGCCGACACGATCGTGGCGATGCGGGAGGGTCGAATCGCCGGTCGCGGCCGCCCGGCCGACGTCCGCGACGACGCCATGCCCGTCGAGGTCTTGGACCTCGTCCCACGGCCGGCGCCCCGCGCGCCGTCGTTCCCCAGACCTGGAGTCTGCCCGCGGTGTAGCAGCCGAATCTCCCTCGATGAACCGTTTCGCTCATGTCCTTCTCGCGGCTCTCTTCGTCGTCTCGTCGTCGGGCGCACAGGGGAGGGGAGGGGACGAAACGTCGCGGCGGCGCCGCCGCGGCCGCCGAGATCCTGTGGGACCTCGGCGCGAACGACGAGGTGGTGGGGGCGGCACGACCTCGACCCATCCGCCCGCGGCGCTCGCGACCAAGGCGAACGTCGGCTGTCTCCGCAAGCTCTCGGCCGAGGGGGTGCTGGCGCTCGCGCCGACCCGGGTGATCGCCGTGGGCGGTGCCGGCCCGCGCGAGGCCCTCGACGTCGTCGGGGCGGCGGCGTGAAGGTCGTTCATCTCGAGGACGACTGGTCGGAGCGCGGCGTTCTCGACAAGGTCGCCCGCATCGGCGCCGAGATCGGCCGAACGGCGCAAGCCGAGCGTCTCGCCGCGCGCATTCGGGCGGAGTTCGCCACCCTCGCCGAAACCCGCGCGGCATTCGGGACCTGTCCGCGCGTTCTCTTCCTGCTCGCCTTTTCGAACGACCGCCCCCTGGTCGGGGGCGGCGCGATGATCGCGCTCGCGGGAGGCGTCAACGTCGCGACCGGGTTCTCCGGCTACAAGCAGATGACCGACGAGGCGATCCTGTCGTCGGCGCCCGACGTCGTCGTGACGATGGCGAACCCGGCCGATGCGATTTCGGTCGACGAACTCTTCACCATGTCGGCCTTCCGCGACGTTCCCGCCGCGAAGGGCCGTCGGCTCGTGACGATGGACGGCGCCGACCTTCTGGCCTTTGGACCGAGAACGGCGCGGATGGCGACGAACCTGATGGCGCGGATCGCCGGATCCGACCCGGCGGCGTCGCGGTGTTCGGACGCGAACCGGGCCACGAACACCCCGGCTCGGTGATCGGGGGGGCATTCTTCGGGGACCCGTCGGGGGGACGACCTCTCGACGTCACGACGGCGAACCACCCGAATGCCGCGGAAACTCGGCCCCATTTCAACGTCCCACTCGGGACCGGGGGAGGGTTTCCCACAGCCCTGGAATTTTTTTACGCGATGACGATTGACGGACGGGCCGAGGAAGCCTAGAAACCGCTCCAACGACGGCGGTCACCGCTGCCGACGGAGAAATCCTTGTCTCCGAGAAACGAAGCGCTCCGGCTCGACCGGGGTGCCGAGCTTCCGGTTCGGGCGAGGTCACGAAATTCGGCGAGACCGAAGGGACGTGCCCAATCGTTCGACGAGCCTTCGGGTGGTGTCGGGCGTACGAAGTCTGATCGGCTTCGGGTTCTTTGACAATCGAATAGGAAGAAAGAGAAACGTGGACGGCGTGATCCTTGCGAGAGGGTTC
>NZ_JAFNIH010000042.1 GCF_019160155.1 Pinisolibacter aquiterrae
AAACCATCGCCGCCATCGGCGATGATCACGCCGTCGCGCTGCCCAACATGGCGCCCTGATCCCGCCCGCCCATATCGGCGAGCCGCGCTGGCCACTGGTCAGCTACACCACGCCCGGGGACACGACCCAGACCGCCAGTCGAGCCCCGTCATGCGGCATCTCCAGCGGTTGTCGTTGGCTCCGAGGACAAGCAAATCGTGCCGACCTCTTTCAACTATGAGAAGTCCAGCAAAGTGCATCATGTGATGCAGGCGATGCATCACCCACCGATCTCGATCAATGGTTGGGCGATTTGAGGAGCCCCCAATAGCCCTCTCGGGTCATCCAGCGCGCCCGATCGAGATGGCTGTCGTGGATGCGCTTCGCGCGCTCCGGTTCAGTTCTCGGATCCAATCCGAAGATGATTTCGGCGACCTCTCGCCAATCGGCTCCGTCCGCTTCTGCGTCGAGAAGGCGCAGATAAGTGACGGCGTGGTCTCGATCATATGCAGTCACGACCGCATCGGTCGGCGCGGTCTCGGCAAAGCGCGTTGCTACGGACATGTGCAGGGCCATCGAGTTGCGGACGATGCCGCCGGACACCGAGAATGAAGCGCGTCGGCAGCGCCACAGAAATCCCAATCCAGGCGATCGAACAAGATCACCGCGATCGTTACATATTATAGAGGATAAACCTCATGGTGTGTAGTGGCGCAGCTTCCGCGCATGGACATGCGGAAGCTCGTCGGTCGAAATTTTGCGCGCATCAGGAAGGAGAAGGGCTTCACCCAAGAGCGCTTCTCCGAGGTATCCGGTATGTCGCAGCAGTACGTGAGTGATCTCGAACGAGGAAAGCGCAACCCGACCGTCGTCACCCTGTTTCATCTCGCAGAGGCTCTTGGTGTCACACCCGTCGACCTTCTCCATCCCGAAGGCGAGGCGGAGTGAGAAGACGCTTCGCCAGCGTATTCGTGATTTTCCCACAGACCCTGAGATACGATTTTCTTGAATTGAGGAAAGGTGTTTCCCCACAAACTGACGGTTCCGTGGATGCGGTGCATCTCCAATAGCCGGTCGGACGTGAAAATCGCTGGCTCCCCGATCGCGCCTTCGGTAACGACCCGAAGTCTTGGCGAAGAAACAGTGGAAGCCGGCCTTTGCCGGCTCGATCTTCGAGGCTTCCAGAAGCACCCCGCCGACCCATTTTCAGGGTCGGTGGAACATCGTAGAAGCGGCTCCGCTGGAATACGGGTCGCGTCATGCGGCCCGCTCCTCGGCGAGCTTCGGCTGAAGGCCGTGCAGGTAGTCGACCGCCCGGCTCGCATGTGATGCGGCGGTGAAGACGAAGCGCTTGTCGTCCTTCAGGACCTTGATCCAGGAGGCGATGTAGGCGGCGTGGTCGAGGCGCGGCTCGGGAGTGAGACCGAGGTCTGCGGCGAGGAACGCAGCTCCGAGTTCGGCGACCAGTTCCTCGCGGGCATAGCCCTCGTCACCGAAGCGGGTGCGGCCGAAGTTACGGTCGAGGCGAGAGGAATGCCGGGTCCAGTGAACACATTCGTGTCCGAGGGTGGCGTAGTAGGAGACGGGATCGCGGAAGCTCTCGAAGGGCGGCATCTGCACGTGGTCGGAGCCGACCGCGTAATAGGCCTGGGCACCGCCGTGGCGAATGTCGGTGCCGGTGGCGGTGAAGAAGGCATCGGCGCGGGCGTCGCGGGTGATCGGATCGAGAGGCTCTGCGGCCGGCGCGTGGAACCGATCGGGCAGCCCATCGATCTGGTCGACGCAGAAGACGGTGTAGGCTTTGAGGAAGGGGATCTCGCGCTCGACTTCATCGCCGCAATCGTCGGTCTCGGTGCGGCGGATACGATCAGCGTAGACGACGGTGGAGCCGGTCTCGCCCTTCCTGACGTGACCACCGAGTTCAAGCGCCTGGCGGAAGGTCATCCAGGTCGGCGAAGAGAAGCCACGCGCGACCGCTTCGGACCACAAAAGCAGGACGTTGATGCCGGAATAGGGCTGGCCGTTGTGGCGTAGCGGCCGAACGATGCGGCCTTCGGTGTTGCCTGCCGACCAGGGCTTGATCCAAGTCGGGACCCCGCTCTCGAGGTCGGCGAGGATGCGATCGGTGACGCGGGCGTGGATGTCGGGGCGGGCGGAAGCGTTGGTCTTCGGTGCCATGATCGGGATCTCCTTCGTCGTGACCGCCGGAAGTGGCTTCGTCACGGCGACCGAGAGGCCGAGGCGTCAGGGGACGGGCGCACCCGAAGGGCCGAAACGCGAGTGGAGGACGGCAACGCCGTTGCACCCGTCCCCGCCTCGGCCAGGATCGCCGCCCATCAGACGAGGCCTTCCCGAGCGGACACCGGGAGAGAAACCGATAGCTCGGAGGCGCTGATCTGCCCGCTGGCGGTCTCCAACGCGAACGGGCATCTCGATGAACGTGTTTCAGGGGGATCACTCATCGAGCCCGATGCGCCTCACCTGCCGTCGTCGAGATCCGTGCCGACACCGGCAGCCCCAGGCTCCACGTCACGTGGTGACCGACACGACGGGTGGCCTCGCTGGCCAAGGGGCTTGCGCCTCTGCGCGGCGGAGGCGAGCAGAATGCACGGCGGAGACGTCGACCTGATCGGTGATGATCGCCGACGGCCCCGACGCTGTTCGCCAGCACGTCGGCTACTGATCGTCTCGGCATTGACTCCTAATCATCAAGGCCCATGATCCTGATGGTCACAGGACAGATCTCCCCGATGTATCCGCGATTCGTCGAAGCCCACACCCGAACCGCCCTGACCGACACACCGGTCGTCCTGATCACCGGACCCCGTCGCGTCGGCAAGACGACGCTTGCGCGGTCGCTGGGTGGTGGCGGCATGACGTATTTGACGCTCGACGATCAGACCGTACTCGATGCGGCCAAAAGCGATCCCGTCGGCTTCGTTCGCGGTCTCGACCGAGCGATCATCGACGAGGTTCAGCGCGTCCCCGAACTGATGCTGGCGATCAAGAAGTCGGTCGACGACGACTACCGGCCCGGACGGTTCCTCCTGACCGGATCGGCCAACGTCCTGATGCTGCCGCGGGTCGCCGACAGTCTCGCCGGCCGCATGGAGGCCGTACGGATGCTGCCCTTGTCCCAGGCGGAGATCCGGGGACGACCGTCGCACTTTCTCGATCGCCTGTTCGCTGGACGCCCCACATCCCCGACCGGCCCGGTACTGGGTTCGCGTTTGACCGATCTCGTTCTCGCCGGAGGCTTTCCAGAGGCACTGGCCCGCCCCAGCGAGCGGCGACGCCAGGATTGGGCGCGCGCCTATCTCGACGCCGTGCTCATGCGCGACCTCAGGGACATCGCCGAGGTCGAGCGTTTGACCGATCTGCCCAAATTCGTCCGCCTGCTGGCCGAACATGCCGGGCAACTGGTGAACTATTCGGAATTCGGCAAAGCGATCGGCGTGAACTACAAGACGGGTCAACGTTACGTCGGACTGCTCGAACAGATTTTCCTGATCGCGTCCCTTCGACCGTGGGCGACCAACGCGATCAAACGCATCGTCAAGACACCCAAACTGCATTTCCTCGATTCCGGGCTGCTCGCCACCTTGCGCGGGCTGACGGCCGATCGCCTCGCCACGGATCGTAGCGCCTTCGGGTCCCTGCTCGAAACCTTCGTCTTCGCCGAGGTGACGAAGCTCACCGACGGCTCGGACGAACGGTACGACCTCTTTCACTTCCGCGATCACGCCCAGCGCGAGGTCGATCTGGTGCTCGAACGCGACGACGGGCGTCTCATCGGGTTGGAGGTCAAGGCCAGTGCGACGGTCGCGGCTTCGGACTTCGCTGGCCTGCGAACCCTCGCGGAAAGCTGCGGCGACAGGTTCGCCTTCGGAGCGGTGCTCCACGATGGTGACACGGTGGTTCCCTTCGGACCCAAACTCGCTGCCGTTCCGATCTCCTGCCTCTGGGAGTGAGAGAGGGCTCGGCCGCCCAAGGCCGAGCCCTCGTGATCAGGCGATGATCCGCCCCTTCCGCCGCGCCTCGTCGGCATAGTCGCCGAGCGACTTGTCGGCGCGGAAGTGCAGATCTCGTTCGACCGGGAGCCCGAGCCGCCCTCGGACGGCGTCGAGTTCCGACAGCCGGACATAGCCGAGTTCGGGGCAGCCGAGACCGAGGTCGCAGAGCCCGAAGGCGAGGTCGGGATCGTCGGGGTCGAGTTCGCTGAGGAGCCAGGTTGCCCCGGCGTCGGGGGTGAAGAGCTTCACCACCGGGCGGGGATCGAAGGCGTCGGTGTCGCGGGACTTCGCCCCATTGGCGAGGAGCCGGTCGCGGAGGGTCTGGGGAATGAGGGTCATGAGGTCGTCTCCGTTGGTTGGAAGAGGAGAACGCTCCGCCCGAAGGCGGGGCGCCGATCGCCTCAATCGCCGTTGCGGCGCGACCAGATGAGGGAGAAGCCGTCGGTACCTTCGAGCTCGACCAGCGAGGCGTAGATCGGGGCGGGGAAACTCGGGTCGTCGAGCTTGACGGAGAGGTAGTCGCGGTTGTCGCGGGAGGTCTTCTTCCAGGCCGCGCCGAATTCGGTCTGGCCGGCGAAGATGCGGTAGTCGGGGGCCTTGTCGCTGTCGCTCTCGGCCGGGGTGAACCGAGCCTTGACGTTGAGGGTGAGCGTCTTGACCGCGCCGGTGTATTCCGCGCCGGACTTCGTGAAGGTGCCGATGGTCGCCATTGTCGTGTTCCTCGTCTGGTCTCGGCCGCGCCCATCGCGGCCTCGATGGCGACGGGAAGGCCGAGGCCGAGCGGACCGCACCCTCGGGGCCGAAGCGCCAGCGAAGGACGGTGGGCAACGACTTGTCTTGGGTCGCGAGGAATGCCGCGTCGGGTTCGCCCGACCGGCAGGGGAAGAGAAGTCGGCAATCGCCGTTGTGGAACATGCGAGGGGCCGGGAACCGGCCGCACCTCGGCCAGGCACGAGAGACGAGAGGACGCCGTGGGCCGGGACCGATCACAGCTGAAGACAGACAATTCGACGATAGGTAGGAGCGATGAAGCGAGATAGAGGGATCGGCAGGATCAACACCCCTCAAACGTCGAGGCGCCCTCCGGCCGGCATAGAGCGACGACGAGGCACACTCCTTCGTTCGTCGCCACCGACTGTGGCGTGGCCGAAGACCTCCCCGTCTTCACCGCCACGCTCCACCCACACGAAAGCCGGCCGACCCTTGCGGATCGACCGGCACGCGCTGGTTCGACGGTGATCACTCGGCGGGGATCGGCAGATCCCTGGCCCGCTCCTCAGAGACGGAAGCATCCGTCGCTGCGTCGGCGGGACTGTTCACCGCCACCTCGACCGTCGTGAAGGCGGGACGCCCTTTGGTTCGCAGCATCGGCGGCAACCAACCGAGCGGATGCAACAGGCGCTCCGCTTCCACCGCCATCTCCGCCTTCTTGAGGCCGACGATCCGCTCAGCCGCCGCACGACCCGCTCCCTCTTCGACCGCCTCGACGATCCGCCCCTTGGTGATGCGTGAGAAGTAGCTCGCGGCAGTCGCCTCCCAGAAGCGCGTCATGTCGAGACCGAGCGCTTCCGCCAGACCATCGGCATGGGTGAGTGCGCTCGGGCGGCGATCCCATGGCAGGCGTACGGCGTTGACGGTGACCCCGGCGCAATGGGCGAGAAGATCGAGCACCGCCGTCTCGTCGAGCCCCATGACGAAAGACCAGAGGTCGCTGACGTCGGTGGGCAGACGCGAAGCCCAGGCGGCATGCCGTGCGGCGATCCGGCGTTCGGTCGGGGTGTCGCCGATGCCCGGAGCGTGACCCACGAGTCCCACCGTCTTCGACTCGATTTCGAGCGCGGTACCGGAGACATAACGAAAGAACGTCCGCGCCGCGAGCGCATGGACGACGGCGCGCTGGGCGATACACGGGGCCTCGGTGAGCGCATCGCGAAGCGCGAGCGTGCGATGCGCCGAAAGCTCGGCGGTGAGCTTGTCGGAGAGCATCGCCAGCGTTGAGGCATCGTCCGGCTCCTCGGCCTCACCGTCGCTCGCGCCGACGGATTCGCTCTCGTGAGCCGTGTCGGGGGCGCCCTCCCCTTCTTCTTCCATCTCGGGCGTGACGATCGCCGGCTCGTCTTCGGCGCGCACGAAGCCACGCTCGATCCGCACCGCACCATCCCACCCGAGCGAGACGAAAGCCCCGGCGATCGACCGATCCTCCGCCGCGAACTCCGGCTGTGGCCGCAACGCCGCGATCTCGTCCTCGATCCGCTGCCATGCCGCTTCCGCTTCGTCGGAGAGTTCGCCGTCCGAGGTCTCGGCGAGCCGGGCCTTCTCGACCTCGAGTTCGGCGATCCGCATCGCCGTCTCCTCGCTCGCCTCGAGCGTCCGGGGGTAGAGTCGCCGCAGTCCGGCGACGAGGGCATGCGGGTATTCCGGATCGACCTCGACCCACTTCCAACCCTCGGCCAGAACGCATGCGCCCTCCTCGTCGAGCCGTGTGCGAACGAGCCGATCGAGCAGCGCCACATCGGCGAGCCAACCGCCGCTGGTCTCGTCGAAGAGATCGCGCACCACGACGCCTCCCGCCGCCTCATAGGCTTCGACGCCAACGAGCTGCACGCGCCGATCCCCAGCCGGAACATGCGCCGCCGTCAGGGCGCGACGGATGGCATCCTTGCTCTTGTTCCAACCGAGCTCCGCCCACACCCGTCTCTGCGCGGCGTGATCGTCGGTGACCGCGAAGGCCATCAGCTGATCGAGTGAGACCTCGCCCTCGCGATAGAGGGTCATCAGCTTCGGTGACACCGCGCCGAGCTTCATCCGTTGGCGTACCACCGTCGCACTCACGCCGAAGCGGGCGGCGATCTCCTCGACGCCCCTTCCCGCCTCGACGAGCCGGGTGAAGGCCTCGTACTGGTCGGCCGGGTGCATCGGAGCCTGAGTGATGTTCTCGGCGAGACTGACCTCCTCGCCGTCCTCCCCCGCCATCATCCTGCAGGGCACCGCGAAGGACTTCGGCAAACGCTTTTCCTTCACCAACAGCTTCAACGCGGCGAGACGTCGACCGCCCGCCACCACTTCGAAACGGCTCGCTTCCTCCTCGCCGCCACCGACCGGCCGCACCGTGAGGTTCTGCAAGAGCCCGTGCGCCGCGATCGAGGCGGCGAGTTCGTCGATCCGCGCATCGCGGCCGGTCTTGCGCACGTTGGCGGCGCTCGGCACCAGCCGGGCGAGCGGGATCTCTCTGAGCATCGTGGTCATGGTGGTCTCTCCTCGTGGTCCTCGGACACATGCGCGAGGTCCCCGCGCATGTGTCCCGGGGGCGCGTGAGCGCGCGGGGAGAGAGGGGGGCGAGTGCGGTCGCGCGGAACCGGGCTGCCGAGCCGAGCAGGACGGATCGAGGGGATCGGCGAAGGTACTCACGTTCGGGCGGCCTGCGAGCGAGCGGCCCTGTCGCGCTCGGCGACCGCACTCGCGGGGGAGAGCGGGGTCAGACCCCGTTCTCCCCGATCGGGTGGTCGGCCCGATCGAGTGGCAGCCGCATCTTTCATTCGGATGCGTCGATCTCGTCATGCTCGGAGGAGGCACGAAGACACCGCCATCGGGCCGTGTCGAATATTCTGCCCTTGCACGGGGCCGCTCCGTCGCTGTCCCTGTCGAACGCCGGGCGCCCATTTGCTGCGCATGGAAATGGAAACCCCGTTGCGGGGCAGGCGTGTCGAGATCCGCGATCCGGCTCGATCGACACGCCCGCTTCGAGACGCACCCGACGAACCGTCGAGCACGCGGCGGACCGAAACCTCGGTCGACCTGATGGGCTCCGGGCGGGGTCGCCGCCATCCCCATCGCCGCGCTCGATCCGCCTCACCGTGCGGCGTCTCCCGCGGTCCCCGCGTTTGTCGGGTCCGGGTCCCCATTGTCCTCACTCGGCGGCGGACTTGGCGTCGCCGAAACTCTCGATCCCTGCGATCGATTGGAATTCCGACAGATACTCCGGGCGATGCTGCGTCAGCCAACGGACGATCCGCCCATTGGCGAGCAATTTCCGCACATAGCCACAGGTGACCGTCAGTTGGAGGTTGTCGAGGCCGTAGCTGTCCTCCACAGACTTGACTTGGGTCTGCAGACTCAGGAGCTCGCGTTCCATCCGGGCAATCTGCTCAGCCGTGACGCTGTCGACTTTCTTCCTGCGGAGAACGACCAAGAGCTTCTCAGGAGTGGTTGCCAGCAGCACCTTCGCAAACACGGCCGTATAGTTGTTCTGGCCGATCATCAATTCTGCCGCCTCCACCTGACGGATCGGTGCCATACGGCGAAGCATGTCGAACACCGACATCGGACAGGGACTGTCCTTCAATAGATCGACGACATCCGGACATATCCCTTTCAACATTCGCGCCCGGCGGCGGATCGAGACCGCATCCAGCCCGAGGGCTTCGGCGATGCGTTCCTCCGGCACACCGCGTTCGATCGCCCGAGTGATCATCCGATGCTCCTGCACCGCCGCCAATCGATTGATCCGCTTGTTGTAGGTGTAGGTCTCGTCATCGGTCGAAACGAGACACTCGACCTCCTGAATACCGAGGTCCTTCAGCGCCTCGACCCTGAGATGCCCATCGAGCAGGAAATACCGCCCGGGGTGTTTGGGGTCGGGCGCGACCGCTGGTGCTTCGACGAGACCGATCGCTCGCACCGAGCCCAAGATCTGGGCATACTTTCGGCTCTCCTTCATCCCGGGCCGGAGGGCCTTGAGCGGCACAAGCTGGCTGATCGCCACGACGATGCTCTGACGCTCGAATGACAGTTTGACGTTGCGACCGTTATGTCCTGCTTCGGTCATCGGACCATCTCCCCGGGAATGCGGGCGACCAATGCGCGCGGCATGGTCACGAGGTCCTCGGCGCGCAGCAGTGTGCTGAACCCTTCGTCGTTCAAGAGGTCCTTGAGCGCCTCGATCATGAAGAGAAGCTTGGTCTGGGCAAAATTCGATCTCTTCACCAGGAGGCGCTGCTTGTCCGTCTCGCGCTGGTAGACGCGGACGAGATCGGCGGCCGTCACACGCCGTGGCGCATTTCTCGGCCCGAACCCGTTGTCGGGAACCGTCTTGCTCCGTTTCAACCGTTGGTCGATCATTCGGCGGACGGTTGCCAGCTTCTTGCCCTTGATCTTGCCGGCCGCGTAGGCGTCGATGAGAATGTCCTGGGTCTCGGCATCCTCGGCACGAGCAATGTCGATCGCAAAACTGATCGGAATGAGCCCCGTTTCCACCGCCGAGACCAGTCGCTCCTCGCCGCGCTCCAGCAACACGACTATCATGTTCACCCAACTCGGGGTGCAGCCGATCTTCTGAGCGATCTCGCCGTCGCTGTATCCACGTTCGTGCAGGGCTCCGATCTCCTGCATGATGTCGATCGGCCGATGTTGCCGTCGAGCGATGTTCTCGACGAGGCTCATCACCAGACCGTCTCTCTCCGACACTTCGACGATGATTGCCGGGATCTCCGTCGCGCCCAACATGCGGAAAGCTTCGAGGCGCCCCTCGCCGCAGATGAGCTCGTAGCGGACCGATCCCCCATTTCCCTTCCGGCTCACCGTGATCGGTCGCTTCAGGCCGACGACCTCGATGTTGTCTACGATCTCACGGTGTTGTTTCTTGTTGCGCGCACGTGGGTTCAACACGTGGATGAGGGCGATCGGGATCATCTCGATGGCCTGGGATCGTGATGTCGAAGTCATGCGGCCTCCGTGACGCGCATCGGCGTTGCCAAGTCGTAGAGGAGGTCCAGCGTCTCGAACCGGTAGGCATCGAGACCCAACCCATTGTCTTCGGCGAGGTTGAGCTTGCGTCCGCCGATGTCGAACCGGGGGAGCAGATAGAAGTCGAAGGGACGCAGGTTCCCGGCATCCATCCGCACCGCCACGGTGATGTCGGGCTCCAATCCGGCATCGAACCGCAGGCGCCAACGGAACCCGCCGGTCGGGAGTTGCCGGCAGCGCGCAATCACCACGGACACCGAGAATTCGCCGTTGATCATGATCAGGTCCGAATCCGGGTGCCGCAACACGGTGGCGCCGACGCCACCGAGGCCGGCCACGATGGTCTCGACCACTTCGGGATGAAGGCCGCGCAGGGCGCGATTGATCTCGACGTAGCGGTAGTCCCGACGTGGCGTGTAGCCGACGAGGCTATAGGCCCGCAGCAGGCTGCCGAAGCGAGAGCCGTAGGCACTACTCGACGGAAGCCCTTCCGCCTCGTCGATGACGAGACCCGACAGCACTCCCTGCGTCTGGAGCAGCGCATGGAGAGCCTGGAGCATTTCTTCGTCCGAAAGTCGAAACGACCGCGCTCGGATGATCGACTGGGCCGCATCGAAGAGCGGTCGATCGATGATCGCCGGAAAGGCGCCGTCTGCCCGGATCCACATCGACGGCTCATTGTGAACCCGCTTCTTCTTCAGCTTGAAGGACATGCGGTTCCACACGTTGTTGCCGATGTACTTCTCGTTGATGAGGATCTGATGGATGGTTCCACGTGACCAGGGACGCCCGAGATCGGTTATCGCCCCCCGAGCATTCAGAGCGTCGGCAATCTGCCGCTCGGTTCGGTCAGCGGTGACGAAGGCCCTATAGATCTCCGCAACTAGGGCAAGCTCGGCCACCGGACCTGGTCGCAGCACGACGCGGTCGGTCTGGATGCTCTTCTGTTCACCGCGCGTCAGTTCACCCTTGGTGGCGCCGGCCTGATCGATGAGCACCCGGCGCAGACCAAATCCCGCCTGCCCACCTTGCCGGTAGCCATGCTCGATCAAACGACATTGGCCGGCAAAGACCTTGGTCGACAATTCGCGACTGTATTCGCCGGCCATGGCTCGCTTGACGCTTTTGACGACCGTGGCGATCGGGCTCCCGTCATTCTCGAACTGCTCGGCGCAATAATGCACGGCAATGCCGGCGCGCTTGCAGATGTATTCGTAATAGGCGCTCTCGTCGGCATCCTGAAAGCGCCCCCAACGGCTGACGTCATAGACGAGAATGGCCCGAAAATCGGTACCACCACTCACGACATCGTCGATCAGGAGTTTCAGGCCGTCACGACCTTCGATGCGAAGGCCGCTTTTACCTTCATCGGCGTAAGTTCTGACAATGTCGATATCACGTGTGGCTGCATACTGACGGATGGCGTCGGCCTGGTTCTCGGTCGAGTACTTCTGATGTTCCGTCGACATCCGGACATATTCGGCCGCCCGAACTCGGATCGTCGGGTCGATCGTCTCATCTCCACGATGTCGGCTCCAATCCGTCACGACACGCCATCCCCGACCCACTTGCACTCGAGGACGCCAACAGCGCAGCCCCGAACAGAACAAGGCGGTTCGGGCGAGGTCTGCCGTCTCCGCATCGACAGCAGTCTAGATGTGGAGGACCGGCAACATGTTGCCGAAAAGGGGCAGGATTCTACCGGGTCATGCGGCGGCGGCCCGGTCACCGACGGACTTCGCCAACGCCGTCGCGAGAGCGCTGCAATCGGAGCTCGGCGATACCCATCGGGCCGTCAAGACGATCATGAGGTGGACGGGTGCCAGTGAGCGAGCCGCCAAGAACTGGCTCGAAGGCTCGGCCGGTCCGAGAGGGCATTATCTCATTCGTCTGATTGCGGAATCCAACCTGGTCTTTGAACTCGTCATCGATGCCGCCGATAGAACCGTCATCGGAGAAGCGCCTTCGGTCGGAGGCAATGGGATCTTGGACAAGAAGGCGACGGCTGGTGGCAAGCCCTGGGGAGCGAGCCGACGAAGCCCCGGATCAACCACCAGCCGTGAGGCGCTGAGAACAGCCGACGGCATGCCCAATGTCCCTGGAAAGGTCCCTATAAATGACCCTGGAAATGACCCTGGAAATTCCGCATGGCCCACGCTCCTGAACGATCGCCAACGATGGTTCCTCGGCGAAATGGCCGTTCGAGGCCGGCTGCGTTTCACCGATATCGTCGTGCGATGGGAGGTCGCAGCGAAGACCGCCAAGCGGGATATCGCCGGCCTTCAGGCGACGGGCCTGATCGTCTTCGTCGGTCCAAGGAAAACAGGAATGTACCTGGTCCGATCGAACCCACCCACCGAATGAGGGCATCGACGTCCCTGTGCTTGGCGTAGAAAATTTGCAGCAACATCGCCAGCAGGAGATGTTCGGGCGGGATCGAGCGGCGACCGGCTCGGAATAGAAGCCGTCGAAGTCGCCGTCGAGCGCCGCCAGGCTTGCCCTGCCGCGCGGTCGTGCGGCAGTTGTAATACCGATGCGCGCCTTTGCCCGACGTCCCCAATGGCATCGCTCCACCACATTCCGCGCAGAAGCACACGCCGCCAAGGAGTGTCCCGGCGCTCAGTGAGGGGTTCAGGGCCGGCCCACGGATCACACGGAGCATTGGCCGACATTGGAGTCGCAGACCGCGGTCTCGGCGCGCACTTCCCAGAAACCGCCATTGCCGGCCGGGATGAACCGAATGCGATTTTTCAATCCAGGTGCAGTCAGAAGTTCTGCCAACTCGGTCCGAGTCAGATCGAACACCTCCATCAGTTCCACTTCGGCGGCTCGATCGTAAGTCTTCAAAAACTCGAAGAGTGCGTCGGTGGTCTTCCCTGGAGCGGTGCCGACCAGAGAAAGTTCGGTCAAAGTGGAGATGACGGCTTGGAACTGGCGGAAGGTCTGGTAACCGCGCAACAGCAGTTCGCCTTTGTTCCAGCGCAGCAAAAAGGTGGGAAAGCCTCGCGCCCTATAGCGGCCGATCAGTTCTCGATCAGAGAGGAAGGCCTGCTCTGCACTACCGTCGTTCAGCCGTTCGATGAAGGTGGCCACGTCGACGCCGACCTCGTTCGCCAACTCGATCAGCACCGACCGCTTGCCGGTTTCCCGCGCTTCGGCAGCAGAGGCTTCCCGCATCCGGCGCAGGAATCGAGGGGCGAGTTCGGGCGAAACCAATTCCACCGCCTTGTAGGCGATGTTCTGAGGGTAGGTGGATACGGTCTCAGCCGAGAAGAGGCGGAAGCCTTCGGTCTCGACCGGCATGCCGTGCCGCGCCGACGCTTCCCGCCAATGGCGCGCGATTTGTGCGTTCGCCTGCTCGGGATCGCCACCGATGGCGTTGGCGCGATCGTAGAAGGCGCGGATGTCCTCGACGAGGCCGCCCATCACCGGCACGATGCGGATCTGATCGCCATACCAGACCTGCAGCTTCCGCAGGACCGGCTCGCTACCCCAGCACCAGGTGCAGACGGGATCGGTGAAGGCGAGGAGCTCCAGGGTGTGTCGTTCGCTCATTGTCGAGGACCTCGGTGATGGAACAAGGGGGCTGCACGCCGGTTCAGTCGACGACGGCTTGCTCGGGAAGTTCGACCTCTTGGACCTTGGCCTCTTGCGTCGTCCTTCGCGCCGCGGCGATGTTCATGACCAAGCCGCCGATGACGAGAGCCATCCCGAGGCTCTGCTGCATGTTCGGGACGATCCCCCTGACGAGGGCATCGAGCGCGAATGCGACGATCGGGGTCAGCAGGAAGAACGGAGCCACGTTTGCCGCTCCTGCGCCGTGGATCGCCTTGAACCAGAGGAAGAAGGGGAGCGATGTCAGAACGAGGGCGACGATCGCCAGACCCAACAGATTGACGCTGGTCATCGTGACCGGGGCATCTCCCAACACCAGCGTCGCCAGACCGAGTTCGACGGTGGCGATCACGAGCTGCCAAGCGGTGAAGCCGGTCAGGGTCATCGGGTTGCCCCAGCGTTGGACGAGCACGCCGCCGAGCGCCACCGAGAAGGCGCTACCGAGCGCCGCGAGCACGCCGACCCCATCCAGCGCGGTGTCACCCTTGGCGACGACGAGGATCACACCGAGAAGACCGACCAATAGGCTCGAGATCTTCAACGTGGTCGGACGGTGGTTCAAGAGAGGCCAAACGAGGAGGACCGAAAAGAGCGGCCCCAAGGCCTGGAAGATGCCGGCGACACCGCCCGGAAGGCGAAGGGCCCCGATGAACAGCAGGCCGAAGAAGAGTCCGGTGTTGAGCGTGCCCAGGACGACGAGCTTGGGCCCATACCCGGCCGGCGGGAATTCCCGAGCGATCAGCAACAAGGGGATGGCGCCGAGCCCGGCGCGCACGGCACCGATGAACCACGGCGTGTGCGGGAGCATCGTCGAGGAGATCACATAGGTGAACCCCCAGAGGATCGTGGCCGCTGCGGCCAACAGTCTGAACCTGTTCATTCGCACCTCGATCTCGTTCATCGTCGAACATTGCGGCCTCGCGCGAGAGGCCAAGAAGCATCGGAAAGCAGTGCCGAGTGCTCGACGAACTGAGGTCGGAGTGGGTCGCAGGAACGGGATCAGAAGAGAGCCCCGTTCATGCCCCGACCATCGTCGGCCGCACCACGATCCCGGCCCCATTCAGGGGCCGGGACGGTGAACCGGCGGGTGAGGCGTCAGGATTGAAGCGCCTTGATCAGAAGCTGCACGAGCTGGCCGCCTTCCGGGGTGACCCAGCTTCCGGCGAGTTCGGAGATCAGCTGGTTGGTGCTGGTCAAGGTGACGCCACCACGCTCCATCCGGCGCAGAGCGATGTCGTCGGCCATCGTGGTGGGCGAGCCGCCCGCGTCGGCGACCACCTGCACTTCGAAGCCGTCGCGCACCAGACTGAGGGCGGGATAGACCGTGCAGACGTCGTTGGTCACGCCGGCGACGATCAGCTTCTTGCGACCCGTCGCCTTCACCGCCGCAGCGAAGTGCTCGTCGTCCATCGCGTTGACGATGCCGAAGCGCTTGATGCGGGCGGCGAACTCGATCGGAAGGATGGTCTCCAGTTCGCTCAACAGCGGACCCTGCGCATATTCCTCCATGCTGGAGGTCAGCACCACGGGAAGCTTCAAGATGCGGGCGGTCTCCGCCAGCATCAGCGCATTGCGCTTCATCTCGTCGAAGGAGATCGACTTCACCCAGCCCATCGTCCCGATCTGGTGATCGATCAGCAGCATGGCGGCGTTCTCAGCGCCGAATTTCTCGTAAGACATGGAATTCTCCTCTGTTTTCGGTGTGATTGAACGTGTTCGACGCATTCGGTTGCGACTTCGGCTCACTCGAGCGCGCCGAAGTCTCCGTTCTGATAGGCGGTGAGAGCCCTTGCCAACGCGTCGGCGGAGGCCATCGCCATCGGCCCACGCCAATGGACCGGCTGGCGAAGCGGGCGCCCCGTAAACACCGCGACCTTCGCGTTGCCCTGCACCGCCCGCAGCGCGATCGCTCGCGGTTCGGTGAGGGCCGGAAAGATCGGGAGCCTTGGCGCGTCGCCGTCGAAGGGCTCACCATCGACCATCACCGTGCCGTGGACCGGCATGACGAAGGCATTGCGCTCGGCTTCCACCAGCACGATCCGTTCGGCGTCCGCCTCCAGCGAGACGTCGAGCAGGGTCACATCGGTAGGTGGCGTCAGCGGTGAGCGGGCGCCGGCGAATTCGCCGAGTGGGACCCGCACGCGGACGCCGGGTCGGCTGCCGACAGGCACGTCTTCCGGCGCCAGACTCAGGGTGAAAGGGGCATCACCCTGTCGTACGGACGGGAGATTGACGAAGATCTGCATCATGTGCGTCGTCTTGCCGATCCCGGCCGGAACCTCCTCGTGCACCACCCCACGTCCGGCGGCGGTCCAATGGAGGCCGCCGGGTCGGATGAGATTTCGGGTTCCCAGCGAGTCCCGGTTGTCGATGCCGGTCTCGGCGTCGAGGAACAGATAGGACACGGCCGAGAAGCCGGCGTGCGGATGAGGCGGAAAGGTCGGGCCGCTGATCCACGAATGATCGACACCGAGAAACGGATCGATCAGGCCGGCCATCTCGCCGGGATGGAGGCCGAGGGCGCGAAAGTGGCTTCCGCGATTGGACCGCTGAAGCCGCGCGATCGCGAACCCGCTCACGACGAAGGCCCCGAGCCATCGGTCCCGCTCATGAAGGGGTAGTCGACGTAGCCCTTCTCGCCCGGCGTGAAGTAGGTCGTGTGGTCCGGAGCGTTCAGCGGCGCACCCTGACGGATGCGTTCCGGCAGATCCGGATTGGCGAGGAAGGAACTGCCGAAGACCACGGCGTCCGCGCGCGCAGCCTCGAGCATGGCTTCCGCCGACGCAGCGTCGAGGCCGCCGCCGGCCAGGTAGACGCCCTCGAAGCGCGCCCGCAGCAGCGCGTGGTAGTCGACCTTGGTGCCGAAGAGCGCGACATGGAGATAGGCGAGACCCCGCCCGGCCAAGTGGTCGACCAGATAGGCGTAGGTCTCCTGCGGGTTCTCGTCGACGATGTCGTTGTAGTTCATCTCCGGTGAGATCTTGATGCCGACCCGGCCGGTGCCGGCCTCGGCCACCATCGCGTCGAGCACTTCGAGCACGAAGCGGGCACGGCCTTCGATCGAACCGCCATAGGCATCCTCACGCGTGTTGCTGCCGGAGGAGAGGAACTGTTCGGGGAGATAGCCGGATGCGGCATGCAGTTCGACGCCGTCGAAGCCGGCGGCCAGCGCACGGCGCGTCGCCGCGCGATAATCGGCGATCACCTCGGCGATTTCCGCTAGGCTCAGGGCGCGGGGCGTGACGAAGTCCACCTGACCAGTCGCCGTCCAGGTCTGACCGGCCGGCTTGATCGCCGAAGGGGCGACCGGAAGCGCACCCTCGGGCAGCAGCGAGGGGTGAGAGATGCGGCCGCAATGCATGATCTGCATGAAGATTCGGCCACCGTCGGCGTGAACGGCCTCCGTCACCTGCTTCCACGCTGCGACTTGGGCATCGGTCTCGATACCCGGCGTCCGCACATAGCCCTTGCCCATCGCCGACGGGAAAACGCCCTCGCTGATGATGAGCCCGGCGCCGGCCCGCTGAGCATAGTAGGTGGCGACCAGATCGCTCGGCACGCCGACATCGTCGGCGCGCGAACGTGTCATCGGCGCCATGATGAAGCGGTTGGGGATTTCGGCGGAACCGATGCGGGCGGGCGTGAACAGACGGCTCATGGAAAGACCTCCTCGGTGATGACGAAGGGGACGATGAGCCACTTTCATTTTTGGATAAATCCATGGATATTGGAAACATTGATCCGATAATGGAGCAATCACCATGAACCCGCTGAACGACATGGCGTTGTTCGTCGAAGTCGTGAAGGCCAAGAGCTTCCGCGGTGCGGCCGAGACGATGGGCATGCCGAACTCGACACTGTCGCGCCGGATCAGCGAGTTGGAGAAGGTGATCGGCCTGCGCCTTCTCAACCGCACGACACGTCGGATCGAGTTGACCGAAGCCGGGCAGCTCTATTTCGAGCGCAGCAAGCGCATCGTCGAAGAGGCAAGGCTCGCCCATGAGCAACTCGGCGAATTGTTGGCTCAGCCGAGCGGCGTCGTCCGCGCTTCCCTGCCGGTGGACTTCGCCACCATTTTTCTCGCCCCCCGCATGGCGGAGTTCGCAAGGCGCTTTCCTGGGATCAGCTTCGACTTCGATCTCACGCCGAGACGCGTCGATCTCGTCGCCGAGCCCTTCGACGTGGCGATCCGGATGGGCGAGCTACCGGACTCGAACCTCATCGCTCGGCAGTTGGCGCTGATCCCCATCCATCTCTATGCCTCGCCGCGATACCTCGAACTTCACGGCGAGCCGGTCCACCCCCGGGATCTGTCGGGGCACGAGTGCTTGCGGATGCGCACGGCGACCGAAACGTGGACGCTTCACCACGGCCCTCAAATCGTCGAAGTGGCTGTCGGCGGGCGCTTCCTTTTGAACAATGTCGGCATGATCGAGCGGCTCGCGATCTTCGACCTCGGGATTGCCATGCTGGCGGATGAAATCGCTGCCAAGGACGTCGCCGAAGGCAATCTGCGGCGTATTCTACCGGATTGGCACTGTCCGCCGGCACCGGTCTGGGCGGTGACCGAAACCCGTCTACTGCCGGCGAAGACGCAGCGATTCATCGAATTTTTGCGAGAAAGCCTCGGATGAGATCATCCACTCGACCTTGGAGAACACCTCCACATCCTCGCGGACCTATCGAGGCGCCAGGTGAATGCCGGCGAGCGTGCAGCGCACCGAACCGCCGGCCTTCTCGATCGTCGGGATGTCGAGCGGCATCGGCAGGGCGCTCTCCTCGATCACGGCGATCTGCTCCGGCGTGAGGGCGGCGTGGGCGGTCTGCGACAGCGCGAGAATGCGGCCGTCGCGGCCCTGAAGCTCGAGCGCATTGCCGGCGAAGGCGCGGATCTGATCGTTGGTCAGCGCCACGACGTCGCGGCCGGAACGTTCGAGCCGGGCGACGATCTCCGCCCGCCGGCCCGCGTCGGCGATCATGTCGAGACCGATCAGGGCGAAGTCCGTCGCCACGCACATCAGCACGTTGGTGTGATAGATCGGCGCCCCGCTCTCGTCGCGGGCGTCGAAGACCATCGGCTCGAAGTTGAAATGGGTGGCGAAACGCTCGAGCGCGATCGGGTCGGTGCGATCGGAGCGGGCCGCATAGGCGATCCGATCGATGTGGTCGAGCACCATGGCGCCGGTGCCCTCGAGAAAGAGCCCATCGGGCTCCAGGCCCGAATAGTCGATGACGTCCTGGACCCGGTAACGCTGCTTCAGCATCTCCAGGACGTCGTTGCGCCGCTCGCGGCGGCGGCTTTCCGCCTTCATCGGATAGACCGCCACGTGCCCGCCGGCGTGGGTCGAGAACCAGTTGTTGGGAAAGACGGAGTCGGGCGTCTCGCGCCCCTCGTCCTCGAACAGGTGCACGGTGACGCCGAGGCTCTCCAGCGTCGCAGCCGCCCGCGTGATCTCGTCGCGCGCGATCGCCGCGAGATCCTCTCCCGTATCGGCGTGAGACTGGAAGCGGTTGTCGGCGACGGTCTCGGTGTTCACCGTGAAATGGTGGGGGCGGACCATCACCACGGCGGCCGGCGCCTGGATCGAACGGGCGTGTTTCCTCATGGGCGAGTTCCTCGTTCACCGGCGCGCCGGAGCATGCCGAAGAGGTCGCGGGGGTCGTCGGGATCGGCGATGATGTCGATGGGTTGGTGGAAGCCCGTCCCCGGCAGGCGATCGCGGACCCAGCGCAGCGCCGAGAAGTCTTCGACGGCGAAGCCGACGCTGTCGAACAGGGTGATCCGACGCGCGTCCCGCCGTCCGGCCGCTTCGCCGCGCACCACGCGCCAGAGCTCGGTGACCGGATGGTCGGCATCCAGCTGCTGGATTTCGCCTTCGATGCGCGTCTGCGGCGGATATTCGACGAAGATGTCGGAGCGCAGGAGAATGTCGCGCGCCAGTTCCGTCTTGCCCGGGCAGTCGCCGCCGATGGCGTTGATGTGGACGCCGTCGCCGATCATGTTGTCGGTGAGGATCGTCGCATATTGTTTGTCGGCGGTGCAGATGGTGATGATCTCGGCCCCCTCGACGGCGGCTTGCGACGAAGGGCAGCACACGACGTCGAGACCGGAGCCCGCGAGATTGCGGGCGGTCTTGGCGGTCGCCTTCGGATCGATGTCCCACAGGCGTACCGTTTCGATCCCGACGACGGCCTTCATGGCGAGCGCCTGGAACTCGGCTTGGGCGCCGTTGCCGATCATCGCCATGACCCGAGCGCCCCTCGGCGCCAGATGGCGCGCCGCCATGGCCGAGGTCGCCGCCGTGCGCAGGGCGGTGAGCAGGGTCATTTCGGTGAGCAACAGCGGATAGCCGGTCGCGACGTCGGCCAGCAGCCCGAAGGCGGTGACCGTCTGCAGGCCCTCGGCCATGTTCCGGGGGTGACCGTTGACATACTTGAAGCCGTAGATCTCGCCATCCGAGGTCGGCATCAGTTCGATCACGCCTTCGCGCGAGTACGAGGCGACGCGTGGCGTCTTGTCGAAGCTCTCCCAGCGCCGGAAGTCGGCTTCGATCGCGTCGGTCAACTCGACCAGTGCCGGCTCGATGCCGACGTGATGGACGAGACGCATCATGTTCTCGACGCTGACGAAGGGGATCAGGGCGCGGTCGGACGGTGCTTGCGGCATGCTGGGCTTCCTCTGTCGAGGGAGAAGCCTACATGCGCGGGGATGCTCGCCGAAATCGCAAAACAGTGCTGATTCGCATATCGAATTGGACTAAACGTATAGCTTGACCATACATTACGTCAGAGACCGACATGGACATCGTGAAATACATCCCCGACGAACTCGATCGCCGGATCATCGGCCATCTGCGCACCGACGGGCGCGCGTCGCTGGCCAAGCTGGCGGCGGCGATGGGGGTGGCGCGCGGCACCGTGCAGAACCGGCTGGACCGGCTCGTCGAAACGGGCACGCTTCTCGGCTTCACCATCCGGGTGCGCGACGACTACGACGACCGCACCGTCCGGGCGGTGATGATGGTCGAGGTGGTGGGCAAGTCGACGACCCAGGTCATTCGCCGGTTGCGCGGCATCCCGGAGATCCAGTCGTTGCACACCACCAACGGCAAATGGGATCTCGTCGCCGACATCCGCGCCGGGAGCCTGTCGGACTTCGACCGGGTCCTGCGCGAGGTGCGCACCATCGAGGGAGTGTCGAACAGCGAGACGAGCCTTCTGCTCAGCACCGTCTGAGGACCGGCGGCGCGGAGTTGCGCGGCCTGTCAGCCCGTGGCGAAAGACAGAAAGCACTAGCTTCCAGCCTGTGTGTATTCGGCTGACGTCCGATCGACGCCAGTCACGAAAGGCGGGTTGGCGAGGTCGTCGAAGCGACCCGAGCCTATGGCAAACATGGCACAGCTCAAGGATCAGACGGCCCTCAACGCAGTGGCGCGATAACGCCCGTAGCCGACCTTCGCCAGCAGTCCCTCCTCGCACATTTT
Organism: Pinisolibacter aquiterrae; assembly: GCF_019160155.1. GTDB lineage: Bacteria > Pseudomonadota > Alphaproteobacteria > Rhizobiales > Ancalomicrobiaceae > Pinisolibacter > Pinisolibacter aquiterrae. The sequence continues at coordinate 20,834 of NZ_JAFNIH010000042.1, forward strand.
GGAGAGATAGCATCGTGGAATGCCAATCTCGGTGAAATCGCGGGTGCGTACCTCGCCCCGCTCTCGTACGAGCGCAACCGCTCGATCCCGCAACGATAGTGGTCGCCCTCCGTCGAGACGTAGTGCTCTTGCACGGTCTCGGTCACGTTTTCGCATTTGGCGCGACTGTGGCGCGTCCCCGCGTAGCGCCATGGCGAATTCGTATTTCTCGGCTTCATCGGCCCCGCCGAGCCAGTTTCCTTCGAGGGGTCCGACGGCCGTCGTCGGGCCCCTCGTCGCATTCGGGCCCGTTTTCCGGCCCGATCGCTCGGCCCCCACGTTCCCGCCCCGCGCCGGCGTTACGAATCCCGCCACGATCGCGAAACATCACCGGACCGCCTCGTCGCCGTTCGCGCAAACCGCTATCCTCGCCCGATCGGTCCTCGGCCTCAGGGGTTTTTCATGCGCTCGCACCATCCGCGACCCTCCGCTCTTCCCCGGTTCGCCCGCCTCGCGCTCGTCCCGGCGGTGCTCCTGCCCTTCGCCGGCGGCCCCGCCGCCGCCGACCCCGCCGAGGTCGACCGGCTGAAGACGATGCTCGAATCCTATGTCGGCCACCCCGCCGCGGGCGAGCCGAGTGCCGTCGCCGTCACCCAAGTCGGCGAGGACTACGAGATCGCCGTCGATCTCGACCGCCTCACCGCGCCGCTGAAGGCGCTCGGCCTCGACGCCCGCCTCGGCCGCAACGTCTCGCGCCTCACCCGCCGGTCCGACGGCACCTGGGCCTGGCGCGGCGACACGTTCGACCCCTGGAGCTGGAGCGCCGCCGGCCAGACCGGGCGCCTCGCCTTCCAGGGCTACCATGCCGAGGGCATCTTCGATCCCGCCCTCGCCGCCTTCCGCACGCAGACGATGACGATCGACCGGATCGCCAGCGAGCAGACGGTCCCGCCCGAGGGCGAGACCCCGCGCATCGCCATCGCCAAGACCGACGAGGGCGTGCGCCTGACCGCCTCGGCCGCCCCCGCCGCCTCCGGCGCCGGCGTCGACGCCACCGTCGTCCAGACCACGCGCTCCACCGCCGAAACCTTCTCGCTGAGCGAGGGCCTCGCCCAGGGCATCCCCGACATGGAGGCGACGCTGAAGGTCGCCTCGACCCGGATCGAGGCGAACATCGACGGCTTCCGCACCGACCCCTTCCTCGCGATGTGGCGCCATCTCGTCGCCCATCACGCCCCCGAGGACTTCAAGGCCGGTCAGGCCGCGCTGAAGGCGCGCATCGCCGATCTCGGACCGCTCTTCGAACATCTCCACGAGACCGCGAGCGCCGACGGCATCGAGTTCGAGACCCCGGTCGGCTTCGGCTCGATCGGCCGCGCCTCGATCTCGCTCGACACCGCCGGCGCGACGGAAATTGGCAAGGTCGACTTCACTCTGGCGCTGACCGGCGTCGAACTGCATTCGCTGTTCATCCCCGGTTGGGCCGCGCGCCTGATCCCGACCGACGTCACCCTGCACGCCACCGCCTCCGGCTGGAACGCGAAGAACGCCCTCGCCGCCTTCCTGGAGAAGGCCGACTTCGCCGCCGAGAAGCCGCTCTCCGACGAGGCTTCGGCCGAGATCCGCGATCTCCTGCTGCCGCAGGGCACCTTCGAGATCGACTTCTCCGGCAATCGCATCCACGCCTCGAGTTGGGACATGACCCTCGACGGCCACCTCACGGCCGGCGAGATCGGCGCCACGGGCTCGATCACGATCCGCGCGGTCGGCCTCGACGCCGCCGCCAACGCCCTGCGCGACCCCAAGGCCGGGCCGGAGGCCGCCAAGGCCGCCGCCGAGATCGAACAGGCGATCAGCCTCGCCGAGGCCCGCGACGGCGCCCTCTGGTGGCGCTTCGACTTCGACGGCACCGCCGTTTCGGTCAACGGCCACACCCTGGTCGAGGGGGCGACGCCGAAGAAGAAGGGCGGCCCCGGCGAGAGCCCGGCGAAGCCCGAGGGAGGCGGCACGAAACTGTGACGATCGCCCGCGTCGACGATCCCCCCTGGACGAATACCGAACGCACCCCATCTGAGTGCGTTCGAACCCTTCGCCCTCTCGTCGAGGCCCGTCGATGACGCCAGCCGCCCCGCTCCCGCGCCCGCTCCTCGTCGTCGCCCATGGCGACGGCGGATCGGATCCACGCGACGAGACGGTGCGCCTCCTCGCCGAGCGCCTCGCCCGCCGCCTCGACGTCCCCGTCGACTGGGCGACGCTGAAGCGCCCGGTCACCTTCGCCGAGGCCCGCGCCCGCCTCGCCGCCGCCCTCGGCCGCGCCGGCGACGACGGCCTCGGCCCGGTGCTGATCTACCCCTTGTTCATGGCCGAAGGCTTCTTCGTGCGGGTGAAACTGCCGAAGCTCCTCGCCGAGAACGGTTTCACCGAGACGGCGATGTTGCCGGTCTTCGGCCTCGACCCCGGTCTCGTCGATCTCATCGAGCATCGCCTGCGCGCCGTCGCCTCGATGCAGGGCGGCCGCACCCCGGCCGATCTGACGATCGCCCTCATCGCCCACGGCTCGGCCTCGGGCGACGCCGGCAGCCGGCTGGCGAGCGAGGCGATCGCCGCCACCCTGCGCGCCCGCCTCGGCGCCGACATCCACCTCGGCTTCATCGAGGAGGAACCGTTCTTCGATCGGGTCATCGTCGAGAAACGCGCCGGGATCGTCGTCGGCCTCTTCGTCTCCGCCGGCACCCACGCCCTCGACGACGTCGCCGCCCATGTCGCGCGGATCCCGTCGGTGCGCCATCACGTCGACGCCATCGGCCGCGACGCCGGGGTCGCCGACCTCGTCGAACGGGCGATCGCCGCGGAATCCGCCTTCATCGAGTGACTTTCGGCGCGACGCGCCTTGCATTCGCGGCGCCGCGCCGCCACAAGCACGAGCCATGAACGACACCACCACTGCCCCGAAGATCTCCTTCGTCAGCCTCGGCTGCCCCAAGGCCCTCGTCGACAGCGAGCGCATCGTCACGCACCTGCGCTCCGAAGGCTACGAGCTGACCAAGTCCCACGCCGGCGCCGACGTCGTCGTGGTCAACACCTGCGGCTTCCTCGACAGCGCCAAGGCGGAGAGCCTGGAGGCGATCGGCAAGGCCATGGCCGAGAACGGCAAGGTGGTCGTGACCGGCTGCATGGGCGCCGAGCCCGGCGAGATCGAGGCGCAATATCCGAACCTCCTCGCCATCACCAAGCCGCAGGCCTACGAGAGCGTGATCGAGGCGGTCCATTCCGCCGTGCCGCCGGCCCACGATCCCTTCGTCGATCTGGTGCCGCCGCAGGGCGTGCGCTTCACCCCGCGCCACTACGCCTATCTCAAGATCTCCGAGGGCTGCTCCAACCGCTGCTCCTTCTGCATCATCCCGCATCTGCGCGGCGATCTCGTCTCGCGTCCGGCGAACGAGGTGCTGCGCGAGGCGGAGAAGCTGGTGAAGGCCGGCGTCAAGGAGATCCTGGTGATCTCGCAGGACACCTCCGCCTACGGCCAGGACCTGCGCTACGCCGCGAGCCCTTGGAAGGACCGCGAGGTCCGCGCCAAATTCGTCGACATCTCGCGCGAGCTCGGTGACATGGGCGTCTGGGTGCGCCTCCACTACGTCTACCCCTATCCGCACGTCGACGAGGTGCTGCCCTTGATGGCGGAAGGCAAGATCCTTCCCTATCTCGACATCCCCCTCCAGCACGCCGCGACCCCGGTCCTGAAGGCGATGAAGCGCCCGGCCGCGCAGGAGAAGACCCTCGACCGCTTCGCCGCCTGGCGCCGCCTGGTGCCCGATCTCGCCATCCGCTCGAGCTTCATCGTCGGCTTCCCCGGCGAGACCGAGGCCGATTTCCAGGCGCTTCTCGATTGGATGACCGAGGCGAAGCTCGATCGCGCCGGCGCCTTCAAATACGAGGCGGTGAAGGGCGCCGCCGCCAACGAACTCGCCGGCGCGGTGCCGGAAGAGATCAAGCAGGAGCGCTGGAACCGGCTGATGGCGCATCAGCAGGAAATCGCGCTGAAGATCCAGAAGGGTCGCGTCGGCCGCCGCGTGCCGGTCCTGATCGACGAGGTCGGACCGACCGTCGCCAAGGGCCGTACCAAGTGGGACGCGCCGGAGATCGACGGCGCCGTCCACGTCGCCTCGCGCCGGCCGCTGCGCGTCGGCGAGATCGTCACGGTCAAGATCGAGGCGACCGACGCCTACGATCTCGCCGGCACGGCGGTCGGCTGAGCCCGGTCATATCGGCACGGGTTCGGGCGCGAGCGGCGGCAGATCGATCGGCGGCGGCACCGGCACGTCCTTCGGCTCGACGACGTCCGGGCCGATGCCCGGATCGGGATCGACCGGGGTCGGCGGATCGTCGATCACCGGCGGGCCGGGATCGGTCGCCGGGGGACGCGGCCCCTGAGCGCTCGGGAACGGGGGGATCATCATGGCGAGCCTGCGGTCGTCGCGGGTCATGGCGGTCTCCTCTTTCGGAGACAACTCGTCGAGACGCCGTTCGGTTCCGAAATCGGCCGGCCGCCCGTTCAGATCAGCCCGCGCCGCACGGCGACCGCCACCGCGTGGGTCTTGTTGATGCAGCCGAGCCGGCGGATCGCGTCGCGCACGTAGCTCTCGACCGTGTCGACCGAAAGCCCGAGCAGGCGCGCCGTGTCGTGGGCGGTGCGCCCGGCCGCCGCCGATTTCAGCACCGCCACCTCGCGCGGCGGCACGGTGACCCCGCCGCCGTCGGCCTCCGCCAGGAGGACCGCGACCGAACGATGGAACTCCCAACCGAACATCTGCAGCCACGGCTGCAACAGCCGGCCGTGCTCGCGCCAGGTCTCCCCGTCCTCCGCCGAGGTCACTGTGAAGAGCCCGCGCATGAGACCCGGACCGAGGATCGGCACCGCCATGCCGCTGCGCGCCTCGCGGCCGACCGCCCCGAGGCGATCGAGCAACACGTCGAGCCGCGCGCCGTGCGAGTGCTCGTCCCAGAGCATCGGCTGGCGCGCCTCGCAGAGTTCGGCGAGTGGATCGTCGAAGGCGATCGCCTCGCCGCGGGTCAGAAGATCCTGCCCGTCGAGCCCCAGGGTGGTGATCTGGAGCAACCCGCCGTGCCCCTGCGGCTCCGGTCGCAACGAGAAATGCACGACCCGGTCGACCTCGCCGTCGTCGGTGAAGGCCCTGAGACGCTCGCCCACCTCGGCCCAGGACGTCGCCCGTCCCAGGCGAGCGGAGGCACCATGGCGCCACGCGCGAGCGAGGGGAGCCTTCTCGTTCATTCCGGCACTCCCCCCATGAGGCGCTCGAAACGGCGATCCGGAACCAGCCACATCGCCGCCACCCCGACGTAGAGCAGCATCGAGACCGGCTCGAACAGGAAGGCGAAGGGGATCGCCGTCAGATAGGCCACCACCGACAGCCGGCCCTTGCGATCGCGCCCGATCGCCTTGGCGAAGGTCGTCTCCGGCCCGTGCAGCCGTCTCAACGCCACCACCAGGATCGCATAGGCGACCGCCGCCGCGAACAGCACCCCGCCGTAGAAGGCGACGGGCACCGGCGCGAAATGGTTCTCGCCCATCCATCCGGTGACGAAGGGAAACAATGACAACCAGAAGAGGAGATGCAGGTTTGCCCACAACACCGCCCCGTCGACCCGATGGACCGCCTGGAGCATGTGATGGTGGTTGTTCCAGTAGATCCCGACATAGACGAAGGACAGCACATAGGACACGAACACCGGCCACAACCCCGCCACGGCGGCGAGATCGGTGCCGTGCGGCACCTTCATCTCCAGCACCATGATGGTGATGATGATCGCGAGCACGCCGTCGCTGAAGGCCTCGAGACGACCCTTGTGCATTCCACCCCCCATCCGTCGCGGCCGAGCCTGCCCCAACGCCATCGGCAATGCAACCTTGAAGCGATCACGGGTTGTTCACCCGGCGCCGGCTCACGGCACGAACACCATCGATCCCGTGGTGGCGCGCGCCTCGAGGGCGCGATGCGCCTCGGCCGCCTGCTCGAGCTTCCACACCTTCGACAGGGGGATCTCGACCGCGCCGGACCCGACCACCGAGAAGAGATCCGCCGCCGTCTCCTCGAGATCGGCCCGCGCCGCGACATAGGTGAAGAGCGTCGCCCGGGTCGCGAACAGCGAGCCGCGCGACGCCAGTTCCTGCATCGCGAAGGGCGGCACCGGCCCGGAGGCGTTGCCGAAGGAGACGAACATGCCGAGCGGCTTCAGACAGTCGAGAGACTTCGGGAACGTGTCCTTGCCGATCGAATCGTAGACCACGTCGACGCCCTTGCCGCCGGTGATCTCCTTCACCGCCGCGACGAAGTCGTCCTTGCGGTAGTCGATGACGTGGTCGTAGCCGCGCGTCCTCGCCAGCGCGACCTTCTCCGCGCCGCCGGCGGTGCCGATCACGGTGGCGCCGAGGTGTTTCGCCCACTGCCCGGCGATCTGGCCGACGCCACCCGCCGCCGCGTGGAAGAGCAGCGTCGTGCCCGGTCCGACCCGGAAGGTCCGCCGCAGCAGATAGCGCGCCGTCATGCCCTTCAGCATGGCGGCGGCGCCGATCTCGAAGGAGATCCCCTCCGGCAGCGCCACCAGCCGGTCGGCCGGCACCAGCCGTTCCTCGGCATAGGACCCGAGCGGCCCGACATAGGCGACCCGGTCGCCGACCGCGACGCTCGTCACCCCCTCGCCCACCGCCACCACGGTGCCGGCGCCCTCGTTGCCGGGCACGAAGGGCAGGCCCGCCGGCGCCCGATAGAGGCCGGAGCGGAAATAGCAGTCGATGAAATTGAGCCCGATCGCGCCGTGGCGCACCCGCGCCTCGCCCGGTCCCGGCTGCCCGACCTCGATCTCGTCGAGCCGAAGCACCTCGGGGCCGCCGGTCTCGTGCACGCGGATCGCCTTCACCATGGGATCGTCCCTTCCTTCGCCGAACGGATCGGCCGCCTCGCCTAGGGGGTGCACTATTTCCCTTGTCAGGGACCGGATCAAGCATGCTGGCCTCACGGGTCCCCACCGCCGTCGTCGCCGAGCCCGCCCTCGATGCACCCCGCCACCGAGCGTTTCGCCGATCTCTTCACCCCGAAGCCGATCACCGTCCTGCGCGAGGGTTACGACCGGCGCCGGTTGATGGACGACGTCGTCGCCGGCCTCACCGTCGCCATCGTCGCGCCGCCGCTCGCCATGGGCATCGCCATCGCCTCCGGCGTCGAGCCGGAACGCGGGCTCACCACCGCGATCGTCGCCGGGTCCATCATCTCCGCGCTCGGCGGCTCGCGCTTCCAGATCGGCGGCCCCACCGCCGCCTTCATCGTCGTGGTCTACCGGGTGGTCGAGACCCAGGGCTACGACGGTCTGGCGCTCGCCACCTTCCTCGCCGGCCTGATGCTGACCGCGCTCGGCTTCCTCCGGCTCGGCACCTGCGTCAAATACATCCCCCACCCCGTGACGATCGGCTTCACCGCCGACATCGGCATCACCATCTTCGTCTCCCAGCTCGCCGACCTCCTCGGCCTGAAGACGGGCAGGCTGCCGGGCGAGTTCGTCCACAAGATCGAGGCCCTGGCGGCGGCGCTGCCGACCTTCGATCCCTCGACGATCGCGATCGCGCTCCTCTCCTTCGGCGTCATCCTCGGCCTGCGCCGGTGGAAGCCGCGCCTGCCGGGCCTACTCTTCGCCGTGGTCGCGGCGGCGGCGGCGGTCGCGCTGTTGCAGCTCGACGTCGCCACCATCGGCTCGAAATACGGCGGCATCCCGCGCACGCCGCCGGCCCCGGCGCTGGCGATCCCGACCTGGGAGAAACTCGTCGCGATCCTGCCCGACGCGGTGACGATCACGCTGCACGCCGGCCTCGAGTCGCTCCTCTCCGCCGTCATCGCCGACGGCATGACCGGCCGCCGCCATCGCTCCAATCGCGAACTGGTGGCCCAAGGCATCGCCAACGTGGTCTCGCCGATCTTCGGCGGCCTGCCCGCCACCGGCGCCATTGCCCGCGCCGCCACCAACATCCGCTCCGGATCGAATGGGCCGGTCTCCGGCATCCTGCACGCGCGGTTCCTGGCCGCCTTCGTGATCGCCGCCGCCCCGCTCGCCGCCAGGGTGCCGCTCGCCTCGCTGGCGGTGAACCTCGCCATCGTCGCCTGGAACATGAGCGAGGTGCACGCCCTCTCCCACCTCCTCGGCCATGCCGGCTGGGGCGAACGGCTGGTTCTGGTGACGACTCTGCTCCTGACCGTCTTCGTCGACCTCACCGTCGCGATTCGGGTCGGCGTGGTGCTCTCGGCGATCCTGTTCATGCACGACATGGCCGAGGCGGTCGAGGTCGAGGCCCATGACGGCGGCACTCTGCCCGAGCGCGACCTGCTCGAGCGCGACCGGCCCGACGAGCCCGGGCCACGCCCCGCCTACGAACGCGCCCTCGACGAGGACGTGGTCGTCTGTCGCATCCACGGGCCGTGCTTCTTCGGCGCCGCCAACCGCCGGGCGCAGACGCTCGGCCGCATCGGCGACCGGCCGCGCGTCCTGGTGCTCGATTTCGACGGGGTTCCCTTGGTCGACACCACCGGCGCGACCGCGCTGAAGACGGTGATCGACGAGGCGAGCCGGCACGGTATACCGGCGTCATCCTCACCACGATGAGCCGCCCCCTGCGTCGCGCCATGGTGCGCTGCGGCATCAAGCGGCCGGAGGTCCCGGCGCCACCACCCCCTCGATCGAGGTCGCCCTGGAGCGCGCCCGGCGCGACACCCTCCTCGGCCGGGCGATCAACGCGCCCGCGACCCGCGCGCGCCGGCTGACGAGGGGCGTCGAGGCCCCGCCCCGGAAATCACGGCCCGGGGATCACTCCACCTTCGCCGCCTCGGCCGCCTGCCGGGAGCGCTCCTTGCGCTTCTTGGCGGTGATGTTGAGCGCCTCGACCGCGCCGGCGAAGCCCATCGCCGCGTAGATGTAGCCACGATCGATATGGACGCCCATGCCGTCGGCGACCAGCGCCACGCCGATCAGCAGAAGGAAGGCGAGCGCCAGAACCTTGGTGGTCGGATGCTCCGAGACGAAGTCGGAGACCGGCCCGGCCGCCACGTACATCACGCCGACGGCGATGATCACGGCCGCGATCATCACCTCGACCTGCTGGGCGAGGCCGACGGCGGTGATGATCGAATCGAGCGAGAACACGATGTCGATCAGGATGATCTGGCCGACCACCATCGAGAAGGCGTTCGAGGCCGTCCGCGCCATCTCCTCCGGCACGTGTTCCTCGATCTCCTCGTGGATGTGGTTGACCGCCTTGTAGATCAGGAAGGCGCCGCCGCCGATCAGGATCAGATCCTTCACCGACAGCGGATGGCCGAGAATCGTCGTGATCGGATCCTTCAGCGACACGATCCACGAGATCGCGAAGAGGAGCGCGATGCGGAAGAGGAGCGCCAGCCCCATGCCGAGCCGGCGCGCCCTCTGCGCCTGGGCCGGCGGCAGATGGCTGGTCGCCACCGACAGGAACACCACGTTGTCGATGCCGAGCACGATCTCGAGCGCGGTCAGGGTCACCAGCGACGCCCATATCGCGGGATCGGAGAGAAGCGCGACGAAATCCATGTCGTGTCCTTTCGGGAGATGGCCCGTTCGAAATTGCGATCAGAAGAAACGCGCCTCGAGGGCGGTGCCGGCGGGCGATCCCCACAGCAGAGCCGCGCCCCAGGCGATGAAGACGAGACCGATCACCCGGCTCACCCAGAACGAGGGTGAGAGCTTCTCGATGGTCATGATCGCCCCGAGGACGGCGATCCAGACGACGTTCATGACGCCCACCGCGAACATCACCACCATCAGCGCCCAACAGCAGCCCATGCAGTCGAGCCCCTGGGCGATGCCCTGACGGAAGACGCCGAGGACGCGGTTGGTCCAGCTGTCGGCGAAGAAGGGACGGGGCGTCCGGCAACGCGCCAGACACGTCCATTTGAGCGGCGAGAACTGATAGAGCCCGGCGGCGATCATCGTCGTCGCGGCCAGCACCTGACTCGCCGGCAGTCCGGCCGGCGTCAGGAGCCGCGCCTGGGTCAGGAGCCCCTGCGCCGCCGTCGCCACCACCGAGAAGGCGATCCAGACCGCGAGATAGCCGAGCGCCAGCGCCACCGGCGAGACGATCGTCTCGCCGCGGAGCTGCCGTTCGGCGCCGAGATCGGCATAGGCGCGGAAGACCGGCACCGCCGTCGGCACCATCATCGCCATCACCATCGCCACCCACATGGCGAAGACGATCGCCCAGTCGGAGAGGCTCCAGACCTCGCCGACCGGCCCGCACAGCACCGTCAGCGCCGCCCGCGTTTCCGCAGAGAGGCCGTCGAGCCCGTTGATGCGATTGAAGATGCCCATGCCCGGGCCGAGCGTCGCCATGTCGGTGCGGGCGACCATGCCGGCGATCATCGCCCCCATCCATGCCCATCCGAGCACGAAGGCGACCGCCACGAAGACCGCGACGGCGAGATGCGGCGAGAGAAGACGGCGCCTCCACGCGGAAGCCGTCGGCTCCCCCGCATCCCCGTCTCGATCTCCACCCTGGTCCGCGCCCGTCGTCGTCATCGCCCCTGGAGATGGTCGATCCGATGCCCGCGCGCAAGCCCCGCCGCGCGAGTTTCTCGCCTCCGCCGGCGATCAGCGCGGCAACGACCAATGCGTATGGACGATGCGCCACCCCGTCGCGCGCCGCCGCCACACCTCGCTCGCCTGCCACCGCGTCTCGCCGCCGCCCGCCGAACGCGACCGGAAGCCGTAGGAGAGCACCGCCGCCTCGCCGAAGGCGACGACGCGCGGCGCGATCATCTCGAAATCGTCCGCGAAGATCTTGCCTCGCAGCGCCTCGTAGTGGCGGGTGAGCGCGTCGAGCCCGTCGAGCCGATCGGCGACGAAGGGCTCGAAATAACCGACCTCCGTGTCGGAGATCTCGAGAAACCCCGAGGGGTCCCCCCGGCACCAGCGCTCGAGCGCCGCCCGTTCCAGCGCGACGATCGGATGCTCGCCCTCGCCGGGCCGTTCGCCCACGTCGCGGTGTCCGCCCTCGCCCCGGTCGCTCGCCGTCATCGATGCCTCTCCCGTGTTCCCGATCGAACATATAGAGAACACGACATGACGGCAAGCCGCGTTTCCGTTCCACGACGATCGCTCGACCGCGTCCACGGCTCTTCGGCGACCCGGAGAGGCCGTCTCCCGTCTCCCGTCGGGGAGCCTCTTCCTTCTCCCGTGAGGGGAGAAGGGAAGTACCCCCGGGCGCCTCGCTTCGCCTCCCCCCCCTCACAGGGCCGTCGTGGTTCGAGCGACCGCCCGGGTCTCCGTTCGGCGCCTCGCCTCCCGCCGCCGGCGCTGCTAAGAAGACATCGGCGTCCGCCCCGGGAGGCGCGCGCCGGGAGACCCGCCATGACCGAGCCCGCCGCCCTGCCCTCCTCGTTCGACGTCGCCGTGGTCGGTGCCGGACCGGCCGGCCTCGCAGCAGCGTTGCAGATCGCGCGATCCGGCTTCACGACCGCCCTGATCGCGCCGCCGACGAGGCCCGACGACGTCCGCACCACAGCGCTCCTCGGCGGCTCCGTGCCCTTCCTGAAGCAGCTCGGCGTCTACGAGGCGATCGAGGCGGCCGGCGCGCCGCTCGCCACCATGCGCCTCGTCGACGTGACGCGCCGCCTCGTCCGCGCGCCGGAAGCCAATTTCCATGCCCGCGAGATCGGCCTCGCCGCCTTCGGCATCAACATCGTAAACCGCGACCTGACCCGCATCCTCGACGAGGCCATCGCCGCCGAACCCGGCATCACCCGCATCGCCGAGCCGGTCGAGACCGTCGCTCCCCTCGCCGACCGCATCGACCTCGTCACCGCGAGCGGCGCCACCGTCTCCGCCCGTCTGGCGATCGCCGCCGACGGCAAGGGCTCGCGCCTGCGCGACGCCGCCGGCATCGACACCACCACCTGGGCCCATCCCCAGTCGGCGCTGGTGCTGAACCTCGCCCACGACGTGCCGCATCACGACGTCTCCACCGAGTTCCACACCCCGACCGGCCCCTATGTCCTGGTGCCGCTGCCGGGGAACCGCTCGTCGGTGGTGCTGATCGAGACGCCGGAGGAGGCCGAGCGCCTGCGCGCCCTCCCCGACGCCGATCTCGGCCTCGAACTGGAGCGCCGGGCCCATTCGCTGCTCGGTCGCATGACGGTGGAGCCGGGCCGGCAGGTGTGGCCGCTCTCCAGCCTGATCGCCAAATGCTACGGCCGCGCCCGCATCGCGCTGATCGGCGAGACCGCCCACACCTTCCCGCCGATCGGCGCGCAGGGCCTGAACCTGACGCTGCGCGACGTCGCCTCGCTCGCCGAGATCGTCACCGAGGCCCGCGGGCGCCACGACGACATCGGCGGCGCCGCGACACTGGCGAAATACGAGCGCGCCCGCCGGCTCGACGTCGAGACTCGCACGCGCGGGGTCGACCTCGCCAATCGCGCGCTCCTCTCCGACCTCCTGCCGGTCCAGGTGGCGCGCGCCTTCGGCTTTTTCCTCGCCGAACGGATCGGCCCCTTGCGCCGGCTGATCATGCGCGAGGGCCTGACCCCGAGCCTCGCCGCGCCCCGCCTGATGCGCGGGCTCGACCTCCCGCGCGGCTGATCAGGCGCCGAGATCGGCGAGGATCGCGGCGAGATCGCCCTCGCCGGGCGCCGCCACCACCGGCGCCGGGTCGCGGAACCCCGGCGCGATCGGCACGACACAGGCCGGAATCTCCCGCCCCGCCCCGAGATCGACCCGGCGATCGAAGAGCCCGCGCGCGACGAAATGCGGGTCGGCGAGCGCCTCCGAAAGGCTCGCCACCGGCATCACGCAGAAATCCGTCCCCGCCAGCACCGCGCCCCATTCGGCATGGGTCCGCGCCGCCACCGCCGCCGCCACCGCCGCGCGCGTCTCCGCCGGGGTGGCGTGATCGCGCCGCAGCGCCTTCGGCAGATCGATCAGATCGCAGAACGCCTGCCAGAACTTCTCTTCCAAGGCGCCGACCGCGAGCAGCCGGTCGTCGCCGGTGCGATAGAGCGAATAGCGCGGCAGCGAGCCGACGAAGACCGGCTCGCCCGGCGCCGGGAAGCGCCCCTCGACCGCCCCTTGCGCCTGGGCGAAGAAGGAGAAGGTGAACATCGCGTCGGTCATGGCGACGTCGATCGTCGTGCCGCGCCCGGTCTTCTCGCGCAGGAGGAGCGCCAGCAGAATGTTGATCACTGCCGGGAAACTCCCCCCGGCGATGTCGGCGGCGAGAAGCCCCGGCATCTGCGGTTCGCCCGGCGCGTTCCGCCCGATCGACAGCGACCCGGTCACCGCCTGATAGTCGAGGTCGTGGCCGGCGAGCGGCGCGAGCGGCCCGCTCTGGCCGAAGCCGCTGATCGAGCAATGGACGAGACGCGGATTGAGCGCGGCGAGCCGCTCGTAGCCGAAGCCGAGCCGCTCCATCACCCCGGGTCGAAACTGCTCGATCACCACGTCGGCGCGGGCGAGGAGCGGCGCCAGCCGATCGAAGGCGTCGGGCGCCTTGAGATCGATCGTCACGACCTCCTTGCCGCGATTGAGCATGCCCCACCAGGCCGAGACCGCCGCCACGCCCTCGCCCATCATCGGCCCGTGGCGACGCATGTCCTCGCCGCCCGGCCGCTCGATCTTGATCACCCGGGCGCCGGCCTCGGCCAGCATCAGACTGGCGAGGGGCCCCGGCAGCAGGGTCGAGAAGTCGACGACGACGACCCCGTCGAGCGGACGGGGGGCGGACGGGACGGGCATGGCGATTCCTCACGGTTCGTTGTTCTGAACCGCGAGCTTAAGGGGCGACGGCGAAGGTCGGCAACAGATCGTGGGTGATCAACCACAGGAAGCCGGTGACGGTCGCGACCGACACCAGCGTGCCGATCAGCACGATCGTCGAGGCCTGGGCGACATGGGTGTGATACTGCTGCGCCAGCACGTAGACGTTCAGCGCCGGCGGCAGACAGGCCATCATCAGCGCCGTCATCAACCACACCTTGTCGAAGCCGCCGATCCAGGTCAGCAGCGCGAAGACGAGAATGGGGTGGACGATCAGCTTGATCGCCAGCACCACCGGCACCTCGGCGGTGATCTTCTCGACCGGCCGGAGCCCGACCGTCACGCCCATGGCGAAGAGCGCGCAAGGCGCCGCCGCCTGCATCAGCGAGGTCAGCATCTTGTCGACCATCACCGGCGGATGGAACTGCACCGCCGCCGCCGCCACCCCGACGATCGTCGCCAGGATGAAGGGATGGAGGAAGATGCGCTTCAAGATGATGATCGCGGTCGAGGCGGGGCTCTGCCGCTCGCCCGAGAGCGCCATCAGGAGCGGCACCAGCGTGAAGAGGAGCGCGTTGTCGAAACAGAAGACCAGCGCCGTCGGCACCGTCGCCGCCGGCCCGAGGGTGGCGAGCGTCAGGCCCGGGCCCATGTAGCCGATGTTGGAATAGGCGCCGGCCACCGCCGTGATCGTCGCCGGGCGCAGGGACCCGTGATTGAAGATCAGGCCCGCCACCAGCGCGAGGGCGAACATCGCATAGGTGGAGAAGGTGGTGGTCGCCACATAGGCCCAATTGGTCAACTGCTCGATCGGCGTCTTCGACAGGAGCTGGAAGAACAGCGCCGGCAGCGAGACGTAGACGATGAAGAAGTTGAGCCACACCAGCCCCTCGGCCGGCAGCTTGCGCCATTTGCCGCAGGCCCAGCCGATGAAGATCAGCCCGAAGAACGGCAGCGCGAGGTTGAGAACCTGTTCCATGGGGCTCCGGGCGATGGACGGCGAGGCGAAAGGGCCCGGATCGCGCCCGGGAACGAGCCGCGACGATGGGGGGAAGGCCGCCGGCCTGTCAACGAAGGCGTACCTCGCGACCCATGCGTGGGGCGAGCATCAGACTTTCAGACACTTGTGCACCGCACCCCGGCGATCTACGAGCTTTCAACCGTTTTGCAATGCGCGCCGAGACCCGTTTCAGCCGGTTCGCCGCCCAGGAGGTTCCCATGACCACCAAGACCCCCAAGGCCTTCTTCAAGCCCCTCGCCATCGGCGCGCCGGAGCCCTTCCGCGAGCTGCCGGTGACGCTCGAGCGCATGATCCACTTCGTGCCGCCGCACATGGAGAAGGTCCGCGCCAAGGTGCCGGAACTCGCCGCCAAGGTCGACGTCGTGCTCGGCAATCTCGAGGACGCCATCCCGGCGGATCAGAAGATCAACGCCCGCAAGGGCTTCATCGAGATGGGCAAGGCGACCGACTTCGCGAGCCTCGGCACCGGCCTGTGGACCCGCATCAACTGCCTGAACTCCCCCTGGGTGCTCGACGACGTGACCGAGATCGTCGCAGAACTCGGCGACAAGCTCGACGTGATCATGCTGCCGAAGGTCGAGGGTCCCTGGGACATCCACTTCCTCGACCAGCTCCTCGCCCAACTCGAGGCGAAGCACGGCGTGACGAAGCCGATCCTCATCCACGCCATCCTCGAGACCGCCGAAGGCGTCAAGAACGTCGAGGCGATCGCCACCGCCTCCCCCCGCATGCACGGCATGAGCCTGGGCCCGGCCGATCTCGCCGCCTCGCGCGGCATGAAGACCACCCGCGTCGGCGGCGGTCATCCCGAGTATCAGGTGCTCCAGGACGCGAACGGTGACGCGCCCCGCACCCGCTTCCAGCAGGACCTCTGGCACTACACGGTCGCCAAGATGGTCGACGCCTGCCAGTCGGCCGGAATCAAGGCCTTCTACGGCCCCTTCGGCGACTTCGCCGACCTCGCCGCCTGCGAGGCACAGTTCCGCAACGCCTTCCTGATGGGCTGCCTCGGCGCCTGGTCGCTGCACCCGACCCAGATCGACATCGCCAAGCGCGTGTTCTCGCCCGATCCCGGTGAAGTGGCCTTCGCCAAGAAGATCCTCGACGCCATGCCCGACGGCACCGGCGCCGTCATGATCGACGGCAAGATGCAGGACGACGCCACCTGGAAACAGGCCAAGGTCATCGTCGACCTCGCCCGTCTGGTCGCCTCCAAGGACCCCGACCTCGCCGCCGCCTACGCGCTCTGACGATCGTATTTTTCGCGAGATGTGGCCCCGTTCGACCGCGAACGGGGCCACATCTTTACGATTTCAGAGAAAAAGACGTCGCGCGAACCGATTCGAGGCGTCGTTTTGCTGCATTGCGAACTTGACTCTCGCAGTGCCGTCGTGGTCGTCTCGGACCGATGGGTTGGGCCCGGTGGCGACTCTCTCGGGAGTTTCGCCGATGGTGTTGAGGAGTGGGGCGTTGACGCAAGAGTCGAGGATCCGCGCCGCCAGATACGGCATCGGTCAGGTCGTCCGCCACCGCGTCTATCCGTTCCGTGGCGTCGTCTTCGACGTCGATCCGGTCTTCTCCAACACCGAGGAATGGTGGGAGGCGATCCCCGAGGACGTCCGTCCGAACAAGGATCAGCCCTTCTACCATCTCTACGCCGAGAACGCGGAGAACGAATACGTCGCCTATGTCTCCGAGCAGAACCTGCTGCCCGACGACACCGGCGAACCGCTGCGCCATCCCCAGATCGAGGAAGCCTTCCTCGAGGCCGACGACGGCTCCCTGGTGGCGCGTCACCACGCGGTGAACTGACGAAACGGTCGCGCGCCACGAACGTCACCGAAGGCCCGGAGCGATCCCGGGCCTTTTTTCATGCGCGTCCGAGCGGACGTCGCGACGACGCCCGCGCCGTCACGGCGCGGGGGAGGCCGGGGCCGGCGCCTGAAGCGGCGGCACGTATTTGCCCTGCGCCAGCCGCATCACCGTTCCGGCGAGGAAGCCGGCGATGATCAGATTGGCGAGCACGAACAGGACCGGCGCCAGCATCGCCACGGTGCCCCCGGCGCCGCGCTCGACCATCCTGAGCGCGCCGAGCGGCAGCGCCGCGATGGCGAAGCTGTAGGCCCAATAGGGCGCGCCGAAGGGCTGTTCCCTGAGCCACGGGATCAGCCGCGCCAGGATCGCCGCCTGCAGCAGACCGTAGCCGAACAGCGCGAGCGCGACCGTGTCGGGCGCCCCGGAGGTCACCGACAGCCACGCGACCAACCCGACCGCCGGCGGCGCCATGTGGATACCGAGCGTGGCGCGGATCGGCAGGGGCAGCGGCGCCTGGGTCAGGAGGCGCGTCCACAGGAGCGCCTCGATGACGATCCACGAGAGCGCGCCGACGCCGAAGGCCATGGTCGCGGCATCGCCGACCCCGAGCGCGGCGAGCGACATCGCCGCGACGAAGGAGCCGCCGACGGTCGGCAGATAGAGCACCGGGGTCGTCGCCTCCACCGCCCGCCCGCCGGTCCAGAGCCGGCCGACGAACCACAGCGCGAAACCGATCTGGGCGAAGATCTCGACCCACAGGAGCCCGCGCGCGACGGCGCCGAGAAGCGGCATCGCCGCCAGCGCGGCGATCATGCCGGAGAGCGGCACCAGGGCGATGAAACCGCCGGCGATCGGGTTCTTCGCCTCGCCCACCGCAGCCGGCCGCGCGACGATCCACTTGGCCACGAACAGGATCAGAAGCCCCACCCAGACCGCGAAGGCGAGAAGCGCCAGCCCGTCGGCGATCGCCGACGGCCAGCCCCACAGCCGCGCCACCACCCGCCAGCCGTTGGAGAGCCCGCCGAGACCCAGCACCATGCCGAAGAAGGCGGCGGGGATCCGGGCGACGAAGGGGGCGGAGGGTGCTGCGGACGGCGCCTTGTCGGACATCGCGAACCTCGACTGACGAAACATATTCGAAGGACCTGATATCAGATCCCTCGCGTCGAGGGGAGCGTCCCGCGCGTCGCGGCACGCATCGAGCGAGGCGCCCCGAGACGCGTCAGCGCACCCGCACCGGCGGCAGTGTGTCGGGCTCGCGCGCCCCGGCGCCACCCTCGTCGTCGCGGTCGTCGCCGTCCCGCTCCGATGTCGCCGGGCGGCCGGTCTTGCGGCCGAGATCGACCAGGAAATCGTCGGCGAGGCTGCGATAGAGCGGCTCCGGCGCCACCATGCGCGACAGACCGAAGCCGAGCATGGCGGCGATCATCAGCGGGATGACGTTGCCGTGGTTGTCGGTCATCTCCATGATGATGACGAAGGCGGTCATCGGCGACTGCACCACGCCGGCGAAATAGGCGGCCATGCCCAGCACCGCGACGAGCCCGGCCTGGTCGCTGTGGAAGATCCAGCCGATCCAGCTGCCGAGCCCCGCCCCGACCGAAAGCGACGGCGCGAAGATGCCGCCGGGAATGCCCGACACGGCGGAGGCGAGCGTCGAGACGAATTTGCCGATCCAGAACAGTGGCGCCGCCTCGCCGCCCTCGATCACGCCGCGCGCCTGCTCGTAGCCGGTGCCGAAGGTGACGCCGCCGCTGGCGACGCCGATCACCGCGACGGTCAAGCCGCAGATCAGCGCCACGACGACCTCGCGCCTGAGACCGACCGGGGCGCACCACCGCCGGATCCAGCGCGAGCCCGTGAGCATCCAGCGCGAGAAGAGCCCGCCGACGATGCCGCCGACGATGCCGCACACCGCCACCATCAGCCAGTCGTGGACCGTGGCGACCCGCCCCTCGGCCGAGCCGAAATAAGTGTAGTCGCCGAGCAGCGCCATCGAGGCGAGGCCGGCGATGATCACCGTGTAGAGCACCAGACCGTTGGTGCGTTGCTCGAAGGCGCGGCTCATCTCCTCGATGGCGAAGACGATCCCGGCGAGCGGCGTGTTGAAGGCGCCGGCGATCCCGGCGGCCGAGCCGGCGAGGATCAGCGCCTTCTCGCGCTGCACCCCGCCCCAGATGCCGAATTGCAGCATCACGCCGGCGCCGATCTGCACCGTCGGTCCCTCGCGGCCGATCGAGGCCCCGCTCGCCAGTCCCAGGGTGGTGAAGGCGATCTTCGCCAGGATCACCCGGGGCGACAGCAACGTCAGCCGATCGTCGGTCGACTTGAGATCGCGCGCGGCGATCGCCTGGGGAATGCCGCTGCCGGCCGCCGCCGGCGCCTGGGCGCGCGTGCCCCAGCGGATCGCCGCGAAGCCGAGCGGCGTCACCAGGAGCGGCAGCCACCAGATCTTCGCTTCCTCGAACAGGAACAGATTCTGCCCGGCATTGGAGAGCATCGCGAAGCCGACGCTCGCCAGCCCGACGAAGAGCGCGCCCAACCAGAAGACCAGCCGGCGCTGCCACATCAGCTTGGACAAGAAACGAGCCGACAGCCGGCGACGATTGATCTTCGGGTCTCTCATGGGCTCGCGGCGTCTTCCGGTGACGAAGCGACGGAGACACGCGTCTCGGCGGCGGGACTGCGGCTCGGTCGGAAAGGGGAGAGAACGGACGAAGTCACGACCATAACAGGATCGACCTCGCGTTGAACCCCAAAACGCGTGCCGCTCCTCCGCCCCGTGTCGCACGCGGCGCCCGACCCGCGCGCGCCGCGCGCGGTTGCCCCTGCCCTCACCGGAAGGTGCGCAGGTAGTACCCCTCGAAGATCCGCTTCAGCCAATGGAACACGATCGACTTCGGCCCGACGAAATTGAACGTCTCGTTGCGGAACACCACCATGCCGGCGTCGAGCGTGTCGACGATGCAGATCAGTTCCGGCTTGAAGTCGACGCTCGGCGCCCGTCCCGCGAGCGTCGCCACCACGTTGACGGCCGCTGCCTTGGCCTGGAGATCGGCCTGATGGGCCTGTTTCGGCATCCAGTCCGGTCCGGGGAAGGAGCCGGCGTCGCCGACCACCCAGACGCCCGGCCGTCCCTCGACCCGGCACTTCGTATCCGCGACGATCATCCCGCCGGGCGACAGCGGCAGATCGGCGTTCGAAAGCCACGCCGGGCCGGTCAGCCCGGGCATGAAGAGGATCAGATCGGCCGCGATCTCGCCGCCCTCGGTGACGACCTTGTTCGCCTCGAGCCGCACCATCTTGTGGCCGAGATGGGTGCGGATGCCGCGCTTGGCCATTTCCGCCAGGAGCCCGTCGACCGCCTTCGGCCCGAGTCGCTGCCCCGGCCGCGTCGCCGGATTGAAGAAGACGATCTCGAATTTGTCGCGCCGCCCCTGCTTCCTGAGCACAGTCTCGATGATGAACAGGAATTCGAACATCGGGCCGCCACGCATGGCGCCCTGCTCGTTGGGATTGGTGGCGAAGCCGACGGCGATGGTGCCGCCCGAGAGCGCGTCGAGCCGGCGCTCGATCTCCTCGCCGACTGCGATCCCTTCACACGGGATCAACGCGTGTTCGATGCCCGGCAGCTTGCGGATGAAGCGGCCGCCGGTGGCGATCACCAACTGGTCGTTGGCGTGAGAGCCCGCGTCGGTCAGCACCGTCCGCCCGCCGTCGGCGAGCCCGGTCACCGAGGCCTGGACGTAGGTCACCTTCTGCTCGCGAAAGAAATGGGCGAGCGGGATCTTCAGATCCTCGCCCTTCCTGAGATGCGTCGGGATCCAGATCGTGCTCGGCAGATAGTGCAGGTGATCGCGCGGCGAGATCACCGTGATCTCCCCGGCATGCCCGGCGCGCCGCAATTGGCGCACCGTGCTCAGAGCGCCGAAACCCGACCCCAGAACCGTGACGTTGCTCAAATCCGCTCTCCTCCCTCGCCGTCGCGATGATGGTCGCCGGCCCAATGGCGCAGCGCCGGCAGATGACGCTCTCGCGCCGCCTCGACGATCCGCGCGAACACTCGCTCCACGTCCGGATAGCCCGCCACCAGCGGCAGCAGGACCCGCTCGAAGATGCGGATACGGTCCTCCTTGGCCGTGACCGCCTCGAGGCAGGCCGCCCCGAGAGTCGCCGGCACCGTGTGGTCGATCGTCGCGCCCTCGGGCGACGGCGCCTCCGGCACCGCCAGTCCCCGCCGCCGCAACAAGGCCTCGAGCGCCGCCGCGTGGCGCGCCTCCGCCTCCACCGTCAGCCGGAACGGCATCGCGCCCGGAAACCGCGCCAGCACCGCGGCATGGAATTCATGGGACTGCCGCTCGCGCTCGAGCGCCGTCGCCACCGCCGCCAGCGCCTCCGACGTCAGCGGCTTCGGCCGGCTCGGCGTCGAGATCGCGCATCCGATTCGCCGTCGGCGACGATCCGCCCCCGACGACGCGCGGGTCCAGGTCTCCTCCCCGTCGGCGATCTCGTGCGATCGACCCGTCATCTCGCTCACTCCCGGCTCGCGAGGACGGCACGCGGCCGTCTCCCCACGATCGAGAGATACGCGCATGAAGTTATATGGTCAATGTATGTTTGGTCGCAGATGGGGTGGAAGCGCGCTTTTCGGCGCTCATCCGGCCTCGATCGCCTTCAGCGCCATGACCGCCGCCGAGGCGCGGTTCTCCACGCCGAGCTTCATGAACACGGTCTCGAGGTGCTTGTTGACGGTGCGGGGGCTGAGGCCGAGGATCTCGCCGATGTCGCGGTTCGACTTGCCGCGCGCCACCCACAGGCAGACCTCCGCCTCGCGCGCGGTGAGGCCGAAGCGCTTCCTGAGCGCCGCCTCCTCGCCGCCGGCCTCGTCGCACATCATCCGCCACAGCCATTCGTCCTCGCCGGCCCGGCCGAGCGCGGTCAATTGGATCCGCCGCGCCTCGCTCTCGCCGACCACGATCGGCCCCGACGAGGGATTGGCCATCGCCTCGACCAGAAGCGCGCTGACCGCCTCGGGCAGGCCCTCGCCGCTCGCCTCGACCTCGGCCAGGAGTTTCGCCGCCTGCGGCGTCGCCCAGGCGATGCGGCCGCGCGCGTCGGTGGCGAGCAGGAAGCGCCCGGCGGTGTCGAGCGCCATCCGCGCCGACCGTTCGCGCCGGGCATTGGCGAGATGAACCCGGATTCGCGCCGTCAGCTCGTCGAGCACGATCGGCTTCGTCACGTAGTCGACCCCGCCGGCGGCGAAGCCCTCGACGATGTGCTCGGTCTCCGAGAGCCCGGTCATGAACAGGATCGGCACGTCGGCGGTCGCCGCGAGGCGCTTCAGCCGGCGACAGGTCTCGAAGCCGTCGATCCCCGGCATCACCGCGTCCATCAGGATGACGTCCGGCGTGATCCGCTCGGCGATCGCCAGCGCCGCCTCGCCCCCGGTCGCCACCAGCACCATCGCGCCCTGCGCCTCCAGCGTCTCGGTGAGGAAACCGAGCGTGTCGGGGTTGTCGTCGACGACGAGGACGATGTCGCGCGAACGGGCGGCGTCAGGCGTCGGCATCGGGTCCCTCCAGGAGCGCGACCAGTCGCGTCATGTCGTAGGCTTCGGCGGCGCGGATCAGCTCGACCAGCCGGGCGCCGGCCTCGCCCCCCGCCGCCGTGATCTCCGCCTCGATCGCCGCCAGCCGTTGGGCGACGCCTCGAACATAGCCGATCCGCGCCCATTGCAAGAGATCGTTCGCCTCCGTCGGCGTCGGCCGATCGTCGGGCGGCGCCGGCTTCGCCGCCGCCTCGCGCGCCGCCGATCCCGCCTCCGGCGCCGCGCACCAGGTCAGCCCGAGGTGAACCTGGAGCCGTTCGAGCAGGCGCGCCACCTCGAACGGCTTGGCGACCACGTCGTCGTGGGCAGCGATCTCCATGTCCGGCGGCCGGGTGTCGCCGACGTTGGCCGAGAGGATCACGATCTTGCCGCCGTAGCCGCGCTCGCGCAGGCTCTGCGCCACCTCCCAGCCGCTCGTCCCGGGCATCGAGAGATCGAGCAGGATGAGATCCGGCGCCTCGGCCGCGACCCGCTCGAGGCAGGCCGCGCCGTCCTCGGCCGCGTCGACGAGGAAGCCGATCGGCTCCAACACCGCGCGCACCAGATCGCGATGATCGGCGTTGTCGTCGACCACCAGGATCCGCCGCCGCGCCCCTTCGTAGGCGCGCGCCTCCGGCACCGGCGCCGGCACCACCGGCCGCGCCACCACGGAGAGATGCATCCGGACTCGGAACCGCGAGCCCTGCCCCGGCCGGCTGTCGACCCTGACGTCGCCGCCCATCAGCGTGGTGATCATCTTGGTGATGGTCAGGCCGAGCCCGAGCCCGGGCTTGCGCCGGGCGCTCTCGCCACGCTCGAACGGCTCGAAGATCCGGCCGAGGTCCTTCGCCTCGATCCCCACGCCGGTGTCGGTGACCGTGAAGGTGGCGATCTCGTGCCGCATGCCGACGTCGAGATGGACCTCGCCGGCGGTGGTGAACTTGACCGCGTTGGTGAGGAGATTGACCAGAACCTGCCTGAGCCGCTTCTCGTCGGTCGCCACCACCTCGGGCAGCTTGGTCGGCCGGGTGAAGCGGAAGGCGAGCCCCTTGGCCTCCGCCTGCGGCCGAAACATCTCGACGAGACTGTCGAGAAAGTCGGCGAAGCGGATCTCGTCGCGGGCGAGTTCGAGCCGCCCCGCCTCGATCTTGGAAATGTCGAGAAGCCCATCGATCAGCCCGGAAAGATGTTCCGCCGAGCGGCGGATCACCTTGACCGAATGGGCCCGCCCGTTGGTCAGCCCGCTGTCGCGCTCCAACACCTGAGCATAGCCGAGCACCGCGTTGAGCGGCGTCCTGAGTTCATGACTGAGCCCCACCAGATAGCGGCTCTTGGCGGAATTGGCCGATTCGGCCGCCTCCTTGGCCTTCTGCAGTTCGGCGTCGGTGCGCTCGTGCGCGGCGATCTCGTCGAGGAGCAGGCCGGTCTGACGCGCCGATTCCTCCTCCGCCACGCGCCGGCTCTCGTGGGCGAGGACGAAGAACCACGCCACCACCCCGGCGACGATCAAGAGCACGAAGAACGCCGACCACAACGCCCGCGTCAGCGCCGCCTCGATCGCCGGATCACGCGGATCCGACTGGAAATGGATCACCAGAAGCACCAGCCCGATCGCCGTGGTGATGAGCGACAGGATCGCCACGTATTCGAGGAGCCGCGGGCTCAGTCGCCGCGCCAGGGCCTTCGGCAGCAGCGACATGGTCCAGGCCTTGGCCTGCGCCGAGATCCGCCCCTCCGGCTTGCACTGGTCGCGGCAGCGCGCGTCGAGCGAACAGCACAGCGAACAGATCGGCGCGTCATAGGCCGGACAATGGGCGCTGTCCTCGGGCTCGAAATCGTGCTCGCAGACCGAACAGCGGATGGTCGAGAGCCTCGCCCAGTCGGCCTTCGGTTTGCGCGCCAGATACCACCGCCCGTCGGTCGCCCAGGCGATGATCGGCACCGCGACCAGCGCCGTCGCGAGCGCCACGAAGGGCGCGAAGGCCTGTGCCACCACCCCGAAATGGCCGGTCGCGGCGATCAGCGCCAGCGCGGTCGCGAGCCCCATCGCCCCGACCCCGACCGGATTGACGTCGAACAGATGGGCCCGCTTGAACTCGATCCCCGGCGGCGACAGGCCGAGCGGCTTGGCGATGCCGAGATCGGCGCAGATCGTCCCGAGCCACGCCACCGCGACGATGGCGAAGAGCCCGAGCGTCTTCTCGAGCGCCTCGTAGATGCCGAGCTCCATCAGGAGCAGCGCGATCGCCACGTTGAAGACCAACCACACCACCCGGCCGGGGTGGGAATGGGTGACGCGGGAGAAGAAGTTCGACCACGCCAGCGATCCCGCATAGGCGTTCATCACGTTGATCTTGAGTTGGCTGACCACCACGAAGGCGGCGGTGAGCACCAGCGCAGCCTTCTCCGACGGGATCATGTAGCGGAAGGCGACGTCGTACATCTGCGCCGGTTCGCCGGCATGATCCGCCGGCACACCCCAGCGCAACGCGATCACCGCCAAGAGCGACCCTGCGAAGAGCTTCGGCGCTCCGAGCACCACCCAACCCGGACCGGCGAAGAAGGTGCCGATCCGGTGCGCCCGCCCCGCCCCCTCGATCCGCTCCGGCATGAAGCGCAGGAAATCGACCTGCTCGCCGATCTGCGGCATCAGCCCGAGGATCACCGACGAGGCGAGACCGAAGCGGACGAGATCGAAGCTCTCCCAGAACGTCCCCGGCTGGCCGCCGTGGCCGACGCCGCCGAACTGCCACCACGCCTGGAACTGCGACGGATCCTTCCAGGCGATGAAGACGAAGGGCAGGATGTTGAGCACGATCCAGAACGGCTGTGTCCAAAGCTGGAACCGCGAGATCGCGGTGATGCCGTAGACGACGAGCGGGATCACCGCGAGCGCGGAGAGGATGTAGGAGAGCCACAGCGGCCAGCCGAAGGCGAGTTCGAGCGCCGACGACATGATCGACGCCTCGATCGCGAAGAGGATGAAGGTGAAGCTCGCGTAGATCAGCGAGGTCACCGTCGAGCCGATGTAGCCGAAACCGGCGCCGCGCGTCAGAAGGTCGATGTCGACCCCGTATTTCGCCGCCGAGCGGGCGATCGGCCAGCCGGTGACGAGCAGAATGAGCGAGACCACGACGATCGCGGCGGCGGCGTTGACGAAACCATGCGCGAGCGTGATCGCCCCGCCGATCGCCTCGAGCGCCAGGAACGAGATCGCCCCGATCGCCGTCTGGGCGACGCGCGGCGCCGACCAGCGCCGGGCGCTCTTGGCCGTGAAGCGCAGCGCGTAGTCCTCGAGCGTCTGGTCGGCGACCCAGCGATTGTACTCGCGCCGAACGGGAAGAATGCGTTGCCGTCCGGCCATGCCTCACCCTCGATCGAGAAGCCCCGAATGGACGAGGAGGTCCGCCGTCGCCGGATTGAAGGCGCAGGGCACGTCGTAGACGAGCGCGAGGCGCAGGAGCGCCTTGACGTCGACGTCGTGCGGCATCGGCGTCAGCGGATCGGGGAAGAAGATCAGAAGGTCGATCACCCCTTCCGCGATCATCGCTCCGATCTGCTGGTCGCCGCCGAGCGGCCCCGACTTGACCAGCGCCAGATCGAAGTCCGGCAGTGCCGCCTTCACCCGGCTGCCGGTGGTGGCGGTGCCGATCAGACGATGGCGGCGCAGGGCGGCGGCGTTGTCGACGACCCACTCGACCAGCGACGACTTCTTCTCGTCATGGGCGATGACGGCGATGGTGAGCGACATGCGAGCCCTCGGTTGGAAGACGGCGGCGGAGACGATCCGGAGATCCCCGATAGCCCGAATGCGGCGAACCGCCAAGGCGAACCGCTCATCCCTCTCCTCGGAAAGCGAAAACCGGCCGAAAACCGCACGTTTCGAGCGCGGTTGCCGCTTCCTCGAGCCAGGTTTGCTCGAATATCGGGCAGGTCCACGTCGAGGGCAGAAACTACGTCGGATGACGTATGGGACCGGAACGCCTCCCGCGTTCAACTCCATGCAACGGAGCCGAGGGCCGGCTT
Source organism: Pinisolibacter aquiterrae (assembly GCF_019160155.1). GTDB lineage: Bacteria > Pseudomonadota > Alphaproteobacteria > Rhizobiales > Ancalomicrobiaceae > Pinisolibacter > Pinisolibacter aquiterrae. The sequence goes on from NZ_JAFNIH010000042.1 coordinate 47,104, forward strand.
CGTGATCGATGGGTCGAACTCCCGGGGGAAAATCCAATGAACCTGAACGAGAAGCTGTTGGGCGCGATCATCGGCGCCGCCATTTCGGCTGGTGCCTTCGCCACCGCCGCCGACGCCGCGGACACCATCAAGGTCGGCGTCCTGCACTCGCTCTCCGGCACCATGGCCATCTCCGAGACGACGCTGAAGGACACCATCCTGTTCATGATCGACGAACAGAACAAGAAGGGCGGCGTCCTCGGCAAGAAACTCGAGGCGGTCGTGGTCGACCCGGCCTCCAACTGGCCGCTCTTCGCCGAGAAGGCGCGCGAGCTGATCGCCAAGGACAAGGTCTCGGTGGTGTTCGGCTGCTGGACCTCGGTGTCGCGTAAGTCGGTCCTGCCGGTCTTCAAGGAGCTGAACTCGATCCTGTTCTACCCCGTCCAGTACGAGGGTGAGGAGTCCGAGCGCAACGTGTTCTACACCGGCGCCGCTCCGAACCAGCAGGCGATCCCGGCCGTCGACTACCTCATGTCGAAGGACGGCGGCGACGTGAAGCGTTGGGTGCTCGCCGGCACCGACTACGTCTATCCGCGCACCACCAACAAGATCCTCGAGGCCTATCTGAAGTCCAAAGGCGTCGCCGCCGAGGACATCATGATCAACTACACGCCGTTCGGTCATTCCGATTGGCAGACGATCGTCTCCGACATCAAGAAATTCGGCTCGGCCGGCAAGAAGACCGCCGTCGTGTCGACCATCAACGGCGACGCCAACGTGCCCTTCTACAAGGAGCTCGGCAACCAGGGGATCAAGGCGACCGACATCCCGGTCGTCGCCTTCTCGGTCGGTGAGGAAGAGCTCGCCGGCATCGACACCAAGCCGCTGGTCGGCCATCTCGCCGCGTGGAACTACTTCCAGAGCGTGAAGACCCCCGAGAACGAGGCCTTCATCGCCAAGTGGCGCGAGTTCACCAAGAACCCGAAGCGCGTCACCAACGACCCGATGGAGGCCTCGGTGATCGGCTTCAACGCCTGGGTCAAGGCGGTCGAGAAGGCCGGCACCGTCGACACCGACAAGGTCATCGACACCCTGCCGGGCATCGAGACCCCGAACCTCACCGGCGGCATCGCCAAGATCCTGCCGAACCATCACATCACCAAGCCGGTTCTGATCGGCGAGATCAAGGCCGACGGCCAGTTCGACGTGGTGTGGAAGACCAAGGACCTCGTCCCCGGCGACGCCTGGACCGACTATCTGCCCGGCTCCAAGGACCTCGAGGCCGACTGGGTCACGCTGAAGTGCGGCAACTACAACACCGTCACCAAGAAGTGCGGCTGATCCCCGCCACCCGGCCGTCGTGACGTTCCCCACGCCGGCCCGACGACACCGGCACCCGGGCTCGCCCGGGTGCCCTTCGCTCCGGGCCGAGCCCGGTCCCCCTTCCCCCGCATGGGGCCGAAGGGAAGCCGCCGCGGGTCGCCCCGCAGGCCGCCCCCCGCACTCCAACGGATCGAGCCACATGCAGATCTCGGCAAGTCGCCTCGCCCGTCACCTGTTCCTCGTCCTCGCCCTGGTCGCCGGCCTCCTCGCCCGACCGGCCCTCGCCCAGGACATTTCCGGCGCCCTGACCAAGCTGACCGCCGACAGCTACGCCGACACCGGCGAGGCGATCGCCGACCTCGCGACCTCCGGTCACCCACGCGCCGCGGTCATCGTCCAGGCGATCCAGGACAAGACCCTCGAATTCGACGCCGCGACCAAGACCGTGGCGATCCGCGCCGGCTCGGGCGTGGTCGATGCCGCCACCGGCGAGACGATCGCCGCCCCGCCCGCCGGCCTCTCGCCGGTCCGCGTCAACAACCGGGTCCGCTCCGCCATCGCCGCCGCCATGGGCGCGCTGACGCTGATGTCGCCGGACCCCGCCAAGCGCCGCGAGGCCGCCGAGGCGGTCTTCAAGTCGCGAGATCAGGACGCCCTGCCCGCGCTCGAGGCGGCGCTCGCCAAGGAGAAGGACGCCGCCGCCCGCACCGCGCTGCAGACCGCGCGCGCCGCCCTCGTCCTCGCCAAGACCGGCGCCTCCGAGGCCGACCGCCTCGCCGCCGCCCGGACCATCCGCGAACGCGGCGATCAGGACGCGGTCTCGCTGTTGCGCTCGCTCCCCGCCGACACGCCCGCCGCGATCCGCGACGCCGCCCAGGCCGGCGCCAAGTCGATCGAGACCTCGCTCGCCCTGTGGAACTCCGCCCAGAACGCCCTCTACGGCCTCTCGCTCGGCTCGGTGCTGCTGCTCGCGGCGATCGGCCTCGCCATCACCTTCGGCGTCATGGGCATCATCAACATGGCCCACGGCGAACTGGTGATGCTCGGCGCCTACACAACCTTCATGGTGCAGGAAGTGATCCGCACCCATGTGCCCGGCCTCTTCGACTGGTCCTTGGCGATCGCCCTGCCGCTCGCCTTCCTGGTCTCCGGCGCCGTCGGCGTCGCCATCGAGCGCACCGTCATCCGCTGGCTCTACGGCCGCCCGCTCGAGACCCTGCTCGCCACCTGGGGCCTGTCGCTGATCCTCCAGCAGTTGGTCCGCACCCTCTTCGGCGCCAACAACCGCGAGGTCGGCGCCCCCACCTGGATGTCCGGCTCGATCGAACTCGGCCACCTGACGCTGACGACGGGGCGCATGTGGATCATCGTCTTCGCGCTCTGCGTCTTCGTCGGTCTGATGCTGATCCTCAAGAAGACCGCCGCCGGTCTCCAGATGCGCGCCGTCACCCAGAACCGCTCGATGGCGAGCGCGATGGGCATCCGCACCCCCTGGGTCGACGCGCTCACCTTCGGGCTGGGCTGCGGCATCGCCGGTATCGCCGGAGTGGCGCTCTCCCAGATCGACAACGTCTCCCCGAACCTCGGCCAGAGCTACATCATCGACAGCTTCATGGTCGTGGTCTTCGGCGGCGTCGGCAATCTCTGGGGCACGCTGGTCGGCGCGCTGACGCTCGGTGTCGTCAACAAGTTCCTGGAGCCCTTCGCCGGCGCGGTTCTCGGCAAGATCCTGGTGCTCGTCTTCATCATCCTCTTCATTCAGAAGCGTCCGCGGGGCCTCTTCGCCCTCAAGGGCCGGTCGGTGGAAGCATGATCACACACTTCTTCCTCAAGGGCCTCGATCGCCGCGTCTCGCTCGCGCTCCTCCTGATCCTCGCCGTCGCGGTGCTCGTGCCGGTGCTCAATCTGGTGGTGCCGGAAGGGTCCCCCTTCCATCTGCCGAACTACCTGCTGACGCTCTTCGGCAAATACGCGACCTATGCCGCGCTCGCCCTCGCGCTCGATCTGGTGTGGGGCTATTGCGGGATCCTGTCGCTCGGCCACGGCGCCTTCTTCGCGCTCGGCGGCTACGCCATGGGCATGTATCTGATGCGCCAGATCGGCACGCGCGGCGTCTACGGCGATCCCGTCCTGCCCGATTTCATGGTGTTCCTGAACTGGAAGGAACTGCCCTGGTACTGGTGGGGCTTCGACCATTTCGCCTTCGCGGCGGTGATGGTGGTGCTGGTGCCGGGCCTGCTCGCGCTCGTCTTCGGCGGCCTCGCCTTCCGCTCGCGCGTCACCGGCGTCTATCTGTCGATCATCACCCAGGCGATGACCTACGCCCTGTTGCTCGCCTTCTTCCGCAACGACATGGGCTTCGGCGGCAACAACGGCCTGACCGACTTCAAGGACATCCTCGGCTTCAACGTCCAGGCCGACGGCACCCGCGCGGTCCTGTTCTCGCTCTCCTGCCTGACGGTGGCGGCGGGCCTGCTGATCTCCGGCGGAATCGTCAATTCCAAGCTCGGCAAGGTGCTGGTGGCGATCCGCGACGCGGAGAGCCGCACCCGCTTCATCGGCTACCGCGTCGCGACCTACAAGACCTTCGTCTTCGTGGTCTCGGCGATGCTCGCCGGTATCGCCGGCGCCCTCTACGTGCCGCAGGTCGGCATCATCAACCCGGGCGAATTCTCGCCCGCCAATTCGATCGAGGCGGTGATCTGGGTCGCCGTCGGCGGACGCGGCACCCTGGTCGGGCCGATCGTCGGCGCCGTGGCCGTCAACTGGGGCAAGACCTGGTTCACCGGCGTCCTGCCCGAGCTGTGGCTGTTCGCGCTCGGCGCCCTGTTCGTGCTGGTGACGCTGTTCCTGCCCAAGGGCATCGTCGGCACCTGGAGCGACTGGCGGGCGAAGCGCAAGGCCGCCCCGCCCTCCGACCCGACGCCCGCGCCGGTTCCGGCGGAGTGACGGTCATGGCTGAGACGGCGATCGCTCCCGGAACGGCTTCTCTCGTGCTGCTGCCTCGCGCGGAGGTCCTTCATCCAGAGGTGCGAGCAGAGCGAGCCTCGAAGGACGAAGGGCCGTGTGGCACCGCGCGTCGAGGCTTTGCCCTTCGACGCCCGTCCTTCGGCCGGGCACCTCAGGGTGAAGCCGAACGGGAAGAGACCCCCTCGGGCCACGTTTCCCAGCGATCCGCCGTTCGGGCCTCGTTCCCCTTCGCTCTTTCGGGGACCCAGCCTGAAATCACGGCATCGCGCGACGGACGTCCGCCCGCCATCGACACTCTCACCCTTCCCAGGAGCCGCCGATCATGAACCTCGAGATCGCCGCCAACTCCCTGCTCTATCTCGACGACGTCAAGGTGTCGTTCGACGGTTTCAAGGCGCTGAAGGGCCTCAGCCTCGTCATCGAGCCGGGCGAGATGCGCGCCATCATCGGCCCCAACGGCGCCGGCAAGACCACCATGATGGACTGCATCACCGGCAAGACCCGCCCCGACGAGGGCGAGGTCCTGTTCGAGCGCGGCTCGATCGACCTCACCACCCTCGACGAGGCGGCGATCGCCGAACTCGGCATCGGCCGCAAGTTCCAGAAGCCGACCGTCTTCGAGAGCCACACCGTCGAGGACAACATCTATCTGGCGCTGAAGGCCGATCGCCGCCCCTTCGCCTCGCTGTTCCATCGCCTGAGCGCGATCGAGGCCGAGCGCATCGACGAGATCCTGGCGACCGTCAAACTGATCGATCGCCGCGCCGAACTCGCCAAGAACCTCTCCCATGGCCAGAAGCAGTGGCTGGAGATCGGCATGCTGCTGGCGCAGGAGCCGAAGCTCCTCCTGGTCGACGAGCCGGTCGCCGGCATGACCGACGCCGAGACCATGCAGACGGCGGCGCTGCTGCGCGAGATCCACGCCTCCGGCAAGTCGGTGGTGGTGGTCGAGCACGACATGGCCTTCGTCCGCGAGCTCGGCGTCAAGGTGACGGTGCTGCACGAGGGCGGCGTGCTCTCGGAGGGCACCATCGATCACGTCGCCAACGATCCCAAGGTCATCGAAGTCTATCTGGGGCGCTGAGACATGCTGAAAGTCGACGAGATCGATCTCTTCTACGGCGCCGCCCAGGCCCTGCGCGGCGTCTCCACGAAAGCCGAGATCGGCGAGATCACCTGCGTGCTCGGCCGCAACGGCGTCGGCAAGACCTCGCTGATGCGCGCCATCGTCGGCCAACAGCCGATTTCGAGCGGCACGATCACCTGGGAGGGCAAGGATCTCGGCCGGATGCCGCCTTACGATCGCGCCCGCGCCGGCATCGCCTTCGTGCCCCAGGGCCGCGAGATCTTCCCGCTCCTGACGGTCGAGGAGAACCTCCAGTCGGGCTTCGCCTGCCTGCCGCGCGGCGAGCGCACCATCCCCGACGAGGTCTTCGAGCTCTTCCCCGTCCTCGCCGACATGATGCGGCGGCGCGGCGGCGACCTCTCCGGCGGTCAGCAACAGCAGTTGGCGATCGGCCGCGCGCTGGTCACCCGGCCCCGACTCCTCGTCCTCGACGAGCCGACCGAGGGCATCCAGCCCTCGATCATCAAGGACATCGGCCGCGCGCTCGAATATCTGCGCGGCAAGGGCACCATGGCGATCGTGCTGGTCGAGCAGTATTTCGACTTCGCCCGTGACCTCGCCGACCACTACACGGTGCTCGATCGCGGCGAGGTGGTGATCGAGGGCTCGAAGGACACGGTCGATCCGGAAGCCGTCCGCGCCAAGATCGCGGTGTGAGCCCGGCCCGGCTCGCGAGCGAGCCGGCTCGGCCCTCGTCCGGCCGTCAATGCGGCAGGATCACCGAGAAGATCACGTGACGCTCCTCCTTTCCGCCCGCCTTGGCGGCGGCGGAGAGCGAGGTGTCGTGGCTGACGCCCTTGAGCCCGACCCGCTCCAGGCGCTTGTCGATCTCCGCCTCGGAAACCTTGAGCACCGGCGCCAGATCGGCGATGCGCGCGTCGCCCATCGCCCGGTACATCGCCGCCTGCGGATTGCCGCCGATGCCGCCGAGCTCCATCACGCCGGGAACGGCGAAGGCCAGAGCCGCCACCAGCGAGACGCCGAGCGGCCACATCAGCCAGCCGCGCTTGAAATAGCTCGTCATCGGCAGCCAGTTCTTCCAGATGTGCAGCGCGAAGGGCACGATCAGCACCAGGCTGAGCCACTCGTGCATGCCGCGGAAGGCGGCCGTGCCGACGTGGAAGAACAGCGAGAGCCCCGAGATCAGCGAGATCACGAAGAGCCCCGTGACGAAGGGCGTGGCGTAGCGATTGACGATGTCGCGAAACATGAGAACCCCCGAGCGGTACGTTCGTCGCCGACATTCCTCCGGCGACGCCCCGAGCCATGCGCCCGGCCCGCAGGCCGCTCAAGTTAACTCCGAGAAAGGTAGCCGTCGCGTCGAACTTTCGAGAGGCGGCTCGGCCACGAAAAACGCGCGCCGATCACTCGTGCGCGCGTCCGATCGTCGCAGGCGAGGAATCCGCCCTCGGGCGGAGCCGATCAGGGCTTGGGCGCCGCCGGGGCGGGCGCGGGCGCCGGAGCCTCGCCGCCGAGCTTCTTGGCGGCTTCCTCGGCGCGCTTCTGCAGTTCCTGCTGAAGCTGCTCCTGGCTCTGCTGGCCGGCGTTGGGATCGATGCCCGGGCCTTCCGCCGCCGTCTTGAAGGTCGACAGCAGGAACGGGAACGACATCGGCTTCTGCTGAATGTTGAGCGAGGTGACGATCAGCGCCTTGCCCTTCTTCATCTCGGCGACGGTCGCGTCCGACATCTCCATTTCGGCGTAGCAGGCGTTGGGGAAGCAGATCGTGTACTTCGCCTCCTGCTGCTTGCCCTTGTCGACCTGGACGCGCATGCCCGGCTGGATCAGCACCACCGGCGGCACGGCGATCAGCAGCACCTTCTTGGCGTCGCCCTCGATGTCGCGCAGTGCGACCGAGGCGACGAGCTGGCCCTCGGCCGAGCGCACTTCCTTGGCGACCAGACAGACGTTCTTCTTGTCCGCGTCCTTGGAGCAGATCTTGACCCAGGGCAGCGGATCCTCGGCGGCGGCCTCTTCCTTGGCCGGGGCCGGCTTGGCGGCGGCGGCGGGCTTCGGCGCGGCCTTGGCCGGCGGGGTCGGAGCCGGCGTCTGCGCCTGGGCGATCACCGGCGCGGCGACGAAGGCGAGCGCCGCGACGGCGGCGAGGAGCGTGCGGCCGAGACCGCTCTCGATCGTCGGAAGCATCGGGCGAAGGGAGCTGTCAGCCATGAAAACCACATCCTCGAAGTAGACCGCGTCGTCGATCCGAGACAGGCATCCCGTGTCCCCAGACGGAAGTCCGCGACGAAATTCCGACATCGCCTCGAATCGCCCGTGACCGCGATCACGACGACCGAAGGTTCGAACCGCGCTTTGCCGTCCGATCTGGGCGAAACCATGATCGTCCGCGCGGCATCGATCCATAGCCTCTCGCCGCCGGGATTTCCAGCCTCGCTTCGGTCTTTCCGCCGGGACACGCGCAACCGCCTCGGGGAGCGGCGATCGCCCCGGCGCCGTCCCGTGCTAGCATCGCACCCGAGATTCGCCCCGACACGGACGACAGGAGACCCGATCGTTGCGACGACGGATGCCGATACGCGGCTCGATCATCGGCCGTGCCGTCGTGGCGGCGGCGCGCGACCTCGGCCGCCGCCTCGGCCGGGCCCTGCCGCTCGGCCTCGCGCTCGCCGTGGCGCTCGGCGGCGGCCTCGCCTCGATCGTCCCCGCCGCCGCCGAGCCGCGCCCGGCCATCGCCATGCACGGCGCCCCGCGTCTGACGCCCGGCTGGGATCACGTCCCCTGGGCCGATCCGGCCGCGCCCAAGGGCGGGCGCATCACCCTCGGCGTCGTCGGTTCCTTCGACCAGCTCAATCCCTTCGTCTTCCGCGGCAATCCGGCGGCGGGCCTGCGCGGCGGCGCCGAGGGCTCGAACGTCTTCGAGAGCCTGATGGATCGCGGCCTCGACGAGCCCTTCACCCTCTACGGCCTCCTCGCCGAGACGATCGACGTCGCCGACGATCTCTCCACCGTCACTTTCCGGCTCGACCCCGCCGCCCGCTTCTCCGATCGCACGCCCGTCACGCCCGAGGACGTGGTCTTCTCCTTCGAGACCCTGCGCGAGAAGGGCCTGCCCTACATGCGCGCCAATTATCGCGACGTCGAAGGCGTGGAGAAGGTCGACGACCGCACCGTCCGTTTTCGCCTGAAGTCGGCGGAGAACCGCGAGCTGCCGCTGATCCTCGGCCTGATGCCGATCCTGCCGGCGCACGATTGGAAGGATCGCGACTTCGAGGCGACCCGGATCGACCCGCCGATCGGCTCCGGCCCCTATCGCGTCACCACCGTGGAGCCCGGCGCCCGCCTCGTGCTCACCCGCGATCCCGACTATTGGGCCAAGGACCGGCCGGTGCGGCGCGGCCTCTACAATGCCGACGAGTTGCGCTGGGACTACTACCGCGACCGCAATTCGATGATCGAGTCCTTCAAGAAGGGCCTCGTCGACCTGACGTCGGAGAGCGACCCCGGCCGCTGGTCGACGGCCTATGATTTCCCCGCCGCCCGCGAGGGTCTGGTGGTCAAGGAGACGATCCCGCTCGACGTGCCGCGCGGCATGACCGGCTTCGCCCTCAACACCCGCCGCCCGCTCTTCGCCGACGTCCGCGTCCGCGAGGCGCTGGCCCGTCTGTTCGACTTCGAATGGGCCAACCGCAACCTGTTCTGGGGTCTCTACGAGCGTCAGCACGGCTATTTCGACGGGTCGGAACTCTCCGCCTACGCCCGTCCGGCCGACGACCGAGAGCGCGCCCTCCTCGCCCCCTTCCCCGGGGCGATCGCGCCCGCCTTCCTCGACGGCTCCTGGCGGATGCCGACGACCGACGGCTCCGGCCGCGACCGCGCCGCGCTGAAGGCCGCCTTCGAGCTCCTGAAGGCCGCCGGCTGGCGGCTCGACGGCGCCCGCCTCGTCTCGCAGACGGGCGCGCCCTTCTCCTTCGAGATCCTGACCCAGACCCGCGAGCAGGAACGCCTCGCCATGGGCTGGCAACGCACCCTCGCCGCCCTCGGCATCGACGCCCGGATCCGCACCGTCGACGCCGCTCAATACGAATCGCGCCGCAGAACCTTCGATTTCGACGTGACCCTGTGGGTGTGGGCGGCCTCCGCCTCGCCCGGCAACGAGCAGATCCACCGCTGGAGTACCGGCGCAGCCGATCAGGAGGGCTCGTTCAATCTGCCCGGCGTGAAGAACCCGGTCGCCGACGCCGCCATCACCGCGCTGATCGGCGCGCGCAGCCGCGACGACCTCGTCGCCGCCGCGCGCCTGCTCGATCGCGTTCTGATGGCGGGATTCTACGTCGTTCCGCTCTATCATCTGCCCGGACAGTGGCTCGCCCACTGGACGCGAATCGAACATCCGGCCAACACTCCCGGATCCGGTTGGACGTTGCCCGCATGGTGGGTCCGGCCGGACGAGAAGAAGGAGGGGGGGACCCCATGATCGTCGCACGCGAGGACGAATCCCGCGCTCATGCCGCGACCGGCGCCTGGGGTCGCGTCACCCTCGACCAGATCGCCGCGCGCAACGCCGAGACGCGCCCCGACCACCCGGCGCTGATCGACTTCGCCGATCGCCCCGAGTGGACCGGCGGCGCGGGCGAAACCCTCACCTGGAAGGATCTCAACACCCGGATCGAGGCGCTCGCCGCCTTCTTCGCCGCGGTCGGCCTCCAGACCGACACCGTCGTCGCCTTCCAGATGCCGCCGACCGTCGACGCGGTCGTGACCTTCCTCGCCTGCTCGCGCGCCGGCCTGATCGTCGCGCCGCTGCCGCTCGGCGCCCGCGAGGCCGAAGTCACCGAACATTGCCGGCGTCTCGGCGCCCGCGCGATCGTCACCGTCGCCCGCACCGAGACCGAGACCCACGGCGAGCGCCTGCGCGACGTCGCCGCCGATCTCTTCCAGATCCGCTTCGTCTTCGGCGCCGGGGGAGATCTTCCCGACGGACTGGTCGACCTCAGGCTGGTGTTCGAGGAGGCCGCCTCGCTCGGCGCCGCGCCCGAGGTCGCCCGCAAGGGCAATCCGGCCGACCACGCCCTCACCGTCGAGATCGCCACCCTGCCGGAGGATCCCGCCGGCGCCGCCGCGACCGGCGAGGGCGCGCGCGATCTGCCGCTGCCGCGCTCGCACAATCATTGGGTCGCGACCGGCCTGATGACCCTGCTCGAGGCGGGGATCGGCGCCGATTCGGTGCTGCTCACCCCCTTCGCGCTGTCCGGCGCCGTCGGCACCGGCGTCGCCCTGGTGCCCTGGCTGATCGCCGGCGCGACCCTGGTGATCGGCCTGCCGCGCGCCACCGACGCCCTCGCCGCCGAGGCCGAGCGCACCGGCGCCACCCATGTGGCGATCCCCGTGCGCTTCGCCGCCCGTCTCGCCGACCGCCTCGCCGCCCGCCGTCTCGAGACGACGCTGCTGGCGATCGCAGACGACGAGCCGCACGATCGCCCGATGCCCAAGGGAGTCGCGATCGTCGACGTGGTGCCGCTCGGCGCCTACGGTCTGGTGGCGCGCCGCCGGCTCGATCCGGTCGTCGCCCGTCCGCTGCCGGTCGGGTCCTGCGGCGCGCCGGCCGACGCCGCGACCGCGCCGATCCTGCTCGAGACCCGCCTCAAGGCGGTCCCCCAGCGCGCCGGCCAGATGATCGCCGGCCGCCCGCTCGCCGGCGAGATCCAGCTGCGCGGCGCCATGGTGCCGCATTTCAACTGGCCGACCACCGCGCAGGAGCGAAAGCACCGCCCGCGCGACCCCGAGGGCTGGATGGCCTCCGGCATCGGCGCGCGCATCGTCTCCGCCCAGCCGCCGACCTTCGAACTCGCCGGCCGCGTCGACGATTCGGTGCGCATCGGCCAGGCGCTCTACGACCTCGGCGTCCTCGACGGCCTCTATCGCTCGATCGACGGCATCGCCGACGCCGCCGCGATCCTAGTCGACGGCGGCGACACCGGCCCCGCCATCGCCGCCGCCGTGGTGCCCTCCGCCGGCCACCGCATCGACGAGGCGAGCTTCCGCGAGGCCGTCGCCGCCACCCGTGTCGGCCTCGCCGAGATCCCGACCCGGGTCTTCACCGTGCCGGCGATCGCGCGCGGCCCCTCCGGCCGGGTGCTGCGGGCCGGCATGGCGCAACATCTGATGGCGCGCGGCTGAGGGCCGCCGACCGAGACGGGTCCCGTCAAGCCGGCGTTAACGGCGCCGGCGGTAGGATTCCCCGTTCGGGAGATCCTGCCGTCATGTCCTATCGTGGACGCGTCCTCGTCATCGAAGAAACGCCGCGCGCCGAGACCCGCCGTCTGTGGGAGGGGATCCGCGCCGACGGCTGGGACGTGCGCGCCCTTCCGCTCGCCCGTTCGCTCGAGCACGACGCCGTCCATCCCGACGTGGTGGTCTTGAACTTCGCCGGCACCGAGGGCGACGACGACCGCGACCGCTATCTCGACGCCGCCCTGCGCATGGCGGCCGAGCGCGGGCCGCGCCGGCCTCCGGTGGTCGCCGTCGACGAGACCCTCCGTCCCGATGCCCGCCCCGCCGGGATCGCCGACGTGTTGCGGGCGCCCTGGTCGGTCGGCCACGTCTCCGCCCGGCTCGGCTCGCTCGCCCGCCTCGCCACCATGCGCGCCGAGATGCGGCGCCGGCTCGAGACCGCCGCCCGCTTCGGCCTGTCGCGCGCCGAGCCCGACACCGGCGCGAGCCTCCTCGACGCCCACGTCCTCGTGGTCGGCGCCGGCATCCGCTACTTCACCATCGAACGCGCGCTCGCCAAACGCTCGACCCTGATCGGCGCCTTCACCATCGACACCGCCGTCGACTATCTGGAACGCCGCCCCTTCGACGCCGTGGTGGTCAATCTGCCGCTCGAGGACGCGATCGACTTTCTCGAGATCCTGCGCCGCAACCCGGACACCCACGCGCTCCCCGCCGTGGTGCTGACCGGCGAGGCCGATCCGCGCCTGATCGAGGCGACCCGCGACGCCGGCGCGACCGATCTCGTCTTCGCCGAGGAGGGCGAGGCCCTCTTCGCCGAGCGGGTCGAACAGGCGATGACCGAACATCGCCTGCGCCTCGCCCTCAAGGCCGCCTATGGCGACACCCGCCACGACGAGACGCTCGATTCCGTCACCGGCCTCTACCGCCGCGCCTTCCTGATGGAACATCTCGGCGCCCTGATCGACGATGCCCGCGCCGGCGACGCGCCGCTCGCGGTGATCGGCTTCCGCATCGCCGAACTGGCCGAGATCAACGCCGAATGGGGGTGGGCCGCCGGCGATCGGCTGCTCGCCCAGGTCGGCCGGCTGATTGCGCGGCTGATCCGCGGCGAGGATCTCGCGGCGCGCGCCGGCGGCGATCGCCTCGCCCTGCTCCTGCCCGACACCGATACCGAGAGCGCCCGCCCGGTCGCCCACCGCATCGCCGGCATCCTCGAGACCACCGCCTTCTCGCTGCCCGGCGCCACCGGCCCGATGTGGGTGACGATCGACGTCGGCGTGGTCGAATTCGACGGCGTCGAGGACGAGACCGCCCTCCTCGCCCGCGCCTTCGGCTGATCAGGCGGCGATCTCGCCCATCCGCGCCAGCCGCACCCCGGCGGCGGCGAGATCTCGCTCGAAGGCCTCGCTCGCCAGATGCGCATATTCCGCCCGCCGCGCCCGATCGATCGGGTCGCTCGGATCGGCCGCCGCCGCCGGATCGGCGGGGTGACACATCACCAGGGGTCGCGTCCCGAGGCGTTCGAGGAAATGCGGGAAGGTCGCGGCGAAACGGGCGGGATCGAAGGCGGTGATGCCGCCGAACCCGGCGTTGACGGTGATCCCGCGCGCCCGCGCCGCCCGGCCGAACCCGGCCGCCAGCGCCGCGATGAAGAGCGTCTTCGGCGCCTCCACCCCGCGCGCCCAGATCGTCGCCGGCGCCTCGCGGCAATCGCGCAGCCACGTCCGCCGCCCGTCGAGCACGCCGCGATCGTAGAGCGAGAACAAGGCGCGGCGCACCCCGGGCAGGACGTGGACGTGCTGATGACCGTCGATGAAGTCGGGATCCCGGCCGATCACCGCCCTGAAACGATCGAGCTGTCGCCCGATCTCCGCCGCGATCTCCTCGTAGTCGATCCGCCCCGTCAGCGACCGCGACAACACGCGGCCGAGCGAGGCGGCCCGGCCCTCCGCGTCGAGCGAGGGGATCGGGCCGAGCGGCGCCAGATCCGTCAGAGCGAAGTGCAGACCGATGTCGATCCGATCGGCCAACGCCGTCACTGCGCCCGCGTCCGCCGCGAAGGCCGGCCCCGCCACCATGCAGCCGGTCGCGGTGAGGCGCCCGCGCGCCGCCAGCGCCAGAATGCCGTCGTCGATCCCCCGCGACAGGCCGAAGTCGTCGGCGCACAAGACGATGGCGCGATCCCTGCTCATCCCGATCTCCGACGGCCGTCCCGACCGGCCTCTTCATCATCCCGAAGCGACGCGCCGCTTCGCCATTGACGCTTCGTCGAATCCCGGCGAAGTCTTCCCGCGATGCGCTCGCGTATTGGATACACGACCCCTACCCTTCCTGAAAGGACCCACGCCATGACGACCGCTCCGGAGACCTCGACGCAGGACACCCTGCGAGCATCGATGGTCAGCGTCGTCCTTCCCATGCACAACGAGCGCGACGGATTGGACCGCCTGTTCGCCCGCCTCGTGCCGGTGCTGCAGGGGCTGGGAGTGCCCTTCGAGATCGTCACGGTCGACGACGGCTCGCGCGACGACACGTTCGAGCGCCTCAAGGTGGCCCGCGCCACGGTGCCGAACCTCAAGATCGTCACCTTCTCCCGCAACTTCGGCAAGGAGATCGCCGTCACCGCCGGCCTCGCCCGCACCTCCGGCGACGTCGTCGTGGTGATGGACAGCGACCTCCAGCATCCGCCCGAGGCGATCCCGCAGCTGCTCGCCGAATGGCAGTGCGGTCATTACGACGCGGTCTATGCCCGGCGCGTCGACCTCGATCGCGGCTCGCCGCTGCGCAACGCCTTCTCGACCGCCTTCTACAAGGCCTTCGACTACATGAGCGAGATCCGCGTCGACCGCGAGACCGGCGACTTCGGCGCCTTCGACCGCAAGGTGGTCGACGCCTTCCTCGCCATGCCCGAACGCAACCGCTTCAATCGCGGCCTCTTCGCCTGGGCCGGCTTCCGCACCACCACCATCCCCGTGACCATGGAGGAGCGTCAGACCGGCACCTCGCAATGGGGCTTCTTCAAGCTCCTGCGTCTGGCGATCGCCGCGATCACCTCCTTCGGCACCCTGCCCTTGAAGATCTGGGCGGTGATCGGCACCTTCGTCTCGTTGTCGGCGCTGGCCTATGGCCTCTTCGTCATCCTGAAGACCCTGATCTTCGGCGCCGACACGCCCGGCTTCCCGTCGCTGATGGTGGCGATCCTGTTCTTCTCGGGCATTCAGCTGGTCGGCCTCGGCATCATCGGCGAATATCTCGGCCACGTCTTCTCCGAGGTGAAGCGCCGCCCGCTCTATTTCGTGCGCGAGGCGATCGGCTTCGACCGCCCCGTCTCGATCCTGCCGCCCAACCATGGCGCCGCAGCGCCGGAGGCGAACCGTGACGGACGCTGACGCCCGCGCCCGCCGCGCCGGAGAACCGGCGCTCGCGGTCGTCCTCATCGTGCTCGCCCTCGCCTGGCTGTGGCTGACGCGGCCGTGGCTCTTCGGCGGCCTCACCGTGCCCTGGGACGCGGAGGCTCATTTCCGCGCCCAACTGGGCTTCCTCGCCCATTCGCTGCACGAGGGGCGCGGCATCACCTGGAACCCCTGGATCTTCACCGGCTGGCCGCAGATCTCCGATCCGCAGTCGCTGATCTTCGTGCCGGTCTTCTTCGTTCTGGCGCTGATCGATCCCGATCCCTCCGCCCAGGCGATGGACGCCGCCGTCTTCGTCCAGCTCGCCCTCGGCGGTCTGGCGCTGGCGCTGTGGTTCCGCGATCGCGGCTGGCACGCCGGCGGCGGTGTGATCGCCGCCCTCGCCTTCGCCTTCGGCGGCTCGGCCGCGTGGCGCCTGCAGCACACCGGACAGGTGATGAGCTTCGCGCTCCTGCCGGTGGTGCTCTTCTGCGTCCAGCGGATGGTCGACCGCCGCTCGATCTGGTGGGGCCTGTGGACCGGCATCGCCGCCGGCCTCCTGGCGCTCGGCCGCGACCAGATCGCGCTGCTCTCGCTCTACTACCTGACCGGCCACGTGCTGTGGGAGATCTTCACCCACGAGAAGCCGGTCCGCCATCTCGGCGCGACCATTCTGCCCGGCCTCGCGGTGATCGTCGGCGGCCTCCTGGTCGTCGCCGTGCCGGTGACCATGACGCTCCTCCTCGCCGAACATTCCAATCGGCCGGAGATCGACTTCATCGGCGCCGGCAAGGGCTCGCTCCCCCCCGAGGCGCTGATCTCGACCGTGATCGCCGACCTCTTCGGCCAGGGCGATCAGGCGGTCGACTATTGGGGCCCGCCGAGCCCCGCCTTCGGCTACACCGACGTCTATCTCGCCCAGAACATGGGCGCGGTCTATGCGGGCGCGATCCCGATCCTGACCATCCTCGTCGCCGGTATCGGCCGCGGCCGGCTCTTCGCCAAGGAGATCGGCTGGCAGACGATCGCCGCCGTCTTCTTCGTGCTCTACACGATCGGCTGGTACACCCCCGCCTTCCGCGTCTTCTACGACCTGATGCCCGGCGTCGATCTCTATCGCCGCCCCGCCGACGCCACCTTCATGATCGGCTTCTCGATCGCCGTGCTCGGCGGCTGGTTGACCCACCGGCTCCTCACCGAGCCGCGTCCCGGCCCGTCCCCGCTCGGCGTCAAGGCGATCCAGGCGGCGATCCTGGTCACGGTCTTCGCGGTGCTGCCGGTCGTCTTCGGCCTCCACGCCGACCGTCTCGCGCTGGTCTGGAAGCCGCTGGCGACGAGCCTCGCCTTCGCCGGCCTCGCCGGGCTCGTGCTGCTCGCCGCCCGTGCCTTCGTCCGCGACGGATCGGGCCGGGGCGGCGCCATCGCGGTCGGCCTGCTCGCGCTCTTCACCACGATCGATCTCGCCTGGAACAACGCCCCCAACGAATCGACCGCCTATCCGAGCGCGACCTTCGACGCCCTCGCCACCAACACCAAGGATCCCGTGGTCGGTTTCCTGAAGAAGAAGGTCGAGGAGAACGATCGCGGCGCCCGGCGCGACCGGGTCGAACTGGTCGGCATCGGCTTCCATTGGCCGAACCTCGGCATGCTCCACGAGCTCGAGCACACGCTCGGCTACAACCCGTTGCGCATGGCCGACTATGCCCGGGCGACCGGCGCCATCGACCACATCGCCATCCCCGAGCAGAAGACCTTCTCGGCGCTGAACCCGAGCTACGATTCGGTCCTCGACGACATGCTGGGCCTGCGCTGGATCGCCTCGTCGCTGCCGATCGAGAAGATCGATCACGCCCTGAAGCCCGGCCGCCTCGTCGAGGTCGCCCATTTCGACGCGATCCCCGGGATCTACCCGGCCCCCGGCCGCCCGGAGACCTGGATCTACGAGAACCCGCGCGCGCTGCCGCGCGTGCTCCTCGTCGATCGCGCCCGCCTCGTCGCCTTCGACGAGATCCTCGCCGAGGGCCGTTGGCCGGACGGCTTCGACCCGCGTCGCGAGGTCCTGCTCGCCGCCGAGGGCGACGGCGCCGTCGAAGGCCGGCTCGACGCCGCCGCCCCTGCCGAGACCCCGCCCGGCCGCGCCGAGATCGTCTCCTACCTCAATTCCGAGGTGGTGATCGACGCCACCATGGACCGCGCCGGCTGGCTGGTCCTGAACGATGCCTGGCATCGTTGGTGGCGGGTCGAGATCGACGGCAAGCCGGCCGATCTGAAGCGCGCGAACCTCTTGTTTCGCGCGGTGAAGGTGCCCGAAGGCCGCCATCGCCTGCGCTTCAGCTTCCACCCCTTCGTCGGCGCCTGGAAGGACTTCCCCGGTCTCGTCCGCACATTGGCGGAGTGAACGAAGGCCCGTGCGGCGAGATCGACCCCGGCGCGAAGCGTCGCCGCGCGCCGGAGGTCCGCTCCGACCGCCGGCTCGCGCCGTCGGAACCCGTCGATTCCGTCCATCAGGATGAAGACCCGTGAGGCAGTGCCGATCGGCCCTCCGATCAAGGCCCGTGCCGTTCGATCTTCTTGATGCCGTCCCACGGCGCGAAGACGATCTTCCCGGCCCCCTTGTCGTGAAAAATGACGCCTCGCTCGATGATTCGAAAGACGACCGAGTGGATCATTCTCTTCTCGCCGAGATCGATGTCGGTGATGGGCGCGACCTTCCGGGCGTCTCTGCGACCGTCGACATAACCGTAGAGGCAAATCGAAAACAGCATCAGAAACAAGAATACGAGCTGAACGTCGAACCGTTCGGCCGCATCCGCGACTCCGACATCGATCCAGACGATATGAATGCTCAGAAGAATCGAAGAGAATATTATGATCGACATATAGATGTAGTCATACCGTATCGTTTCGATGATTCTGTCGACTTTCACGAGTCCAAAATAACTCAAAAAATCACGAAGATAATACACGGCAGCACCGATCAGGACGACATAGGATATCAATAGAAACATCCGTGTGACGCGCTGCACCTTCACGTAATTCATACAGAAATATGTGACGAAGACGGGAAATGATGCCACCATCACCACATAAGATGGCAGCCACAACATCATTTCCTTGATGAAATCCGCACTCGAGAAATACAAGAACACCGGAGAAGAAATGGCTATGCCATAAAAATACTCGTAGCAGACCGACATGGCGAAAAAGCCGACGACCAGAACGAGCCAGGCATCCTTCAGGTGACGCAAGAGAGACTTCTGCACACTTTCGCGCGGATACGACATCGGGCCGAACCTCGTGTATGAATCGCATCGAGACTCCTCACGACCTTTCGAAACTATCACGAGCATAGATCATGTCCGCAACCGAGATCCTCGCCCGCCTCGTCGCTTTCGACACGACCAGCCGCAACTCCAACTTGCCGCTGATCGAATGGGTCGAGGCCTATCTCGACCAGTTCGACGTCACCTACGAGCGGGTCTATGACCCGACCGGGACCAAGGCGTGCCTGTGGGCGACGATCGGCCCCAAGGACGTCGCCGGCTACGTGCTCTCCGGCCACACCGACGTCGTCCCCGTCGACGATCAGGTCTGGGCGACCGATCCCTTCACCCTGACCGAGGTCGGCTCGCGCCTCTACGGACGCGGCACCTCGGACATGAAGGGTTTCGCCGCCGTCTGCCTGTCGCGCCTGCCGGCGATGGTGGAAAAGCCGCTGAAGCAGCCGATCCACCTCTGCCTCAGCCACGACGAGGAAGTCGGCTGCATCGGCGTGCGCAACGCGCTCGCCCGCATCGACGAGCTCGCGCCGGTGACCCCGCTCGCCGCCTTCGTCGGCGAACCGACCAGCATGGCGGTGGTCGTCGCCCACAAGGCCAAATGGTCCTATGTCGTCGAGGTTCACGGCCACGCCTGCCATTCCTCGCTCGCCCCCTCCGGCGTCAACGCCATCGAGGCGGCGGCCGAGGTGATCGCCGAGATCCGCGCCATCGGCCGCGACTTCGAGGCGGTGGGCCCGCGCGATCCGCTCTACGACGTGCCCTTCTCGACCTCCCACGTCGGCACCATTCGCGGCGGCACCGCGCTCAACATCGTGCCCGAGCACTGCACCTTCGAGTTCGAATTCCGCATGCTCGCCGGCGTCGATCATCAGCCCTTCGAGGACCGCCTGCGCGCCCACGTCCGCGAGAAGATCGAGCCCTGGATGAAGGCCCGCCATCCCGAGACCGGCATCGACATCCGCCTCGCCAACGGCTTCCCCGGCTTCGACACGCCCCCCGAGGCCGACGCGACCGTCCTCGCCAAGCGCCTCGCCGGCCGCAACGACCACACCAAGGTCGCCTACGGCACCGAGGCCGGTCTGTTCGTGACCATGGGGCGCATGCCGACCGTCGTCGTCGGCCCCGGCTCGATCGGTCAGGCCCATATCCCCGACGAGTTCATCGAGAAGTCGGAACTCGAGAAATGCGGCCGTTTCGTCGATCGCCTGATCGACCATTGCCGCGGCTGATTGCCGAGCGAGGGAGTTTTCGCCTCGAAGGACGAAGCGGAGCGGCGGACGGTGCCGCCGCTCACCGCGCCACGCGCGGCCGCACGACGCGTGCCGTGAGCGAATGGGACCGGCTGTGCCCGTCGGCGAGGCCGCGACCGAGGTCGACGAAATACCAGATCCGCCATCCCCATCGGGGTGGTCGTCCAGGCCGCGCCCTCGCCCTCCGGCCCGCCCTCGAGATCGGGAAAGACCGCCCGGTCGATCGGCGGCTCGCCGCATCCCTCGTCGAGAAGCTCCCAGAGCTCCTTGACGTCCGGCAGACGCCAGCCCTCGCCGGAGCCGTGCCGCCTCCGCCTCGGCCCGGTCGAGCCCGGCGTAGAGCGGCTCGCCGACGCACCGCCCCGCCTCGAAGACGCCCCGAGCGCGCAGCGCCGCCACTCGAGCCCGCTCGCGCGATCGAAGGTGACCCCTTGCTCGATTTCGAAACGCGGGGCTCCGTCGAGCGTGCGACAGGCGGCCCCGGCCGAGGCCGCGAGGAGCGGCGCCAGGGCGAGGCCGAGGAGGATCGATCGACGCGGCATGGGCGGGTCTCCGTTGCCGCGCCATCCGAGACGACGCTCGAGGCGATTGCGCGGCCGCGCTCACCTCATCTTGCCGGAGGCCCGCAACACGAAGGAGATCACCTCGGCGACCGCCTTGAACAGCGGTTCGGGGATCTGGCGATCGAGTTCGACCGCCGACAGCGCCTTGGCGAGCAGCGGGTTCTCCTCCACCGCGACCCCGGCCTCGCGCGCCGTCGCGACGATCGTCTCGGCGACCTGTCCCTCGCCCTTGGCGACGACGGTGGGCACGCCCACCCCCTCCCATTTGAGGGCGACCGCCACCTTCTTCTCCGCGCCCTCGTCGCTCATCGCATCCCCTAGAGACTGACGTCGATGAAATGGCCGGACGGCGACCCCGCCTCGGCGCGGCCCACCGGCGGCGCGCCGACCTGCACCCGCACCGGCTCGACCGTCATCGCCGAATCGGCCAGCGCCGCCGTCAGTTGCCCGACCTCCTCGGCGAGACGCGCCGCCATCTCCGGCCGCTCGATCCACAGCCCGACCGAGAGATGATCCCCGGAAAGGCCGATCTGCGCATGGACCGGCCCGATCGGCTCGACGTCGAGCGCGAAGCGCACCCGCCAGCCGGCCGTCGCGCCCTCGCGCTCGCCCGCCCCGCCGCCGTCGCGTTCCACCGTCATCTGCACGATCGAGGTGCCGTTCGGCGTCGCCATCGGCAGTTCCGCCGCCCACTCGCGATTGCCCCGCGCGGCCCCGGCGGCGAGCTCGTCGCCATGGGTGTCGAGCGCGACGTATTGCTCGAGCAGGATGCGCTGCAACGCCCCCTCGGTGCGCTCCAGCGCCCGCCGCCCGAGGCCCTCGACACCGTCGCTCGACGCGGTCTCCGTCGGCGCCGCCGCCTGCGCCACCGGCGCCTGCCCCTTGCGCGGCGGCGGCGGCTTCGCCCCCCGCTCGCGCGCGGCGGCGGTGCGCCCGGCGACGATCATCGCCTCGCCCGTCTCGGCGGCGAGCGCCGGATCGAGCCCGGCGCCAGAAAGAAGCCCTGCCTCGCCGCGCCCGAGCGGCGGCGGCACCACCGTTCCCGGCGCGCTCGCGGCCGGCCCTTGAGGCACGGCGCCCGGCACGGGGCCGCGCGTCACCACCGTCGCGGGATCCGTCGGCCCGGCCGGGGTCGCGATGGCCGAGGCCGGAGGTGCCGAGCCGATCGTGACGGACGCGGTCGCGGGTCCGCGACCGTCGGCGGACGTCACGTCGGAGGAAGCCGGACGCCCGGCGACCGCCGCGCCGGGCCGGTCGACCGCACCGGCCGAAGAGGTCGCGGACGAGGCGCCGGGCCCGGCGGGACCGGCGCCGGAAGCCGCCTCCCGAGCCGACGGCGACGTCGCGGGCCCCCCCTCGGCGCCGGCCGGAGCGGATGGGGAAACGGCCCCGGCCGCGCTCGGCGCCGGAGCGGCGGACGGCACGCCCGTCGCCACCGTCGTCGGCGTCGCGCTCGCGGTGGCCGTCGCTGCTGCCGTGCTCGCGGGGGCGATGACCGTCGCCGGTGTCGCCGCCGCCGGTGTCGCGGTGACCGTGGTCGCGGCCGGTGTCGCCGCCGCCCGTGTCGGAACGTCCACCGTTCGCGCTTCGGCCGACGCGGCGGTCGACGCCGCTCCCGAAGCGGGAGAGGCCCCCCCGACGGCCGGTGCCGCCGCCGCAGGCGCCGCGGAAGCACCCGACGGCGCGGTCGTGGCCGGGGCGGGCGCGGGGGATCCCGCCGTCGCCGCGCCACTGGTCGAAGAAGCGCGATCGGCCGGCGGCGCCGTGGGGACCGCCCCCGTGCCCGTCGCGGCGACGACGGACGGGGACGACGACGACGCTTCGCTCCCGCTCGGCCCCGCCCTCGTCGCCACGACGGAGGCATCGGCCCCGGCCGTCATGGTCCCGACCGCCGTCGCCCCGGACGCCACTGCCCCGGCCGTCACGGCCCCGGACGTCACGGCCCCGCCGCTCGCGGCACCGGGCGCCCGCGAGAGCGCCGCGCCGCCATAGGCGAAGGCGGCGAGACGCGCGGCCCCGCTCTCGGTTCCCGGCTCCATCGGCGAGGCACGCCCCGCGCTCCCCGCCGCGCCATAGGCGGCGCGAACCGCCAATCCGCTGGCGCTCGACGGCCCGGCACCGCTCTCCGGCGCCGCATCCGTCGAGGCGCCCGCCGCGCTCCCGGTGACGTTCGCCGCCGGGGCGGCTCCTCTCCCGGCCGGCGCGGCGACGCCCGGCCGCGCCGGGCCGACCCATTGGGTCAGCGCGCCGCGCAGGCTCGCCAACGTCGCCTTCAGATCCGTGGTGCCGGTCTCGCCGTCGGGCGTCGCGGCCTGTGATTCGGAAAAGAGGCCCGAGGCGCGGAAGGCCGTCGCCACCGTCCTGGCCGTCGGCGGGCCGGAGGCGGCGAGGCGCGCGCCCATCAATTGGCCGATCAGGGCGCGGATCGGCTCGGGAACGTCGCCGGCCGGCGCCGAGGCGAGCCCGGCGAGCGTCGCGTAGAGCGGCGCGAGCCCACTCTGGTTCACCACCGCCTTGGCGACCGCCCGGCCGAGCGCCTGCTGGACCGGATCGGCCACGGCCGTGGTCTGGGCGGCGGCCGTCTTCGCCTCGCCGCTTCCCGACGACAGCGCCAGTTGCAGCGTGGTCTGACCGTCCTCGCCGGCGATCGAGCGCACCTCGAAACGCAGCACGTCGCCGACCGCCGCCCGCGCCGTGCCGAGGTCGACCTCGAGCGGCCCGTGACGGCTCGCCAGCGTCGCCATCTGCCCGGCGAGCGCGGTGACGCGGGCCTCGACGATGCGGCCCGCCGTCAGCGTGGTCAGATCGAACCCGGTCGCCGGAACGGCCTTCGGCGGGGCGATCGTCAGGGGGGACTCCACCACCATGGGACGTCTCCTCGAGCGGCGTCCCGTGATGCTACGCCGGACACGACCGAGACGCAAAACGGCGGGGCGTGGAAGATCGCCGCGCCGTCACGACACCGTCATCGACGCCGTGGCGATGATGACCGGCGCAATCTCGCGCGGCTCCTCCTCGGATCACTCCATGTCCGTGTTCGCTCGCCTCCTCGGCCGCCTCCCCGCGCTCGGCGGCTTCGACGCCACGCTGCTCGTCTGCCTCGCCGCCCTCACCGGCGCCGCGCTGATGCTGCGTTGAAGGTGGCGCCCCTCCCCGCCCGGCATGCCGCGAGCGCCCCCGTCTTGCCTTCCTCCTCGAGCGATCGCACAGTTCGCCGATCGATCGCCGAGGACACTCCATGACCCTGTCGCCACCGCCCGTCGCCACCGCTCCCGCCCGCCACGGGATCGACGTCGGCCGGCTCTCCCGGCTGATCACCCGCGAGCGCGCCGCCTATGCCGCCGAGCGACCCCGCTCCGCCGCGCTGGCGGAAGAGGCGCGCGCCCATTGGCACGACGGCGTACCGCTCCACTGGATGACCGATTGGGGCCTGCCCTTCCCGCTCTTCGTGGCCGAGGCGCACGGCTCGACCCTGATCGACGTCGACGGTCACACCCATGTCGACTTCTGCCTCGGCGACACCGGCTCGATGTTCGGCCACGCCCCCGCGCCGGTCGTCGCCGCGATCGAGGCGCAGGCGAAGCGCGGCATGACCGCGATGATGCCCTCCGCCCTGGTGCCCGAGGTCGGCCGCCTCCTCGCCGCCCGCTTCGGCCTGCCGTTCTGGCAGATCACCATGACCGCCTCGGACGCCAACCGCTCGGTGATCCGCTGGGCCCGCGCCGCGACCGGGCGGCCGAACATCCTGATCTTCGACGGCGCCTATCACGGCGCGGTCGACGACACCCACGTCCGCCTGAAGGACGGCGCGCCGATCCTCCGGCCCGGCCTGATGGGCCAGGTCTGGGATCTGCGCGAGCACACCCGCGTCGTCCCCTTCAACGATCTCGCGGCGGTCGAGGCCGCGCTCGCCGACGGCACCGTGGCGCTCGTCCTGACCGAGCCGGTGATGACCAACATCGGCATGGTCCAGCCCGCCCCCGGCTTCCTCGAGGGCCTGCGCCGGCTCACCCGCGCGGCGGGAACGCTTCTCGCCCACGACGAGACCCACACGATCTCGTCCGGCCCCGGCGGCTATACCCGCCTGCATGGCCTCGAGCCCGATTTCTTCGTCTTGGGAAAGCCGATCGCCGGCGGTCTGCCCGCCGCCGTCTGGGGCTTCACCGAGGCGGTCGCGAAGGCGATGACCGCCGCGCGCGAGGCCACTCCCGGCTATTCCGGCATGGGCACGACGCTCACCGCCAACGCCCTCGCCATCGCCGCCATGCGCGCCAACCTGACCGAGGTGATGACCGACGCGGCCTACGCGCACATGATCGCGCTCGCCGACCGGCTCGCCGCCGCGCTCGAGGCCGTCGTCGCCCGCCGCCGCCTGCCCTGGGTGGTGACGTCGGTCGGCGCCCGGGTCGAATTCATGCTGTCGCCGACGCGGCCGGCGAACGGCGGCGAGGCGGCCCTGATCGGGGACGCCGAGATCGAGGGCGCGCTGAGGCTCGCGCTCATCCGGCGCGGCGTCGTGATCACGCCCTTCCACAACATGATGTTGATCGCGCCCACGACCACGCGGGCGGACGTCGATCGTCTCGTCGACGCCGTCGACGCGATCCTCGGCGAAGTCGTCGCCTGAGCGTGAGAGATCCGCGTCACCCGAGGAATCGTCCCCCGGGAAGCGGGCGACGAAAACGCCGCCGGAAACCGGCGGCGTCGATGGCGGGACCAGGGCGCCGAAGCGCCGATCTCAGATCAGCTGGCTCAGATAGAGAACCGCGTCGGTGACCGCGAGAACCGCGATGATGGCCAGAGCGGCCCGAACCAGACGACGATCGCGACGCGACACCCGCACGGTCACTTCTCCCTGCGAGCCCCCGACGATGGTGGCGCTATCCCCGATGACAGACATGCAATCCCCCGAATGACTCGAAACTACGCGCACGAAGCATCGAATCCTTCACATTACCGAAGCGTGAATCGTTGGCCCCAAAAAAGGGAATTTCCACGGCGTCACAAGCCCCCGATCCTCGGTTCGGCGACATCGACGACACGCAGTTGCACTCTTGCATCACCTTGCCAATGGTCCAGCCCCAGCGCACCCACCACGTGCAGCGAGCGCCCCCTCGCCTCGAGGATGGTGCGCCCGATCGGCTCGGACGCGGCCCGGAAGGCGATCGCCTTCAACGTCGTGCCGTCTCCGGAGGCGAGCGAGAGGCGCACGTGACCCTGGCCGACCTCGTCGGCGAAGGCGACGCGATGAGCCGGAAAGGCGAAGAGCGGTTCGGGCTGACCGGAGCCGTAGGGCCCGGCCCGCTCCAGCGTCTCCACCAGCGACACGGTCGCCCCGGTCGCGGTCATCGCCCCGTCGATCGCCAACTCGCGCCGCGCCGTGGCCGCCCCCACGCCCTCCGCCAGACGCTCGGCGAGGAAGTCGCGCACCGCGTCGAGCCGGTCCTCGGCGACCGTCAGGCCTGCCGCCATCGCGTGCCCGCCGCCCTTGGGGATGAGCCCCGCCTCCACCGCCGCCCGCACCGCCGCGCCGAGGTCGACGCCGGGGACCGATCGGCCGGATCCGGTGCCGAGCGGCCCGCGATCGAAGGCGACCGCCAGGGCCGACCGATGCCACCGCTCCTTCAGCCTCGAGGCGATCAGACCGACCACGCCGGGGTGCCAATCGGGCGAGGCGGTCACCACGATCGGGCCGGGATCGGTGCCGAAGCGGGCGACGACCTGGGCGTCGGCCTCCTCGACCATCGCCGCCTCCATCACCTGCCGCTCCTTGTTGAGCCGGTCGAGTTCGGCGGCGATCTTCTCCGCCTCGACCGGATCATCGGTGGCGAGGAGGCGCGAACCGAGCCCGGCGTCGCCGATCCGCCCGCCGGCATTGATGCGCGGACCGATCAGGAAGCCGAGGTGATAGGGCGACATCGGCCCGGAGACGCGCGCCACCGCCGCCAGTGCCGCGAGCCCGGCATTGCCGCGCCGCCGCGCCACCTGCAGCCCCTTGACCACGAAGGCCCGGTTGAGCCCGGTGAGCGGCACCACGTCGGCGACCGTGCCCAGCGCGACGAGGTCGAGCATCGCCAGGAGATCGGGTTCTTTGCCGCCTAGGAAAAATCCACGCCGGCGCAGTTCCCGATTGAGCGCCACCAGCGTCACGAAGGCCACGCCGCAGGCGCAGAGGTGACCGAGGCCGGAGAGGTCGTCGTGGCGGTTGGGGTTGATCACCGCCACCGCCGGCGGCAGCTCGAGACCGCAGCCGTGATGATCGATCACCACCGTGTCGAGCCCGAGCCGGCGGGCGTGCGCCAGCGCCTCGTGACTGGTCGAACCGCAGTCGAGCGTGACGAGGAGCGACGCGCCGCGCGCGCGCAGGCCCTCGATCGCTTCCGGATTGGGCCCGTAGCCCTCGATCAGCCGGTCCGGAATATAGACGATCGGATCGGCGCCGAGCCGCACCAGATGACGCCGCATCAGCGCCGCCGAGGTCGCCCCGTCGACGTCGTAGTCGGCGAAGAGGGCGATCGGCTCGCGGTTCACCACCGCGTCGGCGAGCCGCGCGACGCCGACGTCCATGGCGGTGACGACCGACGGATCGGGCATCAGGGCCTTGATGGTCGGATCGAGGAAGCCGGCCGCCTCGTCCGCGTCGACGCCGCGCGCGGCGAGCACGCGAGCGACGATGTCCGGCAGATCCAGCCGTTGGGCGAGCCCCAGCGCCCGGGTCGCGCCGGCCGCGTCGAGCCGATCGCGCCACACCCGCCCCGACGCCGACGACGTCACCCCGAGCACCGCGCGGTCCTCGGTCTCTTCGGCGAACCCGGTCGGGCGCATGTCGTCTCCTCGTCGTTTCGAATCGGGCGGCACCGGGCCTCCCGTCCGTCATGGTACGAGGCCCGACGCGCCGGTCACCCCTCGAACTTGTCGAGATGAGTGTGTCGCGCCCGGATCCAGCGCACCGTTCCGGTCGACGACCGCATCACCACCGTGTTGGTGGTGATCTGATTGCGGCCGAACTTCACCCCTTGCAGGAAATTGCCGTCGGTGACGCCGGTCGCCGCGAACAGGACGTCGCCGCGCACCATGTCCTCGAGCCGGTAGACCCGGCGCGGATCGGTGATGCCGAAGGCCCGCGCCCGCTCCATCTTGTCGGGACGGTCGATCATCAGCCGCCCCTCCATCTGGCCGCCGATGCAGCGCAACGCCGCCGCCGCCAGAACGCCCTCCGGCGCGCCACCGAGGCCGAGGTAGATGTCGATCCCGGTCTCGTCCGGCTCGGTCGTGTGGATCACCCCGGTGACGTCGCCGTCGCCGATCAGCCGGATCGACGCGCCGGTCGAGCGCACCGCCTCGATCAGCCGGGCATGGCGCGGCCGGTCGAGGATGCAGGCGGTGATCTCCTCGATCGGCACGCCCTTGGCCGCGGCCAGCGCCTTCAGATTGTCCTCCGGCGAGCGGTCGAGCCCGACCAGCCCGGCCGGATAGCCCGGCCCGATGGCGATCTTGTCCATGTAGACGTCGGGCGCGACCAGAAGGCTGCCGGCCTCGGCGATCGCCACCACCGAAATCGAATTCGGCAGGTTCTTGGCGCAGATCGTCGTGCCCTCGAGTGGCACCACGGCGATGTCGACCGCCGGCCCCCGGCCGCTGCCGACCTTCTCGCCGATCCACAGCATCGGCGCCTCGTCGCGCTCGCCCTCGCCGATCACCACCGTGCCGTCGATCGGCAGGCGGTTCAGCTCGGAACGCATCGCGTCGACCGCGACCCGATCGGCCGCCATCTCGTCGCCCCGCCCCCTGAGGCGGGCGGCGGCGACGGCCGTGCGTTCGGTCGTCCGCGCCAATTCGAGCGTCAGGATACGATCGAGGGCCGCGCCCTCTTCCACCTTTGGGGCTCTCGCCCGAGCCGACGACATCGTTCGCCTCCTCTGCCGCACGTTTCGGCGGCCCTGCCTTCTTCAGAAGGTCTCTATGCGGATGAAACGCGGCGCGCTCGCGACGTGTCCATCCTTCTCCACTTCCGCGAGGGCGGCGCGGATCGCCGTCTCGGTGGTCTGATAGGTGAGCATGATCACCGGCTGCGGCTCGTGCGGGCTGACCTCGCCGGGCGCGTCCGCCGACGGGCGCCGGGCCCGCTGCACGATCGATTCCAGCGAGATCTCGCGCTCGGCCATGCGCGCCGCGATCGCCGCGAAGGCGCCGGGCCGGTCGTGCACCATCAGCCGCACGTAGTAGCCGCCGCTGTGGCCGGCGCCGTTCGACTTCAGATAGGGCGACATGTGCTCGGACGGCTTGCCCATGGTCGAGAGCGCGGTGCCGCGGGCGATGTCGGCGATGTCGGAGACGACCGACGAGGCGGTCGCGTCGCCACCGGCGCCGGGGCCGACCAGCATCAGCTGACCGACGAAATCCGCCTCCACCGCGACCGCGTTGAGCACGCCGTCGATGCGGGCGATCGCCGAGGACTTCGGCACCATGGTCGGATGGACCCGCTGCTCGATGCCGCCGCCCGGCGCCCGCTCGGCGATGCCGAGCAGCTTGATCTTGTAGCCGAGCTCGTCGGCCTTCTCGATGTCGTCGAGGGTGATCTCGGAGATCCCCTCGATCCGGATCGCGTCGACGTCGATCTGGCTGCCGAAGGCGAGCGAGGTCAGCAGCGCCAGCTTGTGGGCGGTGTCGAACCCGCCGACGTCGAAGGTCGGATCGGCCTCGGCATAGCCGAGCCGCTGCGCCTCCTTCAGACAGACGTCGAAGGAGAGACGCTCGTTCTGCATCCGGGTGAGGATGTAGTTGCAGGTGCCGTTGAGGATGCCGAAGACGCGGGTGACCGAGTTGCCGGCGAGGCTCTCGCGCAGCGTCTTGATGATCGGGATGCCGCCGGCCACCGCCGCCTCGAAGTTGAGGCTGACGCCCTTCTGCTCGGCGAGACGGGCGAGTTCGACGCCGTGACGGGCGAGCAGCGCCTTGTTGGCGGTCACCACGTGCTTGCCGTTCGCCAGCGCCGCCCGCACCGAGGCCTCGGCCGCGCCGCCGGCGCCGCCCATCAGCTCGACGAAGACGTCGATGTCCGGGCTTTCGGCGAGCTTCACCGGATCCTGGAACCAGTTGACGTTCGAGAGGTCGACGCCGCGGTCCTTGGTGCGATCGCGCGCCGAGACCGCGCGCACGACGATCTTGCGACCGCAGCGCTGAGAGAGATCGTCCGCGTGTTTCAAGAGAACACGGACGACGGAGGCACCGACGACGCCGAGACCGGCGATGCCCAGACGGAGGGTGGACTGCATGGGGAACTTCCATCGAAGGCGGCGAGCGAGGTGCGAGGGGGGACCCCGGCGCGCCCCGCCCGAACCGCGAGAGATCGGACGAGACGAGAGCGCGATCAGCCGTTGGCGGAGAGCGGGATCACGTTGTGGAGCGTCTTGTCGGCGGTGTCGAAGAAGCGCCGGATGTTGCGCGCCGCCTGCCGCAGCCGCTGCTCGTTCTCCACCAGCGCCAGACGCACGTATTCGTCGCCCTGCTCGCCGAAGCCGATGCCCGGCGCCACCGCCACGTCGGCCTTCTCGATCAGGAGCTTGGAGAATTCCACCGAGCCGAGGTGACGGAACTTCTCCGGGATCCGCGCCCAGGCGAACATCGACGCCTTCGGCGCCGGAATCGGGAAGCCGGAATGGGAGAACGCCTCGACCATCACGTCGCGCCGCTTCTTGTAGACCTCACGGATCTCGGCGATGCAGGCGTCGCCGGAATTCAGCGCGTGGCTCGCCGCGACCTGGATCGGCGTGTAGGCGCCGTAGTCGAGGTAGGACTTGACCCGGGCGAGCGCGGCGATCAGCCGCTCGTTGCCGACCGCGAAGCCCATTCGCCAGCCCGGCATCGAGAACGACTTCGACATCGAGGTGAACTCGACCGCCACGTCCATCGCGCCCGGCACCTGCAGCACCGAGGGCGGCGGCACGTCGTCGAAATAGATCTCCGAATAGGCGAGATCGGAGAGCACGAACAGCTCGTGCTTCTTCGCGAAGGCGACCACGTCCTTGTAGAAGTCGAGATCGGCCGTGACCGCCGTCGGGTTCGACGGGTAGCACAGGATCACCGCGATCGGCTTCGGGATCGAATGGGCGACCGCCCGCTCCATCGCGTGGAAGAACTCCGGACCCGGCTCTATCGGGATCGAGCGGATCACGCCGCCGACCATCAGAAAGCCGAAGGCATGGATCGGGTAGCTCGGATTGGGGCAGAGCACCACGTCGCCCGGGGCGGTGATCGCCTGGGCCATGTTGGCGAAGCCCTCCTTCGACCCGAGCGTCGCGACGATCTGGGTGTCGGGATTGAGCTTCACGCCGAAGCGGCGCTCGTAATAGGAGGCCTGGGCCCGGCGCAGGCCGGGAATGCCCTTGGAGGTCGAATAGCGGTTGGTGCGCGGCTTGCCGATCGTCTCGATCAGCTTCTCCTCGATGAAGCGCGGCGTCGGCAGATCGGGGTTGCCCATGCCGAGATCGATGATGTCCGCGCCGTTGGCTCGAGCCTGCGCCTTGAGTCGGTTGACCTGTTCGAAGACGTAAACCGGCAGCCG
The DNA here is from genome assembly GCF_019160155.1 of Pinisolibacter aquiterrae. Lineage (GTDB taxonomy): Bacteria > Pseudomonadota > Alphaproteobacteria > Rhizobiales > Ancalomicrobiaceae > Pinisolibacter > Pinisolibacter aquiterrae. The sequence continues at coordinate 77,747 of NZ_JAFNIH010000042.1, forward strand.
CCGGATCTTGTGGAATTCGTCCATGGGGTCCTGACCTTCTCGTCGGCGTCGTCCCGAGCCCGAGGGGGACGACGAAGTCACGTCGTCGCGGACGAGGACGCCGCTCTCCCGCGTCCCGATCCGAGGATCGATCGACGCGGGCGACCAGCGATTCGCCGCAGCCCCGCGCGGCTCCGTGCCGTGCGAGGGGATCGCCTTTTAGCAGAAGTCTCTCGACTTGACACCCGCCGTTCGCGCGCCCCGCCCCCTCGCGGATCGCGAGGAGCATCGCGCGCGGACCCTCACGGTTGCGAAGGCGTCGCGCCGGACTCGATCAACTGTTCGGCATCGCGCTTGGAGCGACGTCCGAGGTCCTGCAACTCGCCGATCACCGAAGCCGGGGCGGAGGCGTCCGCGCCGGCCTTCTGGCGCGCGCCGAGCGCCAACAGTTCCGCTTCGAGACGGTCCTGATCGGCCGTCGAGCGGGTCCGTCCGCCGAGACGGCGCGCGGTGTCGACGTTGATGTTGGGATAGCCGTCGGCGCCGGTCGCCGCGGGCTGGACCAGCGAGGCCGTCGCCGGCGCGGACGCGACCGGGCTCGTCCGCGCGGCCGGCGGAGCGCTGGTCACGTAGTCGTTGCCCGAACATGCCGTGAGAAGAGCGAGGATCAGAACCGATGCGGGTGCAAGGGTTGGCACTCGTCTTTGTGCTATGTGATTCTTCGTTGCCCGTTTCGTCACGACCTGCGAGCATCCCTGAGAACATGGGTCGCGCGGATCATACGCGTTCTGGAGAGCTTGTCACCAGAACCTGTAGTCGCAGAGGCCCGAGCGTGGTGAACGAGGGGTTCCGACGGCCGCACCACGGGGAGCAAATCATTCCGCCGGAAGGGAAAGAGACGTTCATGGCCGAGACCGAGCAGAACCCTCTGCTGCGTTATCTGGTGAACAACCCGGACGAGTTCGCCACCAACCTCGCCCGCGCGTTCGAGCAGGCCGGCAAGGCCGCCGCCGCCTATCTCAAGCCGCGCGAGACCGGCGACGCCAAATCCGACGTCGCCGACGAACTGGCCGTCGTCACCAAGACCATCGCCCATGTCGGCGAATGGTGGCTGGCCGACCCCGCCCGCACCATCCAGGCGCAGCAGCGCCTGATCGGCGGCTGGATGGATCTGTGGTCCTCCACCATGAAGCGCGTCTCCGGCGAGGCGAGCGAGCCGGTCGCCCTGCCCGATCCGAAGGACAAACGCTTCGCCGATCCGGAATGGCAGGAGAACGCCTTCTTCGACTTCCTGAAGCAGTTCTACCTGATCACGTCGCGCTGGGCCGACGGGATGGTCAAGGACGCCGAACTCGACGACCGCACCCGCGCCAAGGCCGATTTCTGGGTCAAGCAGATCACCTCGGCGCTGTCGCCGTCGAACTTCCTGCTGACCAATCCGGAACTGCTGCGCGAGACCATGTCCTCCAATGGCGACAATCTCGTGCGCGGCATGAAGATGCTCGCCGAGGACATCGCCGCCGGCGGTGGCGACCTCAAGATCCGTCAGTCGGATTCCAGCCGCTTCAAGGTCGGCGAGAACCTCGCCATGACCCCGGGCAAGGTGATCTGGCAGAACGACGTCTGCCAGCTGATCCAATACACCCCGACCACCGAGACGGTCCGCAAGCGCCCGCTGCTGATCGTGCCGCCGTGGATCAACAAGTTCTACATTCTCGATCTCAACCCCGAGAAGAGCTTCATCCGCTGGGCGGTCGAGCAGGGGCTGACGGTCTTCGTGATCTCCTGGGTCAACCCCGACGCGCGTCAGGCCCAGAAGTCCTTCGAGCACTACATGAAGGAAGGCATTCTCGAGTCGATCGACGTGATCGAGAAGGCCACCGGCGAGCGCGAGGTCGACACGATCGGCTATTGCGTCGGCGGCACGCTCCTGTCGGTGACGCTGGCATGGTGCGCGGCGACCGGCGACGACCGCATCAAGTCGGCGACTCTCTTCACCACCCAGGTCGACTTCAAATACGCCGGCGAGCTCCTGGTCTTCGTCGACGAGGAGCAGATCGGCATCGTCGAGGAGAAGATGCGCGATCGCGGCTTCCTCGAGGGCCGCTCGATGGCCTCGGCCTTCAACATGCTGCGCTCGAACGACCTGATCTGGCCCTATTTCATCAACAATTACCTCAAGGGCAAGGAACCCTTCCCCTTCGACCTGCTCTATTGGAACTCCGACTCGACGCGGATGCCGGCCGCCAACCACAGCCAGTATCTGCGCAACTGCTATCTCGAGAACAATCTGAGCCAGGGCCGCATGGAATTGGCCGGGGTCCGGCTAGACCTCTCGAAGGTGACGATCCCGATCTACAATCTCGCCGCCCGCGAGGACCACATCGCCCCGGCGAAGTCCGTGTTCGAGGGCTGCAAATATTTCGGTGGCGAGGTCCAATACGTGGTCGGCGGCTCCGGTCACATCGCCGGCGTCGTCAATCCGGCCGGCAAGCCGAAATATCAGTATTGGACCGGCGGCAAGCCCGAGGGCACGCTCGAGGACTGGTTCGCCCACGCCACCGAGCATCCCGGCACCTGGTGGCCCCATTGGCGCGACTGGCTGTTCTCGCTCGCCCCCGAGATGGTCAAGGCCCGGGTCCCCGGCGGCAAGAAGCTGAAGCCGATCGAGGACGCCCCCGGCTCCTACGTCCGCGCGCGCGCCTGAGCCTGAACGAACCCGAGCCCGAGAGCGGGCGCGGTCTCCCGCGCCCCTCTTTCACGATTGCCCCGGCGACGCCCTCCGGGCCGGCCGCGCCGGCCGTTGAGACTATCGCAAGCACCGCCGTGACAGGATGGGGCCGAGCCCTTCCGCGAGCGGGAGCGTCCGCGTCGGCCGTCTCCCGGGCGGCGTCGAGGCGCCCCGCGCCCTCCGAGATCCGCGCGCCCCGTGTCCCTCTCCCCCCGCTCCCCGACGATCACCTATCTCCGATCGCTCCTGACCCTGCCGCCGGCGGCGCCGAGCCGGGCCGTCGGCTTCGACGTCGCCGTCGCCGCCTTCGCCGCCGCCGTCGTACTCCTCGCCCTCGACGCCCGCGCGACGCTCGGCGACGGCGATACGCCCTGGCACGTCTTCGTCGGCGGGACGATCCTCGACACCGGCCGCTTCCCCACCACCGACACCCTGTCCTGGACGGTGACGGGTGCCCCCTGGATCGCCAAGGAATGGCTGTCGCAGGTGATCCTCGCCGGCGCCTTCCGGCTCGGCGGCTGGCCGGCCGTGGCGCTGACGACCATCGCCGCCGCCGCCCTCGCCTTCGCGGTGATCGCTCGCGAGGCCTTCGCCCGTCTGTCGCCGCTGGCGGCGGGACTTCTGATCGCCCTCGCCTACCCGCTCGCCGCCGGCGCCGTCCTCGCCCGGCCGCACACGCTCGCCTGGGTGCCGATGGTGGTTTGGACGCTGGCGCTGATCCATGCCGCCGAGACGGCCCGGCGCCCGCCCCTCCTCGTCCTCCTCGCCATGGTCGTCTGGACCAATCTGCACGGCTCGTTCCTGCTCGGCCTCGCCCTCGTCCCCGCCTTCGCGGTCGAGGCGATCCTGCGCGCGGCCCCGGCCGATCGCTTCCGTCTCGGCTTCGGCTGGGCGGCGTTCCTCGTCGCCGCCGTCGCCGCCACCCTGATCCACCCCTATGGCTGGGGCGTGTGGCGGGCCGCCGTCTCGGTGATCGGCCTCGAGGGGATCCAGTCGCTGATCATGGAATGGCAGCCGCAGAGCTTCGCCCGGATCGGCCCTTTGGAACTCCTCCTTCTCGGGGGAATCGCGCTTCTGGCGACCACCCGCACCCGCATCTCGGCGGTGCGCCTCGCGGTGGTGCTGATGCTCCTCCACATGGCGCTGGCGCATGTCCGCCACGGCGCGCTGCTCGGCCTCCTCGGCCCGCTGGTGCTGATCGAGCCCCTGGCGCGCGTCGCCGGGCCGGGAACGCGGACGCGTTTCGCCCTCTCCCGCGGCGTCGGTGCGCTGTGGGGCCTGATCGGACTGGTCGCCGCCGCCCTGGTCGTCGTCCGCCCGCCGGCCCTGCCGACCGATCACGCCCCCGCCGCCGCGCTCGCGGCCGTGCGCGCCGCCGGGATCCCCGGCGAAGTGATGAACGGCTACAGCTTCGGTGGTTGGCTGATCTCGCGGGGTGTGCCGACCTATATCGACGGCCGCACCGAGCTCTACGGCGGCGACCGGGTCGCGCTCTATCGCGACGGCGTCAATCTCCAGACGGTCGACGCCTTCGACCGCCTCCTCGCCGATCCGCGCATCGGATGGACCCTGCTCTCACCCGGTCTGCCGATCGTCGGCCTGCTCGACCGCACGCCCGGCTGGAGGCGCCTCTACGCCGACAGCGACGCCGTCGTCCACGTCCGAACTCCGCGCTGATCGCCCGAGCGGGACCGGCGCCGGCCGACCCCATCCGTCCTCGAAGATCAGATCGTCGAGCGGCAGCCGGGCCCGCCACCCGCGCTGCTCGAGTTCCGGCGAGGCAAAGGCCTGGTCGACCTTGCCGAGACAGAGATAGGCGACGATCTCGATCGCCTCGGGGATCCCCAGGATCGCCCGCGCCCGCCCCTTGTCGAGGATCGACACCCAGCCGACGCCGATCCCTTCCGCCCGCGCCGCCAGCCACAGGTTCTGCACCGCGCAGACGCAAGAGTAGAGATCGGTCGCCGGATCGGCGCTGCGCCCCAGCACCACCGGCCCGCAGCGATCCCGATCGCAGGTGACGACCACGTGGACCGGCGCCTCGCGCAGGCCCTCGAGCTTCAAGGCCCGATAGCGCGCCGCCCGATCGCCCTGAAACAGCGCCGCCTCCGCCGCATGGGCCGAGGTGAAGGCGGCATGCACCCGGCTCCGCGTCGCCGGATCGCGCACCACCACGAAGTTCCACGGCTGCATGAAACCGACCGAGGGCGCGCGATGCGCCGCCTCGAGCAACCGCCTGAGAAGCGCCGGATCGATCGGATCGGGCAGGAATTCGGCGCGCACGTCGCGCCGCGTCTCGATCGCCCGATAGACCGCCGCGCGATCCGCCTCGGCGAAGGGCGTGACCGTCACCCGGTCGAGAGCCGGCCCCTCGAGGGGCGGCGACGAGGCCGAGGACGAAGGCATGCGCGAACCGCCCGCGCCGGCGGGACTGGGACTGGAGTGCGACATCGACGATCCCCTCGTGTCGGCACGACCGCGCGTCGACCAGACGCGCCGTCCGTTCGGTTCGGCCGGTCTCCCGACTGAGGATCCTCCCGCCCCGGCGCCTTCCCGGCCGTGGCCGGTGGCTCGTCCCGCGTCCTGCGGGTGCCGGGGCAGTCCCCCTTCACGGTGTTGGGCACGTCGCGGACTTCCACCGCGTTCCCGATTCTCCCGCTCGCGCGGGCACCGAACCACCCCCTGGATGCCACGAACCGGCGCCGCCGGAAAGAGCCGTCGCGGCCGACACGAAAAGCCCGCCCGGATCGCTCCGGGCGGGTCGGGCCGAGATCGACGTGGCGCGCGGCGATCACTCCGCCGGCGAGACCTCGCCGATCGCGGTGGTCGCCTCGACCGTCACCGGATGCAGCGCCGCGTCGAGCTTCTCGCGGTCGAGCTCGCCTTCCCACCACGCCACCACCACGGTGGCGACGCCGTTGCCGACGAGATTGGTGAGCGCGCGGCATTCCGACATGAACTTGTCGATGCCGAGCACGATCGCCATCCCCGGCACGAGGCGCGGATCGACCACAGCGAGCGTCGCGGCGAGCGTCACGAAGCCGGCGCCGGTGACGCCCGAGGCGCCCTTGGAGGTCAGCATCGCCACCACCAGGATGGTGATCTGTTGCTGGAAGGAGAGATCGAACCCGAGCGCCTGGGCGATGAAGAGCGTCGCCAGGGTCATGTAGATGTTGGTGCCGTCGAGGTTGAACGAATAGCCGGTCGGAACCACCAGACCCACCACCGGCTTGGAACAGCCGGCCCGCTCGAGCTTGGCCATCAGCTGCGGCAACGCGCTCTCCGAGGAGGAGGTGCCGAGCACGACGAGAAGCTCGTCCTTGATGTAGGCGAGGAAGCGGACGATCGAGAAGCCGGCGATCTTGGCGATCGTGCCGAGCACCACGAACACGAACAGCGCGGCGGTGACGTAGAAGGTGGCGATCAGACCGGCGAGATTGCCGAGCGCCTGCGGCCCGAACTTGCCGATCGTATAGGCCATCGCGCCGAAGGCACCGATCGGGGCCGCCTTCATGACGATGCCGATCACCCCGAACACGCCCTGCGCCACGTCGTCGACCAGGGTGCGCACCGGCTTGCCCTTCTCGCCCAGCATCATCAGCGCGAAGCCGAACAGGATCGAGAACAGGAGCACCTGCAGCACGTCGCCGTTGGCGAAGGCGCCCACGACGCTGTCGGGGATGATGTGCAGCACGAAGTCGACGCTCTTGATCTGCTTGTCCGGCGCCACGTATTTCGCCACCGCCGCCGCGTCGGCATGGCCCTGGAAGCCGTGGCCCGGCCCGACCAGATTGCCGATGATCAGACCGATCGCCAGCGCGAAGGTCGAGACGATCTCGAAATAGGCCAGCGCCTTGACGCCGACCCGGCCGACCTTCTTGGCGTCGTCGATATGGGCGATGCCCGACACCACCGTGCAGAAGATGATCGGCGCGATCACCATCTTGATCAGCTTGATGAAGCCGTCGCCCATCGCCTTGACCCACTCGTTGGTGGCGAACTGCGGGAACAGCCAGCCGACCACGGCGCCGAGCACGATGGCGATCAGCACCTGGACATAGAGGATCTGGTGCCAGCTCTTCTTCACTTCGGCCGGCATCTCCGGCAGGACGTGATCGGGCATGTGGACGTGCATGGATAAGTCTCCCCCGTTCGCGCCGATCTCCCCGATCGGCCCGTCGTCTCGCTCTGCGATATCGATGACGCATGCATTTCAGGAGGTCTGCTCCGCATGCCGCGCTGGACCCTTCCGCTAAGGGATGGGACGGCATCGCGGCAATTGCGGTTTTCCGCAGCCGTCGCCGGGGCCTCACCGGGGATGGAATGATTTCAAAGACTTGATGGCAGATGGCCGAGACCTGCGGTTTTCCACCTCCGCAATCCTACGGACGGCGCGGATCGACCTCGCACCGCGAAAAAGAAAAGGGGCGGCGTCTCCGCCACCCCTCGTCCATGGGCTTCCGTTCGATCCGATCAGGGGAAGACGCCGACCGCCTCGAGCCCGAGCGCCTCGTCCCAACCCATCATCACGTTCATGTTCTGGATCGCCTGCCCCGAGGCGCCCTTGACCAGATTGTCGAGGACGCACATGATGATCGCCCGACCCGGCCGCCGATCCTCGAAGACCGAGATGTAGGTCCGGTTCGAGCCGCGCACGTGGCGGGTCTGCGGCACCGTGCCGAAGGGCAGCACCTTCACGAAGGTCTCGCCGGCGAAGCGCGCCTCGAGGATCGCGTGGAGCGAGCGCGGCGTCGCCTCCCCCACCGGCTTGACGTAGATCGTCGCCAGCATGCCCCGGTTCATCGGCACCAGATGCGGCGTGAAGGCGGGGATCACCGGCCGGCCGGCAGCGCGGCTGAAGCCTTCCTCGAGTTCGGCCATGTGGCGGTGGCGTCCGACGCCATAGGCATGGAAGCCCTCGGAGACCTCGGTGAAGAGGTTCGCCTCCTTGGCCGAGCGCCCGGCGCCGGAGACGCCCGACTTGGCGTCGATGACGATCTCGTCCGGATCGATCGCTTGCGCCTCCAGGAGCGGGATCACCGGCAGCTGCGAACAGGTCGTGTAGCAGCCCGGATTGGCCACGAGCCGCGCCTTCGCCACCGCCTCGCGGGCGAATTCGGTGATGCCGTAGACGGCCTCCGCCTGCAGCTCGAGCGCCTGATGGGCGCCGCCATACCAATATTCGTAGGCCGTCGGATCCGACAGACGGAAGTCGGCCGAGAGATCGACGATCTTGATCCGCTTCGGCACCTCCTTCAGCACCGCCTGCGTGGTCGCGTGCGGCAGGGCGCAGAAGACCAGATCGATCCCGTCCCAATCGACTTCGGCGATGGTGATCAGACGCGGCAGATCGATCCCGAAGAACTGCGGGAAGGCCTCGGCGATGGTCGAGCCGGCCTTACGGTCGGCGGTCAGCGCCGCGATGCGCACCTTCGGGTGATTGAGCAGAAAGCGCAGCAGTTCCGCGCCGGTATAGCCGGAGGCACCCAGAATGGCGACGTTGATGGTCTCGGACATGATCGATCCTCGGGAAAGCGAGACGAGCGGTATGACGGATTTCGACGACGAGGGGAAGACGCCCCCTCCGCTCATCGTTCTCGTCGCTTCTCCGCCTCGAGCCCGAGCCAGGTCTGCGCCACCGCCGCCCCGGCGATCGCCGTGAGGTCGGCGTGATCGTAGGGCGGCGCCACCTCGACCACGTCGCCGCCGACGAAGTCGATCCGGCCGAGATCGCGCAGGATACACAGCGCCTCGCGCGAGGTGAGCCCGCCGGCGACCGGCGTCCCCGTCCCCGGCGCGAAGGCCGGGTCGAGACAGTCGATGTCGAAGGTCATGTAGGTCTTCGCCTCCCCGACCCGGGCGTAGATCCGCTCGACCACATCGCGAATGCCCCGCGTCTCGATCTCCCAGCCCCAGACGATTTCGAGACCGCAGTCGCGCGGCGCGTGCGTCCGGATGCCGATCTGGATCGAGCGGGAAGCGTCGATCACCCCGGCCTCGACCCCGCGCCGCACGAACGCCCCGTGATCGGTCCAATGGCCGGGCCCGGCCTCGCCTTCGTCGCCCCAAGTGTCCTGATGGGCGTCGAAATGGACGATGGCGAGCGGCCCGTGCTTTTCGGCATGCGCCACCAGCAAGGGATAGGTCACCGAATGATCGCCGCCGAGCGAGAACAGCTTGGCGCCGGAGGCGAGAATGTCGGAGGCCTGAGCATGGATGCAGTCGTGCGCCAACCACGGCTTGGCGTAGTCCCAGGAGACGTCGCCCCAGTCGACCACCTTCAGGACCTCGAACGGATCCTGATGAAACGGATATTGCGGATCCCCGTCGAGGATCGCCGAGGCGCGGCGGATCGCCTGCGGCCCGAATCGGCTCCCCGTCCGGTTGGAGACCGCCGCGTCGAAGGGAATGCCGAGGATCGCGACGTCGACGCCGTCGAGGTCGCGCGAATACCGCCGCCGCATGAAGGAGAGCGCGCCGCCGTAGGTCGGCTCGGCCGCGCCGCCGGTGGCGGGGCCGAAGACCGCGTTGTCGGTCGGACGCGGACGCAAGGGGTCACCCGTGCCGGCTGCCATGGTCGTGTTTCCTCTCCTCTTTCCCGCCCTCGCGGGTCGTGAGACCATAGCCGAGGCGGCCGGAATTGCCACCATCGCCGACCGCCACCGCGCCCGCGATCGCTCCGCGACGGCGCCACATCGGGAGAGACGACGATGAAGACACTCTCGGCCCTGGCCCTCGCCGTCGCCCTCTGCGCCCTCGCCGCGCCGGCCGAAGCGCAATTGAGCGACCGGGTCTGCGTCGTCTCCGACCCGACCGGCACGCTCCTCAACGTGCGCGAGGAACCGAACGGCCGCATCGTCGGCACCATCGCCAACGGCGTCTGGGTCTGGGTGCGCACCCGCACCACCGCGCGCGGCAAGAGCTGGGCCTATATCCACGATTCCGACATGGCCGGCACCATCGGCGACCCGCTCGGCTGGGTCTTCGACGCCTATCTGAAGTGCCTGTGATCGCGCCCGCCCGGACCACGAAGAGAGCGTCCGGACGACGAAAAAGGGCGGCCCCGCCGGGACCGCCCTTCTCGAATTCGGCTCTGCCGAAACGCCGAGATCAGCGCTTGGAGAACTGGAAGGACCGACGAGCCTTGCGCTTGCCGTACTTCTTGCGCTCGACGACGCGGCTGTCGCGGGTCAGGAAGCCGTAGGGCTTCAGCACGCCGCGCAGCTCGGGCTCGAAATAGGTGAGCGCCTTGGAGATGCCGTGACGCAGAGCGCCCGCCTGGCCCGACAGACCGCCGCCCTCACAGGTGGCGACGATGTCGAACTGGCCGTCGCGATCGGCGGCGAGGATCGGCTGGAGGATCAGCATCTGCAGCACCGGGCGCGCGAAATAGGCGCTGAAGTCCTTGCCGTCGACGGTGATCTTGCCGGTGCCGCGGGTCAGCCAGACGCGAGCGATCGCGTTCTTGCGCTTGCCGGTGGCATAGGCACGGCCGAAGGAATCGACCTTGCGCTCGTGAACCGGGGCGGCGACCGCCTCGGCCTTGACGGCACCGACGGCGGCGCCCAGTTCCTCGAAGGACTGAATATCGGCCATGATCAGACCCTCGCGTTCTTACGGTTGAGAGCAGCGACGTCGATGACCGCCGGCTGCTGGGCCTCGTGCGGATGAGTCTCGCCGGCATAGATCTTGAGGTGCGTCAGCTGCTGACGGGCGAGCGGCCCGCGCGGCAGCATGCGCTGCACGGCCTTCTCGAGCACGCGCTCCGGGAAACGACCCTCGAGGATCTTGCGCGCGGTGCGCTCCTTGATGCCGCCCGGGTAGCCGGTGTGCCAGTAGTAGACCTTGTCGTTGTACTTGTTGCCGGTGAGGACAACCTTGTCGGCGTTGACGACGATGACGTTGTCACCGAGATCGACGTGCGGCGTGAAGGTCGGCAGATGCTTGCCACGCAGACGCATGGCGATCAGCGAAGCCAGACGCCCGACGACGAGCCCCTTGGCGTCGATGAGCACCCACTTCTTTTCGACCTCCGCCGGCTTGGCAGAAAAAGTCTTCATTTTCTTCGTACCTCGTGCCGGTCGAAACGATCCGGCGAAACCCACACCCGACGGGCGCTCGACACCGGAAACGACGATGACGGCCCGAGGGCCGCCGTCTCGCGGCTGGAGATACGCAAGTTCGCCCCCCCTGTCAAGCACCGGGGCGACACTTCAAAAAGGATTAAACCACACGAAAACAACGGCTTGACTTATGCGGTAACATAATAAGAAGAACTTGGTATCATGATACCGCAGATTTTTCGACCTGCGGGATCGAATAGGTCAGGACGGCGTGCGCCACCGGGTCGGTGTCGCCGTCCGAGGTGACGAGACAATCGATCACCACGAGCCGCTTGCCGCGCTTCAAGATCCGCGTCTCGGCGATGAGATCGGTGGGCGCCGGTTTCTTCAGAAAGTTGATGTTGGCCGAGGTCGTGACCGCGAGCCCGACCGGCCCGACAGCCACCAGCACCGCGATGAAGGCGGCGAGATCGACGAGATAGAACTGGACCGGCCCGGAGACCGTCCCACCGGGCCGGAGGTGACGGCCGTCGACCACGAGCCGCACGCGCGTGTGCCGCGCGTCCGCCGCCTCCACGATCGGCGCGCCCATGCCTCCGCTCACCTGAGGGAACTCCCGGGCGATGAAGGCCGTGACCTCCTCCGCCGTCATCGCCGCGCGCGCGCGTCCACCACCCGTCATCTCGTCCCCGTCCCCCAATTCGCGTTTCGACCGACGCTCTTCTTCGGTTAGAATAACGTGACGAATAGGAAAAGAAGAAGCCCTATTGGAGAGGAAGTGCCATGTCGGAAATCGCTGAAATCGCCCCGATCACGATCGTCGACGGCGATGGCCTGCGTCGCATCACCCTGGTCGACGCCAAGCGCCGCAACGCGCTCTCGATGCGCATGATGACCGCCCTCACCGAGGCGATCGCGGCGGCCGGCGCCGATCCGGCGGTACGCGTGGTGATCGTCGCCGCCGAGGGCCCCGCCTTCTCGGCCGGCCACGACCTGAAGGAGCTGACCGCGGCGCGCGCCGACGCCGACCGCGGCCGCGGCTTCTTCACCACCACCATGCGCACCTGCGCGAACCTCATGCTGTCGATCGTGCGCTGCCCGAAGCCGGTGATCGCCGAGGTCGCCGGTGTCGCCACCGCCGCCGGCTGCCAGTTGGTCGCCTCCTGCGACCTCGCCGTCGCCGCCGAGGGCGCGAGCTTCGCCACGCCCGGCGTCCACATCGGCCTCTTCTGCTCGACGCCGATGGTGGCGCTGTCGCGCAACCTCTCGCGCAAACACGCCATGGAGATGCTCCTGACCGGCGCCCCGGTCTCCGCCGCCGAGGCCGCCCGCCTCGGCCTCGTCAATCGCGTCGTCGCCCGCGAGGCCCTGACGGCCGAGACCGAGACCCTCGCCCGGGCGATCGCCTCGAAATCCCCGCTCACCCTGAAGATCGGCAAGGAGGCCTTCTACGCCCAGGCCGAGATGGGCCTCGCCGACGCCTATGAACTGACCGCTCGCGTCATGGTCGAGAACATGCTGATCCGCGACGCCGAGGAAGGCATCTCCGCCTTCGTCGAGAAGCGGACGCCGGTCTGGGAAGGTCGCTGATCGGCCCCGGCTGCGGCCGGAATGCAACGCTCGTCACCGCAGTCGCGCCGGCCGCTCGACGGCGGTCGTCGATCGAGTCATGGTCGGTGTGATCGGCGCCACCACCCGGCGTGCGTGCCGCGCGAGACCCGCCCGTGACCAGCGCCCCCCCGACCCGACTGCCCTCGACCGACGCGACCGAGCCGCTCCCCGCCGACGATCTCCGGACCGGCCCCGTCGACGACCGCCTCTATCTGCGCCCCTTGTGGGTGCTGCCCTGGGCGACGATCCTGCTGGCAGTTGTGCTGATGCTCCTCTACGGGCGCGAGGTGCGTCCGAACGAGCAACGCGCCGCCGTCGCGCTGGTCGGCTTCGCCGTCGTCGGCCTCGCCACGACCGTTCAATGCCTGATGCTGATGGCGATCTCGGCCGCGCGCCACCCGCGCCTACGCCGCCTCGCGATCGACCTCACCACCGCCGTGATCGCCCTCGGCACCACCGCCTTCTACGGCGTGCTCCTCGACGTGCTGATCCGCGACCGCCACGCCCTCCCCGGAGCGCTCCTGAGCCTCGATCCGGTCGTCGACGGCTTCCTCGCCCTCGTCGCGATGGTCGTCTGGGGGATCCTCCTCCTCGTCTTCGTCGCCGGCCTCGGGCTGGTCGACGTCGCCGATGCCCGCGACATCAGGCGCCGCGCCCGGGCCGGTGAGACCGAGGAACTTTCATAGAGGAGATCTATGGAACTTTTTCAGATCATCGATTGGACCGATGATCTGTCGACACCTATCGTCCCCTCCAGTGACACCCGAGAGGACGAGACCATGACCGACACGCGTATGACCACCACCGCCGGCGCGCCCGTCGCCGACAATCAGAACAGCCTGACCATGGGCCATCCCGGGCCGATCGCCCTGCAGGATTGGCAGCTGATCGAGAAGCTGGCGCATCAGAACCGCGAGCGCATCCCCGAGCGCGTGGTCCATGCCAAGGGCTGGGGCGCCTTCGGCACCTTCACCGTGACGAACGACGTCACCGCCTACACCCGCGCCGCGATCTTCGGCGCCGTCGGCAAGACCACAGACGTGCTGATGCGCATGTCGACGGTGGCCGGCGAGATGGGCGCCGCCGACGCCGAACGCGACGTGCGCGGCTTCGCGATCAAGTTCTACACCGAGGAGGGCAACTGGGATCTGGTCGGCAACAACACGCCGGTGTTCTTCATCCGCGATCCCCTCAAGTTCCCCGACTTCATCCACACCCAGAAGCGCCACCCGCGCACCAACCTGCGCTCGCCGACGGCGATGTGGGACTTCTGGTCGCTGTCGCCGGAGAGCCTGCATCAGGTGACGATCCTGTTCTCCGATCGCGGCCTGCCGGTCGCGCCGCAGTACATGAACGGCTACGGCTCCCACACCTATTCGTTCTGGAACGCGGCCGGCGAACGCTTCTGGGTCAAGTTCCACTTCAAGACGATGCAGGGCCACCGCCACTGGACCAACGACGAGGCGGCGCAGGTCGTCGCCCGCTCGCGCGAGAGCTTCCAAGAGGAGTTCCACGGCGCCATCGAGAAGGGCGACTTCCCGCGCTGGAAGATGCAGGTGCAGATCGTGCCCGAGGCCGAGATCGCCCGCTTCGATTTCGATCCCTTCGACCTCACCAAGGTGTGGCCGCATGCCTTGGCGCCGTTGATCGACGTCGGCGTGATCGAGCTGAACCGCAATCCGGAGAACTATTTCGCCGAGATCGAGCAGGCCGCCTTCTCGCCGTCGAACATGGTGCCCGGCATCGGCGCCTCGCCCGACCGCATGCTCCAGGCCCGCATCTTCTCCTATGCGGACGCCCATCGTTACCGGCTCGGCACCCATTACGAGGCGCTGCCGGTGAACGCCCCGAAGTGCCCGGTCCACCACTACCACAAGGACGGCGCCATGCGCTTCTTCGGCTCCACGACCGGCAATGCCGACGCCTATTACGAGCCGAATTCCTTCGGCGGGCCGAAGCAGGATCCCTCCGTCGCCGAACCGCCGCTCGCCGTGACCGGCCCCATGAGCCGTCACGACCACCGCGCCGGCAACGACGACTACGTCCAGCCGCGCGCCCTGTTCGACCTCTTCGACGCCGGCGAGAAGGCCCGGCTCTATGCGAACATCGCCGCCGCCATGGGCGGGGTGCCGCGCGAGATCGTCGAGCGCCAGCTCGCCCATTTCGAGAAGGTGCACCCGGACTATGCCGCCGGCGTCCGCGCCGCCCTCGTAGCGACGATCGCCGCGGAGTGAGGTCGACGGCCTCACGCGAGCGTCGACGAGGACGGCTCCGCCCCGAAACGACGAAGGCCGCGGATCGCTCCGCGGCCTTCGAATGCGTCGGGAAGGACGGTCGCGATCAGCGCGCGCCCTTGACCATCATCATGAACCGGGCCTGTTCGGCCGGATCCTCGCGGAAGACCCCGGTGAATTCGGTGGTCAGGGTCGACACGCCCGCCTTTTGGACGCCGCGCATCGACATGCACATGTGCTCCGCCTCGATCATGATCGCCACGCCGCGCGGACCGAGATAGTCCTCGATGGCGTTGACGATCTGCGCGGTGAGGCTCTCCTGGGTCTGCAGCCGGCGCGCATAGACGTCGACCAGACGGGCGAGCTTCGACAGGCCCACGACCCCCTTGGACGGATAATAGGCGATGTGCGCCTTGCCGACGAAGGGAACCATGTGGTGTTCGCAATGCGAGAAGAACGGAATGTCGCGCACCAGCACGATCGATCCGTATCCCTCGACCTCCTCGAACACACGGTCGAGAACCTCGCCCGCATCCTCGGTGTATCCGCGATAGAGTTCCTCGTAAGCCTTGACCACCCGCTTGGGCGTGTCGATCAGACCCTCGCGGCTCGGATCGTCACCCGCCCAGAGGAGCAGGGTACGCACGGCAGCCTCGGCGTCTTCGCGGCTGGGTCTCGTGACCGGCGCGAACTTCGCGGCGCCCGCCTCACGGCGGGCATCGACGACGGCATCCATGGTTGGTATCTCCCGTTGGTGGAGCACTTCACCCAAATCTACGGTTCCACATGTTGCGCGGATCACCGGATCTGGGATCCCTCTCCGCGTGTCGACGCTCTCCTGCTCCCGTTTCGGGGCATCATGCGGCGATCGCGGTTTCCCAGTATATAATAACTCGATCCGGTTTCGACAGGGCCACGGCGTCGCGGCTTTCCACAATGGTGTGTTCGATGATCGACGACATCTACAACAAGCAGATTCTGGCCCTCGCCCTCGACATTCCGCGCATCGGCCGGCTCGAGCATCCCCAGGCGAGCGTCACCCACCATTCGCGTCTGTGCGGCTCGCGGATCACCGTCGACCTCGTCCTCGACGGCGACCGGGTCGCCGACTACGCCCACGAGGTCAAGGCCTGCGCGCTCGGTCAGTCCTCCGCCTCGATCCTGGCGCGCCACGTCATCGGTGCGACCACCGCCGAGATCCGCGAGGCGCGCGACGCCCTGAAGGCGATGTTGAAGGAGAACGGCCCTCACCCCACCGGCCGTTTCGCCGACCTCGCCCTGCTCAAGCCGGTCCGCGACTACAAGGCCCGCCACACCTCGACGCTGCTCCCCTTCGAGGCGACGGTGGAGGCGATCGAGGAGATCGAGGCGAAGAGCGCGGCCGAGTGACGACGGTCGCGCCGCCCGCCGCTACGCATCCGCCGAACCGGCCGCCTCGAGGCTGGGGGGTCAGTTGCGCGGTGGTTTGATGTCCCCGGGACGGACCGGCTTCATCTTCGGCTCGACGACTTTCTTGCCGGGTTGTTTGAGGGCGCCCCAATAGCAGTGCGCGCCTTCCGCTTCCATGAAGCAGACGCCGTGGCACTTGCGGTTGCACTTCTCCATCGACGAATAGATGCGGTCCGCCCAAGCGGTGCTCGAGACCGAAACCAGCGTCGTCCCGGCGATCATCAGCGTCGCGACCCATGTGCGCATCTTCACTCCCTCCTCGATGGCGAACGTCCCTCCGAACCTCGGTTCGGTTCGAACGCGTCTTGCAGGCCGGTGCCCCGAGGTGTCGACGGCGACCCGGAAGAGAAGTGACGAAATCGATGCGGTCTGCCCGCACCATCGGCCGTGACGTCCGGATCGATGGTCTCCGAGAGTCGGTCACGGGACACGCACCACGTCCATGACCTACGGTATATCATGACTTACGGCATATCCCGTATGCCGTCTTGTCCATCGGCGCCGATGGCCCGTCGGGTCCATCGTTCGTCGGAACCGCGCCGCGTCCCGGCCGGGGTCCGGACAGGACGGCGTCTCCCGGAGCAGGAGCACGCGCCCGTGCCGATCAGATGTCCAGCGCCGCCTCGTCGGCGAAGGCGGCGCGTTCCTGGATGAACGAGAACCGCGCCTCGGGCTTGTTGCCCATCAGCCGCTCGACCGAATCCATCGTCGGCGTCTCGTCGGCGTCGAGGATGTCGACGCGCAGAAGAGTGCGCGTCTTCGGATTCATGGTCGTCTCCTTGAGCTGATTGGGCATCATCTCGCCGAGGCCCTTGAAGCGGCCGAGTTCGGGCTTCTTGTTCTTGAAGATCGTCCGCATCAGCTCGTCGCGATGCGCCTCGTCGCGGGCATAGACCGTCTTGGCGCCGTGGGTCAGCCGATAGAGCGGCGGCACCGCCAGGAAGAGATGGCCGTGGCGGATCAGATTGGGCATCTCGCGCCAGAAGAAGGTGACGAGCAGCGAGGCGATGTGCGCCCCGTCGACGTCGGCGTCGGTCATCACGATGATCTTGTCGTAGCGCAGATCCTCGTCGCGATACTGCGTCCGCATCCCACAACCGAGCGCCTGGACGAGATCGGCGAGTTGCTGGTTGGCCTGGAGCTTGTCGCGGGTCGCCGAGGCGACGTTGAGGATCTTGCCGCGGAGCGGCAGCACCGCCTGATTGGCGCGGTCGCGCGCCTGTTTCGCCGAGCCGCCGGCCGAATCGCCCTCGACGATGAAGAGTTCCGACCCCTGCGCCGCCGAATTGGAGCAGTCCGCGAGCTTGCCCGGCAGGCGCAGTTTGCGCACCGCCGTCTTGCGCTGGACTTCCTTCTCCTGGCGCCGCTTCAGCCGCTCCTCGGCGCGCTCGATGGTCCATTCGAGCAGTTTCGCCGCGTTGGCCGGCGAGGCCGCGATGAAATGATCGAAGGCGTCCTTGATCGCCGTGTCGACGATGCGCGTCGCCTCGGCGGTGGCGAGCTTGTCCTTGGTCTGGCCGACGAATTCCGGCTCGCGGATGAAGACCGAGAGCATCGCCCCGGCCGAGGTCATCACGTCGTCGGTGGTGAGCTGCGCCGCGCGCTTGTTGCCGACGAGATCGGCATAGGACTTGAGCCCGCGCAGCAACGCGAGCCGAAGCCCCGCCTCGTGCGTCCCGCCCTCCGGCGTCGGCACCGTGTTGCAGTAGGACGAGACGAAACCGTCGCCCGCGAACCAGGCCACCGCCCATTCGACCGCGCCGTGACCGGAGGTCTTGGCGGTCTTGCCGGCGAAGACGTCGTCGACGACCAGCCGCTCGTCCTTCAGCCGCTCGGCGAGAAAGTCCTTGAGCCCGCCGGGGAAATGGAAGACCGCCTTGTCGGGAACCGGATCGCTCGCGGCGATGCACTCGGCCGCGCACGACCAGCGGATCTCGACGCCGCCGAAGAGATAGGCCTTCGACCGCGCCATCTTGAAGATGCGCTCCGCCTTGAAGCGGGCGCCCTCGCCGAAGATCTGCGGGTCCGGCCGGAACCGCACGGTCGTGCCGCGCCGGTTCATCACCTCGCCGAGATCCTCGAGCGGGCCCTGCGGCTGTCCCCGCGAGAAGCGCTGGCGCCACAGATGGCGGTTCTTGGCGACCTCGACCTCGAGGAAATCGGAGAGCGCGTTGACCACCGACACGCCGACGCCGTGCAGACCGCCCGAGGTCTCGTAGGCCTTGCCGTCGAACTTGCCGCCCGAATGGAGCATCGTCATGATGACTTCGAGCGCCGATTTCCCCGGAAACTTGGGGTGCGGATCGACCGGGATGCCGCGCCCGTTGTCGGTGATCGTCAGCGTGCCGTCGGCGTCGAGCCGGACGTCGATGTAGGAGGCATGCCCCGCCACCGCCTCGTCCATCGAATTGTCGATCACTTCGGCGAAGAGATGGTGCAGCGCCTTCTCGTCGGTGCCGCCGATGTACATGCCCGGCCGCCGGCGCACCGGCTCGAGCCCCTCCAGCACCTCGATGTGCGAGGCGTCGTAGTCGCTCTCGCCGAGCGTGGCGCGCTTGGCGGCCGTCGCCAGCGCCGCCTTGACCGCGACCGCCTTGGAGGTCGCCGTCTCGCGCTTCGGCGCCACCGGAACCGCTCCCCCGAAGAGATCGTCGTCGCCCATCATTCTGCCCAAATACCCTCTCGCGCGCCTCGCGTCACGAATCACTCGGCATCATGTCACGGAATTCCGCGCCGCGAAAACCCGTGTTCACGACTCGTTCCCTCCGTCCTCCACATATCCACCCCCATGCCGGCCGGAAATCCTCACGGCAACGCTTCGTCCGCCTCCGCCGCCCGTCCGCGGCCATAGGCCCGAGCGGCGATCGCATGCGCTTCCCAGAACACGCGCTCGAGACCCGGATCGACCGGCCCGCAGGCTTCGACCACCGCCGCCGCCCAGTCGACGTAGTCGAGGAGCCGCGCCTCGGTCCAGCCGACCGGCGGCGTGCGCACCAGCGCGCGGAGATTGGAGGTCTTGTCGGCGAGCTTGATCAGCTTGGCGTCGTGCGGCAGGCCCGGCGCGTGCTCGATCTGCGCCGCCTTGCGACGGTCCTTGGAGAGCGTCTTGTCGTCGGTGACGTACATCACCAGCTCGGCGACGCGCGGCCCGAATTCCGTCACCAGCTGCGCCTCGGTGACGCCGACGTCCTCGACCGTGTCGTGGAGGAGCGCCGCGATCACCACCTCGATCGGGCCGGGTTCGTCGGCATGGGCCACCAGTTCGGCGACCTCGAGCAGATGATTGACGTAGGGCTCGGCGTCGATGCCCTTGCGCTGCTGATCCTTGTGCGCCCTCGCCGCCCAATGCGCGGCATGGCTCAGCCGCGCGATGGCGTGAGGAACGGGGCTCGTCGGGCGCGGCGTCATGGGCGGATCTCGGGTTTCGGCTGCATCGCGCCGAAACTTGGGATAAGTCTCGGTCTCATGGTGCATCGCACCGGAAACTGACCCGATCGGCCCGATCACGCAACCGCCATGTGCCTCCGCTGCCGCATTCCCTTGCGATATGCCTCTCCCGACGAGCGTTCCGGCGCGGCGGCGACCCCGCGCGGGCGCCCGCTCGAACCGCTCGCCGCCTCGTGGAAGCGGCCGCACGTGCTTCTGGCGCGCCTGCTCGTGCGCGCCTATCGGCTGACGTTTTCCGCCTTCATGGGCCGCACCTGCCGTTATTTCCCCACCTGTTCGGAATATACGGAGGAGGCGATCGCCACCTACGGTCTGTGGGCCGGCTTCTGGATCGGGCTCGCCCGGATTCTCAGATGCCACCCCTGGGGTCCGAACGGCCTCGACCCGATTCCGGAGCAATTGCCTCCCGATTCGCGCTGGTATATGCCCTGGCGCTACGGCCGCTGGACCGGCGACCACATCACCACACGCCTCTGAGGAGGCGTCACATCCCCCCTCGCTTACCCGGGTTGTTGCCGGGAGTGAGCCCACGAGGAGCTGCTGCCCCATGATCTCGATCACCTTCCCCGATGGCGCGTCCCGATCCTTCGAAGCCGGCGTCACCGGCCGCGAAGTCGCAGAATCGATCGCCAAGTCGCTCGCCAAGAAGTGCCTCGCGATGGAGGTCGACGGTGTCGAGACCGACCTCTCCGATCCGATCAGCCGCGACGCGCGCCTGCGCTTCATCACCAAGGACGACACCGCGCAAGCGCTCGAGCTGATCCGCCACGACGCCGCCCACGTGATGGCGGAAGCGGTCCAGGAGCTCTTCCCCGGCACCCAGGTGACCATCGGCCCGTCGATCGAGAACGGCTTCTATTACGACTTCTACCGGGTCGACGCCGACGGCGCTCCGAAGCCCTTCGCGGTCGACGATCTCCCGGCGATCGAGGCCAAGATGCGCGAGATCATCGCCCGCAACGCCGCCTTCACCAAGGAGGTGATGCCGCGCGAGGAGGCCAAGCGCCGCTTCGCCGCCATGGGCGAGACCTTCAAGGTCGAGCTGATCGACGCCATCCCCGGCGACGAGCCGATCAAGATCTATACCCAGGGCCAGTGGTTCGACCTCTGCCGTGGCCCCCATCTGCCCTCGACCGGCTTCATCGGCACCTCCTTCAAGCTGATGAAGGTGGCCGGCGCCTATTGGCGCGGCGATGCGAACAATCCGATGCTGTCGCGCATCTACGGCACCGCCTGGCTGAACGACAAGGACCTCGCCGCCTATCTCACCATGCTCGAGGAGGCCGAGAAGCGCGATCATCGCCGCCTCGGCCGCGAGATGGACCTCTTCCACTTCCAAGAGGAAGGACCGGGCGTCGTCTTCTGGCATTCCAAGGGCTGGTCGCTGTTCCAGAGCCTCACCGCCTACATGCGCCGGCGTCTCGTCGAGGACTACCAGGAGGTCAACGCCCCCCAGGTGCTCGACAAGGTCCTCTGGGAGACCTCCGGTCACTGGGGCTGGTACAAGGAGAGCATGTTCCAGGTGGAGTCCGCCGGTGACGAGACCGAGGACAAGCGCATCTTCGCGCTGAAGCCGATGAACTGCCCCGGCCATCTCCAGATCTTCAAGCACGGCTTGAAGTCCTACCGCGAACTGCCGATGCGATTGGCCGAATTCGGCCTCGTCCATCGCTACGAGGCCTCCGGCGCCATGCACGGGCTGATGCGCGTGCGCGGCTTCACCCAGGACGACGCCCACATCTTCTGCACCGAGGCTCAGATGGCCGAGGAATGCATGAAGATCAACGACCTGATCCTCTCGGTCTATTCCGACTTCGGCTTCGACGAGATCACCGTCAAGCTCTCGACCCGGCCCGACAAGCGCGTCGGCTCCGACGCGCTGTGGGATCACGCCGAGGAGGTCATGGGCAAGGTGCTGGAGGAGATCGCGGCCCAGTCCGGCGGACGCATCAAGACCGCGATCAACCCCGGCGAGGGCGCCTTCTACGGCCCGAAGTTCGAATACACCCTGCGCGACGCGATCGGCCGCGAATGGCAGTGCGGCACCACCCAGGTCGACTTCAACCTGCCGGAGCGCTTCGGCGCCTTCTACGTCGACGCCGACGGATCGAAGAAGGCCCCGGTGATGATCCATCGCGCCATCTGCGGCTCGATGGAGCGTTTCCTCGGCATCCTGATCGAGAACTACGCGGGCCACTTCCCGCTGTGGCTGGCGCCGACCCAGGTGATGGTGACCACCATCACCTCCGACGCCGACGCCTATGCGGCCGAGGTCCACAAGAAGCTGCGCAAGGCCGGCTTCCGCGCCGAGGTCGATCTCCGGAACGAGAAGATCAACTACAAGGTCCGCGAACACTCGCTCGCCAAGATCCCGGTCATCCTGGTCTGCGGCAAGCGCGAGGCCGAGGAGGGCACCGTCGCGGTGCGCCGTCTCGGCTCCCAGGCCAACACGGTGAAGCCCCTCGCCGAGGTGATCGTCGAGCTGACCGAGGAAGCGGTGCCGCCCGACGTGAAGCGCGAGCGCGCAGACGCCTGAGGCGAACGATCCGAACCAACCGAAGGGCGCCGATGGCGCCCTTCGTCGCATCCGAGGGTGGCCTCGCGCCCCGCTGCCGCGCGGATGAGCCGAGACGCGACGTCGAAAAAGTTCGACTTGTCATATATGTTCAAAGGTCCGTCAGTCCGAGGGGCGCGGCGCATCGAATGCGTCGACCACCCGCCGTCTCGCCCGCCTTCCGCGTCGCGAGCGTGCCCCACGAAGAGAGGATCCGAACCGTGACCCGGACCATCGCCATACCCTCCGACGCCCCCGGCGGCCTCACCGCTTCGATCTCCGCGCATTTCGGCCATTGCGACGTCTTCACCCTGGTCGAGATCGACGACGGGCGGATCCTCGGAACCTCGCTTCTCGCCCCACCCGACCACGACCACGGCGGTTGCCTCGCGCCCGTGGCGGCGCTCGCCGAGGCCGGCGTCTCGGCGATCGTCACCGGCGGCATGGGCGTTCGTCCGCGGATGGGCTTCCTGGACGCCGGGATCGATCCCTATTTCGCCGAGGACTGCGCCGACGTCGACGACGCCGCGCGTGCCTTCGCGGCCGGTGAACTGCCCGCCTTCGCCCGGAACCGCAGCTGTGGCGGCGGCGGCGAAACGGGCTGTTGCGGGGGACACGACCACGGCTGACCCGGCCGAGGTTCTCCTCTCGTGCACCGACCACGGCCTTGACCCGCGCGGGAGCGGCGCCTAATCGACTCCCATGACCGAAACCGCCTTCTTCCCCGCCCCCGCCGGCGATGCCGACGCCCTCGAGATGGGCACGACCCTGATGCCGCGTTTCGGCGCCGACGGCCTCGTCACGGCGGTCGTCGTCGACGTCGCGACCCGCGACGTCGTGATGCTCGCCCACATGACCGCCGAGGCGCTGGCGAAGACCATCGAAACCGGCGTCGCCACCTATTGGAGCCGCTCGCGGAAATCGCTCTGGGTCAAGGGCGAGACCTCCGGCAACCGCCAACTGGTGAAGCGCCTGCGCGTCGACTGCGATCAGGACGCGGTCGTGCTCGAGGTCGCGGTCGAGGGCCACGGCGCCTCGTGCCATCGCGGCTTTCATTCCTGCTTCTATCGTGAGGTGCCGGTAGGCCACCCCGGCGCCCCCCTCGCCTTCGTCGAGAGTGATCCCGCCTTCGATCCGAAGGCGGTCTACGGCACCGCCTCCGGCCACGCCCATGGCCCCGGCTGCGGCTGCGACGACGAGGCGTGAGGCGACCGTCATCGGGGCTTCATCGTCGCGGAGGAAACGGAACGTTCCCTTCGACCCGGAGCCTCCCATGTCGCCTCAGCCCCCCGCCGCTCGCCGTCCCTCCTGGTCGCTCGCCGGCGGGCGCGTCCTCGCCGACGGCCGGCTCGACGCGGCGACGCTCACCCTCGCCGAGGGCCGCATCGCCGACGGAGCCGGCGCCACCGACCGCCGCTTCGACGCGACCGACCTCCTGGTGCTGCCCGGCATCGTCGACGTCCACGGCGACGCCTTCGAACGCCAGCTGATGCCGCGCCCCGGTGTCGGCTTCGACCTCGCCACCGCGCTCTTCGACACCGATCGCCAGATGCTGGCGAACGGCATCACCACCGCCTTTCATGGCGTCACCTGGTCGTGGGAACCGGGCCTGCGCGGCGCCGAGAACGCCCGCGCCCTGCTCGACGCCCTGGAAACGCTAGGCCCCGACCTCCTCGTCGACACCCGCTATCACCTGCGCCACGAGACCTACAATCTCGACGGCGAGGCCGAGATCCTCGAATGGATCGCCGCGCGCCGCATCGGCTGCCTCGCCTTCAACGACCACACCACCGGCATGGCCAAATATCGCGGCAAGCCGGAGAAACTCGCCAAAATGATCGAGCGCTCGGGCCTCGACCCGCGCGATTTCCTCGCCCTGGTCGAGGACGTCCACGCCCGCGAGCCCGCCGTCGCGCCCTCGGTCGAGCGCCTCGCCGCCGCCGCCCGGGAAGCCTCGATCCCCATGCTCTCCCACGACGACATGTCGCCGGACATGCGCCGCTGGTATCGCGGCCTCGGCGTCGCCGTCGCCGAATTCCCGATCGACGAGCCGACCGCCCGCGAGGCCGTGGCGATGGGCGAGGCGACCGTCTTCGGCGCCCCCAACGTGGTGCGCGGCGGCAGCCACACCGGCTGCCCCGCCGCCGCCGACATGGTGGCGAAGGATCTCTGCGCCATCCTCGCCTCGGACTATTTCTACCCCGCCCTCGCCGCCGCCCCGTTCCGCCTCGCCGCCGACGGCGTCCGCCCGATCGAGACCGCCTGGGACCTCGTCTCGGCCAACCCCGCCCGCGCCTTCGGCCTCGACGATCGCGGCCGCCTCGACGACGGCCTGCGCGCCGACGTGATCGCCGTCGAGGCCCGCCCCGGCCGTCCGCCCCGCGTCGTCGCCACCTTCGTCGAAGGCCGCCTCGCCCATTGCGCCGACGGCGCCCGCATCGGCTGACGCATGCGCCCTGAAATTCCGCCGCACGTTCACTCTTCTTGAATCAAATCGTTTCAGTCTCCAAATCGAGTCGTGATCCGAAGGAGGGTCCCATGCTCGAAGGTGTGACGCGGCGACTGTTCGGGACGACCGGCGACGGTCACGGCGGCGGCCCGGCGGTGGAGCCGCCGCGCCGGCCGAAGATCGGCCTGGCGGTCGGCGGCGGCGCCGCGCGCGGCTGGGCGGCGATCGGCGTGCTGCGACGCCTGCGCGAATCCGGGATCGTCCCCGACGTCGTCGCCGGCACCTCGATGGGCGCCGTGGTCGGGGCCTGCGATCTCGCCGGCCGCCTCGATCGGCTGGAGGCCTTCGCCGCCGAACTGACGCCGCGCCGGGTCTTCGCCCTGCTCGATCTGCGTCTCGGCGGATCCGGCTTCGTCGGCGGCGACCGGCTCGCCCGCCTGATCGTCTCCCACCTCGACGACATTCGCATCGAGGACCTCGACCGGCCCTTCACGGCGGTGGCGACGGAACTCGCCACCGGCCACGAGATCTGGCTGAACTCCGGTCGGCTGGTCGACGCCCTGCGCGCCTCCTATGCCCTGCCCGGCATCTTCGAGCCGGTCCGGCTCGGCCGCCGCCTGTTGGTCGACGGCGCCCTGGTCAATCCGGTGCCGGTCTCGGTCTGCCGCGCCCTCGGCGCCGAACTGGTGATCGCCGTCAACGTCTCCGCCGACGCCGTCGGCCACGGCACGGTGGTCCAGTCGCTGCCGGCCGAACCGGCCGAGGACCTCGCCCCCGACCCGCGCGAGGGCTTCGCTCCCAGCCTGTTCCGGCGCCTGCTCGGCGGGACCGGCGACAAGCCCGGCCTCTCCGGCGTGATGATGGAGAGCTTCAACATCATCCAGGACCGCATCACCCGTTCCCGCCTCGCCGGCGATCCGCCCGACGTGATGATCGCGCCGCGTCTCTCCCACATCGGCCTCTTCGACTTCCACCGCGCCGAGGAGGCGATCGCCATCGGCCTCGCCGCCACCGATCGCGCCCTGCCCGACGTGACCACCCTGATCGCCGAACTGACACGCTGAGCCGCCGCCCCGCGAAGACGACCACGGGCGCGGAAGCCCTCGCCGCCGCGCCCGTTCGTTCGATCTCGGCCCTTCGCTCGGTGCCGAGGGGCGTCGCTCACGCCGTGGCGATGTAGGCGCGCATCTGCGCGGCCTCCTGCTCGGCCAGCTCGATCCGCCGCGCCACCACGTCGCCGATCGAGATCACCCCGATCAGGCGGTCCTCGCGCACCACCGGCATGTGGCGGAAGCGGCCGGCGGTCATGCGCCCCAGCACCTTGTCGGTGGTCTCGCTCTCGACACAGGTCATCACCTTGGTCGACATGTGGCTCTCGGCGGCGCGGTCGAGCGCCGCGGCGCCCTCGCCGGCGAGCGCGCGCACGATGTCGCGCTCGGAGAGAATGCCGGCGATGCGCCCCTGTCCGTCGATCAGCACCACCGCGCCGATCTTGTGGGTGGCGAGCGTCTCGCAGACCTCGCGCAACGTCTGCTTCGGACCCATGGTGACGACCTGGCGGCCCTTTTGCGAAAGAATGGCGGCAACGGTCATGGCACTTTCCTCCTGAGACTCCGGCTCGGATACGAACCGATTAGATCGGGTTCCGACGCCGCCCTCTGCCGGGGGGCATCCTTGGTTCTGTCGGAAGCGAGTGGTCATGATGCTGCCACCCGAACGCCCGCGCAAGCCGTTCGAACGGTCCGTTCCGAGAATTTCACGCCGAGGAGTCGCGCGACTTCTTGCCGCGCTCACCAGCCCGAGCGGCGCCGCTCGAAGGCGGAATAGCCGAGGAAACCCGCCAGGAAGCCGCCGAGATGGGCGCCCCAGGCGATCGATCCGCCGTTGCCGCCGAAGGGGCCGGATCCGAGGAAGACCAGCACCACGTTCATGATCACCAGCGCCGCGATGGCGCCGCGCACGCGCGGTTCGCGCAGCGAGTCGCCGATCCCCCCGGTCTCCGCCCACGGCGACCGAAACACGAAGCGCAGCAACGCCCCGAGGAGCCCCGAGACCGTGCCGGAGGCCCCGATCATCGGCGCCTGCGACCCCCATGCGACGACCAGATGCACCACCGCCCCCGCCACCGTCGCCGCCGCGCAGAAGGCGAGGAAACGCCCGGTTCCGAGCCGCGCCGACACCGGACGCGCCAGCGCCGCGAACATCGCCGAATTGAGCAGGACGTGCGACCAGCCGTCGTGCAGCAGCGCGTAGGTGAGGAAGGTCCAGACCAGCGCACCCCACCCGCCCGGATAGATCGGCGCGCCGCCGTCGAGGATGTAGCGATCGGGGACGAAGCCGAAGAGATAGTCGATCGGCACGTCGAATTGGGTCGGCAGCAGCCCCCTGACGAAGACGATCGCGATCGGGATCGCCACCATCACGGTGATGACGGGCGGCAGGAGAAAGACCGGCTCGCCACGCCGTCCCGGCCCTCTGTTCCCCTCGTTCGCGTCACCGACCATCGCTCGTCCCTCTCGTCTCGCGTCCTCGCATATGGAGCCGATCCCCGAAGGCGGCAACCGCGTTTCGTTTCGAGGCGGCGAAAACCGGCACGACCTTCGCAAGTGTTGACGAGACGTGAACGCACGCGGCGCTCATTCGTCCCATTTCGGCACGGCTCGTGGCGCCGGGACGAGACGAAGGATCGGCGCGGCACGGAAATCGGCCACCGGGGCAGGGCTCGCCCCGATGGGCCGTCTCGGGACGGGAGTCTCGAAACGAGGCGCCGTCCCTTGATGGGGACGACAGGGGGACTTGGAACCATGAAGCATGCCGCCACGCGCGAACTCTACGACTACTGGCAGCGATTGCGCGGCGATCGTCCCGCCCCCGACCGCACCGAGATCGAACCCTCCGACCTCCGGCGCATTCTCGGCGACACCTTCATCCTCGAGGCGACCTCCCGTCACGAGTATCGCTTCCGCCTCGCCGGCACCCGCGTCTGCGCGCTCTATGGCCGCGAATTGAAGGGGAAGGACTTCCTCTCCTTCTGGCAGGGCAAGGATCGCGAGGCCGTGGCGACCCTCCTCGCGGCCGTGTCGCAGGACGCCGCCGCCGCCGTCTTCGGCTACGAGGGCGTCTCCGCCCATCGCCGCACCCTGCCCTGCGAGGTCCTGCTGCTGCCGATCCGCCAGAAGGGCGAGGGCTGGACCCGCATCCTCGGCTCCCTCGCGCCGATGGACGATCCCTATTGGATCGGCATTCACCCCCTGATGACCCAGACGGTCTCCAGCCTCCGGCTGATCTGGCCCGACGAACGTCCGAGCTTCCTGCGCCGTGGCGACGCTCCCGCCCCCGAGCCCGCCGCCGATCGCCCGCCCTCGGTCTTCCGTCCCGCGCCGATGTCGGTCGTCCCCGGTCTCGGCGAGCGCCGTGTCGGTCATCTCGTGGTCCTCGAGGGAGGAAAATCGACGGGAGCGTGAACCCCCCGTGTTTTTCGGCCGGACGCAACGCGCGGTTAACCATCACCGACCTAGAATCTCGGAAGCACCGATCATGCCGAGGCCGACATGCGTCCAACCACCACCCCCGTCCGCAACGACACTGCGTCGGCGACCGACCGCCGCATGCATCAGCGGGTCAAGGTGAACCTGCTCGGGCGTTGCATGCTGGAGGACCGGCGCGAATTCGCCTGCCAGATCGTCGACATGTCGCCGGGCGGCGCCGCGGTGATGATTCCCGCCGTCGCTCGCCTCGGTGAGCGCGTCGTCGCCTACATCGACCACATCGGCCGGATCGAGGGACGCATCGTCCGCCTGATCGAGGGCGGCTTCGCGATGTCGCTGGCGATGTCGACGCGCAAGCGCGACAAGCTCGCCAATCAGCTGACCTGGCTCGCCAATCGCCACATCCTCAACCTCCCCGAGGACCGGCGCCACGACCGTTTCAGCCCGCGCAACCCCTTCTCCAAGCTGGTTCTCGCCGACGGAGCCGAGATCAAGTGCCGGATCATCGACGTGTCGCCGTCGGGCGCCGCCGTCCACATCGATCGCCGTCTCGAGATCGGCACCCCCGTCATCCTCGGCGTCATGCGCGGCCGGGTCGTGCGCAACTTCGACGAGGGCGTCGCGATCGAATTCTCGGTCGTCCACGAGATCGAGACGCTGCGCAACTTCTTCTCCTGACCGCCTTCACGCTTCCTTCACCACGTCGGCGACACCTCGCCGACGCCGCCGCCGTCGCGGAGAAGGAAGCAAGCATCTGATCGGAAAGACCTTTCAGGCGCGGGAACGCCCGCCGAGAGGCCCTTTTCGGCGTTTGCCCGGCGATCGCGACAATTCGTGACGAACTCGAGTGAATTCCTTCAGTCCGGCGCAAGCCGGGAGGTGCATTCTCGTCCCGTCGAACGAGCGCCGCCCTCCGGGGAACGCGCCGGCGACGAGACGGGAGGAGAAGATTTCGCCTTTGCGGGCCTGGTCACGTCCCCACCCTCCCCGTCCCCAGACGACCGGGTCCGAATCGAACGGGCCGGCATCGCTCCGATGCCGGCCCGTTTCGTTTCTACCCGGCGCTCGACCGGAAGAGCCGATCTCACATCCGCTCGAGGCTCGCCGCGAAGCGCGCGCCGTTGCGGACATAGCCCTCGGCCGATTTCCGGAGACGCTCGACCGCCGCCGCGTCGAGGGTGCGGATCGCCTTGGCCGGAACCCCGACGATCAGCGAATTGTCGGGAAATTCCTTGTTCTCGGTGACGAGCGCGCCCGCCCCGACCAGCGAATTGGCGCCGATCCGGGCGCCGTTGAGGATCGTCGCGCCCATGCCGACCAGCGTATTGGCGCCGATGGTGCAGCCGTGCAGCGTCACCTTGTGACCGATGGTGCAGTCCGGACCGATCGTCAGCGGGCTGCCCATGTCGGTATGCAACACCGAGAGATCCTGGACGTTGGAGCGATCACCGATCTCGATCCACTCGTTGTCGCCGCGCAGCACCGCCCCGAACCACACGCTCGCGCCCGATCCGAGCCGCACCCGGCCGATCAGATCGGCGGTCGGCGCCACGAAGGCCGAGCCGTCGGCCGGCAGTTCCGGGGCGATGCCGTCGAGCTTCCACATCGTCATGCCTGATCTCCCTCGTCGCTTCGCCGTCCATCAATCGTCATCGCGCCGCCCTCGGCAAGAGGGACGAAATGCCGAAGGCCGCGCCCGCGCTCCTCAGCCCCGCCGCCGGATCAGCCGATCGAGATGCTCGACGACCCGCTCCGACGCCGCGTCCATTTCCACGAAGGCGGCGTGCGCCCCGTCGAGATCGCCGCTCGCCACCGCCTCGGCCACCCGCCGGCCGTTGCGATGCACCGCCTCGTGCGGCCCGAGCAGCGCCACGAAGTCGGGATGACGGCGCAGGCTCTCGTCCTCGACACGGTCGTACCAACGGCCGAAGCCGCACTGATGGTGATCGGAGAGCGCCCCGGCGTCGACGGTCTTCAGGCCGACCATGACCTCGGCGAGGCTCTTCTTCCACATGAGATGGTCGGACTTGGCGCGATAGAGGATGGCGTCGCGGATGTTGCGCCCGTCGCTGAGCGCGAATTGCCGCTGCACCATCTCCTCGCAGCTGGAGATCGCCCGATTGACGTCGGCGGTGTGGTCCGAGGCGCGATGGGTGTGGCGCTCCATGGCGTGGACGCCGGCGGAGATCTCGTCCACCGCCACCGTCTGCTCGTTGAGCACGCCGGAGATCTCGTTCATCCGGCCGGCGCTCTCCTGCACCACCAGACGCAGATCCTCGATGCGGCCGCGCGCCGTCTCCGACGAGGCGGTGCTGTCCTGCACCAGGCCGGCGACGTCCTCGATGCTCGAGGCGAGCTCGTGCACCTGCTCCTCGAGCCGAGCGATCCGCGCGCGGATGTCGTCGGTCGCCCGCTGGGTCTGCGCGGAGAGGTTCTTCACCTCGGAGGCCACCACCGCGAAGCCGCGACCGGCCTCGCCCGCCCGCGCCGCCTCGATGGTGGCGTTGAGCGCGAGCAGATTGGTCTGTTTGGCCAGTGCCTCGATCGTCGCGACGAAGGTCGAGATCTGCCCCGTCGCCGAAACGAGCTGTTCGGAGGCCGCGTTCATCCGGCCGAAGGAGGCGCCGATCGACCGGCTCGCCGCCGCCGCCGCCTCGCTCGCCTCGACCCCGATCGCGCTCGCCTCCGCCGCCTCGTGCATCGCCGTGGAGACGACGCCGGCCGCCGAGGCGATCTGACGGATCGACGCGGTGAGTTCTTCGACGCCGGCGGCCATGCCCTGCCCCCGGGCGGCGGCATGACGGATCTCGCCGGTGATGTGGGCCGACGCCGCCATCGCCGCGCTCGACTTCATGGAGAAGCCGACCGCCGCGTCGAGCGCCTCGACGTCGCGGCCGCCGATGACCGCGTCCAGCGCGAGAACCGCCTCGCGCACCATCGCCGGCACCCCGTCGAGATCGGGCAGGGTCTGGCGCGCCGCCACCGCCGCCAGAGCGGCGGTGAGCCGCGTGACGTCGAGCGACGCCTCGGACGGGATTTCGACGACGCTTTCCACTCTGCGCGGGCGAACGAACATGGACATTGCATGCACTCCGATGGGACGAGTGCACCCTGTTCACGCCATGCTTAACAGGATCTGAATTGACCCAAGGTCAATCGAAAAAACCACAACCGATTGAAGTTTCAATGAAAATATCTATTTCCAAATCGTGTCCCGAAGCGCCCACGCGGACCGCCGCCCCCTCGGCGCCCACGCCTCACATCAGGCCGTGCCGCATCGCCAGCACCAGCTGCACCATGACGATGCCCGAGCACAGGCTCCACCCGGCGGCGATGGCCGTCGAGGCGACCAGCCAACCGACCGGGCGCTGCTCCTGCACCCGCCCGCGAATGGCGTTGCGCATGATGATGAAGGGCCCGGTGAAGGCGCACAGGACGAGGTCCACGGCCCCGCGCCACAAGGTGTTCAATTCGACCGAAAACCGCACCGGACGGTTGGTCACCAAGGTGTAGAAGGACGACAGGACCCCCGCGGCGACGAAGCCGCAGGCGGTCGCATAGGCCGCGATCGCCAACTCGAACAACATGACGCACCCACACCCCGTTAACTCTTCGTTAACTTCTATCACGCCCCCCTCGTCCCGTCGCCCCCTCGATGGGGATTCGGATGCCGTCTCTCGCTCGATGGTTAACGGGCGCGAGGCGGTGTCGCCGAGGAGCCGCCGACGATGCCGAAGACGACCTGGATCCTCGCCACCCTCGCCGCCGCTCTCGCCGTCGCGCTGGTGTTGTGGCGGGACGGCAGCGGTCGCGAGACGGCCGAGACCTCGCCCCTGCCGGTCGCCGTCGACCTCGCCGGGCACAGGCTCGAACTGCCGATGAACGCGATCCGCTTCCCCGCCCAACGCCGTCCCGGTCCCCAGGAGCGGCTCGACCTCGCCCTGCTGTTTCCGGAATGGACCGGCCGCACGCCCGCCGACGCCGACCGCTTCGACGAGACCGGCGGCGGCGCCGACGTGATCTGGGTGACGCTGGCGCCCGCCGGCGCCGAGATGGATCAGGCCGCGCGCCTCGCCACCGTCTACGCGCGCCTCTTCGTCGGCGATCCGCTCGAGGCGGACGCCGATCTCGGCCTCGTCGGGCGGCATCTCTCACCCGAGGCGGGCTATGTCGGGGAGGAAGTGTGGTTCGAGCCGGGGGTGGTCCACCCCTTCGTCGCGCGCTGCTGGCCGCTCGCGCCGAACGGTCCGGTCACGACCTGTCTCAACGAGGAGATCGTCGACGGCGTCATGGTCGGGCGCCGCTTCCCGCGCGCCCGTCTGGCGCGCTGGCGCGAGATCCGCGACGGTCTCGACGCCCGTCTCGCGCAATGGGGGCTGGGCGCGCCGCGCGGCGAGCCGTGACGGCGCCGACCCGGCGCCGTCGCCGTTCAGGATCTCAGTCGTCGAGATCCATCTCGAGGATGGCCATCTGGAGGTTCCAGGAGACTTCGCCGTCCTCGTCGTCGCGATAGATCACGGCGATGAATTCGTCACCGATGAACACCTCGGCGGAGTCCTTCTTCTTCGGGCGGGCGACGACCTTGATGGTGTCGAGCTCGAACTTGCGCTGGAGATAGGCCTGCAGCTTGGCGAGTTCGGTCTTGTCCACGAGCTTGGCTCCGGTTGATGAAGGAACGAAGCGGCGACCTTGCGTGCGGCCGCCGTTTTCGGCGCCGCTTGTGGCACGCCCCCCGGCGCGCGTCAAAGGCGGACACGGCCTTTCGCGCCGATTCTGGGGAAAACGGACGTCGCCTCGGAGCGTCTCCCGAAAGTCGGCGGCGGAGGAGCGGTGCCGGATTTTCGTGCCTCGCGCGGAGGGAATCGATGCCGATGTCGAGACGTCCGAGAGATGGCCGACGCCGCGAGGCGCGAAGAGACCCGCCGAGCCGACCCGTCCGACCTCTCGAGACGCGCTCTCAGCCGCGATCGTCGTCGAGCATCTGGTCCATCGCCCGCGACGGCTCCGAGCACGCGACCTCGCCGACCACCCGCGCCGGCACCCCGGCGACGGTGGTGCGCGGCGGCACCTCGGCGAGCACCACCGATCCCGCCGCCACGCGCGCGCACTTGCCCACGACGATGTTGCCGAGCACCTTGGCGCCGGCGCCGATCAGCACGCCCTGGCGGATCTTGGGATGGCGATCGCCGCTCTCCTTGCCGGTGCCGCCGAGGGTGACGCCCTGGAGGATAGAGACGTCGTCGTCGATCACCGCGGTGGCGCCGATGACGATGCCGGTCGCGTGGTCGAAGAAGAGGCCGCGTCCGAGCGGCACCTGCGGATGAATGTCGGTCTGGAAGACCTCCGAGGCGCGGCTCTGGAGATAGAGCGCGAAGTCGCGCCGGCCGTTGCGCCACAGCCAGTTGGCGAGCCGGTGGGTCTGGATGGCGTGGAACCCCTTGAAGTAGAGAATCGGCTCGATCATCCGCTCGCAGGCCGGATCGCGGTCGTTGACCGCCTGGAGATCGACCCGGAAGATCGACCCGATCGACGGTTCGTCGGCGAGCGCCTCCTCGTAGGTCTGGCGAATCAACGCCTCCTTGACGGTGGGATGGCCGAGCCGCTCCGCCACCCGGTGGACGATCGCGTCCTCGAGACGGGAGTGATTGAGCACCGACTCCCAGATGAAGCTCGCCAACGCCGGTTCGCTCGCCGCCATCGCCGCCGCCTCGGCGCGCACGCGGTCCCAGATGGGATCGACGCTGCCGGCGAAGGGCGTGGGAGTGTTGCGTGTCTTGGCCATGTCTCGTTCCTCGGGGACGACGATCGATCGTCGGGGGACGAACATAGGGCGAATCCGGTCAACATCCAATTGACGCCACCCCCGGTTTGACGGTCTCGTGATCACCGAGCCCCCCGCGACCGACGACACCGGCCCGCGCCGTCGCCCGCCTCTCCGCCCGTCCTTTCGAAAGACAGCCCCATGACCTCGACCTCCGAAACCCCCGCCGTCGTCACTCTGGAGAGCGCCGACCCGCGCATCCGCATCGAGGTCGAGGGCGCCGTCGGTCGTCTCGTCGTCGCCAATCCGGAGCGCCGCAACGCGGTCTCGCTCGCCATGTGGCAGGCGATCCCCGGCGCCGTCGCCGCCCTCGTCGCCCATCCCGACGTCCGCGTGATCGTGGTGCGCGGCGACGGCGATCTCGCCTTCGTCTCCGGCGCCGACATCTCCGAATTCGCCACCGTCCGCAAGGACGCCGCCTCGGCCCGCGCCTACGAGGCCTCCAACGCCGAAGCCTTCTCGGCGCTGCGCCACGCGACCAAGCCGACCATCGCGATGATTCGCGGCTTCTGTCTCGGCGGCGGCATGGGGCTCGCGGTCGCCTGCGACATCCGCATCGCCGCCGACGACGCCGTCTTCGGCATCCCCGCCGCCCGCCTCGGCGTCGGCTATCCGCCCGACTGCATCGCCGACGTGGTCGCCGCCGTCGGCCCCCAGCGCGCCAAGGAGATGTTCTTCACCGCCCGTCGCATGACCGCCGCCGAGGCACTCGAGATCGGCCTCCTCGCCGCCGTCCACTCGGTCGAGGCGCTGGAGAACGAGGCGATCGACCTCGCCACCGTCATCGCCCACAACGCGCCGCTGACGCTCCGCGCCGCCAAGGCCGCGATCGACGCGGTCGTCGACGGCGCCCTCCCCACGCGCCGCGAGACGCTGGTGGCGCTGACCGACGCCTGTTTCGCCTCCGCCGACTTCGCCGAGGGCCGCACCGCCTTCCTGGAGAAGCGCGAGGCGAAGTTCCACGGCCGCTGAAGGCGCCCCCCCCTCCCGCCGGCGCCGCCCCCTCGTCGGCCCGCGAACCTTGCTTTCGCGGCCGATCTTGTCCATTGAGGGCCGGAAATCGCGCTGCCGGGAGAGCGGCGCGGTCATGTGGAGTTCGTCCGTGTCGAAACCCAAGATCGGCAGCCTGATGACCGGCGGCACCGTCGCCCTCGTCCGCCGCCTCGTCGCCGACCAGGGCCTCCGGCACTGGAAGGGTTACGTCGTCGCCTTCGTCTGCATGGCGGCCATCGCCGGCTCCACCTCGCTCGCCGCCTGGCTGATGCGCGACGTCATCGACAAGGTGTTCCTGGAGAAGAGCCAATCGGCGATCTTCGCCCTCTCCGGCGCGGTCGCCGTGATCTACGTGGTCAAGGGCCTCGCCACCTTCGGCCAGCAGGTGACGCTGTCGCGCATCGCCAACGCCATCGTCGCCTCGGTCCAGGCCCGCATCTTCGATCATCTCCTGCGGCTGAACCTCTCCTATTTCGCCGACCGCCACACCTCCGAGTTCGTCGCCCGCCAGAGCTACATCGCCGCCTCCTGCGGCGCCGTGCTCAACATCATCATCACCTCGCTCGGCCGCGACCTCCTGACCCTGATCGGCCTCCTGACCGTCATGCTGGTGCAGGATCCCACCATGTCGCTGATCGCCTTCCTGGTGATGCCCGGGGCGGTCTTCGGCGTCCAGAAGCTGGTGAAGCGCGCCAAGGCGATCATGAAGGCCGGCTTCACCCAGGGCATGATGGTGGTCGAGATCACCCAGGAGACGGTCCAGGGCATGAAGGTGGTGAAGGCCTTCGGCCTCGAGGACCATCAGCGCGCCCGCATGGCCGCGACCATCGATCTCGTCCGCCACGCCGCCGACAAGTTCGCCTCCGTCGGCGCGCGCACCGCGCCGCTGATGGAGACGCTGGGCGGCTTCGCCGTCGCCGGCGTCATCCTCTACGGCGGCTGGCGCGTGACCTCGGCGGGGGCGACGCCGGGCGTCTTCATGTCCTTCATCACCGCGCTGCTCCTCGCCTACGATCCGGCCAAGCGCCTCGCCCGCGTCCACGTCGAGCTCGCCGGCAATCTGGTCGGCGTGCAGATGATGTACGACTTCCTCGCCGAGCCGGCCCCGGAGGTCGAGGACGCCGCCCTGCCGCCCCTCGCCGTCGGCACCGGCCGGGTCGTCTTCGACGACGTCCGCTTCGCCTATCGCGACGACGAGCCGGTCCTCGACGGCCTCGACCTCGTCGCCGAGGCGGGCAAGACCACCGCCCTGGTCGGCCGCTCCGGCGGCGGCAAGTCGACGATCCTGTCGCTGCTGCTGCGCTTCTGGGAGCCGGACGGCGGCCGCATCACCATCGACGGCACCGAGATCCACACGGTCTCGCGCCGCTCGCTGCGCGCCGCGATCGGCTACGTCGGCCAGGACGTGTTCCTGTTCAAGGGCTCCATCGCCGAGAACATCGCCATGGGCCGCGAGGACGCCACCCGCGCCGAGATCGAGGCGGCGGCGAAGGCAGCCTACGCCCACGACTTCGTGATGGGCTTCCCGGCCGGCTACGACACCCAGGTCGGTGAAAACGGCGCCCAACTCTCCGGCGGCCAGCGCCAGCGCCTCGCCATCGCCCGCGCCATCCTCAAGGACGCGCCGATCCTGCTGCTCGACGAAGCCACCGCCGCCCTCGACACCGAGAGCGAGCGCGCCATCCAGCAGGCGCTCGAGGCACTCTCGCGCGGCCGCACCACGCTGGTCATCGCCCATCGCCTCCAGACCATCGAGAAGGCCGACGCGATCTGCGTGATCGAGGAGGGCAAGGTCCTCGAGCGCGGCACCCATGCCGAGCTGCTCGCCCACGGCGGCCGCTACGCCGGCCTGCACGCGGTCCAGTTCGGCTGAAGGATCGAGGCACGCGGGCGGGCTCGTGGAGACACCGCCCCGTCCGTCGCCCTCTCAGGGCCGCGTCGCGAGGAAGTCGAGCACGGCCTGCTTGTAGATCTTGTCGCCGACCGAGGCCATGTGGTCCTTGCCGGGCAGGATCACCGCCCGCGCGCCCGGCACCAGCGCCACGAAGTCCTCGACCGAGCCGGCGACGTCGTCCTTGTCGCCGACCGCCACCAGCACCGGCAGATCGAGCGCCGCCAAGGCCTCGCGCGGCACCGGCTGACGCGAGCCGCGCATGCAGGCGGCGAGCGCCAGGAGATCCGATCCGGTCTGTTTGCCGAAGGCGCGATAGGCCCGGCCCTTGGGCGTCACGACCTCGGCGTCGGTCTCCGCCTCGAGCGCGCTGGCGATCGTCTCCTGCCCGCCGAGCCCCTCGACCATCGCCATGGCGAGCCCGCCGAAGATCACCGAGCGCAGCCGCTCGGGATGGCGCGTCGCCAGATGACCGAGGATCCACGCGCCCTTGGAGAAGCCCATCGCGTCGGCCCGGTCGATCTCGAGATGATCCATCAGCCGGCGCACGTCCTCGGCCATGTGATCGCCGGTGTGATAGAGCGCCGGATCGTGCGGCGCGTCGGAAGCGCCGTGGCCGCGATTGTCGAGCCCGATCACCCGCCGCCCGTCGCCGACCAGCAGGTCGACCCAGCCGGTGCCGACCCAGTTGACGCGCGAATTGGACCCGAAACCGTGCACCAGCACGATCGGCTCGCCGTCCTGCGGTCCGACGTCGAAATAGGCGAGGCTGAGCCCCTCCGACTGGAAGAATCGCATCGGCGGAGCACCCTTGCGGGGCGAGGTGGAGAGAGAGGTGATCTTCATGGCCGGCGAGGCTAACGATCCGGGCGGACGACGAAAAGCCCTTTCGCGGCGGGACTGCCCCGCGCCGCGTACTCCGCCTCTTTTCCCACTACCCACCGGCGGCCGCCGTGGCTATGGTGCCGCCTTCGATCGAGAGCATGAGGTTATCCCATGGCGGACGCTGCCGTTCCCCATTTCGCCAACGATGGCGGCATCGACAAGATCCGAATCGGTGCCCGCGAATTCATGTGCATCGGCGCGCGGCCGCCCTTCGATCACCCCCACGTCTATCTCGACATGGGTGGCGACGACGAAAAGCTCTGCCCCTGGTGCGGCACGCTCTATGTCCACGACGCCTCGCTGAAGGCGACCGAATCGGTCCCGGCCGAGGCCGAGTGGCATCCCGCGGCCGTCGCCGCCGAGTGACGCCGCCCGACGGGTCTCCCCGCCGGCCTCAGATTCCGACGGCGTGATCCTCGCCCCGGGCGGGTTCTCGCCGTCGTCCGCTTCCACGGACCGCCC
This sequence comes from Pinisolibacter aquiterrae, assembly GCF_019160155.1. GTDB lineage: Bacteria > Pseudomonadota > Alphaproteobacteria > Rhizobiales > Ancalomicrobiaceae > Pinisolibacter > Pinisolibacter aquiterrae. Next base: position 115,804 of record NZ_JAFNIH010000042.1, read on the forward strand.
TCGCGTTCTCGCCGACGGCCCGCCCCCAACCACGGGAACGGTCCATCCCATGTCGGGACACTCTCTCATCGTCGCCGGAGGCGGCATCGGCGGTCTCGCCGTCGCCCTCACGCTCGCCCGCGACGGCCACCGCGTCACCGTCCTGGAACAGGCCCACGAACTGGCCGAGGTCGGCGCCGGCATCCAGATCTCGCCCAACGCCTCGCGCATCCTGGTCGACCTCGGCCTCGGCCCGGCCCTCGCCCGGGTCGCCGTGACCCCCTCCGACATTCGCGTCTTCTCCACCCGCGCCGCCGGTGAGGTCGCCCGCACGCCGCTCGGCTCGCGCCCGGAAGAGCGCTGGGGCGCCCCGTTCTGGGTGATCCATCGCGCCGATCTCCTCGCCGTGCTCGCCGCCGCCGCCCGCGCCCACCCGCTCGTCGACCTCGTGCTCGACGCGCGCCTGCGCGGCGTCGGCGCCGAACCCGGCCACATCACCATCCACGCCACCGTCGCCGGCGAGGCTCGCGACTTTCCCGCCGACGGCCTGATCGGCGCCGACGGCGTGCGCTCGCGGGTGCGCATCGCCGTGCGCGGTGGCCCGCCCGCCCGCTACACCGGCCGCACCGCCTATCGCGCCACCGTGCCGATCGAGGCCGCGCCGGAGGAACTGCGCCGCTCGACCGGACTGTGGTTCGCCCCCCACGCCCACATCGTCCACTATCCGATCCGGGCCGGGCGCGAATGGAACATCGTCGCCATCGTCGAGGACGCCTGGCACGACGAGAGCTGGTCGGTCGCCGCCGATCGCGCCGAGGTCGCCCGTGTCTTCGGCCTCTCCACCACACGCTGGCCACCGCTCGCCCGCCGGCTGCTCGATCTGCCCGACCAGTGGACCAAATGGGCGCTGTGCGGCTTCGACACCGATTTCGAGTGGTCGTCGGGCGCGGTGACCCTGCTCGGCGACGCCGCCCACGCCACCCTCCCCTTCGCCGCCCAGGGCGGCGGCATGGCGATCGAGGACGCCGAGGTCCTCGCCCGCACCCTGCGCGGCGCCCCCAACGTCGCCTCCGCCTTCCACGCCTACGAGACGCTGCGCAAGCCCCGTGCCCGCGCCATCGTCGATCAGGCGGCCAAGAACGGGCGCATCTATCACATGCCCGACGGTCTCGCCTTCTTCCGCGACACCACCCTGAAGCTCGGCGTCGGATCCCGCCTGACCGATCGCATGGCCTGGATCTACGGCTGGAAGGCGGGCTGATCCGGATCGGTTCCGGTGGGCATTTCCGCGCCTCGCCTTGAGGCTCGCCTCGCGTTGGGCTATCGAAACGAGGACGGGCCGAGGACACCAGCCGGGAGGAACCGCAGGGTCATGACCGAAGACGCAGCCTCCGCCCCCTCGGCACCGGCCGATCGCATCGTCACCGCCGCCATGCTGGTGATCGGCGACGAGATCCTGTCCGGCCGCACCAAGGACAAGAACATCGGCTTCGTCGCCGACCGTCTGACCGAGATCGGCATCGATCTGCGCGAGGTCCGCATCGTCCCCGACGACGAGGCGATGATCGTCGAAGCGGTGCGCGCGCTCTCCGCCCGCTTCGACCACGTCTTCACCTCCGGCGGCATCGGCCCGACCCACGACGACATCACAGCCGACGCGATCGCCGTCGCCTTCGGGGTCGGCATCGATCACGATCCCCGCGCCGTGGAGATCCTGAAGGCCCGTCTCGCCGGCCGCGCCGAGATCAACGAGGCGCGCCTGCGCATGGCCCGCATCCCCTTCGGCGCCACCCTGATCGAGACCGACAACGGCATGCCCGGCTTCACGATCGGCAACGTCCACGTCATGGCGGGCGTGCCGGCGGTGCTCCAGTCGATGATGACGGTGGTCTGCCGCACCCTCGAGGGCGGCCGGCGGATGCTGTCGGAGACCATCGACGCCCATCTCGGCGAGGGCCTGATCGCCACTCCGCTCGGGGCGCTGCAGAAGGCCCACCCGGCCACCGTGATCGGCTCCTACCCCTACGAACGCGACGGACGCTACGCCACCAACGTGGTCGTCCGGGCCCGTGACGCCGCGATCCTGGCCGCCGCCGTGGCCGACGTCGAGGCGATGCTCGCCGAAGTCCGCTCCCGCTATCCCTGAGGTGCACATGTCCGGGCCGCAGCAGAAAGTCTTCCCCGTCTCCTGGGACCAGTTCCACCGCGACGCCCGTGCGCTCACCTGGCGCCTCGCCGGGCACGGGCCGTGGTCGGCGATCGTCGCGATCACCCGCGGCGGCCTCGTCCCGGCGGCGATCGTCGCCCGCGAGCTGGACATTCGCCTGATCGAGACGGTCTGCGTCGCCTCCTATCACGACTATTCCTCGCAAGGAGAGCTGAAGGTCATGAAGGGGGTCTCCGACGAGCTGATCGCCAAGACCGGCGCCGGCGGCAAAGGCATCCTGATCGTCGACGACCTCGTCGACACCGGCAAGACCGCCCGCGTCGTCCGCGAGATGCTGCCGGAGGCCCATTTCGCCACCGTCTACGCCAAACCCCAGGGCCGCCCTCTGGTCGACACCTTCATCACCGAGGTTTCGCAGGACACCTGGATCTACTTCCCCTGGGACATGGGGCTGACCTTCCAGCCGCCGCTCCACGACGGCGGCGCCTGATCCGCCCCCTCCCGTCCCGTTCCGCCATGCGAAAGGCAGCCCCGTGAACGATCACATCAACGACAACGACAACACCGACCTCGAGAGCTGGGACGACGAGCAGGAGGCCCACGCCGAGGCCATCCGCGAGATGGTGCTCGACTACCTCGACGCCAACGACGTCGACGAGGGCACCGCCGTGTTCGGCCTGATCGAGATCGCCCTGTCGATCGCCATGTCGGGCTACGTCATGTCGACCGAGAAGCCCTCGGCCGGCGGCCTGCAGATGGAGCTCGACCGTCTCGCCAAGGACATCGCCGACCTCGTCCGCGAGGCGAAGAAGTCGGCCAAGACCTTCGTCGAGGAGACCCTCGCCGCCCTCGAGGAGGGCGAGGAGACCGGCGGACCGGGCGGCCGCGCCTGACGCGTCGTCGCCTCGGCGCCGGTGCCGGTCTTCGGGTTCGCCTCGCCGGACGTGGTGTCGTCCCGCTCCCTCGCCGGAGTCGGACGCCCCACGGGCGAGCGAGCGAACCCGGCCCGGCGCCGGCACGAACGGTCGGAGGACCTCGATGATCTACCGCCTCTGTCTCGTGTTTCTCGGCCTCTCCACCCTCTGGATCGCCCTGGCGCTGCTGCGGGCACCGTCGTGGACGATCGTTCCGGGTTTCGTCCTGGGCTGGGCGGTGATCGACTTCGGCTCCGGCGTCGTCCACATGCTGCTCGACTACGTCCACCTGCCAACGTCGTTCCGCGCCGATCTCCTGTTCTTCGCCCCGCGCCGCGACACGCCGGAATATACGCGCATGCGCAAGGCGTTCTTCGCCCGCCTCAACGCCTTCTGGCGCATCGCCTACGACTTCAAGGTCCATCACCACACGCCGCGCGCCCTCGGCCGGCGCTCGCTGCGCGAACTGACCCGCGACACGCTCGTCGTCGGCGGGCTTCCGGTGCTGCTCGTCCTCGACGTCGCCATCGCCGTCGCCGCGCCGCCGCCCTGGCTCGTCGCCGCCGGCCTCGCCATGGCGATCGGCGCGATCTACATCCAGTATTTCCACAGCGTCATGCACCGCACCGACGTGCCGCCGCTGATCGCCGCGATGCAGCGCATCCGGCTGGTGATGACCGCCGAGGCCCATCAGGCCCACCACGACGACCCGCGCCGCAGCTTCGCGATCATCAGCGGCTGGACCAATCCGCTGCTCGACCGGATCTTCGTCCTGCTCGCCCGGCTCGGGATCTGCCGCTCCGAACACCTCGTGCCCGAACGCTTCGACGCCGCCGATCCCGCCGCCCCCGTCCCGGCCTGGCGCGCCTGACGGCGATCGGCCCGAACACCCCTCCATCCGCACCGATGAACGACGAAGGCCGCGACGTCTCCGCCGCGGCCCGAGGTCTCGCCGATGTTTCGAAGGACCGGGCGGCACGACGGCCGGGCCGCCGCGCGCCGTGAGCGCTCATTTCAGCTGTGAATGCAGCATGTCCTCGACGACGCGGTCGAACCCGTCCTTGCCGGCCGGCGCCTTGATGCGCTCCTCCGCCACCATCGCGTCGCGCTTGGCGACGAGACGGCCGAGGTCGGCCTGGAGGCGCTGACGCTCGGCCGACTTGGCGGCGATCGCCGCCTCGAGATCGGCCGGCGCGAGCGTCTGGTACTCCTCCGGCAGGTCCTTGGTCGCGACCTTGCCGGCGACCGCGCGACCGGCGATGACGTCGGCGACGAGATCGCCCTCGCCCGTCACCACCTTGCGATCCGCCTCCTTGGTGGCGCGCGCCGAATAGCTCGCCATGTCCGAGGCCACCGCCGCCGGCGCCGCCGCCGCCTTGGCGGCCTTGGCGCGCACCTCCGACTGCTGCTGCCGGCTGCCGTAGGGCACGATGGTGCGATTGAGCCGGATCTGGATCTGGAAGATCTCATCGTCCCAGGGGGTCGAGATCTGCACCACCCCGCCGGACTGCGGGATCTGCGCGTAACGCCCGTGGCCGAGCTGGGAGATGGTCTTCCAGGCGAGTTCCGTGTCCGCCGCCACCCCGCACTGGAGCGCGTCGACCAGGATGCCCTTGTCGGCGGCGATCTTCAGCGTGTCGGTGAAGGGCACGTCCTGCGGATAGTCCATGTGCGGCGGGGCGTCGCCGACCAGGAAGACCAGCCGCCGGGTATCGTCGCCCGAGGTCCACGACAGTTTGCCGACCGCCACGGCGAGCGCCTCGTTGACCGATTCCGGCCAGTCGCCGCCGCCCTGGGCGCGGAAGTCGAGGAGCTTGCCGTAGACGGCGTGGATGTCGGTGGAGAGGTCCGTCGCGTCGGTGACATAGGCGTCGCCGCGATCGCGATAGCCGACGAGGCCGATGCGGATCTCCGCGTCGGGGTGGAGCTTGCGCACCTCGTCGGCGATGCCCCAGATCTTGCGCTTGGCGCCGTCGATCAGGCCGCCCATCGAGCCGGTGGTGTCGAGGACGAAGGCGATTTCGATGCGCTTCGGCGCGCCGATGTCGGCGACCGAGGTGCCCGAGGGCGCGGCGCGCGTCTCGGTCTGCGGCGCGACGCCCTGGCCGGAGACGCCGTCGCCGCCGAACGAGCGGCCCGTGACCGCCACGAAGAGCGCCGTCGCCAATCCGGACGCGAGAATGAACTTGTTCATGGGATTCTCCCCCTCACCATGATCGCCCGCCCGCCTCGAACGGGATCCCCACGATCCCGAAGCAGCGCGGCCGATGAGAGAGCCTCACCCCCGATCGCGGTCGGTCCTCGGCCGGACCATGGCGAAATCTCGGCGATTACGGACCCATGTCGTGGCGGAACCACCGGGGCACGCCGGCCTCCGGCGATTGGGGAGAAGGGCGAAAGCGAACTTGAATCGCGCCGCGTCCACGGCTAGCGGTGGTGGTGTGCGGACGTGGCGAAACTGGTAGACGCACGAGACTTAAAATCTTGCGCCGCAAGGCGTGCGGGTTCGACCCCCGCCGTCCGCACCACCGTCGATCGCGAAGCGGCCCGTCGGCTCCGCTTCACCGCGGCCGTTGCGATCCCGTCCGCGCCTTCGCCCGCCCGGCGCTCGCCCGGTCGAGAAACGCCAGCGCGGCGGCGAGTTCGACGTCCTCGCCTCTCGCCTTCGCCATCGCCGTCTCGTAGGTGACCGGCACCCGGATCGTCGGCGCGACCCCGCCGACGCCGTGACGGCTGTCGATCAGGATGGTTCCGTCGCGATCGACCGCGCGCCCGTCGGGATAGTGGAGGACGTTGCCGCCGGGTAGCCGGATCTCGCCGCCGGCGAGCCCGAACGAGCCGCGCGTGCCGTGGAAACCGAGCGTCACGCCGCCCGGGCGCTCGCGCACGCAACGCGCCAGCCCCTCGCCGCTCGAGATCGTCATCGGATCGACGAGCGCGACCACCGGCCCGGCGAAGACCGGCTTCTCCGGCCGCACCGTCAGCCCGTCGACCACCGCGCCGGTGCGATCGTCGACCGTGAAGCGGCGGAACCGCCCGGTGTCGGCGTCGTAAAAGACGGTCGCCTCGTAGAAGACCGGGGTCCGCCGCAGCGTGCCGCAAATCCGCATCGCCAGGAGATCCCATCCCCCGTGATTGCCGCGCAGGTCGAGGACGAGGCCGTCGACCCTCTCGGCGCGGAACCCGAGGATGGCGCGCCGATAGGCGGCCCAGATCGCCTCAGGCCAACGCCCGAGATCGGAGAGGTCGGCGAGGATCGTGAGGCGGATGTAGCCGAAACGGCCGATCCGCCGGCTGGTGATCGGCACTTCGCCGGGATCGAGACGCGGTGCGAGATCGCGCAGAGCCGCCGGCCCGTCGCTCTCCGCGACCAGACGGACCCGCCGGTCCGGCGCTCCTTCGGCCCCCGCGAGGTCGATCTCGACGGCGGTGCCGATCGTGGCCCGGGTCATCAGCCGCGCCTGTTCGAGACGGCGGTGCTCATCGGTCGCCACCCGCGCGGCGGCGGCGAAACGCCCGAGATCGACCGCGCCGATCGCCTCGCCGATCGGCCGATCCCCCCAACGCGACACCACGTCGCCGGGCCGCATCCCCGCCCGCGCCGCCGGGCCGCCCGGCGCCACGGAGGCCGCGATCACCCGTCCGTCGTCGAGTTCGACGAGACCGATCCCGAAGGTCCCGCCCGAGGCCTCCGCCGTCAGCGCGTCGATCGCCGGCGCGACCGCGTCGTTGCGCGGCAGGTTGACGTGTCCGTCGTCGAGACCCGCGACATAGGCCTGCAGGGCCGCTCGATAGGCCTTGACGTCGCGGGCGGCGGCGGCCGCCTCGATCAGCGGCAGGATCCGGGCGCGGAGCCCCGGCCAATCGACGCCCTTCCACTCGGTGAAGGCATATTCCGCCGCGATCTTCTCGTGCATGCGCCGGAACGCCTCGACCTCGCCGAGGTCGGAGAAATCCGCCGGCGCCGTCCGACGGAGAGAGGCCGCGCCGGAGGCCTCGGCCCGCGCCGCCACCCCGCCCCAGGCGAGACCGAGGGCGAGCGCCGCCGCCGACAGGCACCACCGCGAGACGAACCGCTTCGAGAAGACCATCGGCATGATTGAAATCCCATCGACCATCGCGCCACCGCGACCCGCCGGAATCGTGCGACGGGCCCGCCGGATCCAGTCTATCGCGGCACGTCCCGCTCGGCTGCGACAAAACCGCCGCCGCCGCCCATGCCCCTCGGTTCGCCCCTCCCGCACCGCGACGCACGACAGGCGCGCCCGCGACGCATGGCTTCGCCGGATCCGCGCCATAGGAAGGATCCTTCCCGAAGATCGGCGAATTCGGTATCGATTTCCCCGAACGCACGAATTCTCGAGACGATCGGACGAATTTTCCAGACCACGAGTGTTCGTTTCGTCTTCGCGGGGTGACGCCGCCGGCCGTGCAGCCATGCACGAGCGGTTGGCGGCCATTCGCCCGCACCGCTCGCCATTCGTCGAATGACCGCCTACTCGAATTCCAGAAGCAGGTGGGCGCTCCACCTCCCGAATACGAGACCATCCCCATGACCGACTTGTCCGAAGCAGGCCGACCGTCGAATTCGGCGCGGCGTGTGCTCTTCGCCAGCCTCATCGGCACGACGATCGAGTTCTTCGACTTCTACATCTACGCGACCGCCTCGGTGATCGTGTTCCCGAAGCTGTTTTTCCCGACGTCGGATCCGACCTCGGCGGTGTTGCAGTCCTTCGCCACCTTCTCGATCGCCTTCTTCGCGCGCCCCTTCGGCGCCGCCCTCTTCGGCCACTTCGGTGACCGCATCGGCCGCAAGGCGACGCTGGTCGCGGCGCTGATGACCATGGGCCTCTCGACCATCGCCATCGGCCTCCTGCCGACCTACGCCTCGGTCGGCGTTCTCGCGCCGCTGCTGCTGGCGCTCTGCCGCTTCGGCCAGGGCCTCGGGCTCGGCGGCGAATGGGGCGGCGCGGTGCTGCTCGCCACCGAGAACGCCCCTCCCGGCAAGCGCGCCTGGTACGGCATGTTCCCCCAGCTCGGCGCGCCGATCGGCTTCATCTGCTCGAACGGCGGCTTCCTCCTGATGGCGGAGACCCTCACCGACGCGCAGTTCCTCGATTGGGGATGGCGCATCCCCTTCATCGCCTCGTCGATCCTGGTGGTGGTCGGCCTGTGGGTGCGCCTGCGCCTGACCGAGACGCCCGACTTCCGCCGCGCCATCGAGCGCGAGGAGCGGGTGCGCGTGCCGATCGCCAAGGTCTTCGCCACCCACAAGGCGCTGCTCCTCTACGGCACCATCGGCGCCGTCGCGACCTTCGTGCTGTTCTACATCATGACCGTCTTCGCGCTGAACTGGGGCACCACCGCGCTCGGCTACACCAAGGCGAACTTCCTGCCGCTGCAGCTTATCGGCGTGACCTTCTTCGGCCTGACCATCCCGCTCTCGGCGCTCGCCGCCGATCGCTTCGGCTATGTCCGCACGCTGATCTGGACCACCGCCGCGATGATCGTCTTCGGCCTGCTGCTCGGCCCGATCTTCGGCTCCGGCACCACCGTCGGCGTGCTGGTCTTCCTGATCGGCGGCTTCGCGCTGATGGGCTTCACCTACGGCCCGCTCGGCACGGCGCTCGCCGAGCCCTTCCCCGTGGCGGTGCGCTACACCGGCGCCTCGCTCGCCTTCAATCTCGCCGGCATCCTCGGCGCCTCGCTCGCCCCCTATGCCGCCACCATGCTGGCGACCACCTGGGGCCTCGGCGCGGTCGGCTGGTATCTGGCGATCGCCTCGGCCCTGACCCTGATCGCCCTCGTCGCCATGAACCGCGGCGACGATCGCGACGCCGTCTACGTCCCCGACGAGGTGGTGTGAACCCACCCCCTCACGATCGAACGAAGAGACCGCCGCCTTCTCCCCGAAGGCGGCGGTCTTCGTTTCGATCGGGGTCTCAGGGCGCGGCGCGGGACCCGCCCGGGTCTCACTCGCCCGCGCAGAGCTTTTCCAGGAAGCCGTAGCCGACCGCCGCGGCCGCCGGGCCGATCCCGTGGCCCTCGCCGGCGATCCGCGCGAAATCGACCTCCGCGCCCGCCGCCGCCAGCGCGTGACGGGCCGCGATCGCCTCCGAGATCGGGATGACGCCGTCGGCATCGCCATGGACGAGCAGGATCGGCTTGCCCTCGAGCGACGCGACGGGGTCGCGCGCCAGCCGCCCGGAGAAGCCGAGCACGCCCGCGAAATGCCGCCCGCGCACCAGCGCGTCGAGCGCCATGATCGTGCCCTGGCTGAAGCCGACCAGAACCGTGCGCTCCGCCGTCGTCCCCGCCGCCCCGATCGCCGCGTCGACCACCGCGTCGAACCGCGCCGCCGCCGCCTCGACCCGCGCCGGCCGATTGGCCGCCGTCACGCCGAGCACCGAGAACCACTGCCGCCCGACCGCCGCCTGATCGAAGGGCTCGGGCGCGTCCGGCGACACCGCCGCGACGCCGAGGCGCGCGCCCCAGGCCTTCGCCAGCGGGGCCAGATCGTCGCCGGACGAGCCGACGCCGTGCAGGAAGATCAGGAGATCGACGAAGGCGGTTCTGGCGGACATGGAAACCTCTCGGGATGCGACGCGAAAACCTATCGTGTCACGGACGCGCCGAGGATCCGCCCCCTCGGACACACTCCGTTCGCGTTTCCCGAACGACTGATGTGGCAGTGCAACATGACCTCATGCATCGCCGGTCACGGCAGGAGCCCGACGATCACCGGCACCAGGATCGCGGTGACGATCGCGTTGAGCCCCATGGCGATGCCGGCGAAGACGCCGGCGATCGGATGGACCATGAAGGCCCGCGCCGTGCCGAGCCCATGGCTGGCGAGCCCGACGGCGAAGCCGCGCGCCGCCCAGTCGCGAATGCCGAGCGCGTTCATCGTCGGCGTCACCACCACCGCGCCGATGATGCCGGTGGTGATCACCAGGGCCGCCGTCAGCGCCGGCAGCCCGCCGAGGCTCTCGCTGATCGCCATGGCGACCGGCGCCGTCACCGACTTCGGCGCCAGCGACACCACCACCGCCCGCGAGGCGGAGAAGGCCGAGGCGATGCCGATCGCCGAGACGATCGCCACCACCGAGCCGACCACCAGCGCGCCGACCATCGGCACGATCTCCCGCCGCACCACCGCGCGATTGCGCCAGAGCGGCACGCCGAGCGCCACCGTCGCCGGGCCGAGCAGGAAGTGGACGAATTGCGCCCCCTCGAAATAGGCCTTGTAGGGCGTCCCGGTGAGGCGCAGCACCGCGCCGACCAGCACGATCGCGATCAGCACCGGATTGACCACCGGATGGCGGCCGAACGCCAGCGCGATCCGGTCGGAGACGAGCCAGACCACCACCGTCAGCGTCAGCCAGAACAAGGGATCGGCCGACAGATAGACCCAGAGCGAGGAGGCGGTCACGGCGTCTCCTCCTCACCGCCGCGTCCCATCGCCCGCTTGATCAGCCGGAAGGTCGCCACCGTCGCCAGCATCGTCACCACGGTGGAGACCACCAGCGTGACGACGATCGCCGCTCCCTGCGCCGCGATCAGGTCGAGATATTGCACCACCCCGACGCCGGCCGGGACGAAGAGGATCGCCAGCGACCCCAGCAGTCCGTCGGCGACCCGGCCGAGCGGCGCCTCGGCCGCGACCGGATCGCTCCCGCCCATCCGCGCCCAGATCGCCAGCCCCACGACCAGGAAGGCCATGCCCAGAACCGGCCCCGGCACCGGCAGGCCGAGCCCGCGCGCGGTCACCTCCCCGGCCAGTTGCAGCACCAACAAAATGGCGAATCCGGCGATCATCGACAGGCTCCCGAGGGTTGCTGGGCCGCCCCGGCGCCCGCGCGGGCGAGGCGAGTCCTTCCGCCTCACACTGCCCCAGCCGATCCGCCGGGTCGAGATCCCGCCGCGTGCCGTCGCGGCACCGGCCGCAACCCGGCGGGTGGCTCGAGGGATTTGTGCATACAAAAGAAACCAAGAACGATTTTTCCGGAGTGTTGCAGAGAATGGACAGACTTCACGGCAATGCTGCAGTATGATGCTTGCGAGTTCGGTTCGGATCGAGGAGTTTCGACATCATGAAGACTCTCGCTTACCTCATGGGTTCCCTCGTCGGTCTGACCATGGCGGCGCAGGCCGCGGACATGGCGCGCCCGGCCCCCGTGGTCGCCCCCCCGCCGATGGTCACGGCCTACAATTGGACCGGCTTCTATGCCGGTATCGTCGGCGGCTACGGCTTCGGCGACGGCATCCGTCATCATCAGCAACCGGCGACCTACAGCAGCAACTTCGACATTCGTGGCGGCCTGATCGGCGCGACGGTCGGCTACAACTACCAGATCGACAACTACGTCCTCGGTCTCGAAGCCGATTACGCGTGGTCGGGCATCAAGGGCTCGACGAGCGGCAACTGCGCCGCGCCGGGCTGCTACACCGACATCCGCTCCTTCGGCACCGTCCGCGCCCGCGCCGGCTATGCCTTCGACCGCTTCCTGCCCTATGTCACCGGCGGTCTCGCCATGGGCGACGTGAAGGCGCATGTCGGCACCGGCGGCCTGTCCGGGTCGGAGTTCAAGGCCGGTTGGACGGTCGGCGCCGGTATCGAGGCGGCCGTCTGGCAGAACATCACCGCCAAGGTCGAATATCTCTACTTCGATCTCGGCAACGCCCAATATGCGACGGCCCCGAACATCGAGACCAACGCCAAGGGCAGCGTCATCCGCGCCGGCCTGAACTACCGCTTCTGAGACCTCGCCTCCGGGCTCGTCTCCACGCCTCTCTTCGAACCCGGCCCCACGGCCGGGTTCGTCGTCTTCGGACGCGCGGGATCGGCGTGGCGTCACCCATCGCCCCGTCTCTCCCCCCGTCTTTCCAACGCGCGCGCGGCGGACGATGATGCGGCCTCGAAAGGGAGCCCCCGCGATGATCCTCACTCTGGTTCGATTCCGCCTCGACGATCCGATGACCCTCGAGGAGGCCGCGCGCCGCTTCGCGCTGTCGGCGCCGAAATACCTCGACCTGCCCGGCCTCGTCCGCAAACACTACGTCCGCTCCGACGACGGGCTCACCGTCGGCGGCGTCTATCTGTGGAAGACCCGCGCCGCCGCCGAGGACTGCTATGCCGGCGAGTGGCGCGAGCGCGTCCGCATCCTCTACGGCGTCGAGCCGGAGATCGAATGGTTCGAGACCCCGGTCGGGGTCGACAACGTGCTCGGCACGATCATCTGACCCGGCGGAGCGAGCCCATGCAGGACGATCGCGTCACCCTCGTCTCCGACGAGCTTTCCGCCGACGTCTCGCCGCTCGGCGCCGAACTGGTCCGCCTCGACGACGCGGTCGGCAATCCGCTCCTGTGGAACGGCGATCCGGCCTTCTGGACCGGCCGCGCGCCGCTGCTCTTCCCCATCGTCGGCGGCCTCGCCGGGGGCACCTTCCGCCATCGCGGCCGGGCCTGGACGCTGCCCCGCCACGGCTTCGCCCGCCGCTCGACCTTCGCCCTCGTCGATCGCGGCACGGCGCACGTCACCTTCCGCCTCGAGACCTCGGCGGAGACGCTCGCCCATTGGCCCTTCGCGTTTCACCTCGACGTCACCCATGCCCTCGACGGCGCCCGGCTCACAACCACCGCCGAGGTCGCCAATCACTCCGACGAACCGATGCCGACCGCCTTCGGCTTCCATCCCGCCCTCCGCTGGCCGCTCGCCGGGGCCGGCCCGCGCGCCGCGCACCTCGTCCGCTTCGCCGCGCCCGAGACCGCGCGCATCCGCCGCCTCGACGCCGACGGCCTGATCGATCCCGAACCGCGCGCCACCCCGCTCCACGGCGACACGCTCGCCCTCGAGGACTCCCTCTTCGCCGAGGACGCGCTGATCTTCACGGACCTGAAGAGCCAAAGCGTCGTCTATGGCGCCGGCGAGGTCCGGCTGCGTGTCGACTTCCCCGACATGCCCCATCTCGGCCTGTGGACCAAACCGGGGGCGCCGTTCCTCTGCATCGAGCCGTGGCAGGGCTGGGCCGACCCGGCCGGGTTCGCCGGCGAGATCACGGCGAAGCCCGGCATGGTCACGCTCGCGCCCGGAGAAACGCGCCGATTTTCCATGAGTGTCACCTTGGAATTCGCCGCGCCCTGACCCATCTCTCTCGCAGTTGCGAAAGGACCGCTCCGGAGGTATGAGAGAGGTCTGATATTTCGTCGGCAGAGCGTCGTCGTCGGCGACGTCTCTCCTTCAGGAGAATGACATGTTCGGCTTGTTCGGAAGATCCGCTCCCGTGAAGACCCTGACCCCGCCCGAGGCTCATCAGCTCGCCAAGGACGGCAAGGTGCTGCTGGTCGACGTGCGCGAGGCTCACGAGTGGGCCGCCGGCCACGCGCCCGGCGCCTATCACGCCCCGCTGTCGAAGCTCGCCCAGACCGCCACCGCCATCCCGACCGACAAGCCGGTGGTGTTCTACTGCATGATGGGCGGCCGCTCCGCCCAGGCGGTCCAGATCTGCCAGAAGCTCGGCCTGCCGCACGACACCCACATGGGTGGCGGCATCGGCGCTTGGCGCATGCACGGCCTGCCGCTCTCCATGTGAGACCGACGGCTCGGGCGGCGTCTGGTCGCGACCGGCGCGGACCTCTATGAAGGGGGCCGCCCCCGACGACCGGAACCGACGATGCCGAACCTCACCTCCCCGACCGACGAAGCCGCGACGGCCCGCGCCGCCGCGGCTCTTCTCGTCGCCGGCACCCTCGCGCGCCTGCTCCTCGCCGTCCTGGTCGAGCCCGGGCTCGACGAGGCCTATGCCATGGCGGTGGCGCGGGTCTGGCAGGGCTCGTGGTTCGATCACCCGCCGATGACCTTCTGGACGGTCGAGGCGATGCGCGCCCTCGCCGCGCCGGTCGCCGGACCCGACCCGGCCGCCTGGATCCTGCGGCTCCCCTTCGTCCTCGCCTTCACCGCGACGTCCTGGGCGCTGTGGGACCTGACCCGCCGCCTCTGGGGCGCGCGGGCGGCGCTCTGGACCCTGGTCGCGCTGACGCTCGCGCCCTTCTTCCTGGTCTCGGCCGGATCCTGGCTGGTGCCCGACGGGCCGCTCGTCCTGTTCCTGGCGCTGTCGGCCCGGGCGCTCGCGATCCTGCTCTTCGAGGCGCCCGATCGCCCCCGCGAACGCCGCCTCTGGCTCGGCCTCGGCCTGACGCTCGGCCTCGCCGGCCTCTCCAAATACCACGCCGCCCTCTTCGCGGTGGCGGCGCTCGCCTTCGTCGTCGCCACGCCCCACCGCCGCCGGCTCGCCAGCCCCTGGCCGTGGATCGCCGTGGCGCTCGCCGTCGTGGTGGTGTCGCCGGTGATCCTGTGGAATGCCGGGAACGACTGGGTCTCCTTCGCCTTCCAGGCCGGACGCGGCGGCGGCGGAGGCACGAATTGGATCGGCTTCGGCCGCGCCCTCCTCGGCCAGCTCGCCTATCTCGGCCCGTGGACGGCGATCGGCGCCCTCCTCGCCGCCGGCGCGGCGCTCCGCGCCGATCGCCGCATCGACGGCCCCGCCGCCTTCCTCGTCGCCCTCGCCGTCCTGCCGATCGTCCTCTTCACGGCGGTGCCGCTCCTCGGCGGCGACAGCCTGCCCCATTGGCAGATGCCGGGTTGGCTCTTCCTGCTGCCGCTGCTCGGCCGCGCGATCGCGCAAGCCGAGACCCGCGCCGCGAGGCGCATCCCCGGCCTCGCCCGCCTCTTCGCGCGGATCGCGGCCGGCCTCCTCGCCGTCGCCGCCCTCGCCGTCGCCCTCTTACGGATCTTTCCGCCGACGCCCGAGATCGTCGCCCGCTTCCGCCTCGAGAAGCCGCTCGCCGAGGCGACCTCCTGGACCGGCCTCGCCGCCGCCCTCGACGCGCGCGGCCTCCTCGCCCGAGACGCCGCCGGCCGTCCGCCGGTGGTGATCGCCTTCCGCTGGATGGAGGCGGCACGCCTCGGCGAGGCCTTGGGTTCGCGCGCCACCGTCGCCGTCTTCGACGACGACCCGCGCGGCTTCGCCTTCCTCTCCGATCCGAGAAGCTTCCTCGGCCGCGACCTCGTGCTGATCGGCCGGCCCGAGACCTTCGCCCGCGGCCTCGCCGCCAACGCCGGCCGTTTCGCCCACATCGACGCGGAAGCGCCGATCCGCGTCGGCCTCGGTGGGCGCCCCCTGGTCGAACTCGACGTCGCGCTCGGCCGCGATCTGAAGACCGCCCCGACGCTCCCCTATCCGAAGCGCCCCTGAGGCGGAATCACCCGCCCAGAAACGACGAAGGGCGAGCCTCACGGCCCGCCCTTCGGTTCGCTCGAAACCCCCGAAGCTCTCGCGATCACGGCATCCGATCGGCGACCGGCGGCAGGAACTTCGTCGTGTAGACGTCCTCGGCCTTGGGCGGCGTCGCGATCTTGTAGGCGGCGACCGCCACGTCGATCGACTGCTGCATCCGCGCCGGATCGACCGTGCCGAAGCCGGCCTTCTTGATCCCGTCGGTGAACATCGAGCGATCGAGCACGAACTTCAGCCGCGCCTTCTCGAGCTCGATCTTGGCGAGCGGATCGACCAGCGTCAGCGTCTTCGCGGCCGCGTCGGGGTCCTTGGCGACGGCCTTGAGGCCGGCGATCGTGGCGCGCACGAAGGCGGCGACCACCTCCGGGTTCTTCTCGGCGAAGTCCTTGCGCACGATCACGGTCGAACCGTAGAGGTCGAGCCCGTTGTCGGGGAAGGAGAAGACGACGATGTCGTCGGCCGGCACGCCGACGCCGGTCAGGTTGAAGACCGAGGTCGAGGCGAAGCCGGTGATCGCGTCGACCTGGCCCTGGACCAGCATGGTCTCGCGCAGCTGCGGCTGCATCGAGGTCCAGGTGATCGTCGCGGGGTCGATGCCGTTGGCCTTGGCGAAGGCCGGGAACATCAGACGCGAGGAATCCGCTTCCGGCGAACCGATCTTGCGGCCCTCGAGCTCCTTCGGCGTCTTGATGCCCGACTTCTTCAGCGTGATCAGCGAATTCAGCGTCTTGTCGAAGATCTGGCAGACGCCGAGCACGGTGTTGGTCGGGTTCTCGGCATCGAACTTGATCACCGCGTTGATGTCGGAGAAGCCGATGTCGTAGGCGCCGGAGGCGACCTTGGTGACCGCGTCGCCCGAGCCGTAGCCGCGATCGATCTTGACCTTGAGCCCTTCCTTCTCGAAGAGCCCCTGCGCCTGAGCCACGGTCCAGACCGCGTGATTGCCCTGCACCGCCCAGTCGAGCGTGAACTTGACCTCCTTCAGATCCGCCGCTCCGGCGAGCGCGGGCGCGAGGAGGACGAGCGCGGTGGAAAGACCGGCGCCGAGAAATGCCTTCCGGGTGAAGCTCGAGATCGACATGGGGCTCCCCTGATGCCAAGGAGGGTGCGCTCGGCCCGTGCCGAGGCGATCGCCTATTTGTAATGCAGCCCACGAAAGTGTCACCCGAAAATCGGGCGCCGGAGATCCCCCATGCGCTTTTCCACTCCTCTCGTCGCCGGCCGGCTGCTGCGCCGCTACAAGCGCTTCCTCGCCGACGTGGTGATCGAGGCGACCGGCGAGGAGGTCGTCGCCCATTGTGCCAACTCCGGCTCGATGCTCTCGCTCGCCCGCCCCGACGCCCGCGTCTGGCTGCAGAAGTCCGACGACCCGAAGCGCAAACTCGCCTGGAGCTGGATCCTCGAGGAGACCCCGGCCGGCGACTGCGTCTGCATCGACACCTCCCGCCCCAATGCGATCGTCGCCGAGGCGATCGCCCTCGGGCAGATCCCCGCCCTCGCCGGTTTCGCGACCCTGCGCCGCGAGGTCAAATACGGGAAGAACTCCCGCATCGACATCCTGCTCGAGGATCCGGCGAAGGGCCGCTGCTGGGTCGAGGTGAAGAACACCACCCTGTCGCGCGTCCCCGGCCTCGCCGAATTCCCCGACGCGGTGACGACGCGCGGCGCCAAGCACCTCGACGAACTCTCCGCCCGAGTGGCGATGGGCGACCGCGCCGTGATGGTCTATCTGGTGAACCGTCCCGACTGCGACCGTTTCGCCCTCGCCGCCGACGTCGATCCGGCCTATGCCGAGGGCTGGCGGGAGGCGCGCGATCGCGGCGTCGAGCGCCTCGTTCTCGCCTGCGCCACGAGCCCGGAGGGGATCGAGATACGCGCGAAAATCGCGGTCGACCCGTGACGCGCGGCTGGAATGTCGCAATTCGTTCTGGAAAGCGGCGTCAGAGCCTATAAATAGAAACCCGGACGCGTCCCCCTGTGCCTCGCGTCCCCCGCGAGCCCAAGACATCGGACGCTTCATGGTCACCTACGTCGACGACGCCACCGCCCCCCTCAAGAACACCGGCGCCATCCGCCTCTATGGCCCGGAGGCCTTCGAAGGCCTGCGCAAGGCGGGGCGCTTCGCCGCCGAATGCCTCGACGCGGTCACCGAGCTGGCCCGCCCCGGCGTGACCACCCAGGAGATCGACGACTTCATCTTCGCCTATGCGGTCGATCGCGGCGCCCAACCGGCGACGCTGAACTATCGCGGCTACAACAAGTCGGTCTGCACCTCGATCAACCACGTGGTCTGCCACGGCATCCCCAACGACAAGCCCCTGCGCGACGGCGACATCGTCAACATCGACGTCACCTTCGTCCTCGACGGCTGGTATGGGGATTCCTCGCGCATGTACCCGATCGGCGAGGTGAAGCGCGCCGGCCTGCGCCTGATCGACGTCACCTACGAGAGCCTGCTGCTCGGCATCGCCGCCGTGAAGCCGGGCAACACCACCGGCGACATCGGCCACGCCATCCAGACCTATGTGGAAGCCGAGCGCTGCTCGGTGGTGCGCGACTTCTGCGGTCACGGCATCGGGCGTCTCTTCCACGACACGCCGAACATCCTCCACTACGGCGAACCCGGCGAGGGCGTGCCGCTGAAGCCCGGCATGGTCTTCACCATCGAGCCGATGGTGAACCTCGGCCGCCCGCACGTGAAGGTGCTCTCCGACGGCTGGACGGCGGTCACCCGCGACCGTTCGCTCTCCGCGCAGTTCGAGCACATGCTCGGCGTCACCGAGACCGGCTGCGAGGTCTTCACCTTCTCGCCGAAGGGGCTTCACAAGCCGCCCTACGTCGTCTGAGGATGAAGCCGGAAGCGGCTCGAATCGGGGGTGGAGCGATGGGCGGTTTCGACGAGATCGCGGGCGGCGACCCGCCCGATGCCGAGCCGATCGACCATCGCCATGGTCACCGCGAACGCCTCAAGGCGCGCTTCCGCGACGCCGGCGCCGACGCTCTGCCGGATTACGAGCTGCTCGAGCTCCTGCTCTTCCGCTCGATCCCGCGCCGCGACGTGAAGGCGCTCGCCAAGGAGCTGATACGCCGCTTCGGCTCCTTCGCCGAGGTGCTCGGCGCGCCGGTCGAGCGTCTGACCGAGGTGCCGGGCATCGGCGAGGCGGTGGCGACCGACCTGAAGCTCGTCCGCGCGAGTGGCCTGCGCATGGCCAAGGGCGAGGTGCGCAAGAAGACGGTCCTCTCGTCCTGGTCCCAGGTGCTCGACTATTGCCGCTCGGCGATGGCCTTCGAGACCCGTGAACAGTTCCGCATTCTCTTCCTCGACAAGCGCAACGGCCTGATCGCCGACGAGGTGCAACAGACCGGCACCGTCGACCACACGCCCGTCTACCCGCGCGAGATCGTCAAACGGGCGCTGGAACTTTCGGCTTCCGCGATCATCCTCGTCCACAACCACCCCACTTGGGCTTTTTGATCACTCTCAATCACGCACCATCATACTGAAACACAACGGCTTTTAGACTTGTCGTAGAGTCGGTCATTGTGGCATATTGGGGGCGGTTTTAAGGGGGTCAAGCTCCTTTTGGACCCCAGTCGCCGACCCCACGAACCCATCGCGCGACCCCACTTGGAAGCCGACGGAGAACCCCAATGCCGAGCCTTTCAGATGGAGAAATTCGCAAGGCACTAAAGCAGGTGGAAGCGACCGGTAGGCAGATCAGCCTCGTTGACGGCGAGGGCCACGGAACCGGACGCCTCGTCCTCGTGCTGAAGCCCATGCCCACCCGCGTGACCGCTGACTGGATGGCGCAGCAGTGGCGCGATGATAGGCGCCTCAAGAAAAAGCTCGGCTCATATCCGTCGATGACACTCAGCAAGGCGCGCGAGGTGTTCAACCGCGACTTCGCAGAGAGAATCCAGAAGGGCCGCAGCATCAAGATTGCTGGCGATACCCGACCAGGAACGGTTGCCGACCTCTTCGACGCGTATGTCGCCTACCTCAAGGACGGGGGAAAGCCGTCCTGGAAAGAGGCTGAAAAGGGCCTCAACAAAATCGCCGACACGCTCGGGCGCAACCGCCCGGCCCGCGACATCGAACCGGATGAGATCACGGAGATCATCCGCCCCATCTATGAGCGCGGAAAACGCTCAATGGCGGATCATGTACGCAGCTATATTCGATCTGCCTTTAGCTGGGGCCTGAAATCCGAACACGACTATCGCTCCACCGCCGCGCGTCGCTTCCGGCTGACCCTCAACCCTGCCGCAAGTATACCGACGGAACCTAAGACGATAGGAACACGCTGGCTGAGCGAAGAAGAGTTCGTTCGGCTCTACCGCTGGCTGGAGTGCCCCGACACTCCGGTTCATCCTTCCTACGCCCGCGCTGTCCAGATCATCATGCTGACCGGCCAGCGCGTCGAGGAGATCGCCCGCCTCCATGTCGATCAGTGGGACGCCAGGGAGCGGATCATTGACTGGACCAAGACCAAGAACCTTCAGCCGCACGCCGTACCAGTGCCGCCTCTTGCCGCGGAACTAATCGAGTCGATCATCCCGAACGAATACGGCTGGTTCTTCCCCTCCGCCAAAGATCCATCGAAGCCCGTCAGCCACGGCACACTCTATAGCTTCATCTGGCGTCAGCGAGATCGCGGGGTGATCCCCCACGCGACCAACCGCGATCTCCGTCGCACCTTCAAGACCTTGGCCGGTAAGGCCGGAGTTCCGAAGGATATCCGCGATCGTCTCCAAAACCACGCCTTGCAGGATGTCAGCTCGAAACATTACGACCGCTGGAACTACATGGTTGAGAAGCGCGGCGGCATGGCGAAATGGGATAAGTTCGTCCGCGCCATGCTCGCCAAAAAGCGACTGAAGGCAGCGTGAGCCTCCAGCGTCTCATGTCCGCTCCGCGCGCCCAATGCCAGTGAAGTTTGCCCATGATCATCGAGGCCTTCCATGGGCGAGACTCATCACCGTGCGTCCGGCACTGGCCCCTACTCTCGAGCCGAACCAAGGGCGGAAGCCGCGGCAGCCGATCATGTCTCGGCCCGCGACACGCGAAGGTTCGAGAAGAACGCCTCCGTGCCGATGTCGACGAACAGCCCGATGGCCCCCTCCATCGGATCTGCCTTCGCCTCCGGGATCGACAGCACGACCCGTCCATCGACCGACGCCGTGACGGATCGCCCGGCGATGTCCAGTCTCAGCGTCGCCCAGTTGTCCGGCCCGATGTCGGCGGCCGCCTCGTAGCGTCCGTCGGGATACTCCGCGCGCAACCGCTCGTAACGCCAGTCGGGATAGGCGAAATACTGCACCGCCCGCTGGCGGCGTGGTGCCGGCGGATTGGTCCTCAGGCCGTTCAGCGGCCGTAGATAGACCGCCTCGAACCGCGTGTCGCCCTCGCCGATACGATAGGCGAGCCCGGCGAAGCCGCGGGCGTAGTCCGGCGCGTGGGCGTTCGGACGGGCGAGAATATCGACGCAGACGGTGCCGTCCGTCAGAGCCACCGGCAACCGCACGAAGGTCGGCATGTCGATGTAGTGGATGCCGGGCCGCCCCTCGAGCAACACCTCGTCGGTCAACGACACCCGCAAGGCTCGTCGCCCTGCGACCACGGCAGGCGTCGCTCGCACGGACCTGAGCGTCGCTCCGGTGGGCAGATCGGCGAGATCGAAGCTCCAATGTTGTTGTTCAGTCCGCATTAACGCCCTTCCTTTGCAGTTCATTGCCAGACTTCGACCGCCCGAACAGTGGTTCGAGCAGCCGAAATCCGCATGGATCACGTCGGACGCCCCCGTCCGACGCGTTCGACCGATCAGAAGCTCGCCCAAGCCGGGGCAACCGTCGGACCGCGACCGAGGAAATAGCCGAAGGCGATGTTCATCATGCCGATCGGCTCGAGATAACGGGCATTGCCGAGCGGCCCGGCGTCGACCGGCTCGAACCCGGCCGAGGCCGCCAGTTCCGTGACCTTGGCCTTGGCCGCCGCATCGTCGGCCGCAACGAAGACCTGAAGCGGCCGGGCGGCACGCGCTTCGCGCGGCAACAACTGGGCGAAGACGGTGTTGAACGCCTTGACCACGACCGCCTTGCCGACGAGCGCCTGGATCTCTTCCGCCGCCGAGGTGGTGTGGCCGATGACGAGACCCGAGAAGTCGGGCTTCAGCGGATTGCTGATGTCGACGACGACTTTGCCCGACAGGTCGCCCGCCTCCTTCAGCGCCTCGGCCGCCGCTCCATAGGGCAAGGCGAGGACGACGATGTCGGCGAGCTTGACGGCGGCGGCAATGCCGCCACCCTGCACCTGCGAACCGATCTCGGCCGCGAGCGCCGCCGCCTTTTCCGGCTGCCGAGCGCCGATGACGACCTGATGACCGGACGAGGCGAAGAGGCGAGCGAGGCCGGCGCCCATGTTCCCGGCTCCGATGACGGCGATGTTCATGACGAATGCTCCAATGTGTTCGTGTCGATAGCGCAACCGTAATTGCATGTGATTCATTCAAAAATGGGCGATAAATAGGATCACTGGAAACGGAGTGTTTCAAATGGATCGCCTCACCAGCATGGCCATCTTCGTCAAGACGGTGGACCTCGGCTCGTTTTCGGCCGCCGCCGATGCACTCGACATGTCGTCGCAACTGGTCGGCAAACACGTGCAGGTGCTGGAGAGCCATCTCGGTGTTCGCCTCCTCAACCGAACCACGCGGCGGCAGAGCCTGACGGAGATCGGCCGGGTCTTCTGCGAGCGCGCGCGCAACATCCTCGCCGAGGTCGAGGCCGCCGAGGCGCTCGCCGCCGAGACCCGCGTCACGCCGCGCGGCAAATTGCGCGTCAACGTGCCGGTGACCTTCGGCGTCCATGCCTTGGCGCCGAACCTCACGGACTATCTCGACCGCTACCCCGAAGTTTCCGTCGACCTGGTCCTGTCCAACCGCTATGTCGACGTGATCGAGGAAGGCTACGATGTCGTCTTCCGTGTCGGAAAGCTGGTCGACAGCAGTCTCATCGCGCGACGCCTGCAGCCCTATCGCCTCGTACTCTGTGCCGCCCCCGCCTACCTCGCCCGCCGGTCGCCCCCGGCAACACCGATGGATCTGAGGCACCACGTTTGTCTCGGCTTCAGTTTCGGCACGCTGAGCACGCATTGGGAACTCGATGGCCCGGACGGCCGCATCACGGTGCCGATCGATGGTCGCATCACGATGGACGACGGCGAGGCGCTGCTGTCCGCCGCTCTCGCCGGCCTCGGCGTGCTTCTGCAATCCTCGGAGATGGTCGAACCGTTGATCGCGGCGGGCAAACTCGTCCGCTTGTTGCCAGACTACGAGGCGCCCGCAAGACCGTTCCACCTGCTCTACGCCCCGGACCGCCGCCCGACGCCGAAGCTGCGCAGTTTCGTCGATTGGGTGACCGAACGGTTCGCCGATCCGCCGAAAAAGTGAATGTGCGACCGGGGATGTCGAAGCACTCGGAATGGAGCCGGGTCGGCTTCCGAAGGGGTCAAGCCGATCGTGCGGATCGGCTCATTGCGATGGCCATGTCGAGCAGATTCTTCAGTGCGGGATTACGATTGTGTGGTGACCAGACGGCGCTGAATCGAGCCTGTTCGACCTCGTCGGCGATCGGGCGAAATGCGATGCCGGAAACCGACATATGCTTGGCCGTCTCGCTGGCGGGAGCCACGCCTTCGCCGGCCGCGATCATGTGCATCAACGTATCTCGCTCCACGTCGCAGCGACGGATGTGGGGAGATTTTCCGCACTCGACGATTCGGCATACGACATGTTCGAAAAGCTGCGGGCCTGCTCCTCCGGTCCGGATCAGAAACGTATTCGGTGCGAGGTCCAGCCAAGAGACGCTTTCGTTGACCACCAACGGATGATCGGCCGGCAATGCGATCAGGAACGGTTCCGACCACAAGCGTTTCGAATGGCAATCGGGCGCATCGACGGGTTCGAGAACGAAGGCCACATCGAGCTTACCGTCCCGCACCAGAGAGATCGTTTGCGCCGAGGGACCTTCCACCACGATCTGCTCGACGTCCGGATAGGTCTCTCTGAACCGGGCTCGCAGGTTTGCGAGGAAGCCGCCCGAGATGGACGAAATCAGACCGATGGCGAGATGGCCGACCACACCGGACGAAGCCGCACCTGCGGTCTTGATGGCGAGGTCCAGATGCGCGATGCCGGCCGAAACCTCGACCACGAATTGCCGTCCGACTTCGGTGAGGCGGACACCCCGATGGCGTCGTTCGAACAAGAGGATGCCGAGAGCTTCCTCCAGTGCCTTGATCCGGGCGCTCACGCTCGACTGCGTGACGCCGAGCGCATGGGCCGCATGGCGGAAGTTCAGATATTCGGCGACGACCAAGACCTGCATCAGAGAGACAAGAGAGATGCGCCCGCTCGAAGGAGCCGTTTTTCCAACCCGAGCCTCCCGGCCAGATTTTTGAGCATGCCGCCGCATCGCAACCGTCGCCAAGAAACACCAAGCATCCAATCCGGAATTCAACACATGCCATACAATTCAATGCATTATGTCGATTTCCGAATGTCGATTCCATCTCGTGAATGCAGAACGCCATGCACTACTGCGTGGGCGTTGCCGGGCGTTTGTCTGCCCATTCCGGCGGCGCGCCGACCTTGTCGGCGACGGCGCCCACGAGTCCGGGCGCGCGGCCGAACACGTCGCAGGCCTCGTACTTGGGCTTTCCGCCGAACCACGATTGCAGACGCTGCCCCGATGGCAGCGACAGGTCCAGGCCCTCAGGCTCCTTGCCGATCTCGAGCATTCGTGAAAACTCGTCCCCGAACTTGACTGCGAGACCATAGGCGTCGCCGACCTCGGAAACCCGAGGGTTGTTCTGAAGCGAGTTGGCGCCGCGCGCCCACACCATCGCCGCCCGCTGGACCCCGGCGCCATCCACGGCTTCCGCCTCGACGGAAAGCCCTCCCAACCCCACGGGGAGGCGAGGAACGCCGACGGGCAGAACCACGCTGGTCCCCAGCGATACCGCGGTCGAGACGCCGGCCATGGTCTTGTTGGTCGGGACGATGTCGGTGACGACTGCCCGCACGGTCAAATCGGCGATCTGGCCTGCGGGCAACATCTGATACTTGTCGCTGAGGGCGATGCAGAGCGCCCGATCGATGGCATTGGCGACGAGGACGCGATCCGCCTCCGAGTCGGTGAGCGACGACATGCTGGGTGAGAAAGTCGTCGGCACGATGCGGGCGGTCTTCATCGACGCCAGACCGGCGCCATCCACATAGGCTCGCGTTTTCGACAGGTTTCCTTTCGGCGGACCGAGCCTGTCGTAGGACGACAGCGTACCGCCTTCCTTCAAGGGCACCGAGGCACAGCCGGCGATCGCCAGCAGCAGGGGCAGTACCGAGCTCAAAACTCTCAGCTGAATCATCGGCGGTTCACCCGACCGCCGGTTGGATCGGGTCGATCGAAGGACAGCTGCTCATGTCTCTGGTCTCCATCGCGGACGTTTTCGCATCGGAGACTGAGGCGGAAGAATTGCCTCAACATTACGTGCTGCTCCGGAAGATCACCCAATCGGATCACGAAGACCCACCGGCAGCAGAAAGGATGGATTTTCCATCCGAAGATCATGATCGACACCGATCGGCGGTCGCGGTTTCATGCCGCAGAAACGAGATGAAGTCAGCCATACCGACAGAGATCGCCGCTGCGCTAGAGCCGAATCCTGACGGTTGTTCCGCTCGAGCCACTTTCCATCGTGACCTCTCCACCGTGATTGGCGACGACCTGCCTCACCAGACTCAAGCCGAGCCCCGCCCCCTCGCTTCGCGGGGCGACGCGATAGAACGGCTCGAACACCAGTTCGAGATGTTCGGCCGGAATGCCCGGCCCTTCATCGGCGACGGCGATCTCGCCGTCCGCCGCGACCGATACGGAGATCATTCCGGCGTTGCCGCCGTGATCGATCGCATTGCGGACCAGATTTCCGATGGCGCCGGAAAGGGCAAACCGGTTGCCCGGGCGCTCGAGCCTGTCCGGCCCATTCCTGAACGCGATCTCGTATCCCGCCGCTATCGCGAGCGGCGCCAGATCGGCGACCGCGTTGCGCGCGACATCGACGAGATCGACTGTATCCTGACGGTCGGTCGCCTGATCGTTGCGTTCGAAGTCGAGAAGTTGCTCGGCGGTCGCACCCAGCCGAGCCACGTCACGCAACAGCCGTTCGCGGTCCGGTCCATCGGCCATGCCTTCGATGCGTGTCTGCATGATCGCAATCGGGGTGCGGAGTTCATGGGCCGCATCGATCAGGAAGCGCTGGCGTTTCCGGAATTCGCGTTCGAGGCGATCGAGAACACCGTTGAACGCCACCACGAGCGGAGCGATCTCCTTCGGGATGCCCTTGGTGCGAAGCCGCACCTCCTGCCGGCGCGGCTCGATCTCGGAGGCCTCTCGGGCGACTTCTCTCACGCCGGCGAGCCCACGACGCACGACCCGAGGAATGGTGAAGAACACCGACGGCAGCGAAATCGCCAGCAGGGGAACATAAATCGGGTAGAGCTTCCTGAGCATCGTCAGCATGTTGTCGGTGGTGTCGGTGTTTCCTCCGTACATCACCCGGACCTCGCCGAGAGACGTCTTGAAACCGTCGATGGACGCGGTCTCCTGCGTGTCCTTGGCCCCGCGTATGTCCGCATCCTTCATCAGCCGCACATAGGGTGCCAAACCGGCATACTGCGCCGGTACTGCACCGTAGGTGACCACCTCGCCATCGGACGTCGCAGCGACGAACCAGAGCCGGTCGTTTTCCGTTTTGAACGCCTGGAGGCGTGGCGTGTCGCCGACGACGATCCGGCCCCCGGGATCCCGCGTGAGGGCCTCGTCGAGCGCGGTGGCCAGTTTGTCTTCCAACGCCACGTTCGGCGACAGAATGACGGCTCCGTAAGCGGAGAGGCCGACGATCACCACGGTGACGACGGCGACGAAGACGAGGCTGAGTTGCCAGCTCAGTTTCCACCAGAGCGACGGGTTCGGGGTGTTCGTATCCGCCATCAGTCTTCCTTCAGGAGATAGCCGACGCCGCGGATGTTGTGAATCGTGACCCCGGCCCCGGCATCGAGCAGACGCTTGCGCAGCCTGGAGATGTGCGCATCGAGCGCATTCGACTGGATCTCTTCTTCGTAATTGTAGACCGCCGCTTCGAGGACCGAACGAAGAACGGTCCGACCTCGGCGCTTGGCCAGCGTCACCAGAACCAGTAGCTCGCGGCGCGGTAGCTCGAGAGGGGTCGCCTCGACGGCCACGCTCAGATGCAACGGGTCGATGACCATCCGCCCGGTGACGATCTGCGGTTCGATGAGTCCGGCGGGGCGTCGCAGGACGGCACGCAACCGGGCCATCAGTTCCTCGACCAGGAACGGTTTGCCGAGATAGTCGTCCGCGCCCGTGTCGAGGCCCGTGACCCGCTCGCTCGGTTCGTTGTGCGCCGTGAGGACGATGATCGGCGTCTCGATGCCGCTCCGCCTCAACTTCGGAATGAAATCCAGCCCCTCGCCGTCCGGCAGACGCCGATCGAGCAGGATGGCGTCATAGGTGTTCTGGCGCGTCAGTTCCGCCGCATCGGCGAGACACATCGTGTGATCGATCACGACGCCCTGCTTGCCCAGCGCGGTAGACAGGGCTTCCGCCATCTCTTTTTCGTCCTCGACCAGTAGTATTCTCATGTCTCTCGCGCCCGCCCCTCGCTCTTCTTGTCGACCATAAGGGTTGCGGCAACATTGCGCGCCCCCGAAAACCTTCGGGTAATGCTGCTGCAACGGTCGAGCGCTACCGGTAGCGACAAATCGGTGCGCCGAGATGGCATTTCCTGCGCGAATGTCGCGGTTCGAGGAAAATCGTCTGCAGGCGCCCGGGCTTCCTGTCGATCGCGTGAAGAAGGACCGAGCCGCATGGCGCGCAAATGGGTGAAAGGGTTGATAGTCGGCACCTTTCTCATCGGCGGACTCTCTACCGGCCTCGTTTATTTCGACCGGCGCGGCGGGACACTCGATGCGATTGCCGCACGCCGTGTCCCCGGAGAAACCTCCGAGTCGGCAAACCGTGAGATCAAACCGCTCGAGCTGGCAACCGTCGAGGTCGTCACGGTGAAGCCGACTTCGATGACGGAACGGGTGCGTGCGAGCGGCGAATTGAAGCCGATCGACCGCGTCGTCCTCAGATCGAAGGCCGCCGGGACCGTCACGGAAGTGAACGCGCGCGCGGGCCAGCGGATCTCGGCCGGAGAGGTGCTGGTGAGATTCGCCGTCGAGGAATTGACGGCGAGTCTCGCACTACAGGACAGCAACCTCGACGGCGCCCAGGCAGAACTCCTCCGAGCCGAACAGACACTCGATCGCGTCGAGCTGCTCGTGCGCAAGAGCATCTTGCCGAGAGATCAGCTCGAGAAGGCTCGCAGTGATGCCACGAGTGCCCGGGCCAGAGTGCAGGGGCTCTCCGCACAGATCGACATCGCGAGAACCGCCTTGCGCAATGCCAAGATCACGGCGCCTTTCGACGGGATCGTCGCGAGCCGCGCCGTCGACCCCGGTACCGCGACCGCTTCCAACGCCGAGCTCATGACCGTCGTCGACACATCGGCGCTGGAGGCCGAAGTGCTCGTCTCGACGCGGGACATATCCCGCCTCGAGGCCGGTCAGACCGCAGAACTTCAAATCGACGGACGGGAAGACGGGCCGCTGATCGGAACCGTCGATCGGATCAATCCTGCCGCCAACGAGGGGTCGCGTTCCGTGGCTGTCCATGTGCGCCTGGACAATGCCGAGAGGCACCTGTGGGGCGGGATGTTCGCGACCGGCTCGATACTGGTCCGCGAACGCAAGGACATGTTCGTCCTTCCCGCGACGTCGCTGCGCGAGGATGACCGAGGGGCCTTCGTGCTCACGCTCCATGACGGCAGGCTCGTCCGCAAGGCGGTCACGATCAGGTCGCGCTGGCGCGGCGGCACCGAGGTCGAAGTTGGTGGCGTCAACGCCGGTGACGTCGTCGTCGCCTCCCCCCTTCCCGAGATGAAGCCCGGCGTGGCAGCCGTCGTTGCACAGGCGGACTAACATGTTCCTGACCCGCATCTCCGTCGGCTACCCGGTCTTCACCACCATGATGATGGTGAC
Organism: Pinisolibacter aquiterrae; assembly: GCF_019160155.1. GTDB lineage: Bacteria > Pseudomonadota > Alphaproteobacteria > Rhizobiales > Ancalomicrobiaceae > Pinisolibacter > Pinisolibacter aquiterrae. The sequence continues at coordinate 144,321 of NZ_JAFNIH010000042.1, forward strand.
CCTGCTCGTGCTCGGCGTCTTTGCGTTCCAGCGGCTGGGCCTCGACCAATATCCCAATGTCGACGTTCCCATCGTCCTGGTGACGACGACCTATCCGGGGGCGACGCCGGAAACCGTCGAGACCGACGTCACCCGCCCGATCGAGAACGCACTCAACGCCATCAGTGGGCTCGATGAGGTCACCTCGACGTCCTATGAAGGCCGCTCCGTCGTCAGGGCGAGCTTCAAGCTGGAGGTGCATGGCCCGGTTGCGGCGCAGGACGTCCGCGACAAGGTGGCGGCGCTCGAGGCGAGCTTTCCCGATGGCATCGACAAGCCGATCATCTCGCGCGTCAACCCCTCGGATCAGCCCATCCTCTCGATCGCCGTCGTGTCCGATTCTCTCGGCATCTCAGCCCTCACGACCATTGCCGACCAGGGTGTCGTCCGTCAGCTCACGACGGTATCCGGCGTCGGGCAGGCAACGCTGATCGGCGGGAGGAAACGCCAGATCGACGTCGGAATCGACGAGATGCGGATGCGCGCACTCGGTGTCGGAATCGACGAAGTCGCCAAGACCCTGCGCAACGGCAACGAGAACGTACCGGTCGGCAGCGTCATCCGTCGCTTTTCGGAGAGCGTGATCCAGGTACAGGGTGGAATCGACCGGCCCGAGGATCTTCTCGACGTCGTCGTCGCGCGGCGTGGCGGCGCTCCGGTCTACCTGCGTGATATCGCGACCGTTGCCGACGGCGCGGCGGACGCCGAAAGTCTCGCCATCTACAATGGCCGGGCGGCGCTCGCGATCGATATCGTCAAGGTGCAGGACGCGAACGTCGTGCAGGTGGTCGCCGACGTGCGGCAGCGCCTGGATCGGCTCAATGCGGAACTCGCCTCCCAGAATATCCAGCTCCGCGTGATCTCCGACACATCCACCTCGATCCGAGAATCCGCCAACCAGGTCCAGGCGACACTGATCGAAGGGGCGGGACTGGCCATCGCCATCGTCTTCCTGTTTCTCAATTCGTGGCGTAGCACCGTCATCACCGGTCTGACGCTGCCCATCGCCATGCTCGGCACGCTCGCCGTCATCGGTTTCCTCGGCTTCACACTCAACACGCTGAGCCTGCTCGCGCTGACGCTCTCCATCGGCATCCTGGTGGACGACGCGATCGTGGTGCGCGAGAACATCACGCGTCACCTTCACATGGGCAAATCCCATCTGCAGGCCGCTCTCGACGGCACGAACGAGATCGGGCTCGCGGTCATGGCGACGACGGCGACGATCGTCGCCGTCTTCCTGCCCGTCGCCTTCATGGACGGCATCGTCGGCCGCTTCTTCTACGAATTCGGCGTGACGGTCTCGGCCGCGGTCCTGATCTCGCTCTTCGTCGCCTTCACGCTCGATCCGATGTTGTCGAGCGTCTGGTATGATCCCGACGCCCATCCGGATGCCGAGCGCGGGCCGATCGGTCGCCTCATTGCGCGCTTCGATCACGGCTTCGATGCCCTCGCCGGGCGATACCGCCATGTGATCGCCTGGACCCTGCACCACCGCCTCGTCACCCTGTCGGCGACGGGCGCCATGGTCTTGGCGAGCATCTTCATGGTTCCCCTCGTCGGAACCGAGTTCGTCCCCAATGCCGACGAAGGCCGTCTTCAGATCAGAGTGACGACGCCGGTCGGCTCCTCGCTCGACTACACCGCAGCGAAAGTCCGGCAGGTCGAAAACGCATTGCGCGCGTTTCCGGAAGTCGACACGCTCTATTCGACGATCAATACCGGCAATGCCATCGGCAAACACAGGGCTTCCGTTCTCGTCGCGCTCGTGCCGCTCGAGGCTCGCGTGCGCACGCCCGTCGCCCTCGCAGATCCGATCCGCGAGCGTCTCTCCGTCATCCCGGGCATCGACATCGCCATCATCCAGATGGGCCTCGGCGCCGGCAGTAGCCCGATCCAGTTGAGCGTGCTCGGCGACGACATGGCCGTGTTGGAAAAGACAGCGACCGAACTCATCGCCGCCATGGGCCGAATTCCAGGTCTGGTCGACATCGCCTCCAGCTCCAAGGAGCCGACGTCCGTCCTGTCGGTGCGCTTGAAGCGTGAAGCGGCGAACGATCTGGGCATCGGCGTCTCGGACCTCACTGGTCTGCTCTCCCCGCTGGTCGGTGGCAAGAAGATCACCAGTTGGACCGACCCGCGCGGCGAGACCTACGACGTGGTCGTCCGTTTACCGCCTGAACAGCGCTCCGACACGGGCGCGATCAGCGAGCTCATGCTGACGACCGGACGCATGGATGCGACCGGCGGCCCCGTCATGGTTCGCCTCGACCAGGTCGCACGGATAAGCACGGTTCCAGCCGCTTCGGAAATTCGACGCTTCGACACGCGCCGGGAGGTCCTGGTTTCGGCGAACATATCCGGCCGAACTCTCGGTGCCGTGACGCGCGAACTGGAAGAGCTCGTCGCTCGGCAGGACCTACCCGTGGGCTATCGAATTCGCTTCGGCGGCCAATCGGAGAACATGCAGAAGACCATGGGCCACATGGTCACGGCCCTCGCCATGGCAGTCGTCTTCATCTACATCGTGCTCGCCTCGCAATTCGGCAGTTTTGCTCAGCCGCTGGCCATCATGGTGGCGCTGCCGCTTTCTCTGGTCGGCGTCTTGCTCGGATTGATCGTCAGTGGCAGCACGATCAACATCTTCTCGCTGATCGGCCTGATCATGCTGATGGGGCTCGTCACCAAGAACGGTATTCTGCTGGTCGACTTCACCAACAAGGAGCGCCGACGGGGTCTTCCTCTCGACGAGGCATTGATCAGCGCCGGCGTCATCCGCTTCCGCCCCATCGTCATGACGACGCTCGCGATGATCTTCGGCATGATCCCGCTCGGGATAGCGGTCGGCGGCGGCGGAGCACAGCGCGCGCCCATGGCGCATGCCGTCATCGGCGGGCTCGTCAGTTCGACGATTCTGACCCTGATCATCGTGCCCGTCATGCTGTCCTACATCGACAGTGCGACACGGCGTCTCGGTCGCTTTCTGCCGAAGGCGCCGGTCGATATCGGCGAGATCGCCAGTTCCACGACATCGCCGACGACCCGACCGGATCCCGGCGGAGCCCATGTCTGATTTTCACCCGGACGAAGGGGCACGACGCCCGATCTGGTCGGCAAGGAGACGGCGAACGACAGTCAATCGAGGTCGGCTCGATGCGTAATGCTGTCGCAATCCTGGCCCCGCACAGTCCCCTCCGTAGTTGATGACTCCGGTGTCATCCCGATCAGAACGGATTTGGGGGTTTGCGAATGCAACCGTATCGACATCGTCAAGAAGGCGGCAGACCCCCGCACAGGGGAACGGTGCGGGTGAAGATCGTCGCCCTTGCAGCAGCGGCGCTGTTTGCCCCCGCCGCCGCCCGAGGCGCCGATATCGGCCTGGGTTTCGACAATGCTTCGACGCCTGCCGCCACGTCTGATCAAGCGCAACCCAGCCGGATCGATCGCGCATTTTCGGTGTTCCACGAATGGAAGGTCGTTGTCGGGGCAGCCGCCTTCGTCCTTCCGGAATACGAGGGATCGGACAAGTTCAGAGTTCTGCCATTCCCCATCGTTTCCGCGTCATATGGCGACTGGGCGCATCTCGATACCAGCGGCCTCACGGTGGACGTGTACAAGGACGGCGGATTTCGTATCGGCGTGAAAGCCGGATATGAATTCGGCCGCAAAGAAAGCGATTCCAACTACCTCAGGGGTCTGGGTGATGTCGGCGCAGGCGGCATCGTCGGTGGAATCGTCAGTTATGAAACTGGGCCGTTCAAAATTTATGCCGAACTCGACAAGACGTTCGGCGGCAGCGATGGCCTCACCGGCAAGCTGGGAGCGTCGGCATCGTACAGATACGACCGCTTCCTCTTCTCGGCCGATGCGTTCGCTACCCTGGCGGACGACAAGTACATGGAGGCCTATTTCGGCGTGAATGCCAACCAGTCGGCACGTTCTGGTCTTCCCGAATACACGGCGAAGGCTGGATTGAAGCGTGTCGATCTGAAGGGTTCCGTGACCTATTTGGTCACCGAGAATTGGTCGGTGACGGGGGCGGCAGGTGCTGGTCTTCTCATGGGAGATGCGAGGAACAGCCCGATCGTCAGGGACAAGATCCAGCCCTTCGCAAGGATTGGTGCGGCTTACCGGTTCTAGAGGAACCCAGGAAGCCGCGGGGCAGCATGCCTCGCGCTGCCGCGCCGATGATATGCAGTTGTACGCCTGGATTCCGTGATTGGAGCCTCGGCATCTGGCGCTGACAAAGGGGTGAAGCCCGACGAACCCGTGCTGTCTGGGCGATGCCTCCTGACCTCGGCTGGGATGCCGGCTCCGGCATCGTCTCCATCTCCCGCCGGCGACTATTCCGGGGGACCCGGTCGGGTGTCGCAGCTCCGATGAACGCTGTTTGTCCGCGATGTGGCCTTCGACCCTGGCGAAGCGACGCCACCGACGAGATCTGCGGCCGACATCACTCACTCTGCGACACGTGGTTCGCCGACCGTCCGACGATGTCCGAAAAATTCGATCTCGTCATGGCTTCTCCTGCGAAGCCATACCCAGGAAAAGCCATGTTTTTCCTCGGCCTTTCCAAGCTCACGTAATGCTCACGCAAACTTGGACCCGTAAATTTCGCTCGACCTTTCAATAAAGGACGAGCGGGCATGAGCCGAGTACGCATCATCGAACGATCAGATGCCCGACGCGCGGACGCGGAACGCTTCATCCGAGACGTCTACGCCTGTGAATACGAGGCCCATATCGGGCAGATCGCGGATCGACTGATCTGCCGCTGGGGCCCCGACGGCGAGATCCTGTGCGTCGCCGGGCTGCGGCTGGTCGAGAGCGGCTTCTTCTCCGAGCAGTATCTCGCGGAGCCGATCGAGGCCGCGCTCGGCCGTGCCACCGGGCACGACGTGCGGCGCGACGAGATCTTCGAGGTCACCACCCTCGCCAGCCGCTCGCCCCGTGACATCGCCGGCTTCATCGACGACATCATCGCCACCGGTGTCGGTTACGGCCTGTCGTGGTCGTTCTTCACGCTCACGCGCCGCCTCAGCCTGCTCATCCAGCGTCTCCACATCGCGCCGATCTATCTCGCCGACGCCGATCCGGGCCGCGTGGCCGATGCGGCGTCCTGGGGCCGCTACTACGAGACGGACCCCAAGGTCTACGGTGCCTGCGGCGTCGAACTGCTCACGCCACTCGTCCCGCGCGTCAGGGAGGCCCGCCATGCGAGCGTTCTTTGAAGCGGTGCTGCGCCTCGCCGATCGCGACCCCGATCGGGTGGCCTTCGCCGATTCGCACGGCACCCTGACGCGCGCGGGTCTCCTCGGCGAAGCGGCTCGCCTGTCCACCCGATTGCCGAAGGCCGCGCGGACCATCGGGCTCCTGCTTCCCAACGGCCGGGAATGGGCCGTGGCGCAGCTCGCCTGCGTCGCCTCGGGACGCATCGCCGTCCCGCTGCCGACCTTCTTCAGTGTCGAACAGATCCGCCACATCGTGCGGGACGCCGCCGTGGACCTCGTTCTGACCACCGAAGCCTGCAGAACCTCGACGCCCCCCGGTCTCCCGGTTCTTTCGGTCGCGCTGACGAGCGAGAACGGAACCGTTCCCGGCTTCCATCCGGGTTTCGGCACCCTCATCTACACATCCGGCAGCACCGGCCGGCCGAAGGGCGTTCGCCACGAGAGCGGGCAGATCGGCTGGTCGACGGCGGCGCTCGCCGAGGCGAGCGCCGCGACCGAGGACGATTCCTATCTCTCGGTGTTGCCGCTGTCGCTGCTGCTCGAGAGCATCTGCGCCATCTTCGTTCCGTCCCTCGTCGGTGGGCGCTGCCATTTCGATACGGCACTCGCGGAGGCGGTCGGCCGCGCTGCACCGACAGGACTGGCCGCGGCCTTCGCCCGCCATCGCCCGACGACCGGCGTGCTGGTCCCCGAACTCCTGCGGCTCTGGGTGGCGGAACTGCTCGCCACCGGCGAGAGCGCACCGACCGGGCTGCGTTTCGTAGCGGTCGGAGGAGCGGCGGTTCCGCCCCACTTGGCCGAGTCCGCATGGCGGTTGGGCATTCCCATCCACGAGGGCTACGGCCTGTCCGAGTGCTGCTCGGTGGTGGCGATGAACCGCCCGGGCGCGCGGATCGCCGGCACCGTCGGTGAGCCGTTGCCGGGGCTCGCGGTCACCATCCGAAACGGCGAGATCCACGTAGACGGCCCCTGTGTGACCGACGGCTATCTCGGCGGCTCCGTCGCGGAGCGGCCGTGGGCGACGGGCGACCTCGGCGCCCTCGACGAAACCGGGCGGCTGACCGTCTTCGGCCGCAAGGACAATCTCGTCGTCACGGCACTCGGGCGCAACGTCAGCCCAGAATGGGTGGAGAGCGCCATCCTCGACGATCCCGGCATCGCCTTCTGCGCCGCCGCGGCGGCGGGCGCCGGCCTCGCCGCGCTCGTCGTGCCCACACCACGGGCAGCGGCCTGGTTCGACGAGGCCACACCCGAGGCGATCGACGAACGCGTCGCCATGTGGTGCGCGGCGCTGCCCGCCTATGCGCGACCGATGCGTATCGACGTCCTCGACCTCGCCCGAGCCAAGGCCGTGGGCCTCTTCACCGACAATGGTCGGATCCGCCGATCCGTCGCGCGCGAACTGATCGCCGGCGCGACCGGCGTTTTCCCGCAGCAGCCCATCCAACTCGAAGAAAGAGCCGAGCCATGAGCTTCTACGATCGCCTCACGCAAGAGACCGCGACCGAACGGACGCGATTTCTCAGCATACCGCTGGTGCGGAGCGCATTGCGCTCCGGTGCGTCCAAGACCGTCTACGTCGCCTTCCTCACCGAGGCCTATCACCATGTGAAACATACGTTCCCATTGCTCGCCCTCGCCGCGTCCCGCACCCCCGACGAGCGCTATCAGGATGCGCTGGTGGGCTACATGGTGGAGGAGCGCGGCCACGAGAAGTGGATTCTCGACGACATCCGCGCCATGGGCGGCGATGCCGAAGCCGTGCGCCTCGGCACGCCGGGGCCGGCCACCCGTGTCATGGTGGCCTTTGCCCATCACGCCATCGAACACGTCAGCCCCTATGGCATGCTGGGCAGCGTCCATGTGCTCGAGGGCATGTCGGTGCTGCTCGCCGAGCAACTCGCCGGGGCTCTGAAACGCGGCTTCGGCGCGGAGGGCGAGCCCGGTTTCTCCTATCTCACCTCCCACGGCAGCCTCGACCAGGAACACGTGGTCTTCTTCCGCAAGCTGGTGGACGGTTTCGACGCGCCGGAGGTTCAGGCCATCGTCATCGACCACGCGAAGATGTTCTACCGGCTCTACGGCGACATCTTCCGCGACCTCGGCTCCATCTGGGAGCTCGACCATGCCGCGTGAGATCGAACGCGTCCTCGTCACCGGCGGCGGAACGGGGATCGGCCGTGCCCTGGTGCTGGAAGCGGCCCGACGCGGCATGAGGGTTGCCCTGTGCGGTCGCCGTCGCGCGCCTCTCGAGGAGACGGTCGCGGCCCTTCCGGAAGGCGCCGCCCCCCTTCTCATCGAAGCGGACATCACGGTGGCGTCGGATCGCGCCCGCGTGGTCGCCCGCATCGCAGATGCCTGGGGGGCTCTCGACGTGTTGGTCAACAATGCCGGGGTCGTGATGGGCGGTGCGGCGGATGGTCTCGGCGACGACGCCCTGGAGGACCTGTTCCGCACCAACGTCCTCGCTCCGATGGCGCTGACGCGGGATCTCGCCCCCCTGCTCGCGGCGGCCCGACCATCGCGGGTGGTGAACGTCGGATCGATGTTCGGCGACATCGCCTATCCCGGCTTCGCCGCCTATTCCGCATCCAAATTCGCGCTGCGGGGCTTCTCCGACGCCCTGCGGCGGGAGTGGAAGCCGATCGGGATCGGCGTCACCTACGTCGCGCCGCGCGCCACTCGCACTGCCGCGGCCACCGCCTTCCAGGACCTCATCGCCGCCTCCGGCATGAGTCTCGACGACCCCGGGCGCGTCGCCGCCGCGATCTGGCGGGCGGTCGAGCGCGGCCGGGACGACGCCTACCCCCTCGGCCTCGAACGCCTGTTCGTCCTCGTCCAACGCCTCGCTCCGAAGCTCATCGACCGGGCGCTCACCCGCTCGGCGGTGCGCGGCGCCAACTGACCCCGACATCCGAGAACACGGAGATGTTCCATGCGTGCTCATTCACACCGGCTCCTTTGCGCCGTCTTCCTTGCCGCTCTCGCGCTCGGTGCCCGATCGGCCCGGGCAGTCGACGACGCCGTCACCGCCCAGGTGAAGCAGATTCAACTCGAGTGGGAGACCGCCAAGTTCACCATTCCCGAGGGCGACAAGCAGACCGAGCGGATGAATGCCCTCGGGATCGAGGCCGACGCCCTGGCGGCGAAGTATCCCGACCGGGTCGAGGTCCTCATCTGGGACGGCATCATCACCAGTGAACGTGCGTCCATGGTCAATCCGATCTCGGCCCTGTCGCTCGCCACGCGGGCCCGAGACATCCTGGAGAAGGCCAACAAGATGAACCCCACGGCGCTCGATGCCGGTGCGCCGACCAGCCTCGGCGTCCTCTACTATCGCGTACCCGGCTTTCCTCTGGCCTTCGGCGACAAGGACAAGGCGCGCCGTCTTCTCGAGCAGGCCACGGCAGGCTCCCCGACCGGGCTCGACGCCTGGTACTTCTACGGCGACTACCTGTTCTCGCAGGGCCAGTACGCCAAGGCGCGGGAGGCCTTCGGCCACGCTCTCGCCACTCCGATCCATCCCGACCGCCCTCTGTGGGACAAGAACCGCCGGCTGGTGATCCAGGAAAAACTGGATGAGATCGGGGCAAAGCAATGAGACCCTCTGATCCCTCTCGCGCCGGAACGTCGGCGCCGACCAAGCCCCCGAGCGGGGGCTTGTGGCACCGGCTCGGCCGCCAACTGGCCCATCCCGAAGGCGTGGCCGGCACCCTCGTCGGGCGGCTCATGGCCTACATGAACCGAAGGCCGAACCGCCTCGCCATCCATGTGCTCCAGCTGGCCCGCCGCCACGACGTGTTGGAGATCGGCTTCGGCCCCGGCGAAGGCCTCGCCAGGCTGGCCCGGCGCGTGACGCTGGGCCGGATCTGGGGCATCGACGGCTCCCCGGCCATGGTGCACCTCGCCGAGCGCCGCAATGCGGAGGCGATCGCTTCCGGCCGGATGGAACTCGAAGTCGGCGACTTTCATCACCTGCCATGGGCGGATGCCAGCTTCGACCGGGTGCTCGCGGTCAATGTCGCCTACTTCTTCGATCGCGAACGCCTCGCCGTTTCGGAGATTCGCCGCGTCCTGAGGCCGGGCGGGCGAGTCGTCCTCTATGTGACCGACCGCGCGAACATGAAGAGTTGGCCGTTCGCGGGACCCGAGACGCACGTGACGTATGATGCGGACGATCTCTGGCAGCTCCTTCTGGCTGGCGGCTTTCCCGAAACCGCGATCACCCTGCACAGAGCCAGGCTCCTCATGGGCATCAAAGGCATCATTGCCAGTGCGACCCTTCCACCGGGCTGACGTGGCCGCAATCTATCAATGCACGGGAGTCAGGAATCGCATTTCCACACAGCCCCCGTCGGCCTCCATGTTGAAGAGCAGAAGTTCCCCCCATGCGCCAGCATCGTGCGCTCGACGATGGACAGTCCAGGGCCCGCGCCGTCGCGACGGCCGGAGCGCACCAGCCCGCGACACCGGAACTCTGCATCGAGCACGTCGCCTGGAAAACCCAAGCCTCGGTCCAGCACAAGAATGCCCGGCGCGCCGGTGACCTCCACCGTGATCAGCCCGCCTTCGCGATTCTTCCGCGACAGCGCGGCAATAGTGCGGATATGGCAAGGCATTGAAATCGCGACGTACTTCAAGAATTGGGAGGGATCACGACAGGCGCCGATCATGCCCCCTTATATGTCTCGGATTTTGTAGCCCGATCAACGGGCTATCCCAACTTCACGATGGAGCCAGACTTTTGTGCCGATCCACACTCGGGTGGCGAATGCATCTCCCGACGTCAGGGCAAACCTATGAGGCGGCACTTTCCGACTTCATGTCAGTGGATCACGATCTCCCGCCGCATCGCCCGATGAATGGTATTGGCGACGCTTTCGGGAATGCTCGCCTTCTCTGCGTAAGTCGGCCAGTCCTCCACCTGCTCGTGCATGTCCCGAATGATACCTTCCGCCCTCTTGGGCTTCATCCCGCAGAAAATGCCGAACTGAACGAGGTCGGAAAATTCGAAATTGTCGCGCTTCCCAGCGAGACTCATCTGGTGCTGGTTGGTCCAGCTGCCATTCGGATTATAGGCGTAGCTGACGTCGAAAGCCGGCGACAGGCGCCACTCGCCCTTGCGATTCATGAGGAAGGCAATGTTCTTAACGTGATCGTCCTGATTGCGGACCAACACATTGAACACGGCGCGGCGGAATTGCTGCTCGACGTCATAGGTGGGCAGCCCCAGCAGTCGGATCGTCTCCACGGCCTGTTCGTAGGAATAGGCACCCGCCGCATTGAAGTCGTAGTGGCGCAACGCCGCGAGCGACTGCATGTGCAGCTTCTGGCCGCTCGAGCTGCGATCGAAACGGCGTGTCATGAAATGCGCCCGCCCACCTTCCCGGTGAATGCGGCATTCGCTCATGTCGATGCCGGCCGCGACCGCGAGCAGATGGAAGCCGTATTCGATCAGCCCGAACCCTCGAGGGTCCGCCAGCTCTTTGTCGCGGTTGTTCGAGATGCCGTCGAATTTCATCAGCCAGTAGGTGAAACCTTCGCCGGCCTTGATCTGCCCGGACCGGAACTCTCCCGTTTGCGCGTTCCAGGCGAGAATGGCCTTCGCCCGTGCGCCGCCGGCCGAAGTTCCGACGCGCAGGATGTCCTCCAGCGTTTCGTGATCATCCTCGCCCTTCAGCACACCGGCGATCTGCGCCCGGCTGCTGAGGACATCATTGGCGAGCCTGGTCAGGGCATCGATCTCGAGGCGCCGCGATTTCCGTGCCCCCGCGAGAATAGTCGGATGGAACTCGAGCGCACCCATGCCGCGCGTACCGACGTAGCAGAGACGTTCGACCGGATTGAAGCCGGAGGCCGATCGGCCCTGCGCCGCGAGCCAGACATCGATCAGTGCGTTGCCGAACTTGTCCGGCAGCGAGTCGGCGAGCATCCCGGGAAGGCCCTTGAACGCGTCCCGGGGCAACCCGGGAAACACGTAGGGATCGCGGCTCAATGGCATCATGATCGGCGCCAGTTGAATGGCGCTGTCGGCGAAGTCCGGCATGTACTGAAAGACGGCGAGCTCCCGATCGGCCAACCAGCTCACGGCACCGATGTCTTTGCCCCACAGTCGGACGGTGGCGTCCGTCATTTCTCGTCCTCCTCGCCCCATGCCCAGTCCGTCGCCTTGGTCACGGCGCTGCGTCCGCGCGCGCGCTGGCGCTCATGGCCTTCTCGCCTTATGCGCTCGACCGGCCGAACGTCGGGATCGGGTAGGATGGTGCGCAAGTGATCCTCCATATCGAGCGCCATGAGCACGCGGATGAACGTATCGAGCGAGATGTTCTCCCCTGCCTCGAGACGTTTTATGCTCCGGACGGAAGCACCCGCCTCCAGGGCCAGATTGGCCTGCGTCAGATTTCGACTGAGGCGTATCCTTGCGATACGCGCACCGAGATCGCGCCGATGGCCCTCGACGGTCACAGAAGCACCATCATCATTAAGGGTCATATTTGACACCATATCGGCACCCATCCATTTATAGGGTATGATATGACCCTTTAAATGGCGTTTTCAATACCCTTCAGCAGAGGGCTACATATGACCCTATAAATAGGAAATTTGAAGTTTACGTGCCAAATATGGCCCTATAAATCACTTTTTTCTTTCCATCACGAAATCGGCAGCATTCGTCCGGAGAGGGTCCGGCACCGGAGCCGGTAGGATGCCCCCGATGGTCAGCCGATCCCCCGTGCAGGGCAACATGAAACGCTCCCACATCGACACGATCGGTCAGACTGGACCGACGGACGGGTGCCCCTTTCGCGACTATGGATTTTCACAAGGGCGGATCTAGTCACGATGGAGAGAGGAGTGTCTGGATCCCGACGATCAGACGCCCCGGGGGATGGAATTCGGTCACGACTTTCCGATGTTCATTCCGAACGCCCAGCGCTCACCGCCCCGCCTTCGATCTCCTGAACCCCCGATCCGTCGCCATGAACCGCTCGATCATCGGTGCGATCAACTTCGCCGGCTCGGGCGCCACCTGCCCGGTCTCCCGCGCCAGCACCTCGGCATAGGCGACGAGATCACGGTGCACCGCGGCCGGCAGTTCGACCGAGAGCTTGACCGGTCGATCGTCGGAAAGTGCTCCGAGCTTCAACTTGGTCATGGCGTCTGCCCTCCGTAAGGCGCCAACACGAGATCACGATTGACGATGACCCGGACCGGGAACCCCGGCCGGATCGTCAGGGTCGGCTGGATGTTGAGTT
>NZ_JAFNIH010000006.1 GCF_019160155.1 Pinisolibacter aquiterrae
ACAACACCCTCCGCCCCCATTCGAGCCTCGGCGGCCTCGCGCCGTCGGTGTTCGCCACCCGGTCCGATCAGGGCCAGATCACCGCCGGACCAAACTTATGACCGGCAGGAAAATGGGGAGCACGTCAGGTCCAATGGCAGTCGCCGGGTACGGCGCACGCGGACCCGCCGTGGTCGACCGAGAGCGCGAGCCGAGTCGGGTTCGGCTGATGCCTGCGCTCCATGGAGAGAAGTAATCTCCCAAATACCGCTACATATCCACATCGTAAGCGATTGAAATACAAGATGCAGTACATCGATGACCATTTGCTCCCGCTACAGAGACGGGGCGGATCACCGTCGCTGTACCGAACTCCCGCGATTCGAAGCAAAAGACGGGGTAAATTTGCGATCTTACCGACTGATTTCATAGTATTGACTCGGAATTGAGACGCTTTTTTTGATAGAAGAGTACGCAATTAATACCCGGAGAGTGTGGTATGCGACTGAATACACAAATTGAATGCGCGAATAGTAAGCTTTTCTATCTGCGAGATGTTGTTTCAAACGACGAGACATTGGTCTTTGCGGGTGCGAGCGGCCGTCTGGCGTTCATTCGCCACGACTACGTCGACGAGGGCGATGAAATCGGCACCTCACATGCGGTGGTGATCGGGGGTGACGAGCCTCCCCTGTTCCCTCTGACGGCAGCTCCATCCATAGCGGTCACGTTGCATCAGGGGGCGGACGGGCTGCCGCCTCTCGCCGGTCCCGAGATGATCGACACGGCCGCCGCCGAGCGACTCGGGCGCGATCGACGCGGGTCTGATGTCGTCATCGGGCGCACGGAGGAGGGGATCTTGTGGGCGGTAACGGCGGGCGGATCGGAACCAGAGTTCCCGTGCACGTCGCGCGGCGCCGGATCGGTGCTCACCCTCGGACGGGCGGTCGAGGTCTGACCTCAACCTCCCCTTCTTTAGGATCTGAACTGAACCCTTCGGTCTGAACTGAACCGGGTGGATGGAGGGTGGAGATCTGGACTGAACCACAGTGAGGAAGGTGTGAGTCTGCACTGAACCCTTCGGTCTGAACTCAACTGGGGAGGTCTACACTGAACCGGGTGGATGGAGGATGTGGGTCTGAAGTCCACAGGGGATGGGGTGATGGTGTTCGCGCGCGTTGGGAAGGGCCATCGCGGAGCGCGGGTTCAGATCAGAGAAAGAGAAAATTCTTCCGTCTGACCTCATCCAGTAAAATTACCATTCACTATCGAGCGCTCCCACCCTCGGTCTTCCCCAGAAAAAATAACTTGGCTGCGGCATTCTTCAATTCAGAGAATATCCCAACTTCCTGAAATAAGGAAAAACAAAGAATACCGCAGCTAAGTTTTCTTTTTGATTCATAGAGAGAGTAGAGAGACCTCCAAATAGTAATAGTAATTTACTTTTTGGTCTAGAAGACCATTTTTGCCTTACGGCAGAACACGTTAGCCAAATGGTAGACCCCCAAATCGGGGTGTTTTTCCAATAGTAACGACCTACCATTCCTACTACCGAAATTACTACATCGGCAGATTGTGGCAAAATCCCGGCGAAAGCGTGCCACAATCTGAACACAATCAGAGGAATCCGAGGGTCTTTTGTGACAGTTGGTTTTCTCGGACATTCTTCGATCTGAACTCAACCTCGCGCAGCCTCGATTCCATGCTTCGGGCGATTTCGCCTCTCGGCGGATTTCAAATGGTAGGAATAGTAATGATCTACTACTATTTCTACCTTTTGGTTTTGTCCTCTTACTATTTCTCGAAATGGCGGTTTTTTAGAAAAAAGTTGCGTTCATATTGAGTTTATAAGAATTTTTATCCAGAAGCCTCCGCGTCTTCGATAGGCGGCCTGCCTCCGAATGAGCGCTGGTCGCGTCGTGAAAACCCTGAATTTCGGCCTATTGATATCATTGGGTTTTTCCGCGAACCCCTTCTTTTCGTCGGAAGATTATTCTACGCAACATAGAGCGTGATGCGGAAAGAATTTCTAACAAGGGGCGCCACAGGCGGTGTCGCTGGAAATTCCTTCCATTCGGCGCATGGCCGCCGCATGGGTAAGCCTCGGGCGTCGCGCTCGCCGTTGGATTCGCTCACCGTGAGAGAAGGGACGACGCGAAGTCACTCCGCCGCCGCAGGCGCGACCGTGATCTTCAACCCGAGCGCGGCGACCACCTTTCGAATGGTCTCATGGCGCGGATGCGCGCCCGGTGCGAGGGCCTTGTAGAGGCTTTCCCGTCCGAGGCCGGACGCCTTCGCCACCTGCGCCATGCCCTTTGCCTTCGCCACATCGGCCAAGGCAGAAAGGAACACGTCGGGGTTGGAATCTTCGAGGCAGGCCGCGAGGTATTCGGCCATCACCTCTTCGTCGTCGAGGTAGTCGGAGGCATCGAAGGGGGCTAGTTTGTCGGTCATCGATCTGTCCTCAACTCTCGCGCCAATTCCCTGGCGCGTCGAATGTCCCGGTCCTGCGAGGACTTGTCGCCGCCGCAGAGGAGAACGTAGACGACGGCTTCATGACGCACGAAGTAGACGCGATATCCCGGCCCGAAATGCACCCGCATCTCGCTCACGCCGTCTCCGATCGGTTCGCAGTCGCCGAAGTTGCCGGCTTCCGCCGACTTGATCCGGGCGAGGATGCGAGCCTTCCCCCTTGCATCGCGCAGGCGGCGAAGCCAATCGTCAAAGTCCGCGTGGCGGATGAAGGTGTTCATGAGGAGAATGTATCCTATTGGATACGATTCCTCAATCCGAAAGACGCCGTTCGATGCGCGCGGCAGCGATGAGGGTTCGCTCTGTCGCCCTTCGATTTCGGGGCCTCGGAATCCCCCTTTGACTCCGGGGCGTCTTCCGTTCCAGCATGGTCGAGGTCCCTTCGGCCCGTCGCCGAACACTGTTACACCAGACACCGGGGGCAAGACGTCAGGCCGTTGAAATGCAAAGGGAATTTCGAACAAACTCGAAAATCCCCTCAGCTCCACCAATTCTCCTCCGATCTTCGCCGTATGATCTTCGATGCCGCCTGCGCCGAGGCCTCCTTGCGCGTATGCGTTCTCCATCCGCGCATCGCATCTCGGTGCGTCGAGGGCGCGCATCGCGTCCGGGGCTTCTCTCCCGTCGAGGCGTCGTCGGGCGGCGTCTCGACGGGAGCGAGGGTCACTCGGCCGGGGCGGTGGCGGGGGCGGTGGCGGGGGCGTGGGCGGCGTAGCGTTGGGCGAGCATCGCGCAGACCATCAGCTGCATCTGATGGAAGATCATCAGCGGCAGCACCAATAGGCCCATGTCGAGGCCGGCGAACAGGATGGTCGCCATCGGAACGCCGCTCGCGAGACTCTTCTTCGATCCGCACATGACGATCGCGATCTCGTCCTCGCGCGAGAAGCCGAGGAGGCGGGCGACGCCGGTCGTCGCCGTCAGCGCCACGCCCAGAAGTCCGGCGAGGACCACCAGGAGCAGCGCCAGCATGCCGGGGGTGACGGTGTGCCAGATGCCGCCGAGGACGGCGTGGCCGAAGGCCAGATAGACGACCCCGAGGATGGAGCCGCGATCGAAATAGGACAGGACCTTGGCATTGCGGCGGATCCACGGGCCGATCCACGGCTGCGCCAGCTGGCCGAGGACGAAGGGCAGCAGCAGCTGTTCGAAGATCCCGACGACCGCGTCGCCGGAGACCGTCACGCCGGAGGTGTGGAGGACCACGGCGGCCAGGACCGGCGTCGCGAAGATCCCGACGAAGTTGGAGAGCGAGGCCGCGCACACGGCGGCGGCGACGTTGCCGCGGGCGATCGAGGTGAAGGCGATCGACGACTGAACCGTCGACGGGAGAATGGCCAGATAGACGATGCCGGCGGTCATCTCCGGCGGCAGGCCCGGCATCCACGCGCGAATCGACAGACCCAGGATCGGGAACAGAACGAAGGTCGCGGCGAGGATCAGGAGGTGCAGGCGCCAGTGCAACAGGCTCGAGACGACCGCCGCGCGCGAGAGCTTGGCGCCGTGCATGAAGAAGAGGAGCGCGATCGCCACCTTCACGGCCTGGTTCAGCGCGACCTCGACCGTGCCGGTCGCGGGTAGGAAGGTGGCGACGACCACCGCTCCGGCGATGGCGAGCGTGAAATTGTCGGGGCGCAGGCGGGCGAGATTCATGGTGGGACCCGTGATGTCGGCGGTTCGCCGGCGCGGAGCGCGTGGGCGACCGGGAGGTGAGGCACAGCCGGGGCTTCGCGATCGAGGGCCGGGGCGACCACATCGCCTCTGGGAAGGGACGTCGAGGTCGGTTATGGTTCTGCATCGCAAAGATGGTATATGTATGCATATGGTGCATTCAATATGCAAGAAGACGATGCGGGCATGGCCGACGACTCCCTTCTCGACATCGGTCCGACCTCGGTCGGTCCCACGGCGGATCGGCTCTATGCGGCGATCGTCGATCAGATCATCGACGGGGGGCTGAGGCCGGGCGATGCCTTGAACGAGGTGGCGCTCGCCGAACGGTTCGGCGTGTCGCGGACGCCGGTGCGCGAGGCGGTGCAGCGGTTGGCGATGGCCGGTCTCGCCGAACGGGGCGCGCGGCGTTCCTTTCGAGTGCGCCGCCTGCCGCCGGCCGAGCTCGGTGACCTGCTCGAGGCCCTGTGCGAGATCGAGGCGGTGTGCGCGCGGCTCGGCGCGGCGCGGATGAGCGAGGTCGAGCGGCAGGAGCTCGAGGCCTGCGTGCGCGAGGGCGCCGAGGCGGCGGCCGCGGGGGACGGCGAGGCCTATGCACGCCTCAACGCGCGCTTCCACCAGCTCGTCTTCGACAGCGCTCGCAACGATCATCTGAAGGAGGTGGCGGGGCAGCTGCGGGTGCGCGCCGCGCCCTATCGCGAGGCGCAGTTCCGCCAGACCGATCGCCTCGCATCGTCCCAAGCGGAGCACGAGGGCATTCTCGCCGCGGTCCTCGCCAAGGACCCGGACGCGGCGCAGGCGGCGATGATGCTCCACGTCGCCAGTTCCTCGCTCAACATCCGGCGCATGCTGGATCCCTCGGCGCCGAAGCGGTGAGCGTTCCGAACGTTGTGTTCTCCACCGCATGACAAATCTGCCCAATCGTTGGTCAAGAGTGGTTTCTGGTCATTTTCCGCCTTGACGGGATCTCTCTTTCGCGATGGACTGAACCAATCGAAAATTGGTGCGGGCCATTCCGTGACGGACGATCGAGACAATTCCAACGTCGCCCTGGAGCGCCTGCGTGACCTGTTGCGGTCGGGCCGCTTCGCCGCCGGCGCGCGTCTGCCGACCGAGCGGAGCCTCGCCGAGGAGTTCGACGTCGGCCGGCGCTCGGTGCGACGGGCGCTCGAGGTGCTCGAGGCGGAGGGGCTGGTGTGGCGCCGTCAGGGGTCGGGGACCTTCGCCGGGACGCGCCCGGCCGAGCCCTACGACGATCTCGGCGTGCTCGTCGCCGGCACCGACGCGATGGAGGTGATGGAGGTGCGGTTGCGTCTCGAGCCGCAGCTCGCCCAGCTCGCGGCGTTGCGGGCCGGCCCCGCCGACATTCGCGGCATGTACGATCTGATCGCCAAGATCGACGAATGCGTCGACGCCGACGGGCGCGAGCTCTGGGACGGGGCGCTGCATCGCCAGATCGCGCGTTGCGCGAACAACAAGCTGCTGCTGGTGCTGTTCGACGTGATGAACCGCGTCCGGCAGGAGCCGGCGTGGCAGAAGATCCGCGAACAGGCGCGCTCCGCCGCCAAGACGCGGCCGGTCACCCACGATCAGCATCTGGCGATCATCGACGCGATCGCCGCGCGCGATCCGCTCGGCGCCGCCGAGGCGATGCGCCGTCACCTTCTGACGCTCCAGGAGAGCCTCGTGCGCGCCACCTCGCACGACCCGCTCGCGGAGCGCTCGCACACCTGAGACCACGAGACACGCGGCTCCGTCGGGGGCTCGGCGCGATGGAAGACGAAGAGGAGAAGGGTATGACGAAACTACGATTTCTGGCGACGGCCCTGGCGGGCGCGCTGTTCGCGGCCCCTGCCTTCGCCGCGGACCTCAAGATCGGTCTCGCCGAAGATCCGGACATGCTCGATCCCGCGCAGTCGCGCACCTTCGTCGGCCGCATCGTCTATACGGCGATGTGCGACAAGCTCGTCGACGTATCGCCCGGCCTCGAGATCGTGCCGCAGCTCGCCACCGAATGGGCGTGGTCGGGTGAGGGCAAGGTCCTCACCATGAAGCTCCGGTCGGGCGTCAAGTTCCACGACGGCACCGACATGGACGCCGCCGCGGTGGTGGCGACGATCGAACGCAACATGAAGATGCCGGAATCGCGCCGCAAGAGCGAACTCTCCTCGGTGGAGAGCGTCGCCGCGACCGGCCCGCTCGAGGTCGCCTTCAAGCTGAAGCAGCCCGACGCGACGCTCCTCGCCCAGCTCTCCGACCGCGCCGGCATGATCGTGTCGCCGAAGGCGGCGGCCGCGCTCGGCGCCAATTTCTCCAGCCATCCGGTCTGCGCCGGTCCGTTCAAGTTCGTCGAGCGCATCCAGCAGGATCGCATCGTGCTCGAGAAGTTCGCCGACTATTGGAACAAGGACCAGATCCACTTCGACAAGGTGACCTATCTGCCGATCGTCGATTCGACCGTGCGTCTCGCCAATCTGCGCGCCGGCGACCTCGACCTGATCGAGCGCATGGTGCCGACCGACGTGGCGACCGTGAAGGGCGATGCGAAGCTCGCCCAGGCCCAGGTGGTCAATCTCGGGTTTCTCTCGATCTACGTGAACGTCGGCCACGGCCCGCGCGCCGACAATCCGATGGGCAAGGACAAGCGGGTGCGTCAGGCCTTCTCGCTCGCCATCGATCGCGAGGCGCTGAACCAGATCGTCTACGAGGGGACCGCGCCGGCCGGCAACCAACCCTTCGCCCCGACGAGCCCGTGGTACGACAAGTCGATCCCGGTTCCCGCCCGTGACGTCACCAAGGCCAAGGCGCTCCTGAAGGCGGCCGGCTACGACCGGGTGCCGGTGGAGATGCTGATCTCCAACCAGCCGATCGTCGGCCAGATGATGCAGGCGGTGCAGGCGATGGTCGCCGAGGCCGGCTTCGACGTGACGCTGAAGACGACCGAATTCGCCACGCTTCTCAACGAGGAGACCGCCGGCAACTTCCAGACCGCGCGCACCGACTGGTCCGGCCGCGTCGATCCGGACGGCAACATCCACCAGTTCGTCACCTGCAAGGCGGCCCTCAACGAGGTGCACTACTGCAACCCGAAGGTCGACGAACTGCTCAACGCCGCGCGGGCCTCGGTCGACACCAAGGTGCGCAAGGAGAAGTACGACGCCGCGGCCAAGATCCTCGACGACGACATGCCCTACATCTACCTCGGCCATCAGTCGTGGCTGTGGGCGTTCGACAAGAAGCTCACCGGCTTCGTGCCCTCGCCCGACGGCATGATCCGCCTGACCGGCCTCGCCAAGTCCAAGTGACCGAGCCTCGGGAGGGGAGGTCGTCCTCTCCTCCCGCCTCACGTCGACCCGGTCGAGCCGGAGTGCCCGATGTACGTCTTCATTGCCCGTCGCCTGCTCCTGGCGATCCCGACGCTGCTGATCATCTCGCTCTTCGTCTTCTCCCTGCAGAAGCTGCTGCCGGGAGATCCCGTCCTGGTGATGGCGGGCGAGGAGCGGGATCCGGCGCTGCTCGAGCTGCTGCGCGAGAAGTACCATCTGAACGACCCGATCCCGATGCAATACGCCGCCTGGATCGGCAACGCGGTGCAGGGCGATCTCGGCATCTCGCTCAGGACCAATCAGCCGGTGGTCGATCTGATCGCCGAGAAACTGCCGGTGACGCTGCAACTCGCGCTGATGTCGATGAGTTTCGCTCTGCTGATCGGCATCCCGCTCGGGGTGCTCGCGGCGGTCAAGAAGAACACGTTCCTCGATTATCTGACCAGCGTCCTGGCGTTGTCGGGGCTCTCGGTGCCGAACTTCTGGCTCGGGATCATGTTGATCCTGCTGGTCTCGGTGAAGCTCGGCTGGCTGCCGGCGTCGGGCTACCAGCCCTTCTTCGTCGATCCGCTCCTCTCCTTGAAGACGATGCTGATGCCGTCCTTCGTGCTCGGCAACGCGCTCGCCGCCTCGATGATGCGCCACACCCGCTCGGCGATGATCGGCGTGCTCAGCTCCGACTACGTCCGCACGGCGCGCGCCAAGGGCCTGTCGGAACGGGCGGTGATCCTGTCGCACGGGTTCCGCAACGCGGTGCTGCCGATCGTCACGCTGAGCGCGCTCCTCTTCGGCGAGCTGCTCGCCGGGGCGGTGCTGACCGAGCAGATCTTCACCATTCCCGGCTTCGGCAAGCTCATCGTCGACGCCGTCTTCACTCGCGACTACGCGGTGGTGCAGGGCGTCGTGCTGTGCACGGCGATCGGCTTCATCGGCATGAACCTCCTCGCCGACGTGCTCTACGTCGTCCTGAACCCGCGCATGAGGGCCTCGATGTGACCACGCTCGACGCATCCCGGGGGACGGCGAAGCGCCCGTCGAGCCGCGCCTGGCGCAAGCTCGCCGCCAACAAGGCGGCGCTGGTCGGGCTCGGCATCGTCGCGACCTTCGCGATCCTCGCCCTCCTCGCGCCGCTTCTGCCGATCGCCGATCCGATCCAGACGAGCTGGACGGCGATCCGCAAGCCGCCGACCTGGGCCCATCCGATCGGCACCGACGAACTCGGCCGCGACATTCTCGCGCGGATGATCTGGGGCGCGCGCGCCTCGCTCTCCGCCGGCCTCTTCTCGGTGATGCTGGCGGTCTCGATCGGCGTGCCGCTCGGCATCGTCTCCGGCTATCTCGGCGGTTGGCTCGACATCGTCGTCAGCCGCATCACCGAGGCGTTCCTGGCGATGCCGTTCCTGATCACCGCGATCGCGCTCGCCGCCTTCCTCGGTCCGAGCCTGATCAATTCGATGATCGCCATCGCGCTGTCGGCGCTGCCGATCTTCATCCGCCTGACCCGAGGCCAGGTGCTCGCGGTCAAGGCGGAGGAATATGTCGAGGGGGCGCGGGCGATCGGCCTGGGGCCGGTCGCGATCATGGCGCGCTACGTCTTCCCCAACGTCCTGCCGCCGATCCTGGTGCAGGCGACGCTGACCATCGCCACGGCGATCATCGCCGAGGCGAGCCTCTCCTTCCTCGGTCTCGGCCAGCAGCCGCCGGCGGCGAGTTGGGGTTCCATGCTCAACGTCGCGAAGAACTTTCTCACCCAGGCGCCGTGGATGGCGGTGTGGCCGGGTGGCGCGATCTTCCTCGTCGTCGTCGGGTTCAATCTCCTGGGCGACGGGCTCAGAGACGCCCTCGATCCCCGCGCCGCCTGATCGCCCGAACGATCCACCACCCTTCCCGACACGCCAACCGCGAACGGAATCACACATGACCGGGTTCACCACGCGTCCGGAAATCCTCGGTACCTTCGGCGTCGTCACCACGACGCACTGGATCGCCTCGGCCGTCGGCATGGCCATCCTCGAGAAGGGCGGCAACGCCTTCGACGCGGCCGTCGCGGCCGGCTTCGTCCTTCAGGTCGTCGAGCCGCATCTGTGCGGTCCGGGCGGCGACCTGCCGGCGGTGATCCATTCGGCCCGGACCGGGCGCACCGAGGTGATCTGCGCCCAGGGGCCGGCGCCGGCGGGCGCGACCATCGAGCACTATCGGGCCGAGGGGCTCGACATCATCCCCGGCGACGGCCTCCTCGCCACCGTCATCCCCGGCGCCTTCGACGGCTGGATGCTGATGCTGCGCGACCACGGCTCGATGAGCGTGCGCGAGGTGCTCGAGCCGGCGATCCACTATGCCGAGGCCGGCCATCCGTTGCTGACGCGGGTCTCGGCGACCATCGCCGGGCTCGCGCCCTTCTTCGCCGAGCATTGGCCGACCTCGCACGAGACCTGGCTGCCGGGTGGGAACGTGCCGCGACCGCGTGACCTCTTCCGCAATCCCGTCCTCGCCGAGACCTGGCGGCGGATCGTCGCCGAGGCGGATGCGGCGGGCAATCGCGAGGCCGGGATCGAACGGGCGCGCGACGCCTTCTATCGCGGCTTCGTCGCCGAGCGCATCGCCGCCTATCTCGCCACCGCCGAGGTGATGGACGCCAGCGGCAACCGCCACAAGGGCGTTCTGACCGCCGACGACATGGCGAACTGGTCGGCGACCGTCGAGGCGCCGCAGACCTTCGACTATCACGGCTGGACCGTCGCCAAGACCCGGCCCTGGGGCCAGGGGCCGGTGCTGTTGCAGAGCCTGTCGATCCTCGCCGGGATCGACGTCGCCGCGATGGATCCGGACGGGCCGGACTTCGTCCATACCGTGGTCGAGGCGATGAAGCTCGCCTATGCCGACCGCGAGGCCTATTACGGCGACCCCGACTTCATCACCGTTCCGATCGAGACGCTGCTGAGCGAGCCCTATGCGGCCGAGCGGCGCCGGCTGATCGGGGAGACGGCGTCGCTCGAACTGCGTCCCGGCCGGGTTCCCGGTTACGAGGTGCAGGTCGACCGCACCTTGGCGATGCTCGGCGCGACCTCGAAGACCGGCGCGGTCTACGAGCCGACCATGGCCCATCTCAGCGAGAAGCGCGGCGACACCGTCCACATCGACGTCATCGACCGCCACGGCAACATGGTCTCGGTGACGCCGTCGGGCGGCTGGCTCCAGTCGTCGCCGACGGTTCCGGGCCTCGGCTTCTGCCTCAATTCGCGGGCGCAGATGTTCTGGCTCGCGCCGGATCTGCCGACCTCGCTGGCGCCGGGCAAGCGACCGCGCACCACGCTCACCCCCTCGCTCGCGCTCCACGAGGGACGGCCGACGCTCTCCTTCGGCACGCCCGGCGGCGATCAGCAGGACCAGTGGCAGCTCTCCTTCTTCCTGCGCCACGTCCATCACGGTCTCGATCTCCAGGCGGCGATCGATCGGCCGCTCTTCCACACCGCGCATTTCCCCGGCTCGTTCCACCCGCGCACCAGCGATCCCGGCAGCGTGATGCTGGAATCCTCCTTCCCTGCGGCGACGCTCGAGGAGCTGCGGCGGCGCGGCCATCGCCTGACGGTGACCGAGCCTTGGACGATCGGCCGTCTGACGGCGGCGGAACGCGACCCCGACGGCCTCCTGCGCGCCGCCGCGACCCCCAGACTGATGCAGGCCTACGCCATCGGGAGGTGATCCATGACCTGGTCCATCGTCGCTCGCGATCCCGCGAACGGTCATTTCGGCATCGCCGTCGCGAGCCGGTTCTTCTCGGTCGGAACCCTGGTTCCGAACATCCGGCCGGGCGTCGGCGCGGTCGCGACCCAAGCCTTCGTCAATCCGCTCTACGGGGTCGACGGGCTCGCCCTCCTCGCCGAGGGGCATGCGCCGGAGGCTGTGGTCGGGATCCTCACCGGACGCGACGCGGGCCATCGCCAGCGGCAGGTCCACATGATCGACGCGCACGGGCGCAACACCGCCTTCACCGGGGAGGCCTGCATCGACTGGGCCGGCCATCTCGTGGCGGAGAACGTCTCGGTCGCCGGCAACATGCTGGCCGGGCCGCAGGTGATCGAGACGACGCTGGCGGTCTTTCAGGCGGGCGCCGGCAAGCCGCTCGTCGAGCGTTTCCTCGAGGCGATGCAGGCCGGCGAGGACGCCGGCGGCGACAAGCGCGGCCGGCAGTCGGCGGCGATCGTCGTCTACCGCGACCAGCCCTATCCGTGGCTCGACATCCGCGCCGACGATCATCCCGATCCGCTCGCGGAACTGCGCCGCCTGTGGGCGGTGGCGGGCGAGCGCTATCTCCACGTGGCCGAGACGATGCCGACCCGGGGCAATCCCGGCGGCATGCTCGATCGCAGCGAGATCGATCGCCGCATCGCCGATCTCGAGGCGGCGCGCGAGGCGGAAGGCCGCCCCTCCGCCTCCTTCGCCACTCCCTGGAAGCCGTGAGCGCGACGATGCGAGACGCGCCGACGAAGGACGTCCCCATGACCGTGTCGAAGTCCGATCCGACCCCCGATTCGCGCCCGGCCGGGCCGGTTCTCGCCGTCGAGGGGCTGAGCGTCTCGTTTCTCACCGACGGACGTCGGGCGACGGTGGTGCGCGACGTCTCCTTCGAGGTCGCCCCGGGCGAGACCCTGGCGATCGTCGGCGAGAGCGGATCCGGCAAGAGCGTCACGTCGCTGGCGGTGATGGGCCTCCTGCCGCCGCGGGTGAGCCGGGTCGAGGGGCGGATCCGCCTGATGGGGCGCGATCTCTCGTCGCTCTCGCAGACGGAGATGAGCGCCATTCGCGGTCGCGACATGGCGATGATCTTCCAGGAGCCGATGACCAGCCTCAATCCGGTCTTTACGATCGGCCGGCAGATCTCCGAATCGCTCGTCCGCCATCTCGGCCTGACGCGCTCGGCGGCGCGCGCCGAGACGGTGCGGCTGCTCGAGAAGGTGCGCATCCCCAACGCCGCCGCCCGTTTCGACGAATATCCCCATCAGTTCTCCGGCGGCATGCGTCAGCGCGTGATGATCGCCATGGCGCTCGCCTCCAAGCCGAAGCTCCTGATCGCCGACGAGCCGACGACGGCCCTCGACGTGACGATCCAGGGCCAGATCCTCGACCTGATCAAGCAGTTGCAGGAAGAGGAGAACATGTCGGTGCTCTTCATCACCCACGACATGGGCGTGGTGGCGGAAGTCGCCGATCGGACCATGGTGATGTATCGCGGCGACGTGGTGGAGACCGGGACCACCCGTGACGTCTTCCATCACGGCCGTCATCCTTATACGCGGGCGCTCCTCTCGGCGGTGCCCTGTCTCGGCGAGATGGGGGAGACGACCGACCCCGAGCGTTTCGCCGTCGTCGACATGGAGACCGGCGAGCGCCTTCCCGCCGCTCCGGTCGTCGGAACGGTCGATCGCGGCGAGCCCCCGGTCCTCAGCGTGCGCGATCTCGTCACCCGGTTCGACGTGCGCGGCGGCGTCTTCGGGCGGCGCACGGGGGCGATCCACGCGGTGGAGGGCGTCTCCTTCGATCTCCACCAGGGCGAGACGCTGGCGCTGGTGGGCGAATCGGGCTGCGGCAAGTCGACCACGGGGCGCTCGATCATGCGTCTCGTCGAGCCGGTCTCGGGCAGCGTCGAACTCGACGGGTTCGACGTCCTCGATCTCGGCGGTTCCGATCTGAGGCGCATGCGGCGCAGCATCCAGATGATCTTTCAGGATCCCTTCGCCAGCCTCAATCCGCGCATGACGGTCGGGGCCTCGGTCGCCGAGCCCTTCACGACCCATCGTCTCGGCTCGCGCGCCGAGGCCCGTGACAAGGCCGCCGATCTCCTCGAGCGCGTCGGCTTGAGCGCCGACATGTCGAGCCGCTATCCGCACGAATTCTCCGGCGGGCAACGCCAGCGCATCGCCATAGCCCGGGCGCTGGCGCTCGACCCGAAGGTGATCGTCGCCGACGAGAGCGTCTCCGCCCTCGACGTCTCGATCAAGGCGCAGGTCTGCAATCTGCTGATGGATCTCCAGGAGAGCCTGAAGATCGCCTTCCTCTTCATCTCCCACGACATGGCGGTGGTCGAGCGGGTCAGTCACCGGGTGGCGGTGATGTATCTCGGCGAGATCGTCGAGATCGGCCCGCGCGCCGCCCTCTTCGGCAATCCGCAGCACCCCTATACGAAGAAGCTGATCGCGGCGGTTCCCGTCCCCGATCCGGCCCGGCGCGGCATCCGCCGGAACCTCGACGTCGAGGAGTTGAAGAGCCCGGTGCGGCCGCTCGGCTATCGCCCGCCCGAGCGGCGCTATCGCACCGTCTCGCCCGGTCACGTCGTCATGGAAGACACGCTCTGACGCGGGAGAGGGGGGCGGATCGCGCGAGGAGCGCCGGCCGAGATATGGCGTCGACATTCATGTGGAATGCATGTCGATAGGGGTGCCGAGGGAGGATTCCCCCGGCGCTCGCGATCGGCGGTCGACCGAAAGAAGCGATTCTCGCCCTTCCCTCTCGGACGACGCGCTTGCGAAAAGGAGACCTTCCGCGTTAAGCTGTCCGGGTCGGCTCAAGGACGCGCCGATCGCATTCAGGCAACGAGTGCCGCCGCCTCACATCACGTGAGGGGCGGCTTTTTTTGTGCCCGAAGGGCACCGGAGGCGTCATGAACGCTGAACATCCGCTGGCGCGCTATCGCGTCGAGGGCAATCCCTACTACCGTGCGACGGGGGCCGAGATCGAGGTCTTCGAGGCGGCTCACGCCGATCGCATACCGATGATGCTGAAGGGGCCGACCGGCTGCGGCAAGACGCGTTTCGTCGAGCACATGGCGCATCGTCTCGGCCGGCCGCTGATCACCGTCGCCTGTCACGAGGACATGACCGCCTCCGATCTGGTCGGCCGCTTCCTGCTCGATGCCGAGGGCACCGTCTGGCAGGACGGGCCGCTGACGCTCGCGGTGCGCCACGGCGCCATTCTCTATCTCGACGAGATCGTCGAGGCGCGCCAGGACACGACGGTGGTGATCCATCCGCTCACCGACGATCGCCGGGTGCTGCCGATCGAGAAGCGCAACGAGCTGATCGCCGCTCATCCCGACTTCCACCTCGTCGTCTCCTACAACCCCGGCTATCAGAGCGCGGTCAAGGACCTGAAGGAATCGACCAAGCAGCGCTTCGTCGCGCTCGATTTCGACTATCCCTCGCCGCAGGTGGAGAGCGAGATCATCGCCCACGAGGCCGGCATCTCCGAGGACGTTGCGCGGCTCGTGGTGGAGATCGGCGCGCGCTCGCGCAATCTGCGCGGCCATGGCCTCGACGAAGGCGCCTCGACGCGCATGCTGATCCAGGCGGGGCGTCTGATCGGCCGCGGCATTCCGGTGCGCGAAGCCTGTCGCATCGCTCTGGTGGTGCCGGTCACCGACGACGTCGACATGCGCGCGGCCCTGTCGCGGGCGATCGAGGCCTGTATCGCATGACGACGGCGATCGCGGTCGGCGGCACGGCGCCGGACACCTTCGACGTGCTCGGGCGCATGGTGCTGGCACGCGAGACGCTGGCGCCGAGCTTCCGTGAGGCCTCGGCGGTGGCGGAGGGGTTCGCCCCCGATCTCTGGGACGACTGGTGCGCGAGCGCGCTCGCCCTCCAGCGGGCGAATGCCGGGGTCGCCTGCACGCTCGCCTTCTTCGCCGCGACGACACGGCTCGGGCGGCGGGGGGATCTCGCGACGCCGATCGCGGTGGCGCGGGCGGCCCAAGCGATCTGCCGGGAGGCGGGATCGCGCGCCGCGACCGCGTTGACGAGTGCCGCCGAGACTCTGGTCGGACTGGTCGGCGTGGAGATCGATCCGGTGCTGACGGCGTTGGTCGATCTCTCGCAGAAGCGGCCCGAGGCGGTGGAGCCGGCGATTTCGGTGCTCGCCCAGGTGCTGCCGGTGGTCGGCTCCTCGGCCTATGGCGAGTGGCTGGCGGCCGGGCTCAGGGCCTATGCCACCGACAAGGTCCGGCTCATCGCCTATGTGGCGCTCGAGGATCCGCTGGCGCGGGAACGGTTGCGCGATCACGGGCGCGCCGGGGCGTTGCGGCGGGCGATGCCCGAGGCGATCGGCTTCGCCGCCGCGCTCTCGGGCGAGAAGCCGACCATCCGCTTCGCCCATGGCGCGGCGCGCGCGAGTCTCGCAGCGCCGATCGTGGTGATGCCGGAATCCTTCCCCGACGTGCCGGCGGAAGAGCAGGGAGCGCTGGCGGCGGCGGTGCTGGCGCATGCGACCGCCCATCGGCTCTTCGGCGGGGCGCCGTTCGATCCGCGCCGATTGAAGCCGGTGCAGATCGCGCTCACCTCGCTGATCGAGGACGCCCGGGTGGAGACGCTGGCGCTGCGGCGGTTTCCCGGTCTCGCCCGGCTGTGGCGGCCGTTCCACGTGATCGGTCCGGACACCGCCCGCACCGTGCCCTTCCTGATGGCGCGGATGGCGCGGGCTTTGTTCGATCCGGCCTACGAGGATCCCGAACATTGGATCGCCAAGGCACGCGCCCTCTTCGACGCGGCGCGGGACCGGCTCGACGATCCCTCGATCTCGCGGGAGATCGGCAATCTCCTCGGCAACGATCTCGGCCAGATGCGGCTCTCCTTCAACGCCAAGACCTGGGTGGTCGATCCGATCTATCGCGACGATCATGCGGGACTGTGGACCTCGGAGCGTCCGCCGGAGGCGGAGGCGACCGAGATCGACGTCGCCGTCGAGGCGATGAAGCGCAAGGAAGAAGAGCGCGACGACGGCCGGCCGGGCGACGACCTTCCGCCCGAGACCGACGAGGCGGTCGGGCGGGCGCGACCGGCCCCGGCGAGCGAGGACGACGGCACGGTGATCGGCCGTCTGCCGGAATGGGATCATGAGGCGGCTCAGGAGCGGCCGGACTGGGTGACGGTGCGGGCCTATCGGCCGAACGCCACCGCCGAGGAGGCGGTCGATCGGCTGAACGACGTGGTGTCCGGTCCGGCGCGCCGGGTCGAGGCGATGATCCGCGGCGCACGTCTCGGCCTGCCGCAGCGCCTCAAGCGGCAGGGCGAGGGCGACATGCTCGATCTCGACGCGGCGATCGGCGCGGCGATCGCCCGCCGAGTCGGCGAGGCGCCGGATCATCGCGTCTATCGTCGCACCGATCGCAAGATCCGCGACCTCGCGACGCTGATCATGATCGACACGTCCGAGAGCACGCGCGATCGTCTGCCCGGCCGGTCGAACCGGGTGCTCGACGTGGAGATCGAGGCGACGGCGGTGCTGGCCACCGCGATCGACGCGCTCGGCGATCGTCTGGCGCTGGAAGGCTTCGCCTCCGACGGACGTGAGGACGTGCGGATCACCGCGGTCAAGGATTTCGCCGATCGTTTCGACACCACGAGCAAGGCGCGGCTGGCCGGTCTGACGCCGGGACGCTCGACGCGGCTCGGGGCGGTGCTGCGGCACGGCGGGCGCCGCTTCGCCGGCCAACGCGCCTATCGGCGGCTCCTGGTGGTGATCACCGACGGCGAGCCCTTCGACGTCGATTGCGACGATCCGATCTATCTGGTCGAGGATGCGCGCCGGGCGGTGCGCGAGTTGCGTTCGGCCGGGATCGACGCCTTCGGCCTCGGCATCGGCGCGACGCATACGACCGGCGATCGGATCTTCGGGCGCGGCAACTTCGTCGCCCTGGCGCGCCCGGAGGATCTCGGCAAGGCGCTGTCGGCGCTCTATTTCCGCCTCGCCTCGCGGTGAGGCGGACGGATCTCGGCGGTCGCCCGCCGAGATCTCACTTGCGACGTGGCGCCGGGTCGGCACCGAGGGCGGCGCGGACCGAGAGACGGAAGATCGCCGCCGCGACCGCCCGCTCGGCGATCGCGTCGTCGGCGACGACGCGGACCGCGAAGCCGGCCGCGTTGGGCAGGTCGAGCAGACCCGCGACGAAACCCTCGCCGGTGGTGGCCGCGATCAGGGCGGTGGGCTCGGGAAGGCGTTCCTTCGGGCCGAGCAGCAGGTGGGTCGCGACCAGCCGTCGGGCACCGATCGCGCCCTGCGGTCCGAGGAGATCGGTGCCGGCGAGATCGAAGCGATCGGCGAAGAGGAGGCGGTTCGACGCCGCGCGGACCGTGGTCGCCGAGGCGAGGCGGGCGAAGGTGGCGCCGGCCGCGCGAGGGTCGTGAACCACGAAGGCTTCCGTCAGACAGGCGACCGCGCCGTCGCCGAGCCGGACCTCGGTCGTCGTCTCGACGGCGGCGCCGGGAAAGAGCACCAGCGGATCCGGCGTCATCGCCAGATAGGCCCCGTCCTCGAGGTCGAGGATGGTGGCGAGACGGGCCGCGCTCCCTCGGGCGTCGTGGGCGATCGTCGCCGACTGGGTGGTCAGATGGACCGCCGCCTCGCGGCCGAGGGCGATCCGGGTCTCCATCCGGTCGCCGCGATAGACCCCGCCCGAGGCCGACTGTTGATAGACCGTGGCGAATTCGGGCAGCGCCGCGTCGAGCGCGAAGGGCCGCGTCATGTGGAAGGGGTAGGAGACGAATTGCGCGCCGAGGCGGGTGGTCGCCCCGACCCGGTGAAAGGCGAGATCGAAGCGGCCGGTGCGGCCGGTGATCCCGGCCGCGCTCTCCGAGCCTGCGGTCGCCGGGACGGGCCGGATCGCGCTCATCGCAGCAACACGTCGCGGCAGATGTGATCGATGACCGCGTCGATGCCGTCGCCGTCGCGGCAGACGGTGAGGGCGATCGGCCGGCCGGAGCGCACCGCGTCGGCCTCCCGGGTCATGCGCTCGAGATCGACCCCGACATGGGGGGCGAGGTCGATCTTGTTGACGACCAGGAGGTCGCACCGGATCACCCCCGGCCCCTTCTTGCGGGGGATGTCGTCGCCGCCGGCGACGTCGATGACGAACATCCACCAGTCGACCAGATCGAGCGAGAAGGTCGAGGCGAGATTGTCGCCGCCGCTCTCGATCAGGATCAGGTCGAGATCGGGAAAGGCCGCCTCGAGATCGTCGGCGGCGGCGATGTTGAGGGTCGGGTCCTCGCGGATCACCGTGTGCGGGCAGGCGCCGGCCTCCACCGCCACCACCCGGGCCGGGTCGATCAGGCCGGAGCGGCGGATGCGCTCGGCATCCTCGGCGGTGACGAGATCGTTGGTGACGACGGCGAGCGAGACGCCGCGTTCAGCGAGTGCCGGGATCAGACGTTCGACCAGGGCGGTCTTGCCGGAGCCGACCGGGCCGCCGATGCCGACGCGGGCGGCGCCGAGCCGGGTGGGCACCGTCTTCGAGGGGGAGATCGCGACGTCCATGGGGCTCACCTCAACATGTAGCGGCGGGCGAGCGGCAAGTCCTTCGCCGGCTCACAAGTGGCGAGTTCGCCGTCGACGAAGACGTCGAAGGTCTGCGGATCGACGCGGATCTCGGGGCAGGCGTCGTTGCGCAGCATGTCGGCCTTGGTCAGACGGCGGGTGCCGGAGGCGGGCAGCAGTCGCTTCGACAGGCCGAGCGATCCGCCCAGATCGGCCTCGATCGCGAGCGGATGGACGAACGAGGCGGAGAGCGCCTGTTTGGCGCGGCCGAAGGCGCCCCATTGCGGGCGCATGATCAGCGGTTCGCAGGTCATCAGCGAGGCGGCGCTGTCGCCCATGGCGCCCCAGGCGATGAAGCCGCCCTTGACGACCAGTTCCGGCTTGATGCCGAAGAAGGCCGGCCGCCACAGCACGACGTCGGCCATCTTACCGTCCTCGAGCGAACCGACATGGGCGTCGATGCCGAAGGTGCGGGCGGCATTGATGGTGTATTTGGCGATGTAGCGGCGGATGCGCTCGTTGTCGCCGATGCGGGTCGCCTCCTCGGGCAGGCGGCCACGCTGGCGCTTCATCTTGTCGGCGAGCTGCCAGGTGCGGCACACGACCTCGGCGATGCGGCCCATGCCCTGGCTGTCGGAACCGAGCATCGAGATGGCGCCGATGTCGTGCAGCACGTCCTCGGCGGCGATGGTCTGGGCGCGGATCCGGCTCTCGGCGAAGGCGACGTCCTCGGGGATGGCCGGGTTGAGGTGATGGCACACCATGGTCATGTCGAGGTGTTCGTCGAAGGTGTTGACCGTGTAGGGATTGGTCGGGTTGGTCGAGGACGGCAGGCACCACGGCACCCCGGCGACGCGGATGATGTCGGGGGCATGGCCGCCGCCGGCCCCTTCGGTGTGGTACATGTGGATGGTGCGGCCGGCGATCGCGGCCAGCGTATCCTCGACGAAACCGGATTCGTTGAGCGTGTCGGTGTGGATCTGGACCTGGAAGTCCATCTCGTCGGCGACGGAGAGGCAGCAGTCGATCGCCGCGGGCATCGAGCCCCAGTCCTCGTGCAGCTTGAGCCCGAGACAGCCGGTCTGCATCTGCTCGATCAGGGAGGCCGGGCGGTGGCTGTTGCCGCGCCCGAGGAAACCGAAGTTGATCGGCCAGGCCTCGGCCGCCTGCAGCATCTTGCCGGTGTTGAAGGGGCCGCCGCTGTCGATGCCGACGGTGATCGGTCCGAGCGATCCGCCGATCATGGTGGTGATGCCGGAGGCGATGGCGTGCTCGCAGAGTTGCGCGCTGTCGAAATGGACGTGGACGTCGATGGCGCCGGCGGTGGCGATCATGCCCTCGCAGTCGCGCACGGTGGTGGCGGCGGAGACGACGAGGCGCGGGTCGACCCCTTCCATGACGGCGGGATTGCCGGCCTTGCCGAGGCCGACGATGCGGCCGTCGCGGATGCCGAGGTCGCCTTTGACGATGCCGAGCACGGCGTCGATCACCACGACGTTGCAGAGGAGGAGATCGAGCGCGCCTTGCGCCGAGGTGACGCCGGCGGCGAGGCCGGCGCCGTCGCGCAGCGTCTTGCCGCCGCCGTGCAGGCATTCGTCGCCGGGGACCGCGTGGTCCTTCTCGACCACGGCGACGAGCGAGGTGTCGGCGAGGCGGATGCCGTCGCCGACGGTCGGTCCGTAGAGGGCGGCATAGTCGCGCCGCGACAGGATGGCCATGGTCGTTCTCCTCTCTCATACCAATCTCGGGAACTCCCGACTCGTCGGGAGTTCCCGAGGTTTCGGCCTGACCGGCCGACGCCCGGTCGGGCTTGCCTTCGCTCACGCAGTTTCGAACAAGTCGAAATTGCGTGAGCTCGGTATCAGGCGCCGCGAAAGCCGCGGGCTCGGGCGCGCTCGAGGGCGCTCGCGCGCACGTCCGGATCGTCGGCGGACCCCTCGGTCAGGCCGTTGAGGCCGGTCAGTTCGCGGCGGCCGCCGAAGGTGGTGAGCACCACCTCCTTCTCCTGGCCGGGCTCGAAGCGGACGGCGGTGCCGGCGGCGATGTCGAGGCGCAGGCCGAAGGCGGCAGCGCGGTCGAAGTCGAGGGCGCGGTTGGTCTCGAAGAAATGGAAATGGCTGCCGATCTGCACCGGCCGGTCGCCGGTGTTGACGACGCGCAGGCGGACCTTCGGCCGACCGGCGTTGAGTTCGATCTCACCCTCCTCGGCGAGGATCGCGCCGGGTTCGAGCGGGTCGACCTCGGCGCCGGCGGGTGGGCGGATCGGCTCGTGGACGGTGACGAGTTTGGTCCCGTCGGAAAAGGCGGCCTCGACCTGGAGCATCGGCACCATCGCGGCGACGCCGGGCAGGACGTCGGCGGTGGTCAGCACGGTGGCGCCGAAGGCCATCGCCTCGGCGACCGAGCGGCCGTCGCGCGCCGCCTCCAGGATCTCGTCGGCGATCAGCGCCACGGCCTCGGGGTGGTTCAGCCTCAATCCGCGCGCGCGGCGCTTGCGGGCGAGTTCGGCGGCGGTGAAGAGCGTCAGGCGCTCGAGCTCGGTCGGTGTCAGCAGCATGGCCGATCCCTCAGTTGGAAAAGAGGCGGAGGTCGCCGGTGGCATGGCGGGCGCAGGCGATCTCGACGACCGGCAGGAAGGCCGAGAAGGGCTGACCGTCGGCGATCGGGCGGCGGCAGACGGCGGCGAGATCGGCGGTCACGGTGGCGATCGCGGTCTGGGCCTCGATCGCTCCGACCAGCCCGAGCCGGATCGCCGCCGTCGCCGGTCCGATCACCGCGACATGGCCGCCCATGGCGCTCGCGGTGGTCTCGTCGAGCCCGAGGCGTGCCCACAGGAGGCCCTGGACGACGGCGACATGGCCGGGCGCCATGCCCTCGCGTATCCGGCGGTGGTAGGCCTCGGCGCCCGGGGTGCCGAGGCGGCGGTGGGCGGTGAGGAAGGCGAGGCCGTTGCGCCGCGATCCGGCGCGCAGCGGTTCGCTCGCGGTCGAGGCCTCGACCTCCGCGTCGACCGTGGCGACGCGGTCGAGGTCGGCCGCGGCGCGATGGGCGCGGACGAGGGCGACACGATCGGCGCCGGCCCAGCGCCGCAGCACCTGATCGGCGAGGAAGGCGGCGAGATCGAAGGGGCCGAAGTCGTCGGCGAGGGCGGCGCGCGCCTCGAGGCCTTGCGAGAAGGCGAAACCGCCGGACGGGAAGGTCCCGTCGGCGTGGCGCAAGGCGAGGAGGAGCGCCGCCGGATCGGTCATGCCCCGTCCTCGAGGATCTCGACCCGGCCGGCGGCGATCAGGGGGGCGATCCGGGCGCGGTAGTCGGCCTCCGGCGCCTCCAGCGCGACGGCGAGATCGTCGCCGTCGAAACGCACCCGCCAATGGAGATTGCCGGCGTTCCAGCCGAGTTCGAGCGCGGCGGCGGCGTCGGTCGGGCGCAGGCGGAGCCAACGTCGCTCGGTGACGCGGACGACGGCGGCATGGTGGTCGCCGCAGGCGATCACCGCCCCGTCGAAGAGGACGACGTCGCGGGGCAGGGCGATCAGGAATTCGGTGCCGAGCGAGCCGACCGCGCGCAGGCGGTGGCGGGCGAGATCGACGGTGTCGAGGATCAGGTCCTCGCAGGCCCCGGCATGGGCGAGGCGATGGAGATGATCGGCGAAGGGGGGATCGAGCCGGCTGCCGAGCACGCCCTCGACCCGGATCGACGGGCGAGGGGCGTGGTGGTGGTGGTCGTCGCCGTGGTGGTGAGGGTGGTGGGGAGCGTGATCGTGAGGCGAGACACGATGGGCCGACGCCGTCGTCATGGTGGATCTCCGAGCGCGATCTTGCGAGAGGGGACCTCCGCCGGCGGACCGGCGGAGGTCGTCGGCGTCAGCTCGCCAGGAGCTCCTTGAGCTTGGCGTCGAGGAAGGCGACGTCGGTCGGGTTGGTGCCCGGACCGCCGGCGAAGTGGCCCCACACCGAGGGGATCGGAATCAGGGTGGCGTTCGGCATGTTCGCCACCTCGAACTCGCTGTCGGCGACGCGGAAATAGAGATCCGTCTCGCCGGGCATGACGTAGGTCTTGGCCTTGATCGCGCCGAGCGCCTTGACGAAGTCGCCGCCGTAGATCTCGTTGGCGGAGATGTCGCCGTTCTGCCAGGTCCACAGCATGGTCAGCAGGTTGTTGGGATCGCGCGGCAGGAAGAAGCCTTCCCAGAAGGCGACCAGGAAGTCCTCGAGCGAGGAATAGCCGAGGGCGTCGATGTCGAGGTTGGCGCGATAGAAGTCCTGCGAGAAACCCCAGCCGGCGTAGACGCGGGCGGCGGCGCGCAGGCCCTTGGCCGGCTTGGTGGTGTACCAACCCTCGGCGAAGGCGCCGTCGGCGGTCAGCGCCGCCTTGACGCCCTCGAGGAAGACCTTGTTGTGGCGCGAGCACTTGGCCGAGCCGCAGAAGGGGGCGAGCAGATCCATCATGTCGGGGTACATCGCCCCCCAATGGAAGGTCTGGAGCGCGCCCATCGACCAGCCGACGACGAGGCGGATGTGTTCGATGCCGAACTTCTCGGTCACCAGACGATGCTGGACGCGGACGTTGTCGTAGGGCGTGACGTCAGGAAAGCGCGGGCCGTTGTAGGGCTCGGGCGTGTTGCTGGCCGAGGACGACAGGCCGTTGCCGAGCATGTTGGGGATGATGATGAAGTATTTGGTCGGGTCGAGCGCCATGCCCTCGCCGATCAGCCATTCGTTGTCGTAGTGCTGGCCCGAGTACCAGGTCGGATAGACGATGACGTTGTCCTTGGCGGCATTGAGCGTGCCGAAGGTCTTGTAGGCGAGCTTGCAGTCGCGAATGGTCGCGCCACTCTGCAGGGCGACGTCGCCGAGATCGTAGATTTCATAGTCGAGAGGCATGGGATCGATCCTCGATCGGAGAGAGGAGAGGTTCGGGAGGTCAGGCGGTCGCCCGACCCCGCTGCGAGAGGAGCCAGTAGGCGACGGCCGCGACCACGGCGGCGGAGATCGCCGTCGACAGGAAGGGCGCCGTCTCCTCGACGAGGAAGGCGACGATCGAGCCGACCGCCCAGGCCAGGAAGGCGGTCCCGCGCCAATCGGCGTCGATCTCGGCCTTGGGGCGCAGGAGGTACTGGTCGACCAGGATGATCGCACCGATCGGCGGTACCAGGATGCCCAGAAGCGACAGCCACTGGATGAAGAACGCCCAGACGTTGCCGGCGGCGACGACGATGCCGATCACGCCGAGGATGATCGCCAGGAGACGCATGTGGCTGCCGACGATGCGCGACCAGCCGGTGGCGGCGTTGTAGAGGCAGTGCGAACAGACCGAACCGAGGTTGCAGTAGAGGAAGGCGAAGGCGAGCACGCTGAGCCAAGTGAGCTGCATGCCGTTCAGGTAGCCGAACATGTTGTCGTTGCCGAAGGGATTGGCGTTCGGCACGGCGAGAGCGGCGGTCATGATGCCGCCGACCAGCATGGCGACCATGTTGGCGAAGGGGAAGGCGCTGAAGGTGGCGATCAGCGACGACTTCGGATCCTTGGCCCAACGGTTGAAGTCGGCGGTGACGGTACCGGCGTCGATGAAGAGCGCCAGAACGACGGTCAGGCCGACGCCCATCGACATGGTGGCGGTGCCGTTGTTGCCGGCGTAGTCGAGGATCGCGGAGACGCCGACCTTGGCGGTGACGTCGCCGACCACCCACAGGCCGAGCACCACGAAGAGCGGCACCGAGACCATGCCGATCCAGTGCAGGCCGCGCACGCCGACGAAGGTGATGGCGATGTAGAGCACGCCGGCGATGGTGGTCATCAGCACGTAGTTGAGACCGTAGGTGCTGCTGACCAGCGCGCCGGTGATGCCGGTCTGGACGGCGTACCAGCCGAGCAGCAGCGTCGAGAGCAGGCCGGAGGCGAAGACGTAGCCCTTGCGGCCGAACACGACCGAGGCGAGCAGGGCGAAGTTGACGCCGCGCCGCGTGCCGAGCACGCCGAGGGCGCCGACATAGGCGAACATCAGCAGATTGCCGATGATCATGGCGAGGAGCGCGCGCTTGAAGCCCATGCCGAGCACCAGCAGGGACCCGGTCATGGCGCCGGTGATGATCATCGGGAAGCCCAGCCACACCATGGTGACCGAGAAGAGGCTGCGGCGCGCGGCGGCCGGAACCGGGACGTGCTCGTATTCTTCGCCGAGCAGCTTGTCGACGTCTTCCTCGACGATCTCGAGGGTGCTGTGGCCTTCGTGCGACTTGGTGTCGACGTTCGTCATCGGTGACCCCTTGGGTTCGTGGAACGGGAAAGGAGAAGGCGTTCGGCAACACGGCGGTTCGGCCGTGGCGTCCGGGCAGGGGCCCCGGACCTCGGACGGTCCGGGGCGATGCGACGTCAGCGATGGGTGACCTTGTGGGGGATGCCCTCGATCGGGCATTCCTCGGAGCCGACGGTGGTGCGGGTCATCGCCTCGACCATCTCGCGGGTGCCTTCCGGATCGGCCGCCCACTTCTTGTAGAAGTCGTAGGGGCAGGCGGCGGTGCCGCGATCGCCGTCACCGGAGTTGATCATGCCGGTGTAGCCGCGGTGCACGAGCTTGAAGAGGTGGTTCTGCGCCTGACCGTTCTTGCGGGCGTCGCGGATCAGCGAGGTGGAGAGCTGGGCGTACTGGATGCCGTACTCCTCCTCGCCGCATTCGCCGAGCGTGCGGCCGTCGAAGCCGACCAGCATCGAATGGCCGAAATAGGTGTAGACGCCGTCGAAGCCGGCGCAGTTGGCGACCGCCACATAGACGTTGTTGGCCCAGGCCATGGCGCGGGCCATGATCACCTGCTGTTCCTTGGCCGGATACATGTAGCCCTGGCAGCGGACGATCAGCTCGGCGCCGCGCATCGCGCAGTCGCGCCAGATCTCCGGGTAGTTGCCGTCGTCGCAGATGATCAGCGAGATCTTGAGGCCCTTCGGGCCCTCGGTGACATAGGTGCAGTCGCCGGGATACCAGCCCTCGATCGGCACCCAGGGCATGATCTTGCGGTACTTCTGGACGATCTCACCCTTGTCGTTCATCAGGATGAGGGTGTTGTAGGGCGCCTTGTTGGGGTGCTCCTCGTGGCGCTCGCCGGTCAGCGAGAACACGCCCCAGACCTTGGCCTTGCGGCAGGCCTCGGCGAAGATGTCGGTCTCGTCGCCGGGAATGGAGGCGGCGTTCTCGTACATCTCCTTGCTGTCGTACATGATGCCGTGGCTGGAATATTCCGGGAAGACGATCAGATCGAGACCCGGAAGACCCTGCTTGATGCCCACCACCATGTCGGCGATCTTGCGGCAGTTGTCGATGATCTCGGCCTTGGTGTGGATCCGCGGCATCTTGTAGTTGACGACGGCGACGCCGACGGTGTCGGCGGTGGAAATGATGTCTCCGTGAAGCATGACGGTCTCCTGTCTTCTCGAGGTATGGCTCCCCGTTCGCCGCGAGCGGGGCTCGCGGACGTCGGGTCGCGTGGTGGGCGTGCGGATGCGGGAGGTCAGACCGAGAGGTAGGTGTGGACCACCTCCCGGGTGAGGTCTTCGGGCGTGCCGGAGGCCGCGACGTGTCCCTTTTCGACGATCACGAAGCGATCACAGGCGCGGCGGGCGAATTCGACGTTCTGTTCGACGAGCACGACGGCGATGCCGTGTTTCTTGTTGATCTCGAGGATGATGTTCTCGATCTCCTCGACGATCGACGGCTGGATACCCTCGCAGGGTTCGTCGAGAAGCAGGACCTTGGGGTCGGTGGCGAGGGCGCGGGCGATCGCCAATTGTTGTTGCTGGCCGCCGGACAGGACGCCGCCGGGGCGGTCGAGATTGTCCTGCAGATAGGGAAAGAGGTGGGGGACCAGATCCGGGATCCGCCGGACGCCGTCGGGACGGGCGAAACAGCCCATCAGGATGTTCTCGCGGATCGAGAAGTCGGGGAAGATCTCGCGGCCCTGGGGCACGTAGCCGATGCCGGCGCGGGCGCGCTCGTGGGTGGTCGCCTGCGACAGGTCGACGTCGTCGAGGGTGATCGAGCCGGTCGCCCGGTCGGTCAGGCCCATGATCGTCTTCATCGCCGTGGTCTTGCCGACGCCGTTGCGGCCGAGCACCGCCAGGATGCCGTGGTCCGGGACCTCGAGCGAGAAGTCGTGCAGGACGTGGCTGCGGTCGTAGTAGCTGTCGACACCGCTGAGCTTCAGCATCAGGCGATCCCCTTCGATCCGAGATAGGCCCTGCGGACCTCTTCGTTGCGCTCGATGTCGTGGATGCGGCCCTCGGCGAGGACCTTGCCGAGGTGGAGAACGGTGATCTTCTCGGCGATCTCGCGGACGAAGGCCATGTCGTGCTCCACCACCACCAGGGTGTGGCGCCCCTTGAGGCCGTTGATGATCTGCGAGGTCTTGAAGGTCTCCGCCTGGGTCATGCCGGCGGTGGGTTCGTCGAGCAGGATGATCTTGCGGTTCTGGACGATCAGCATCGCCAGTTCGAGCCATTGGGTCTGGCCGTGGCTCAGCTCGCCGGCGCGCCGGCCGGCCTGCTCGCGCAGGCCCGCGAGTTCGAGCGCCTCGTCGACCCGATCGCGATCCTCGGCCGGGAAGCCGAAGCCGAGATTGGCGAAGACGCCGGGGGTGAGGCAGCTCGCCACCTCGAGATTGCGGCGGACGGTGAGGTCGCGGAAGACGCTGGGGATCTGGAACTT
Organism: Pinisolibacter aquiterrae; assembly: GCF_019160155.1. Lineage (GTDB taxonomy): Bacteria > Pseudomonadota > Alphaproteobacteria > Rhizobiales > Ancalomicrobiaceae > Pinisolibacter > Pinisolibacter aquiterrae. The sequence goes on from NZ_JAFNIH010000006.1 coordinate 27,507, forward strand.
GCGGCCGATGCCGGCGCGGGCGATCTCGTGTTCCTCGCGGTTGGTGATCTCGGTGTCCTCGACGAAGACGCGGCCCTGGGTGGACTTGGTCTTGCCGGAGACGAGATCCATCAGGGTGGTCTTGCCGGCGCCGTTGGCGCCGAGCAGGACGCGCAGTTCGCCCTCCTCGACCACCATCGACACGCCGTCGACCGCCTTGAAGCCGGAGAAGTCGACGCCGATCTCCTCGATCGTCAGTGCGGACTTGTTGCTCATGGTCTTCTCCTCACTCGCCGGCCGCGACGACCGGCGCGGCGGCGACCGCGCGGCGACCGAGGAGGCGTCCGATGCCGTCCTTGACGACGCCGGCGATGCCGCGCGGCAGGTAGAGGACGACGAGGATGAACATCAGGCCGATGACGACCTTCCAGGCCTCCATGAAGGTGGCGGATTCGCTCATCGACGCCTCGATGGTGTTGATCAGCATGGCGCCGATGCAGGCCCCCAGGATCGACGAGCGTCCGCCCACCGCCGCCCACACCACCATGGTGATGGAGAAGGTCAGGTCCATGAAGGTCGGCGAGGCGAATTCGGCGGCGAGCACGTAGAGCATGCCGGCGAAACCGGCGATCAGGGCCGAGACGCAGAAGAAGAAGATCTGATAGGCCGGCACGTCGAAGCCGAGGTAGCGGGCCCGGTTCTCGTCGTCGCGGATCGCCTGGAGGATCAGGCCGGCGCGGGTCTCGACCAAGAGGCGGGCGCCGATCAGGACCACCGACAGCGACACCGCCACCAGATAATAGGTGGGCGTCACATAGGGGTCGAACTCGAAGCCGGCGACGGTGAACCAACCGAGGTCGGTGAGGCCGTTGAAGCCGTTGGTGATCGGTTGCGCGTCGATCAGGACGAGGCGGACCAGCAGCACCAGGGCGAGGGTGATGATCGAGACGAACACCCCGGCGATGCGCTTGCGGAAGATCACCGCGCCGAGGATGCCGGCCACCAGCGTCGGCAGGGCGAGGCCCATGGCGACGCCGAACCATTGCCACTGGAAGGGGATCCACAGGAAGGACCCCTTGTTGATGCAGCACAGGTCGGTGACGGCGCCGGGCTCGGAGTTCCACAACATGAAGTCGGGGAGCGGCGTGGTCGAGCCCTGCTGGAGGCTGGTCGCCGAGGCGAGCTTCAGCGACATGGCGATCATGTAGGCGCCGAGGCCGAAGAAGAGACCCTGGCCGAGGTTCAGCACCCCGGCATAGCCCCAGGAGAGCGCGATCGAGACGCCGAGGATGCCGTAGACGCAATATTTGGCGAAGCGGTTGAGCCAGAACGGATCGCTCACCACCAGCGGCAGCAGCATCAGGGCGGCGACGAAGCTCGCGTAGGCGGCGATGGTGACGGAACGCGGTAGGGTCATCTCAACGCCCCTTGAAGGAGAACAGGCCACGGGGCATCAGCACGATCACCACGATGACGGTGCCGAAGACGACGGCGCGGGCCAGGATGTCGTTGGTCACGGCGGCGACGAGGCCGTTGATCTCGCCGAGGAGGCCGGAGGCGGCGACCGCGCCGAGCAGCGAGCCGACGCCGCCGACCACGACCACCATGAAGCCGTCGACGACCATCGGCGCGCCCATGTCGGGGAAGACGGTCTTGAAGCCGGACATCATCACCCCGGCGATGCCGGCGAGGCCGGAGCCGTAGGCGAAGGTGAGCGCGTTGACGCGGGCGACGTCGATGCCGCAGGCGGCTGCCATGGAGCGGTTGCGCATCACCGCGCGCACCTGCATGCCGATCGGGGTGCGGTTCATGATCAGCCAGGTGACGGCCGTCATCACCACGGTGACGAGGATGATGAAGGCGCGGTAGCCGTTGACCTCGGTGCCGAGGATGGTGATCGTTCCGCGCAGGAAGTCGGGCACGTCGACGTTCTGCAGCCCCGGTCCGAGCCCCTCGACGTGGATGCCGAGGAAGGACAGGCCGAATTCGAGCCGTACCGCCTGTTGCAGGACCAGGGCGACGCCCCAGGTCGCCAGAAGCGTGTCGATCAGGCGGCCGTAGAGCCTGCGCACCAGAACCTTCTCGATCGCCCAGCCGAGGCCGGCGGAGATGACGAAGGCGATCGGCATCGCCACCAGGAGGTTGGCCCCCAGGTAGATGCCGGAGAGAACGGTGGTATAGGCGCCGATCATCACCATCTCGCCGTGGGCCATGTTGATGACCCCCATGGCGCCGTAGGTGATGGTGAGGCCGAGGGCCACCAGGAGCAGGATCGAGCCCAGGCTCAGGCCGATGAACAATGTGTCGACCACGACGGTTCCTCGCGGTGTCGATGAAGGGAGGTCCGGCCGCCGCGTTTCGGCGGCCGGAGAGGCGCGGCTCGGCCGATCAGAGCTTCAGCTTCGTGCTGTCGAGGCCGCTCGCCTTGCAGTAGAGGCCGGTCTCGGTCTCGCCGTAGGCGACGTAGGGCAGCGGGCGGATCGGCGCGTCGAGCTGCTGGACGATCTTGCCCTGGCCGTCGGCCTGCCACTGGGCGATGCGCGGGGTGAGGTAGGTGTGCTGGTTCTCGGCGTCGACCTTGACGTGCCCGTTGGGGGCGTCGAATTCCTGGCCGAGAACGGCGGCGCGGATCGTCTCCGGGGTCAGCTTGTCGCCGGCCTTGGCGGCGGCCTGCGCGAACAGATAGACCTGGAAATAGGCCGATTCCATCGCGTGATGGGTGACCGCCTTGGGATCCTTGACGTAGGCGCGGTAGCGCTCGACGAAGGATTTGTTGCGGTCGCTGTCGATCGCCTGGAAATAGGGGAAGGACGTGTAGGAGCCGGCGGCGTATTCCGCGCCCATCGCCGCGATCTCGACCTCGGAGGTGACCGAGGCGCAGATCGGCAGCTTGTCGTGGCTGAGGCCCTGGTTCTTGAACTCGCGATAGAAGGCGACCACCGAATCGCCGACCACGTTCGACAGGACCACGTCGCAGCCCGACGACTTGATCTTGTTGACCATCGAGCCCCATTCGGAATGGCCCAGCTCGAGATATTCGTCGGCGACCCACTCGCCGCCATTCTTCTCGATCAGGATCTTGCAGACCTTCGCCATCTCACGCGGATAGATGTAGTTCGATCCGACGATGAAGAACTTCTTCTTGCCGAGCGTGTTGATGATCCAGGGGATGAAGACAGAGAGCTGCTGGTTCGGGGTCGACCCGGTGTAGACGACGTTCTTCGAGCACTCGAAGCCTTCGTAATAGGTCGGGTAGAAGAGCAGGTTGTTGCGCTTCTCGAACACCGGCAGCACCGCCTTGCGGCTCGCCGAGGTGTAGCAGGCGAAGGCGGAGACGACGCGGTCGCGCACCACCAGCTTGGAGGCCTTCTCGTTGAAGGTCTTGGGGTCGGAGGCGCCGTCCTCGATGATCGGCTTGATCTTGCGGCCGTTGATGCCGCCCTTCTCGTTGATTTCGGCGATCGCCATCAGGGTCGCGTCGTTGAGTGACTTCTCGATGATCGACAGGCCCCCGGTGTGGGAGAACAGGACGCCGACCGGGATCTCCTCGGCGGCGGCGGCGCTCGAACCCAGAACGGCGGGCGCGGCGATCATGCCCGCGCCGGCGAGCGCGGTGTTCTTGAAGAATTCACGGCGGTTCAGTTTCATGACGGCCCTCTGTCGTGATCTCGATCGGGCATGGTCCCGTCCCGCGGGCACACGCCGTCCGTTGCCGAAAGGACATCCCTTCGGGGTGAATTCTCCCGAGCCCGCGCAAATGAAGCCGCGGGTCGAGAAAGATGATCTGGAACGCCGACGCCCCTGTCGGCTCCGACCGGGCAATAAAAAAGCCCGTCCACTCCGGTCAGGAGTGAAACGGGCTGCCCAGCCACGTGGCTCGTAACTCCATTGTCACGACGCCGTATACAAAATCGCGAGCGGGTGACCCGCCTCGACTTCGTTTCTGAAGTTAAGCACCTTTACGGGTCGATTTCAATAGGTCGTGCGCATTGACGATCGCGTCGGCCATTTCATCCATGGGTAGTCTCTTCGACATGGCCTGCTGCCGGAGGCTGTCGTAAGCCTCCTGTTCACTGAGGCCGGCGCTCTCCATCAGGATCGCCTTGGCCTTGGAGATGCGGTTGTTGCCGGAGAGCTTGCGTTCGAGCTTGCGGATGCGCTTTTCCGCCTCGACCCGTTCGAGCCAGAGGACGCGGGCGATGGTGAGGTTGGTGAGGAGGCCGAAGGGGCGGATCGGGCGATCGATCACCGCCTGAGCGCCGCATTCGAGCACCACCTGGAGCGTGCTGGGGTTCTCGTAGGAGACGACCGCGAGGAGGGTCGGGGCCCGGCCCTGGATGCCGCGCACCAGCTTCAGAATCCGGTCGCGGCCTTCATGGTCGACCGACAGGATCACGACGTCGGCGGACGGGCTGATGTCCTCGGGCAGCGGCCAGGTCGTCTCGCAGTTGCAGCCGATGCGCCGCAGATGCTCGACGAGAGCCACGCCCTCGCGATCCGGGGGATGGATCACCTGGATGCGCAGCCCACGAAGATCGCGGAGAATTTGAACGCTCACGGGGATCCCTGCCGATCTACTTCTTGATCCGAAGTCGAGCGAACGTCCAGTCGTCGAGTGTCGGCTCGACGAAATAGGGTTCGGGCTTGATTCTGACCTCCGGGTTCCACACCACCTCGAAACGGCCGTTCCGGTCGACGCGCGCCACCCGCGGCCACAGTTCGGTGTGGTGGTTGTCGGGGTCGATGCGGATGCGGCCCTGCGGCGCATCGTATTCGAGGCCGAGCAGATGCGGCACCAGCGCCTCCGGATCGTCGCTGCCGGCGCGGGTCAGCGCCTCGGCATAGAGCATGACCTGGAAATAGGCGGCCTCGGCGCAGGCGGTGACCGGGGCATCGGCCCCGAAACGCGCCTTGAAGCTCGCAACGAACTGCCGGGCCGCCGGCGTCTCGAGCCCCTCGAAGAAGGGGGCGGCGGTCAGATGGCAACAGGCGACGCCCGGCGACATCTCGGCGATCTCCGCCTCGCTGGTGGTCAGGCTGGCGATCGGCATCTTCTCGGCGTCGAAACCGGCCTCGTGGAAGGCGGTGTAGAACATCGCCGTGCCCTTGCCGACCACGGTGGAGAAGACCACGTCGGGCTCGTGCTTGCGGATCAGGCGGATGACGCGGTCGAAGTCGGAGGGCTGGCAATCCAGCGGCACATAGACCTCGTCCAGCACGCGCCCCTTCACCTGCCGCACCAGATCGGCCATCACCCGGTTCGATTCGTAGGGGAAGATGTAGTTCGAACCGATGAACAGGAAGCGGTGGCCGTAGTTCTCCATGATGTAGCGGGCGAGCTGCATCGAATTCTGGTTCGGCGCGGCGCCGGTGTAGAAGATACGGGGGTGATATTCGAACCCCTCGTAGAGCGTCGCGTAGAAGAGCAGGCCGCGATGGGCGTCGATCTCGGGCATCACCGCCTTGCGGGTCGACGACATGTAGCAGCCGAAGATCGAGCGGACCCCGTCCTCGCCGAGGAGCTTGGCGGCGAGCTGGCCGTAGAGGCGCGGCGAGGAGGCGGGATCGTAGATCACCGGCTCGAGCGGGCGTCCGAGAACACCGCCGGCGGCGTTGATCTGTTCGACGGCGAGCAACGTACCGTTCGCCTGCGTGCTCTCGATGCCGGCCGTCACGCCGCTCCGCGAGTAGAGCATTCCAATCCGCCAGGCGCCGTCCATCGGGTCATTATCCAATAAAAAAGCCCCTGTCCCCGCCGAAACGGGAATCAGAGGCTTCCTTGCCACATGGTGGGACCGTCTATGTCCTGCTCCCATCCTTAGTCGAATCCGCGACGAAGGGCAATGCGGAACCGCAGGGACGTCGCGCGCCGGTGCATCGAGGGGCCGGTTCACGGGTCGATCGGCACGGCGAGGCCGGTCTTGACCCGGTCCATGGCGACCAGACTGCGGAATTTTCGAATGTTGGCGTCGGCGAAGAAGAGGCGCCGGGTGAGGGCCTCGTAGTCGGCCATGGTCGCCACCAGCACGACCAGAACGAAGTCGGCCTCGCCGGTGACGTACCAGCACTGCTGGACCTCGGGCGCCGCCAGGAAGGCGCGTTTGGCGGCGTCTATGCGGTCGGCGCGTTCGCTGTCGAGTTCGACCTCGACGATGATGGTGAGGCCGCGATCGACCAGGGCCGGTTCGACCACCGCCACGTTGGCGCGGATGACGCCGGCCTCCTCGAGCCGGCGGATGCGACGCTGGACGGCGGGGGCGGAGAGGGCGACCGCCTCGCCGATGACGCGCTGGGGCGTGCGGGCGTCGCGTTGGAGGATGGCGAGAATGGCGCGATCGAAGCGGTCGAGATCGGGGGCGGGCACGGACGGTCCTCGCGGGTCGGGCCGGCGGCGAAACAAACTTGCGCCGGAGGGCCTCAGATTCAGTCCGAATTTCGTCACGCACGCAATATCGTCTCGTCGATCGACCGAGGAGATGCCGATGTTTCTCGCCAATACCCACCCCGACCACGGGCACGCGCTCGACCCCGCCGATGCCGCCGCTCTCGGCCCCGAGGCGGCGGCGGAGGCCTTGCGCCTGCTCGCCCATCGGCCGGGCTACGCGCCGACGCCGCTTCGCCGTCTCACCGGGCTCGCGCGGGCGACCGGGGTCGCGGCGATCACGGTCAAGGACGAGAGCGGCCGGCTCGGCCTCGGCAGCTTCAAGGCGCTCGGTGGGGCGCACGCGGTGGTGCGGCTGGTGCTCGAGGAGGCGTCGCGCCGGCTCGGCCGGGCGGTCGCGGTCGAGGAGATCGGCTCGCCCGAGGTGCGGGCGGTGGCGGCGGGGCTCACCTTCGCCTGCGCCACCGACGGCAATCATGGCCGTTCGGTCGCGCAAGGGGCGGGGCTGGTCGGGGCGCGATCGGTGGTCTTCGTCCACGCCGGGGTCAGCGAGGGGCGAATCGCCGCCATCGCCGCTCTCGGGGCGGAAATGGTGCGGGTCGCCGGCTCCTACGACGAGAGCGTCGCCGAGGCGGCGCGGGTGGCGGCGTGGGAGGGCTGGACGCTCGTCTCCGACACGTCGTGGCCGGGCTACGAGCGCATTCCCGGTCTGGTGATGCAGGGCTACACGGCGTTGGTCGCGGAAGCGCTCGACGCGCTCGAGGCGCCGCCGACCCATGTCTTCGTGCAATGCGGCGTCGGCGGCATCGCGGCGGCGGTCGCCGGCCACATGGCGACGGCGCTCGGGGCCGCGCGGCCGGCCTTCGTGGTGGTCGATCCGGCGCGGGCACCGTGCATGTTCGAGACGGCGCGGGCGGGCCGGCCGGTCAAGCTCGAGCCGGGCGAGCCGACGATCATGGCGATGCTCGATTGTTTCGAGCCGTCGTTGATCGCCTGGAGGGTTCTGTCGCGGGTCGCCGAGGGGTTCGTGACGGTCGAGGAGGACGAGGCGATCGCGGTGATGCGGCGTCTCGCTCATCCCGAGCCGGGCGATCCGGTGATCGTCGCCGGCGAGAGCGGCGGTGTCGGTCTCGCCGGCTTCCTGCAGACGGCGGGCGATCCGGCGACGCGGGCGGCGCTCGGGATCGACGCGGGGTCGCGGATCCTGGTGATCAACACGGAAGGGGCGACGGATCCCGCGCGGTGGGCGGCGCTGATGGGCGAGCCGGTTCCGGTCGTCGCGGGTGATCGGGAGGCGCGGGCATGACCACGGCCATTCTCGACGGCGCCCGTCTCCTCGGACGTCTCTCGGCGCTCGGCGCCATCGGCCGCGACGGCGAGGGCCGTCTCGCGCGTCTCGCCGCGACCGACGCCGACCGGGCCGGGCGGGCGGCGCTCATGGGCTGGATGGAGGCGGCGGGGCTCTCGGTCACGGTCGATCGGATCGGCAACGTCTTCGGGCGCTGGTCGACGCCGGAGAACGAGGCCGAGGCGCCGCTGCTCCTCGGCTCGCATATCGACAGCGTCGTGAACGCCGGCATGCTCGACGGCTGTTACGGCGTGCTCGGAGCGCTCGAGGTGATCGAGACCCTGAAGGCGGCGGGGGTTCGGACGGCGCGGCCGATCGTCGTCGCCGCCTTCACCAACGAGGAGGGTGCCCGCTTCGCGCCGGACATGTTGGGCTCGCTGGTCTTCGTCGGCGGGCTCGATCTCGACACGGCGCTCGCCACCGTCGGGGTCGACGGCGCCCGGCTCGGCGACGAGCTGGCGCGGATCGGCGCAGCCGGCACGGTGGACCCCGGCCATTTCAGGCCCGCCGCCTATGTCGAGCTGCACATCGAGCAGGGGCCGATCCTCGATCGCGAGGGCGTGCGGATCGGCGCGGTGGAAAATCTCCAGGGCATCTCCTGGCAGGAGGTGACGATCGAGGGCACCGCCAATCACGCCGGCACCACGCCGATGACGATGCGCCGCGACCCCGGGCTCGCCGCGGCGCGCACCGTCGCCTTCCTGGCCGATCGGGCGAACCGCTCGAACACGCCGACGGTGGCGACGGTCGGGCGGATGCGGTTTGCGCCCGACGTGATCAACGTGGTGCCGTCGCGGGCGGTCTTCACCGTCGATCTGCGTGATCCCGACGAGACCCGGTTGCGGGAGGAGGAGGCGGCGCTGGCGGCCCATCTCGACGGATTGGTCGCGGAAGGGTTCCGGGTCTCGGTCGAGCGGCTGGCGCGGTTCGAGCCGGTGGTGTTCGACGTGGGTCTCGTCGCGCGGATCGAGGCGGCGGCGGCGGCGCGTGGGCTCTCGTGCCGGCGGATGACGTCGGGGGCGGGGCACGACGCGCAGATGCTGGCGCGGATCTGTCCGGCGGCGATGATCTTCGTGCCGAGCCGCGACGGCATCAGCCACAACCCGCGCGAACACACCGACGCCGCCGATCTCGTCGCCGGTGCCGAGGTGCTGCTCGACCTGGTGCGGCGGCTCGTGGAGGACGGACGCCGGGTGATACCACTCTCGGAAAATCCCGACCCGTCGGGATTTTCCGAGGTCTCGGCCTGACCGGCCGACGCTCGGTCGGGCTTGCCTTCGCTCGGGATGTCTCGAACGGGTCGAAACGTCCCCAGCTCGGTATGAGGCCGTTCGCGACGACTTCAGCGGGTCTGGTCGATCCGGCCGCCGGCCAGCGTCCAGAGCGAGGCGCGATCGCCGAGCGCCTCGAAGGCGGTCGCGTCGGTGCCGGTCATCCAGCATTGCGAGCCGAGCGCCTCCAGCACGTCGAAGAGTTCGCCGCGCCGGCGCGGGTCGAGATGGGCGGCGATCTCGTCGAGGAGGAGGAGCGGCGCGCGGCCGGTGGTCTCGCCGACGAGGCGGGCATGGGCGAGGACGAGGCCCAGCAGCAACGCCTTCTGTTCGCCGGTCGAGGAGAGATGGGCCGGCATCGCCTTGGGGCCGTGGCGGACGGCGAGATCGGCGCGGTGCGGTCCGTCGAGCGTGCGGCCGGCGGCCTTGTCGCGGCGGCGCGTCTCGGCGAGGCGGGCGCGCCAGAGATCCTCGGCCTCGGCGGAGGGGCCGCCTCGCGCCACCATCGCCTCGAGGTCGCCCTCGAGCGCCAGTTCGGCGTGGGGGAAGGGCGCGTCGGCGCGGGTCGCCTCGATCAGACGTTCCAGGCAGGCGACGGTCTCGACCCGAGCGGAGGCGACGGCGACGCCGAGTTCGGCCATCTGGTCCTCGATCGCGGTGAGCCAGTCGAGATCGAGACGGTCGTCCTCGAGCAGGCGGTTGCGGCCGCGCATCGCCTTCTCGTAAGCCGAGACGCGGGCGCCGTGGCCGGGGTCGACGGCGAGGACGAGGCGGTCGAGGAAGCGGCGGCGATCGGCGGCGGGGCCGGTGAAGAGCCCGTCCATCGCCGGGGTCAGCCACAGCACCCGGCAATGGTCGAGCAACTCGTCGGTGGAGCGGGCGGCGACGCCGTCGATGCGGACGCGGCGCTGGCGGCTCTCGTCGTCGCCGGTGCCGGGTTCCGCGCCGGTGCCGATGCGCACGGCGCCGTCGGGGCCGTCGAGGCGGGCGAAGAGGCTCCAACCGCCGGAGCCGCCGATCCGCGCCATCTCGTCGAGGCGGGCGCGGCGGAAGCCGCGGCCGGGGGTCAGCAGCGACAGCGCCTCGAGCAGATTGGTCTTGCCGGTGCCGTTGTCGCCGGCGAGCACGACGTGGCGGCCGTCGGAGGAGATCTCGGCGGTGGCGTGGTTGCGGAAGTCGGTGAGACGCAGGTCCACGACCGCGACGCGGTCGGCGGCGAAGGCTCGCGCCGTTTCGGCCGGCGGCGCGGGGAGCGGGGTCGCGGTCAAAGGCGGAACACGGATTCGGCGGCGGAGCGCGAGGCGCGGCGTTTCTCCACCTCGGTCTCGAGGCGCGTGATCTCGGCACGCAGCAGAGCGATGCGCTCTTCCAACTCGCCGATCGAGACGAGGGCGACGTCCTGCCCGATCTCGTGGGCGGTCTTCTTCTTCACGGGTTCGTCGTCGATGAAGGCCATGGCCACGTCCGCCGGTCGCGCGGGGTCGGTTCGCCCCGTCCGTCGCGACTCAGTATAGAACTCGGTCGTGGGTTCCGCCAAACCGCGCGAGGGACAGCCGCCATGCCCGAGGTCGTCGTCTACATCGCCCAGTCGATCGACGGGTTCATCGCCGATCGCGACGGCTCGATCGATTGGCTGAAGCCGTTCGACGCGGCGGATTACGGCTGGGAGGCCTTCATCGCCGGCATCGACGCGGTGGTGATGGGCTCGGTCACCTATCGCGAGTGCCGACGCTTTCCCGAGTGGCCCTATCGCGGCAAGGCCTGTTTCGTGATGACCAAGGGGCCGCGCCTCGACGAGGACGGGCTCGCCGTCTTCGACGACCGTTCGGCGGTGGAGATCGCGGTCGACTGCGAGCGGGCCGGGCTCAAGCGGATCTGGGTGGTGGGCGGCGGCGGGCCGATCCGCGCCTTTCTCGACGCCGGGCTGGTGCGGCGGATCCACCTCTTCCAGATCCCGATCCTGCTCGGGGCCGGCACGCCCTTGTGGGTGGCCGGGCGACGGCGGTGGGAGGCGACGATGGTGCGCGCCACGGTCCATCCCAACGGCGTGGTGGAGACCGTCCACACGGTCGAGGTTCCCTCTCTCGCGCGGAAGTGACACCCGTCACATGAAAGCCCGACAGGTCGGACTTTCATGTGGTCGCGGCCTGACCGGCCGGCGCCCGTTCGGGCTTGCCTTCGCCCGCGAAGTTTCGAAAAGATCGAAACTTCGCAAGCTCGGTATGACAGAAGCCGGGGCAGGGGGTAGCCTCACGCTCCATCGTTTCGGGAGGTTCCCATGGCCGCACCTCGCATGCCCGCCTTCGATCCCTTCGACGTCGCCGAAAGCAATGCCACCGCCTATCCCGAGCCGCTCGCCGAGCCCAATCGCCACCGCTGGAACCGGCGGCTCGGCGACGCGGTCGGGCTGACGCGCTTCGGCGTGACGCTGACGCGGATCGAGCCGGGCGGGCAGTCGTCCTATCGCCATGCCCATTCCGCCCAGGACGAATTCGTCTGGGTGCTGGAGGGCGACGTCACCATGGAGACCGACGAGGGCGTGCAGATCCTGCGGCCGGGCACCTGCGCCGGTTTTCCGGCCGGGGGCGGCACGACCCATCGCTTCGTCAATCACGGCGACCGCGACGCGCTGATCCTGGTGGTCGGCGACCGGACCCCGGGCGACGACGTCACCTATGCCGATCTCGACATTCGCGGCCGTTCCGAGGACGGCCGCCGCTACACCTTCACCCGCAAGGACGGTTCTTCGTTCTGACCGACGCTTCGCCGTTCCCTCGGCCGACCGGGCGTGAGGGAGGGCCCGCAGGAGACGTTCCCATGACCTCGATCCCCGCCACCCAGACCGTGATCGCCGTGCCGACCCCCGGCGGGCCGGAGGCGCTCGTCGCCGAGACGCGCGCGGTGCCGGCGCCGGGCCCCGGTGAGATCCTGGTCAAGGTGGCGGCGGCCGGGGTCAACCGGCCGGACGTGCTCCAGCGCGAGGGCGGCTATCCGCCGCCCAAGGGCGCCTCCGACATTCCGGGCCTCGAGATCGCCGGCACGGTGGCGGTGCTGGGCGAGGGGGTGAGCGGCTTCGCGCTCGGCGACGCGGTGGTGGCGCTGCTCTCCGGCGGCGGTTACGCCGAATGGGCGGTGGTCGACGCGCGCTGTGTCCTGCCGCTGCCGAAGGGGCTCTCGATGGTCGAGGGGGCGGGCATCCCCGAGACCTTCTTCACCGTGTGGTCGAACGTGTTCGATCGGGCGCGGCTGAAGCCGGGCGAGGTGTTCCTGATCCACGGCGGCACTTCCGGGATCGGCGTCACCGCGATCCAGCTCGCCAAGGCCTTCGGCGCGACGGTGATCGCGACCGCCGGCGGGGCGGCGAAATGCGACCGCTGCCGCGCGCTCGGCGCCGATCTCGCCATCGACTATCGCGAGCAGGATTTCGTGAAGGAGGTCAAGGATTTCACGGGCGGCAAGGGTGCCGACGTGATCCTCGACATGGTCGGTGGCGACTATATCGAGAGGAACCACGAGGCCGCCGCCGTCGAAGGGCGCATCGTCCAGATCGCCTTCCTGCGCGGCTCGAAGGCGACGGTGAACTTCATGCGGGTGATGCTGAAGCGGCTGACCCACACCGGCTCGACGCTGCGCGCCCGCGACGCCGCCTTCAAGGGGGCGATCGCGGCGGCGCTGCGTGAAAAGGTCTGGCCCTTGATCGAGGCCGGCCGGGTGAAGGTGGTGGTCGATTCCACCCATCCCTTGGCGGAGGTCGTCGAAGCGCACCGGCGCATGGAGACCAATGCTCACGTCGGCAAGATCATCCTGACGGCATGACCTACGGGGAACCCCCTCATTAATGCGGATTTGCGCGGAGTCCGCGCTCGCGCTATAGAGGGTCATCCCCGATCATTCGATCCGCATCCGCTTCTCCCGTCCTGCCGGCCGGGGGAAGCCACGAGGAAGGTCCATCCGATGGCGACCCCGACGAACACTCCGCTGATGCCCAAGGCCACCGCCGTCTGGCTGGTCGAGAACACGGCGCTCTCCTTCGACCAGATCGCGGCCTTCTGCCGGCTGCATCCGCTCGAGGTGAAGGCGATCGCCGACGGCGAGGCGGCCCAGGGCATCAAGGGTCTCGATCCGATCATCACCGGGCAGCTGACCCGCGAGGAGATCGACAAGGCGGTCAAGAACCCCGACCATCGCCTCAAGCTCGCCGACCCCAAGGTGCGGGTGCCGGAAGCCAAGCGCCGTGGCCCGCGCTACACGCCGGTGTCGCGCCGTCACGATCGCCCCAACGCGATCCTGTGGCTCCTGCGCAATCATCCCGAGCTCAAGGACGCGGCGATCATGCGCCTCGTCGGCACCACCAAGACGACGATCCAGCAGATCCGCGAGCGCACCCATTGGAACGCCGCCAATCTCGCCCCGTCCGATCCGGTGACGCTCGGCCTCTGCTCGCAGCTCGAGCTCGACCTCGAGGTGGAGAAGGCGGCCAAGGGCATGCCGGTCCGCGAGGCGGGTGATCCCGGCGCGGCGACCCTGCTGCCGGTCGACGAGACGGTGACGCCGGAGGGGCTGGTCGGCGCCGGCAACTACGGTTCCGGATCGCGCGGCGAGGAGGCCGACGATCTCGACGCCGACAAGATCTTCGCCAAGCTCAAGAGCCTCAAGGGGCCGGACGCCGACGCCGAGGAGGAGTCCGAGGGCTTCTGATCCCTTCGGATCTCTCGATTTCGACCGGACAGGGCGGGGGCGACCTCGCCCTGTTTCGCGTCTTCGGCGCGAAATTCGATCGAAAGGAGGGCGCGGCGGCGGTTCCATCGCGGAGAATTGCGACTTCCAACCGGCCGCGCCGCGCGGCATTGTGAAGAGCGGCGACGGTCGCGGCGTCACGGGAGAACGCCGCCGAGCCGGAACCGGGAGCCGAACATGCATCACTTTCTGATCATCGACGATCATCCCTTGTTCCGTGAGGCGATCCAGATCGCGTTGCGGGTCGTCAGCCAGAAGGCGGAGATCCACGAGGCGACGACGATCGACGACGCGGTGGAGATGATCGCGGGGCGGCGGCGCGGCTACGATCTGGCGCTGCTCGACCTGTCGCTGCCGGGCACCTCGGGTTTCGAGGGGCTCCTGCTCCTGCGCACGCGCTTTCCGCGCCTGCCGATCCTGGTGGTCTCGGCCCACGACGATCCGCGCATCGTGCGCGAGGCGATGTCGCACGGCATCTCCGGTTTCGTCTCCAAGGCGGCCAAGAAGGGCGAGATCGCCCGCGCCGCCACGCTGGTGCTGGCGGGCGGGGTCTATGTGCCCGACTGGTTCGAGAAGGCCAGCGCGCCGGTCGCCTTCGAGGACGGCGAGTTGATGACGCGGCTCTCCAGCCTGACGCCGCAGCAGATGCGGGTGCTGCAGATGCTGCGCCAGGGCCTGCTCAACAAGCAGATCGCCCACGAGCTCGACGTCGGCGAAACGACCGTCAAGGCGCACGTCTCGGAGATCCTGCGCAAGCTCGGCGTGTTCTCGCGCACCCAGGCGGTGATCGAGGCCGCCAAGATCGACTTCGATCGTTTCATGGAGCCCGACACCGGGTTCACGCCGCCGCGCCGGTGAACCCTCTCGGCGGGGGTATCAGGCGAGGAGATGCGCCATCAGCGCGCGCAGCTCGGCCGGTTTGACGGGCTTGCGCATCAATTCGAGCCCGTTGGCGGCGAGGCGTTCCTCGATCTCGCGGCCGTAGTCGGCGGTGATGACGATCGCCGGGACCTCCTGGTCCCAGGCCTCGGTCATGGTGGCGATCGCCTCGACGCCGGTCTCGTCGTCGAGGTGATAGTCGACCAGCAACAGATCGGGGCGGCGGGCGTTCTCCTCGACGAGGGCGATGATGCCGGCGGCGCCGGCGGCGGGGATCGCCTCGCAGCCCCATTGCCGCACCAGTTCGACCGTCGCCTCGCGCACCGCCGGATCGTTGTCGATCACGGCGACGAGGGCGCCGGCCATGCCCCAGCCGGGCCGGCCGAGGGCGTTGACGGCGGCGGGCGAGAAGGTCGGGGTCGGCGGCCGGTCGGCCCGTTCGATCTCGATGGAGAAGCGGGTGCCGCGCCCGACCCGCGAGGTCAGGGTGACGGTGTGATCGAGGACGTCGGCGAGACGCTGGACGATCGACAGACCGAGCCCGAGGCCGACCTCGCCGTCCTGCGTCTGGCCGCGGCCGCGGTGGAACTCCTCGAAGACGGTGGCGTATTGATCCTCGGAGATGCCGGGGCCGGTGTCGATCACGTCGATGCGGACGCGGCGGCCGCGCCGGCGCGCGCCGACCAGGACGCGGCCGCGCTCGGTGTAGCGCAGGGCGTTGCCGATCAGGTTCTGCAGGATCCGGGTCAACATGATCGGATCGGTGGAGACGTGGGCGCTCGACGGCATCATGGTGAGGCGCAGGCCGCGCCGCTCGGCGACGGGGGCGTGATCGGTGACGAGATCGGCGAAGAGCTGGCCGAGGCCGACGCTGGTGATCTGCGGCACCATCACCCCGGCGTCGAGGCGGGAAATGTCGAGCAGGGTCTTGAGCAGGCCCTCGATGGTGGCGAGCGCGCGCTCGACCTGACGCGACAGCCGGCGTCCGTCGGCGTCCTTCTGCAATTCGGCGAGCGCGCTCGACGAGAGCCGGGCGGCGGCGAGAGGTTGCAGCAGGTCGTGACCGGCCTGGGCGAGGAAGCGGGTCTTGGAGCGGTTGGCGCGCTCGGCCATGTCCTTGGCGACGAGCAACTGCTCGTTCATCTGCTCGACCTTGCGCAGGGCGTTCATCAACTCGTCGGTGCGCAGGCGGACCTGGCGCTCGAGGCCGATGGTGGTCTGGAACAGCGAGAAGGCATTGGCCTGACTGTCGACGCTGCGCTCGACGCGGTCGATCAGCACGGCGTTGATCTTCTCGAGCTTGGCGATGCGGGCCTCGAGGCGGGCGATCTCGGCGGCGTCGGTCGTCGGGGCGGGCGGGTCGGCCGGTGGCGGCGCGGCGGGCGGCGGGCGGCGCCCACGGCGCGCGCCTTCGGGGTGCGTCGCGGTCATGACGGCGTCCGCCGGCGGCCGAAGGCGACGCCGGTGAAGGTGTGGTTGAGGTGCATGGCGTTGTATTGTTCGCCATAGGTGTTGAAGCCGATCACCGCGAAGCGGCGGAAGAGATCGGCGATGCGGCCGAGGATCTGGCGGCTCTCGGCCTCGAGCTTGCGATGGACACAGTCGAAGCCGAGCACGAAGTCGATGCCGTCGAGGTCGTCGTCGAGACGGAGCAGGGTCTCCTCGAGCGCGTCGACCATGTCACGGGTCTCGGCGACGGTCAGCACCACGCCGGTGTCGATGGCGCAGTAGAAGGACAGGCTGCCGTCCATGTTCATCTTCTGGATCGAGCGGCAGTAATATTCCCCGCCGACCCGCACCAGCAGGGGGTGGGCGGCGAATTCGTTGCCGCTCGGCTCGGTCCGGTCGAGGCGGGTGGCGTCGGCGAAGGCCTCCCAGGCCGGCTCGGCGTCGAGTTCGGAGACGACCCGATTGTCGGGATCGCAGGCCGTGACCACCAGTTTGGTGGCGGTCGGCTCGAAATGATCGGACTTGAAGACCCGGAAGGGCCGCGAGGTGCGCACCAGCATCAGGAGGCCGGCGTCGCGGATCACCTCGCCGTCGCAGATCACGAAGGTGTTCTGGAAGGAGAGATCGTCGCCGGTCGAGCCGCCGACCAGGGGAATGTCGTGCAGCGCGCGCTGAAGCGCGGCGAGGACGACCTCCTCGCGCTGGCACAGGCCGTCGAGCAGGGTGAGGCCGAAGAGATCGCGATCGTCGGCCGCCCCGCCGAGGCGACGGCGCAGCGCGGCGACCAGCTCGCCGCCTTCCTCGAGGCCGAAACGACTGAGGGCGCGCAGCGGCGCGCAGACGATCTGGAAGTCGTCCTTCAGGAAGGCGAGGGCGACCAGACCGGATTCGATCGGGCCCTGGGGCGCGAGTTCACCGGCGGTCGAACAACCCGCCTGGGGCAGGCCGGGGCAGCGCGTGGCCATGGCTTCGGCCAACTCGTCGGCATCGTAATGCGACGAGGCGAAGACGAGCAGGAAACCGACGTCGGCGAGGTCGCCGATCGCCGCGACGATCTCCTCGATCGCGGCGGCGGAGTCGGTCCGCATGGAGACGGCGATGCGCACGCCTCGGTCCGACGGTGCGATCGAAGGCCTCGCTCGCCTTCTCTCCAAAAGGGTCGAAGGCTCCATGGGCACGCGTATTCCCTCCGGGATCCGGCGTCTTTCGGTTTCTTGCGGCCGGTTCGTCCATTATTCGCCGGGGGGAGGGAATCGCAAGGAAATTGCGTTTTGCCTGAATGTTCACAACGATTTGGCGGGGCGAAACCTCACACCAGCAGGCGGTAGTCGAGATAGGGCACGAGATCGCCGGCGGCGACGCGGGTGGTCTCCTCGGCGAGTTCGACGAGCCCGTCGGTGCGGGTCAGCGAGGTGAGGACGCCGGCGCCGTCGATCGGATACTTCCGGGCGACGAGACGGCCGTCCTCGAGCTCGAGCGAGACGCGGACATATTCGCGGCGGCCGGCCTTCTTCCTGTAATCGAAGGCGGCGATCACCGACTGGCGCGGCAGGGGGGCGACGGTCGCCCCGGAGAGCGCCGCGACGACGGGACGCAGCACGTGGGCCCAGGTGACGAAGACGGCGACCGGGTTGCCGGGCAGGCCGACGAAGGCGGCGCCGTCGACGACGCCCATGGCGACGGGACGGCCGGGCTTGATGGCGAGGCGCCAGAACACCATCGAGCCGCCCTTCGCGAGCGCCGCCTTGACGTGATCCTCCTCGCCGGTCGAGACGCCGCCGGAGGTGACGACGAGATCGTGATCATGCGCGGCGGCGGCGAGACGGGCGGCGGTCTCGCCGACCTCGTCCTTCAGGATGCCGAGATCGGTGACGAGGCAGCCGGCGCGGGCGAGCATCGCCATCAGCGAGAAGCGGTTGGAATCGTAGAGCGAGGCGGGCGCGAGCGGCTGGCCGGGCTCGAGGATCTCGTCGCCGGTGGAGAAGACCGCGACGCGGGGGCGGCGGATCACCTCGATCTCGGCGATGCCGAGGGCGGCGGCCAGCGCCACGTCGCGCGGGTCGAGCCGGCGGCCGGCGGGGAGCGCCTCGGTGCCCTTCGCGATGTCCTCGCCGCGCGGGCGGGCGTTGGCGCGGGGCTTCAGGCCGGCGGGCAGGCGGACGCGGCCGTCGTCGAGGACGGCGACGTCCTCCTGCATGAAGACGGTGTCGCAGCCCTCCGGCATCGGCGCGCCGGTGAAGATGCGCACGGCGCGGCCGCGTTCGGCGCGATGGCCGGCGCCGTGACCGGCGGTGACGCGACCGCCGACCTCCATCTCGGTCGGCCCCTCGGGGGCGAGATCGGCGTGGGCGACGGCCCAGCCGTCGACGGCGGAATTGTCGAAGGGCGGCAGGTCGACCGGCGCGAGGAGCGGGCGGGCGAGGACGCGGCCGTCGGCGGCGGCGAGGGCGACGCGCTCGGTCTCGGCGATCGGCGGCACGTGGGCCGCGACATGGGCGAGGGCTTCCTCGATGCGCATGAGATCGCCGCCGAAGGCGAAGGCGTCGTCGGTCAATTGGGCCATGGGGTCCTCGTCGCGAAGGGGCGGGCGCGGGCGTCCTTCGATCCCGCGCCCGATCCGGGCGTCAGGCGCCGGGCTGGTTCGCGTTGGGGAAGAACAGCTGTTCGCCGCCGATCTTATAGTCGGCGATGGTCTTCTGTCCCTCCGGTCCCGTCAGCCATTCGACGAAAGCGGCGGCCTCCTTCGCCTTCACGGTGGGGAACTTCTCGGGGTTCACCACCATCACGCCGTACTGGTTGAAGAGGCGCTTGTCGCCCTCGACGACGATGGCGAGGTCGCCGCGATTCTTGAAGTTGAGCCACGTGGCGCGGTCGGCGAGCACATAGGCGTTCATCGCCGAGGCGGTGTTGAGGGCGGCGCCCATGCCCTGGCCGATCTCGCGGTACCAGTCGCCGCGAACCTTCTCGAGGTCGACGTTCGCCGTCTTCCAGAGCTTCAGCTCGGCCATGTGGGTGCCGGACTTGTCGCCGCGCGACACGAAGGGCTCCTTCTTGGTCTCGATCGCGGTCAGCGCGGCGGCGATGTCCTTGCCGCCCGCGACGCCGGCCGGGTCGGACTTCGGGCCGATCAGCACGAAGTCGTTGTACATCACCGGCTTGCGCTCCTTGGAGAAGCCCTCGGAGAGGAACTTCTCCTCCGCCGCCTTGGCGTGGACGAAGACGACGTCGGCATCGCCGCGACGGCCGGTGTCGAGGGCCTGCCCGGTGCCCTGCGCCACGATCTTCACCTCGATGCCGGTCTTCTTGGTGAAGATCGGCAGGAGGTAGCCGAAGAGGCCGGAATCCTGGGTCGAGGTGGTCGATGCGACGACGATCGAGGCGGTCGGCTTGGCGTCCTGCGCCTGGGCGGGAAGCGCCACGGCGAGGCCGAGGGCGGCGGCGAGAAGCGTACGTCGAGCGAGATGGATCATCTTCGGATCTCCTGGGTCGTCGTCGAGGTCAGTCGAGAAGGTCTCCGGCGAGAAAGGCCCGGGCCTTCCCGGTCGCCGGAGCCGTGAAGAAGGCGGCGGCGGACGCGTCCTCGCGGATGCGGCCGGCGTGGACGAAGAGGACGCGGTCGGCGAGGCGGCGCGCTTGGCCGAGGTCGTGGGTCGCCATCATCAGGGTGCGGCCCTCGTCCTTCAGTGCCCGCAGCATCTCCTCGATGGCGCGGGTGGCGGAGGGGTCGAGCTGGGAGGTCGGCTCGTCGAGGAAGAGCACGTCGGCGTCGAGCGCCCAGGCGCGGGCGATGGCGAGGCGTTGCTGTTCGCCACCGGAGAGGACGCGGGCCGGGCGATCGGCGAGATCGGCGAGGCGGAAGCGCTCGAGCGCGGCGCGGGCGCGGGCGCGGCGGGCCTCGTAGCCGAGGCCAGCGGCAGCGAGGGCATGCGTGAGATTGGCGAAGACGGAGCGGCGCAGCATCACCGGCTTCTGAAACACCATGGTGTGACGCTTGACGCCGGCGGCGCGCCCCTCCGGGAGCGCCCAGCGGACCCGGCCGGCGGTCGGGGTGAGAAGCCCATGGCAGAGGCGGAGCAGCAGCGACTTGCCGGCGCCGTTGGGGCCGAGCAGGACCGTGGTCGCGCCGCGCTCGAGGTGCAGGTCGATGCCGTCGATCAGGCGGCGGCCGTCGACCTCGAAGACGAGGCTCTCGACCGTCAGCGGCAGAATGGAGGTGGTGTCGCGCATGGCCGTCATCTCGCGTGGCGGGCCCCGACGCGTCCGGCGCCGAAGGCGACCGCGTTCAGGATCAGCGTGAGCAGGATCAGGATCAGGCCGAGACCGAGCGCCAGCGGCAGGTCGCCCTTGGAGGTCTCGAGCGCGATGGCGGTGGTCATGGTGCGGGTGTGGCCGGCGATGTTGCCGCCGACGATCAGCACCGCGCCGACCTCCGCCGAGGCGCGGCCGAATCCGGCGAGGAGCGCGGTCACCAGCGAGAAACGGGCGTCCCACAGGAGGGTCGGCACGGCGCGGGCGCCGGTGAGATCGAGCGAGGCGAGGTGCTCGGCATATTCGCGCCAGAGGTCCTCGATGGTCTGGCGGGTGAGCGCCACGACGATCGGCAGGACCAGCATCGTCTGGGCGAGGATCATCGCCTTGGCGGAGAAGAGCCAGCCGAGGGGGCCGAGCGGGCCGGAGCGCGACAGGAGCAGGAAAATCGCCAGACCCGCGACCACCGGCGGCAGGCCCATCATGGCGTTGACCAGCACCACCACGGCGGTGCGGCCGGGGAAGCGGGCGATGCCGAGCAGGGCGCCGAGCGGCAGGCCGATCAGCGCGGCGAGGGTCACGGCGGAGAGCGTCACCTTCAGACTCAGGCCGACGATCGGCCAGAACCCCGGGGTGGCCCCGCCGAGCAGATCGGCGATCGCGGTGATGATCGCGGCGAAGTCCATCACCCCTCCCTGTCGGCCGCGCGGCCGGCCTCGTGTCGTCGCCCGTTCCGTCTTCGTTGCGTGATCTGGGGCAAAACGATCGAGCGGACCCTAACACCGAATGGGGCGGGGCGCCTCCTTCTTTGGGCGAAAAACCGAGCCGCGCAGGCGCGGTCGGTGGCTTTGGGCGAAGATCCGCGCCGCTCAGGCGCGGCCGGTCGCCGAGAGTGCCCAGGCGACGACGGCGTCGACGTCGGGGGGGAGGGTGAGGAAGTCGTCGCCGGCGAAGTCGCCCCAGGCGCCGGTCTGCCCGTCGCGCATGACGACCAGGGTCGGGATGCCGGCGATCATCGCCTGGGCGATCTCCTCGCGGACGCCGTGGCCGGCGGCCTCCTGCTTGGCGAACTTGCCGACGAAGACGAGGTCGACGCCGTCGTCGATCGCCTTGGTGATGGCGAGGCGGGCGCGGGTGAGGCCGTCGACGTCGAGGATGCAGCTGTCGGCGCCGGCGCCGAGGTCCTGGCTGATCGCGGTGGCGTCGCCGGAGACGACGTCCTCGAGCAGCATGGCGTGACGGCCGTTGGCGAGGAGGTCGCCGAACCGGGGCACGACGCCGCCGAGGCTCATGTCGCCGCGGGCGGCGAGTCGATCGCGGACGGCGGCGAGCAGCGGGCCGACGTCGAAGCCGGGTTCGTAGACGACCACCGCGAGCGCGGGGACGGCGGGGGAGGCGGGGGAGGTCTGGGTCATCGCATCGTCTCGGGGGATCGTCTCGGCCAATCGGCGGGCCGGTCGCGAGCCTAGGCGGCGGCGCGGCCGGCGTCCATCGTGCTTCGGAACGAGATCGCGTCCCGAGCGGCTCAGCCGCCGCCCTTCTGGAAGACACGATGGAAGCGCTCCAGGAAGCGGGCGGCGCGGGCGTCGTCGTAGCCCGTCAGCGTCAGGACCGCGTCGGTGAGAGCGATGCGGATCAGGGCGACGGCGCGTTCGCGCGGCTCCCCGAGGGCGATCGACCAGCTCTCCCCAGGCGCGGCCCCGGCGCCGGAGACGACGCGGTCTCCGACGGCGAGCGCGGCGCCCTCGACGAGATGCGGCGCGTAACGGCGCAGTTCGTCGAAGGTGAGCGCCATCTCGAAACGGAACGTGCGGGTCTCGTCCAAGCCTGCGGCGCTCCCCTCAGCCGCCGGCGATCGGCGGCCAGATCGACAGGACCTCGCCCTCGACCAGGGCGCGCGTCCCGCGTCTCTCGGGTTCGACGAAGGCGCCGTCGATCAGGACGATGGCGCACAGCGCGGCCGGCAGGTCGAGCGCGGCGATGATCGCCGCCGGCGTGGTGCCGGCCGGCACGGCGAGGCGGATCTCGTTGCGGCGGGCGCCCTCGGGCAGCCAGCGCTCGAGCATGGCGAAGAGCTTCAGCGTCACGGCGATGGTCGCGCCGGTCTCGGGGGCGTGGCCCTTCATGGCGAGCGTGTGCATCATCGCCGTCCTCCTCGGGATGGGGACCTCGGGGGCGACGGGGGCCGGAGCCTCCGTCGCCGAGGGGTCTCATTCTCGGTTCAGGCTGCAGATTGCCCGCAGGCGAGATAGGCGTCCATGAACAAGTTGGGGTCGACCGTCAGCTTCGCCTTCCACTCCGGGGTCAGCCGCACGCCGGTCTGGATCAGGCCGCGCAGGGCGCCGATGTGGTGAGTGCGGCCGACCACGGTGGCGCCGACGATGCGGTTCTCCAGGAACTCCAGGCGGAGATAGCGGAACTCCTCCTCGTCGATCGCCTCGACGTGGTCGCCGCCCTCGGCGCCCCACCATTGACCATAGGAGGTGGAGATGAGGCCGAAGGTCTCCAACACGTTCATGCGCAGGCCGCCACGGGTGACCGCCGCGCCGCCGGCCATGTTGGAGCCGGCGACCAGGGCCTGATCGGCGGCGTTGGGCTGGATGGCGTTGACCATCAACTCGCCGGTGGAGAAGTCGCGCGATTCGGTGCAGTCGCCGGCGGCGTAGATGCCGGGGACGGTGGTCTGCATGTGGTCGTCGACGACGATGCCGCCGAGCGAGCCGATCTCGACGCCGGAGCCCTTCAGATAGTCGATCGCCGGGGCGACGCCGGTGGCGCAGATGACGAAGTCGAAGGCGCGCTTCTCGCCGTCGCCGAAGGAGACGAGGACGTGATGGGGGTGGAGTTTGGCCTTGGCGACCGGCGACATCAGGCCGCCCGGCGGGCGGTTGACCTCGATGCCGGTGACGCGGGTCGAGGTCAGGATCTCGACGCCGGCCTTCTCGCTCCAGGCGCGGATGAGACGGCTCGCCATCGGCGTCATCATGCGCGGCACCATGCGGTCGCCCATCTCGACGACGGTCAGCGAGCCGCCGGTCTTGCCGACCGTGGTGGCGATCGCCTCCATGATGATGCAGCCGATGAAGCCGGCGCCCATCTGCAGCACCCGAGCGCCGGGGCGCAGGCGCGAGAGGATGGCGCGGGCGTCCTCGAGGGTCCAGCACGACACCACGTCGGGAAGGTCCATGCCGGGGATCGGCGGGCGCACCGGCTTGGAGCCGGTGGCGAGCAGGAGCGTGTCCCAGGCGAGGGTCTCACCGTTGGAGAGGGCCACGGTCCGGGCCTGCCCGTCGACGGCGGTGGCGCGGGCCTCGACGAAATCGATCCGGGCCTTTTCCCAATGATTGCGGTCGTGGCGCAGGAGCGTTCCGGATTCGGCGATCTTGCCCTCGAGCAGATAGGGGATCGCCATGCGCGAATAGGGGCGCTCGTGTTCGTCGCCGACGATGACGATCTCGTCGCCGGGGCGCTTCTTGCGAATGGTCTCGGCGGCGACGACGCCGGTCGGGCCGTTACCGAGGATGACGTGCTTCATGGCACCGGGCTCCCGATGGAAGAAAGGGTGCTGCGAGACCGCGCCGTCGGGTCGGGTTCGAACGCGGCGATCATTGGTCGTCGCCAGGGGATGTTCGAACCACGGTCCGACGGCGCGGTCTCGCGGCGTGCCGAGATCGGGCGGCGGTGGGGATGGCGTCCACCGCCGCCGTCTCCCGGCGATCAGAGACCGAGGCGGCCCTTGGTCTCGGGCGTCGGGATGCCGTCCTGAGTCCAGCCGCGCGCGGCGTAATACTCGGGCAACATCTTGTCGAGGCCGTTGACCAGACCCTTGGCCGGGCCGGTCTTGGCCGGTTCGGTCACGAGGCGCTTGGGCAGGCAGTCGTCCTTGGAGGTGAAGCCGGCGGCGTTGTTGAACATGCGCTCCATGTTCCAGATGCGCTCGCCGACGACCGCGAGGTTGTCGAGCGACCAGTCGCCCTCACAGGACGCCTGGAGCTGGGGCGCGACGTCCACCAGCGACCACGCGAAGGAGGTGAAGAGGCAGATGCC
Source organism: Pinisolibacter aquiterrae (assembly GCF_019160155.1). GTDB lineage: Bacteria > Pseudomonadota > Alphaproteobacteria > Rhizobiales > Ancalomicrobiaceae > Pinisolibacter > Pinisolibacter aquiterrae. The sequence continues at coordinate 51,847 of NZ_JAFNIH010000006.1, forward strand.
GGCCGAATCGAAGATCGCGGTGGCGTCCTGGAAGGCCTTGACGAGGCCGGCCTTGCCTTCGGTCGCCAGCGGATCGGTCTTGATCGGGATGCCCAGCACTTCCGAGGCGACGGTGTAGGAGCGCAGGTGGCAGGCACCACGGTTGGAGGTGGCGTAGGTCAGGCCCATGCCCTGGATGCCGCGGCTGTCGTAGGCCGGGAATTCCTGGCCCTTGACCGACATGGAGAGCTCGGGGTGGCCGTATTTCTCGGTCAGCCGCTTGGAGCCGAGGCCCATCTCCTTGCCGAACCCCTCGCCCTTGGCGGTGAGTTCGGCGAGGAAGGTCAGGGCCTTCGCGGAACCGAACGGCGCCTCGATGCCGATCTGCTCCTTGGTGAGCACGCCCATCTCGTAGAGTTCCATCACCGCGCCGACGGTCGCCCCGAACGAGATCGGGTCGAAGCCGTCCTCGTTGGCGAGGAAGTTGGCGTAGGTGAGCGCCTCGAGGTCGTCGACCCCGTTGGCGGCGCCGAGCGCCCAGGCCGCCTCGTATTCGAGACCGCCGGAGGCGCCCCAATACTGCGGCTGGTTCTGGACGGTGTAGTGACCCTTGTCCATCTGCGAGATGCGGCCGCAGGCGATGGTGCAGCCGAAGCAGGCCTGGTTGGTGACCAGATTGGCCTTGCCGTCGGTCTCGCGCTTCTCGGCCATGGCCTCGGCGGAGATGTCACGGGCGCCCTCGAACTGGACGTCCTTGTGATTGCGGGTCGGCAGCGCGCCCATCTCGTTGATGACGTTCATCAGCACCTGGGTGCCGTAGGCGGGCAGGCCCTGGCCGGTGACGGCATTGTCGGCGAGCACCTTCTTGGCGGCCTTGGTGGCGGCCATGAAGGCCTTGGGATCCTTGATGCCGGCGACGCCCTTGGTGCCGCGCACGGCGATCGCCTTGAGGTTCTTCGAGGCCATCACGGTGCCGACGCCGGAGCGGCCGGCGGCGCGGTGGAGGTCGTTGACGACCGCGGCATAGAGGCAGCCCTGCTCGGCGGAGCGGCCGACCGAGGTGACGCGCATCAGGGGGTCCTGATGCTTCTTCTTGAGGTGCTCCTCGGTGTGCCACACCGTGGTGCCCCAGATCTCGGCGGCGTCGTGGAGGGTCACCTCGTCGTCGGAGATCTGCAGATAGACCGGCTTCGGCGACTTGCCCTCGAAGATGACCATGTCCCAACCGGCCGCCTTCAACTCGGCGCCCCAATAGCCGCCGGAGTTGGAACAGGCGATGGCGCCGGTCAGCGCGCCCTTGGTGATGACGGTGTAGCGGCCGCCGGTCGACGCCATGGTGCCGGTCAGGGGGCCGGTGGCGAAGATCAGCTTGTTGGCGGGCGACAGCGGGTCGACGCCGGCGCCGACCTCCTCGACGAAATATTTGGTGCCGAGACCGCGCGAGCCCAGGTAGTCGAGCGCCCACTCCATGTTGAGAGGCTCTTCGGCGATGGTGCCCGCGGTCAGATCGACGCGCAGAATCTTGCGTTGCCAGGACATGGGATCCTCCTCGTCTTTCTCAGGCTTCGGGCGCGGTGGTGTCGAGCTTCGCGGCCCAGGTCCGCATGCGGTCGAGGCCGGTCCAGTTGGAATCGACGAAGGTGATGGCGCCGGTCGGGCAGGCGTCGGCGCAGGCGGGCGCGCCCGCGCAGAGGTCGCACTTCTGGACCTTGCCGGTCTCGGCCATGTAGTTGATCGTGCCGAAGGGGCAGGCGATGGTGCAGACCTTGCAGCCGACGCAGGTCGTCTCGTTGACGATCTTGGCGCCGGTCTTCTTGTCCTCGGAGATCGCGCCGACCGGGCACGCATGCATGCACCATGCTTCGTCGCACTGCGTGCAGGTATAGGGAACCTTACGGCCGGTCGCGTGGAAGTCGAAGACCTTGATGCGTGACTTCGCGGTGGCGAAGACGCCGTAGTTCTCGAACGAGCACGCCATCTCGCATTGGAGACAGCCGGTGCACTTCGAAGCATCGATGTGCAGCGAATTCATCATGCGTCGCACCCTCCCTGTCGGGCTCGAGTTTTCTGCGGCCCACGCCACCTTCCGAAAGAGGTTTCGCAGGCCTATCGTTGTGTTCAAGAAGACAAAACGGCTTCGTTGCCGTCGTCCTCCCCTGGTCGGCGTCATGTCTACTGAAGCAATACGCTCCAGGATGCGCCGTTCTTGGTATTGGCGGCGAGTGTCACTCGACGAAAGCGGCTTTGCAATCGTTCCAAAAGGCAATTTCGGTGCACGGAGACGTGATCCGGCGGGACAGGGCGAACCCGCACTTGCGCCCGACGCCTGAAATCGATTCGATCGGAGCCGCGTTTCGGTTCGGCCGAAGAGGAGGTTCGCGATGATCGGGGTCCGGTTGTTTCTCAAGCTCGATTCCGATACCCGGATCGGGCACGGCAAGGTCGCCCTGCTCGAGAAGATCGAGGAGACCGGCTCGATCTCGGCGGCCGGGCGGGCGCTCGACATGACCTATCGCCGCGCCTGGGAGCTGGTCGATCATCTCAACAAGGCGTTCGGCCGCCCCCTCGTCGCCGGTCAGACCGGGGGCGCGGGCGGTGGCGGGGCCAAGCTGACGGATCTCGGGCGCGAGGTGGTGATGCGCTATCGCGCCCTGCAGGTGGCGACCGAGGCCGCCGCCGAGCCGCACGTGGCGGCGCTCGAGGCGCTGATGGTCGAAGCCGAGGCCCAGGACGGCCTCGACGACGGCGGCTGAGGGATATCAGGCCGGGCGGAAGCCCAGCCGCTCCAGCGCGGCGCGGACGTCGGGCCGCGCCAGCGCCTCGAGGAAGGCGCGCACGGCGGGACGATCGCGGCGCGCCTTCGGCACGGCGAAATCGTAATGCTCGTCGCCGAGCGGGGCGAAGCCGAGGCCGAGCGGGCGCGCCGCCGCCTCGATGGCGAGACCCCAGTCGGCGCGGCCTCCGGCGACCGCCGTGCAGACGGCGGCATGGCTGCGCGGTTGATTGCCCCAGCCCTCGGGCCGGCGCCCGGCGAGGAGCCGGTCGAGCAGGATGCGGGTGCCGGCGCCGGGATTGCGATTGACCATCAGGCAATCGGGATCGGCGAGCGCGGCGGCGACGGCCTCCTCCGCCGTCCTGCCCTCGAAGCGGGCATCGCCCTTGCGGAAGACCACGCCCTGGACGCGGCGCCAGCCTTCGACGAGGTCGAGGCTCGCGTCGAGGAAGGGGGCGTTCCAGACGCCGGTCTCGGCATGGAGCAGGTGGAGGGGGGCGAGGTCGCATTCGCCGCGCTTGGCTGCCTGGACGCCACCCATCGAGCCGAGCGCGAGCGTGCGCACCGAGAGGCCCGCGGCCGCCAGCACGTCGACCACCGGCTCGAGACCGACGCAATGGGAACCGGCGATCACCAGATCGGGCAGTTTCGGGTTCGGCGCGAACAGGGTCACCGAGGCGCGGGTGCCGGCGGCGAGGTGATCGGCGAGGGCGTCGACCTGGACGAAACCGTCGGCCTGGGCGAAGGCGGAGATCGAGCCGGAGCCCTTGAAGACCGGGTGGGCGACGGTCTCGCCGTCGGCGCCCTCGGCGAGCGCGACCATGACGAATTCGGTGCGGCCGAGGTCGGAGGGCACGCGGACGGGGAGCGTCGCCTCGAGGCTGGCGTCGGCGCGCGGCGGCAGGCCGGCGAGACGGCGCAGCGACGGCACCACGAATTCGTGGAAAGTGAACATCGCCGAGGTCGGGAAGCCGGGCAGGACCACCACCGCCTTGCCGTCGGCGACCGCGAGGCACAGCGGCTTGCCCGGCTTCAGGGCGACGCCGTGGGCGACGATGCCGGGGTGGCCGAGGCGGGCGACGAGGCGGGCGGTGTAATCGCCGGCGCCCTTGGAGGTGCCGCCGGAGAGGATCACCATGTCGCACTCGGCCAGCGCCCGCCCGAGGGCGGCGGCGAGCTTCGCCTCGTCGTCGGGGATGGCGCCGAAGGCGATCGCCTCGCCGCCGTTCTCGGCGATCGCGGCGGCGACGATCGGGCCGTTGGCGTCGAAGATCTGGGCGGGCGCCAGCGTGCCGCCGGGGGCGACCAGCTCGTCGCCGGTGGAGATCACGGCGACCTTCGGTCTGCGGAACACTTCGACCGCGCCGATGCCGCAGGCGGCCATCATGCCGATCTCGCGCGAGGTGACGGTGGTGCCGCGTCGCAGGATCACCTCGCCGCGCGCCAGATCGGTGCCGGCGAAGGCGAGGTTGCCGCCTTGCGCGACGGCGCGGCGCACCATCACGGTGCCGTCGGCGCCGGGGTCGGTCCATTCCACCATGACGACGGCATCGGCGCCGCGCGGGATCGGGCCGCCGGTGGCGATGGTGGTGGCGGTGCCCGGGGTGACGGCGATCCTCGGCGGGGTGCCGCAGGCGATGGTCTCGCCGGTGAGGCGCAGCGCGACGGGGGCGCCGTCGGAGGCGGTCGCGACGTCGCCCGCGCGGACCGCGAAACCGTCGACGGTGGAACGGTCGAAGGGGGGCACGTCGATCGCCGGGGCGATCGAGCCGGCGACGACGCGGCCAAGGCTCTCGGCGAGCGGCACCGTCTCGACCCCGACGGGGCCGGCTGCGAGCGCGGTCTCGAAACGGGCGAGCGCCTCGTCGCGGGAGAGCACGGTCAGGAACTGATCTTGTCTCATGGGCGATCCCTCCGGTCGGATCGGATGCGGACGACGGGGTGGCGGGCGGCGAGCAGGGTGCCCTCGGGCAGGCCCTCGCTCTCGGGCGGCAGGACCACCAGGGCGCGGGCGCGGATCCAGGCCGCCCACGGCAGATCGCCGACGGCGAGGGGAACCCAGCGCCCTTGCGGATCGACGTCGAGCAGGGCGACCTCGGTGAAGCCGACGCGCGAGGCGAGTTTGCGGGCGAGCGGGCGGGTGGCGTCGTCGTCGGGAAGGGGAGGTTCGGGGCGGAGCACCGGCCCGATCAGGGTCTCGAGGGCCAGGGCGACGGTCTCGAGGCGATCGGAGAGGCCGATCACCGGCGCGCCGTCGCCGAGCGCGATCTCGAGCCGCTCGAGCCCGGTCACGGCGAGGCCGGCGATTTCGACGTCGCCATCGTCGGGACGCGCTCCGCCGACGATGATCGCCGGTGTGGCGTCTCCTGGAAGGGCGGCGTCGAGCGGGCGGCGATCGACCCGGCATCCGCTCGCGAGGAGGACGGCGGCGAGGAGGTCGGCCGAGGGCGAGGTGGGGTCGGCACGCAGGGCGACGGTTCGTGTGACGACGGCGGCGGTCTCGATCCCGGCGAGGGCGGCGGTGGCCGCCGCGAAAGGGTCGATCGACCGGCCGGCGGCGACGAGAACGGTTCCGGCGGGCAGGTCGGCGCCGCGCCTGCGGGTGTTCTCGCCGGGGGCGAGCGCGGTCTCGACGACGAGAAACCCGCCCTCGGCACGGCCGCCGACGCTCGGCAGGACCGCATCGGCGCCGGCCGGCAGCGCGGCGCCATGGGCGACCGGCCGGACCTCGGCGAGGAAGGCGGGGGCATAGGGCGAGGCGCCGACGGTGTCGGCGGCGGCGACCGCCCAACCGTCGTCGAGGGCGAGGTCGGCGGCGGGGCGATCGGCGACGGCGACGAGATCGACGGCGGCGATGCGGCCGAGGCTCTCGGCGAGCGGCACGGTCTCGACGCCGCCCGGGTGGAGGCGTGCGGCGAGCCGGTCGCGGGCCTCGGACAGCGGCGTCAGCCGGCCGGCATGGCGGGGCGATGCGCCCATGATCGATCTCCCGTCGCGGCGTTTCCGGCGCGGTCCGTCGGGACCGGGGCGGGACGCACGTCTCGTCTTTCGCCCCGGTCTCGCACGAGGACGGGCCGGGTTCCAGTCCCGCGTCGTGCGCGGTGGAACACGACGGGGGATTTCGTACCAAAGAACGAGGCGGCGCGGCGGGGTGCCGGCGCGCGGATTGACCCCGGTCAAGGGGCGTCGGCGCGGGCGCGGCAGGATGGCGGGAGGCGCCGGAGGGGCGGCGCGAGGAGGACGAGCGGATGAACAGGAGCGCGAACGAGCCGGCCGAGGCGCCGGGGATCGGTCACAACGCGGACGGGGCGACCATCGCGGTCGAGGTCCGGCTCTTCAATTCGCTGACCCGGCATGCCGGCCGCGACGGGCCGGTGCGGCGGCTGACGTTGCCGGCGGGGGCGACGGTCGGCGACGTGATCGACCGTCTGCGGTTGCCGCCGGCCGACATCTTCCTGGTGCTGCGCAACGGTCGCGACGTCTCGCCGGGGCTCTACGGCGGCGGCCGCGCCAATCGCGAGGCCGGGCTCGAGAGCGGCGACGTGCTCGCCTTCTCCGGCCCGGTGCCCTATTCCTATGGCCTCGGGGCACCCGTCGTATGACGTCGGCATGCATTTGGTGAAGAGCCCCCGAGCTCAGGTGGCGCCGAGACGGGCGATCACCGCGCGGGGGATGCGATATTCGGCGACGGCGTCGTCGTGGCGGCGAAAGCCGCTCATCTCGCGCTGAATGAAATAGTGATGGACCGCCCGGGCGGCTTCGCGCAGGCAGGCCTCGCGGTCCTCGTCGCCGGCGGCGGCGAGGGCGTCGAGCGTCTCCTCGACGCGACGGCCGGCGTTGCCGAGCGCGGAGGCGGCCTCTCCCAGAAGTTCGAGGTCGAGGATCTGGAGGCCGGTGGCGCGCGGATCGTGGTAACCGATCACCATTCTTGCGGTTCCCTCGGGAAATCACGGTCGGGTCAATCAATGATCAAGGCTTTGGTGGTTTCCTGTCCAGACCACGCGACGAACTCGAGGACGGAATGGATCGGTCGCCCGGGCGCCACGGCGTCTCCTTCGACGAACTCACCCTGCATTATCAGCCGCAGGTCGCCGCCGATGCGTCGCGCATCGTCTCGGTCGAAGCGCTGCTGCGCGTCCTCAATCCCGAACCGCGTCTGATGAGCCCGGCCGACGTTCTCGCCTTCTTCGAGGCGCCGGAGGACGAGGAGGCGCTCGACTGGTGGGTGTTCCGCACCGCCGCCACCGATTCACTGCGCTGGCCGCAGCTCTCGGTCGGCATCAACATGTCGGCGGCGCGGTTCCGCGATCCCGAGTTCGCCGACGAGGCGTTCGCTCTGGCGCAGGAGGTCGGAGCCGATCCGAAGCGGCTGGAGATCGAGCTGGTCGAAAGCTCGTTCATCCAGGATTTCGAGACGGCGGTCGCCAACATCGAGCGGCTGCGCGCCCATGGTTTCCGGGTGGCGCTCGACGATTTCGGCACCGGCTATTCGAGCCTGACCTATCTGCTCAAGTTGCCGATCGACAAGCTCAAGATCGACAAGTCCTTCGTCGACGGGATCGGCACGATCCAATCGACGGTGATCGTCCAGGCGGTGGTGGCGCTGGCGCGCGCGCTCGGGCTGAAGATCACGGCGGAGGGGGTCGAGACCGAGGAACAGTGGCGCTTCCTCAAGATCGCCGGCTGTCACCTGATCCAGGGCTGGTACTTTTCCAAGGCGGTGGAGGCGGACGAGATCACCCGTCTCCTCGAGACCCGCGTCGTCCCGCGCGCGGCCGCCTGATCCCATCTCGCCGAAACCCGTTCTCGACGTCGCCCGGCGCGCCGGCCTCACGCCGCGCACGGTCGCGAGGCTTCGACGCGGCCGGCGTCGCCTCACTGGGTCAGGAAGGTCTTGGTGCCGTTCGGGCCGACACCCTCGGGGACCGGCACGTCGGTCGAGTTGTAGTCGGTGTTGAGCACCATGGTCGGACCGGCGGCGAGGGTGAAGCGGTCGGCGACGACGATGGTGTAGGCCGACTTGTCGGCGACCGGCCGATTGGCGGAGATGTCGAGCCGCCCCCTCGGGATGTAGAAGGTGCCGAGCAGGGTGTTGGCGTGGTCGGCGCTGATCTCGTGCTTGACGACGTGGCTCACCGAACGATCCTCGAAGACGAGAATGCCGGCGAGCGGGCCGGTCTTGGGCGCGGTGAGGGACACCGTCGCCGCGCGCTCGAAACGCAGGCGCGGGTCGGAGCCGGTCAGGTAGAAGCCGACGTTGGTGCCGGTGAAGGAGGCGAAGTCGGTGACCAGGAAGTCGCCGTCCTTGATCACGTAGATGCCCGGTTCGAGCCGGACATGGGCGGCGCCCCTGACGGTCAGGCCGCCGCAATAGAGGCCGGGCTTGAGGATCGCCGTGCCGAAGGAGATCACGTAGTTCGTCCGCGAGCAGGTCGAGGGGACGGGCGGCGCGGGGCGCGCTGCGAGCGGGTCGGGGATGACCGGGCAATCGGTCTGGGGCGTCGGGTTGAAGGTGCCGGCGCCGAGTTTCTCCTTGCCGCCGGAGGAACAGATGAAGGCGGCGTCGAGGGTCGCGTCGTCCTGGATGTAGAGGCCCTTGCCGTTGGTGCTGTCGGAATAGACCGAGCAACCGGGAGCCTTGAGCCGGGCCGACTGGGCGAGATGGACCGTCTGCTGCTGATTGGGGTTGAGGCCGATGACGCAGATCGGGGCTCCACCGACGACCTTGGCGGTGGCCTGGACGGAGGCGCGGGCGGACGACTTGTCGGCGAGATGGATCATATAGGTCGGTATGGTGCCGACCAGTTGGACGGTCACGGTCTTGGCGACGGTGTCGACGACGGGCGTGATCTCGGCGACGAGGCCGCGCTGGTCGAGGGCGGTCTGGGCATAGGTGGTGGCGACGCGGCCGATGGTGGTGGCGTCGGCGTTGCCGAGGCGGAATTCGCGCGCCGCGCTCAGCGCGGCGGTGTCGGCGATCCGCTGGAGATCACTGCGGCTGTTCGAGAGATTGGCGTAGTCGACCGCCAGTCCGGACGCGCCGACGAGGCTGGTGGCGAGCAGGCCGAAGGTCACGGCAGTCCCGCCGCGACGATCGCGGGAGAGACGAGAGAGGAGGGCGCGCAGTCCAGTCCACAGGGGCATGATCACGTCTCCTCGGTCCGCCGGATCGCCCGGTGGGCGCGGATCATGAATTTGATCTGATGGGCGAGAAGGCGCCAATTGACCGGCTTGCACATGAAGCCGGTGGCACCGGCCTCGTAGGCGCGATCGATCGAGACCATGTCCTCGCGGCCGGTCACCACCATGATCGGCAGATCGTCGAAGCCGGGCCGGGCGCGCAGGTGGGCGACGAGATCGATCCCGTTCATGCCGGGCATGTCGACGTCGAAGAGGGCGGCGTCGAACCGGCGCTCGGCGAGGATCGCCAGGGCCTCCTCGGCGTCCTCGGCGGTGGTCACCGTGACGCCGGGCGCGGAGAGATAGACCGAGCAGAACTCGCGCTGAATGGGATCGTCGTCGACCGCGAGAATTTCGGTCGCGGACTCGAAAACCCAATCGTATCTGGCGCTGGTATCGGCGATTCTCGTCAACTTCCTGCCCTTCGAAGCCCGACTCGTGTGGTTGACCATGGGGCATTCTAATATTCACCCCCTAAATTTCCGTGTGAGGTGGCGGGGCATTTTCACGGTCCCGTTGGCGATGCCTTAACGACGTCGCGGCATGGTTCGGTCATGAAACGCCCGACGATGACGATCCGCGCACGCCTCCTCCTCTTGGTGGTCTCGGCCATCTCGGTCGCGCTCGTCGCGATCGTCGGTCTCGGGGTGTGGTTCGAGGCGGCGCGTTACGCGGTCGCCAAGCGGGACGGGCTCTTCGCCACCGCCACGGTGCTGGCGGCGGCCGGCGCGCGGGCGACCGCGGAGGGCGATCCGACCGGGGCGCATCAGGTCATTCGGGCGATCGGCCGCATCGACGGCATCGTCTTCGCCGCGATCGAACGCCGCGACGGCCGTGTGATCGCCGACGTCGGCGCGACCGAGCAGTTGATGCGCGATCTCGTGCTCGACGACCCCGCGACCCCCATCTCGGTGCCGACGCTCATCGCCAATCGCACGATCGAGGTTCGCGTGCCGGTGGTTCTCGGCGGCGAGGAGGTCGGCCGGCTGCGGTTGATCGCCGACACGCGCGATCTTCCGGGGCGCGTGGCGGCGGCGGCCGGCGTCGGCCTTTCGGGCGGGTTCGCCGCGCTGGCGCTGGCGCTCCTGGTCACGTTCCGCCTCGAAGGGCGGATCACGCGGCCGCTCCGGTCCCTCACCGAGACCATGGCGCGGGTCGGCGCCGGCCACGACTACGGCGTGACACTGGCGGTGGAGAGCCGCGACGAGGCCGGCGTGCTGGTCGAGGGCTTCAACACCATGCTCGGCGACATCCGCGAGCGCGACGACCGGCTCGCCCGTCATCGCGAGCGTCTGGAACAGGACGTCGCCGACCGCACCGCCGATTACGCGCGCGCCGCGCGCGAGGCGGAGGAGGCCAATCGCGCCAAATCCGACTTCCTCGCCACCATGAGCCACGAGATCCGCACGCCGATGAACGGCATCCTGGTGATGGCGGAACTGCTCGCGGTCGGTGATCTGCCCAATCGCGCGCGACGGCAGGCGGAGGTGATCGCGCGGTCGGGGGCGAGCCTTCTCGCCATCATCAACGACATTCTCGATCTCTCGAAGATCGAGGCGGGCAAGCTCGAGGTCGAGCATCTCGCCGTCGATCCGCACGAGGCGGTCGACACCGTGCTGAAGCTCTTCGCCGACCGCGCGCGATCGAAGGGGCTCGATCTCGCCGCGCGGATCGATCTGCCGCGCGAGGCGCGGATCGACGCCGATCCGACCCGACTAGGGCAGGTTCTCGCCAATCTCGTCAACAACGCGCTGAAGTTCACCGAGAGCGGCGGCGTCTCGATCGAAGTGGAGGCGACCGGCGACGACCGCGTCCTCTTCGCGGTGGTCGACACCGGCATCGGTATCGCCGAGGACAAGCTCGGGACCCTCTTCGACGCCTTCACCCAGGCCGACCAGTCGACCACCCGCAAGTTCGGCGGCACCGGGCTGGGTCTCGCCATCGCCCGACGTCTGGTCGACGCGATGGGTGGCGAGATCGCGGTGACCAGCGTCGAGGGGCGCGGCACCTGTTTCTTCTTCACCCTGCCGACGACGGTGGCGACGGCGGAGGTCGCGCCCTGGCATCGGCTCGCGGAGGGCGAGCGGGCGATCGCGGTGGTGGCGCTCGCGGGGCGCCAGAGCGCGGCGATGGTGATGCATCATCTGCGGCTCGCCGGCTTCAGGGCGATCCCGGCGTCGGTCGACGACCTCGCCGATCTCGCCCCCGGCGCGCGTCTCGTCGTCGCCGATCCCGCCGCCCTGCGCGACCGGCCGAGGCTCGAGTCGCTCGCCGGGGGGGGCGTGGTGGTGCTGGCGCCGCCGGCGGAGGACGTCGAGGGGCTGGTCGCCTCGGGCGCGGCCGCGACCTCGATCGGTTGGCCGGCGAGCCGGAGCGATCTCGACGCGGTGGTCGCCCGTCTCGCCGAGGGGCGGCCCCTCGCCTCGCTCGAGGAGCGGGGGCGGCACGGGGCGGTGGCCTCGGTGCGGTTCGAAGGCCTGCGCGTCCTCGTCGCCGACGATGCGGAGGTCAATCGCGAGGTCGCGGCGGCGGCGCTGTCGCGGCTCGGCATCACCGCGACCTTCGCCGTCGACGACCGCGAGGCGGTCGCGGCGGTCGCGGCCTCGGCGTGGGATCTGGTGTTGATGGACGGCTCGATGCCGGTGCTCGACGGGTTCGACGCGACCCGCGAGATCCGGGCGCGCGAGGCGGCCGAGGGAGCGCCGCGCACGCCGATCGTCGCGCTCACCGCCCATGTCGTCGGCACGGTGGCGGACGCCTGGCGCGCGGCGGGGATGGACGGGGTGCTGCACAAGCCCTTTACCCTGGCCCAGCTCGAGGCGGTGATCCGGGCTCATGCGCTCCATCTGGTCGAGACCGTCGGGGTCGAGGAGAGCGAGGCCGAGACGACGGCCGCCGACGCGCGTGCGGCGGACGGCGCGGCGGAGGAGACGCCGGTGCTCGACGGCAGCGTTCTCGCCGATCTCCGGGCGATGGCCGGCGGGGCGAGCGCGGTGGTCGACCGGGTGACCCGCCTCTACGAGACGCAGTCGGCGGAGAAGCTGCGCGATCTGCACGAGGCGGCGCGTTCGGGGGATCTCGAGCGGCTCGGCGCGGCGGCCCATGCGTTGAAGTCGATGAGCTTCAACGTCGGGGCGCGGCGGGTGGCGGAGCGGGCGGCCGAGCTCGAGCGGGCGGCGCGGCTCGAGGCGCGCGTGGTGGAGGACGGCGAGATCGATCGTCTCGGCACCGATCTCTCGGCGGCGCTCGGCGCCATCGACGGCTGGAAGGGCTCGGCGGCGTGAGGCGGCGGAGCATGGCGGGCGCGCGATCGCGCCGCGACGCAGAATAAGATTTCGATTGCCCGACGGCGCCCGGACGACGAACCGGGTGCCCCGATCCCGCGTCGCGGCAAAACGCAGTCCCGCGCGCCTCCACCCTCGGGCAAAGCCGATCCGCCCGCGAAGCCCGAAAGGGCCGGGTCGAGGCGCCTCCATTGCTTGGATCGACGGGAGACGCCGTCTAGATCGTGAACCCTCTTCGCACGGTCGGGTTCGCCCGGCGCGCGTCACCCCGAGGGTTTCCATGCCGGTCGCACGTCACACGCATCTGAAGGCGCTCGAGGCGGAGAGCATCCGCATTCTGCGCGAGGTCGCCGCCGAGTTCCGCAATCCGGTGATGCTCTATTCGGTGGGCAAGGATTCGGCGGTGATGCTGCATCTGGCGATGAAGGCCTTTCATCCGTCGAAGCCGCCGTTCCCGCTCCTCCACGTCGACACCGGCTGGAAGTTTCGCGAGATGATCGCCTTTCGGGACGCGACCGCGCGGCGGCTCGGGCTCGAGCTTCTGGTCCACGTCAACGAGGACGGGGTGAAGGCGGGGATCTCGCCGTTCACGCACGGCTCGGCGACCCATACCCACGTCATGAAGACGGAAGGGTTGAAGCAGGCGCTGACGAAATACGGGTTCGACGCGGCCTTCGGTGGGGCGCGCCGCGACGAGGAGAAGAGCCGCGCCAAGGAGCGCATCTTCTCGTTCCGCACCGCCTCGCACGGCTGGGATCCGAAGACCCAGCGGCCGGAGCTGTGGAACTTGTGGAACGCGCGGGTGGCGCCGGGAGAATCGATCCGCGCCTTTCCGCTCTCCAATTGGACCGAGCTCGACATCTGGCAATACATCGCCGCCGAGGAGATCCCGATCGTGCCGCTCTATTTCGCGGCGGAGCGGCCGGTGGTCGAGCGCGGCGGCATGTTGATCATGGCCGACGACGACCGTCTCGAGCTGCGACCGGACGAGCGGATCGAGACCCGACTGGTGCGGTTCCGCACGCTCGGCTGTTGGCCCTTGACCGGGGCGATCGAGAGCGAGGCGACGACGCTTCCCGACATCCTGCGCGAGATGCTGATCGCGCGGACCTCCGAACGCCAGGGCCGCCTGATCGACCACGACGACAGCGGCTCGATGGAAAAGAAGAAGCGCGAGGGCTATTTCTGATGAACGCCGTTTCCCAGGCCGTCGCGGCGCGCCCCGTCGCCGATCCTCTGGTCGCGCAGGAGACGAAGTCGCTCCTGCGCTTTCTCACCTGCGGCTCGGTCGACGACGGCAAGTCGACGCTGATCGGGCGGCTCCTCTACGACACCAAGCTGGTGTTCGAGGATCAGCTCGCCGCCGTCGCCCGCGACAGCCGCAAGTTCGGCACCACCGGCGAGGAGGTGGATCTGGCGCTGTTGCTGGACGGGCTCGAGGCGGAGCGCGAGCAGGGCATCACCATCGACGTCGCCTATCGCTTCTTCACCACGGAGCGGCGCAAATTCATCGTCGCCGACACGCCCGGCCACGAGCAGTACACCCGCAACATGGCGACCGGGGCCTCGACCTCGGACCTCGCGGTGATCCTGGTCGACGCCCGCGTCGGGCTCGTCACCCAGACGCGGCGACATGCCTTCCTGGTGTCGCTGCTCGGCATCCGTCACGTGGTGCTCGCGGTCAACAAGATCGATCTGGTCGATTTCTCGGCCGAGGTGTTCGAGCGGATCGCCGGCGAATTCCGTGCCTTCACGAAGGATTTCGGTTTCGAGAGCGTCGAGGCGGTGCCGGTCTCGGCGCGGTTCGGCGACAACGTCTGCAGCCGCTCGACGCGGACCCCGTGGTACGACGGGCCGACGCTGCTCGAGCATCTCGAGGCGGTCGAGGTGCGGACGCACGCCGCCGCGGCCCCGTTCCGGATGAGCGTCCAGTGGGTCAACCGGCCCGATCTCGATTTTCGCGGCTTCTCCGGCACGATCGCCTCGGGCCGGATCCGGCCGGGCGACGCGGTGGTGGTGGCGAAGTCGGGCACGTCGGCCAGGGTGGCGCGGATCGTCACCTGGGACGGCGATCTCGACGAGGCGGAAGCCGGCGAGGCGGTGACGATCACGCTCGACCGGGAGATCGACGTCTCGCGCGGCGACGTGCTCGCCGATCCGCGCGCGCGGCCGGCGGTCGCCGATCGTTTCGCGGCGCGGCTCGTGTGGATGGCCGAGGAGCCCTTGCTGCCGGGGCGGTCCTATCTGATCAAGTGCGGAACCCGGACGGTGGCGGGGTCGGTCATGACCATTCGCGCCGAGATCGACGTCAATTCCTTCGTCGAACGGCCGGCCGACACGCTGGCGCTCAACGCGGTGGCGCGGGTCGAAGTGGCGCTCGGCGAGGCGATCGCCTTCGATCCTTACGCCGAGAACCGCGAGACCGGCGCCTTCATCCTGATCGATCGTCTGACCAACGCCACGGTGGCGGCGGGGATGATCGACCATGCGCTCCGGCGGGCGACCAACGTGCACGCCCAGGCGCTCGACGTCACGCGCGAGGCGCGGGCGGCGCAGAAGGGGCAGCGGGCGAAGGTCGTGTGGTTCACCGGACTTTCCGGCTCGGGCAAGTCGACCATCGCCAATCGCGTCGAGGCGGCGCTGCACGCTCAGGGGCGGCATACCTTCCTCCTCGACGGCGACAACATCCGGCACGGGCTCAACAAGGATCTCGGCTTCTCCGACGCCGATCGGGTCGAGAACATCCGCCGGGTCGGCGAGGTCGCCCGGCTGATGGCGGATGCCGGGCTGATCGTGCTCGTCTCCTTCATCTCGCCGTTCCGGGCGGAGCGGGCGATGGCGCGGGAGACGATCGGGGCGGGCGAGTTCCTCGAGATCTTCGTCGACACACCGCTCGAGGTCTGCGAGACGCGCGACGTCAAGGGGCTCTATGCCAAGGCGCGGGCCGGGGCGATCCCGAACTTCACCGGGATCTCCTCGCCCTACGAGCCGCCCGAGGATCCGGATCTGCGCCTCGACACCGCCGCGACGAGCCTCGAGGCTGCGGCCGAGGCGGTGGTCGCGGCGATCCTCGGCGGTGGTGAGGACTGGTCGATCTGAGCGCGTCTCAGGCGGGGCAGTCCTCGCCCCGCGCCAGCACCAGCACGCAGCCGAACCACAGCGCCAGCGCGGCGATCGTCGCCGCGCCGGACCACAGGACCGCGTCGTAGATCGTCGCGCCGACCAGATCCTTGTTGACGAGGACCGCCATCACCACGGCGACGCCGAGGGGGAGGGCGGCGCGGTGGTCGCGGGCGATCACGGCGCGGCGCGCCAGGATCAGCGCCGCGAGCGCGACGATGGGGAAATGGGCGAGGCCCGACATCGGCGAGAACAACAGCATCAGGAGCGGCACGATCGCCAGTTCGGTCGCCCGCGCCGTGGTCTCGGCGGAGGGGGTGGTGCCCTTGCGGCCGATGTCGCCGAGGATCGAGGCGACGAAGGTCGCGAGCCCGAGGAGGCCCATCAGGCCGTAGGTGATCGCCTTCAGGGGACGGGTCTCGATCAACGTCGCCTTGGCGGCGACGACGAGGCCGCCGTCGCCGGCGACGAGCATGGTGTTGGCGAGGCGCTGGACGGTGCCGGAGAGCGACTGATTGAAGATCAGCGCAGTGCCCCAACTGCCGAGCGCGGTGTCGACGCCGGTCGCCGGCAGGACCCAGCGGCCGAGCCACAGGCCGACCCAGGTGCCGCCCTCGGGGGCGCGGGCGACGAGATCGGGCAGGAGATTGACGCCGACGGCGGTCGCGACCAGGGCGAGCGCGGCGAGCCACTCGCGGCGCCACAGGAAATAGACGACGAAGAGGAGCGGCGGGCCCTTGAAGGCGGCGCCGAGGCCGATCAGCACGCCGGCGAGGATCGGCCGGCGCCGCAGGGCCATGAGCGCGCCGAGGGCCACCAGGGCGTCGATGACGAGATCGGCCTGTTGGTGCAGCAGCGTGTTCCAGGCGAAGGGCACGGCGACGACGGCGCCGAGGGCGACGATCGTCCAGTCGTCGCGGGTCCGGCGCGACGGCGCCTCGAGCGCGCCGCCGCCGGAGAGCCGCCAGGCGGCGACGGCGAGGGCGATCACGGCGGCGACGTCGACCAGATACCAGGAGAGACGCACCGCCCATTCCGGCAGCGGCGCGAAGAGAAGGCCGACCAGGGCACCGAAGGGCGGATAGAGATAGAGCGTGCCGGCGGCGTAGAAATCCTCGCCGCGCCAGAGTTGACGGCCGGCCACGACGAAGACCTGCGCCCATTCGGCGTCGTGCTTGACGATCGCCTGGACGCCGAGACCGACGAAGAGAACGAGCCCGACGACGAGGCCCAGCCGCGCCCAGCCGATCCGCTCGATCGGATTGTCCCTCGTCGTCATCGTCGTCTCCCGCCTGCGGTTCCGCGCGACCATGGTCCGACGCGGCGGCCGGACGCAAGCCCGATCCCGATCTCGGCGACGCGATCCCTGCCGAACGGCGTCGCCGTTCACGATCCGCCGAAAGCGGGAACGGGACGGCGACGAATCACTGCTTCCGCGATGTTCCGGCTGTGTTTCCTCGAGATGTGGTCTCTGGAGGAACGGTCGGTCCCGTATCTGGGGGTGGGTCGGCGCGGGGCGGCGGCCGGGACGGACGCCGCGCGCGATGCCGGTAAGGCGAGCGTGCCGAAAGGAGACGGTCGCGGCGACCGTCGCGGCTCCGCTGGCGCGGCCGATCGAGGGACAAGGACGGCGGCGATGGAGATTTCGAAGGAAGCCGGAACGGAGCATCGACGAATCACGGACCGGGCGATGTTCCGGTTTCATCCCCGGTCCATATGGGGGGTACCGTGCCGCGACCCACGAGATCTGGATCGGCCGAGGCGCGCGGGCGCGTACCGTCCGGCGGTGCCGTTCATCCTTGCGTGCCGCATTGGGACGGCGCGCGTCGTCGTGGCGGGGGGCGGTGCCGGATGTCGGTTCGGCGCGAGAGAGGCGGAACGCGGCGCGGTCTCGAGCAAAGGATGAAGACGCGGCCTGGTCGCACCCGTGGCCGCGCTCGAGAAGCCGAGAAACCGGGAACGCAGGGGCGACGAATCACGGACTCGTCGATGTTCTCGTCTTGTTTTCTCGAGATCTGGTGGGGCCGATGGGGCTCGCCACGAGATCGAGGGACGCCGCCGTCGGACGCGGCCGAGGAGGGTCCGCCGCCGTATACGATTTCGTGCCACGACGGGACGGAACGCAGCCGGGGCGGGCGCCGGCGCCGGCGTCAGCGGCCGCCGGTCGTCACGGTCTCGAGGGTGGCGCGGGCGGTGCCGATCATGGTGCCGACGGAGGCCTCGACCGGGAGCCACAGGTCGCGATCGGGCAGACGGGCGAGGCGCACCTCGAGGTCGCGGTTCTCGGCCATGTAGCGCACCGAGCGGTGCCCCTCGCGATGGCCGGCGATCGGCACCCAGCGGGCGGAACAGACCACGGTGGGGCCGCGCATGCCGGTCGGGGCTGTCTCCAGGGTGGTCTTCGCGGTGAGGCGGACGTCCCAGCGGCTCCAGCCGTCGAAGATCGGCAGGGTGCGGTCGCAGACCGCCGAGGCCGGCGTGGAGCCGGGGATCAGGGCGGCGGAGAGTGGGTCGATCACGCCGCGCAGGTGTTCGGCCTCGACGGGCACGATGTCCTCGCCGATCTTGGCGGGGGGCTCGACCACGAGCCGGCCGACGCGGCCGCCGGAGAGCGCCATGGCGACGTCGAAGGGGGTGTCGCCGTTGCGTTCGATCAGGCGATAGGCGCGCGGGTGGGGCCGCCCGCCGACGAGCCGGCCCTGGGCCGCGACCTTGCCGGAGGCGGCGGCGAAGATCCCGGCGATGCCGACGGTGCGCCATTCGACGTCGGCGTCGTAGCGGCCGCCGCGATCGTCGAGGGAGAGGTCGGCGCGGGCGATCGGCAGGCCGGCCACGGTGAGGCCGTAATGGAGGGCCGCCGGGGGCAGCGCCGCCTCCGCGGCCGAGGCTGGACCGGCGGGGGTGAGGAGAGCCAGGGCGAGGGGCGCGGCGAGCGCCGCGGCGGCGAGGGGGAAGCGGGACATCGCGAACCTTCGAAACGGGGGAGTGCCCTTCCATGACCGGGGGAAGCGGCGATTTCGCGGCGAGCGCGGGTGTGGTGGCGAAGAAGCCGGCGACGAGACTTGACGCCCCCGCCTCCCGTCACTATAGGAGAGCAACTTTTTCCGACACCTCGTGAGACGTGGAACCCGGCTCCTCTCTTCGGAACCGGCCTCGAGAAGGATATGACATCATGGCTCGTCGCTGTGAATTGACCGGCAAGGCCGTGCTGACCGGCAACAACGTCAGCCACGCCAACAACCGTACCCGTCGGCGCTTTCTGCCCAACCTCGTCTCGGTGACGCTGCTCTCCGAGGCTCTGGGCGAAGGCGTGCGCCTCCGCATCTCGGCCCACGCGCTGCGTTCGGTCGAGCATCGCGGCGGTATCGACGCGTTCCTCGCCAAGGCGGCCGAGCTCGAGCTGAGCCCGCGCGCCCGCGTGCTGAAGCGCGAGATCGCCAAGGCGCAGGCCGCGAAGGCGGCCGCGTGAACGATCGCGACACCTCGGTCCTCGTGACCGCAGGCGCCGCCCCCGGGATCCCGGCGGGCGGCGTTCCGCGTTCGGCCTGGGTCACCGCGATCGCCGCGATGGTGGCCGTGGTCGTCTCGTCGAACATCCTGGTCCAATATCCGGTCCAGGCGACGATCGGCGGGCTCGATCTGGCGGATCTCCTCACCTGGGGCGCCTTCACCTATCCGGCCGCCTTCCTGGTCACCGATCTCACCAATCGCCGCTTCGGCGTCGCGGTGGCGCGTCGGGTGATCGTGGTCGGATTCCTGATGGCGGTGGTGCTGTCGGTGGCGCTGGCGACCCCGCGCATCGCGATCGCCTCGGCGACCGCCTTCCTGGTCGGGCAGCTGCTGGACGTGACGGTGTTCGACCGGCTGCGCCGCTCGGGGTGGTGGAAGGCGCCGTTCGTCGGCTCGCTGCTCGGCTCGGCGACCGATACGACGGTGTTCTTCTCGCTCGCCTTCGCCGGGCTCTTCGGCTTCCTCGGCGCCGCCGATCCGTTCTCGGCGGAGAGCGCGACCCTGCTCGGCACCGCCGGTGTCGAGGCGGCGCGCTGGGTCTCCTGGGCGCTCGCCGACTTTTCGGTGAAGCTCGCCTTCGCCGCGCTGTTCCTGGTGCCCTACCGGCTGGTGATGAACCTCCTGTGGCCGATCCCGGATCGGATGGCGACCGCCGCCTGAGGCGATCGGATCCCGACGACGTGAAACGAAAGAGGCCCCGGAGCGATCCGGGGCCTCTTTCGTTCGTCGAGCTTCGTGGCCGGGCCCGCGCGGCGCGGTCCCTCAGCGCTTCTTGGTGGGGATCGAGGCGGTGGTGTCCTCGGCGGTCTGGGTGCCCTTCACGGTGAAGGAATGGGCATAGACCTGGAGCAGGCCGACGGGCGTGCCGACCACGACCTTGTAGGGGATCATCATGCGGGCGTCGCCGGCGGGCACGAACCAGATCGAGAATTCGAGATTGCGCTCGAACTTCTCCTCGGCCGGCGACAGCGGGCGATAGCCGGCGATCGGGCGATAGGCGACGGCGCAGACGAGTGCCGGGCCGGAATAACCCTGCTTGCCCTGGACCTCCATGCGCGCGCCGTAGGTCATGCGCAGGTCGTAGCGGACGCGGCCGTCGAAGACCTTGGCGGTGTGGTCGCAATTGGCCTGGGCCATCGCGTCCTGACCGGGGGCGAGCGGCAGAACGAAGGCGGCGAGCGGATCGATCACCCCCTTCTTGTGCTCGGGCAGGAGCGGAATGCGGCGATCCCAGCCGGGGAAGTGCAGCTCGGTCGCCGAGACCGCCTTGACGTTGGCGCCGGCGAAGTCGATGTCGACCCGATTGGGTTCGGCGCCGCCTTCGATCCGCAGCGCGTAGTCCTTGGAGAGCATGGCCTTGGGGCCGGCGCGGCCGGAGGCGCTGGCCGAGGCGGTGCGATTGGCGACGATGGTGGCGAGGCCGCGCACCTGGGCGTCGACGGCGGCGCGCCAGTCGCCGTTCGAGGCGGCGTCGAAGGTCAGGGTTCCCGAACCGACCGGAAAGCCGGCGAGCGTCGCCGCGTAGGTCGCCTCGACCGTGGTCTCGGCCGCGGCGGGCAGGGCGGTGGCGCAGGCGAGAAACAGGGTCGCGCCGGCCGCGGCCGTCCCGGCGAGGGTCTCACGACGGGAAAACATCCTAAACACCTCCGGTTCCCGAGCGGGGAAACGTACTTCACGCTGATCGATCGACGCGGCCCGACGGGGATCGCGTCCGCCCCCATTTGTGGCGGGGTAACCTTATCGAAGCGTTAATCGGATCACGTTTTCGCCGAGGAGTCGACGAGCCGGAAGCGCAGGAGCAGCGTGCGCTGCAGCCAGAAGAAGTTGTCGTCGGAGACGAGCGTGATCAGGGTCGCGCCGTCGGTGTCGACGTCGACGGCGAGGCCCTCCATGTTGTCGATCTCGTCGCCGCCGCCGCTTTCGTAGACGAGGTCGCCGGTGACGACCCGTCCGGGGACGAGATCGGTCCGCGCGATCCGGACGAGGCGCATGGCGAAGGCGCCGTACCAGGCGAGCCGGCGCTGAAGGACGAGGAGATCGCCGGAGGGCAGGACGGCGGCATCGGTGACCGCGAAGCCGTCGCTGGTGGCGAGGCGGAAGCGGCCGGGCGCGGGGCCGCCGAGGATCCAGCCGGGATCGGTCTCGGCGCCGGGCTCGGGCGTCTCGGCGATCAGCACCAGGGGGGCGCCGGCGGGCGTGTCGGCGATCGCCTCGAGTCCCTCGTTGGTGGGCAGGGCGCCGATCTCGACGGGAATGGTGATCGCGCGGCCGGGTGCGCGGACGAGGTCCTCGACCGGGCCGGTGGCGCGATAGGCGACGACGCGGTGGCGCCGCTCGAAGCCGACCCGGGCCTCCCAGCCGTCGCCGACGGGGCGCAGCGACAGGCTCTCGGCGTCGCGGGAATATTTGCCGCGAAAGGGGCGGCGGGCCTCGTCGAGAAGGGGGGCGACGACCGCGTCGGTCACGGCGGTCGGGCGGCCGGCCGCGTCGGTGGCGAGGCGGGCGGTGAACCACGAGCCCTCGTCGGAGATGGCGAGGAGGCGGCGGCCGTGATCGAGGGTGCGCAGGCCGGAGAGGCCGCCGAAGGCGCGATCGCGGCTCTTCAGCACCAGACCGCCGACGAAGTCGAGCCCGCCGAAGCGCCGCCGCTCGGGTTCGGACGGGCGAAAGGCCACGATCGGGCGCGCCTCGACGGTCAGTCCGCGCGGCGCGGTGAAGGCGGCCTCGACCTCGGTGGTGCCGGGCATGAGGCTCGGCGCCACGCCGACGACCAGCGCGACACACACGGCGGCGGAGGCGAGGCCCCAGCGGATCAGGCCCATCGACGACGCGGAGCCGGCCGACGGCCGGCGGCGGGTTCGCCGCGGGCGTTCTCGTCGAAGAGGGAGGCGAGTTGGTCGGTCATGGCCCCTGCCAGTTCCTCGGCGTCGACGATCGTCACGGCGCGCTTGTAGTAGCGGGTGACGTCGTGGCCGATGCCGATGGCGATCAGTTCCACCGGCGACCGCGTCTCGATGTCCTCGATGACCCGGCGCAGGTGGCGCTCGAGATAGTTGCCGGGGTTGACCGAGAGGGTCGAGTCGTCGACCGGCGCGCCGTCGGAGATCATCATCAGAATGCGGCGACTCTCCGACCGACCGAGCAGGCGCTGATGGGCCCAATCCAGAGCCTCGCCGTCGATGTTCTCCTTGAGGAGCCCCTCGCGCATCATCAGGCCGAGATTGCGGCGCGAGCGGCGCCAGGGCGCGTCGGCGGCCTTGTAGACGATGTGGCGCAGGTCGTTGAGGCGGCCGGGGGTCGCGGGCTTGCCGGCCTGGAGCCAGGCCTCGCGCGACTGTCCGCCCTTCCACGCCTTGGTGGTGAAGCCGAGGATCTCGACCTTGACGCCGCAGCGCTCCAGCGTGCGGGCGAGAATGTCGACGCAGGTCGCCGCCACGGTGATCGGACGGCCGCGCATCGAGCCGGAATTGTCGATGAGCAGCGTGACGATGGTGTCGCGGAAGTCGGTGTCCTTCTCGCGCTTGAACGAGAGCGGCGCCATCGGATCGATGACGACGCGCACGAGGCGGGAGGTGTCGAGCACGCCCTCCTCGAGGTCGAACATCCACGAGCGGTTCTGCTGCGCCATCAGCTTGCGCTGGAGGCGGTTGGCGAGGCGGGCGACGGCGCCCTGGAGCGGCGCCAGCTGCTTGTCGAGATAGGCGCGCAGGCGCTCGAGCTCGGGCACCTCGCAGAGCTCGTCGGCGTGAATCACCTCGTCGAAGCGGGTGGTGAAGACCTTGTAGTCGTCGATCGGGCGGCTGTTCTGCGGCTGCTCCGGGCGGCGCGCCTCGGAGGCGGCCTCGCTCTCGGTGCCGTCCTCCTCGGCGGTCTCGTCGGCGTAGCCGTCGGCGGCCTCGGCGTCGCCCTCCTCCTGCTCGTCGCCGGCGCTCTCGGAGGCGGTGGCCTCGGAACGGTCGGATCCGTCCTGGTTCTCCGGCTCGCCCGACTGTTCCTGGTCGTCGCCCTGGTTCTCGTCGGCGCCTTCGGCCTCCTCGCTCTCCTCCGGCTCGTCGCCGAGGTCCTCGGCCATGTCGAGGGCGGAGAGAATGTCGCGGACGACGTGGGCGAAGGCCTTCTGATCCTCGATCGTGCCCTCGAGCCGATCGAGGGCGGCCATCGCCTTTTGTTCGATCTGCGGACGCCAGAGGTCGACGATGCGGGCGGCGGCGAGCGGCGGGGCCTGACGGGTCAGGCGCTCGCGCACCATCAGGGCGAGCGCGTCGGCGAGCGGCGCGTCGGCGCGGTCGGTGACGTCGGCGGCCTGCATCTTGGCGTAACGCGCCTCGAGCATCGCCGAGAGGTTCGCCTTGACGCCCTCCATGCGGCGGGCGCCGATCGCCTCGCAGCGCGCCTGCTCGACCGCCTCCCAGACCGCGCGGGCATCCGCGCCCTCCGGCATGTAGTGACGGTGGACGGAGGCGTCGTGGGCGGCGAGGCGCAGCGCCATCGAATCGGCCTGACCGCGCAACACGCGGGCCTCCTCGCGCGAGAGCTTGCGCGTCGGCTCGGGCAGGCGGGCGGTGTGGCCGGTGATGGCCGGGCGATCGGTGCCGAAGGCGACCTCGAGATCCGGCACGCGCGAAATCGCCCGCATACAGGCGGTCAGCGCCTGTTTGAAGGGCTCGTTCGGCGAAGGGGACTTGTCTTTGGGCGCCATCGGCGGTTCGCGGCCTCGTTCCTCAGCTCAGCACGACGTTGATCGCGCTCTCCGGCAGATCCTTGCCGAAGCAGCGCTGGTAGAACTCGGCGACCTTCGGGCGTTCGGTCTCGTCGCACTTGTTGAGGAAGGTGACGCGCAGCGCGAAACCGACGTCGCCGAAGATCTCGGCGTTCTCCGCCCAGGTGATGACCGTGCGCGGGCTCATCACGGTGGAGAGTTCGCCGGAGACGAAGGCGTTGCGGGTCATGTCGGCGACGCGGACCATCTTGGAGACGATGTCGCGGCCGGCGTCGTTGCGATAGTGCCGCGCCTTGGAGAGGACGATGCCGACCTCCTCGTCGTGCGGCAGATAGTTCAGCGTGGTGACGATCGACCAGCGGTCCATCTGCGCCTGATTGATCTGCTGCGTGCCGTGATAGAGGCCGGAGGTGTCGCCGAGGCCGATCGTGTTCGCGGTGGCGAAGAGGCGGAAGGCGGGGTGCGGCTTGATCACGCGGTTCTGGTCGAGCAGCGTCAGGCGGCCGGAGCTCTCCAGCACGCGCTGGATGACGAACATCACGTCCGGGCGGCCGGCGTCGTATTCGTCGAAGACCAGGGCGACGTTGTTCTGATAGGCCCAGGGCAGGATGCCGTCGCGGAATTCGGTCACCTGCATGCCGTCACGCACGACGATGGCGTCCTTGCCGATCAGGTCGATGCGGGAGATGTGGCTGTCGAGGTTGACGCGCACGCAGGGCCAGTTGAGGCGGGCGGCGACTTGCTCGATGTGGGTCGACTTGCCGGTGCCGTGGAAGCCGGTGACCATCACGCGGCGGTTGCGGGCGAAGCCGGCGAGAATGGCGAGGGTCGTGTCGCGATCGAACAGATAGTCCGGATCGAGATCGGGGACGTATTCGTTCGGCTCTTTGTAGGCGGGAACCCTCAGATCGCTTTCGAAACCGAAAGTGTCGCGAACGGAAACGGTGGTGTCGGGCAGGCCGGCGGTCTTCTCGGGGTCGCTCATCATTCCTCCGTCCCGGCGGTCATCCCTGCGCCTCGGGCGGAGAGGTCTGGTCGCGGTCGCCACCGGGGGGTCGTCGTTGCGGTCGGTCGGCACTCTAGCCGGGTGGACGCGCGCGCACCAGTCATGCCGTCGTCATCGTCCGCGCGTGGCGGAAGACGAATGGCACCCATGCGTGAAACGCGTTCCGCGGCAAGGCCGGGGGGTGGTCAGCACAGGCCGGCGGTCCGCAACAGCTTGTGGGCCTGAATGATCTCCTGGAGGCGGGCCTCCTGGGAGCGGTCGCCGCCGTTGGCGTCGGGGTGGTGACGCTTGACCAGATCCTTGTAGCGGGCGCGAATTTCCTCCGCGGCGGCGGTCTCGGGCAGGCCGAGGGTCTCGAGCGCCTTCTTCTCCAGGGGTTTGGCGCGTCGGGTCGGCTGCGGCCGAGCCATGTGCGGGCGGCCACGGCCGAACTGCAGGCGCGGATCGCCGGAGCGGCGCGACCAGTTCTTCGGGATCTCGAAGTCGTCGCTCCGCGCGCGGGCGCGACCGGCCTGCGAATCGGGATTGACCCCCATGTTCCAGGTGGGACGGTGGCCGATGCCGGCGTCCTTCTGGAAATCGGCGACGGCCTCCTCGGGCATGCCGGAGAAGTAGTTGTAGGACTTGTTGTAGAGGCGGACGTGGTCGAGGCAGAAACGGTGATACTGCCCCTCGCGGTCGCGGCCCTTCGGCGCGCGATGGGTGGCGGCGGCGTCGCAGCCTTCCCATTCGCACGGCGGCAGGGACCGACGCGCCACACGCTCGGGGTCGGGCCGGATGCGGATGTGTTCGAAGAGGTCGAAGTCCAGGGTCATCGAGCGATCATGGGGTTTCGGGCGGACGGCTTCAAGATCGAACGCGACGACGTGAAGGGACGGGGCGCACGGATCGGTTCCGATCAGAGCGCCACAGGGTTAACATGAGGTCGACGCCACCGAAATCGGATTTCGCCATGACCTATCGCCAGCGCATGATCGACAAGCTCACCGCCGCCTTCTCCCCGACCTTTCTCGACGTCGTGGACGAATCGGAGAGCCATCACGGTCACGGCGGCCACCATCACGACGGCGAGACGCATTTTCTGGTCCGGATCGTCGCCCCGGCCTTCGCCGGCGTGTCGCGGGTGCAGCGCCATCGGATGATCCACGAGGTGGTCAAGGACGAGCTGGCGGAGCGGGTCCACGCGCTCTCGATCGAAGCCGATCCGGTGTGATATCCTAAGGGAATGCGCGTGAAAATTGTTGTTGCAACCGTGTTCTTCCGGGGCGTTAATTCTCTGTTCGGGGATCCCGGAGAATACTGAGGGCTCCTCGATCCTGGTGATCGTGAGAGATTCAAGATGGTCCCGCAACCCCCGGCCTCATCGATGCTCGCGATCGACATCCACACGTTGCTTCTGGTGTCGACCCTGATCCTCGGATCGATGGGGCTGTTGTTCCTCGTCAGCTGGTGGGACGACCGGACCGCGCGCGAGCGGCTCGATTGGGGTCTCGGTTTTCTGATCCTGGTCCCCGGCGTGGTGCTGCTGTCGCTGCGCGATCGGATCGGCGACGTGTGGTCGATCGCGATCGCGAACGCGATCATCCTGGCGAGCTACGGGCTCCTCCATACCGGCGCGCGGCGGTTCTGCGGCCGCACGCCGGGCTGGGGCGTCGCGTTGTGCGGGGCGGGGCTCTGGCTGTTCCTGTGCCGGTGGCCGACGTTCATGGAGCGGTTCGACCTGCGGGTGATCGCCGCCTCGGTGCTCTGCGCGGTCTATTGCGCGATGGTCGCGCGGACGCTGCAACGGGACGCGGGCGGCGAGCGGCTGCCGTCGCGGGGCCGGGCGATCGCCGCCTTCGCCACCGTCGGGACGATCCTGTCGCTGCGCGGCGTTCTCATGATGATCGCGCCGGTCGAGTTGCGCGGCCTCGCTTCGATCGAATCGAGTTGGGTCACCTGGCTCGGGCTGGGCGTGCTGGTGGTCGGGCTGATCTGCGCCCATTTCCTCCTGGCGATGTCGTCGGAGCGTTCCAACATGCACCATCGGCGGGCGGCGGAACGCGACGATCTCACCGGCGCTCTGTCGCGGCGGGCCTTCGTGACCCGGGCGCGCGAGCGGTTGGAGCGGGCGCCCGACGCGGGCACGCTGATGTTCTTCGACATCGATCATTTCAAGGCGATCAACGACACCCATGGTCACGCGCTCGGCGACGAGGTGCTGATCGCCTTCGCCCGGCTGGTCGAGGAGGGGCTGGGTCCAGAGGATCTCTTCGCGCGCTGGGGCGGCGAGGAATTCGTGCTGTTCCTGGCCGATCGGGATTTCGTCGCCGGCCGGCGGGTGGCCGAGGAGATCCGCCGGGCCTTCGCTCGCCTCGCGGTCGGCGAGGACGAGCGGCCGCTCGGGGTGACCGTCAGCGTCGGGCTGGCGGCGCCGGCCCTCACCGGGCCGGATCTCGATCATCTGATCGCCTGCGCCGATGCCGGCGTCTACGCGGCCAAGCGGGCCGGGCGCGACCGGGTCGAGGCGGTCGGCGGGCCGACGCTCGCCGCGTCGTCCGCCTGAGGGCGGGGCGTCCCCATCGGCCCTCGAGGTCAGCCCTCGAGCTTCTCCTCGAGGAAGGCGCGGACCTGATCGGGCACGACGTCGTCGGCGACGAAGGCCTCGCCGATGCCGCGCGTCAGAATGAAGGTCAGCCGGCCGCGCTTGACCTTCTTGTCCTGGAAGATCGAGCGCATCAGATCGTCGGCGGTGCCGATGTCGCCGGGGACGTCGGAGATCGCGGTCGGAAGGCCGGCGCTCGCGAGATGGGCGCGGACCCGCTCGGCGTCGTCGAGCGAGGCGAGGTTCAGCCGGGCGGAGAATTCGTGCGCCAGGACCATGCCGATCGCCACCGCCTCGCCGTGGACGAGGCGCTCGGCGTCGTAGCCGCAGGCGGTCTCGAGCGCATGGCCGAAGGTGTGGCCGAGATTGAGGAGCGCGCGGACGCCGGCCTCCTTCTCGTCGACGCGCACCACGCCGGCCTTGGCGCGGCAGGCGCTGGCGATGGCGCCGATGCGGGCGGGGCCGCCGGCGAAGATCTCGGCGCGGTTCGCCTCCAGCCAATCGAAGAAGGCGGCGTCGTCGATCAGGCCGTATTTCACCACCTCGGCGTAGCCGGCGCGCAGATGGCGCGGATCGAGGGTGTCGAGGGCGGAGGTGTCGGCGAGGACCAGCGCGGGTTGATGGAACAGGCCGACGAGATTCTTGCCGTGGCGGGTGTTGATGCCGGTCTTGCCGCCGACCGAGCTGTCGACCTGGGCGAGCAGCGTGGTCGGCATCTGCACGAAGCGCATGCCGCGCCGGACGATGCCGGCGGCGAAGCCGACGAGGTCGCCGATGACGCCGCCGCCGAGCGCGATCAGGAGATCGCCGCGCTCGAGGCGGGCGGAGAGCACGCCGTCGACGACGCTCTCCAGGATCTCGAAGCTCTTGGAGCCCTCGCCGGGCGTGACGACGATCGAGGAGAAGGCGAGGTCGGCGTCGGTGAGCGAGGCGGCGAGCGTCTCGAGGTGGCGCTCGGCGACGGTCTCGTCGGTGATCACCGCATAGCGGGCGCCGGGGAAGCGGCGCGCCAGTTCGGCGCCGGCGTTCGCCAGCAGGGCCGGGCCGATCAGGATCTCGTAGGAGCGGTCGGCGAGGTCGACGGGCACCACGGTGGGTGCGGTGGCGGTCGCGGTCATGACGGGTCTCCGGCTGCGGTCGTGCCCGCGAAATGCTCGGCGAGAGCGGCGAGGATCTCCTCGGTCATCACGTCCTTGGAGGCTTCGCGCGAACGAACGGTGACGTCGGCCAGGGCGTAGACCGGATAGCGCTCGGCGACGAGGCGGCGCAGCGTGCCTTCCGGATCGGGCGTGGCGAGGAGGGGGCGGGTCGGCTTGTGGCGGATGCGCTGGAACAGGACGGCGGGGTCGGCCTCGATCCACACGGAGACCGCGGCGGCGGCGATGGCGGCGCGGGTCTCGGCGTTCATGAAGGCGCCGCCGCCGGTGGCGAGCACCTGGGGGCCCTGGCCGAGCAGGCGGGCGACGACCCGGCGTTCGCCGTCGCGGAAATGGGCCTCGCCGTGGCGGGTGAAGATCTCGGCGACGGTGAGGGCGGCCGCCTTCTCGATCTCGTGGTCGAGATCGGCGAAGGGCAGTTCGAGGCGGGCGGCGACGCGGCGGCCGAGCGTGGTCTTGCCGGCGCCCATCATGCCGACGAAGACGAGCGAACGGGTGCCGAGTTCGGCGCGAATCCGGGCGATGGTGGCGGCGTCGACGCGCCGAATCTCGTGGCTCATGGTTCTCCCGCGCGGGTCTCGAGCCCACGCGCCCGGGGCTCGCGTTTCCTCTCGGGAGCTTTGGGCCGAAGCATGGCCTCCCGTCAAGCGCGGAGACGCTCGAAGGGTTGCGCGGCGGGGCGGGTTCGGGAACTCTGCCGGCGATCGGCCGACCGAGGTCGGCCGCGATTCGCGAAGGAGGATCGAACGTCATGCCGACCCTGACCCGGGTTTTCGTCGGGCTGGTGATCCTGGCCGGCCTGAGCGGGGCGGCGGTGTGGTCGCTCGCCACCTTCGTCGAGCCGCATCCGCGCGAGATGGTCATCAAGGTGCCGCAGGAACGCCTCGAGGCCAAGTGAGGCGGAGAGGGCGACGATGAGCGACGCGCATCTCCTCGAGAGTTTTCTGGAAATGATGGCGGTGGAGCGCGGCGCCGCGGCGGCGACGCTCGACGCCTACGGCCGTGATCTCGGCGATTGGCTCGGCCATCTGGCGCGGCGCGGGCGCGGGGTGCTCGCGGCGACGGCCGAGGACGTCGCCGCGCACATGGGCGATCTGGCGGGCCGGGGCTTCGCCGCCTCGACCCAGGCGCGCCATCTCTCGGCGCTGCGCAGGTTCCACGGGTTTCTCTACGCCGAGGGACTGCGGCCCGACGATCCGACCGGGACGATCGACGCGCCCAAGAAGCGGCAGGCGCTGCCCAAGGTCTTGAGCGAGGACGACGTCGAGCGGCTGATCGAGACCGCGCGGGCGGACGCCTTCGAGGCGCGCGACCCCGAGCCGAGCCCGGCCGAGCGGGGGCGGGCGCTGCGGCTCTACGTGCTGCTCGAGACCGCCTACGCGACGGGCCTGCGCGTCTCCGAACTGGTCTCGCTGCCGGCGAGCGCGGCGCGCGGCGACGCGCCGTTCCTGATGGTGCGCGGCAAGGGCGACAAGGAGCGGCTGGTGCCGCTGTCGGAACGGGCGCGGACGGCGATGGTGGCGTATCTCGAGGTCTGCCGCGCGGCCGGACGCGGGGCCTCGAAGTGGCTGTTCCCGTCGTGGAGCGAGAGCGGGCACACGACGCGGCAGGCCTTCGCGCGCGACCTCAAGGCCCTGGCGGAGCGGATCGGGCTCGCGCCGGCTTCGGTCTCGCCGCATGTGCTGCGTCACGCCTTCGCCAGCCACATCCTCGCGCATGGGGCGGATCTGCGCGTCGTTCAGCAGTTGCTCGGGCATGCCGACATCTCGACGACGCAGATCTACACCCATGTTCTCGACCAGCGTCTGCGCGATCTCGTCGAGGCGCATCACCCGCTGGCGGCGCCGGACGCAGAGCCGGCCGGCGGGGGTTCGGCTTGACATTGCCGGGCGGGCGTGGCGATTTGCGCCCGTGGAACGACGCCGGTGGGAGCCGGCGCGAAGGCGCGCGTGCCCTCATGCGCCCGGATGCGAGGGGCTCGACGGATCGCCCTCCCGGGTCGCTCTTCGGCTCGCCCGTCTCCTCGACGGTCCCCCCCTTCTCCCAGCGGACATCTCGGACATGCGCAGCTATCTCGAATTCGAAAAGCCGGTCGCCGATCTCGAGGGGCAGATCCAAGAGCTTCGCACGCTGGCCGAGAAGGGTGAGGCGGTCGACGTCCAGGACGAGATCGCCAAGCTCGAGGCCAAGGCGGCGCAGGCGCTCAACGACCTCTACCAGAAGCTGACGCCCTGGCAGAAGACGCAGGTGGCGCGTCATCCCGACCGGCCCCACTTCACCGACTACGTCGCGGCGCTGATCGAGGACTTCACGCCGCTCGCGGGTGATCGCGCCTTCGGCGAGGACGCGGCGATCGTCGGCGGGTTCGGGCGGTTCCGGGGGCAGCCGGTCTGCGTCATGGGCCACGAGAAGGGCTCGGACACGGCCTCGCGCCTCAAGCACAATTTCGGCATGGCCAAGCCCGAGGGCTACCGCAAGGCGGTGCGGCTGATGGAGACGGCGGAGCGCTTCGGCCTGCCGGTGATCAGCCTGGTCGACACCGCCGGCGCCTATCCGGGCATCGGCGCGGAGGAGCGCGGGCAGGCCGAGGCGATCGCGCGCTCGACCGACGCCTGCCTCGGTCTCGGCGTACCCAACGTCTCGGTGATCATCGGCGAGGGCGGTTCGGGCGGGGCGATCGCCATCGCCGCGACCAACCGGGTCTACATGCTCGAGCATTCGATCTATTCGGTGATCTCGCCGGAGGGCGCGGCCTCGATCCTGTGGCGCGACAGCGCGCGGGCGCAGGACGCGGCGACGGGCATGAAGATCACCGCCCAGGATCTCCTCAAGTTCAAGGTGATCGACGGCATCGTCGGCGAGCCGGTCGGCGGCGCCCATCGCGAGAGCGAGAAGGTGATCGCGGCGGCGGGCGACGTGGTCGCCCAGGCGCTGGCGGATCTCGGCGAGATGACGTCCGACCAGCTGCGCGACGCCCGCCACGACAAGTTCCTGGCGATCGGCCGGGGGTTGTGATCGTCCCGTTTCGGTACGAAGATGAAAGCAGGCGTTCACCTTCGCGACGGGACGCCGTCGGTAGGAACGCGGTTTTGCCGTAAAGTCGGTTTTGAGATAGACTTTATCGTCCATGTCGGGAAGCCGGCCGCGCCGACGAGGTTTCCGTCTCGGTAACCAAGTCGCAAGGTCGAAGACCTAATGTGACGAACGAAAGGGCCGTCGCTCGGATCTGTCGCCGAGCGCGGGAGAGTCGGGGTTCGATCCCGCGGGCGCGCCTCGTCGAGCGCGGCGCTCGGAGGGGGACGGCGTCTGCATTCGGGTGGTTCGATGGCGATCAAGACGATGTTGCGGCTGTTCACGGCCATGTCGATCGGTTTACTCGTGGCCTCGTGCCAGGACGACATGCAGTCGGGACTGGGCAGCGGGACCAAGCACCTGCGGCCGCTCAAGCCCGAGACCATCGCGCTGATGGACTCGAAGGGCATGCGCAAGGAGGATCCGATCCTCGTGCGCACCTTCAAGCAGGAGAACACGCTCGAGATCTGGAAGCGCGACAAGAGCGGCCGCTTCGCCCTGCTCAAGAGCTATCCGATGTGTTCGTGGGGCGGCACGCTCGGGCCGAAGATTCGCGAAGGCGACAAGCAGTCGCCGGAGGGCTTCTACACGGTGACCCCGGCGCGCATGAATCCCAATTCGCAGTTCTTCCTCGCCTATGACGTCGGCTATCCCAACGCCTTCGATCGCGCCTGGGGGCGGACCGGCGCGGCGGTGATGGTGCACGGCAACTGCACCGGCTCGGCCGGTTGTTTCGTGATGACCGACGCCCAGGTCGAGGAGATCTACGGGCTCGCCCGGGAGGCCTTCAACGGCGGCCAGAAGTCGTTCCAGGTCCAGTCGTTCCCGTTCCACATGACGGCGGAGAACCTGGCCAAGAACCGCAAGAACCCCAATCTCGCCTTCTGGAAGCAGATCAAGAAGGGCTACGACCATTTCGAGGTGACGAAGCTCGAGCCGAAGGTCGACGTCTGCGACAAGCACTACGTCTTCGACGCGCGCGCCACCGATCCCAATTCCACCACCTTCAATGCGACCGGCGCCTGCCCGACCTACGACGTGCCGAGCGAGATCAAGGTCGCGGTCGCCGAGAAGGAAGCCTCCGACGAAAAGGCCTTCAAGGTCGCCGTCGCCGATCTCGAGGATCAGGCCCGGCACGATCAGGACAAGGCGCGCCGGATGGAGGAACGGGCCGTCGCCGACGCGCGCGAGAAGGCCAAGCCGCAGCCGGGCACGGAGATCGCCGCCTGGCTCGGCGCGCCGCCGGCGTCGCAGAGCGAGGTCGCCGACTTCTCGGTCGCCGGTCTGCCGATCGCCGCGCCGCTGCCCAAGCCCTCGCCGAAGAGCTTCACCGCGACCCAGGTGGCGGCGGCGGAAGCCTCGCCGGCCGCTCCGGCCTCGCCCGGCGGGATCACCGGCTCGCTGTTCTCCTTCGGCGCCCGCCGCGCCCCCGCCGATCCGGCGGCCGCCGCCGTCCAGCCCACGTCGGGCGACGACAAGCCGCTGTGGAAGAAGATCAATCCGTTCGGTGGCTGAGGTCGCCGCAAGGAAGACATGAAACGAGGCCGTCACGGGACACCGTGGCGGCCTCTTTCGTTTCCGGGGGGGGGCGTTCGTCAGATCCGCATCGGCGAAAGGACGACGGGGGTGTCGCCGATCGGGACCGGACCGCGCGTCATGGTGCCGGCCTCCTCGGGTTCGTGCGTCTGTGGGCGCCAGTCGAGCCGGTCCGGGGTGACGAGGACACGGGCGCGGGTCGCGCGGCCACCGAGGGCGGCGGCGATCGTGTCGAGCGGCGGGATCGCCGGGGCGACCACGTCGAGAAGGCACAAGACCTCCGGGTCGTCCTCCTCGACCGCGACGACGGCGTCGAGATCGGGGAGATGGATCAACGCGATCTCCGGACTCTCGAGCGCCTTCAGGAAGAAGGCCGCGGAATGGGTGCCGGCCGCGCAGATCCTCGAGACGGGGGTGCGGCGGGCGAAGAGGTCGCGGATCAGGGCGACGTCGTCGGCGGTGGCGAGCGAGAGGCGGCGCCGGTTCGGCCGCGCCCCGCCGGGGGCGAGCGGGCCGAGGAAGGCGGTCTCGACGAAGGGGCGAAAGCCGAAGGGCCCGTAGAGCTCGGGCGTCTCGGTGGCGAGAAGGACGAGGTCGGCGCGGGTGTCGGCATGGGCGAGGGCGCGGATCATCAGGGCGCGGAAGAGGCCGCGACCGCGCCATTCGGGACGGACCACCACGAACTGGAGATGGAAGGCCTCGCACCGCTCGCCCGCCAGCCACGGCGTCTCGCGCGCGAGGCTCACATTGGCGACGAGCGCGTCGCCGGACCACCAGCCGAAGGAGACGAGGCTCGGATCGTGACCGAGGCGGTCGAGGGGGGTGACGTCGATCTCGAATTCGTCGCGGATCAGACGGGCGAGCTCACGCCGCAGGAGCGGGGTCTCGACGGATCGGACGCGCAGATCGAGGTCGGGCGGCGCCATCGGGGCTCTCCGGGTTTCGCCGTCGTCGTCTTGCGAAAAGGCCGCTCTTTCGTCGGAAAGAGCGGCCCGTTTCGGCGCCTGCGATGGTGCGGCGTCCTCAGACGAAGGCGCCGTGGCAGTGCTTGTACTTCTTGCCCGAGCCGCAGGGGCAGGGCGCGTTGCGGGCGACCTGACCCCAGGTGGTGGGATCGTTCGGGTCGACGGCGCGGCCGAGGGGGGCGTCGCCGGTGATCTGATCGCGGCCCGAGGAGGCGTCGAGGTGATGGGTCTCGAGGGCGGAGACCGCCTGTTCCTCGGGCGGCACCAGCTCGACCCGCATCATCTGCGAGGTGACGGCGCGGCGCAGGCCGGTCAGCAGCGCCTCGAAGAGGGTGAAGGCCTCGGTCTTGTACTCGTTCAGCGGGTCGCGCTGGGCGTAGCCGCGGAAGCCGATCACCTGACGGAGATGGTCGAGGGTGACGAGATGCTCGCGCCAGAGATGATCGAGGGTCTGGAGCAGGACCGCCTTCTCGACATAGGTCATGGTCTCCGGGCCGAAGCGGTCGGCCTTGTCGGCCATGATGGCGTCGGCGGCGGCGGTGACGCGGTGGATCACCTCCTCCTCGGCGATGCCCTCCTCCTTGGCCCAGTCGGTGACGGCCAGTTCGATGCCGAGGACGTCGGCGATCTCGGTGTGGAGGCCCTCGACGTCCCACTGCTCGGGATAGGCGTTCTCGGGGATGTGCTTCTTGACGAGGTCGTGGATGACGTCGTGGCGCATCGCCTGGACGGTCTCGCCGACGTCCTCGCCGGTCATCAGGTCGACGCGCTGCTCGAACACCACCTTGCGCTGGTCGTTCATGACGTTGTCGAACTTGAGGATGTTCTTGCGGATGTCGAAGTTGCGGGCCTCGACCTTCTGCTGCGCCTTCTCGAGCGCCTTGTTGATCCAGGGATGGACGATCGCCTCGTCCTCCTTGAGGCCGAGTTTCTGCAGCATGCCGTCCATGCGGTCGGTGCCGAAGATGCGCATCAGGTCGTCCTGCAGCGACAGGAAGAACTTGGAGTGGCCCGGGTCGCCCTGGCGGCCGGAGCGGCCACGCAGCTGGTTGTCGATGCGGCGGCTCTCGTGGCGTTCGGTGCCGAGCACGTAGAGGCCGCCGGCGGCGAGCGCCTTGGCCTTCAACTCCGCGACCGAGGCCCGGATGCCCTGGGCGAGGGCGGCGCGATCGGGGCTGTCGAGATCGTCGCCGAGTTCGTAGCGGATGCGCATGTCGGCGTTGCCGCCGAGCTGAATGTCGGTGCCGCGACCGGCCATGTTGGTGGCGATGGTGATGGCGCTGGGCAGACCGGCCTGGGAGACGATCACCGCTTCCTGCTCGTGATAACGGGCGTTCAGAACGGTGAAGACCTTGGCGCCGTCGGCCCCCTTGTAGAGGGTGGCGAGCGCCGACGGGTCGGTCAGGTCGATCTGGTGATAGCCTTCCTTCTTCAACTCGTCGGCGAGGTGCTCGGACTTCTCGATCGAGGTGGTGCCGACCAGGATCGGCTGGCCGCGTTCGTGGCAGTCGCGGATCAGACGGATGATGGCGCGGATCTTCTCGGCCTCGGTGCGATAGACCTCGTCGTCCTCGTCGAGGCGGGAGATCGGCATGTTGGTCGGGATCTCGAGCACCTCGAGGCCGTAGATGTCGAGGAACTCGTCGGCCTCGGTCAGCGCCGTGCCGGTCATGCCGGCCAGCTTCTCGTACATGCGGAAATAGTTCTGGAAGGTGATCGAGGCGAGAGTCTGGTTCTCCGGCTGGATCTGGACCTTCTCCTTGGCCTCGAGCGCCTGATGGAGACCTTCCGAATAGCGACGACCGGGCATCATGCGGCCGGTGAACTCGTCGATGATGATCACTTCGCCGTTCTTGACGATGTAGTCCTTGTCGCGCTGGAACAGGGTGTGGGCCCGGAGCGCCTGATTGACGTGATGGACGACCGTCACGTTCTCGATGTCGTAGAGGTTGTCGCCCTTCAACATGCCGGCGGCGCGCAGCGCCTGTTCCATCTTCTCCATGCCGACTTCGGTGAAGGAAGTGGTGCGCTGCTTCTCGTCGATCTCGTAGTCGATCTTGTTCTGCATCGCCGGGATGAAGCGGTCGATGGTGTTGTAGAGGTCCGAGCGATCATCGAGCGGGCCGGAGATGATCAGCGGCGTGCGCGCCTCGTCGATCAGGATGCTGTCCACTTCGTCGACGATGGCGTAGGCATGGCCGCGCTGCACCATCTGGTCGAAGTCGTACTTCATGTTGTCGCGCAGATAATCGAAGCCCAACTCGTTGTTGGTGCCGTAGGTCACGTCGCAGGCGTAGGCGGCCTTGCGTTCCTCGTCGGAGAGGCCGTGGACGATGACGCCGGTGGTGAGGCCGAGGAAGCCGTAGATCTGGGCCATCCACTCGGCGTCGCGCTTGGCGAGGTAGTCGTTGACGGTGACGACGTGGACGCCCTTGCCCGGAAGCGCGTTCAGATAGACCGCGAGGGTGGCGACGAGGGTCTTGCCTTCGCCGGTCTTCATCTCGGAGATCTTGCCCTCGTGGAGGACCATGCCGCCGATCATCTGGACGTCGTAGTGACGCTGGCCGATGACGCGTTTGGCCGCCTCGCGGACGGTGGCGAAGGCGGGCACGAGGAGATCGTCGAGATCGGTGCCGTTCGCCAGCTGCTCGCGGAATTGGCGGGTGCGGTCGCGCAGGGCCTCGTCGGAAAGGGCCGCGACCTCCGGCTCGAGAGCGGCGATCGCGTCGACGCGTGGGCGGTAGGCCTTGATCTTGCGATCGTTGGCGGTGCCGAAGAGCTTCTTGGCGAGAGTTCCGAGGCCGATCATGGAGGCCCTTCCTCGAGGTCGTGGCTGGCTATGGCCGGACGTCGCGGGCGCGACGTTCGAAAGGCGGAGACTTCCCTAGCGGGAGGCGTATGACGAGCCGCGGGCCGTTCGCGCGGACGGCCCGATCCTCCCGATCAACCCGCCGATTGCGACGATGCGATGACGCGGGCCGCGCGGGGAGGGGGCGAGAGGGTCGAGCGGGCGACCCGAACCGCGCCCGCGCCTTTCGGGCGCGCGCGGTTCGCTTGAGATAAGAGGGGGTCCGGCGGTTGTCAACGGCGAGCGGGCGCGTCAATCTTCCGGCGAATCGCCGGCCGTCGAGCCGTGACGCGGGGGAGGCGTCATACGTTCGCCACATCCGCCGCACCATCTCGATCGCCACGCTCGCCGGGTCGTTCCGGCGACGGCCGTTGGAAGTCCCGTCCTCGCGGCCTTTCGCCGCCCTCACTCAGGAACCCGTCACCCATGAACGGACACCGCAGCCACCGCACCCTCGCGCTCGCCCTTTTCGCCGGTCTCGCCCTCACCGGGGCGGCGCGTGCGGAGGACACGGTCTACGCCCGGATCGACGGCCAGCCGATCACCCAGACCGACGTGGCCGCGATGACCGCGACGCTCGGTCCGCAGCTCGCCCAGCTGCCGGAGTCGGCGCGTCTGAAGGCGGTGGTCGACCGGATCGTCGACATGCGTGTGATCGCCGCCGCCGCCGCCAAGGACGGCATCGAGCAGAGCCCGAGCTACAAGGCCCGCATGGAGCAGATCCGTACCCAGCTGCTCGTCTCCGAATTCGTCAAGACCCAGGTCGAGGCGGCGGTGACGCCGGAGATGGTCAAGGCGCGTTACGACAAGGACGCCGCCGGCTACGAGCCGCCGGAGGAGATGCACGCCCGTCACATCCTGGTGAAGACCGAGGACGAGGCCAAGGCGATCCTCGCCGATCTCGCCAAGGGCGGCGACTTCGCCAAGATCGCCGAGGAGAAGTCGCAGGATCCGGGCTCGGCCAAGAACGGCGGCGACCTCGGCTTCTTCGCGGCCGGCGACATGGTGCCGGAGTTCGAGAAGGCGGCGGAAGCGCTGAAGCCGGGCGAATTCACCAAGGTGCCGGTGAAGACTCAATTCGGCTGGCACGTCATCAAGCTCGAGGAGAAGCGCAAGCAGCCGATCCCGAGCCTCGACCAGGTCAAGGATCAGGTCCGTCAGGCGGTGGTCGGCGAGCTCTTCACCCAGAAGCTCGAGGCGCTGAAGAAGGCCGCCAAGATCGAGGTCGACGAGGCCGCGATCGCCGCCGCGCAGAAGCCGGCCGCCCCGGCGACCCCGGCTCCGGCCGCGCCCGCCCCGGCGAAGTGATCGACGCGCGACGGTTCGCCGTCGCGCTCGCCCGGTTCCCCGCCGTCTCGGCCCGGTTCCCATGCGGGAGCCGGGCCGTTTCGTCATGTGGGGGCGCGTCGCGGCGCGTCGCGCGGGTCGAGGAGGCTCGCGACCAGGACGGGGATGTCGGCCTCGTCGAGGCGCCCGGTGAGCAGGCGGAACCAGTTCAGCGCCGCGACATATTCGCGGAGCGCGGCGGCGCGGGCGGGGGTCTCGATCTCGCCACGGGCGACGGCGCGGTCGAAGATCGGGGTCAGCGGGAAATCCGGATCGCCGAGCGGCGCGGCCATCGCCGCCTTGGCGGCGTCGTCGCTCTGGGCCTCGGTGATGATCGCGGCATAGGCGGGACCGGCCGGCCCCTCGCGCCAGAAGCGCCAGAGGTCGCGCAAAAGGATGGTCAGATCCTCGGCGAGGCTGCCGGTGTCGGGGCGCGACAGCGCGTCGACCTTGCGGCGGTCGTAGACCTCGAGCATCAGCGCGGTGCGGGTCGGCCACCAGCGATAGATCGTCGGCTTGCCGGCGCCGGCGCGGCGGGCGACCGCCTCGAAGGTGAGGCCGGCCGGGCCCTTCTCGGTCAGCAGGGCCTCGGCCGCGTCGAGAATGGCGCGGTGGGCGGCGCCGCTGCGATGGGGGCCGGCGGAGCGGCGATGCGGCGCGGAGGTCTCCGTGTCGGGGGCGCGATCGGTCCCGGAATCGGTCACTGCGTCGGTCATGGTCGCTCTCCTCGGCGCGCGTCGTTCGGCGTGACCCTAGCATCCCTCTTGACGAAACGAAACGGATCGTACAGTTTATTGAAACGAAACGGACCGTTTCTATTCCTCTCGTCCTCGCGCTCGAAAGGGTGTCGCCATGCGTTCCTCGCCCGCCTCCGTCTTTCGCCTCTCCTCGCGTCTGCGTTTCGCGCTCTGCGTGATGGTCGGCGCCTATCCGCTGATCACGCTGCTCCTGGCGGCGACGGCGCCGGTCACCGGCGATTGGCCGCTGGCGCTCAGGACCCTGGTGATCGTCCCGATCATGGTCTCGGGGATGGTCTTCGCGATCATTCCGCTGGTCCAGCGCTGGGCCGGACGATGGATCGCGGCCGGGGCGGCGCGCGTCGAGAACGCTTGACGGGGGGCGCGGGACGGATAAACCGAGCGACGACCGTTCCTCACCCAGGATGACCGATCCATGTCGCACGCCGTCTCGCCGCTCGCGCCCAAGACCCAGCCGCTCCTTCCGGCGATCGCGGGTGTCCGCTTCGCCACCGCCGAGGCCGGGATCAAGTACAAGAACCGCACCGACGTGCTGCTCGCAGTCTTCGACGAGGGCACGACGGTGGCCGGCGTCTTCACCACCTCCAAATGCCCGTCGGCGCCGGTCGACTGGTGCCGGGCGCATCTCGCGGGCGGTTCGGCGCGGGCGCTGGTGGTCAATTCCGGCAATGCCAACGCCTTCACCGGCAAGAAGGGCATCGAGACGGTCCGCGTCACCGCCGACATCGCGGCGGCGGCGGTCGGCTGCGCGCCCTCGGCGGTGTTCCTCGCCTCGACCGGGGTGATCGGCGAACCGCTCGATCCGCAGAAGTTCCAGGGCGTGCTCGAGGAAACCGCGGCCCGGGTCGCGGCCGAGCCCTATCTCGACGCGGCGAAGGCGATCATGACCACCGACACCTTCCCCAAGGTGGCGACGCGGACGATCACGCTCGACGGCGTCTCGGTCGCGATCAACGGCATCGCCAAGGGCGCCGGCATGATCGCGCCGGACATGGCGACGATGCTCTCCTTCCTCTTCACCGATCTGCCGATCGCCCCGACGGTGCTCCAGGGCCTCGTCTCGCGCGGCGTCGTCGACAGCTACAACGCGCTGACCATCGACGGCGACACGTCGACCTCCGACACCGTGCTCGCCTTCGCCACCGGCCGGGCCGCCGATCGTGGTCTGGCGCCGATCACCTCGGACGGGGATCCGCGTCTCGGCGCGGTCGCCGAAGCGCTCGACGCGGTGATGCTCGACCTCGCGCGTCTGGTGGCACGCGACGGCGAGGGTGCCCGCAAATTCGTCTCGGTCACGGTGGAGGGCGCGGTCTCCAAGGTGTCGGCGCGGCGGATCGCGCTTTCGATCGCCAATTCGCCCTTGGTGAAGACGGCCATCGCCGGCGAGGACGCCAATTGGGGTCGCGTCGTGATGGCGGTCGGCAAGGCGGGCGAGCCGGCCGATCGCGATCGTCTGGCGATCTGGTTCGGCGACGTCCGGGTGGCGGTCGAGGGCGAGCGCGATCCGGCCTATTCGGAGGCGGCGGCGTCGGCGCACATGAAGAACGACGAGATCGCGATCCGGGTGGAGATCGGCCTCGGCGAGGGGCGCGACACGGTCTACACCTGCGACCTCACCAAGGAGTACGTCGCGATCAACGGCGACTATCGGAGCTGAGCGGGGTCATGAAGCCGATCGTCCTGGTCGCCG
Source organism: Pinisolibacter aquiterrae (assembly GCF_019160155.1). Lineage (GTDB taxonomy): Bacteria > Pseudomonadota > Alphaproteobacteria > Rhizobiales > Ancalomicrobiaceae > Pinisolibacter > Pinisolibacter aquiterrae. The sequence goes on from NZ_JAFNIH010000006.1 coordinate 92,355, forward strand.
CGGTGGCGTTGATCGACGCCGACGGGCGCATCCTCCTGGCCCAGCGTCCGGAAGGCAAGTCCATGGCCGGCCTCTGGGAATTTCCCGGAGGCAAGGTCGAGGCGGGGGAGCGGCCGGAAGAAACGCTGATCCGCGAACTCGACGAAGAACTGGGAATCGAAGTGAAGGAAGCCTGTCTGGCCCCCCTGACCTTCGCCAGCCACAGTTATGAAAATTTTCATTTGCTGATGCCACTATGGGTCTGTCGACGGTGGATCGGGACCGTGGTGGGGCGCGAGGGGCAGGCACTCAAATGGGTGCGGCCACGCAGTCTGCGCGACTTTCCGATGCCGCCCGCCGACGAGCCGCTGATTCCTCACCTGATCGATCTGATGGGGTGAGACAACCGAAGTCGGAGCCGATGCCGGATCGCAAAGACCTGCTCTCGACATGCGCCCGATGGTGGCGGGGAGACGTTCTGCGTGACGAACGCGGCGCGACGGCGATCGAATATGCCCTGATCGCCGGTCTGATCTTCCTGGCGATCGTGGTCTCGGTCGGCTCGACCGGCACCGGCCTCAGCGCGCGCTGGGTCGGCATGGCCGACACCGCCTCGAACCACCTCAAAACCACCGACTGAGGCTTCTCACTCGACGTCTCGTTCCGGCGCTTCACCGCTCTCGTCCGCACGGCCGAGGGCGTATTCGTGCGTCTTCAGGGCGTCGGCGAGGCGCACCTGCGCGCTGCCGGGCGCGAGCGGCTTCTGCTGGTCGGGGTGGGGGGCCCAGCCCGAGGCGGAGACGATCTCGAAGGTGGCGCGCAGGCGCCCGTCCGCGTCGGCGTGGCGCTCGGCGTAGATCTCGGCGGCGCGCAGGAAGAGCGCGCGCGAGGCGGGCCGGCGCGAGCGTTCGCGCAAGGGGTTGGTCGCGCCCATCGCCCGGAGATCGGCGACGAGGTCGAACATCGAGCCGTAGCGCACGGTGACGCGGTCGGTGTCGGTGACCGGCAGGGCGAAACCGGCGCGCTGCAACAGGCCGCCGAGATCGCGCACGTCGAGGAAGGGGACGACGCGCGGCGAGACGCCGCCGTGGATCTCCAGTTCGGCCGCCATCAGCGCGTCGCGCAATTCATGGAGCGTCTGACCGCCGAGCAGGCTCGCCAGGAAGAGGCCGTCGGGGGCGAGCGCGCGGCGGATCTGCACCAGGGCGCCGGGCAGATCGTCGACGAAATGGAGCGCGAGCAGCGACACCACCAGATCGAGGCTCTCGGGCGCGAAGGGCAGCACCTCCTCGTCGACGACCAGATCGACCGCCTCGTCGTCGGGACCGGCGCGGAGCACCGTGTCGACCTTGCCGGAGCGCGACAGCGCGGCCGCGCCGGGGCCGGCGAAGGGACCGAGGTCGACCGCGCGGCCGAAACGGCGCAGCACCGTGGCGAGGCGATCGTCGAGATCCTCGACGACCCGGGCGAGCAGGAAGTCGGCGCCGTCGCGGGGACGCGCGCGGGCGCGGCGTCGCCGGGCGGCGAGAAGGGCGCGGTCGAAGAGGCGGGGCGGCATGGTCATGGCTCGACCCTTCGCACGATCCGCGAGACCCGTCCAGGGCACATGGACGGCCTCGCGCGACGGCGCGCGCGGGCGTATCCTGACGCCACGAGAGGCGAGGTCATGACGCGGGGCCCGGACGAGACGGCGATGGACGAGGCGGGGACGGAGGCGGCGGCCGGGGCGCGCGCGAGCGGCGCGGCGCGGCGGATCCTCGACGGGCTCTTCGCCGGCGCGCGGCGGCTCGGTGGCGGGGCGCTCGATCTCCTGTTGCCGCCGGTCTGCTCGGCCTGCCGGCGGCCGGTGGCGGCGGCGCATGCGCTCTGCGCGGCGTGCTGGTCGCGGCTCCAGCCGATCGAGCGGCCCTATTGCGAGCGGCTCGGCATTCCCTTCGGCTACGACATCGGCGAGGGCGCGCTCTCGGCCGAGGCGATCGCCGATCCGCCGGTGTTCGACCGGGCGCGGGCGGCGGTTCTGTTCGAGGGGCCGGCGCGCGATCTGGTCCATGCGCTCAAATATCACGACCGCACCGAGACGGTGCGGCTGATCGGCCGGATGACGGCGCGGGCGGGCGCGGAGATCCTCGCCGACGCCGACGTGCTGGTGCCCCTGCCGCTGCATCGTCATCGGCTGTGGCGGCGGAAGTTCAATCAGGCGGCGCTGATCGCGCTCGAGGTGGGGCGGGCGAGCGGGGTGGCGGTCGACGCGGACGCGTTGCGTCGCATTCGCGCGACGCGGCCGCAGGTCGGGCTCGGCGAGAGCGAGCGCATCGCCAACGTGCGCGGCGCCTTTCGGGTGCCGGCTTCGCATCAGGCGGCGATCGCCGGGCGGCGGGTGGTGCTCGTCGACGACGTCCTGACGACCGGGGCGACGGCGAGCGCGGCGACCCGGGCGCTCAAGCGGGCGGGGGCGGCGCGGGTCGATGTTCTGACCTTCGCGCGGGTTGCTCCGGGTGGGGCGGTAGCTATATGAACGGGGCACGATCGCAATTGCGAAACGAAGCGGGAGACCCCCGATGACGACACCCCACGTCCTGATCTACACCCGTGACGGCTGCGGCTATTGCACCGCCGCGAAGGCGTTGCTGCGCGCCAAGGGCGTCGCCTTCGAGGAGAAGAACGCCTCGAAGGATCCGGCCTTTCGCGGCGAGATGATCCAGGCCTCCGGCCGGATGACCTTCCCGCAGATCTTCGTCGGCGCGACCCATGTCGGCGGCTGCGACGATCTCCATGATCTCGACGATCGCGGCGGGCTCGATCCGCTGCTCGCCGGAGCCTGAGACCCCACGCCGATCGGAGAGACCATGACCGCCTTTCGCGCCGCTCTCGTACAGATGACCTCGTCCCGATCGGTTCCCGGCAACATCGCCGCGATGGATGCCCTCGTGCGCGAGGCGGTGGCGGGCGGCGCGGTCTATGTCCAGACGCCGGAGACCACCGGCATCATGGACGAGGATCCGGCGCGGCTCTTCGACACACTGACCTTCCAGGACGCCGATCCGACACTGGCGCATGCCCGCGCGCTGGCGAAGGAGCTCGGCATCCATCTCCACGTCGGCTCGTTGGCGGTGAAGGTCGGCGACGGGTCGAAGGCCGCCAACCGCGCCTTCCTGATCGCGCCGACCGGCGAGATCGCGGCGACCTACGACAAGATCCATCTCTTCGACGTGCAGCTCGGCGAGGGGCAGGTCTATCGCGAGAGCGCGCGCTACGTCGCCGGCGACCGGGCGGTGGTGGTCGATCTGCCGTGGGGGCGGATGGGCATCGCGATCTGCTACGATCTGCGCTTCCCCCATCTCTTCCGCGTCCAGACCCGCGACGGCGGTGCCACGATGCTGACGGTTCCCGCCGCCTTCACCCGGCCGACCGGCGAGGCGCATTGGCACACGCTGCTCCGGGCGCGGGCGATCGAGAACGGCGCCTGGGTGCTGGCGGCGGCGCAGGCCGGCCGCCACGAGAACGGGCGCGAGACCTATGGTCATTCGCTGATCATCGATCCCTGGGGCCACGTCGTGGCCGAAGCCGGGATCGAGCCGGGCGTGATCTTCGCCGACATCGATCCGGAGCTGGCGCTGGTGATGCGCGGGCGGGTGCCGGCGCTGTCGCACGACCGGCCGTTCACTCTCTCGCCGTCGGACGAGGTCCCGTCATGATCCACTACACGCTGGTGTGCGATCAGGAACACGTGTTCGAGGGGTGGTTCCGCTCCTCGGAGGATTTCGACACGCAGGTGGCCGGAGGGCTGGTCGCCTGTCCGGTGTGCGGGTCGGTGGCGATCTCGCGGGGGCTGATGGCGCCGAACGTCCAGTCGGGCCGCGCCCGCGACGAGCGCGAGGAGGCCTCCAAGCGGCAGGCCGTGATGATGCCCGACCGGGCGCAGAAGATGATGCTCGACGCGCTGCGCGAGATCCGCAAGAAGGTGACCGAGAACGCCACCTATGTCGGCGAGCGTTTCGCCGAGGAAGCCCGCAAGATGCACTACGGCGAGATCGAGCATCAGGGCATCTACGGCGAGGCGACCGCCGAGGAGGCGACGTCGCTGGCCGAGGAAGGCATCGAGTTCCAGCCGTTGCCGATCGTTCCGGAAGACCGCAACTGATGAACGAGGCGGATCGCGCCGCCGCGATTCGCGCCTCGCTGCGCCGCCTGATCGACACGGAGGCGGAGCGGCTCGGCTTTTCCGCCGTCGGTGTCGCCGACCCGGCCGGGATCGAGGCCGCCGGGCGGGATCTCGCGCGCTTCCTCGAGGCCGGGCATCACGGGTCGATGACCTGGATGGCGGAGACCGCCGCGCGGCGCGCCGATCCGCGCGTGCTGTGGCCCGAGGTGCGCTCGATCGCCGTGTTCGCCTTCGACTACGGACCGGAGCAGAACCCGCTCGCGGCGACGCGCGATCCCTCGCGCGGCGAGATCTCGGCCTATGCCCGCCACCGCGACTATCACGAGGTGATCAAGGGGCGGCTGAAGGAGATCGCCGCCAAGCTCGCGGCCGAGGCGAAGCGGGCGGGCGTCGCCTGCGATCTCAAGGTCTTCGTCGACACCGCCCCGGTGATGGAGAAGCCGCTGGCCGAGGCCGCCGGGATCGCCTGGGTGGCGAAGTCGACGCTGGCGATCTCGCGGGCGATCGGGGGGTGGTTCTTCCTCGGCTCGATCTTCACCACGCTCGATCTCGCCGCCGACGCGCCGGAGACCTCGCATTGCGGCTCGTGCCGGCGCTGCCTCGACGTCTGTCCGACGGCGGCCTTTCCGGCCGCTTACGAGATCGACGCGCGGCGTTGCCTCTCCTACCTCACGATCGAGCACGCCGGGCCGATCCCGGCGGAGTTCCGGGTCGCCATGGGCGACCGGATCTACGGCTGTGACGACTGTCTGGCGGTGTGTCCGTGGAACCGCTTCGCCACGGCCGCCCGCGAGGCGAAGTTGGTGGCGCGGCCGGAGCTGGTGCGGCCGCGCCTCGCCGATCTCGTCGAGCTCGACGACGCAGGCTTTCGCGGGCTCTTCGCGGGCTCGCCGGTGAAGCGGATCGGGCGCGATCGCTTCCTGCGCAACGTTCTGATCGCGATCGGCAATTCCGGCGATCGCGGGCTCGTCCGGGCGGTCGTGCGGCGGCTCGACGACGCGGGCACGGTGGTGCGGGGAGCGGCGGTCTGGGCGCTGTCGCGGTTGGCGCCGGAGCGGGTGGCGGGCGAGGCGGCGGCGCGGCTCGCCGGGGAGGGCGAGGCTTCGGTCGCGGCGGAATGGCGGGCGGCGCTCGAACCGTCGCGGGCGGGGTCAGGCGCCGAGTGAAGGGTTCGGCGGGGCGAGGGTCCAGGTGATCGCCTGTTCGAGGCGGTCGTCGCCCCAGAAGAGTTCGCCGTCGGGGGTGAGGAAGCTCGGCGCGCCGAAGAGGTCGCGGGCGCGCGCCGCGTCGGTCCGGGCGGCGAGGGCGGCCTTGACCTCGGGGGTGGCGATCTCGGCGAGGAGGGCGTCGGCGTCGAGGCCGAGATCGGCGAGGATCCCGGCGAGGACGGCGCGATCGGCGATGTCTCGTCCGCGCGAGAACTCCGCCTCGTAGACCGCGCGGGTGAAGGGCGCGACCCAGCCGCGCGCCTCGCCCACCAGCGCGAGACGGGCGGCGGCGAGCCCGTCGGCGGGGAAGGTCTCGGGCCAGGTCAGCGTCAGGCCGCGTGCCCGGGCGATGCGGTCCATGTCGCGGCGCATGTGGCGGCCCTTGGCCGGGTAGAGATTGAAGGGGGAGGAGCTCCAGCCCTGGTCGCGGAAGATCGGGCCGAGGAGGAACGGACGCCACACCACCTCGATCCCGGCGGCGGCGGCGAGATCCTCGATCCGCATCGCCGAGAGCCAGGAATAGTTCGAGGCGAATTCATACCAGAACTCGAGCTTCGGCACGTCGGGCTCCCGCGATCGATCCGTTTCGCGGGAGTGTGTCGCGGGTCGGACGGTTCGTCCAGAGACGACGAGACCCGCCGGCGGCGGGTCTCCATGGCGATCTCGCCGGGCGCGACGCTTCAGGCGATGGCGCGCGAGGCTTCCTTGACCTTGCGGGCGGCGTCGTCGACCTCGCGGGTCGAGATGGCGATCTCGTTCATGCCGCGGGTGATCGTCTCGACGCCATAGGCGGCGGTCTGCATGTTGGAGGACATGTCGCGGGTGACCGCTTCCTGTTCCTCGACGGCGGTGGCGATGGCGGTCGAGATCTCGTTGATGCGGCCGATGGTGGTGGAGATGCCGGAGATGGCGCCGACCGCGTCGCGGGTGTTGTTCTGCACCTCGGCGATCTGAGCGCCGATCTCCTCGGTCGCCTTGGAGGTCTGGGTGGCGAGGTTCTTCACCTCGCTGGCGACCACCGCGAAGCCGCGACCGGCCTCGCCGGCGCGCGCCGCCTCGATGGTGGCGTTGAGGGCGAGGAGATTGGTCTGGGCGGCGATCGAGTTGATCAGATCGACCACCTCGCCGATCTTCTGGGTGGCGGAGACCAGGGTGGTTATGGTGGCGTTCGTCCGGTCGGCCTGCGACACCGCCTCGCCGGTGATCTCCAGCGCGTGGGAGAGCTGGCGGCTGATCTCGGCGACGGAATGAGCGAGTTCCTCGGCGCCGGAGGCGACCGCCTGGACGTTGGCGGAGGTCTGGGTCGAGGCGGAGGCGGCCGCCGCGGCCTGTTCGTTGGTGCGGGAGACCGCGTCGGTGATCGCGCCGAGGTCCATGTCGATGGCGGTCTGGGCCTCGGCGCGGCGCATGCGCTCGCGGACCTGGGGGGTGACGTCGGTGGCGAACTTCACCACTTTGAAGGGGCGCCCGTTCATGTCGAAGATCGGGTTGTAGGAGGCCTGGATCCAGACCTCGCGACCGCCCTTGCCGATGCGCTTGTATTCGGCCTGCTGGTAGCGGCCCTGACGCAGCGCGTCCCAGAAGGCGCGATATTCGGCGCTCTCGCGATGGGCCGGCTCGACGAACATCGAGTGATGTCGGCCCTTGATCTCGTCGAGCGTATAGCCGAGCGCGGCGAGGAAATTGGCGTTGGCGTCGAGGATCTTTCCGTCGAGGTCGAAGGAGATCACCGCCTGAGCCTTGCCGATCGCCTCGATCTGGCTGCGATATTCGGCGGCCTTCAGCTTCGCGGCGGTGATGTCGGTGGCGTATTTCACCACCTTGAACGGTTTGCCGTCGCGGCCGAGCAACGGATTGTAGGAGGCCTGGATCCAGATCTCGCGGCCGCCCTTGCCGATGCGCTTGTATTCGGCGCGCTGGAACCGGCCGGCGCGCAGGTCGTCCCAGAACTTGCGGTACTCGGCACCGTCGCGCTGCGACGGTTCGACCAACATCGAATGATTGTGGCCCTTGATCTCCTCGAGCGTGTAGCCGAGGGCCTCGAGGAAATTGGCGTTGGCGCCGAGGATCGTCCCGTCGAGCGCGAACTCGATCACCGCCTGGGAACGATCGAGGGCGGCCAACATGGCGGTCGTGTCACGATTCGAGGCGAAGAATCCCATAGGGTACCGTCCAGGGGTTTTCTTGTTGTCTTGGTTCGCCGGGTCGTCGACCCGTCCGACGTCTTGATGACGAAAAGTTGTATCCAACGCAGCAATCATCCACGATCGCATTTAACGAAGCGTGAAACATCAGAACAAAAGACGGCGGTATCGTGTGAGAACGGGTCGCATGACCCGTTCTTGCGCGTCGTCAAGAAAGAAGAATCCGTGACCGGATGAAACTTCAATTCGATATTATTGCTATTCCGCGACGTGAGCCGGTGAGGAACAACCACCGGGCGGTCAGCATGACGGAGACGACGCCGAGGCCGAGGGCGAGGCCGATCCAGATGCCGCGTCCGGCGAAACCGAGCGGGAAGGCGAAGACGATCGAGCCGATCAGGCCGACGCCCCAGTAGCCGATGGCGGCCAGGATCATCGGCACGCGGGTGTCGTGAAGGCCGCGCAGCATGCCGGCGGCGACGGTCTGGATGCCGTCGACGATCTGGAACAGGGCGGCGACCTGCAGGAAGCTCGCCGCGAGGGCGAAGGTCTCGGCGGTGTCGGGGGCGTCGATGTCGAGGAAGGCGCCGATCAGCCGGTGCGGGAAGAGGATCATGATCGCCGCCGTGGTGATCATGCAGGCGACCACCAGCCCGTAACCGGCCCAGCCGGCGCGGAAGATCGCGCCCGGGTCGCGGCGGCCGAAGGCGGTGCCGACCCGGACCGTCACCGCGAGCGAGAGGCCGAGCGGGACCATGAAGGCGGTGGCGGCGATCTGCAGGGTCACCGCATGGGCGGCGAGCGTCGCCGTGCCGAACAGGCCGGCGAGGAAGGCGGCGGCGTTGAAGACGGTGCTCTCGAAGGCGATCATCGCGCCGATCGGCAGGCCGAGCCGCAGGAAGTCGCGCCAGCGCGCGCCGTCCACTCGCCAGAAGCGGCCGAACAGATGGTAGCGGCGGAAGCGGCGGTCGCGGATCAGGATCGTCGCGAGGCCGACGAACATGAAGGTGGTCGCCGACAGGGTGGCGAAGCCGGCGCCGACGATGCCGAGCTTCGGCGCGCCGAACCGGCCGAAGATCAGCACCCAGCCGACGGCGGCGTTGACCGGAACGGCGAGGAGGCCGATCACCAGCGTCCACAAAGGGCGCTGCATCGCCGCCATGAAGCCGCGCAGGCCGACGAAGGCGAAGAAGGGCAGGAGCGACCACATCAACACCCGCAACAGGCGGGCGGCCTCGTGGCCGAGCGCGGGGTCCTGGCCGAGGAGGGCGAAGATCGCCTTGCCCTGCCACAGGATCATCCAGGAGGGGATGGCGATGGTCAGCGCCACCCAGAGGGTCTGACGGAAGGTGCGGCGCACGTCGCGCACCGAATGAGCCATGCGGCCGCGCTCGCGGGCGATCATCGGCATGGTCGCCGACATCACGCCGACGCCGAACAGCATGAAGGCATTGTAGAGATTGACCGCGAGCGCGCCGGCGGCGACCGCCTCGGGCCCGAGGCGGCCGAGCAGCAGCACGTCGATGGTGCTCAGCGCCATCTGCGCCAGTTGGGTCAGGACCAACGGCCAGCCGAGCACCAGAGTGGCGAAGATCTCGTTTCGCCAGAGGGAGGATCGGCTCGGTTCGGACATCGGCGTGGGACCTGTTCGCGCGTGGAACGGTCTCCTAACACGTCCCGGCGGCGCGAGGCACCCCGGCGAGGCTCGGGGCGGGCGCGGCGTCAGTTCGACTTGACGAGACCGCCGCTCGGCCGCTCCTCGTCCTTGCGCAGCCGGGCGACCGGGCGGGCGGCGGCGCCGGGGGGCGTCGAGGTGCGCAGGAAGCCGTTGACGACGGGGTTGCGCCGGGTCGCCTCGCGGCCGGCCTGGATCAGCAGATCGACCTCGTCGGCGGGCAGGACGAAGCGGGTGGCGATCGCCTGGAGCTTCTCCTTCTTCTCCGGCAACTGGTCGAAGGCGACCTCGCCGGAGAGGAACTTCACGTCGCGACAGTTCCACCCCTTGGTGGAGCCGACCCAGCGGGCGACCTCGGCCGGGGAGAGCCGGCAGCGCCACTCGATCAGGTCCTGTTGCCAGCGCGCGAGGGTCAGCTGGAAGGCGTCGAACCCCTGGCGCACCGACGCGTCGATGCCGGTGTCGACCACCGCCATCAACAGCGGCGCCACGGTCGGCCCGGTCTGGGTGCGGGTCCATTCGGTGTCGGAGGCGCGGCCGGAATTGACCACGAGGAAGAGCGCCCGTTTCAGCCGCGCCGCCTGACGCGGGGAGAGCGGCGCATAGGGCGTGTCGGCGGCGGCGCGGGCGATGGTGAGGCCGGCGAGGCCGAAATTGTCGGTGAGGCCGCCGTCGAGGAGCCTCAGGTAGCGGACCTGTTTCGTGTCGCGATAGGCGAGGAGGGCGCGGGCGTAGCCCTTCAGGAGCGCCGGCGCGCCGGCCTGTTCGGAGGCCCAACGCACCCAGCGCGGCATCTCGTAGGTGCAGCGATCCGGGTAGGTCTCGAGGGTCACGGGGGCGAAGATCACCGGCACGGCGGCGGAAGCGGCGACCGCGTCGGCGACCGGCACGTCGGCGAGATCGGAGCAGAGCGCCCGGAGCGTACCCGGCTCGAAGACGAAGGGGGTGTGGTTGGCGATGTCGGAGGCGTTGATCCAGACGGTCGGGTGCCTGCGCGCCAGGATCGAGCGGAAGGTGGCGCCGTCGAAGAGATGACGGTCGAGCCAACGCGGCAGGTTGGAACGATCGTTGGCGCCGCCGCCCATCACCTTGGCGAGCGTCGCCGGGTTGAGCGGATTGGTGTTGAGGTCCTCCTCGGCGTTCTTCAGGAGGAAGCGCTCGCGGAAATCGTCGAGGGCGGCGCGGCCCTTGAGGCCGAAATAGGCGGCGGTGACGGACCCGCCGGAGACGCCCGAGACGAAGTCGACCCGGTCGAGCAGCGAGCGCGTCGGACCCGAGGCGGTCGGCACCTCCGTCTCGGCGAAGGCCTGGAGGACGCCGAAGGAGAAGGCGGCGGCGCGGGTGCCGCCGCCGGAAAAGGTCAGCCCGACCAGGGTCTCGCCATCCTCGTCGTCGGCGAAGAGGCCGGGGGCGGGGGCCGCGTCGATCGCCGAGCTGGGGGTGTTGATCGGGGAGGTGTCGAGCGAGGCGCAGGAGACGAGCGCGAGGACGGCGAGCATGGCCGCGCCGGCCCGGCCGAGGGCCGAGTCGTGACGGGGAAGCGGCGGGGAGAGCGGCGACATCCGAGCCTTCCTGCGAGAAACGTATCGCGATCGTGTCCGATCGGCGGGGGGCTTGTCGAGGGGGCGCGGCGGGTCACGCCGCGGAAATCGCCCGGCGCGGATGAAGAATGCGTTCATGTGGCGGGATCGGCGCCGCCGCCGATTGTCGTTCGCGGGCGGCTCTGCCAGTCTCGGACATCTCGGAAAGAGACCCGAAACAGATGCGGAGCCCCTCGACGATGCCCGTCCTCACGCTTCTCGCCGGCCTCAGGGCCGCGTTCCTCTGGACCCTCGTGACTTTGCTGGCGGCGACGAGCGTAGCCTCGGCGGCGGGCGCGCGGCGGGCCCTGCTGGTCGGCGTCTCCAACTATCCGAAGGAGACGGTCGGCGACCTGCAATTGGCCGGGCCGAAGAACGACGTCGCGCTGATGATCGACACGGTGGCGCGGATGGGCTTTTCCGACCGCGACACGATCGTTCTCGCCGATGCTCTCGAGGAGACCGGATCGACGCGCCGCGCCGACGGGCCGCCGACGCGCGCCGCGATTCTCGCCGCGCTCGCCGATCTCGGCGGGCGGTCGGGGCCGGGCGACTTCGTGCTCCTCTATTTCTCCGGTCACGGCTCGCAGCAGCCCGATCCCGATCCGGCCAAGCGGCCGGTGCCCAAGCCCGACGGGCTCGAGGAGATCTTCCTGCCGATCGACATCGGTCCGTGGGAGGATTCGGTCGGGGCGGTGGCGAACGCGCTGGTCGATCACGAGTTGGGCCGGGCGGTGGCGGCGATCCGCGCGACCGGCGCCGAGGTCTGGGTGGTGATCGACGCCTGCCATTCCGGAACGATGACGCGCGCCGCGGGCGAGGGGCAGATCAAGCAGGTGGCGCCCGAGGTTCTGAAGATCCCCGAGGCGGCGCTCGAGAAGGCGCGGGCGGCGGCGCGAGGGCTCGCTCCGGCGACGCGCGGCGGGGCGGCGGCGCGGCCGGTCGCGCACGGCTGGTTCGACGAGCCGGTCGCGAGCGCCGCGACGACCCGATCCGGGGCGGCGGTCGCGAAGGCGAGCGCGCCGGGCGGCTACGTCGCCTTCTTCGCGGCCTATCCCGATCAGCTGGCGCTCCAGAAGAACCTGCCGCGCGGCTACGGCACCGAGGAGCGGCGGCCGCACGGGGTGCTCACCTTCTATCTGGCCCAGGCGCTGCGCGGCGGTCGGGTGGCAACCTTCCGCGATCTCGCCCATCGGGTGATGGCGGGCTACGACCAGTTCGGTCAGGCGCCGACGCCGATGTTCGAGGGCGATCTCGGCGCGCTCGTTCCGGGCGGGGCGAGCGAGGGGGTGATGCGCTGGCCGGTGACGGTCGAGGGCGATCGTCTCTCCGTCGGCGCCGGTGTCGTCGACGGGCTCGGGGTCGGCGCGGTGGTGGCGCTGGCGACCCTGGAAGCGCCCGACACGGTGCGCGCCTTCGCGCGGATCGAGGCGGCGGGCGCGGCCAAGGCGATGGCGAAGCCCATCGAACGGGAGGGTCTCGCCTTCGACGCCGCTCTGGCGGGGGAGAGCCTGACGGCGCGGCTCGTCGAGAAGAGCGCCGACTTCGTCTATCGCGTGGCGCGACCGCCGCGTCGGCCCGGGACCGAGGAGGAGCGCGCCGTCGCGGCGGCGCTCGACGCGATCGCGGCGACGCCCTCGGGCACGGTGACGATCGTCGATCCGGCCGAGGCGGCGGAGCTTCGGCTCTTCGTCGAGGAGGGCCGGGTGTGGCTCGTCGCCGACGACGCGGATTTCCTGAAGAGCGGCCGCCGTCAATCGCCCTCGGTGGCGCTGCCGGCCGGCGCCGACGCGAAGACCGTGCGAGCGCTGGTCGAGCGGCCGCTGATCGCCATGGCCAAGGCGCGCAATCTCGTCCGGGTCGCCGGCGTGATCGGTCCCGGCACACTGCCGGCGGAGGTCGCGATCGAGGCCTCGGTGATGCGCGACGGCGGCACGGCCGGGCCGGGCGCGGTCGCCGCCGACGATCGCGACTGTCCCGCGCTCGACCCCTCGCGGCCGCCGATGGGCGCGGTTCCGTTCGAGCCGACGGCCTCGCCGCGTCTCGGCCATTGCGACACGGTGTGGTTCCATCTCACCAATCGCGGCACGAAGCCGGTCGACGTGACGCCGCTCTATGTCGACGGCGCCGGCGGCGTCGCCTACATGGGGCCGCCCGAGGGGCTCAGGCTCGATCCCGGCGGGGTGACGCGGTCGTTTCCGCTGCGCATCGTCACCTGGAGCCGCAAGCGCAAGATCCCGCTGCCGATCGGTCGGGAACATCTGCTGATGGTGATGGTCGAGGTGGAGGGGCGCGAGGCGCTGCCGGCCGACTTCCGCCATCTCGCCCAGGCGACGCCGACCGGCATCGCCAATCGCGGCGCCGGGGCGAGCCCGCTCGGCGGGCTGCTCGAGGCGGCCTCGTTCGGCGGGGCGACGCGCGGGGCGCCGCCGGCGGCGGCGATCGGCACGGCGGGAATCGTCGATTTCGGCTGGATGGTGGTGGCTCCCGAGGAGGCGGCGCGATGAGGACGGGTGTTTCTTGCGCGGCGCTTCTGGTCGCGGCGCTGGCGGGCGTCTGTGTCGGTGGTCCCGGGCGCGCGGACTCGTTGCCGAGCGAGCCGGTGGAGATCTCGACGGTCGCATCCGATCCCGCCGGAGGGGCGCTCCGGGCGGCGGCCTTCGAGGCGGCGCAATGGGCGCAGATCTCCTCGGCCGGGGCGGCGCTCGCCCAATTGGGGGCGCGGTTCGCCGCCGGCACCGACGAGCTCGCCGGGCTCGTGCGGGCGCGCCAGGATCTCGTCGAGGCGTGGCGGGCGGCGGATCGCCGCGTGGCCGAGGACAAGAGCGGCGCGGCGCGTATGGAACGCGAGGCGATCGCGTCGAAGATCGCCACCACCGACGCGAGCCTCCGACAGCGCTTTCCCGCCTTCGCCGATCTCGCCAATCCGAAGCCCCTGTCGATCGCCCGCGCCAAGGCGCTGCTCGGCCCCGACGAGGCGCTGGTGACCTTTCTCGTCGAACCGAACCGCACCTTCGTCTTCGTGGTGACGCGCGAGGGCGACGCGTGGAACCGGGTCGATCTCGGCGCCGATGCTCTGGCGGCGACGGTGCGGCGGCTCCGGCGCGATCTCTCGCCGACCGGGGATCCGGAGACGCGCGGCGGGTCGGTGCGGGCGGCGGAATCGGCCTTCGGCGAGGCGACGGAACGCGGCGGGCCACGCTTCGACCGCACCACGGCGTGGGAGCTGGAGCGGCGCCTGCTCGAGCCGTTCGAGGGGATGCTCGCCGACAAGTCGCAATTGCTGATCGTGCCGGACGGGGCTCTGACGTCGCTGCCCTTCGCGGTGTTGCCGACGGCGCGGCCGCTCGGCGACGACGGCGATCCGGATGCGCTGCGCGCCACCGCCTGGCTGATCCAGCGGCACGCGGTGACGACGCTGCCGAGCGTCGGGGCGCTCGTCGCCTTGCGCGAGCTGGCGAAGCCCGGTCACGGCACCCAGCCGTTCCGAGGGTTCGGCGCGCCGAAGCTCGCCGGCAGCGGCGACGGCACGCGCTCGCCGGGGCAGGTCTCCGGCTATTTCCGCGACGGGGTCGCCGATCCGCGCGCAGTCGCCTCACTCGCGCCGCTGCCGCAGACGGCGGAGGAGTTGCGCACCCTGGCGGCGGCGCTCGGCGCGGGGCGCGGCGCGGTGACGACCGGCGCAGCGGCGACCGAGACGGCGGTGAAGACGGCCGATCTCTCGCAGGCGCGCGTCGTCGCCTTCGCCACCCACGGCCTTCTCGCCGGCGAACTCCAAGGGCTCGCCGAGCCGGCGCTGGTCCTGACCCCGCCCGAACACGCCACCCGCGACGACGACGGGCTCTTCACCGCCACCGACGCGGCGCGGTTGAAGCTCTCGGCCGATTGGGTGGTGCTCTCGGCCTGCAACACCGCCTCGAGCGACGGCACGCCCGGGGCCGACGGTCTCTCGGGTCTGGCGCGGGCCTTCTTCTACGCCGGCGCGCGCACGCTTCTGGTGTCGCACTGGCCGGTGCGCGACGACGCGGCGGCGCGGCTGACCACGGCGGCCTTCGCCGAACTCGGCCGCGATCCTGCGATCGGCAAGGCGGAGGCGATGCGGCGCTCGATGATGGCGCTCGCCTCCGATCCGCGCGATCCGACGCTGGCGCATCCCGGCGCCTGGGCGCCGTTCGTGGTCGTCGGCGAGAACCGCTGAGGCGGCCGCCGGCCTCGTCATGGGAGAGGCGTCGGGCCTCGGCTCTCCCGGGGGTCCTCTTCCCGCGCCGGCGGCGCGCCGGGGACGACGGGAGAGCGGGGGGCTCGCCGTCACATGCATGCGAGTCGCAGGTCACTCGACGGCGCGACGCGCCCTCAGGGTGACGCGCAGGCCCGGATCGGCGCGATCGAGGCCGAGCCGCATGCCGTGGCGCAGGGCGATCGCGCGGACGAGGCCGAGGCCGAGGCCGTGGCCGGGGACCGTGGCGGTCGCCTCGGCGCGGGTGAAGCGGTCGAAGGCGACCACCTCGAAACCGTCGGGCAGGCCCGGTCCGCGATCCCGCACCGCGAGGATCGCCTCGTCGCCCTCGACCGCGACCGTCACGTCGACGCGACCGCCGCGCGGCGAGAACTTCAGCGCGTTGTCGACCAGATTGGCGAGGAGCCGCGTCAGCAACATCCGCTCGCCGAGCACGACGACGGGGCGGGTCTCGGCGGCGAGGACGAGGCCGCGATCCTCGGCGACCGCTTCGTAGAGGTCGATCACATCGGCGACGATCTCGGCGAGATCGACCGGGGCGAGGCCGCGCGCGTCGCCGGCCGCCGCTTCGGCGCGGGCGATGTCGAGGAGGGCGGCGAAGACCGCGATCAGTTTCGCGGATTCCTCGATCGCCTCGTCGAAGGCGCGCGGCGCGACGGCCGGGTCGGTCGCGATCTCGCGGCGGGCCCGTTCCAGGCGCGCGCGCAGCCGGGCGAGCGGCGTGCGGGTCTCGTGGGCGATCTGTTCGGAGAGGTGATGGACCGAGCGCATCAGCACGGCGATACGGTCGAGGGCGGCGTTGAAATTGGCGGCGAGTTCGCCGAATTCGTCGTCGCGGGTCGCGCCGGGCGCGCGGGCGGCGAGGTCGCCGGCCTCGACGGCGCGGGCGGTGGCGTTGACCCGCTCGATCCGGGCGAGCAGCCACCGGCCGACGACGATCCCGGCGATCAGCGCGGCCAGCGCGGCGAGGAGGGCGGGCAGGGCCAGTTCGCGCGCGAGCCCGGCCATCAGCGCCTCGTGTTCGGAACGGTCGTGGGCGACGAGGAGGGTCGGGCCGTCGGGCACGACGCGCAGCAGCCCGGTCCAGGCGCGGCCGCCGGCGTCGGTGAAGGCGAGGGTCTCGCCGCGCGGGGCGAGGTCGTTGGGCCAGGCGACGAAATCACCGGCGACGCGCTCGCCGTCGGCGGCGATCACCAGATGGATGCGCGGCGGCGTCGACGCGGACGGCGCGGCGCGGCGATCGGCGAGGACGCGCTCGAGGCCGGGCAGGGCGCCGACCCGCCAGACCTCCTCGAGGCCGGCGAGATCGGTGCGGATGGTCTCGACGATGCGCCGCTCGGTGTAGGCGGAGACCGTGGTCGCGACCAGCGCGAAGACCACGGCGAAGGCGGCGAGGAAGATCGCCGCGACCAGGGCGGCATAGCGGCCGAGGGCGGAGTGGGCGAGCCGGCGGGGCGGCCTCACGTGGGATCCGCCACGAGCTGATAGCCCTCGCCGCGCGCGGTCAGGATCGCCGGCGCCTCGAACCCCTCGTCGATCTTGCCGCGCAGGCGCGAGACATGGACGTCGACGACGTTGGTCTGGGGGTCGAAGCGCAGGTTCCACACCCGCTCGAGCAGGAGCGAACGCGGCACGAATTGGCCGGCATGTTCGGCGAGGCAGCGCAGCAGCTCGAATTCCTTCGGCGACAGCGCGACGTGGCGGCCGGCGCGATGGACGGTGCGCGCCTTCACGCGGATCTCGATCGAGCCGATCACCAAAACCTCGGGATGCGGCTCCTTGCGGGCGCGGCGCAGCAGGGCACCGACGCGGGCGAGCAATTCGTCGTCGGCGAAGGGCTTGGCGAGATAGTCGTCGGCGCCGCGCTCGAGCCCTTCGACCCGGTCGGTCGCCTGACCGAGGGCGGAGAGGACGAGGACCGGGGTCTCGACCTCGAGCGCGCGCAGACGTTCGACCACGTCGAGCCCCTCGAGACCGGGTAGCATGCGGTCGGTGACGATCAGGTCGAAGGGGTGGGCGGCGGCGCGGGCGAGGCCGGCGCGGCCGTCGGCGACGGTCTCACAGACGGCACCGCGACCGGCGAGGAGATCGGCGACATGGGCCGCCATGACGGCGTCGTCCTCGATGATCAAGACCTGCATGAGTGCCTCGTGGGGTTCGGTCGCGGAAGAAGAACGCCGGTTCACAAGAGAACGCTGGCGGCGGCTTCGGAATTGGAGCCGAAGGGCGCCATCGTGTCCAGTCGGCCGGTCGAATCGAGGACGAGCCAGCGGGTGGCGCCGTCGCGCTCGACCAGCAGGGCGACGCCGGAGCCGTCGGCGGCGGCGCGAATGGCGGCGTCCAGCGTCGATCCGCCGGGATGGTCGGCGCCGATGCGGGTGAGGCCGACGGCGCGCAGGCGATCGCCGGGGCGCAGGCCGGCGACGTCGGCGGAGGAATCGGCGGCGATGGCGGTGATGGTGGTCTCGTCGGCGGCGAAGGTCAGGCCCCAGCGCGGGGCGGCGGCGTCGGCTGCGGGATGGGCGACCGTGGCAGGACGGCCGTCGAGCGCGAACTCGAGGGTCTGGGCGGTGTCGCCGTCGAGCACCACCAGGCGAAAGTGATCGCCCGGGGCCTTGGGCTCGAGCGCGCGGGCGAGGTCACGGGTGGTGCGGACGGGGTGTCCCTCGGCGGCGACGACGAGGCGACCGGCGCGGAGGCCGGCGCGGCCGGCGGCGGAGCCGGGTTCGACGTTTTCGACGATCACGCCCTCGCCGACCAGCGCGGGGATGGCGTCGCGCAGCGCCGAGGCGTCGCGCAGGCGCAGGCCCAGACGCGGGCGGGCGAGATCGCCGCCGGCGACGAGGCGATCGGCGATGCGGCGGACGACGTCGACGGGAACGGCGAGGCCGATGCCGACGTCGCGGCGGGCGCCGTCGGGGATCGCGACGTTCATGCCGAGAACGGCGCCGGTCGCGTCGATCAGGGGGCCGCCCGACGAGCCGGGATTGAGGGAGGCGTCGTGCTGAAGCATGTCGTAGGGCGTGTCGGGGCCGCCGTCGCGGTCGATCGCCGAGACCACGCCGACGGTGAGGCTGCCGCCGTAGCCGAGCGGATTGCCGAGCGCCGCCACGGGCCGGCCGCGCACCGGGGCGGCGTCGGCGAAGGCGACCGGCACCAGGGTCGCGGCCTCGGGCAGGCGGGCGACGGCGACGTCGGCGAGGGCGTCGGCGGCGACGTCGCGGGCCTCGACCCGGCGTCCGTCGGGCAGGCGGGCGACGATGCGGCGGGCGTCGGCGACGGCATGTTCGGCGGTGACGATCCAGCCGTCGGGGCGATAGGCGAAACCGGAGGCGAAGCGACGGCGGCCGTCGCGGCCGGTCACCTCGAGATCGACCACCGAGACGCCGATCCGCTGGGCCGCGCGGGTGAAGTCGACCGTCGGCGCGGGCGCGTCGCCGCGCACCGGGGCGGGCGCGGTCGCCGCGAGGAGGCCGGCGGCGAGGCCGAGGGCGGCGAGACGATCGAGGAGGCGGGAACGGTTGCGACACATCGCGGGCGGACCTCGGCAGGGGGAAGGACGAAACGTCTTATGACGATCTCCGCAAGGTTTGGGGATGACGAAGGCCGTCATCTTCGCGGAAGCCTCGAAAATGACGGTCTTCGTCATCTCGCCCCGGTTGCGGTGGGACCCCGGCCCGGTATGATCTTTTCTGCGAGGCCGATGAAGATCGTCCGAAGCGAGCCTGAAACCGGAGCAACGGCAATGACCTGCCTTCCTCTTCGCATTCTCGCCGGTGTGGCGATCGTGTCCGCTTCCTGTCTCGCCGGTTTCTCGATCGAGGCGCGGGCGGGCGAGGCGACCAGCGCGCCCTCGTTGCTCAAGCTCTCGTCCGAAGTGGCGGCGCACGGTCGCACGGCGAAGGATCCGTTGGCTCTGATCGTCGCCGCCTCGATCCGCGCGCAGGTGTCGATGATCCCGGTCGCGCGGGCGCCGGAGCAGACCGGGACCGCCGGCGACGTGGCGGCGGCGGGCGAACCGAGCGTCGCGGCCCTGCTCGAGGAGGCGGTGGCGCTCTCCGGCAAGGATCCGGCCATCGTGGCGCTGGCCGGCGACGTCACCGGCACGGCCACCAAGGGACGCGCCGACGGGGTGGCGGCGAGCGTCGCCACCATCAAGGGCGCCGGCGTCGACTGGTATCGGCGCGTCGCCTTCGAGGGGACGCGCTACGCGGAGGCCTATGTCGAACTCTTCGGCGAAGGCCATCTCAAGATCTCGATCTGGGACGACAAGGGCAATCTGGTCTGCAAGGACCCGAGCCCGTCGACCTTCAGCTACTGCGGTTGGAACCCGACCACGACCGGGCGTTACGATCTCAAGATCGAAAATCTCGGGACGCGGCCGGTCCGCTACAAGATCGCCACCAACTGATCCCCGAGCGGCCGTTCCGGTCTCCTCGGCCGGATCGATCTCTCCTCTCCCCATCGCCTCGTCGAGCGTCTCGGCCGCACCGTTCGGATCGTCCTTCGAACCTCCGTGCCGGCGATCGCGACCGCTCGACCCGTGCCCATCTCACGGCTTCGAACATTCCGGAGGTCCCCATGACGAAGCGCTTCGCAGTCCTTTCCGCCCTGCTTCTCGCCACCACGCTCGCCGCTCCGCCGACGACGGCGGAGGAGGCCAAGCCCGCCGATCCCTCGCAGAAGGAGAACGTCGCCCGCGACGCGGCGCCGTCGAAGACGCCGCTGCCGGTCGAGCAGCTCCATCTCTCCGAACAGCTCGCCGCCTATGGCCGCGCCAACAAGGATCCGCTGTCGCTGATCGTGGCGGCGCAGATCCGCTCCCAGGTCGGCGTCAAGGTGGTCGATCGCAAGCCCGACAATGCCGATGCGGTCGGCACCGCCTCGGCCGACGCCGGCGCCACCGTCGACGGCCTCTTGAACGAGGCGAAGTCGCTCGCCAAGAACGACAAGACCATCGTCGCGCTCGCCGACGACGTGAAGGCCTCCGCCACCAAGGGACGCGTCGGCGGCGGCATCGTCAGCCTCGGTCAGATCTCCGGGCGGACGATCCACAATCGCACCATGAACTTCCGTGGCGGGCAGGTCGCCGAGGTGGCGGCGGTCGGCATCGACTCCGACTCGGTGATGCTCGAGGTGTTCGACGAGGGCGGCCATCTGATCTGCCGCGATCACGATCCAGCCTATTGCCGCTTCAACCCGATCTGGACCGGCCCGTTCACCGTCAAGGTCCACAACAACGGCTCGAGCCTCGCCCACTACCGGCTCGAGACCAACTGAGATCCGTCGCCGCGACGGCTCATGGCGGGTGGAGGCGCAAGCCTCCGCCCGCAAAGCCGTCCGCGGTGGGCGGGAGCGCACGACGAAGGGGCGCTCGCGCCCCCGAGTGTCGCGGGGGGCGCCTCAACGGCAGGCGGCGAGCTTCCACAGGCCGTCGGGCGGGACGAAGCGGCGGGCGCCGGCGCTCCAGCCCCAAAAGGCGGGCGAGATCTCCGGCAGTTGCAGATAGGCCGGGGCCTTCGGATCGCCGTCGTCCTCGACGTCGACCCGGCGCAGGTCCTCGCCGAAGAAGATCAGCCGCGAGCGCGGTTGGTCGTCGGTCTCCCTCGGCGGCTTCTTCGCCGTCGAAGCACCGAGGAAATAGGCCGTCGTTCCGCCGAAGCCGAGGGGACGGGCGATGCCGAAGTCGTAGGAGAGGGACTGCTTCTTCTCGACGATGCGGATCACCCGGGCCTCCTCGCCGGAGGGGAGGCTGCGACGCGGCAGGGTGACCTCGTAGTCGTTGTGGGCGCCGGCGTCGGCGCTCATGTCGTCGTCGAAGTCGAGAGCGGTATAGACCGCGCGCGAGACGGGGCAGTCGAGGGCGAGCGCCGGCAGGGACGAGGCGAAGACGGCGGCCGCGAAGACGGTGGCGCCGAGTGTGGGGAGAGGGGGCATGGAGACCTCGCGAGGCAAGGGAGGGATCGTGCGCCTCAGCGTAACGACCGGCGCCGGCCGGGCAAGGGCGCTCGGCGCGGATGACGGCATTCGTCACGTGACCGGCGGGGGCGATCCGGTGTTCGATGGGCGCGGTCACGGAACCGGACCGGGGAGGTCGGTGGAGATGAGGTCGGGTACGCGGAAGGCGCCATGGCGGCGGTGGGCGACGGGGGTGGTGGCGGCGATGATCGTCTCCACGGGTCCGGCGGCGGCCGACTGCTCGCTGTTGCTGCCCTCCTGCTGGACGGTGCGGGTCGATTCCACCTGCGCGGCGGCGCCGACCCGGGCCTGCGTCCTCGACATGCGGCTCCGGCTGCTCGATCGGCTGATGAGCGCCGATCCGCAGGCGGCGCGCGAACTCTATTTCTCGGAGACCTTCGACATGGCGATCACCTCGCCGGAGCTCGGCGAACGCCGGCGGGTGGCGGCGCTGGCGGCGCGGCACGGGTTCCAGCCGAACCGTTTCGGTGAGGCGGTGAAGCTCTTCGCCGAGGCGCGCGCCGACTGGCGGACGCCGCTCGCGCGCGGCGACCTCGCCGGGGCGATCGCGGCGATCCCCGATCCCACCCTGTCGGTCTCCTATCAGTGGCTCGACGGCGTCGCCGACGCGATCTTCCGCGAGGCGCTGCGACGCGGCCGGGCCGGGGAGGTGCTCGACGCGATCGCCGCCGGCCGGATCGCCGGCTTCAATTGGCAGAGTTCGCGCGACAATCTCTTCGACCGCTGGTTCCGCCTGGTGCGTCGCGGCGATCCGGCGCTGGTGGAGCGGCTGATCGGCCTGGCGACGCCGGACCGGGCGCGGTCGATGCGGCTGGCGCTGGCGGCGACGGCGGAGGATCCGGGCGCGACGGCCACGGTCCTGGCGCGCGATTTTCCGGCCCCGCCGACGGCCGAGGCGGATCGCAGCGAGGTGACCCGCGCGGTGTGGCGCGCCTACGATTTTCTCCGCGACGAACCGGCGGCGGTGCGGGAGCGGTTTCTCGACGCGCTGCCGCGCTTCATCGGGGTCGATTCCTCCGGTCCGACGCTCGACGATCCGGTCGGGCGCGGCGAGGTCGGGATCGTGCGCCGGCTGGTGGCGCGGTCGCTGCCCGACGAGGACGCCTCGGGGATCTATCTCTTCGCCCCGGGCCTGCGTTCGGAGACGATCGCGCGCTCGCTTCCCGAGCTCGATCCCCCGGATCGGCAGGCGGCGACCGGACTGATGATCGAGGCGGCGATCGCCGAGGGACATTGGGACCGGGCGGTGAAACTCCTGAACTCGCCCGACGGGATCGGGGGCCTCACCGGCGAGCGGGCGAATTCGATGCGGGCGCGTTCGCTCGCGGAGGCGGCGATCGCCGCCGGGCGGGGCAAGTCGGTCGAGAAGCTGCTCGCCTCCTTCGACCCGGACACGCGGGCGGCGGTGGTGGCGGCGGTCGGCAATCGCGCCGGCGCGGAGAAGCTGCTCGCGCTCCTCGACGAGGATCCGGTGCGCCTGACGCAAGGAACGGCCTTCGACGAGGTGGAGGACGGGATCCTCGAGGCGGCGTGGGATCTGGCGCAGACGCGCGGCGACTGCCGCGGCATGCTGACGGCGGCGCGCAACCGGACCGCCGAGCGGACGCAGATCGACCTCGCCCGAGATCTCGGGCGGGTCGCCTCCTGCCTCGCCGTCCGGGAGGAGAAGGCCCGATGACCCGTTCGATCTCGTCCCGCGCCCTTCACGCTTCGCGCCTCGTGCTGGCGGCGTTGCTCGTCTCCGCCTCGTGGGCGGGGCCGGCGCCCGCGGCAGAGACCGCGAAGTCCACGAAGGCCCGAGCTGCGGCGGTTCTCGGCGCCGATCGTCTGGGGCTCGCGTTCCGCGATCTGCCGCCGGAATGGGATCCGGCGCGGCGCGGCGATTTCGCCTTCGTGCCGCAGGTCGATGCCGAGCACGTGGCGGCGGTCACGGCGACGCGGGTGATCGCGGCCGAGGCGGAAGCGATCGGCGACCGCGACACGGCGCTGGCGGCGACGATGATCGGCGCGCACATCCTGCGCATCCACGAAGTCCCTCAGGCGCGCGATCTGCTTGAGACGGCGATCGCGGCGGCGACGCGGGCGGGGTGGCGTGATCGCGAGATGCGCACGGCCCTGCACGATCTCGCGGTGATTCTGACGGTGGGCGGGGATCCGGGCGCGGCGCGGCTCGAGAAACGGGCGAGCGTCTGTCCGCGTCCTTGCGCGAGCGATCGGCCGACGCGGCTCTATGCGCTCGGCCGCAAGGCGGTCGCCGCGGCGTCGGGCGAGGATGTTCCGGTCGGCGAGCGGCTGAAGGCGCTGAAGGTGGTGCGGCCGTGGCTGCGCGACACGCTCGGGGCAGGTTCGCCGTGGTACCGGATCTATCTCGGCGCGCATGCGGCGGAGTTCGAGGACGTGCGTCCCTTCACCGCGATCGATCTCGCCCGCGAGCAACTGGCGGACGTCACCGATCCGGCGGCGCGGGCGGAGCGGGTCGCGGCACTCTCCTCTTCGTTGCGGCGGGCGGGCGATTATCGGGAGGCGGCGGAGCGCGCGGCCGAGGCGGCGGCGCTGTGGACGTCGCTCGGCAAGGACGGCGACGCGCGGCTCGCGCGCTGGGACGAGGTCATGGCGCGGCTGCGGCTCGGCGACGGCACCGCGCGCGACGGTTTGAAGGCGATGGCGCCGGATCTGCTGGCGACGCTGATCGCCGTCGACGACGTCTCGCTCCTGCGCGCGCTCGCCTACGATCTGGTCGGGTCGCATCTGTGGGCGGAGGCCGATCCGGTGCTCGAGGCGGTCGTGGCGCGCGCCGAGGGGCTCTGGGGGGCGGGACAATATCTGCGCGGGGCCGCCTTGGCCGGACGGGCGCGGATCGCGCTCAGGGCGGGCCGGTTCGAGGCGGCGGAAGCCTTCCTCGATCAGGCCGAGGCGGCGGCGCCGAAGATCGCGACGCCCACCCACGGCGTCCTGCGCATCGGCCTTCTCGCCGAGCGGGCGGCGCTGCGGGAGGCGGAGGGCCGGCGCGAGGACGCGGCGCGGTTGCGAGCGGAGGCGGCGCGGGCCGCGACGGCGCCGGTCGAGGAAGAGCCACCCTCCTTCGTGATCGGGGCGATGACGCAACTCAGGGATCTCGGCGGCATCGACGGCGGCGGCGTGATCGCGGAGATCGCCGCGGGCCAGATCGACGGCGAGACGAGTGAACGGCCGAGCTATCGGACCGCCCAGGATCTCTGGCAGATCGCCTATGCGCTGGCGCTCTCCGGCAAGGCGGAACCGGCGTTCCAACGGATGACGCGGGCGGCGGCGATCGCGGTGCGTCATTCCTTCGAGAGCGTCGACGACACCGACGGCGGCTCGCTGCAGTTGATGCGGCGCGATCGCTGGCGCTATCTCCTCTTCGTCGACATCGCCTGGAGCGCGGCGAAGAAGCGGCCGCCGGAGGAGATGACGGTGCCGGCTCGCTATTGAGGTCCTGCGACACGATCCGCCTTCGTCTCGTCGCGCGATGCGTCTAGACTCGCGCCGAACCGACGAATCGGAGACGAGCGCGATGGTTGCGAAGCGAAATGTTCCTCGATCGATCCTCGCCGCGGCGATGATCCTGGCCTCCACCGGCGCGGTGCTCGCCGAGGTGCCGTGCCGGACCAGCGGGTCGTTCGAGCAATGGCTCCAGGGCGTGCGCCGCGACGCGGCCGCGCAGGGGATTTCGCAGCGCGCGATCGAGGCGGGTCTCGCCGGGGTCGCCTATGATCCGGCGATCATCAAGCGCGATCACGGCCAGGGCGTGTTCCAGCAGAGCTTCCTCCAATTCTCCGACCGCATGGTCTCCTCGGACCGGATGTCGCGGGGGCCGCGTCTCCTGCGCCAACACGCCGACCTCTTCCGGCGGATCGAGGCGCAGTACGGTGTGCCCGGCGCGGTGCTGGTCGCCTTCTGGGGGCTCGAGACCGATTTCGGCTCGGACATGGGCAAATATCGCGCCCCGAATTCGGTGGCGACGCTCGCCTACGACTGCCGCCGGGCCGAGATGTTCCGCGCCGAGCTGATGGGGCTCCTGAAGGTCGTCGATCGCGGGGATCTCCAGCCGCGCGAGATGATCGGCGACTGGGCCGGCGAACTCGGCCATCTGATGTTCTCGCCGCACGACTATGCCCGTTACGGCGTCGACGCCGACGGCGACGGGCGGGCCGACGTGATCCATTCGCTGCCCGACGCCATGGCCTCGGGGGCGAATTTCCTGAAGGCGCTGGGCTGGCGGCGCGGCGAGCCCTGGCTCGAGAGCGTCCAGGCGCCGGCCGACATGGACTGGTCGAAGGCCGATGCTTCCGTGCGCGCCTCGCGCGCCGACTGGGCGGCGGTCGGGGTGCGCAAGTCCGACGGCTCGGCGCTGGCGCGGGGCGGGCCGGAGGCCTGGCTGTGGCTGCCGATGGGGCGCGAGGGGCCGGCCTTCCTCGCCTATCCCAATTTCGACGCCTATCTCGGCTGGAACAAGGCGATGGTCTACGCGACCACGGCCGCCTATTACGCCGCCCGTCTCGACGGGGCGCCGCCGCTCGCGCGCGGTCGCGGCAAGGTCGTGACGCTCTCGACCGAGGAGGTCAAGCGGCTGCAGACGCTTCTGGCGCGGCGCGGTTTCTCCGACGAGGAGCCGGACGGACGGATCGGTTCGGCGACCCGTGCCGCCACCCGCAAGGCGCAGATGGCGCTCGGGTTGCCGGCCGACGCCTATCCGGACGCGGCGCTGATCGCGGCCCTGTCGCGGTGACGGCGATGCGGGCGCGCGCCGACGTTCTGGAGCCGCTGATCGCGACGGCGCTGACCGCCGGCCGGGCGATCCTGGAGATCGCGGCCGGCGACGTCGGGGCGACCTTCAAGTCCGACCGGAGCCCGGTGACGCTCGCAGACGCGCGCGCGGAGGCGATCATTCTCGCCGAACTCGCCCTCGATTTTCCCGGCGTCCCGGTGGTGGCGGAGGAAGCGGTGGCGGCCGGGCACATGCCGGCGACGCTCGGCAGGCACTTCTTCCTGGTCGATCCGCTCGACGGCACCCGCGAGTTTCTCTCCGGCAACGGCGAATACACGGTCAACATCGCGCTGATCGAGGCGGGCTCTCCGATCGCCGGCGTGGTTCTGGCGCCGGCGCTCGGCGAGATCTTCGCCGGGCGGGTCGGCGAGGGCGCGCGCGCCGGGCGGATCGCCGAGGACGGGGCGATCGACTGGCGGCCGATCGGGGTGCGGGCGACCGCGCCCGAGGTGCCGCTCGTCCTCGCCAGTCGCAGCCATTGCGGCGCGGAGACCGAGGTCTTTCTCGAGCGGCTCGGCCGGCACGAGCGCATCGCCGCCGGCTCCTCGCTCAAATTCGCGCGGCTGGCCGAAGGCGCCGCCGACCTCTATCCGCGCCTCGGCCGGACCATGGAATGGGACTCGGCGGCGGGCGAGGCGGTGTTGCGGGCGGCGGGCGGCGCGGTGGTCGGCATCGACGGGCATCCGCTCGCCTACGGCCGGCGCGATCGCGGCTTCGCCCATCCGTGGTTCCTCGCCTATGGCGATCCGGCGATCGGGGCGCGGGCGCTCGCGACGATCGGTCCGATCGCGGCGGCGACGTCGGGGTGAGGGGAGCGTTTCGCGGCGTCGATGCCCATGCTATCAGCGGGCACCGAGGCGGGCGGACGCAGCAGGAGACGCCGACGAGATGAGCGCAGCGACGATCGAACCGCGGTCGATCCCGAACGAGGGGCGGGCGCGTCCCGCCGTGTTCTTCGATCGCGACGGGGTGCTCAACGTCGATCACGGCTATATCGGCACCATCGATCGGTTCGAGTGGACGCCGGGCGCGCGCGAGGCGGTCAAGCTCGCCAACGAGCGCGGCTTCCTCGTCTTCGTCGTCACCAATCAGTCGGGGATCGCGCGGGGCTACTATTCGGAGGCCGATCACGCCACGCTCTCCGCCCATATCGATCGCGATCTCGCGGTGATCGGCGCGCATATCGACGATCAGCGCTATTGCCCTCATCTGCCCGACGCGACGGTCGAGGCCTATCGCCGCGACAGCGACTGGCGCAAGCCGGGGCCGGGGATGTTGCTCGATCTGATGGCCCATTGGCCGGTCGACCGGGCGGCGAGCCTGATGATCGGCGACAAGCCGAGCGACCTCGAGGCGGCGCGGGCGGCCGGTATCGCCGGGCATTTCTTCACCGGCGGCGATCTCCTCGCCTTCGCCGAACCGTTGTTGCGGCGGGTCGAGGTGGCGTCATGAGCGATCGGAACGGCGACCTCGAGCGCGCGCGGACGGCGGCGCGGACGGACTACGAGATCCTGCGGCGCTGGTTCGTCGACGAGGCGCTGCCGCTCTGGGCGCGGGTCGGCGTCGATCCGGCCGGTGGGTTCTTCGAGAAGCTCGATCGATCGGGCGTGCCGATCGAGGAGGCGCGGCGCACGCGCGTGGTCGGGCGCCAGATCTTCGTCTTCGCCACCGCCGCGCGCCTCGGGTGGCGTGGGCCCTCGGCGGACTTGGTCGCGCACGGCCTCGCATGGTTTCGCCGCGCCTGTCTCACGCCGGAAGGGACGGTCCATTCCACCGCGCGGCCGGACGGAACGCCGGAGAAGACGGCGTTCGATCTCTACGATCACGCCTTCGCGCTCTTCGGTCTTTCCGCCGCCTTCGTCGCGACCGGCGACCCCGAGCTCGCCGCGACGGCGGAGCGCATGCGCGAGGCGATGAAGGCGGGATGGGGTCATCCGGTCGTCGGGTTCGAGGCGGCGCGGCCGCGTCGCCTGCCGCTCGAGGCCAATCCGCACATGCACGTCTTCGAGGCGGCCGAGGCCTGGGCGGCGGCGCTTCCGCCCGAGGCGGCGGCGCCCTGGATCGCGCTCGGCGACGAGATCGCCGGATTGGCGCTCGATCGGTTCATCGATCCGGTCTCCGGCGCCTTGCGCGAATTCTACGACGGCGATTGGCGGCCGATGCCGGGAGACGCGGGGCGTCTGGTCGAGCCGGGGCATCAGTTCGAATGGGCCTGGCTGTTGATCCGCTGGGGACGATCGCGGGGGAACGCCCGCGCGATCGCGGCGGCGCGACGGTTGGTCGCGCTCGCCGAGAGCCATGGCGTCGATGCCGGGCGCGGCGTGGCGATCGGCGAATTGTGGGACGATCTCTCGGTGAAGAGCGCGGCTACGCGGGTGTGGCCGCAGACCGAGCGGATCAAGGCCTGGCTGGCGATGGCGACGCTCGCCGAGGACGACGGCGCCCGCGCCGAGGCCTTCTCGATGGTCGCGACGGCGGCACGCGGGTTGCGGCGTTTCCTCGATCCGAGCGCGCCCGGGCTCTGGCACGAGCGGATGGCGGCGGACGGGACGTTCCTCGACGAACCGGCGCCGGCGTCGAGCCTCTATCACATCGCCTGCGCGCTGGCGGAAATGCAGGCCGCGCCGCTCGCTCTGCCCGCGTGAGGCGCGGCGGGCGGCGGGATCATCGTCGCTCGGCGAGCGCGACGAGCGGGGCCGGCGATACCGTGGTCGGTTCCTGGAACGGATTGCCCTGGATCAGCACGATCGCCGCCGTCGGCGCGGCCGCGACCGCGAAGAGGACGATCGCGGCGAGGGCGGCGCGCGGCGTCTCGACGTGGACGATCGCCACCGACAGCATGGTGACGAAGCCGAGAAAGGCCATGCCGAGCCATTTCAGCGGATTGACGTGGGTCTGGCTCAGGGCGATGCGCCGATCGCGGGCATCGCGCACGGCGATCACCTGTTCGAGCACCCGGGTGTGGACGGCGGGGCCGAGCCGTTCGCCGAGATCGCGATCGGCGGCGAGGGCGAGCAGGTGGTCGATCCGCGCGGTGGTTTCGGCCGACTGACGGCGCCGGGAGAGGAGCGGCCATTCGTCCGTGGTCGCGGAGGCGGCGTAGCTCGAAACCGCCTCGGCGACGGTCGCGCGACGGGGCGCGTCGAGGCCGCGGGTGAGCGAGAGCACCGACTGGAGACTGTCTGCCTCGCGCGTGACCGCGTCGATCGCCCGGTCGTGGGCGCTCCAGGTGTCGTTGCCGAGAAAGGCGAGCGTCAGGGCGAAGAGAACGCCGATGATGTTGATGAAGGGCGGGGCGACGCCGGCAAAGGCGCGAAGGCGGGCACCATGGCTCGGCGCGCGCAGCCAAAGGATCAGCCCGGCCGAGGCCGCGAATGTGCCGATCAGCGCGAGGCCGGCGAAGCCCCAATGGTCCCAGGCGCCCCAATCCATGCCGTTCATGAGGATTTCTCTCCCTCCCGAGGGGGGATCTTGCGCCTCGAATGGCCGAACCGTCGATTGGGGGAACCCACGAGGGCGATCGCGGACGAGGGGGCGCCCATCCGCAAAAGTTCTTATCCACAGGTGCCGGCCGCTGGAATCCTGGCGATCGGATACGAAGCCGGTCATGAAAAGCCGAAGCCATGAAGTTTTTGCGACGACGGGTGTTGACGGCTCCGAATGGCAGGCCTATAAACCGCTCCAACGACGGCGGCGGTGCCGCTGGCGACGAAATCCTTCGCGCTGCGAACTGGTGATTTTCCTGAAAAGGGGGATTGCCAAACGGTTCGGAAAGGTGTTGAAGGTCACGAAATTCGGCGAGACCGAAGAGGCGTGCCCAATCGTTCGACGAGCCTTCGGGTGGTGTCGGGCGTACGAAGTCTGATCGGCTTCGGGTTCTTTGACAATCGAATAGGAAGAAAGAGAAACGTGGACGGCGTGATCCTTGCGAGAGGGTTC
>NZ_JAFNIH010000032.1 GCF_019160155.1 Pinisolibacter aquiterrae
ATCTGTGACCGTGCCGCCGCCGAGGCCGGGGCCGCCGCCGAGGCGCTCGCCCGGCTCGCCCGCGCCCGGCCGCCGCTCCTCGAGGAACGCGACGCGCTCGCCCGCCGGCTCGCCGAGGGCGCCCTCGCCCAGCGCCTCGCCGAGGCGGTGGAGACCAAGGCCGCCGCCGATCTGCGCGCCACCCTGGTCGACGGTGCCCCCTGCCCGGTCTGCGGCGCCACCGACCACCCGATCCTCGCCGATCCCTCGATCGCCGCCGCCCTCGCCGCGCTGCGCGCCGAGCGCGCCGGGATCGAGGCGCGGAAGATCCGCCTCGACGCGGAGATCGCCGAGATCGATCGCGACCGCACCGTCGAGGAGACCCGCGCCGCCGCCGCCACGACCACGACGAGCGAGGCCGCCGCCCGCCTCGACGCGGCCGAAGCGGCGATCGCCGCCGCCGATGCCGACGCGACCGGCCTCGCCGGAGCCCTCGGGCTCGATTGGCCGGCCCTCGGCACGACCGCCGCCGCCCGTTTCGAGGCGGCGGTCGCCGGCATCGACGCGCTCCGCCGGCCCCTCGCGCTGCGCATCGCCGAAGCCGGCCGCCGCCGCGCTGAGATCGACGCCCTGCGCGAGACCCTCGACCGGCTCGATCACGGTCGTGACGCCGATGCCGATCGCCGCCGTCTCGCCTCCGAGAGCCGCGCCGAGGCCGAGCGCCGGGGCGCCGTCGCCGCGGAAGCTGCCCGTGGCGCCGCCGCCCGCCGCGCCGAGCTCGACGCGAGCCTCGCCGTGACCCTGGCGCCGCTGTCGATCGGCCCGGAGGAACTCGATCAGAACGGCGCCGCGCTGACCGAGAAGCTCGCCGCCGCCGTCGCCGGCCGCCGCCGGCTGATCGCCGAGACCGAGACCCTCGCCAAGACCGAACAGGCGCTCGAACTCGACGTCCTGCGCCTCGGCGACGGCCTCGCTCATGCCGAACGCGGTCGCATCGCCGCCGCCGTCGAACTCGCCAACCGCACCGCCGCCGCGACCGCCCTCGCCGCGGAACGCGCCGCCCTCCTCGACGGCGAGGCGACCGAGATCCATCGCGGCCGGATCGAGGCGGAACGGCTCGCCGCCGACGCGGCCCTCCAGACCGCGGCCGCCGATCTCACCCGCGCCGCCGGCGAACACGACGCCGCGCTGGTCCAGATCGGTGAACGGCGCGCCCATCTCCAAGCCGCCGAGGCCGAGACCGGCCGCGCCGCGACCACCTGCGACCACGCCCTCGCCGCCGCCGATCTCGATTGGGAGATCGCCGCCGCTCTGCTGGCGACGCCGGACGGCGAGGTCGAGGCGCTGCGCGCCCGCCTCTCCGACCTCGTCGAGAGCGCCGCCCGCGCCGCGACCGAGGCGGCCGCCCGCCGCGCCGATCTCGCCACCGCGATCGGCGAGAGCACCGGCCTCGCGCCCCGCCCCGACCTCCTCGCCGCCGCCGAGGCCGACCGCGCCGCCCGTGACGGCCTCAACCGTGAACTGGGGGCGCTCGCCGAGATCCTCGCCGCCGACGACGGCGCCCGCGCCCGCGCCGCCGATCTCGAGACCGAGATCACCGCCCTCGAGGCCGATTTCGCCGTGCGCGGCGCCGTCGGCGCGGCGATCGGCTCGGCCGACGGCGACAAGTTCCGCAAATTCGCGCAAGGCATCACCCTCGACCGCCTCGCCGCCCTCGCCGATCGCCATCTCGAGACGCTGAGCCCGCGCTACCGGCTGGTGCGCACCGGCGGCCTCGGCCTCGCCATCGTCGACCGCGACATGGGCGACGAGATGCGCTCGACCCGTTCGCTGTCGGGCGGCGAGCGCTTCCTCGCCTCGCTGTCGCTGGCGCTGTCGCTGTCCGGGCTCGAGGGGCGCCGTTCCTTCGTCGACACGCTCTTCATCGACGAGGGCTTCGGCTCGCTCGACGCGGCCACCCTCGACGTCGCCATCGACGCCCTCGAGAGCCTCCAGAGCGAGGGCCGCAAGGTCGGCGTGATCAGCCACGTCGCCGCCATGCACGACCGCATTCCGGTGCAGATCCGGGTGGAGAAGGCGGGCGCCGGCCGTTCGCGCGTGCGCGTCACCGGCACCGGCACCGCCGCGTGAGCCGAGGCGCGCCGCCTCAGCCGATCGAGCGGGCGAGCGCGGCGCCGATCTCGGCGATGGCGGCGTTGCGCTCGGCCATCGCGGCCCGCGTCTCGGCGAGATAGACCGCCACGGTCATGGGCTTGCGCCCGGTCGGCCAGACCACGGCGACGACGCCGCGCGCGCCGTTGCCGCCGGCCCCCGTCTTGTCGGCGATCTTCCACGACGCCGGCAGACCGGCGCGCAGCAGCGGCCCGCCGACCCGATCGTCGACCATCCACGCCGTCAGCCGATCGCGCGACGCCGGCGACAGCGCACGGCCGAGCACGAGAGAGCGCAGTGAATGGGCGATCGCCGCCGCCGTCGTGGTGTCGCGCGGATCGCCCGGCCTCGCCTCGTTGAGGTCCGGCTCCCAGCGATCGAGCCGGGTCACGTCGTCGCCGATCGAACGCAGAAACGCGGTCAGCCCGCGCGGGCCGCCGATCGTCTCGAGCAACAGATTGCCGGCGGTGTTGTCGCTGAGCGTGATCGCCGCCTCGGCGATCTCGGCGAGCGTCATGCCGGGATCGCCGACCCGCGTCTCGGTCGTCGGCGAATAGGGCACGAGCGTCGCCTTGGAAAAGACCACCCGCCGCTCCAACTGGTCCTCGCGGCGATCGACCCGCGCGAGCAGCGCCGCCCCGGCGAGCACCTTGAAGGTGCTGGTGAGCGCCACCGGCTCGGTGGCGCGGTGGTGCCACACCCGGCCGGTCTCGTCGTCGAGCACGGTCATGCCGACCCGCGCGCCGAGCCGCGTCTCGACCGCCACGACGGCCTCCTCGAGCGGATCGCTGCCGGCTCGAGCCCGGGCCGGGCCCATCACGCCGAAGGTCGTCGCGGACGCCGCCGTCCACAAAATCCTACGCCGATCGATCCACATCGTCCCTCACTCCCACGAAACCTCGAAGCTCGAGGCGAGGAGATCGTCGATGCGCAAACGTGCGAAATCGAGGTGGGATTCGGGCGTTCTCGTGGCTCACGCGGATACCGCCGGCGCCATCGCCGAGCGCGACCGGGCATCGGCCGGTCGGGCCGAAACCTCGAGAAATCCCGACGGGTCGGGATTTCTCGAGACGGGTGTCAGTAGAGGCCGCCCTGCTGGAGACCGCGCTCCTGCTCCGGCGTGACCTTCTGCGCCTTGCCGAACTCCTCGGTGTCGTAGCCGATCACCGAATAGGTGTCGGGCGGCGCGGTGCCGGGCTTGAAGGCTTCCATGATCGCGTCCGGATCGCCCGGCGAGGCCTTCATGCCGGTGTGGTGGTTGACCGCCACCAGCCGGATCCCCGGCGGCACGCGGAACGGCACCGGCGGCTTGTCCTTGAGCGCGTCGGCGAAGAACTCGCGCACCACCGGCGCGGCGGTGTGGCCGCCGGAGGCTCGGCCGAGGTCGCGCGGCCGGTCGTAGCCCATGAAGACGCCGGCGACGAGATCGGGCGTAAAGCCGACGAACCACACGTCCTTCTGGTCGTTGGTGGTGCCGGTCTTGCCGGCGATCGGGCGCTTCAGATCGGCGAGAACCGTCGCGGTGCCGCGCTGGACGACGCCCTCCATGATCGAGGTGATCTGATAGGCGGTCATCGGATCGAGCACCTGCTCGCGGTCGTCGATCAGCTCCGGCTCGGGCTGATGCGCCCATTTCGGCGCGTCGCAGGCCTCGCAGATCCGTTCGTCGTGCTTGAAGACGGTCTTGCCCCAGCGATCCTGGATACGGTCGATGAAGCTCGCGTTCACCTTGCGGCCGCCGTTGGCGATGGTCGCATAGGCGGCCGTCAGACGCAGCACCGTGGTCTCGCCCGCGCCGAGCGACATCGGCAGATAGGCGCCGAGATCGTCGTAGATGCCGAACCGCTTGGCGTATTCGACCACCAGCGGCATGCCCATGTCCTTGGCGAGCCGCACCGTCATGGTGTTGCGCGACTGCTCGATGCCGACGCGCAGCGTCGAGGGGCCGTAGAACTTCTGCGAATAGTTCTCCGGCTTCCACACCGGCTGTCCGCCGCCGGGATTGATCTCGATCGGCCCGTCGAGCACCAGCGACGACGGCGTGTAGCCGTTGTCGAGCGCGGCGGCATAGACGAAGGGCTTGAACGACGAACCGGGCTGGCGCCACGCCTGGGTGGCGCGGTTGAACTCGCTCTCCGCGAAGGAGAAGCCGCCGGTGGTGGCGAGCACGCGGCCGGTGTGGGGGTCCATCACCACGATCGCGCCGGAGATGTCGGGCACCTGACGCAGGCGATAGACCTGACGCTCGCCGGTGCCGGCGCCGACCTTCTCCACATAGACGACGTCGCCCGGCATGACGATGCTCGCCATGCCCTTGCCGATCGCCGTGCGCTTGACGCCGTCGGCCATCCGCGTCGCCCATTTCGACTGGTCGAAGGCGAGGATGCCGCGCTCGCGCTCGGTCGAGATCTCGCCCGTCACCAGACGGCGCGGCTGCAGGCCGACGATCGCCTCCTGATCGCCGACCGAGAGCACCACGCCGAGCCGCCATTCCGGCACGTCGGAGAGCGCCTTGACCTCGGCCAGCGCCGGGCCCCAGTCGCCGGTGTAGGTGAGCTTGGAGACGGGGCCGCGCCAGCCGTTGTTGGTGTCGTAGCCGAGCAGACCGTCCATCAGCGCCTTGCGGGCGAGCCGCTGGAGCTTGGGATCGAGCGAGGTGCGCACCGACAGGCCGCCCTGATAGAGGCCACGCTCGCCGTATTTCTCGATCAGCTGGCGGCGCACCTCCTCGGCGAAATAGTCGGCGCCGAAGATGTGCGGGCCGGTGGTGCGCGGCACGACCTTCAGGGGCTCCGCCTTGGCCTTGTCCGCCTGCTCCTGGGTGATGAACCCGTTGGCGGCCATCTGCCCGATCACCCAGTTGCGCCGCTCGATGGCGCGGTCGGTGTGGCGGAACGGATGATAGTTGTTCGGACCCTTCGGCAGAGCCGCGAGATAGGCGGCCTCGGCGATGGTCAGCTCGTGCACCGACTTGTCGAAATAGAGGAGCGAGGCCGCCGCCACCCCGTAGGCGCCCATGCCCAGATAGATCTGGTTCATGTAGAGCTCGAGGATCTCCTCCTTGGAGTAGGCCGCCTCGATCCGGATGGCGAGGATCGCCTCCTTGATCTTGCGCTCGAAGGTCTGCTCGTTGGAGAGGAGGAAGTTCTTGGCGACCTGCTGGGTGATGGTCGAGGCGCCCTGCGGACGGCGGCCGGAGAGCTTGTTCTGCACCGTGATGATCGCGGCGCGGATGATGCCTTCCGGATCGAGGCCGGAATGCTCGTAGAAATTCTTGTCCTCGGCCGAGAGGAAGGCGTTCTTCAGAAGCTGCGGGATCGCCTGGCTCGGCAGGAACAGCCGCCGCTCGGAGGCGTATTCGGCGACGAGCTCGCCGTCGCCGGCGTGCACGCGGCTCATCACCGGCGGCTCGTAGTTCTTGAGCGCCGTGTAGTCGGGAAGGTCGGCGGAGGCGTTTTTATAGGCGACCCACACGCCCGCCGCGACGATCAGGACCGCGACCGTGCCGATTCCGAAGACGTAGCCGATGAACCGCAGAAGAAACATGCCGCCCGTTTTCCTCGCCGATGCGACGGGCGGCGATCCTTCGTCGCCCCCGTCCGATTCCACGGGCGCTCCCGCGTCGCCCACGGGTTCGCTCGAACCCGCCGGACGTCGCCGCCGTGACATGCCTTTCGATGCGTCTCGCCCGTTCGCGAAGATCCGATTTCGGCCCTCGCGCCCCGGCCGAAGCCTCGCCTCTCGCCGATCCCGGCTCCTCTCGAGGCGGACCGCCACCCGCCTGGACGAGCCGCCGGACTCGCACCATGGCTTTATGCGTCCCGCCTTTCTTTTTCAAGTTTATGGCGAAGCTGCGGCGCCCGGCGCCGCGGACGTCGATCGCCTGCTCAGCGTGTCCGTTCCGCCGCACGCGCCGCCCCGGGCACGCCGCGCCCGGCGAAGAAGCGATCGATCGCCGAGAGAAGCGAGCGCGACGTCGTCTCCCGCCACTGCGGCGAGGTCATCAACGCCTCGTCTTCCTTGTTGGAGAGGAAGCCGATCTCCACCAGCACCGACGGCACGTCGTGGGCGCGCAGTACCTTGAGCCCCGCCTGACGATGCGCCGCCCCCTTCACCAATCGGCCGTGACGGCGGTATTCCTCGAGAATGTCGCGCGCGGCGAGCAGCGAGAACCGGCGCGTCTCGCGCAGCGTCAGCTCCGCCAGAATGTCCTCGACCACGTCCTCGGCGTCCGTGACGACATGGCCGGCGACCGCGTCGGCGGCGTTCTCCTTGGCCGCGAGCGCCGCCGCCTGGGCGTCCGACGGCTTCTCCGAGACCGTATAGATGGTCGCGCCGCGCACCGAATGATCGTATTCGGCGTCGGCATGGATCGACAGCAGCAGGTCGGCCTTGGCCTCCCGGGCGATCGTCACCCGCCGCCCGAGCCCGACGAAGACGTCCTCGTCGCGGGTCGTGCGCACGTCGTAACGGCCGCTCTCCCGCAACACCCGGATCAACGTCTGCGCCATCTCGAGGACGACCGTCTTCTCCGGCGTGCCGGTGGCGGGCGAGACCGTGCCCGCGTCGACGCCGCCGTGACCGGGATCGATCACGATCACCGGCCGAGCCGGCACCGGCGCGCCCGGATCGACGCCTCGCGACGCCGCGCTCGGACGCGCCCCCTCGCGGTCGCCCTTGGCGGCGGCGGTCCCGCTCACCGAGCCGGTCTCCTCCACCGCGACGGTGAGAGCCCGCGCCGCGCCGGACGCCTCGGCGGGCTCGGGCGCGCGGCCGACCACCCCGGCGAGCGCCGAGGCGCCGGTCAGAACGACCGCCGCGACGACCGAGACCAGCCGCCGCGTCGCCTTCTTCTCGGGCGCCGCCCATGCCGTGGCGACCCGTCTCGCGATGCCG
The DNA here is from genome assembly GCF_019160155.1 of Pinisolibacter aquiterrae. GTDB lineage: Bacteria > Pseudomonadota > Alphaproteobacteria > Rhizobiales > Ancalomicrobiaceae > Pinisolibacter > Pinisolibacter aquiterrae. The sequence goes on from NZ_JAFNIH010000032.1 coordinate 7,027, forward strand.
AAGATACCCAAATGCGTCCCTCTCGGAGGCCGTCGTCCGAAGCGACAGGATAGACCATGGGCGCCTCGCGGTTAACCCGTCGTTGACGGTGGCGAGACGCCGCGTCGTCCGCGGCCACCCCGGCATCGGCCGGCTCGTTGCGCGACTTGCAAAGGCACCCCCGCCCCCGTAAGTATGGGCCAGGATTTCGATCTCCGAGCGAATCCCCGATCCGCGCCGAGGCGTGGCCGGGGCACTCGTCGAAGAGTTCGGACCGCTCGTTCCCGATGCTCGTCCGGCTCGCCCGCGACGATGGCGGGAGAGAGGCCCCACGGCGGCCGGCATCCCCGGTGGATGTCGTCGTGCGGGTGGTTTCGTTCGTTGGCGCGTATCGCCTGGACGACCTCTCGAGACGAGCGGCCCGGTCCCGTCACCGTCCACCCGGTGTCGGGAAGAAGTTCCGGAACACGGCGCGTCGGCGACACGAGGTCGGTCGTCGAGCGTGGTGTTCGGGCCCCCGAGGCCATGCCTCACGGTGGTCGGGCCCGGGTTCGTCGCGTTTTCTTGCGATTTCGCCCGGCCGCGACCGCTCCCGATCGATGGTTTGCCACTCGATCGCCACGAAAGAACAGGGTCGAACGAACGGCCATGCCGACGACGACGGGACGCACGACGGAAACGACGGAGACGGCGACAGGCCGGTTCTCTTCGCGTCGTCGCCTCGTCCACGCGGCGCCTACACGTTCGATCGCGCTCCCCCATTCCCTACCGACACGACAAGTCCGCGACCGTGCCGCCGTCCTCCTCGGGACGGCGCCGTACGTCGTGGGCCCGGAGTTTTCGCCTCATGGCCAACAAGATGCTCATCGACGCCACCCACCCGGAAGAGACCCGGGTGGTCGTGGTGCGCGGCAGCCGAGTCGAGGAATTCGACTTCGAAGCCGCCAACAGGAAACAGCTCAGGGGTAACATCTATCTCGCCAAGGTCACCCGCGTGGAGCCGTCGCTCCAGGCGGCCTTCGTCGACTACGGCGGCAACCGTCACGGCTTCCTGGCCTTTTCGGAGATCCACCCCGACTACTATCAGATCCCGACCGCCGATCGGCAGGCCCTCCTCGAGGAGGAGGCGCGCATGCACGCCGACGCCGAGCGCGAGGAGAACCGCCCGCGCCGCAAGTCGAAGCCCAAGGCCAAGGCCGAGAGCGAAGGCGCCGAGGGCGAGGAGGTCTCCGAGGCCGCCGACTCCGAGGCCGAGATCGCCGACGAGGAGGCCGTCGAGAGCGTCGGCTCCGAGGACGCGCTCGAGGAACTGCCCGAGCGTCGCCCGCAGCAGCGCCTGCGCCGCCAGTACAAGATCCAGGAAGTGATCAAGCGCCGTCAGGTGCTCCTCGTCCAGGTCGTCAAGGAGGAGCGCGGCAACAAGGGCGCGGCGCTCACCACCTATCTGTCGCTCGCCGGCCGCTATTCGGTGCTGATGCCCAACACCGCGCGCGGCGGCGGCATCTCCCGCAAGATCACCCAGCCGACCGACCGCAAGCGCCTGAAGACCATCGCCCAGGAGCTCGAGGTTCCGGAAGGCATGGGCGTCATCGTCCGCACCGCCGGCGCCGCCCGCACCAAGGCCGAGATCAAGCGCGACTTCGAATATCTCCTGCGCCTGTGGGAGAACGTGCGCGAACTGACCCTGAAGTCCTCCGCGCCGAAGCTCGTCTACGAGGAAGGCTCGCTGATCAAGCGTTCGATCCGCGACCTCTACAACAAGGACATCGACGAAGTCCTGGTCGCCGGCGAAGAGGGCTATCGCGAGGCCAAGGACTTCATGCGCATGCTCATGCCGAGCCATGCCAAGAACGTCCAGAACTACCGCGAGCCGACCCCTGTCTTCACCCGCTTCGCGGTGGAGAGCCAGCTCGACGCGATGTTCAGCCCGCAGGTCACCCTGCGCTCGGGCGGCTACATCGTCATCAACCCGACGGAAGCCCTGGTCTCCATCGACGTGAACTCGGGCAAGTCGACCCGTGAGCACAACATCGAGGACACCGCGCTCGCCACCAACATGGAGGCGGCCGAGGAGGTCGCCCGCCAGCTCCGCCTGCGCGATCTCGCCGGTCTCATCGTGATCGACTTCATCGACATGGAGGAGAACCGCAACAACCGGGCGGTCGAGCGCAAGCTCAAGGAATGCCTGAAGAACGATCGCGCCCGCATCCAGGTCGGCCGCATCTCGCACTTCGGCCTGATGGAGATGAGCCGCCAGCGCATCCGCACCGGCGTTCTCGAGAGCTCGATGGTGCTGTGCCCCCATTGCGGCGGCACCGGCATGGTGCGCTCGACCGAATCGGTCGCGCTGCACGTCCTGCGCTCCCTCGAGGAGGCGCTGCTGCGCAGCGTCACGCACGACCTGATCGTGCGGACGCGCACCGCCGTGGCGCTCTACATCCTCAACAACAAGCGCGGCCATCTCGCCGATCTCGAGCGCCGCTTCGGCCTCGACATCACCGTGCTCGCCGACGATCACGCCTCCCAGGCCGGCCATCTCTACGTGGTGGAGAAGGGCGACCCCGTGGTGCCGCGCACCGATCGGCCCGAACTCGTCGCCGCCCCCGCTCCCGTCGAGGAGCCCGAGGAGGAGATCGTCGAGGACGAGATCGAGGAGACCGAGGAGGAGGAGACCGAGCGCGCCGAGAGCCGCGACGAAGGTCGTGGCGACGCCGCTCGCGCCGCCGAGACCGAGGCCGGTCGTCGCCGCCGGCGTCGGCGTCGGCGCGGTCGTGGTCGTGGCGAGGGCGCCCCGCAGAACGGCACCGACGAGGAGAACGCCGCCTACGACGCCGAGAACGGTGCCGAGGAAGGTGGCGAGGAAGGCTCCGAGGAGACCGGCCCGGTCGAGCTCGACGCCAACGGCGACGAGATTCCGCGCAAGCGCCGTCGTCGCGGCCGTCGCGGCGGCCGCCGCAATCGCCCCGAGAACGGCGAGGCCGGCGAGACCGTCCGCGCCGAGGGCGAAACCTACGAAGGCGAAGAGAGTGACGAGGGCGAGGAGCTCGCGACCGACGACGTCGTCGTGATCGACCGCGAGACCCTCGCCGCCGAGGTCGAGGCGATGGACGCCGCCCCCGAGGAGACCGCCGCCGAGGTGGTCGCCGAAGAGGCGCCGACCGTCGAGGCCCCGGTCACCGAGGCCGCCGCCGCCGAGGTTCCCGCCGAGGAACCGCCGGCGAAGCCCAAGCGCGTCCGCGCGCCGCGCAAGTCCGCCAAGACCAAGGCCGCCGAGGCCGCCGCCGCGGAGGCCGAAGCCGCCGCCGCGGAGACCGAGACCGAGGCCGCGCCCGCCGTCGCCGAGGAGCCGGCTCCGGCCCCCGAGCAGCCCGCCTCCGAGGCGAGCGCCGCCACCGCGACGCAGAGCGTGAGCGAGCCGGCGCCGGTCGAAGAGGCCGAGGCCGAACCCGCCGCTCCGGCGAAGCCGGTGCCGCAGTCGACCGAACTGCCGCCCGACGCGCCGCGCAAGTCCGGCTGGTGGTCGAAGCGCGGCTGAGGCCGACGATCCGATGAAACGAGAAAGGCCGGGAGCGATCCCGGCCTTTTTCACGTCGTCGCCACACGAGGATCGCGGCCGCCGGCCGAACGGGAGCCGATCGAACGTGTGGTCGCTCGAGCCGGGGTGACGGAAGAGCGCGGCGCGGAAGGCGGGTTCGACGTCGGAATTTGTTGAAATCCGAGAGCCGTTCGTGCCAACAGTGGCGACCCAAGTCGGTCGGCTCGCTCCGACCCGTCACCCGTATTCGTCAGGACGACACCACCCATGCCCGAGGTGATCTTCAACGGACCGGCCGGCCGCATCGAAGGCCGTTTCCAGCCCGCGAAGCAGCGCAACGCTCCCATCGCTCTCATTCTTCATCCCCACCCCCAGTTCGGGGGCACGATGAACAACCAGATCACCTATCAGCTGTTCTACATGTTCGCGAAACGCGGCTTCGCGGTGCTGCGCTTCAACTTCCGCGGCGTCGGCCGCTCGCAGGGCGCGTTCGATCACGGCGCCGGCGAATTGTCGGATGCCGCCGCCGCGCTCGACTGGGTCCAGACCATCCACCCGGACGCCCGCTCCTGCTGGATCGCCGGCTTCTCCTTCGGCGCCTGGATCGGCATGCAGCTGCTGATGCGCCGGCCCGAGATCGAGGGCTTCATCTCGATCGCCCCGCCGGCCAACCTCAACGACTTCTCCTTCCTCGCCCCCTGCCCCTCCTCCGGCCTGATCGTCCACGGCGACATCGACAAGGTGGTGCCGCTGAAGGACGTCCAGACCCTGGTCGACAAGCTCAAGACCCAGAAGGGCATCGTCATCGACCAGCGCGTGATCGAGGGCGCCAACCACTTCTTCGAAAACAAGGTCGACGAGCTGCTCGGCCACTGCGAGCAATATGTCGACATGCGCCTCGCCTCGACGATCGAGACGGCCTGATCCTTCGTGCCCCCCGACCCTTCAGGGCCCCTGACGGTTCGCCGGTCCCGAATTCGTTGGACCGGCGCCCGACCCTGGGCCAGTCTCCCCCGAAACGACTCCTCGGGAGTGACGTCATGAGTGTCCGCATCGTCGTGTCCGGTGCCTCCGGCTGGGTCGGCCGCGCCCTCGTGCGCGCCGTCGCCGGCGCCGCCGATCTCGAACTCACCGGAGCCGTGGCGAGGGCGCAGGCCGGGGCCGATGCCGGCACTCTCGCCGGCCTCGCCCCGCTCGGCGTGCCGGTGGTCGCGACGCTCGCCGAGGCCCTCGCCGTCCCCTCCGACGTGGTGATCGACTATACCAGACCCGCCGTCGTCGCCGGCCATGTCCGCATGGCGCTCGAGGCCGGCCGCCACGTCGTCGTCGGCACCTCCGGTCTCGGCTCGGCCGATTATGCCCAAATCGACGCACTGGCGCGCGAACGCGGCCTCGGGGTCGTCGCCGCCGGCAACTTCTCGATCACCGCGACCCTGCTGAAGCGCTTCGCGCTCGAGGCGGCGCGCCACGTCGCCGACGTCGAGATCATCGACTATGCCTCGGCGAAGAAGCCCGACACGCCCTCCGGCACCGGCCGCGAGTTGGCCGAGGCGCTCTCCGCCGTGCGCCGGCCGGGCACCTCGCTGCCCGTCGGCGACCTCTCCGGCCTCCCCGCCACACGCGGCGCCACCGTCGCCGAGCCGACGCCGATCCAGGTCCATTCGGTGCGGATGCCGTCCTACGTCCTCGCCTGCGAGGCGATCTTCGCCGCCGAGGACGAACGCCTCGTCATCCGCCACGACGCCGGATCCTCGCCGAGCCCCTATGTCGCCGGAACCCTGCTCGCCGCCCGCCGGGTGATCGAGCGCGTCGGCTTGACCCGGGGCCTCGACGCGCTGATCGATTGAGCGCGCCTCAGCGCCGCGTCTCGGGGAAGCGCCGCATCCGCTGCACGACCGGCGGAGAGCTCCCGAGCCGGCCGCCGACGCCGCTCGCCGGGACCGCCGTCGCGCGCGCGGCCGGCGCCGTGGCGCGCCCGACAGACGCCGTCGCGCGCCCGACCGAGCGCCGCGCGAAGCGGGTCAGAACCAGCAGCAGCACCCCGCAGAAGCCGACCCAGAAGGCATAGGCGGCGAGCGCCCCCCCGTCCTCGTAAGGGTCGAGCACGCGGAACCCGCCGCGTCCGAGCAGCGTCACCGGCTCGCCCGCATCGAGACCGATCCACACCCGCCCCGCCTCGGCGATCAGAGCGAGCCCGACGAAGGTCACGAGCTTCGGCCGCCGCCCGGCGACCTCGTAGAACCAGCGGAAGGTCAGGACCGGATTCGCCATCGCCTCACCCCATCGCCAGGACGCCGCCACGCATCGGATGCGGCACGCCGGTGGTGCCCGGGAACGACAGCGGCAATCGCTCCAGGTGGCGCACGGCGAGATGGGCGAAGGCCTGCGCCTCCAGGAAATCGGTCGACCAACCGACGTCCGCCGCCGTGACCACGCGCGCGTTGGTCGCCTCTCCGAGCATCGCCAGCAGGGTCGGATTGTGCGCGCCCCCGCCCGCGACCACCACCATCGCCGGCTGGGCCGGCAGGATCGCGAGCCCCTTGGCGATCGCCCGCGCGCTGAGCGCGGTCAGCGTCGCCGCGCCGTCGGCGGGCGAGAGCCCTTCGACCGCCGACGCCGTGAAGGCGTTGCGATCGAGCGACTTCGGCGCCGGCACGTCGAAGAAGGGATGTTCGAGCAAGGCCGAGAGCAACCGCTCGTCGACCCGGCCCGCCGCCGCGAGGCGGCCGTCGACGTCGAGCGGGCGCGCGGTGTGGAGACGGCACCAGTCGTCGAGCGCGGCATTGCCCGGCCCGCAGTCGAAGGCGACGAGATCGCTCGGATCCTCGCCCGCCCCGATCCAGGTCAGATTGGCGACGCCGCCGATGTTGCAGACCACCAGCGGGCGCGGCAGATCGCCGGAGGCGGCCAGCGCCGCGTGCCAGATCGGCACCAGCGGCGCCCCCTCCCCGCCCGCCGCCACGTCGGCGGCGCGGAAGTCGTAGACGACCGGCAGACCGACCGCCCGCGACAGCGCCAGCCCGTCGCCGAGCTGCACCGTGATCCGGTGCGACGGTGCATGGAACACCGTCTGCCCGTGAAAGCCGACGACCGCCACGTCCGCCGCCGTCAGCCCGTTCGCCGCCATGAAGGTCGCGACGGCATCCGCGTGGGCCGTCGTCACCACGGCCTCGGCCGCCGCCAGCGCCTCCGGCCGCTCGGCCCGGTCGCCGACCGAGGGCGCCACCGCGATCGCCGCGCGGATCGCCGCGCGCTCGTGGTCGTCGTAGGGGCGAAAGAGCGTCGGCCCGAGGTCGAAGATCCGCCGCCCGTCGGTCTCCACCGCCGCGACGTCGACCCCGTCCATCGAGGTGCCGCTCATCAAGCCGATCGCCCAGCGCCGCGCGCCCATCTCCACCCGTCCTCCGCCTCGATCCGCGCCGCGGTCACGCCCCCTCGGGGGGTGCCTTCTCGCCCGCGAGATGCTATGAGCCCGGTTCGACGCGGCTCACCCGCGTCGTCTGCCAGGGTTTCGCCGATCATGACCGCGTTCAAGTCCGATTTTCTCCGCGTCCTCTCCGAGCGTGGATTCATCCACCAGATCTCCGATCCGGAGGGGCTCGACGCCGCCTTCCTCGCCGGCCCGGTGACGGCCTATATCGGCTTCGACGCGACCGCCCCCTCGCTCCACGCGGGCTCCCTGATCCAGATCATGATGTTGCACTGGATGCAGGAGACCGGCCACCGTCCGATCGCCCTGATGGGCGGCGGCACGACGATGATCGGCGATCCCTCCTTCAAGGACGAGGCGCGGAAGCTCCTCACCGTCGAGGACATCGACGCCAATCTCGCCGGCATCAAGCGGGTCTTCTCCAAGTTCCTCGACTTCGAGAGCGGCCGCGCCCTGATGATCAACAACGCCGATTGGCTGCGCCACCTCAACTACGTCGAGTTCCTGCGCGACGTCGGCCGCCACTTCTCGGTCAACAAGATGCTGAGCTACGACTCGGTCAAGCTCCGGCTCGACCGCGAACAGTCGCTGAGCTTCCTCGAATTCAACTACATGATCCTCCAGGGCTACGACTTCGTCGAGCTCTACCGCCGCACCGGCTGCATCCTGCAGATGGGCGGCTCGGATCAGTGGGGCAACATCGTCAACGGCATCGACCTCGGCCACAAGATGGAACGGGCGCAGTTCTTCGCGCTCACCTCGCCGCTGCTCACCACCTCCTCGGGGGCGAAGATGGGCAAGACGGCGAACGGCGCCGTCTGGCTCGAGGCGGACATGCTGAGCCCCTACGACTACTGGCAGTACTGGCGCAACACCGAGGACGCCGACGTCGAGCGCTTCCTGAAGCTCTACACCAAGATGCCGATGGACGAGATCGCCCGGCTCGCCGCGCTCGGCGGCTCGGAGATCAACGAGGCCAAGAAGATCCTGGCGACCGAGATCACCACGCTGGTGCACGGCCGCGACGTGGCGCTCGCCGCCGCCGAGACCGCCCGCAAGACCTTCGAGGAGGGGGCGCTCGCCGCCGATCTGCCGACGGTGGAGATCCCGGCCGGCGAGCTCGCGGAGGGCCTCGGCGTCCTCGCCGCCTTCGTTCGGGCCGGCCTCGCCGGGTCCAACGGCGAGGCGCGCCGCGCGGTGGCCGGCGGCGCGCTCAGGGTCAACGACGTGCCCCTCGCCGACGAGCGCCAGAAGCTGACCACCGGCGATCTGACCGGCGACGGCGTGATCAAGCTCTCCTCCGGCAAGAAGAAGCACGTGCTCCTGAAGCCGGTGTGATCCCGAGCGCGCGACGGTCCGATCCGTTCGGACGTTCCCGCGCCGAGGATGAGCCTCAGGGTTTCGCCGCGCTCGGCAGGGTCGGCGCGGCGAAACCGGCCTCCGCCAGGATCGCCTGCGCCTCCGGCGACAGGAGCCACAGCGCGAACCGATAGGCCGCGACCGGCGCGCCCGGCGCCACGGCGAGCCCGTAGTCGGCTCGCACCGCCAGGCTCTCCGGTAAGGTGAAGGCCCGCGCCTCCGGCGCCTCCTTGGCGATCGGCCGGCGGTTGGTGCAATAGGCGAGGAAGAGATCGGCCTCGCCGCTCGCCAGCAACGACGCATAGACGTTGCGCCCGGCCGGCGGCGGCGGCGAGCTCGGCCCGCCGGTCAGCTGCAGCGCCTTCGCCTCCAGCGCCGCCTCGGCGCCGGGCTTCACCGCCTCCGCCTTGGCGAAAACCTCGAAGGCATAGTCCCCGGCCGGATCCGCCTTCGGCGTCGAGGTGCCGAGCCGGACGGCGGGGTCGAGCATCCGGTCGAGCAGATTGCTCCCGTCGGCCGCGACGCCGGCCTTCGGCATGGCGAAGGCGCAGAGTTCGTTGCGCGCGAAGAGGACCACCGGCCCCATCTTGCCCTCGGCGGCGAGGGCCAACGGATGCTCCATGTTGGCGGAGGTGAAGACGTCGACCTTCGCGCCCGCCTCGATCTCCTTCTTCAGCGTCCCCGAGGCCTTGTAGGTCTGATCGACGCGAATGCCGGTCGCCTTGGTGAAGGCGGCGCCGGCTTGCGTCAGCGCCCCGCGCAGGCTCCCGGCCGAGACGTGGACGATCGCCTCCTCGGCCACGGCGGGGCCGGCGAGGACGGTGGCGAGCAGAAGCGGCGTGATACGGTTCATGACGGGACCCTCGACCGGGCGGCGGCCTCGACGGGGAGGATGCCGCAGCTTTGTGTTCGATGAAACACAACGTAGCCGGTTTTTCACACGTCTCGACGATCCTCGCCCCCGGCGTCGCGAAAACCGGCCCAAAGAACGACGGCGTGCGCTCCGCGCGAACGTCGGGCGACCGCGTCCCCCTTGCGCCCCTTCCCGCTTCGGTCTAGACGATCGGCTACGGTCGGCAGTTCACCGAGGCGTCGCCACCCCGAAAGGGGAGCTGGACCTGCCAATTTTCACCTTCGCGATCGACACGCTTTCCCCGTGTGCCGCGTCGGCAAGGGCGACCACCGAACGTCCGTCGAGGCTCCGCCCCCGGACTGCGGCACATCGCACGAGGATCAGCGATGTCCAGAACCCACCTTCCCTTCTCGACGCCCGACGTCTCCGCCTTCGCCCGCGCGCTCGCCGCCCAATTGGCCGAGCACGAGGGCCGGCCCGGCCATGTCGAACTGCTCAACATGGTCGCCCGCGCCGGCGGCTTCGGCAATTTCCAGCATTTTCGCGCCCAGGCCGAGACGCTGGACCGGCTCGAGACCCCGCCCCCGCCGCCGCAGCCGGTCGATACCGCCCGGCTCGCGCGCATCCTGCGCTATTTCGACGCCGACGGTCGCCTGATCCGTTGGCCCGGCAAGGCGAGCCATCGGCCGGATTGCCTGTGGGTGATGTGGTCGCGCCTGCCGGCCCGCCGCTCGATGCACGAACGCGAGATCAACGAGCGCCTCGGCGCCGAACATCTCTTCGGCGATCACGCCCTCCTCCGGCGTGAACTCGTCGACGGCGGTTGGATGAGCCGGACCTTCGACGGCCGCGACTATCGCCGGCTGGAGAAGGCCCCGCCGGCCGAGGCGGTCGCGCTGCTGCGCCTCCTCGCCGCCCGGCGCCCGCGAACGGGGGCCTGAGGACGACGTGGGGATCGGCGCGGTATCTCGCGCCGATCTCACGCCGGCTCGATCGTCACCTGCACGTCGCGCGGCCGCGCCGTGTAGGGCCACGACGTCACCAGCATATCGGCGCCGGCACGGACGTGATCGGCGGCATTGGCCGGCGAGATCCCACCTGCCGAGGCGAGCACCACGGCAGGCCATCTCGACTTCACCAGCGCCGCCGCCTCCGCGACGTCTTCGACCGTGAACTTCTCCATCTGGATCACGTCAAACCCCGCCGCCGCGGCTCGCGCCGCGTGGTCCGGGGTCGCCACCTCGATCACCAGCTTCTTCTCCGGACAGGCCGCGCGCAGCCGCGCCACCGTCGCCTCCGGCGCCTCGTCGCCGAGGAAGGCGCGATGCTCGGCGAAGACCAGCACCGTCTCGGACAGTCCGGTGCGGTGGACGACGCAGCCACCCGCCCGGATCGCCGCCAGTTGGAACCGCCGCGCGCCGGGAAAGGTCTTGCGCGTGCAGGCGACCGACACCCGGCGCTCGCCCACGACCGCCGCCTCCACCACCTCGCGCGCCGCCGTGGCGATGCCGCCGAGGAGTTCCATCGTCGTCTGCGCGGTCTTCCAGGCGCGGTGCAGCGCCGCCGCCGGCCCCTCGGCGGAAAGAAGCGCCGTTCCCGCCGCGGCCCGCTCGCCGTCGGCGGCGAGCGTGGCGACGCTCCCACCCGCGAGCTCGATCAGCCCGCGTGCGATCGCGATCCCCGCCACCACCTGCGGATCGCGCGCGGTGAAGCGCATCACCGCGCCGCGCTCGCCGATCCCCAGGGCGTCGGTGGTGAGATCGCCGTGCGGCGTGTCCTCGGCCAGCAACGCGTCGAGCTCGGCCCGGGTCGGACGAAACATGATCAGGCCTTCCTCTTTTCCGGCGCCTCGAGCCCGGCGAGACCGCGCTCGTCGATCGACACCGCCTTGATCAGCGCCGAGATCCGATCGCCGACCGCGACCCCGAGCGCGTCGAAACCGAGCCGCGTGACATAGGCGTAGAGCGTCTCGCCGCCGTCGAGCAGCACCGTCACCAGCGCGAAGGGCCCGCCGTCGGTCGTCACCGCCTCGATCCGCCCGGCGAGCGCGGTGCGCACGCTGGTCGCCGTGCCGCGCTCGCGCGACAGCGTCACCTCGGTCGCCCGCACCGTCACCCGCACGCTCGCCCCCACGCGCGGCAGCCGGCCGGGGACGACGATCGAGCCGGCGGGATGGGCGATCGTCGTCACCCCATAAGCCTCGTCGATCTCGGCGACGGTGCCGGTGACGACCGAGACCGCCTCGAAGCGATGCATCGCCGAGGCGAGGCCGGTCGGCGCCAGAACCTCGGCCGGAGCGCCGATCGCCGCGACCCGCCCCTGGTCCATCCGCACCACCGTGGCGGCGAGCCGCGCCACCTCCTCGACGGAATGCGACACGTAGAGGATCGGGATCGCGAAGGCGTCGCGCAGATGTTCGATGAAGGGCAGGATCTCGAGCTTGCGGTCGTCGTCGAGTGCCGCCAGCGGCTCGTCCATCAGCAGGAGGTCGGGCGAGGTCAGGAGCGCCCGCCCGATCGCCACGCGCTGGCGCTCGCCGCCCGAGAGCGTCGCCGGACGCCGGTCGAGCAGATGGCCGATGCCGAGCACCGCGATCACCGCGTCGCGCTCGACCCGGCGCCGCTCGCGCGCCGTGAAGAAGCGCCCATAGGCGAGATTGGTCGCGACCGAGAGATGGGGAAAGAGCAGCGCGTCCTGGAACACGAGCCCGATCCGGCGGCGATGCGGCGGCAGGCGCACGCCCCGTTCGACGTCGGTCAGCACCGTGTCGCCGAGCGTGATGCGGCCGCGATCGGGCCGCTCGAGCCCCGCCACCAGCCGGATCACCGTGGTCTTGCCGCAACCCGAAGGCCCGAACAGCGCCGTGATGCCCTGGCCACCCTCGAAGGCGACGTCGAGCGTGAAGTCGGAGCGCGCCAGCGCCACGTCGACCGAGATCATGCCCGCCCCTCCCGGCCGCGCCGTCGCCGCACCGCGAGTTCGGAGACGACCAGTGCCCCGAGCGCCAACACGGCCGCGACCAGCGACAGCTTGAGCGCGCCGAGATCGCCCCCGGGGGTCTGGGTATAGGTGTAGATGGCGGCGGGAATGGTCTGAGTCTGACCGGGGATGTTGGAGACGAAGGTGATGGTGGCGCCGAACTCACCGAGAGCCTTGGCGAAGGCCAGCACCGCCCCGGCCGCGACCCCGCGCAACGACAAGGGCAGCGTCACCGAGAGGAAGACCCACCACGGCGGCGCGCCGAGCGAGGCGGCGGCCTGCTCGATCCGCTCGTCGATCGCCTCCATCGACAGGCGGATCGCCCGCACCATCAACGGAAAGCCCATCACCCCGGCGGCGAGCGCCGCGCCGGTCCACCGGAACGAGAACACCAGCCCGAAATGCTCGGCGAGGAAGGCCCCGATCGGTGCCCTCCGGCCGAACGACAACAGGAGCAGGTAACCCGTCACGACCGGCGGCAGCACCAGCGGCAGATGGACGATCCCGTCCAGGAGCGCCTTGCCGGGAAACCGCCCCCGCGCCAACACCCAGGCCACCAGGATCGCCGGCGGCAGCGAGGCCACCATGGCGATCGTGCCCACCTTCAGGGACAGGCCGATCGCCGTCCATTCCTCGACCGTGAACCAGTCCACCCGTCCCGATCCTCACTTCGCGAGCGGCGTGAAGCCCTCGTCGGCGAAGATCTTGGCAGCCTCCGCGCTCTTCAGGAAGGCCAGATAGGCGGCCGCGTCGGCATTGGTCGAATCCTTGGTGATCGCCACCGGATAGATGATCGCCGGATGGCTGCCCGCCGGGAAGGTCCCGACCACGACCACCTTGGGCTCCGACTTCGCGTCGGTGGCATAGACGATGCCGTATTTGGCCTCGCCGCGCGCCACCAGGGCGAGGGCGGCGCGCACGTTGGCGGCGCCGGCGATCTTCGGCTCGACCGCGGCCCACACGCCGAGCTTCTCGAGCGCGGCCTTGGCGTATTTCCCGACCGGCACCGAGCCGACGTCGCCGGTCGCGACCTTGCCGTCGCCGACCTTCTCGGCGAGCGGGAAGCCGGGGCCGATCTCGATCTTTTCCGGCGTGTCCATCGGCGCGATCAACACCAGCGCATTGCCGAGCAACTCGGAACGGGTTTCCGGCTTGATCAGTCCCTTGTCGGAGAGATAGGTCATCCACGGGATGTCGGCGGAGACGAAGACGTCGGCCGGCGCGCCCTGTTCGATCTGCTTGGCGAGAGCCGAGGAGGCGGCGTAGGAGACGGTCACCGTCTTGCCGGTCTTGGCGGTCCAGGCGGCGTCGATCTTGTCGAGCGCGGTCTTCATCGAGGCGGCGGCGAAGACCACCGGCCCCGCCGACTGCGCGAGCGCCGAACCGCCGGCCGCGCCGATCACCATCAGCGCCGCACCGACCAGGGCACCCGCCATCCGGCGCATTTTCTTCTCGAACGAATTCATCACGGAAACCCTCCGGTCGACGACGCAGCGTCGAAACCTATATCATCAACGATACAGCAACAAGCCGAAGAAAACCCCGATGGGCAGATCCCGATCGAGGCTCCCCGCCGCCCTCGAGGGGCGGAACACGCCGACCTCAGTCGACGCCGATCATCACGTCCGAGGACTTGATCACCACCTTGACCGCCTGGCCGGCGGCGAGGCCGAGATCCTCGACCGCTTCGTTGGTGATCGCCGAGGTGACGGTCTGGCCACCGACGTCGACGGTGACGTGAGCGGTCGTGGTGCCCTTGGTGACGGACAGAACCGTGCCGGAGAGCATGTTGCGCGCGGAGAGCTTCATGGATGGGATCCTCGCGGCGCCGTTCGCGGCGCCCATGGGTTGGAACCTCCGGAAACTCCTTCGCCGGACGAAGGAGCGCCGCGGCGAGCATAACCGAACACCGCCCGGTGGTGTATCGAAAACAATACAGGAAGAGCTCAAATTTCAGGCGCCGAGGCAGGTCGCCCCGCCTCGCCCCGCCCGCCTCACCACCGTCGGTCGGCGAGCCCGGCCAGCACCGCCCGCGCGCGCGAGGTCTCGAGCAGCGTCTCGACGCCGACCGAGAGCCGCCGCCGCCAATTGGGCCGCTCGCGATCGGTGCCCGGCAGATTGAGCCGCTCGATCTCTCCGCTGAGATCGTCGGCCTGCACCAGCGCCAGCATCGAGCGCCCCTCGGCGGCATAGGCATGGACCGCCGCCGCGATCTCGTCGGTGAGCGCCGTCGGCAGGTCGTCGGCCACCGCCTCCGGCGCCAAGGCGCCCGCCGCGACCAGCGTGTCGATCAGGATCCGCTTCTCCTCGGCCCGCTCGGCGCGCGCGACCGGCGCCGCCGCCGCCTCGAGCCGCCCGAGCCGCAGATCCTCGTCGAGATCGTCGCCGATCCACCACCCCGCCAGGGTCGCGAGATCATGCGAGCCGACCACCGCCGTCCCGAGCGCCGGATAGGTCGCGGGCGAGCGGAAGCCCCGCCCTTCCCGCTCGAACCACAGCACCTGATAGGACAGGACCTCGGCCTCCGCCATGCGCTCGCGGAACCCCCAGGGCACGGTGCCGAGATCCTCGCCGACGACGACGCATTCGGCCCGCCGGCTCTCCAGCGTGAGCTGGCCGATCAGATCCTCGAACGGCTGATCGACGAAGGCGCCCTGCGAGCCCTTGGCCCCGTCGGGCACCACGAAGAGCCGCCGGAGCCCCAGCACGTGATCGATCCTGAGCGCCCCGGCATGCGCCATGTTGGCGCGGATCAGTTCGGCGAAGGGCGCGTGTCCGAGCCGCGCGCTCTCGATCGGATTGAGCGGCGGCAGCGACCACACCTGGCCGTCGCGCGCGAAGGGATCGGGCGGCGCGCCGACCGAGACCCGATGCATCAGCCGCGCGCCCGCGCCCCAGGCCTCCGCGCCGTCGGGCGCGCAGCCGACCGCGAGATCGCGGTAGAAGCCGAGCCCGAGCCCGGCCGCGTGCCCGCGCGCCGCCGCTTCCGCCAACTGCCGTTCGGCGAGCCACTGCAGGAACTGCGACCAGCGCACCGCCCGGCGATGGCGCGCCGCGAAATCCGCCACGCCGGGCCGATCCCAGGCCGCGAGATCGGCCGGAAAGCCGCTCGCCGTGGTCGCCCCGGTCACCGCCGCGATCGCCTCGAAGGTGGAAAAGCGCGTCAGCGCCTCGCCGCCGCCGGCGACGAAGGCGTCGAACTCCGCCACCAGCGACCCACTTCCCGCCTTCGCCGTCTCCTCGAAGGTGGTGAAGGCCGCGCGCAGCACCGCCGACTTCAGCGCCCACACCGCCGGATAGTCGACGTGCGAGACCCCTTGGAGACGCGCCGCCTCCAGCGCCGCTCGGGGTGCCTCGGCGCCGATTCCGGCGGCGAGCGGCGCCGGCAGGCGCGTCACGTCGATGAAGATCGGATCGAGGAACCGCCGATCCGACGGCGAATAGGGGCTCGCCCGCTCGCGATCGCCCTGGAAGAGCGCGTGCAGCGGATTGAGACCGAGCGTGGCCGCGCCGACGCCGCCGGCCTTCTCGGCGAAGAGCGCCAGCGTCTCGAAATCGCCGATACCCTGATCGGCCGCGTGCCGCAACGTGTAGAGATGCGCCGAGAGCCCGAACAGCCGCCGCGCCGCGCCGCCCTCCGGCAGATGACAGGTCGCGGGCGCGACCGTCAGCGCACAGGTCTCGTCGTGGCCCTCGAGCCGGATCCGGTGACGCCCGATCGGCAGATCGGGAAGAGACACGACGCGCCGGCTCGGCCCCGTCTCCTCACCCGTCGCGAAGACCGCCCGGCCCTCGCCGGGATGCACGGTGACGACGCGCTCGCCCCCGCCCTCGAGCTCGATCGTCAGACGCAGCGTGCCGCCGCCGAGCGCGCGCGGCCCGGCCAGCGACACCTCGCCCTCGCGGCCGGCGAACACCGTCGCGGCGAGCGGCAGCGGCCGCCGGGTGGTCTCCGACGACAGCCGCTCGAAACTGTCCGTGGCCTCGCCGAGCGTATCCGCCGGAAGGCCCATCGCGTTCAGGATCGCCCGCTTGGTGTCGTCCCCGACCCGGTGCCCATGGCCGGTCAGATCCCACCAGTCCGGCGCGATGCCTGCGGCATGCGCCAATCGATCGAGCGAATCGCTGTCGACCGGCCAGATTCGATGATCGTCCGGAATCGGCTCCTCGACGAAGATCGTCACCGAGCGCCCGTCGATCGGGAACTTGGCGCTGGCGAAAGCCTCCCGGTCGGGATGAGCGCTGTCGAGTTCGAGCCGCCAGCGCATCCCCGGACGCGGCGGCGCCGGCACGAACACCGCCGGCCGCGGATCGACCGAGAGCGCCACGATCACCCGGTCGATCGCGCCGTCCTGTTCCCCCGCCATCACCGCGACCAGACGGAAGTTCTCCGGATCGTGCCAATCGCCCGGCCCGAACGGCGCCCCGTCGAACCGGCGCCATTCGAGATCGGCGATACCCTCCGCGCCGATCGCCGACCCGGTCGGCATACGGTCGTCGCGCAGCGCCGCATGCGCGGCGCGGATCCGCGCGAGCCGCGCCACGAAGGCGATCAGCCCGTCGTCCGCATGCTCCCAGTCGAACCAGGACATGGCGTTGTCCTGGGCATAGGCGTTGTTGTTGCCGTCCTGCGTCCGCCCCGCCTCGTCGCCCATCGCCAGCATCGGAATGCCGTGCGACGTGAAGAGGGTCGCGAGCAGCGCCCGCACGTCGCGCAGCCGCGCCTCGCGCACCGCCGGATCGTCGGTCGGCCCCTCGACGCCGTGGTTCCAGGAATGATTGGCGTCGGTGCCGTCGCGATTGTTCTCGCCGTTAGCCTCGTTGTGCTTGTGGGCGTAGGCGACGAGGTCCGCCAGGGTGAAGCCGTCGTGGGCGGTGATGAAGTTGAGCGAATCCGAGGTCGGCCGATGCCGCGCCGCGAACACGTCGGACGACCCGGCGAATCGCGTCGCCACTTCGCCGATGATGCCCTGATCGCCGCGCCAGAAGCGCCGCATCGTGTCGCGCCAGCGGTCGTTCCATTCCGGCCACCCGGCCGGGAAGGCGCCGAGCCGATAGCCGCCCGGCCCGATGTCCCAGGGCTCCGCGACATGCACCAGATCGCGCAGCTCGGGATCGGAGCGGATCGCCGCCAGGAACGGCGCGTCGGCATCGAAGCCGAGCGCGCACCGGCCGAGGGCGGTCGCGAGATCGTAGCGGAACCCGTCGAAGCCGCCGACCCGCGCCGCGTGCCGGAGCGCGTCGAGCCCGAGCCGGAGCCCCGCCTGCCGGGTCAGATCGAGCCCGTTGCCGCAGCCGCTGTCGTCGGCGTAGCGCGAGAGATCCCCGCTCCTCAGCCGATACCACAGCGCATTGTCGAGGCCGCGATAGGCGACGGTCGGGCCGAGATGATCGCTCTCGCCGGTATGGTTCAGCACCACGTCGAGGATCACCTGGATCCCCGCGTCGTGCAGCGCGTCGATCGCCGCGCGCACCTCCGCCCAGCCACCCGGCGCCAGGCGCGGATCGACCGCCATCGGCACGATCGGATTGTAGTTCCAATAGTTGGTGAGCCCGAGGGGCCCGAGATGACGCTCGTCGAGCCCCGCCCAGATCGGCATCACCTCGAGCACCGTCACCCCGAGCCGGCTCAGATGGCCGATCGCCACGGGATGTCCGAGCGCCGCGAACGTGCCCCGGATCTCCTCCGGGATCGCCGGATGGAGACGGGTGAAGCCCTTGACGTGACACTCGTAGACGACGCGGTCGCGCGGGGCGACCCGCGGCCTGACCACCGGCTGCGCGGGGCTCGCCGCCTCGATGATCGCCTTGGGAACCTCGGCGGCGCTGTCGACCTCGTCGTGCTCGGCGCCGTGGATGCGCGCGTCGAACATCGCCGGATGGAGACGGAACGGCCGATCGAGCCGCGTCGCGTGCGTATCGACCAGGAGCTTGGCCGGATTGAAGCGATGCCCCCTCTCCGGCGCCCAGGGTCCGCTCACCCGCAGGCCCCAGCGCGTCCCCGGCGCGACGCCCTCGATCCAGCCGTGGAACACCTCGCCGGTGCGTCCTGGCAGCCGGAAGCGGCCGGTCTCACGGTCCTCGTCGTCGAAGAAGCAGACGTCCACCTCGGTCGCATTCGCCGAGACCACGGCGAAGTTCACCCCGATCCCGTCATGGCTCGCGCCGAGCGGTCCCGCCGCTCCGAGCCCGGTCTTCCCTGAATGCATGCCGTGCCCCCTGCGGCGTCCCCCCGACACCCCGGCCGCGCGCGGCCGTCTGCGAGGGGATCACGCATTACGTTCGGTGACGAGATCCCGATAGAGTTTGGCGTAGCGAGCCGCCGAGCGGCGCCACGAGACGTCGGTGCGCATGGCGTTCTTCATCAGCCGCCGCCACGTCGCGCCGTCGCGGTAGAGATCGGCCGCGCGCAGGATCGCCGCACGGAACATGTCCGCATGCGGCGGCGTGAACATCACGCCCGTCCCGACGCCCGCCTCGAGCGCCATCTCGTTGGCGTCGATGATCGTATCGGCGAGCCCGCCGACCCGAGTGACGATCGGGATCGCCCCGTAGCGCAGCGCGCAGAGCTGCGTGAGACCGCAGGGCTCGAACCGCGACGGCACCAAGAGCGCGTCCGACCCGGCCTGCACCTGATGAGCGAGGCTCTCGTCGTAGCCGATCATCACGCCCACACGCCCCGGATGGGCGGCGGCGGCGTGGCGGAACCCGTCGACCAGCTCGCGGTCGCCCGATCCGAGCAGCACCAACTGGCCGCCGACCGAGAGGATCGTCTCGATCCCCTCGAGCACCATGTCGAGCCCCTTCTGCCAGGACAGCCGCGACACCACGCCGAACACCATCGCCCGGCGGTCGACCTTGATGCCGAAGCGCTTCTGCAACGCCGACTTGTTGGTCCGTCGCGACGACGGCGTCGACGCATCGTAATGCCCGGCGATCAGGGGATCGTCGGCCGGATCCCACACGTCGGTGTCGATGCCGTTCAGAATGCCGGAGACGACCCCGGCGCGGCCGGCGAGAAGGCCCGAGAGCCCCATCCCACCCTCGCCGCTGCGGATCTCCGCCGCATAGGTCGGCGACACCGTGGTGACCCGGTCCGACATCCGCAGCGCCGACTTGAGAAAGCCGATCGTGTCGTAATATTCGACCCCGTCGACCCCCCAGGCATGCGGCGGCAGACGCAGATCCGCCAGCATGTCCTTGGGATACTGACCCTGGAAGGCCAGGTTGTGCACCGTCGCCACCGTTCCCGGCCGCGGCCGCCCGTCATATTCGAGATAGGCCGGCGTCAGGCCCGCCTGCCAGTCGTGGGTATGGACCACGTCGGGGCGGAACCCCTTGATCGCCCCGAAGCCGATCTCGGCACCGACCCGCGCCAGCGCCGCGAAGCGGAACGGATTGTCCGGCCAGTCCTCGCCGTCGCCGTCGTGATAGGGATTGCCGGGTCGATCGAAGAGATGCGGCGCGTCGAGCACGAAGAGATCGAGCCCCTTCGCCCGGCCGGCCAGAACCACGGCCGGCCCGCCGAACAGATCCTTCAACCGAAAGACCTTCTCCACCTTCTCCGCTTCCGCGAGCGCCGTCATCACGGCCGGATAGCCCGGCACCAGCGTGCGCATCTCGACGTCCTCGGCGGCGAGGGCGCCGGGAAGCGCGCCCGCCACGTCGGCGAGCCCTCCGGTCTTGATCAGCGGATAGATTTCCGAGACGACCGAGAGAACCTTCGTCGTGGCCATGCGCGTCCCCTTGCGTCTGCGCTTCAGTCGGCGATGCGGTCGAGCATCGGTTGGGTGATCAGGCAGATGCCCTTTTCGGTGCGCCGGAACCGCTTGGCGTCGAGCTCGGGATCCTCGCCCACCACCAGACCGTCCGGGATCTTGACCCGCGCGTCGACCACCACGTTGGTGAGCCGGCACCCGCGCCCGACCGAGGTGTGCGGCAGGATCACCGTGTTCTCGACCTGACTGAACGAATTGACGCGCACGCCGGTGAACAGGAGCGACCGTTTGAGGAAGGCACCCGAGACGATGCAGCCGCCCGACACCAGCGAGGAGACCGCCGACCCGCGCCGGCCCTCGATGTCGTGGACGAACTTCGCCGGCGGCGTGATCTCACCATAGGTCCAGATCGGCCATTCGCTGTCGTAGAGGTCGAGTTCCGGCACCACGTCGGTGAGGTCGATGTTGGCCTCCCAATAGGCGTCGACCGTGCCGACGTCGCGCCAATAGGGCTCCGCCTCCGACCGCGACTTGACGCAGGACTTGGAGAAGTGATGCGCCACCGCCTTGCCGTGCTTGACGATGTAGGGGATCAGATCCTTGCCGAAGTCGCGGCTGGAATGCGGATCGGCCGCGTCGCGCTCGAGCTGATCCCACAGGAACGACGCCTCGAACACGTAGATGCCCATCGACGCCAGCGCCTTGTCGGGCTTGCCCGGCATCGGCGGCGGATCCTTCGGCTTCTCGACGAAGGCGATCACCCGGTCGGTCTCGTCGACGTGCATCACGCCGAAACCGACCGCCTCCTCGCGCGGCACCTCGAGGCAGCCGATCGTCACGTCGGCGCCCTGCTCGACGTGCTGCTGCAGCATCTTCTCGTAGTCCATCTTGTAGATGTGATCACCCGCCAGGATGATCATGTATTTCGGCTCGTAGTCCTTGATGATGTCGAGGTTCTGATAGACCGCGTCGGCGGTGCCCGCGTACCACGCCTCTTCCGAGACGCGCTGCGAGGCCGGCAGCACGTCGAAACTCTCGTTGCGTTCCGGACGCAGGAAGTTCCAACCGCGCTGGAGATGACGGATCAGCGAATGCGCCTTGTACTGCGTCGCCACGCCGAAACGGCGAATACCCGAATTGAGGGCGTTCGACAGCGCGAAGTCGATGATGCGCGACTTGCCGCCGAAATAGACCGCCGGCTTGGCGCGGCGATCGGTCAATTCCATCAGCCGCGATCCGCGCCCGCCCGCCAGCACATAGGCCATCGCGTGCCTGGAGAGGGGCGCTCCGCCCGCCGACGGCTTCACCGCCTTGGTCGGCATCGTGTTCATCGTCCTGTCCTCCCGTCGTCGGGTTTTCGTTTGGGGCGTGACGCCCGTGAGCTCACTCGCCCACCCACTCGAACATCACCGTGGCGAGCGGAGGCACCAGGATCGCCGCCGACGCGGGGAGCCCGTGGCTCTCCCGTTCCTCGACGCGGATCTCGCCGCCGTTGCCCATGTTGGAGCCGCCGTAACAGGCGGCGTCGGAATTGAGGATCTCCCGCCAACGCCCCGCGCGCGGGAAGCCGAGCCGATAATGATCGCGCGGCATCGGTGTGAAGTTGGAGACCACCAGAACCGGCGGATCGCCCCATTCGCCGAAGCGCACGAAGGCGTAGACCGACTGATCGCGATCCTCGACCACGACCCAGCGGAACCCCTCCTGCTCGCAGTCGCGGGCATGCAGCGCCGGCGTGTCGCGATAGACCCGGTTGAGATCGCGCAACAGGCTCTGCAGGCCGCGATGCTCGGGATAGTCGGTCAGGTGCCAGTCGAGGCTCTTGTCGTGGTTCCACTCCGCCCACTGGCCGAACTCCTGCCCCATGAACAGGAGCTTCTTGCCGGGATGGCCCCACATGAAGCCGTAATAGGCGCGTAGATTGGCGAACTTCTGCCAGTGATCGCCGGTCATCTTGCCGATCAGCGATCCCTTGCCGTGCACCACCTCGTCGTGGCTGAGCGGCAGCACGAAGTTCTCGGCGAAGGCATAGAGCAGGCCGAAGGTCAGCTGATCGTGGTGCCAGCGCCGATGGATCGCCTCGCGCGACATGAAGTCGAGCGTGTCGTGCATCCAGCCCATGTTCCACTTGAAGCCGAAGCCGAGACCGCCCGCGTAGACCGGCGCCGAGACGCCCGGCCAGGCGGTCGATTCCTCCGCGATCGTCACCGCCCCGGTGCCGAGCCCATAGACGAGTTCGTTGACCCGCCGCAGGAAGGCCACCGCCTCGCGATTGTCGCGACCGCCGTCCTCGTTCGGCAGCCATTCGCCTTCCTTGCGCGAATAGTCGAGGTAGAGCATCGAGGCGACCGCATCGACCCGAAGGCCGTCGATGTGATAGCGCTCGAGCCAGAACAGCGCGTTGGCGCACAGCATCGACACCACTTCCGGACGGCCGAAATCATAGATCGCCGTGTTCCAGTCGGGATGGAAGCCGCGCCGCGGATCGGCGTGCTCGTAGAGCGGCCCGCCGTCGAATTCGCGCAGCCCGTGCTCGTCGGTCGGGAAATGCGCCGGCACCCAGTCGAGGATGACGCCGAGCCCCGCCGCATGCGCCTTGTCGACGAAGCGGGCGAAGCCCTCCGGCTCACCGAATCGCCGCGTCGGCGCGAACAGGCCGATCGGCTGATAGCCCCACGACGCGTCGAACGGATGTTCGGAGATCGGCAGCAGTTCGAGATGGGTGAAGCCGAGCCCCGCCGCATAGGGGATCAGGCGGTCCGCCAGTTCGTCCCACGTCAGGAACCGCCCCCAGTCCGCCTTGGCCCAGGAGCCGAGATGGACCTCGTAGACCGACATCGGCCGCCGCCGGTCGTCGCCCGGCCGCTTGGCGATCCACTCCGCGTCGGTCCACTCGAACCGATCGGTGCGCACCACCACCGAGGCCGTCGACGGCCGCATCTCGCTGCCGAAGCCGAACGGATCGGCCTTGAGCGGCAGAAGCCGCCCGTCCGCCGCCACGATCTCGTATTTGTAGACCGCGCCCACGTCGACGCCGGGGGCGAAGATCTCCCACAGGCCGCTGTCGATGCGCTTGCGCATCTGGTGGCGACGGCCGTCCCAGGCATTGAAGTCGCCGACCACCGAGACCCGCGCCGCGTTCGGCGCCCACACCGCGAAATTGACGCCGGCGACGCCCTCGTGCTCGACCACCTGCGCGCCGAGACGCTCGAACAGGCGCCGATGGGTGCCCTCGACCAGCAGATAGTCGTCGGTCGCCCCGAGGAAGGGCGCAAAGGCGTAGGGATCGATCAGATCCCACGACGCCGAGCGATTGGTGGCGCGCAGGGTGTAGCGTCGACCGAGTTTCGCCGCCTTGCCCTTGAGCAGGCCCTCGAAGAAGCCCGCGTCGTCACGGCGATCGAGTCGCGCCGCCACCCGTCCGGCGGAATCGACGACGTCGAGGAACTCCGCATGCGGCACGAAGGCTCGAACCACCGGCCCCTCGGGCGTATCGTGTGGCCCGAGAACGGCGAACGGATCGCCATGACGTCCGCCGACGATCGCATCGACGTCCGATTGCCGGGCCATCCAGGCCGGGCTCACTGCATGGTCGCTCATCGCGCCCCCTTTCGGAAGTCGCCCCGACCCGTGGTGGGCGGTCGCTGCGATCTTCCCCAGTCCGTGTGGTCGACCGTCGGGATGACGATCGCATGACGACGACGCCGAAGGCGCCGCGCCGCCTCATCCCAGCGGCGGCCGGACCGGCACGTTCCAGATGTCCTCGGCATATTCGGAGATCGTCCGATCCGAGGAGAACCATCCCATGTGCGCGGTGTTGAGAGCCGCCGAGCGACGCCAAGCCGCCTTGTCACGCCATTTGCGGAACACGGCACGCTGCGTCGCGTAGTAACTCTCGAAGTCCGCCGTCACCATGAAATAGTCATGATATGTCAGCGCGTCGACCAGGGGTTTGTACCGATCGGGTTCCCCCGGAGAGAACACCCCCGAACCGATCGACTCCAACACTTCACTGAGGATCGAAGACTTGGCGAGTGTTTCACGACTGTCGATCCCTTGTGCCCGTCGAGCCTCGACTTCTTCCGCCGTCAGGCCGAAGATGAAGATGTTGTCGTCTCCGACATGTTCCTTCATCTCCACGTTGGCCCCGTCGAGCGTACCGATCGTCAGCGCGCCGTTGAGGCCGAACTTCATGTTGCCGGTGCCGGAAGCCTCCATGCCCGCCGTCGAGATCTGTTCCGACAGATCGGCCGCGGGAATGATCCGCTCGGCGAGTGAGACATTGTAATTAGGCAAGAAAACCACCTTGAGCAGACCGCGCAGCGTCGGGTCGGTGTTCACCACCTTGGCGACGTCGTTGGCGAGCTTGATGATGAGCTTGGCCTGAGCATAGGAGGCGGCCGCCTTGCCGGCGAAGATCTTCACGCGCGGGATCCAGTCGCGCGTCGGCTGCGCCCTCATCGCGTCGTAGACGGCGATCGTCTCGAGGATGTTCAGCAACTGACGCTTGTATTCGTGGATGCGCTTGATCTGCACGTCGAACAACGCGTGCGGATCGACCTTGACCTCGCAGCGATCGAGGATGAGCCGCGCCAGCCGTTCCTTGTTGGCGAGTTTGACGGCGGCGAACTTCTCCTGGAAACCCGCGTCGTCGGCATGCGGGGCGAGCTTCGTCAGCTCGCGCGCGTCGTCGAGGAAGGACGGGCCGATCGCCTCGCCGATCAGTCCGGTCAGCCCCGGGTTCGACTGATAGAGCCAGCGGCGGAAGGTGATGCCGTTGGTCTTGTTGACGATGCGATTCGGATAGGCGGTGTTGAGGTCGCGGAACACCGTGACCTTCATCAGGTCGGAGTGCAGCGCCGAGACGCCGTTGACCTTGTGGCTGCCGAGATAGGCGAGATGGCCCATGCGCACGCGCCGGCCGCCCTGCTCGTCGATGATCGACAGCGCCGAGAGGAAGCCGCCGTCGGCTTCGCCCTTCTTCTTGATCTCGTCGAGCTGCAGGCCGTTGATCAGATAGATGATCTGCATGTGGCGCGGCAGGAGCCGCTCCATCAGCGGCACCGGCCAGGTCTCGAGCGCCTCCGGCAGCAGCGTGTGGTTGGTGTAGGAGAAGGTCGCCCGGGTCAGCTCCCACGCCTTCGCCCACTCGACCTCGTGAATGTCGACCAGGATGCGCATCATCTCGGCGACCGCGATCGCCGGATGGGTGTCGTTGAGCTGGATCGCCACCTTCTCCGGCAGCGTCGTGATGTCGGCGTGCTGGTTGAGATGACGCCGCATCAGATCCTGCAGCGAGGCCGAGGCGAAGAAGAACTCCTGCCTGAGGCGCAGTTCCTGGCCCGCCGGCGTCGCGTCGGAGGGATAGAGCACCTTGGAGATCGCCTCCGCCTTGACGCGCGCCGCCGCCGCGCCGACGTAGTCGCCGCGGTTGAAGGCGTCGAGGCGCAGCGGATCGGACGCCTTCGCCGACCACAGGCGGAGCGTGTTCACGTGCTGCCCGCGCCAGCCGACGATCGGCGTGTCGTAGGCGACCGCCAGAACCGTCTCGGCCGGACGCCATTCGTAGCGAACCGTGCCGTCGCGATCGGTCATCGCCTCGACCCGGCCGCCGAACCCGATCGGATAGGCGACTTCGGCGCGCGGGAACTCCCAAGGGTTGCCCCAGGCGAGCCAGTCTTCCGGATATTCGAGCTGCCAGCCGTCCTTGATCCGCTGGCGGAACAGGCCGTGGTCGTAGCGGATGCCGTAGCCGTAGGCGGCGATCGACAGCGTCGCCATCGACTCCATGAAACAGGCCGCCAGACGCCCGAGACCGCCGTTGCCGAGCGCCGCGTCCGGCTCGACCTCCTTGAGCAGATCGAGATCGACGTCGAGCCCGCCGAGCGCCTCGCGCACCGTGTCGGTGATCTCGAGATTGCCCATGGCGTCGAAGAGCAGCCGCCCGATCAGAAACTCGAGGCTGAGGTAATAGACGCGCTTCTCGTCGGTGTCGTAGGTCTGGGTGGTAGAGGCCATCCAGTTGTCGACGATGACGTCGCGCACGGCGAGCGCCGTCGCCACGAACCAGTCGTGGGTCGACGCCGCGACCGGGTTCTTGCCGACCGCATATTTGAGCTTTTCGAGGATCGCCTCGCGCAGGGCCTCGACCGATGCGGGTCCTCGCGCCGTCGCCCCTCGCGTCATGCCTGCCAATTCGACCATCGCGTCCGACCCTCCAGTATCCGCCGTGGACGACGCGGGTGAGGAACCCTGAACGGCCCCCTCGACTCCCTCGTCCGTCCCCACGGCATCGATGCCATGTTTCGGACGTCGAAAGCAATTCCGATGCCGTCGGAGCGCGCGACGATCGGGCTCGTCCCGCGCCCCTCGCGCACCCTCAGCGCCACGCGTCGGCCTGGACCAGACTCTCGTCCTTCCACGCCTCGCGGGCGTTCTTCGCCGCCGTCCAGTTGGGCAGGAAGGAGAAGGCCTCGTCGAGGATGTGCGGCGTGTGCCGGCCGGCCGAAAAATGCATCGCCCGGTCGAAATACTCCGCCAGCGCCGGCTTGAAGGTCGGGTGCGCGCAGCGCTCGATGACGAGCTTCGCCCGCGCCTTGGGGCTGAGGCCGCGCAGGTCGGCGAGGCCCTGCTCGGTGACGATCACCTGCACGTCGTGTTCGGTGTGATCGACATGGGACACCATCGGCACGATGCACGAGATCGCCCCGTTCTTCGCCACCGACGGCGTCATGAAGAACGAAATATAGGCATTGCGCGCGAAATCGCCGGAGCCGCCGATGCCGTTCATGATCGACGTGCCCATGATGTGGGTGGAGTTCACGTTGCCGTAGATGTCCGCCTCGATCATGCCGTTCATGGCGATGACGCCGAGCCGGCGGATCACCTCCGGATGGTTGGAGATCTCCTGCGGACGCAGCACGATGCGCTCGCGGTAGAAATCGATGTTGTCGAGGAATTCCTTGGTCGCGTCCTCGGAGAGCGACAGCGCCGTCGCCGAGGCCATCGTCAGCTTGCCCGACTTGATCAGGCTCAGCATGCCGTCCTGCAGCACCTCGGTGTAGGCGGTCAGGTTCTGGAACGGCCCGTGCTCGAGATCGGCCATCACCGCGTTGGCGACGTTGCCGACGCCCGACTGGAGCGGCAGCAGGTTCTCCGGCAGCCGCCCCATCTTCACCTCGTGACCGAGGAAGTCGACGATGTGGGCGGCGATCGTCTTGGAGGTCTCGTCGGGCGCGGTGAAGGCGGTGCAGCGGTCGGGCGCGTCGGTCTCGACGATCGCCACGATCTTCTCCGGATCGCAGTGGAAATAGGGCTCGCCGATGCGATCGGCGGCCGTCACCATCGGGATCGGCTTGCGGTGCGGCGGCCGGTCGGTGCCGTAATAGACGTCGTGCATGCCGTCGAGGGCGAGGCTCTGCCAGGAATTGACCTCGAGGATGATCTTGTCGGCCTGATCGAGCCACGTCTTGTTGTTGCCGATCGAGGAGGAGGGAATGAGCCGCCCGTCCTCGCGCACGCCGGCGACTTCCACCACCGCCACGTCGAGCTTGCCGAGGAAGCCGAACCACACGAACTGCGCCACGTGGCTGAGATGGATGTCGATATATTCCATCTCGCCGGCGTTGATGCGCTTCCGGCAGACCGGATCGGACTGATAGGGCAGCCGCATCTCGATGCCGTCGACCTTGGCGAGCGCCCCGTCGAGTTCGGGCGCCGTCGAGGCCCCCGTCCACACCGACACCTTGAAGGGCTCGCCGCGCGCATGCGCCGCCTCGATCCGCTTGGCGAGCTCGAGCGGCACCAGCTTCGGATAGCCCGCGCCGGTGAACCCGCTCATGCCCACCGTCGAGCCCGACGGGATCAGCGCGGCGGCCTGGGCCGCCGACATGATCTTGGACCGGAGGCCGGGATGGAGCACACGGGAAGCGGACGTCTGAATGGTCATCTGGGGGAAGCCCTCTCGAAAGGCGCGGCGTCGCGCCGCGCGCTCGTCCGACCGAAGCCCCGCGCCCACCCCCGCCCCGCCATGCCGAACGGAGCGAGCCGCAGTCTCGATCTCGCGCATTGCCTAACCGCCTGCCGTCGCAGGGCGAAATCAGACGAAAGGCGGGGTCGACCACCGGCCGATCGTCTCCGCGATCCCCGCCGAACGATATAATCCATTGAAAAGAAAGACGTTGCAAGCCACGTCGCCGGTGCGACACTCATGAAATTCTTGCCATGTGTTTATCGTATTGCTGCAAAGCACAACGATGCACTGAATGCATGACGAGACATCCTCGGGACGAATCCGCCGGCTCCTCGTCGGCGCTCGACGCCCGCCCTCGCCGCGCGTCGCATTGACTCTCCCGCCGTTCCGCTCATATTTCGGCCGATCGACGGTCCCGCGAGCCACCTCGCGGGCGAAGAGGGAATGCGGTTCGAACCCTTCCACGCGGTCGTGCCCGGAATCGGGCGCCACCCGAGGGCGAGGTTCGAGAAGCCGCGGCTGCCCCCGCAACTGTGAGCGGAGAGTGCGACGCCGAAAGGCCACTGGGGTTCGCCCCCGGGAAGGCGGCGTCGCGCGCGAGATCCGTGAGCCAGGAGACCTGCCGTCGATGCGACCGACCGGACCGCCGGAGGGGCGGAGAAGGAGACCTGCGCATGTCGACACCCCACTCGCATCCCCCTGCCCCGACGCCCGAGGCGCCCCCGACCACCGTGCTCGTCTGCACCTCGTGCCGCCGCGACGGCGACGCCGAGGACGGCCCGCGCGCCGGTGCCCGCCTCCGCGACGCGCTCCTCGACGCCGCGCGTGGGCGCGACGACGTCCGTGTCGTCGGCGTCGAGTGTCTTTCGGTGTGCAAGCGGCCGATCACCGTCGGCTTCGCCGATGCCGGCAAGTGGACCTACGTCTACGGCGACTTCCCCCCCGAGGCGGCCGAGGAGATCCTCGCCACCGCCGCCCTCTACGGCGCGGCCCCCGACGGGTTGATCCCGTGGAAGAGCCGTCCCGTCGCCTTCAAGAAGGGCGTCGTCGCCCGGATCCCGCCCTTCGTCTCCGTTCCCGAGGTGACCGCATGACCGCCTTCGCCAAGATCCCCGTCACCATCGTCACGGGCTTCCTCGGCGCGGGCAAGACCACGCTGATTCGGCACCTGATCGAGAACGCCCGTGGCCGCCGTCTCGCCCTGATCGTCAACGAATTCGGCGACGTCGGCATCGACGGCGAGATCCTGAGATCCTGCGCCAACGACGCCTGCGAACCGCAGGCGATCGTCGAACTGGCCAACGGCTGCCTGTGTTGCACCGTCGCCGACGACTTCATGCCGGCGATCGAGGGGCTCCTCGCGCTGCCGAACCGGCCCGACCACATCGTCGTCGAGACCTCCGGCCTCGCCCTGCCGAAGCCCCTGATCAAGGCCTTCGACTGGCCCGAGATCCGCGCGAAACTGACCGTCGACGGCGTCGTCGCCGTGGTCGACGGCCGCGCGGTCGCCGACGGCCGCTTCGCCGACGATCCCGCCGCCGTCCTCGCCCGGCGCGCCGAGGACGCGGCCGTCGATCACGACAATCCGCTCGAGGAGGTCTACGAGGACCAACTGCTCGCCGCCGATCTGGTCGTGGTCAACAAGGCCGACCTCCTCGATGCCGATGCGCTGGCCGCGCTCGAGGCGGCGATCCGCACGGCGATCCCGCGTGCCGTCAAGGTGGTGACCGCCACCGAGGGCCGCGTCGATCCGGCCGTGGCGCTCGGTCTGGTCGCTTCCGCCGAGGACGACCTCGCCGCCCGCCCCTCCCATCACGAGGCCGAGGGCGAGGATCACGACCACGACGACTTCACCACCTTCGTCGTCGACGTCGCCCCCGCCGCCGATCCCGAGAGCCTCGTCGCCCGCCTCACGGCGGTGGTCGAGGCCCACGACGTGCTGCGGGTGAAGGGGTGGGTCGCCGTCTCCGGCCGTCCCATGCGCCTGTTGGTGCAAGGGGTCGGCACCCGCTTCCAGCATCGCTGGGATCGCCCCTGGGGCCGCGACGAGGCCCGCGCCGGCCGTCTGGTGGTGATCGCCGAGAAGGGCCTCGACGAGGCCGCCGTGCGCGCCGCGCTCGCCGCCTGAGGAGACCATCATGCATCTCGTCGCCGATCAGGTGCGATCGCTGGACGAGACCGCGCGCGCCGTCGACCTCGGCCAGACTACGGCCGAGGTCGCCTTCCTCTCCTTCTCCGACAGCGATCTCGCGCTGGTGGCGAAGGCCCACGCCGCCGGCGCGGACGCCCTGCCGTCGCTGCGCCTCGCCTCGCTCGCCGATCTGCGCCACCCCTATTCGGTCGACTTGTGGCTCGACGCCGTCGGCCGCAAGGCGCGCTTCGTGCTGGTCCGGCTCCTCGGCGGCATGGACTATTGGCGCTACGGCGTCGACGAACTCGCCGCCGCCGCCCGCAACCACGGCTTCACCCTCGCCCTCGTGCCCGGTGACGCCCGCGAGGACGAGCGCCTCGACCGCGCCTCGACCCTCCCCCCCGAGGACCTGCGCCGGCTCTGGCGCTGGTTCGACGAGGGCGGCCCCGACAACATCGCCTCGGCGCTCGGCTGGGTCGCCGCGCACCTCGGCCGCGACGCCGCCTGGAACGAGCCGCGCCCGTTGCCCGCCCACGGCGAGATGATCGAGGCCGCGCGCGCCGGCGCCGGTCCTCTCGCGCTGATCACGCTCTATCGCTCGATCTGGGCGGCGGCCGACGCCGCGCCGATCACCGCGCTCGCCGACGCGCTCGCCGCGCGCGGCTTCCGCGTCCGCGCCGAATGGGTGACGAGCCTCAAGGACGCCCGCGTCGTCGCCGGCCTCGCCCGTCTGATCGAGACGGAGCGCCCGGCGATCGTCGTCAACACCACCGCCTTTTCCGCCCGCCTCGACGACGGCACCACCGTGCTCGATCGCGCCGGCGTTCCGATCCTCCAGGCGGTGCTGGCGACCTGCGCCCGCGAGGCCTGGGAGGGCTCGACCCGCGGCCTCGCCGCCGCCGACCTCGCCATGAACGTGGTGCTGCCGGAAGTCGACGGCCGCATCGCCACCCGGGCGATCTCCTTCAAGGGGCGAGAGGCCCGCTCCGAGGTCCACCAGCATGCACGCAACGTGCATACGGCCGACGCCGAGGGCATCGCCGCCGTGGCCGATCTCGCGCGTGCCTGGGTACGCTTGGGCGCGACGCCGAGGGCCGAGCGCCGCCTCGCGATGGTGGTCTCCGACTACCCCGCCAAGGGCGGACGCACCGCCTATGCCGTCGGCCTCGACACGCCGGCTTCCGTGATCGCCGTCGCCGAAGACCTCGCCGCCGCCGGCTACGCCGTGACGCCGCCGCCCGACGCCGCGACGTTGATGCGGGTTCTCGAACGCCGGATCGACACGTCCGCCCCCTTCCCTTCTCCCCGTGCGGGAGAAGGTGCCCGAAGGGCGGATGAGGGGTCTCCGGGCCGCCGCCTCGATCGAGCCTCCCCCGATGCCCACCCGGTCGCCACCTCCTCGGCCCCCTTCATGGCGAGGCGCGCCGCCGAAGGCGGGGCCTCGAACCAGGAAGGGCTGGGACGCGACGGCGTCGCACCGAGCAACGGCGCCCTCGGCTCCCGTTCCTCGCCGCGCACGCCGGGAGCGACGGCGATGGAGGAGGAAGCCCCCGCCCTCTCCCTCGCCGCCTACGAACGCCACTTCGCGGCCCTCCCCGCCGCCTTCCGCGACGCGGTCGGGGCCACCTGGGGGTCCCCCGCCGCGGACGCGAACCTCGAGGGCGACGCCTTCCGCTTCCCCCACCTCGCGCTCGGAAACCTGACCGTCGCGGTCCAGCCCGATCGCGGTCGTCGCGACACCCGCAAGAGCGAGTATCACGACACCTCGATCCCACCCCGCCACGGCTATGTCGCCTTCTATCTGTGGCTGCGCGAGACGCTTCGCATCGACGCGATGATCCATCTCGGCACCCATGGCACGCTCGAATGGCTGCCCGGCAAGAGCGCAGCGCCCTCCCCCGACTGCGCGCCGACCGCCGTGCTCGGCCCCGTGCCGGTCGTCTATCCCTTCGTGGTCAACAATCCCGGCGAGGCGGCCCAGGCCAAGCGGCGCATCGGCGCCGTCACCGTCGGCCACATGACGCCGCCGCTGGCGCGCGCCGGAAGCCACGGCGCCGCCGCCGAGATCGAGGCCCTGCTCGACGAATTCAGCCAGGCCCAGACCCTCGATTCCCGCCGCGCCCGGATGCTCGCCGAGACCATCCTCGACCGCGCCCGCGAGACCGGCCTGGCGCAAGAGAGCGGCATCGCCGCCGATCTCGACGCCGCCGAGGCGCTGACCCGGCTCGACGCCTGGCTCTGCGACTTGAAGGACGCCCGCATCGCCGACGGCCTCCACGTCTTCGCTCGTCCCGACGCGCCCGCCCTGCGCGCGGCCGCCGTCGAGGCGCTCGGCGAGGGCATGACCGGCGTCGACCGCGCGCATCTCCCCACTCGCCTCGACGCCTGCGCCACCGCCGAGCGCGACGGCCTCCTCGCCGCCCTCGACGGACGCTTCCTCGCTCCCGGCCCGGCAGGCGCCCCGGCGCGCGGCCGTCTCGACGTGATGCCGACCGGGCGCAATCTCTACGCGGTCGATCCGCGCGGCGTGCCGACCCGCACCGCCTGGGAGATCGGCCGCCGCACGGCGGAAGAGGTGATCGCCCGCCACGTCCAGGACCACGGCGACTGGCCGCGCGCCATCGTGCTCGATCTCTGGGGCTCGGCCACGATGCGCACCGGCGGCGACGATCTCGCGCAAGGGTTCGCGCTGATGGGCGTGCGCCCGACCTGGGATGCCGCGACCGCGCGCGTCGCCGGTTTCGAGATCCTGGTCCCGGCCAAGATCGGCCGGCCCCGCGTCGACGTCACCCTGCGCGTCTCCGGCCTCTTCCGCGACGTCTTCGAGGGCCAGATCACCCTCTTCGATCAGGCCGTGCGCGCCGTCGCCGCCCTCGACGAGGACGACGAGGACAACGCGCTCGCCGCCGCGCGGCGCGCCTCCGGCGGCGCGATCGAGGCGGGATGGCGCGTCTTCGGCGCGGCCCCCGGCGCCTATGGTGTCGGCCTCTCCTCGACGGTGGCGACCGGCGCCTGGGAGACCCGTGCCGATCTCGGCGCCGCCTATGTCGCCGCCTCCTCCCACGCCTACGGCCTCGACGCCGCCGGCATCGCCGCGCCCGAGGCCTTCACCGCCCGCGTCGCCTCCGCCGACGCCTTCGTCCACACCCAGGACACCGCCGAACAGGACGTCCTCGACGCCGACGCCTTCGCCGAGCACGAGGGCGGCTTCGCCGCCGCCGCGAGCGGGCTCGGCAATCGCCCGGCGCTGTATCACGCCGACACCACCCGCACCGATCGCTCGACGGTCCGGACCCTGTCGGAGGAGATCGCCCGGGTGGTCCGGGCGCGGGCCACCAATCCGCGCTGGATCGCCGGCCAGATGCGCCACGGCCATCGCGGCGCCGCCGAGATCGCCGAGACCATCGCCAATCTCCACGTCTTCGCCGCGACCACGGACGCAGTGGCGCCGAGGGCCTACGATCTGCTATTCGACGCGACACTCGGCGACGAACGGGTCCGCGCCTTCATGCTCGACGCCAACCCCCTCGCCGCCCGAGCCGCCGCCCGCACCTTCGACGAGGCGCTGCGCCGCGGCCTGTGGGCGAGCCGGCGCAATTCCGTCGCCGGATGTCTGGCGGAGATCCTGGAGGACGACCGATGACCGGAAGAAACAGACCCGATCCCGCGCTCGTCAAAGGCTGGTGCCCCGGCGCGCTGCGCCCGATGGAGACCGGCGACGGCTTCCTCGTCCGGGTGCGCCTGACCGCCGGTATCCTCCCGGCCGCGATCGCCGGTGAGCTCTCGGACCTCTCCCGCCGCTTCGGCAACGAGCTCATCGACTATTCCCAGCGCGGCAACCTGCAACTGCGCGGCGTTTCGATCGAGAACATCCACCCGCTCCAGGAGGTGCTCGCCGAACTCGGCCTGCTCGACCATGATGCCGCAGCGGAAGCGGTGCGCAACATCGTCGCCTCGCCGCTCTCCGGCCTCGATCCCGAAGCCGCGATCGACGGCCGCGCCCTCTGCGCCGCGCTCGAGACTCGCCTGACCGAGGACGCGAGCCTCCACGCGCTCCCCGGCAAATTCGGCTTCGTCGTCGACGAAGGCGGCCGGCTGGCGCTCGACGACGTCGCCGTCGACGTCCGCCTCGCCGGCTTGAAGACGCCGGAGGGCGCGCGCGTCCTGATCCAGGTCGCGACCGCCCCCGGCCATTATCAATCGATCGCCGTGGTGCCGGTCGAAGACGTCCCCGACCGCGCCGCCGATCTCGCCCGCGCGGTGATCGCGCTGCGCGTGGGCCTCGCCGACGCGCCGCGCCGCATGCCCGAGATCCTGGCCCGCGTCGGTCTCCCCGCCCTGTTCGAGGCGGCCGGCTTCGGCGAGATCATGGCCGAGGTCACGCCGCTCCTGCCGCGCGCCTGCGGCGCCGAGGCGGTGCTCGGCGATCACACCCACGACCCCGCCGCCTTCATCGGCGTCGGTGCCCCCTTCGGCCGCTTCACCGCCGACCAGATGGCGCTGCTCGGCGAACTCGCCGCCGAACGCGCTGCCGGCGAACTGCGTCTCACCCCCTGGCGGGTGGTGCTGATCCCCGGCGTCAAGCCGGAGAAGATGCCGCGCATCCGCCCGTGGATCGCCTCGGCCCGCTACGTCTTCGCGCCCGACGATCCGCGTCTGGCGGTGGTCTCCTGCGCCGGGGCGAGCGGTTGCCGCTCCGCCACCGTCGAGGCCCGCGCCGACGGCGAGACGCTGGCCCCTCATGCCCGCCGGCTCGCCAAATCGGGCGTGACGCTGCACGTCTCCGGCTGCCAGAAGGGCTGCGCCCATCCCGGCCCCGCCCTCGTCACGCTGACCGGCCGCGACGGCGCCTATGACCTCGTCCGCAACGGCCGCGCCTGGGACGAGCCGTGGATGACCGGCCTCACCCTCGACGAGGCCGTCGCCGCGCTGACCGATCTCGCCCCCCTCTGAGGAGCCCACCTTGAACGCCACCCCCGGCGACGCCGCCACCCGAGAGACCTACGTCAAGGACGGCGCGGCGATCTACGAACGCTCGTTCCGCATCATCCGCGCCGAGGCCGATCTCGCCCGCTTCACCTCGCCGGTGGAGGAGCGCACCGCCGTGCGCATCATCCATTCCTGCGGCATGGTCGAGGTCGCCGCCGACATCGCCTTTGCCCCCGGCGCCTGCGAGGCCGCCGAGGCGGCGCTGAAGAGCGGCGCGCCGATCCTCTGCGACGCCGAGATGGTGGCGCGCGGCATCACCCGTGCGCGCCTTCCCGCCGACAACGCGGTGATCTGTACCCTCAACGACCCCGCCGTCGCCGATCTCGCCAAGGCCATGGGCACCACCCGCTCCGCCGCCGCGATGGAGCTGTGGCGCCCGCATCTCGCCGGCAGCCTCGTCGCCATCGGCAACGCGCCGACCTCGCTCTTCCGTCTCCTCGAGATGTTCGACGAGGGCGCCCCCCTCCCGGCGGCGATCGTCGGCATGCCCGTCGGCTTCGTCGGCGCCGCCGAGAGCAAGGAGGCGCTGATCGCCGACGGCCGCGTCCCCTGGCTGGTGGTGCGCGGCCGCAAGGGCGGCTCGGCGATGACCGCCGCCGCCGTCAACGCACTCGCCTCGGCAAAGGAATGACCATGACGCCCAAGGGCACCTTTCACGGCGTCGGCCTCGGCCCCGGCGATCCCGATCTCCTGACCGTCCAGGCGGTGAAGCTCGTCGAGGCGGCCGGTCTCCTCACCTATTTCGCCAAGAAGGGCCGGCGCGGAAACGCCCGCACCATCGTCGACAAATGGGTCCCGGCCGGCAAGCCCGAGCTGCCCCTGTGGTATCCCATGACCACCGAGACCCATTTCGGCGAGGAGATCTACATCACCGCGCTGAAGGACTTCTACGAGCGCTCGGTCGAGGCGATCGCCGACGTCCTCGACATGGGCAAGGACGTCGTCCTGGTCTGTGAGGGCGATCCGATGTTCTACGGCTCCTTCATGCACCTCTACATTCGGCTGAAGGATCGTTACCCGACGAAGATCACCCCCGGTGTCACCGGCATGGCCGGTTGCTGGGCCGCCGCCGGCCTGCCCATGACCTGGGGCGACGACCAGCTCTCGGTGCTGCCCGGCACCCTCGACGAGGACGAGCTGGTCCGTCGTCTCGAGGCGACCGACGCCGCCGTGATCATGAAGCTCGGTTCCAATTTCGCCAAGGTTCGCAAGGCGATCGAGCGCGCCGGCATGCTCGCGCGGGCGACCTATGTCGAGCGCGGCACCATGGCCGGCGAGGTCGTCACGGCGCTCGCCGACCGCGACGACGGCGCCGCCCCCTATTTTTCGCTGATCCTGATCCCCGGCGAGGGACGCAGGCCATGAGCCGGCAAACGAACGGCGGCTGGCTCCGCGTCGTCGGCACCGGACCGGGCCCGGATCGCTGGCTGACGCCGGAGACGGCGGCGATCCTCGCCGAGGCCACCGACCTCGTCGGCTACGCGCCTTACGTCGCGCGCTGTCCCGAGCGGCCCGGCCAGACCCGCCACGCCTCCGACAATCGGGTCGAGCTCGACCGCGCCCGCCACGCGCTGGAGCTGGCGACGGCGGGTGCCCGGGTGGCGGTGGTCTCCGGCGGCGATCCCGGCGTCTTCGCCATGGCGGCAGCGGTGATGGAGGCGATCGACGGCGGTCGGCCGGAGTGGCGCACCCTCGACGTCACCGTCCATCCGGGCGTCTCGGCGATGCAGGCGGCCTCGGCGCGGCTCGGCGCGCCGCTCGGCGGCGATTTCTGCGCCATCAACCTGTCGGACAATCTGAAGCCCTGGGAGGTCGTGGAGAAGCGCCTGATCGCCGCCGCCGAGGTCGGCTTCGTGATCGCGCTCTACAACCCCGCCTCGAGGGCGCGCCCCCGCCAGATCTTCGACGCCTTCGCCTGCCTCGCCCGGGTCAAGGCGCCCGAAACGGTGGTGATCTTCGCCCGCGCCGTCGGCCGTCCCGACGAGCGGATCACCGTGACGACGCTGGGCGCGGCCGATCTGTCCATGGTCGACATGGCGACCTGCGTCATCGTCGGCAACGCCGACACCCGGGTGATCGAGCGCGGCGAGGACCTCGAGCCCTGGGTCTGGTCGCCCCGTTCGGTCGCGAGGTGAGCCGATGGCCGCCGCCCCCTCTTCGGCCCCCTTCATGGTGAGGTGCCCCGCCGCGGGCGGGGCCTCGAACCACGAAGGGCTGAGGGACCTCCGTGCCCCGGCTTCGCCCTTCGAGGCCGATCTGCGCTCGGCGCCTCGGGGTGAAGCTCGCGACGTTCGGGCTGTCGCCGCGCGGCTCCTCCGATGCAGCACCGCACACACCTCATCCCCGCCCCCACGCAATATCATTCTACGCTTTCCCGACCCCGTTCAGAAAAGCGAACACCCCGGCGACGTCGCCGACTCGGGGCACGTCCGGGCGCGTCGGCGGCTGCTGGATCACCACCGGCAGGCCGAGCTCGCGCGCCGCGACGATCTTCGGATAGGTCGCCGCCCCGCCCGAATTCTTGGTGACCACCACCTCGATCCGCTCGCGCTCCATCAAGGCCCGCTCGGCCGCGAGATCGAACGGACCGCGATCGAGCAGCAGCGCATGATCGGGCAGGCCCGGCAGATCGCCGGGAGGATCGATCGTGCGGATCACGTAATGATGCTGTGGCGCGATCTCGAAACTCGCCAGCCCCAACCGTCCGGTGGTCAAGAGCACGCGCTTGGGCGCCGCCCCGATCGCCGCTGCCGCCTCCTCGAGGCTCGCGACCTCGCGCCAGTCGTCGCCCGGCGCGCGGGTCCACGCGGGGCGGACGAAGGCGACGATCGGCGTACCCGCCACCCGCGCCGCCTCGGCCGCGTTGCGGCTGATCTGCGCCGCGAAGGGATGGGTGGCGTCGACCAGCGCATCGATGGCATGGTCGCGCAGGTGGGCCGCCAACCCCTCGACGCCGCCGAAACCGCCGATTCGCGTCGGGATCGGCTGGGCCGCCGGATCGACGGTGCGGCCCGCGAGCGACAGCGTCGCCTCGATGTCCGCCCGCTCGGCCAAGGCCTTCGCCAGACGGCTCGCCTCGGTGGTGCCGCCCAGAACCAGAATGCGCATGCGACCCTCCAGGAGTGCTCGCGATGATCGATCCGACCGAGACCCGCCCGTGGCTCGCCATCCTCGGCCTCGGCGAGGATGGGCTCGACGGCCTGTCGCCCGCCGCGCGCCGCCTGCTCGACGGCGCCGAACTCGTCGTCGGCGGTAAGCGTCATCTCGCGCTGATCGGCGAGACGCAAGCCGAAAAGCTCGCCTGGCCCTCTCCGCTCACCGATGCCTTCCCGGCGATCCTCGCCCGGCGCGGCCACCCCGTGGTGGTGCTCGCCTCGGGCGATCCCTTCTCCTACGGCGTCGGCTCGCTCCTCGCTCGCGCCGTGCCGCCGACCGAATACGTGACCCTGCCGGCGCCGTCCGCCTTCTCGATGGCGGCGGCGCGCGTCGGCTGGGCGGTGCAGGACTGCGCGCTCGTGACCCTGCACGGCCGCGCCTTCGAGAAGATCGTGCCCCATCTCCAGCCCGGCCGCCGCATCCTGGTGCTGTCCTGGGACGGCACCACGCCGCTGCGCCTCGCCGAGCACCTGACCAAGAACGGCATGGGCCGCTCGAAGCTGATCGTGCTGGAGGCCATGGGCGGCGCCCGCGAGCGGGTCAATTCGGCGCTGGCGCAGGATTTCGCCCGCGAGGATCTCGATCCGCTCAACACCGTGGCGATCGAGGTCGTCGCCGACGCCGACGCCCGCGTCCTGCCGCTGGCGAGCGGCATCCCGGACTCGTTCTTCGAGAACGACGGCCAGATCACCAAGCGCGAGATCCGCGCCGCGACGCTGTCGAAACTCGCGCCGCGCCACGGCGAACTCCTGTGGGACGTCGGCGCCGGCACCGGCTCGATCTCGATCGAATGGATGCTGGCGAGCCCCCACAATCGGGCGATCGCCATCGAGCCGCGCGCCGATCGCCTCGACCGCGTCACCCGCAACGCCGCCCTCTTCGGCGTGCCCGATCTCGTGCCCGTCCAGGGCTTCGCCCCCGCAGCGCTCGAGCGCCTGCCGACCCCGAACGCGATCTTCCTCGGCGGCGGCGGCTCCGACCCCGACCTCGTTCGCCTCTGCATGGAACGTCTGGCGCCGGGCGGCCGCCTCGTCGTCAACGCCGTGACCATCCAGACGCAGGCCGAGGTGATCGCCGCCTTCGAGGCCCACGGCGGCGATCTCGTCCAGATCTCGATCGCCCGCGCCGTCCCGATCGGCCGCTTCCACGGCTTCCGCCCGGCCATGCCGATCATCCAGTGGACGTGGCCGAAACCGGCCGGGACCGCTGTGGAAAACCCCGTGGACAACCGCGGGACGACCGTGGGGACGACCT
This sequence comes from Pinisolibacter aquiterrae, assembly GCF_019160155.1. Taxonomy (GTDB): domain Bacteria; phylum Pseudomonadota; class Alphaproteobacteria; order Rhizobiales; family Ancalomicrobiaceae; genus Pinisolibacter; species Pinisolibacter aquiterrae. Next base: position 46,382 of record NZ_JAFNIH010000032.1, read on the forward strand.
TGGGGACGAACGGTGGAGATCACCCCGCGAATCTCGGGGAGAACGATGTGGACATCCTGGGGGAGGACGGTGCATGACGTCGCGCTTTCTCGCCGTCGGCATCGGCTGCCGCTCCGGGGTCGCCGGCGCGGTGATCGCCGAACTGATCGAGACCGCGCTCGAGCGCGCGGCCGAGCCGACGCTGCCGGTCGCTCTCTTCACCGTGCTCGACAAACAGTCCGAGGCCGGCATCGCCGAGGCCGCCGTCCGGCTCGGCTTTCCCCTCGTCCACCTGCCGCGCGTCGCGCTCGAGACGGTCGCGGACCGGGTCGAGACCCGCTCGGAGAAGGTGGTCGAACTCTTCGGCGTGCCCTCGATCGCGGAAGGGTCGGCGCTCGCCGGAGCCGGCGCGAACGGCCGCCTCGTCGTCCCCCGCATGGCCGAGCGCGGCGCCACCGTGGCGATCGCCGTCTCCGGCGAGGGCGGCGGCACGCCATGATCGACGCCCCGATCCCCCACACACCCGCTCCGACGAGGAACCCGCGATGACCGTCCATTTCATCGGCGCCGGCCCCGGCGCCGCCGACCTGATCACCGTGCGCGGCCGCGATCTCCTCGCGAGCTGCCCGGTGGTGCTGTGGGCCGGCTCGATCGTCTCGCGCGATCTCCTCGCCCATTGCCGTCCCGATGCCCGCATCGTCGACACCGCGCCGCTCTCGCTCGACGAGATCGAGGCGGAATTCGTGAAGGCGCATGCGGCCGGCGAGGACGTGGCGCGGCTCCATTCCGGCGATCTCTCGGTGTGGTCGGCGATGGGCGAGCAGATCCGCCGCCTGAGGCGCCTCGCCATCCCCTATACGGTGACGCCGGGCGTCCCCTCCTTCGCCGCCGCCGCCGCCGTTCTCGAGCAGGAACTGACCCTGCCCGAGGTCGCCCAGTCCCTGGTGCTGACCCGCACCTCGGGCCGCGCGTCGGCCATGCCCGAGACCGAGACGCTGACGGCCTTCGCCGCCACCCGCGCGACGTTGGCGATCCATCTCTCGATCCACGTGCTCCCCAAGGTCGTCGCCGACCTCACCCCCGACTACGGCGCCGATTGCCCGGTCGCCGTGGTGTTCCGCGCCACTTGGCCGGATCAGCAGGTGGTGCGCGCGACGCTCGCGACCATCGAGGCGGAAGTGGCGAAATCGCCGATCGAGCGCACCGCGCTGATCCTGGTCGGCCGCGCCTTGGCGGCGGAGGATTTCCGCGACTCCTCGCTCTACGACGCCGCCTATCAGCGCCGCTTCCGGGGCCGCGATTCGCGCCCCGAGTGAGCGGCTCGCCCCGCGCGCCCTTCCCTTCTCCCCTTGCGGGAGAAGGTGCCCGAAGGGCGGATGAGGGGTCTGGACGTCGCCGCTCGCGACGTCGCCGGAGAGTTCATCGGATGCGCGCTCCCGCGCGCGCCCCCTCATCCGGCCCTGCGGGCCACCTTCTCCCACGAGGGGAGAAGGAAGAGGCGCCTCACCCGACGGCGTGAAACCCGCTCGAGGCGACCAGCCCGCCGGCGCGGTCGAAGACCGCCACTTCGAGGTCGACGCCCGACCCGGCGAGCAGCGCCGCGCCGGTCCGCCAGCCCGCCGCCGCGATCGGCGTGCCCAGATCGAAGCCCTCCGCGCGGGCGATCTGAAGCACTTCGAGCGCCGAATTGGCGCCGCGCACCCGCGCGACGACCGCCTCCGAGGCCCCCGCCTCGGCCGCGACGCGCGCGAGAAAGTCGTGGTCGACCGAACCGCGCTTGGAATGGAGATCGGCGAGCCCCTGCGCCAGTTTCACCGCCTTGGCGATGCCGCAGGCGAGCGTCACCCGCGCCACCGGATGGGTGCGGACGTATTTGAGCATGCCACCGACGAAATCGCCCATCTCGATCAACGCCTGATCGGGGAGATCGTGCAGCGCCTGAACCGCCTTCTCCGAGGTGTTGCCGGTCGAGCCCGCGACGTGATCGAGCCCCATGGCGCGGGCGACGTCGATGCCGCGATGGATCGAGTGGATCCAGGCCGAGCAGGAGAAGGGGATGACGATGCCGGTGGTTCCCAACACCGACAGCCCCCCGAGAATGCCGAGACGCGGATTGAGGGTCTTTTCCGCGAGTTTGCGGCCATGCTCGATGCCGACCTCGACCACGAAGTCGAGCGCCCCGCCATGGGCGGCCACCACTTCCTCGAGGGCGGTGCGAATCATCGCGCGCGGCACCGGATTGATCGCCGGCTCGCCGACCGCGATCGGCAGCCCCGGCCGCGTCACCGTGCCGACGCCCTCGCCGGCGCGGAAGACGAGGCCGGATCCGGATGCCCCACGCGTCACCCGCGCCCACACCAGCGCGCCGTGGGTGACGTCCGGGTCGTCGCCGGCATCCTTGACGACCCCGGCGAGCGCGGCCCCGTCGCCGAGCTCGGCGCGGGCGAGCGCGAAGGCCGGACGGCCTCCGCCCGGCAGGAGCACGTCGACCGGATCGGGAAAGTCGTCGCCGAGGAGCGCCGTCGCGGCCGCCTTGGCGGCGGCGGTGGCGCAGGTCCCCGTCGTCCATCCCCGGCGGAGATCGGAATTGTTCTTGATTTTCGTCGAGGCGGCGTCGTCATTCATCCTGCGACTTGGTATCTCATGGACCTCGACGCCGGTCCATGCGGTTCTGTCGATCGCCCGACGCCGGTCGGAACCGATCCCCACCGGCGTCACCACGACGAAGGGGCGGCCCCGAAAGGCGCCGCCCGCACGAAGGACGAAACGTCCCAGGAGGATACGCCATGGTCGATCTCGGACCGCTCGCCGCCCACATGCCGCCTTTCGAGCCCGGCTCGGTCTGGCTGGTCGGCGCCGGCCCCGGCGATCCCGGCCTCCTCACAGCCCGCGCCATCTTCGCGCTCGGTCAGGCCGACGTGCTGGTCTACGACGCCCTCGTCGCGCCCGAGATCCTGTCGCTGGTCAATCCGGCGGCGGAACGCGAATTCGCCGGAAAGCGTGGCGGCAAACCCTCCGCCAAACAGGGCGACATCACCGACCGCCTGATCGAACTCGCCCGCGAGGGCAAGCGCGTGCTGCGTCTGAAGGGCGGCGATCCCTTCGTCTTCGGCCGCGGCGGCGAGGAGGCCCTCGCCCTGGTGGCGGCCGGCGTGCCCTTCCACGTGGTGCCCGGCATCACCTCCGGCCTCGGCGGCCTCACCGCCGCCGGCATCCCCGCGACCACCCGCGACACCAATCAGGCCGTCATCCTGATGACCGGCCACTATGCCGTCCACGGCCCCGAGGCGATCGATTGGGCCGCCTTCGCCCGCACCGGCGTGCCGCTGATCCTCTACATGGCGATGAACAACCTCGCCGCCATCGTCGCCGAACTGGTCGAGGCCGGCATGGCGCCGGAGACCCCGGTCGGTTTCGTCAACAAGGCGACGACGCCGGAACAGCGCGTGCTGGTGTCGACGCTGGCCACCTGCGTCGCCGACGCCGCCGCCGCCGGCATCGAGCCGCCGACCATCACCGTGATCGGCTCGATCGTGCCGCTCCGCGCCGCCCTCGGCTACGGCGACGGTCGCCCGTGACGCCCCCCCCGAACGGCCTCCTCGTCGCGGCACTGCGCTCCGGCTCCGGCAAGACCACGGTGACGCTCGGCCTCCTCCGGGCGCTCGCCCGGCGCGGCCTCGCCGTCGGCGGCGCCAAATGCGGCCCCGACTACATCGACCCCGCCTTCCACGCGGTGGCGAGCGGACGCGCCAGCCTCAATCTCGACAGTTGGGCGATGCCGCCCGAGCTGATGGCACGCCTCGCGACCCGGGCCGGCGCGGGCGCCGATCTGGTCGTCGCCGAGGGGCTGATGGGCCTCTTCGACGGCGTCCCCGCCGCCCCCGGCCGCAGCGGCGCCAGCGCCGACGTCGCCCGTGCCCTCGGCCTGCCGCTCCTCCTGGTGCTCGACGTCTCCGGCCAATCGCAATCCGCCGCCGCCATCGTCGCCGGGGTCCGCGCCTATGCCCCCGACCTGCCGCTCGCCGGGGTGATCCTCAACCGGGTCGGCTCGGAGCGTCACACCCGGCTCGTCGGCGACGCGATTCGCGCCCTCGGCATCGACGTCCTCGGCGCGATCCCGCGCAACCCCGACGTGGTCCTGCCCGAGCGCCACCTCGGCCTCGTCCAGGCCTCGGAGACGAGCGGCCTCGACACGCTGCTCGACCGCATGGCCGATCTCGTCGAAACCCATGTCGACCTCGATCGCCTTATCGCCGCCGCCCGGCCGCTCGTCGCCTCGCCGCCCGCCGATGCCGCGACCGCTTCGTCGATCGGCGCCATCCCGGCCCCGGGCGGACGCATCGCCGTCGCCCGCGACGCCGCCTTCACCTTCCTCTATCCGCATCTGGTCGAGGGCTGGCGCGCCGAGGGCGCCGAGATCGCGTTCTTCTCGCCCCTCGCCGACGAGGCCCCCGACGCCGCCTGCGACGTCTGCTGGCTCCCCGGCGGCTATCCCGAACTCCACGCCGAACGTCTCGCCGCCGCGAGCGGCTTCCTCGAGGGGCTGCGCGCCTTCGCCGCCGACCGGCCGGTCCACGGCGAGTGCGGCGGCTACATGGTGCTCGGCCGCTCCCTCACCGACGCGAGCGGCCGAACCCACGCCATGGCCGGCCTGCTCGACGTCGAAACCTCCTTCGCCAAACGCAAGATGCATCTCGGCTATCGCGCCGTCGAACTCCTCGCCGACGGCGTCCTCGGCCCCACCGGCACCCGCCTCGCCGGCCACGAGTTCCACTACGCGACCATCGTCGACCCCGGCCGTGACGCCCCCTTCGCCCTCGCCGGCGACGCCTACGGCACCCCGCCGCAGCCGACCGGCAGCCGGCGCGGCCGGGTCTCCGGCTCCTTCTTCCACGCCGTCGCCCGCCGCCCCTGACGCCACCATAAGAAACGGCCCGGAGCGATCCGGGCCGAGTGGGTCTTCAGGGAGGAACCGAAGTCTGTCGGTCGCGCCGAGCGGTCGGGTCAGAACCGCTTCAGCTCGATGTTGTGCTTCTTGAGGGCGTAGCCGATCTGGCGCGGCGTGAGCCCCAGAATCCGCGCCGCCTTGGCCTGGACCCAGCCGGACCGCTCCATCGCATCGACGAGACGTTCGCGCTCGCTCGGTCGTCCGCCGAGCGCCGGGCAGTTGGCGTCGGCATGTTCGCACAATCCGCCGGACGCGACCGCCTCGGCCGGGCTCGCCGGCAGAGGCGCCGCCGCCGGAGCCGGCTCGACGGGGGCGACCGGATAGACCGCCGGCGGCACCCCGTGCGACGGCGTCGGCGCCACCACCGACACGCCCGAGGCGAGCATGGTGATCGGATCGGGCACGCCCGGCTTCTTCGGCGCGCTCTTCCACAGGAGCGCCGACAGGCAGTTGCCGGTGTGACAGGCGAAATCGTCGGGCGTGATCATGTCGCCGTGCGCCAGCGTCGCCGTCCGCCGCACGCAGTTCTCGAGTTCGCGCACGTTGCCGGGGAAGTAGCAGTGCGAGAGGAGATCGAGACCCGCCGCCGAGATCGACATCTTGCGACCGTTCTCGGCGTTGAAGCGCTGGACGAAGGCGCGCGCCAGATGGGGAATGTCGCCCGGACGCTCGCGCAGCGGCGGCAGGAACACCGGCACCACGTTGATGCGGTAATAGAGGTCGGCGCGGAACTCGCCCTTGGCGACCGCCTCCTCGAGGTTCTTGTTGGTGGCGCAGACGAGCCGCACGTCCACCTTCAGCGTCTTCGATCCGCCGACCCGCTCGAATTCGCCCTCCTGCAGGATGCGCAGGAGTTTCGCCTGGAACGAGGCCGAGATCTCGCCGATCTCGTCGAGCAGCAGCGTGCCGCCGTTGGCGAGCTCGAACCGGCCGGCGCGCTGGCCGACGGCGCCGGTGAACGAGCCCTTCTCGTGGCCGAAGAGCTCGCTCTCGAGCACGCTCTCCGGAAGCGCGGCGCAGTTGAGCTTGACGAAGGCCTTGGCCTTGCGTGGGCTCAGATCGTGGATGGCGCGCGCGAAGAGCTCCTTGCCGGTGCCGCTCTCGCCGCGCAACAGCACGGTCGAATTGGATTTGGCGACGACGGCGATGGTCTGGAGCACCCGCTTCACCGCCACGCTCTCGCCGACGATGCCCTCGACCTTGGGAATGGCGTTCGGCACCCGATTGGCCAACTCGTTGCCGAGCGCCTTCTCGAGCGACGACCGCTCGTCGAGGAGACGCTGACGATCGGCGGAGAGGATGCGGTGGAGACGGACGGTCTGACCCGCCAGATTGGCGACCATGGCGAGGAAGCGCAGATCGTCGTCGATCCGGAACTGCGTGCGCCCGTCCCACACCCGGTCGATCGAGAGCGTGCCCACCACCTTGTTGTCGGCCTTGATCGGCACGCCGATGAAGGAGACGCGCATGCCCGCCTCCTCGGCCAAGAGCCCGTCGGCGGTCTCGAACAGCGGATCGGTGGCGATGTCCTGCGCGACGACCGGCGTCGTCGTCGCGACGATCCGGTCGATCACCGCGCGCGGCAGACTGTCGATGGCGCGCCCACCGCGTCCACCCTGCTCGGCCCATCCCGCGGTCGCCACGATCTCCACGTCGCCGCCGTCGTCGAGTACGACGATCATGCCGCGCCGCATCTGCAGGAACGACGTCAGCACGTTCACGACGTTGGAGAGCGTCAACTCGAGTCGCGCCGGCGTGGTGAGGATCTTCGAGATCTCGTAGATCCCGAAGAGCGCCATCTCGGCATTGGCCTTCGGATAGGGCGCCGGCCCGGCCGGCTTCGCCTGGTCCGATCCGAATGCGGGCGCGGTCGCAATCCCCATGGTTCGCTCTCCTCGCCAGATCTCCCACTCCTCGATTTCCGTAAGGGAAACCGCAAGATCTGCTCGACGAGAGAAATGCTGCGCGCGACCGCACGAAATGTCACGCTGCTTTTGACGTCAGGAATCCGACACGAATGCACAAACGAAATGCATTGATTCAAAACTGGCCTGAGGAAAAATACTTACCCAGAAGTCCTAACGATCGTATACAGAAGATGGATGCACAGCAGCATACTGAAGAGTCAGAGCAACTGACCACCGTTGATGTTGATCTGTTCGCCGGTGATGTAGGACGCCGCCTCCGAGCAGAGGAAATGCACCAGCTCGGCGACTTCCTCGGGCCGACCCAGGCGCTTCATCGGGATGAGCGGCAGGAACTTTTCTTCCGTGCCCGGCGACAGGATGTCGGTGACGATTTCGCCCGGCGCGATCGCATTGACGCGAATACCGTGCGGCGCGAAATCATTGGCCATTTCACGGGTCAGCGCCGTCAGCGCCGCCTTGGAGGTGGCGTAGGCGGTGCCGGCGAAGGGGTGGACGCGGCTGCCGACCACCGAGGTGATGTTGACCACCGAGCCCCGCGCCGCCTTCAACTCGTCGAACAATCCCTTGGCCAGCATGATCGGCGCCAGGAGATTGACGTGAAACACCTGCATCCACGTATGCATCGGTGTCGTCATCGAATTCAGCCGCTCGCCGTTCGGCCCCTTGGGTGAGATGCCGGCGTTGTTGACGAGCGCGTGCAGCCGTCCGCCGACCCGGCGGCGAATGTCGATGATGGCGAGCGGGATCTGCTCGCGATCGCCGAGGTCGACCTGGACGTGATCCTCCGGCCCCGCTTCCCACGGGCAGCGGCTGCGCTCGAAGGGATGGCGCGAGCAGGTGACGATTCGCCAGCCCTCGTCGGCGAATTTGCGCACGATCGAATGGCCGATGCCGCGACTGGCGCCGGTCACCAGCATGGTGCGCCGCTCGCCGTCCGCGTCGAGCGCCGGGGGCACGTGGCCGTAGGCGTGGTGGTGTTCGTGATCGATTGCCCCGCCGGCGGCCGACTCGGGCCGCTTGAACGTGTGGGTGACGGGATCGTAGCCCGGCGGATAGATCGGCTGGCCGTCCGGTCCGATCGGCGGCGTATAGACATGGGTCACCGGATCGTAGCCCGGCGGATAACGGTTCGGCGCGCGCGGCCCTGGACCACCGGGAGACGGGGTCCCCTGCCCGGAATTTGGGCGATCCTTGTCGGACGGATGATCGCTGGACATGGGCGTTCCCTCGAGTTCGGCGTTTCGCCGGGGCGGCGCGGGCCAAGGTAGTGTCCGCCCGTGTCGCCGACAAGGCATCCCGGGCGGAACGTCTCGTCGCGAGTCCTCTCCTTCTCCCCTCGCGAGAGAAGGCGGCCCGGCACGGGCCGGACGAGAGGGCGCGGGCGCGAGCCCGCGACGGGCGGTGCCGGAGGACTTCGCGCTCCGCGCGGCACCCCTCATCCACCCTTCGGGCACCTTCTCCCGCGAGGGGGAGAAGGAAGGATGTGCGACGCCGTGGCGAACCGTCACCCAGAGCCGGCGGCGGTCCGCTCGATCCGCCTCAGGGCGTGATCAGCTCCAGCCCGCCCATGTAGGGGCGCAGCGCCTCCGGCACGGTCACAGAGCCGTCGGCATTCTGGTAGTTCTCGAGCACTGCCACCAGGCAGCGTCCGACCGCGACGCCCGAGCCGTTGAGCGTGTGGACGAATCGCGTGCCCTTGCCCTCGGTCGGCCGCATGCGGGCGTTCATCCGCCGCGCCTGGAAGTCGCCGCAATTGGAGCAGGACGAGATCTCGCGATAGGCGTCCTGACCCGGCAGCCACACCTCGATGTCGTAGGTCTTGCGCGAGGAGAAGCCCATGTCGCCGGTGCACAGCACGATGGTGCGATAGGGCAGCCCGAGCTTCTGCAAAACGTCCTCGGCGGCGGCGGTCATCCGCTCGTGCTCGGCCTCCGAGGTCTCCGGGGTGGTGATCGACACCATCTCGACCTTGGGGAACTGATGCAGCCGGATCATGCCGCGCGTGTCGCGCCCGGCCGAGCCCGCCTCCGAGCGGAAGCACGGCGTCCACGCGGTGAAGCGATAGGGGAGCGAGGCCTCGGAGACGATCTCGTCGCGGACGATGTTGGTGACCGGGACCTCCGCCGTCGGGATCAGCCAGTAGCCGTTCTCGGTGCGGAACAGATCCTCGGCGAACTTCGGCAGATTGCCGGTGCCATAGGCCGATTCGCTCTTCACCAGGAACGGCGGGTTCACTTCCGTGTAGCCGTGGTGGTCGACATGGAGGTCGAGCATGAACTGGCCGAGCGCGCGCTCGAGCCGGGCCAATTTGCCCTTGAGCAGCACGAAGCGCGCGCCCGAGATCTTGGTCGCGGCCTCGAAGTCCATCTGGCCGAGCGCCTCGCCGATCTCGAAATGCTGCTTCGGCGCGAAGTCGAAGGTCCGCGGCGTACCCCAGCGGCGGATCTCGACGTTGTCGGCCTCGTCCTTGCCGACCGGCACGTCGGCGGCGGGCACGTTGGGGATGCCGGCGAGGAAGTCGGTGACCGCCTGCTCGATCGCCCGTTCCTCGGCCTCGCCCGCCTGGATCTCGGCCTTGATCTGCGCGACTTCGGCCTTGAGCCGTTCGGCGGTCTCGAGATCCTTCTTGCCCATGGCGGCACCGATCGCCTTGGCGGAGGCGTTGGCGCTCGCCTGCAGCTCCTGCAACCGCGTCAGGTGGGCGCGCCGCTTCTCGTCGAGAGCCAGAGCCTCGGCCGCCATCGCCGGCTTCGACCGATGGGCGAGCGCCGTGTCGAAGGCCTCGGCGTTGTCGCGGATCCACTTGATGTCGTGCATGGGACGGTCCTCGAAAGATGCCACGGGCCGCATGACGCGGCCCGCGTTTCGCCGACGAGACGGGACCGCATGAGCGGGAGCGGGACTCAGTCGCGGGTCGCGACGTCGGTGCTCGGCGAGGCGAGTTCGCCTTCCGGCGTCTCCTTCCTCTCCACCATCTTCACGGCGAAGATCGTGAGTTCGTAGAGGAGGATGGTGGGCAGGGCAAGGGAGATCTGGGAGAGCGGATCGGGCGGCGTCAGCACCGCCGCCACGATGAAGGCGAGCAGAATCGCCCAGCGCCGCTTGGACCGCAGCCCCTTGGAGGTGACGACGCCGATCTTGCCCAAGAGCGTCAGCACCACCGGCATCTGGAAGACCAGACCGAAGGCCACCGTCAGCGACATGATCAGCGACAGATATTCGGAGACCTTGGGCAGAAGCTCGATCTTGATGCCGTCGCCGTCGGTCTGCTGCATGCCCGCGAAGAAGCCGAGCACCATCGGCAGCAGGAAATAGACGAGCCCCGCCCCCATCAGGAAGAACACCGGCGTGGCGATCAGATAGGGCAGGAACGCGTTCTTCTCGTGCCGATAGAGCCCGGGCGCCACGAATTTGTAGATCTGTGCCGCGATCATCGGGAAGGCGATGACGATCGCTCCGTAGAACGCCACCTTGATCTGCGTGATGAAGAATTCCTGCGGCGCGGTAAAGATCATCGTCGCCGGCTTGCCCGTCATCGAGCGGATCACATAGTCGTAGGGCCACACCAGAACATTGTAGATCTGCTTGGCGAAGGCGAAACACACCAGGAACGCCACGACGATCGCGAGGAGCGAGCGGATCAGCCGCGCCCTCAGCTCGATCAGGTGCTCCATCAACGGCGCGCGCGAGGCTTCGATCTCGTCCTGCTCGCTCATGCGTCACGCTCTTTCTTCGCTTCGGCCGGCTCGGACGCGGCCGGCGCCGCCTCGGCGACCTCGACCGGGCTGCCCGGCGCCGGGGTCAGATCGAACACCGGCTCTGTCAGATCCATCGGCATCGGCGAGGCCGCGTCGATCCGCGCGGCGATCTCGCCCTCCGCCATCGCCGGCGTCTCGTCCGTCGGCGCCTCGACCGTGCCGCCGTCGGCGACCATCGGCGCGGAGACCCCGGCCTCGATCCCGGCCATCTCGGCCTCGGTGTCGCGCTTGACCTCGTCGAGCGTGCGGGTCACCGACGAGAACTGTTCCGCCAGCAGGGCCTTGGGCGACAGCGAGCGCAGATCGTCGACGTGTTTCTTGACGTCGTCGAGCTCGGCCTCACGGATCGCCTCGTTCATCTGGCCCTGGAATTCGGTCGCCATGCGCCGCGCCTTGCCGACCCATTGGCCGACGGTGCGCATCAGTTGCGGCAACTCCTTCGGCCCGACGACGACCAGGGCCACCACGCCGATGATGAGGAGTTCGGAGAAATCGAGCCCGAGCATGTTCGTCCGCCTGCGGGGGCGGCGTCTCGCGCACCCCCTCGATCCGACCGAGAACCGAACGGTTCACGGAAATCACCGACCTCGACGGGAGCGGACGCCACCGCGGCCCGCGTCGAGCCGGTCGCGACGGCGTCAGCCGACGGTCTTCGACTTCTCGTCCTGGGGAACGGTCTCGCCCGTCTTGGCATCGATGGACTTCGGAGCGGCGGGTTTCTCGGCCACGTCGTCGTCCTGAAGACCCTTCTTGAAGCTCTTGATGCCCTTGGCGAAATCACCCATCAGGTCGGAAATCTTGCCCTTGCCGCCGAAGAACAGCAGGGCGACCGCGAGAACGATCAGCCAGTGCCAGATGCTCAGAGAACCCATGTCGTACTGCTCCAGATGGTGGGCCGGCACGCCTTCGGCGCACCCCGGCCGGGCGGCGCCGCACTATGGCAAAAAGGCCGTGGTGGAGCAACCGCGCTGCCAACACGCCCGCGTGACGCCGGCCTCAGCCCTCCTCCGACCCGGAATCGGTGAGGAGATCGAGGAGATCGCCCGGCTCGAGCGGATCCTCCTCCGCCGTCAGCGCCTCGCCCTCGACCGGCAGGGGCACGTGGAAGCCGGCCGGGATCTGCCCCTCGAGCAGCCCCGCCGCCTTCAACTCCTCGAGCCCCGGCAGATCGCGCACCGTCTCGAGGCCGAAATGGACCAGGAACGCCTCGGTCGTCCCCCAGGTCACCGGCCGCCCCGGCGTCCGCCGCCGCCCGCGCATGCGGATCCACCCCGCCTCGAGCAGCATGTCGAGCGTGCCCTTGGACATGGTGACGCCGCGAATCTGCTCGATCTCGGCGCGCGTGACCGGCTGGTGATAGGCGATGATCGCCAGCGTCTCGAGCGCGGCGCGGCCGAGACGGCGCGGTTCCTCGACGCGTCGCGACAGACGCGGTGCCAGATCGGCGGCGGTGCGGAACAGCCATTTGCCGGCGAGTCGCACCGGCTCGACCCCACGCCCGCGATAATCGGCGACGAGATCGGCGAGAACGGCGTCGAGGTCGACGTCGGCGCCCACGAGCTCGGCCAGCGCCGCCTCGTCGACCGGCTCGGCGGCGGCGAAGATCGCCGCCTCCACCAGCCGCGCCGCGTCGCGGTCGCGAAAGGGGCCCCCCGCCTCGGCCGGCGGACGATCGTCGTCGTCGTCGTCCGCGTCGATCATGACGTCTCCTCCCCCTCGTCGGGTCGGCCCCCGCCCCGCGCGCGCACCATCAACGGCGCGAAGGCCTCCGCCTGGGCGACGTCGAGCAGCCCCTCGCGCACCATCTCGAGACTGGCCGCGAAGGTCGAGGCGATCAGCGTCGCCCGGGTCTCGGCGGTCTCGTGCGGCGCGATCAGCCGATCGAGATCGATCCACTCGTCGATCGGCCCGACCAGCCGCTCCAGGATCTCGCGCGCGTCGACCAGCGACCACACCTTGCGCGCCGCCACCCGGACCTCGGTGATCATGCCGCGCTGTCGGAAGTCGGCATAGGCCGAGAGGAGATCCCAGAGGCTCGCGTCCCACTTCGGCCGCGTCACCACCGACGTCCCCTCGGGGGCGCCGCGCAGAAAGATCTCGCGCCCGACCCGGGGCCGCGCCATCAGCACCGCCGCCCGCTCGCGCATCGCCTCGAGCCGGCGCAGGCGAAAGGCGAGCGCCGCCGCCAGTTCCTCGCCGGTCGGCTCGGCGTCCTCCGGCGGCTTCGGCAGGAGCAGCCGCGACTTGAGATAGGTGAGCCACGCCGCCATCACGAGATGATCGGCGGCGAGCTCGAGCCGGCTCTCGCGCACCCGCTCGACGAAGGCGAGATATTGATCGACCAGATCGAGGATCGAGATCTTGGCGAGATCGACCTTCTGATTGCGCGCCAGCGACAACAGCAGGTCGAGCGGCCCCTCCCAACCGTCGACGTCGACGATCAGCGCGTCCTCGCCCGCCCCGGCCGGCGCCGCGCGCGGCGGACGCGACCAGTCGTCGGGCGCCGCGCGTCCGTTCTCCGGCAGTCGTTGCGTCTCGCTGGTGTCCACGGCCCGCGTCCCTCGCCCCCGCGAGGGATGTTTCAGACGACCGGGGTTCCCGTCAATCGGGCGAACTGCGCGCGCGCCGCCTCGACGTCGAAACTCTCCACCGGACGCCGCATCGCCGCCGCCCGGTCGGCCCGCTCCCGCGCCCGCCCCTCGAGTGGACGACACGCCGCCGCCACCGCGGTCATCTCCGCGAGATCGCCGTTGCAGTGGAGCACCAGATCGCAGCCGGCGGCGAGCGCGGCGGCGGTGCGCTCGCCGATCGTCCCCGACAGCGCCCGCATCGACACGTCGTCCGACATCAGGCAGCCGTCGTAGCCGATGAAGCCCCGGATCACCGTATCGATCACCGTCTTCGAGGTGGTCGCCGGGGCGTCGGGATCGATCGCCGAATAGACCACGTGCGCGGTCATCGCCAGAGGCAGGTCCGCCGCCGCGCGGAACGGCGGGAAATCGGTCGTCTCCAGCGCCGCGCGCGACGTCTCCACCACCGGCAGGTGATGATGGCTGTCGACGCCGGCGCGGCCGTGCCCGGGAATGTGCTTGATCACCGGCAGCACACCGCCCTCGAGGAGCCCCGCCGCCGCCGCCCGACCGAGGTCCGACACCACTTCCGGCGTCACCCCGTAGGCGCGGTGGCCGATGACGTCGTGGGCGCCCTCGACCGGCACGTCGAGCACCGGCAGGCAGTCGACGTCGATGCCGAGTTCGAGGAGATCGTGGGCGATGAGCCGGGCGCCGAGCCGCGCCGCCGCGAGCCCGGTGCGCCGATCTCGGGCATAGACCTCGCCGAAGCGGCGCCCGGCGGGATAGGCCGGCCATTGCGGCGGGCCGAGACGCTGCACCCGGCCGCCCTCCTGATCGATCAGGATCGGCGCGTCCGGCCGGTCCGCCGCCGCCCGCAGCGCCGCCGTCAGCGCGCGGATCTGGTCCGGCGTCTCGCAGTTGCGGGAAAACAGGATGAACCCCCACGGGCGGGCGTCGCGGAAGAAGGCGACCTCGTCGGGCGAGAGCGTCGGTCCGGCGCAGCCGGCGATGAAGGCGGAGACGGTCATGACGGTCGGCACTCGCGTGGGGGGAGACGAGGACGGCCGGCCGAGGCGAACCACGACCGGCCGAAAGGCGGCGAGAGGGGCGGTCCGCTCAGCGGCGCGTCACCATGCACTGCCCGCCCTGGGACTGGATCTGCGAACAGAGTGCCGCCGCCGCCTCGCGCGATCCCACCGGCACCCGGGCCCGATAATAGGTGCCCCGGGTGCCGAGATCGGCGCGCTGCACGTCGAGCGGCCGGCCCGACAACGCCGAATAACGCCGCTGGGCGTCGGCGAAGGAGCGCCGCGCGTCCGCTTCCGACTTGGAGGCGGAGAGCTGCACCATCCAATCGCCACCACCGGCGGCGGCCGGCGCGAGCGGCGTCGGCGCGGCGGCCGTCGGCTGCGGACGTGCCGGGGCCGGAGCCGACGCCTGCGGCGCGGGAGCGCTCGCCAGACGCGGCGCCACCGGACCGAGCGCCAGCGGCGCCCCGGCCGAGGCCTGCGGCCGCTGCGGCGTGACCGGCGTGGTCGTCACCGTCCGGACCGGGGCGGTCGCGGCCGGGCGCGGCGGCGCCGGGATCGGCATCGGCACGTCGACCACCGTTCCGGCGGGCGTGGCCGGCGCGGCCTCGGCCGGAGCGGCCGGAGCCGGCGTGACCGGAACCATGGGAACCGGCTGCGCCACCGCCGCCGCCTGCGGCAGCGTCGGCACCACCGGCTGGGTGGTGACCCGGGTCGTCGTCACCGGCACCATCGGCGGCGGCACGCTCGGCACCGGCGGCGCGCTCGGCTTGGCCGGCGCCGCGGCCGTCGGGCCCGGCGTCGCGGGGGCGGCGGGAGCCGTGGGCGCGGCGCCGTTCGGCGGCCGCGCCTGGGAGCCCTCCGAGACGATCGAGCCGTCGGGCCGCACCACCACCGTCTTGACCGTATGCGGTTGATCGGGCGAGGTCGGGCGCTGCGTGCCGGGATTGATCACCCGCACCTCGCGTCCCTCGGGGGTAAGCCCGGAGACATGCTCGACCGGATCCTCCTGGAGGCTGACGATCTTCGAGCCGTCGACCTTGGTGTCGCGCTTCAGCGAGATCTCGCCGTCGGCCACCGTCGCCGCCTTGGTCGGATCCGGCAGCACCTTGAGCGGCTGGCCGTCGGCCTGGATCAGCACCGGCCCGCGCGCCTTGGGGTCGCCCCAGATCTTCCATCCGGCGAGCGCCCCGCCGCCGACCAGTAGAAGGCCGACGACCGCCGCCGCGATCCGGAAGCCCGAGCGCCCGCCCTCGTGCGGCAACTGCCGCGCCTCGTATTCCTCGGCCATCGAATGCGGCAGGATCACCGCCTCGTCGGCGACATAGGGCGACGCCTCGGCGGCGGCGCGCGCGATCGCCGCCGGATCGAATTCGTCGAAGGTCGGCCGCGGCGCCTCGCCGCCACGGGCGCGATGGATCTCCGCCGCGAAGGCCGCGTCGAGATCGACCGCCTGCGCCGCGCCGCCCGCGAAGGCGGGGTCGTAGGACCCGGCCGAGATGCCGTCGTCATAGGCGTAGAAGTCGGCCCAGCGCGGATCGACCGGCGCCGGATCGACCGGCGTCGAGACGATCGGATCCTCCGCCGCCTCGGCGCCGGAATAGCCGCTGAGGCTGGCGATGTCGTGATCGTCGACCGGATGCTGGGGAATGATCTTGGGCACTTCGCGCTCGAAGTCGCCGCGCACCCGCTCCTCCGGCGTCACCGACGAGCGCAGGGTCTCGAAGAGTTCGGCCTCGAGGTCGGAGATCTGCGCCGGGGCGGGGCTCTTCGGCAGGGTCCGCCGGCCCACTTCGACGACGTGCTCGGGACGCACCGGATGCGCCGCGCCCTCCCCGAGGATGCGCGCCAGTTCCGCGAGCGGATCCTCCGCCATCGGCCGGGCACGATGACCCTGCCCGGCATCGACCGGGCCGGTCGCATGGGGATCGTAGGCGTGACGCATGGGCTCGGACATCGAACGGGCACCTCTGTCGACGAAGCCGGCCGGGGCCGCTTCGTTGGCCGTCGTCCCGATCGCTCGTCCTCAGCGCATTTCTTTCGGTGCGCTCACTCCGAGAACGGCGAGCCCGGACGCGAGAACCGAGGCGACGGCTCTCACCATCGCCAGTCGGGCATGGGACGACAATGGATCGTCAACGTTAACAAAGCGTAATTGTGGCAGATCCTTGCCCCTGTTCCAATGGGCATGAAGATCGCTCGCCAGATCGTGCAGGAAGAACGCGATCCTGTGCGGCTCGTGACTTTCCGCCGCACCCTCCACGACACGGGGCCACTGCGCGATTCTCTTCATCAGACCGATTTCACCGGCGTCGGAGAGACGCGTGAGATCGGCGCCGCCGAGACCTTCGTCGGAGAGATCGAGCGCCGGCAGGCCCTCGCGCGCCTGGGCGAACACCGAATGCACCCGCGCATGGGCATATTGGACGTAGAAGACCGGGTTGTCCTTCGACTGCTCGGTGACCTTCTGGAAGTCGAAGTCGAGCGGCGCGTCGGACTTGCGGAAGAGCATCATGAAGCGCACCGCGTCGACGCCGACCTCGTCGACCACTTCGCGCAGCGTCACGAAGGATCCCGAGCGCTTCGACATCTTCACCGGCTCGCCGGCGCGGAACAGCTTGACGAGCTGGCACAGCTTGACGTCGAGCGAGGCCTTGCCGCCCGAGATCGCCTTGACCGCCGCCTGCATCCGCTTGACGTAACCGCCGTGGTCGGCGCCCCAGATGTCGATCTGGTTGGCGAAGCCGCGCCGATACTTGTCGAGGTGATAGGCGATGTCGGAGGCGAAATAGGTATAGGACCCGTCCGACTTCATCAGCGGACGGTCGACGTCGTCGCCGAACTGGGTCGAGCGGAAGAGAACCTGCTCGCGATCCTCCCAATCCTCCGGCAGCTGCCCCTTGGGGGGCTCCAGCCGGCCGCGATACATCAGCCCGGCCGCCGTCAGCGTATCGATCGCCTGGGCGACGCGGTCGCCGTCGGGCGCGTTCTGGAGGCTCTTCTCGGAGAAGAACACGTCGTGGCGCACGTTGAGGGCGGCGAGATCCTCGCGGATCATCGCCATCATGCCGTCGATCGCCGTCCGGCGGACCTCTTCCAGCCATTCGCTCTCGGGCTTGCCGACCAGCGACGCGCCGAACCGCTTCGCCAGCGCCTCGCCGACCGGCTTCAGATAGTCGCCCGGATAGAGCCCCTCGGGGATCTCGCCGATCGCCTCGCCGAGCGCCTCGCGGTAGCGCAGATGGGCCGAGCGGGCGAGCACGTCGACCTGGGCGCCGGCGTCGTTGATGTAATATTCCTTGGTCACCGCATGGCCGGCATGGGCCAGGATGTTGGCGAGCGCGTCGCCCACCACGGCGCCCCGGCAATGACCGACGTGCATCGGCCCGGTCGGATTGGCCGAGACGTATTCGACGTTGACCGCGCCCTTGCCCGGCGTGCCGCGGCCGTAGGCCTCGCCCTCACGCAGCACCAGCGCCAGGAACCGCGCCCAATAACCGGCCGAAAGACGTAAGTTGAGGAAGCCGGGACCGGCCACCTCGGTCTCCGCGACGTCCGGATCGGCGGCGAGTTCGCCCATCAACTCGATGGCGAGCGCGCGCGGCTGCTTGCCCATCGGCTTGGCGAGAACCATCGCGGCATTGACGGCGAGATCGCCATGGGCGGCGTCGCGCGGCGGCTCGACCACCACACGCGTGAGATCGAGCGCCGTCCCGTCCGCCGCCGTCCAACCGAGCCGCGCGATGGTGGAGCGCACCCGCTCGCCGAAATCCGCGAAGATGTCCATGGGTATCCGCCGTTCTCTCGTCCAGGAATCGGAACGTCCGCGCCGTCCCGTCGACGCGAGGCCGACGAGAGCGCGGAAAACCTGGCGCGGAGCTATCGCAAATCGGCAGGGGCGTCAAACCGGGAGGACGCCTCACCCCAGATCCGGCGTGTCGCCGCAGACCCGGCGGTGCTCGCCGACGGCGAAGCGGTCGGTCATGCCGGCGATGTAGTCGCAGATCCGCCGCGCCAGCCGCTCGCGGTCGGAGGCGACGTCGTCGGCGCGCCATTCCTCCGGCAGCGCCTGCGGCCGATCCATGAAGGCGGCGAAGAGATCCTCCACCACCCCTTCCGCCGCCCGCATCTTGGTCATCACCAGATCCGACCGATAGACGCGCGCGAACAGGAACGTCTTGATCGTGTGATCGGCCGCCGCCAGCACCGGCGAGAAGCCGACCAGCGCCCGCCCGGCGTTGCGCACGTCGTCGGCCGACCCCGGCAGCTGATCCTCGAGCCGGCGGAAGCTCTCGCCGATCACGTCCTCGACCATGGCGGTGATGATCCGCCGGATCACCTCCTGCTTCAGCCGCGCCCGCTCAAGGTTCGGATGCCGCGCCCGCACCTCCGAGATCGCCGCGCCGACCACCGGCAGATCGCCGAGATCGTCGAGATCGATCAGCCGCGCCCGGAGCCCGTCGTCGATGTCGTGGGCGTCGTAGGCGATGTCGTCGGCGATCGCCGCGCATTGCGCCTCGAGGCTCGGCCAGGTCGCGAGCCAGAGATCCTGGCGGCGGGCATAGTCGCGGATGCCGTAGGGCAGTTCCGCCGGCGGCCGATGCTGGCCATGGGCGGAGGCGAGCGGGCGCCCGCGCGCGTCGGTCAGCGGCCCGTTGTGCTTGACGAGCCCCTCCAGCGTCTCCCAGGTCAGGTTGAGCCCGTCGAAACCGGCATAGCGCCGCTCCAACCGCGTCACGATCCGCAGCGTCTGGGCGTTGTGGTCGAAGCCGCCGTGCCGCGCCATCGCGCGCTCCATCGCCCGCTCGCCGGCATGACCGAAGGGCGTGTGGCCGAGATCGTGGCCGAGCGCCAGAGCCTCCGCCAGATCCTCGTCGAGACGGAAGGCGCGGGCGAGCGCGCGGGCGATCTGCGCCACCTCGATCGTGTGCGTCAGGCGCGAGCGGAAATGATCGCCGTCGTGCGGCAGGAAGACCTGAGTCTTGTTGGCGAGGCGGCGGAAGGCGGTCGAATGGATGATCCGGTCGCGGTCGCGCTGGAAGGGCGTGCGGGTCGGGCTCGTCGGTTCGTCGACCAGCCGGCCGCGCGAGCGTTGCGGATCCACCGCGAACAGCGCCCGCGCCTCGCCGCCCAATCCGACCCGTTCGGCGATCCTCGACATGGGCTTTCCCCGTCTCCTGACGTCGCCGCCGCCGACGACTGCCCCCGATTTCGGCGCGACGCTCACCGAGCGGTCTTGATTCTCAAGGGTTCGATCGCATTTGATCGAGACGAACGAAGGTTTCAAGCGCATGACGCCGTCGACCCTTCGGCCGGCGAACGCGAGGACAGAACGAGACATGACCGACACCGCCCCGCCGATCGCCGTCACGGCCGCCGCCGCCGCCCGCATCAGATACGTCGTCTCCGACGAACCCACCGGAACGGTGATGCGCATTTCCGTCAAGGGAGGGGGCTGCTCGGGCTTCTCCTACGGCTTCGAGCTGACCACGGCCCGCGAGGACGACGACATCGTGATCGAACGCGACGGCGCCACCGTGGTGATCGACCCCGTCTCGGCCGAATATCTGACCGGCTCGGAACTCGACTTCGTCGACGACCTGATGGGTCAGGCCTTCAAGATGAAGAACCCGCAGGCCACCGCGACCTGCGGCTGCGGCACCTCCTTCGCCATGTGAGTCGCGGATCGGCCCGGCGCGTCCCTAGCGCGCCGAGGCCAGCGCCCGGCGCAACACCTGACCGATCGCGGCGCCGAACGTGTAGTGGCGATCGGAATAGACCATCACGGCGCCCGGATCGGCCGAGCGGAACCCGACGTGGACGGCGAGCACCTTCGGCGTCTTGTCGAGCGTCAGATAGGCCGCCCCCGACATGCCGTCGAAGCCGACGCAATCGGTCCTGAGCTCGCGCGCGCCCGTCTCGGTCGTCACCACGTCGCGGACGTGGCAGACGTCGACGGTCTTGCGACCGCCCTCGAAGGCGACCACGGCGATCGGGTCGCCGGCCTTGACCCGGGTCCCCAATTCATAGGCGCGGATCCCGGCGATCGGATGCGCCAGCCGCGCCGCGCCCCAGTCGTGCCGCCCCGACACCCCGTAGGGTGAGGTCGAGCCGCACAATTGCGCGCTCGGCGTCAGCGGAATGGTCTGACGCCCCTCCGGCCCGTCGACGATGAAGACGCAGCGCCCCTGCGCGGCGCGCGGCCGCCCCGCCTCGTCGAAGAAGACATGCGCCGCCGAGGTCACCACGTCGGCCGAGGCGGTCACCTGCCCGATCCCGCGCACGCCGCCGCATTCGACCTGCCCCGTCGCCGCGAAGCGCTTCGCCGAGCCCGCGCCGAGTGCCGCCGCATGTTCGAGAGGCATCCGCCCGTCGTGGCCGATCACCACCCGCCGTTCGCCCGCATGGGTGTGCGCGACACTCGTCAGCAGCATGCCGATCAGACCGACCGCGCGGGCGCCCGAAGCGGGCCGCAGAACCGCGAGACGCGGACGGGCGGGCGGACGATCGCGGCCCGTATCCGGCGGCGGATGATGCGTACGCTTCGACATCGTCGTCTCCCTCGGAGATGGGCGAGCCCTGCCCCTCGACGATGCGGCCGATAGGCCCGCGCCGCAACCACTTCCGTGCTCTCGATCCGTCACGGGTTATCACGGATGAGTGCTTGATGAACAATCAAAGACACAGATGTGTGATTGTTCACTATCAGTCGATATTCAGTCGCAATTTCGGTAGCTACTCCCAGCCGGCGAACGGGAGCACATACCGCTCACCGACCGACGCAACATTCGGTCCGAGACAAGGAACACCGAAATGACCTTCACCAAGCTCCCCCTCGCCGCCCTGATCCTCGGCGCCTCGCTGACCCCGGCGCTCGCCGAATCCGGCGACCTCTCGCAGACGCCCGTCGCCGCCTTCGAGCAGGCGCTCGGCAATCCGGCCGCGAAGTCCGCGGTGATCGAGGGCCGTCAGGCCGCCCCGGTGGTCACCCCCACCGCACCGACCGACGCCGCCACCCGTTACCTCGACTCTCGCAACCGTGATCAGGATCGCTGATCCCCCGCGAAACGACGCGAGATCCCACGACGTATTCCCCGACGACCGACCTTCTTCGGTCCACGGACAGACAAGGAAGACAGACATGACCTTCACCAAGCTCACCCTCGCCGCCCTCGTCCTCGGCGCCTCGCTGACCCCGGCGCTCGCCGAATCCGGCGACCTCTCGCAGACGCCCGTCGCCGCCTACGAGCAGGCGCTCGGCAATCCGGCCGCGAAGCCCGCGGTGATCGAGGGCCGTCAGGCCGCCCCGGTCGTCACCCCCACCGCCGAGACCGGCGCCGCGCGCTACCTCGACGGCCGCGTCCAGGACCAGGATCGCTGATCGCGGCCGCCACGCCGAAAATCCCCCGAGACCGATCCCCCGGTCGGCCACAGACCCCAGAAAAGAGAAATGCCATGACCTTCACCAAGCTCTCCCTCGCCGCCCTCGTCCTCGGTGCCTCGCTGACCCCGGCGCTCGCCGAATCCGGCGACCTCTCGCAGTCGCCCGTCGCCGCCTACGAGCAGGCGCTCGGCAATCCGGCCGCCAAGACCGCGATGATCGAGGGCCGTCAGGCCGCCCCGGTCGACAACGCCGCAGCCGTCTCCGGCGCCGCGCGCTACCTCGACGGCCGCATCCAGGACCAGGATCGCTGATCGCGAGACCGCGACCACGATGGACTTCGGCCGGTCACCGGATCGGCCGCCGTCCGCCCTCCTCGGCCGACAACCCGTTCGGCCGCCGTCTTAGAAGAGGAGATCAGCCATGACCTTCACCAAGTTCGCGATCGCCGCGCTGGCGCTCGGCGCCTCCCTCGGCCCGGCGCTGGCCGAATCCGGCGACCTCTCGCAGCGCCCCGTCGCCGCCTATGAGCAGTCGCTCGGCAACCCGGCCGCGAAGCCCGCGATGATCGAGGGCCGTCAGGCCGCGCCCGTGGCCGCCACGCCCGGCGCTCTGAACACCGTCGATCGCTACCTGATCGAGCACAATCGGCACCATTGATGCCCGATCGCCGATCCCTCGAGAGGCGTCCACGCTCCCCCGCGCGGGCGCCTTTCGCGCGTTCCTGGGGGCGAGACGCGAAAGGCGATGCGTTCGCGGCCCCGCCTCGTTATCGTGCCGCTCGGATCTGGATCAGCAGCGACCGAGTCACCTCATGAAATTCGCCACCTGGAACATCAACGGCAGCAAGGCCCGCATCGATACGCTCGTCGCCTGGCTCGAGGAGGCGCGCCCCGACGTCGTCTGCCTCCAGGAGATCAAGAGCGTCGACGAGGGCTTCCCCGCCGCCCCGATCGAGCGGCTCGGCTATCACGTCGCCACCCACGGCCAGAAGGGTTTCAACGGCGTCGCCATCCTGTCGAAGCATCGCCTCGAGGACGTCACGCGCGGCCTGCCCGGCGATCCCGACGACCTCCAGGCGCGCTACATCGAGGCGGTGATCTCGGTCTCGACCGGCGTCGTCCGGATCGGTGGCCTCTATCTGCCCAACGGCAATCCGATCGGCACCGAGAAATTCTCCTACAAACTCGCCTGGATGGACCGCCTCGAGCGCCACGCCCGCGAGCGCCTCGCCCTCGAGGAGCCGTTCCTGTTGATGGGCGACTACAACGTGATCCCCGAGGCGATCGACGCCAAGACGCCCGAGAACTGGCTCGGCGACGCGCTGTTCCAGCCGGAGAGCCGCGCCGCATATCGGCGCCTGCTCGGCCTCGGCCTGACCGATTGCCTGCGCGCCACGACCGACGCCCAGCTCTTCACCTTCTGGGACTATCAGGCCGGCTGCTGGCAGCGCAACGAGGGCATCCGCATCGACCACGTCCTGGCGAGCCCCCAGGCCGCCGACCGCCTCCGCGCCGTCGGCATCGACAAGCATGTGCGCGGCTGGGACAAGCCCTCCGACCACGTGCCCGTCTGGGTCGAGCTCGCCGTCGACGAGAAGGAGTGAGACCATGAGCGACGCCGCCTCCACGAGCCCGACCGGCGGCTGCCTCTGCGGCGCCCTGCGCTATCGTCTCGCCCGCGTGCCCGACGACGTCGGCCATTGCCATTGCAGCCTGTGCCGGCGCTCGACCGGCGCGCCCTTCGTCACCTGGGCGACGGTGCGACGCGCCGAGATCGCCCTCCTCGCCGGAACCCCGGCCTGGTTCCGGTCCTCGCCCCGGTCGCGGCGCGGCTTCTGCCCGACCTGCGGCACCCAGATCTTCTTCGCCCAGGACGCCGAGGCGCCCGCCGATCTCCCCCGGACGAAGACCACGGATCGCCCGGCCGAACCGCTCCCTGCCGACGACGTCGACGTCACCGTCGCCTCCCTCGACCGGCCCGACCTCTGCGTGCCCACGCGCAACATCTGGGTCGGAACCCGGCTCGGCTTCCTCCACGGCTTCGACGATCGCCTGCCGGACTACGACGACGAAGGCCCCTCGCCGGACGACGTCACTCCCGCGGCCCTCACCTGACGCCCGCGCGGCGATCGGCCTAAGGGTTTTTTCGCAGATCGCGACCGAAATTAAACTCTCGTTAACCATGAGATGCGAGACTGCCGGCTCTCGCATCTCATGAATTTTGATAAATATCTGATTTCAATGAGTTACATATGATTTTTGAACCAGATTACGAACCGGGTGATCCGCTCATGAACTTGATCTGGAGAATTGAGAACTAAGACTAAGCCATTGAATTACATGGAATAATTTTCATTTTTGAATCGAAATGATAAAGGGCGCGGGATCGGCCCCCGCGCCCTCGTCTCGCGTCTGAACGACGGGCTCCATGCCCGTCCGTCGCATGCCGTTCAGTTGCCGGCCTTGGCGATCCATTCCTGGGCATCGGCCACGCCGCGGCGGCGCTCCGACTCCGAGGCGACCGAGAACACCTGCTCCTGAACTTCGCGGATCCAGTCCTCGGCGGTACTGCTGCCGGCATTGGCGCGCGCCACGGTCAGCCACATCAGACCCTGGACCGGGCGGCGCGGGAAGCCCTCGTCGCCGGTGAAGAGCAACTGGCCGAGCATCGCCTGAGCGCCGCAATGGCCCTTGCGGGCCGCCACCGTCAGCCACCGCGCCGCCTGACGCGGATCGCGTTCCTCGCCGCTCGCCTCGAGATAGAGCCGGCCGAGGCGATACTGCGCCTCGGTGTCGCCGAAGATCGACGCGGCATAGGTGTAGAGCTCGCGGGCGCGGTCGACGTTGGGGCGGATCGCCGCGTTGTCGACACCCTTGAGATAGTAGGACCCGAGCGCGACGAAGGCCGAGGCCACGAAGGCCGCCTGCGGCGTGCCGCGCGCGTCGTCGGAGTGATGGTCGATCACCTCGCGATAGAACTCGAACGCCTTGGCGTCGTTGACCGGCACGCCGTCGCCGGTCTCGTAGATCTTGCCGAGCTTCCACTGGGCGATCGGATGGCCGCGTTCGGCCGCCCGACGCAGTTGCTCCAGCGCCGCCTTGCGGTCGCCGGCATAGTAGAGCCGCGTCCCCGCGCGGAACGCCTCTTCCGCCGACATCGTCGCCGGCGGCGTCACGATCGGCCCCGGCAGGAGCTTGGAGGAGACGCCGGGAGGCGCCGAAAGAGCGACCGGAGCCGACACGACCGCCGAACCGCCGCCGAGACGGCCCGGCGCGGGAACCGGCGCCAGGGCCTGCACGTTGGGCAGCGTCGAGGCGTCGTCGCCGCCGATGCCGTTCGGATCGAAGGCCGAGGCCGCGCTCGTCGCCCCGGCGAGAACCGCGGCGGCGCAGCCGACGCGAAGAATCCAGGAAGTCCGCATGGCCGTTCTCACAACGTCCTCGCCACCGAGCCGCCGCATCCATCCGCCGACGGCCCTGCCGCCCGCTCGATCGTTGGTCGTCACTCGGAGCTTCGTGGTCACGTATTCACTCCCATGGGCGCGCGCCTGGCGCTCCCCGGATCTCGGATCGGCCGATCGGCCGCAAGCGGATCCCG
Organism: Pinisolibacter aquiterrae; assembly: GCF_019160155.1. Taxonomy (GTDB): domain Bacteria; phylum Pseudomonadota; class Alphaproteobacteria; order Rhizobiales; family Ancalomicrobiaceae; genus Pinisolibacter; species Pinisolibacter aquiterrae. The sequence goes on from NZ_JAFNIH010000032.1 coordinate 71,577, forward strand.
CGATCTCGTCTCCGCCGGAGCGGTCTTCGGAAAGGTCGGCACCAGCGGGCGATGAGCGACCATCGCACCGATTTTCGGCGACAACACGGCCGAAACCGGCCGGATCGAGGTGATCCGAAGGCAATCGCGCCGAAATGATCGAGACGGAATCGGACTCCGAGACCACGATCCCCACCGGATCGATCGTCCCCTCACGCCCACTCGTCCCCGACACTCTCACGCCACGCACCTCGAAGGTCCCACCACCTCGTCGACGGAGCGCACGCTCGGTCTCATTTGTGACCGAAGCGCGGCAATCCCACCTCGCGCATCATGCCCGGAAATCATTGAAAAGTGGTGTTGCAAAACCGACACGAAATCGCCGACGAACGTTTCCGCCGAAACGACGACGGCCGGCGTGAGACCCCACGCCGGCCGTCGGTCGAGCCCGCCTCGGATCGACTCAACCGAGACGCGCCAGTGCCTCGCGCACCTTGGCGATGCGGGCGACGTATTCCTCGCGTTTCTCGCGATTTTCCTCGACGACCTCTTCCTTGGCCTTGGCCATGAACTGCGGATTGGCGAACATCTTGTCGATGCGGCCGATCTCGCCCTCGAGCTTGACCACTTCCTTGGAGAGCCGGGTCCGCTCCGCGCCGACGTCGATGACACCCTCGAGCGGCAGGCAGAAGGTCGCCTCGCCGACCACGATCTGCGCCGAGGCCGCCGGCGCCTGATCGGCCGAGGCGATCGAGGCGACGCGCGCGAGCCTCAGAATCGCCGCCTCGTGGGTGGCCATCCAGGCGGTCGTCCGCGCCGAGGCGCCGACCACCACCAGCGGGATCTGCGCCGCCGCCGGCACGTTCATCTCCGAGCGCACCGAACGCACCTCGGTGATCAGCCCGACCAGCCAGTCGATCTCGTCGGCGGCCTCGTCATGGGTGATGCCGACGCCCGGCCATTCCGTCGTGACCAGCATCGCCCCGCGCGTCAGGCCCGCCTCGGCGGCCGTCTTCGCCCACAGTTCCTCGGTGATGAAGGGCATGAACGGATGCAGGAGCTTCAGGATCTCGTCGAGCACATGGGCGCAGGTCGCCCGGGTCTCGTCCTTGAGCGCCTGATCCTCGCCCATGAAGATCGGCTTGGCGAGTTCCAGATACCAGTCGCAGAACGAGTTCCAGACGAAGCGATAGGCCGCCGCCGCCGCATCGTTGAAGCGATAGGCCTCGAGCGCCTCGGTGACGCCGGCGACCGCCCGCGCCAGTTCGGTGGCGATCCAGCGGTTGAGCGTGCCCTTCGCCGCCGCCGGCTCGAAGTCGGAGACCGAGACGCAGCCGTTCATCTCGGCGAAGCGGGCGGCGTTCCACAGCTTGGTCGCGAAGTTGCGATAGCCGGCGACGCGCGCCTTGGCGAGCTTGATGTCGCGGCCCTGTGCCGCCATCGCGGCAAGGGTGAAGCGCAGCGCGTCCGCGCCGAACTCGTCGCAGAGCTCGAGCGGATCGATGACGTTGCCCTTCGACTTCGACATCTTCTGCCCCTTCTCGTCGCGGACGAGGGCGTGGATGTAGACGTCCTTGAACGGCACGACCGGATTGCCGTCGGCGTCCTTCATGAAGTGCATGCCCATCATCATCATCCGGGCGACCCAGAAGAAGATGATGTCGAAGCCGGTGACCAGCACCGAGGTCGGATAGTAGCGCGCCAGCTCCGGCGTCTGCTCGGGCCAGCCGAGGGTGGAGAACGGCCACAGCGCCGACGAGAACCACGTGTCGAGCACGTCCTCGTCGCGGGTGAGGAACCCGGCCGCGCCGTTGACGCGCAGATCCGCCGCCTTGGCCGCGTCGATCTCGGCCCGCGTCAGATAGTGATGGATCGCCGCGTCGAGCGCCTCGGCCTCGTCGTGGGCGACGAAGACCTCGCCGTCCGGCCCGTACCACGCCGGGATCTGATGGCCCCACCAAAGCTGGCGCGACACGCACCACGGCTGGATGTTCTCCATCCACTGGTAATAGGTGTTCTCCCAATTCTTCGGGACGAAGCTGGTGCGCCCGTCGCGCACGGCGGCGAGCGCCGGCTTCGCCAGTTCCCCGGCGTTGACGTACCACTGGTCGGTCAGGAACGGCTCGATCACCACGTTGGAGCGATCACCGTGCGGCACCATGTGGGTGTTGGGCTCGACCTTGGCGAGGAGCCCGCGCCGCTCCATCGCCTCGACCACGATCTTGCGCGCCGCCTCGCGCGCCTTGCCGTGGAGCAGCGCCTCCAGCATCTCCGCGCCGAAGACGTAGGAGACCGGCGTCTCCGCCTCCGCGCCCTCCGCCGGCTCCGGCGCCCCGGAGAGCTCGGCGCCATGGCCGGTATCGGCCCAGAAGGCTTCGTTGCCGGAAAGCGCGACGTGCGCCTTGCGGTCGAGGATGTTGATCATCGCCAAGCCGTGACGCTTGCCGACCTCGAAGTCGTTGAAGTCGTGCGCCGGGGTGATCTTGACCGCGCCGGTGCCCTTCTCGGGATCGGAATATTCGTCCGCGACGATCGGGATGCGCCGGCCGACCAGCGGCAGGATCGCGAATTTGCCGACGAGATCGGCGTAACGCTCGTCGTCCGGGTGAACCGCCACGGCGGTGTCGCCGAGCATGGTCTCGGGGCGGGTGGTGGCGACGGTGATGAACCGGCCCGGCATCCCCTCGATCGGATATTTGAAGTGCCAGAAATGGCCCTTCACCTCGACCTGGAGCACTTCCAGGTCCGAGATCGCGGTCTCGAAATGGGGATCCCAGTTGACCAGCCGCTTGTCGCGATAGATCAGCCCGTCGCGATGGAGCTGGACGAACACCTTGAGCACGGCCTCCGAGAGGCCTTCGTCCATGGTGAAGCGCTCGCGCGACCAGTCGCAGGAGGCGCCGAGGCGCTTCAGCTGCGCGGCGATGGTGCCGCCCGATTCCGCCTTCCAGGTCCAGACCTTCTCGAGGAACGCGGCGCGGCCGATCTCGCGGCGGCCCGGCTCCTGGCGCTGCATCATCTGCCGCTCGACCACCATCTGCGTGGCGATGCCGGCATGGTCCATGCCCGGCTGCCACAGCACGTCCTTGCCGCGCATCCGCTCGAAGCGGACCAGCACGTCCTGGAGCGTGTTGTTGAGCGCGTGGCCCATGTGCAGGCTGCCGGTGACGTTGGGCGGTGGAATCACGATCGAATAGGGCGCGGCGCCCGGCTTCGCGCCGGCGCCGGCGCGGAACGCGCCGACCTCGTCCCAAGCGGCGGAAATACGCGGTTCGACCGCGGCGGCCTCGTAGGTCTTTTCGAGCATGATGTCTTCCGAAACGCCGGTGACCGGATCGGCTCCGGCCACGAGAGATGAGGCGCCCGTTGAACCTCGAGGGGCCGGCCGGTGTCAACCTCGTCCGACCCCTCGAAGGCCCGCTTCGTCAGGCTTTCTCGGCGAAGAGCGCCTTGTGGATCACCCCGCCGACCGCGCCGCCGACGATCGGCGCCAGCCAGAACAGCCACAGCTGCTGCACCGCCCAGCCGCCGACGAACAGCGCCTGCCCGGTCGAACGGGCCGGATTGACCGAGGTGTTGGTCACCGGAATCGAGATCAGATGGATCAGCGTCAGCGCCAGACCGATCGCGATCGGGGCGAAACCGGCGGGAACCCGCGGTTCGGTCGAGCCCAGGATGATCAGGAGGAAGAAGGCGGTGAGCACCACTTCGATGACGAGCGCGGCGACGAGACCATAGCCGCCCGGCGAATGCTCGCCGTAGCCGTTGGAGGCGAAGCCGCCGGCGAGGTCGAAGCCGGCCTTGCCCGACGCCACCGCGAAGAGCACGCCCGCCGCCGCGACCGCGCCGATCACCTGCGCCACCACATAAGGAACGAGCTCGCCCCAGGAGAAGCGCCCGGCGACGGCGAGACCCACCGACACCGCCGGGTTGAAATGGCCGCCGGAGATCGGACCGACCGCATAGGCCATGGTCAGAACGGTGAGGCCGAAGGCGAGCGCGACCCCGGCGAAGCCGATGCCGAGCTGCGGAAACGCCGCCGCCAGCACGGCGCTGCCGCATCCGCCGAAGACGAGCCAGAAGGTGCCGAAGACTTCGGCGAACAATTTGCGAGACATGCCAGTTCACTCCGAGAGCCGGTCGCGGCGCGACGCACGGACGGCGCTCGCGATCGCGGCGACGGCGACACACCGCCGCCGAACGTCGCGATCAGATCGCATCGACATGTCCCTGTGATTGCGCGGCAGCGCGCGAATGTTGCGTCGAACCGTCCCGACGTCACGTTCGAGGCGGCCCGAAACGAAGTGAACACGTCGGGGCCCGCCTCGCAGCCCGCCTCGAACGTGGGCGGCGAGGGAGCGGCGCCGGATTCTCGTGTCTCGCGAGGAGGGAATCGACGCCGATGCCGGGATCGCGGCGAGAGCGCCGACGCCGCGAGGCGCGAAAATCCCGCGCCGACCCGTCCGACCTTTCGAGATCGGCTCTCAGCGGCCCCGAGTGACGCGGTCGATCTCGGCGCGCACCATCCGCTCGACCATGCCGGGCAGGTTCTGATCGAGCCAGGTCTTCAGCATCGGACGCAGCATGTCCTGCACCAGATCCTCGATCGTGCGCGCGTTGCGGTTGAGCACCGTCAGCGCCAGATCGTTGAAGGCACTGGTGACCAGCCCCTCGGTGGTCCCCGACAGGAGCGGTTCCACCTCGACCGGCGCCTCGGCGGCGACGCTCCGTTCCGGCATCGGCCGCGGCGCCGGCTCGGGCGCGCGCGGCGGCGCGACGAAGACCGGCTCGGGCGCCGGCTGCGGGCGCACCGGCTCGGGCGCGACCATCCGCACGGGTTCCGGCGCGGGTGCGGGTTCCGGCTCGGGCACGTCGGCGAAGGCGACGTCGGCCGCCTCGGCGAGCCCTTCCACCAGAGGCGGACCGTCGACGGCGGGTTCGGCCAGTTCCTCGGTCAGATCGAGGACGTCGTCCTCGTCGGCGCTCACGTCGGGCTCCGGCTCGCCGGCATCGGCCGAGGCGAACAGCTTGTCGAGATCTTCCTCGGAGATGGTCTCGTCTTCGGCCGGGGCCGGATCGGGGGCGGGCGCGGCGCCCTTGGGAGCCGTCTCCTCGTCCGCGATGATCCTGCGGATCGAGGCCAGGATCTCCTCCATCGAGGGTTCCTGCGCTTGCGCCTTGGCCATGGGACACTCTCCGACGAACACGAGACACCCAGGCCCAACATCGACATGATGCGGTGGGCGCCACCGGAGATACTATAGATGGAACAGGGCCCCACGAAAACGCGGGAAAACCGCGACGTCGAAGTTATCCCCGACGACGTCGCGGCCGCCGGCCCTCAGCGCCCGTCGGGCGTGCGCAGGCCGATCCACTTGTCGCGCACCGCGTCGGTGTGCTCGGCCGGATCGTAGTTGGTGACCTTGAGCTTGAGGTGCTGGACGTCGAGGCGCCCCACCGCCGCCACCAGTTGGAACGAACCGACCACCCGCGAGCGCTCGGCGTTGACCAGATTGGAGCGCGCCGTGATCAGCGTGGTCTGCTGGTTGAGCACGTCGAGCGTGGTGCGCTGACCGACCCGCTGCTCCTCGATGACACCGTTCAACGCCAGCTGCGAGGCTTCCACCTGCGCCCGATAGGCCTCGATCGAGGCGTTCGCCGCCTGCAGCATGCCCCAGGCGGAGACGACGTTGGCGCGCACCGTGTCGCGCGCCAGATCGACCTGGAGACGCGCCGCGCCGAGCTGCTCCTTGGCCTGACGGATCTTGGCGTATTCGCCGCCGCCCTGGTAGATCGGCACGGTCACGTTGACCGACACCGAGGCGTTGTTGAGCGTCTTGTAGGACGGGTTGTCGAACGACCGCGAGGCCGACCCCTGCGCGCTCACCTGGGGCAGCAGCGCGCCCTCGAGATAGCTCACGTTGTGCTGGGCCACGTCGACGTTGTGGATGCCGGCGAGGATGCTCGGGTTCTCGCCCTGCGCCGCCTTGACGGCCGCCTCCATCGACTTCGGCAGCATCCGATCGACCGAGCTGGCGCCGGTGAGCTTGCCCGGCTCCTTGCCGATCACCTGCCGATAGTTCGCCCGCGAGGCGTTCATCTGGGCGCGTGCCGCGTTGAGCTGCGACACCGCCAGCTGATAGGAGGCCTCGGCCTGCGCCACGTCGGTCTGAGTGCCCTCGCCGACGTTGAACCGATCGCGCGCCGCGCGGACCTGCTCGGTGAGGAACTTGACGTTGCTCTCCTGCAGCGACACGAGCGCGGTGTCGCGGATCACGTCCATGAACGAGGTCGCCGCCGCCAGGAGCACCGACTGCTCGGCCGAACGCACCAGTTCACGCTGCGCGCGGATCGCCGCCTCGGCCTGATTGATGCCGGCGGTGATCTGCCCGCCGGTATAGAGCGGCTGCACCAGGGTGATGCCGTAACTGGCGGGCGTATTGTAGAAATCGAGGTTGGCGCCGCCGTTGGAATAGTTCTGATAGCCGTAGCCGGTGTAGGACCGGCCGATCGAGGCCGAGCCGTTCACCTTGGGACGGCCGGCGCCCTGAGCGATGCCGAGACCCTCGTCGGTGGCGCGGGCCTGCGCCCGCGCGGCATTGAGCTGCGGGTTGTTCGAATAGGCGAGCGCCAGCGCCTCGGTCAGGGACTGAGCGGCAACGGAACCCGTTTGCCACGCGAGCCCGAGGGCACCGACGAGGCCGAAGACGACCGAACGACTCATCACCACGTTGCAACTCCCGTGTTCGACAGACGAATCGGCGGCGCGCTCTCATCGCCGACCGTGAGCGAAGGCCTTAACGAACAGTCAAAGGCCGCGAAACGCAAACGCGGATGGGCCCGGGAGGGGAGTTCATCCACGCATTTCGGCCGACCTGCGGCCGATGGGCAACAGCGCGGCGCGCGGGACGCGCGATCTTCCGCGACAGGAAAAACGGCACTCCCCGTCGATCGGAGCCGTCTCCACCGACGAAAGAAGAGCCGTTTCGGAGCCCGATCCCCGAGGGGACCGACCCGGATCCGGTAGACCGGATCCGGTCCTCAGAGCGCGAAGGCGACGGGCTTGGCGAAGCCCGGCAGGAGCCGCCCCGGCAGATTGAAGACCGTGCGCGACGACACCCGGCCCGACGAGCGCACCGCCACCGTGGCGCGCGCCGCGAGGCCCTCGCCGTCGATGTAGACGATCCGTCCGCCCTCGGCGACCTGCGCGTCGAGCGCCGCCGGGATCTCTTCGGCGGCGCCGTCGAGGATCACCAGATCATAGGGCGCCCCGGCCGGCCAACCCGCCGCCAGCGGCCCTTCGACCACCGTCGCGCCGGGAACGTCGGCGAGCGCGCCGCGCGCGACCGCGACCAGCGCCGGATCCTGATCGAGCGTCGTCACCGTGGCGCCCATCGCCGCGACGATCGCCGCCGCGTAGCCGGTGTTGCCGCCGACGATCAACACCTTCTCGCCGGCGCGCGGCGCGGCGAGCTGAATCAGCTTGGCGAGCGGCGCCGGCTGCATCATGGCACGACCACCGCCGAGATCGATGGGACGATCGATATAGGCGAGGTCCCGCATGGCCGTCGGAACGAAGGCCTCGCGCCCGACCGTCAGAAAGGCCGCGATCACGCCGTGATCGGTGACGTCCACCGTGCGGATCTGATTGTCGACCATCGTCCTGCGCTGAATGGCGAATTCGGCCATCGGCTCCCCCGCTCGCTCTCGACGTCTCTCGTCGGCCCGAAAGGCCGTCGGGTTTCCTTAATCCCCCGGCCCCACCGAGACAATAGGAACCTTCGCCGAGATCCGACCGGCGCCGGCGCGGACGGCGCCCCCGTCCCCGTCGATCGTCGCGCCGGCTTTGCGGCCGATCAAGGCCGCCGTCGCGCCGGAGTCGCACTATGCCCCGTCGGGGGAACGTCGGACGAGGTCGGCCATGGACCGGCCCCATGCGAGGAGGACGATCGTGAACGACACGCCGCAGGCCCCCCGCCGCTCGCCGCCGAAACGCCTCTTCCTCGCCCTCCTCGCCCTCGCCGCCCTGGCGGCGGCCGGCTACGGCGCGTGGATCTTCGTCTCGGGCCCCGAGATTCGGGTCGTCCGTCCCGAGCGCGGCGAGGTGGTGCGCGCGGTCGTCGCCACCGGGCGCGTCCTCGCCCCCTTCCGGGTCGACGTCGGCGCCCAGGTGACCGGCGTCGTCGAGGCCGTGCCGGTCGACGAGGGCCAGACCGTGCGCCGCGATCAGGTGCTGATCCGGCTGGAGAACGCGGAGGCCCGCGCCGCCCTCGCCGCCGCCGAAGCCGCTCTCGCCCAGGCCACCGCCCGAGTGACGCAGATCGCCGAGGTGACGCTGCCGGTCGCCCGCGAGACGCTCCTCCAGGCCGAGGCGAGCCTCGCCGCCGCCGAGGCCGCCTTCGACCGCGTCGACAAGCTGAAGACGACCGGCTTCGCCACCCAGGCCCAGGTCGACGACGCCCGCAAGACCCGCGACGTCACCCGCGCCCAGGTCCGCTCCGCCCGCTTCCAGGTCGAGACCACCGATGTCGGCGGCACCGACCGAATCATGGCCGAGGCCGCCCTGCGCCAGGCCGCCGCCAACGTCGCCGCCGCCCGCACCCGCCTCGCCTATACGGTGATCGACGCGCCCGCCGACGGCATCCTGATCGCCCGCGACGTCGAGGTCGGCGACGTCGTCCAGCCCGGCAAGGCGCTGATGACGCTCTCGCCCACCGGCGAGACTCAGATCGTCGTCCAGATCGACGAGAAGAACCTTGCACTGCTGGCGGTCGGCGAGAAGGCGCTCGTCTCCGCCGACGCCTATCCGAACCAGCGCTTCGCCGCCGAGCTGATCTATGTGAACCCCTCGATCGATCCGCAGACCGCCTCGGTCCAGGTCAAGCTGAAGGTCGCCGACCCGCCCGCCTGGATCCGTCAGGACATGACCGTCTCGGTCGACATCGAGGTCGCCCGCCGCACCGACGCGCTGGTGCTGCCGACCGATGCCGTCCACCAGCCGCTCTCCTCCGACCCCTGGGTGCTGGTCGCGGTCGACGGGCACGCCGTCCGCCTCCCGGTCCGTGTCGGTCTCATCGGCGGCGGCCGCACCGAGATCGTCTCCGGTCTCACGGCGAGCGACGCGGTCGTGCCGGTGCGCACCACCATCGCCGCCGGCGACCGCCTGCGCGCCGTGATCCCGCCGCGCGGCACCGGCTCCGATGCCCTCGCCGGCACCCCCGCGGGAGGGAGCGGCCGATGAGACGCTGGCTGCCGTTCGAATGGATCGCCGCGATTCGCTTCCTGGTCGAGGGGCGGATGCAGAGCCTCTTCATCGTCGCCGGCGTCACCATCGGCGTCGGCGTCATCGTCTTCATGTCGGCGATCCTGACCGGCATGACCACCAACATGATGCGCCGCATCCTCAATTCGCAGGCCCACATCGAGCTGGTGCCGGCCGACGAGGTCGCCCGCCCCTTGCGCGGCGGCGACCCCGTCATCACCCTCACCACCGTCCAGCGCCCGACCCAACGTGTGAAGTCGATCGATCAATGGCAGTCGCTGCGCGAGGTGCTCGCCCGGAACCCGGAAGTCACCCACGTCGCCCCGATCGTCTCCGGCTCGGCGCTCGCCGCCCGCGGCAGCGCCTCGCGCTCGGTGACGGTGGTCGCCTGCGAGCCCGAGACCTATTTCGAGATCGTCGATCTCCCCGGCAATCTGCTCGAGGGCCACGCCCGCCTCGCCTCCGACGGCGTGGTGATCGGCACCGACCTCGCCCGCGAACTCGGCGTCACCCTCGGCGACAAGCTGCGCCTGACCTCCGCCACCGGCGCCGGCGTCACCCAGACCATCATCGGCATCTTCGACCTCGGCAATCGCGGCGTGAACATGCGCAACGTCTATGTGGCGCTGCGCACCGGACAGGCCCTGCTCGGCCTGATCGGCGGCGCCACCGCCCTCGAGGTCACCCTGACCGACGTCTATGCCGCCCAGGAGGTCGCCGAGTTCATCCAGACCGCGACCGGCATCGAGGCCGACAGCTGGATCAAGACCAACGCCCAGTTCTTCACCGTGATGAAGACCCAGTTCACCTCGAACACGGCCATCCGCGTCCTCGTCGCCCTGTCGGTCGCCTTCGGCATCGCCTCGGTGTTGGTGGTCTCGGTGGTGCAGCGCTCCAAGGAGATCGGCATTCTCCGGGCGATGGGCGCCCGACGCGGCCAGATCCTGCGGATCTTCCTCATTCAGGGCGGCGTGCTCGGTCTGGTCGGATCCCTGTTCGGCTCGGCGATGGGCATGGCCTCGCTGGTCGCCTTCCACGCCCTGTTGCGCAACGCCGACGGCTCGGAGTTCTTCCCCCTCGTCCTCGACTGGACGTTGCCGGCGTGGTCGGCGGCGCTGGCGACCGCCACCGGCATTCTCGCCGCCATGACCCCGGCGCTGCGCGCCGCCCGTCTCGATCCTGTGGTGGCGATCCGTGGCTGACCCCGTCCCCCTCCCCGCCCCCGTGCTGCGGCTCGACGCCGTGACCAAGTCCTTCGCCATCGGCACGCCGGTGGAGGTCGAGGTGCTGCACGGCCTCGATCTCACCCTCGAGCGCGGCGAATTCGTCGCCCTGATCGGCCCGTCCGGCTCCGGCAAGAGCACGCTCCTCAATCTGATCGGCCTGCTCGACCGCCCGACCTCCGGCCGGCTCGCGCTCCTCGGCGCCGAGACGACCACCCTCGACGATCGCGATCTGACCCGCCTGCGCGGCCGCTCGATCGGCTTCGTCTTCCAGTACCACCACCTGATCTCCGCCTTCTCGGCCGAGGAGAACGTCGCGATGCCGATGCTGGTCGATCGCGGATTTCCCGACGACGAGATGCGCGCCCGCGCCCGCGAACTGCTCGATCGCTTCCGGCTGGCGCCCTGGGCCGGTCAGGCGGTGACGCGGCTCTCCGGCGGCCAGCAGCAGCGCGTCGCCATCGCCCGCGCGCTGGCGATGGATCCGGCCCTGGTGCTCGCCGACGAGCCGACCGGCAACCTCGACACCAAATCGTCGGACCTCGCCTTCGACCTGATGCGCGAGATCAACCGCGAGCGCGGAACCACCTTCCTGATCGTCACCCACGACCCGCGTCTGGCGCGCCGCTGCGACCGCATCGTCGAGGTGATCGACGGCCGCATCACCTCCGATCGCCCCAACGCGGCGCGCGAGGGCGAGAGCGCGTGAGCGAAAGGACGTGACGACCATGTGAGGAAAAAGGTCGGGGGTCGCGACGAGGACTTGCCTGTCGCCGCCGGAGCGTTTAGAGACCGATCCGCGTGAGGCCTCGTGGCGGAGTGGTTACGCAGCGGACTGCAAATCCGTGTACTCCGGTTCGAATCCGGACGAGGCCTCCAACATCTTCCCGAAAATCGCGGAAACGACCGCCTTCGTCTCGACGAGGTCGACGGCGCGCGTCAATGGCCCCGTTCGACGGGGCGGACGGCCGAGAAATGGGCGCGAATGTCGTCGCCCCGGCCGATGAAGCCGCGGCAACCGGGCTTCGGCCTCAGCATCACCGCGTTTTCGAACCAGACCCCGCCCGGCGACATCCAACCGTAGCTGATGCAGCGGGCGCGCAGCTCGCAGGTCCGGCAATCGGGACCGGCGCTCGTCGGCGAAGCCTCCGCCGAGCGTGGGGTCGTGCCGCCACTCGACGGCTGAGCAGGTTCGTCCGATCGACCCGGCATCATCGCCATGAACTCCCACCGCTCGCACCAGAGCGATCGCCGCCCGGTGCCTCGGCAACGTTCGCGGGCACCATGGACAGCAAAGCACGTCCACCGGAAGAGAAGAATCGGGAGCCGTCCCATTCGGATCCCTCCCGACGGGTGAACTCGCTAGCGCGGGGGCGGCGAATCGCCCCCCTTCACCACCATCTCGAGACCCGCCACCACCAGCGTCACCCGGTCGGCGCCCACCGCGACCACGCGGTTGAGGCGCCCCTGGAGATCGCGAAACCGCCGCGCCAGCGCGTTCTCCGGCACGATTCCGAGCCCGACCTCGTTGGAGACGAGCACGACCGGCCCGCCGATCGCCGCCAGCGCCGCCGAGAGGTCGGCGATCGCCGCCTCGGTGTCCCGCTCGCCGAGGAGCGTGTTGGTGAGCCAGAGAGTCAGGCAATCGACAACCAGGATCCGTGCCTCGGACGCTTCCTCGCGCAGCACCCGCGCGAGATCGAGCGGCTCCTCGATCAGCCCCCACGCGGCGCCGCGCTCGGCGCGATGGGCGGCGATTCGCGCCGCCATCTCCGCGTCGTAGGCCTCGGCCGTCGCCACCATCACCGGCGCGAGCCCGCTCGCCTCCGCCCGCGCCAGCGCCACCCCGGTCTTGCCGGAGCGCGCGCCGCCGAGAACGAAGTCGCGGAGCGGCGAAAAGCGGGGCGAAGCAGGCATGGTCGATCTCCGAGGGCGAGGTCGGGCGGCGCCCGATCGCGGTCCTGCTTAGGCGCCCGCGCCCCCCTTCGTCCACAGGCATCGGCGAGAACGTCGATGGTTGCGCGTCGAAGGGCTTGGCAAGCCCGACCGAGCTTGCTATAGACCCGCCCGCACCGCGCTGCTCCGGCGGCCGCGTGTTCCGCGATAGCTCAGTTGGTAGAGCGTTCGACTGTTAATCGAATGGTCGCAGGTTCGAGTCCTGCTCGCGGAGCCAGTTCGGAACGAAGCTACGAACTCCATTCGTAGCCGAGTTCCCTCCAGACACTCCTCCAGATGCGACAAGCGTCTGGAGGAGTTTCGTTTTAGACCCCTTGATTCGTATTTCGTCATCCCCGACCTCGATCCGCTGCACCAACATTTGCAGATGATGGCGTCGAAAGCTCCCGTCCTTCGACCGGAGGCGCTCCCGAGCCGCGTCGGCGAATCGCGACAGGGCTTCCGGCGAAATCCGAGCATCCGGCTCCTTCTCTCGTCCATCTGCTCGGTCGGCATCGGCGCGCGCCGAATCCCGTATGCGCATCAACTCGGCAATTCTGCCCTTCAGGTTCTGATCGTCGGGCTGGGCCAAGCCGTTCTCGATGGCCTCGTACAGCCGTGTGAGCTTTCCCTCGGCATCTGCCGCCTGTTTTCTCAATTCTGTGATCCGCGCCCTCTGGCGCTCCACCCGCTCCTCACGACGCCGGAGCAAGCCCGTCAGCAAGATTTCGATCCGTTCGGGCGCCAAGAGACGGTCTTCCAAATAGGACACCACCAAGTCGTTCAGCTCGTCCATCGGGACGGTCCGCCCCTTACAGCCGGTCTTGCCCTGCCGCGCGGTCGTGCAGCAGGTGTAATATCGATACTGCGCGCCTTTGCCCGATGTCCTCAACGTCATCGCTCCCCCGCATTCCGCGCAGAAGCACACGCCACCGAGGAGTGTCCCGGCGCTCACGAATCGCGGCGCCTTGAATTGAGGGCTGCGCGACCGCATCATTTCCTGCACCGCCTCGAATTCGTCGGCTCCGATGATCGGCGGAACTGCAACTTCGACGATCTCGTCATCCGGCTTTTCGAGCTTTTTCCGCCAGCTATAGACGTTGAACCTATGCAGGCCGATATAGGTCGTCCGGCTCAGAACCTGATGGACGGCGCCGACGCCCCAACGTCCGCCCGTTTGAGTGCGAATACCCCGGGAGTTCAGAAAGTTCGCGATCTGCCGACCACCCATTGGACCGTGTTCGTTTCCAACCAATGCCAATCGGAACATCAAGCGGACATTCTCGGTCTGGTCGGGATCAGGCTCGATCTTTTTCTTCATGCGAGCCCCGCGCTGTTCCGAGGCGACGATCTTGTAGCCATATGGCGGGCGAGAACCGTTCCAATACCCCTGCCTCGCATTCTCCTTCATGGCCCGAAGCGTGTGCTTGGCGTTCTCCTTCGACTGATATTCGTCGAACAACGCCATGATCTGCCGCATCATCACACTCATCGGGTCGTCGCCGAGATCCTGCGTGATCGACGTCAGCCGAATGCCGCTCTTGGCCAAACGGCGCACATAGAACTCCAGCTGGAACTGATCGCGGAAGAAGCGCGAGAAGGAATGCACGACGATAGCGTCGAACGGTGCCGGTTTTTGCGACGCAGCGTCCATCATTCGCTGGAATTCCAGACGCCGATCATCGGTTGCAGAAGCGCCCGGTTCGACGAACTCCGCTTCGATCGAAATCCCTTTGGCCTGACAATAAGACTGAAGTTGCCGGCGTTGATCGGGAATGGAGAGGTCATTCTCAGCCTGCCGTCCCGTCGATACACGGAGGTACAATGCAGCCCGCCTCGGTATTGCCGAGACGGGCTTGGCTTTGGCGCTCATACCAAATCTCCTCCAATATAATCAGCGTTTTGACCCGAATACCTCGTCCAATAGATCGCCGAAATAACCCTCGAACAGGTCGATCTCGACTTCGGATACGGGAATACTGATCGGCCAGTCGTCCACAATCTCCGGCGACCAAACCCGAGGGTATCCAAGCGAGGAACAAGCATCGATCGATGCACGGCGCGCAACAATTTGCGGTCGGGCATAATCGTAAAGATCGTCGGGGCTCGCGGACCCAGGAAAGGGATATATCTTCGCAGACATGCCGCCACTATCGCAAGAGAGGACATGTAATCAAACAACCTCTCTCCAAAAGGAGGCGAGACCGAAATGTACTGACGGATATCGATCCGCCACTCCCGACGCCCTCCGCGTGCCATGGCGCTATTTAGCGAAGTAAAAATACCTAAGAATGGCGGCACGGGGACTATACGGCTGCGATCAAAATTTGCGGAAGCGCCTATGAGCGTTTTCATTTTGACTCAGCCCCATCCATTCTTTGGCAGCCTCACCATCGATCCTGCGGAAGGCACATAAGCAACATTTGTCTGCATCACAACGCACCAAATAGCAAATAAATCAAAATAAATGCCAGTTTACACTTATCATAAATAGAAATATAAACATAGAGAGAAAATAAATATTGTGATCTCCAGATGCAATGCGTTCGGAGGTCACGACAGGCTTGTCGGCCGAGCATCGAAGATGAGAGTGCGCAGCCACTGATTGGCGGCATCGCGATGGAATTTCGAGTGCCAGAACATCCCGATCGAGATTTCCGGCAGAGAGATCGGGTGACGGCACCAGGTCAGGCCGAAGGGCTCGGCGATCCGAAGCGCCAGGACCTCGGGCACCGTGGCGATCATGTCGGTGTTGCGCAGGATGTGGCCGATCGCCACGAAGTGCGGGACCCGCAGACGGATCCGCCGTTCGATCCCCATGCGGGCGAACAACTCGTCGACCATGCCGTGGCCGGTGCCGGCGGCAACGATGCCGATGTGTTCGGCCGCCGTGAAGTCTTCAAGCGTCACGGTGCCACGGTCGAGCGCGTGGCCCTTGCGAAACAGGCAGACATAGTGCTGGCCGAGCAGGCGGCGCTGGAAATAGCCCGCCTGGAGATCCGGTAGCAGCCCGATGGCGAGGTGGACATTCCCCGCCTCCATCTCGCGATCGAGGTCGATGCTGTGGTTGCGCACGGTGCTGAGCGAGATCCCCGGCGCGGTGGCCGCCAACCGTTGCATCAGTTCCGGGAGGAAGTGGATCTCGCCAATGTCGGTCATGGCGATGGTGAAGTTCTGCCGGCTCCGCAGCGGGTCGAAGGCGACGTTCTGGTTCAGGGCGCCGTGAATGGCCCCCAGCGCGTAGGAGATCGGCTCCGCCAGGGCCTCCGCGAAAGGGGTCGGCCGCATGCCCTGCGGCGTGCGGACGAAGAGGTCGTCGCCGAGCAGGCGGCGCAGACGACCAAGGGCATTGCTCACCGCGGGTTGGGTCAGCCCGAGCCGCTCCGCCGTCACGTTCACACGACCAGTACCCAGGAGATCGTTGAACAAGACCAGTAGGTTGAGATCGATATCGCGCAGATCCATGGCCACCAGCACATTCACGAGAGTGATTTTGATCATTCTCACCATAAATTTCTAAAATTCGCTATTCCCTGCCATCGTCTCCCTCGAAGAAGCCGAACGGCTCGAAGGGAAACGACCATGGAACTTCTCGTCCGCCCACTGGGACGCACGATCGCCGTTGAGCCGGGTGCCAACCTGCTGGAGACGCTGCGCGCCAACGCCGTGCCGATCTCCTACAGCTGCATGGCCGGGCGTTGCGGCGTGTGCCGTTGCAAGGTGGTACAGGGTCAGGTGCTGTCGGCGAGCGGTGAACTGCGTCAGCCGATCATCGGCGAGAACGGTCAGATCCTGGCCTGCCAGACGACCCTGACCGGTTCCTGCGCCATCGAGATTCCCGAGCCGGACGAAGTCGTCGTTCATCCCGCCAAGATCCTCAAGGCGACCGTCGTCGAGATCCGTGACGAGACCCACGACATCCGCCGCCTCCGCCTGAAGACGGCGAAGCCACTCGAATACACCCCGGGTCAGTACGCCACGCTCCAGTTCACGCCGGACCACATCCGCCCCTATTCGATGGCGGGGATCGAGAGCGACGAGCTTCTCGAGTTTCATGTCCGCCTCGTGCCCGGAGGTCGGGTCAGCCCCCATGTCTTCGAAACGCTGAAGGTGGGCGATGCGGTGCGGATCAGCGGCCCGCTCGGCGCCTCTTATCTGCGCCGCCGCCATGACGGTCCGATGCTGCTCGTCGCCGGCGGCACCGGCCTCGCCCCGGTGTTGTCTATCCTGCGCGGCGCCGTCGCGGCCGGCATGACCAATCCGATCCATCTCTATTTCGGGGTGCGCACCACGCGCGATCTCTACGCCGTCGACCGGTTGGCCGAACTCGCCGCCGCCCACCCGCAGCTCACCGTGCATCAGGTGATCGCCAACGGCGACGCCCCGGCGGCGATGCGGCGTGGTCTGGTGACCGACGCGATCGCGGTCGATTGGTCGAGCCTCGCCGGGTTCCGCGCCTATCTCTGCGGCGCGCCGCCGATGGTCGAAGCGGCGACCATCCTGGTCAAGCGGCTGGGGCTGCCCATCGCGCACGTCTACGCCGACGCCTTCTATTCGACCGGCTACTGAAGCCCGACCGAACGTGCCGCGCCCATCCGACGGCACGACGAAATCCAAGAAAACCCATGGGAGGAAACGATGGACGCCACAGGTACGATCTTTCCCGTCGATCCGCACTGGCCGGGGACCGGCAGCAGCCGCATCCCGTTCTGGGCCTATACCCGCGACGATCTCTACAAACGTGAACTCGAACGCCTCTTCTATGCGAACCACTGGTGCTACATCGGCCTCGAGGTCGAGGTGCCCGAGCCCGGCGACTTCAAGCGCACGGTGGTCGGCGAGCGTTCGGTGATCATGACGCGGACCGCCGACGGCGAGATCCATGTCGTCGAGAACGTCTGCGCCCATCGTGGCATGCGCTTCTGCCGCGAAAAGCGGGGCAATTCCAAGGACCTGCTCTGCCCCTATCACCAGTGGAACTACGATCTGAAGGGCAATCTGACCGGCGTGCCGTTCCGGCGCGGCGTCAAGCAGGGTGGCAAGGTCAACGGCGGCATGCCCGCCGACTTCAAGCCCGAGGATCACGGCCTGACCAAGCTGAAGGTGGCGCGACGCGGCGGCGTGGTCTTCGCCTCGTTCGATCATTCCATCGAACCCTTCGAAGCGTTCCTCGGCCCGACGATCCTCGCCTATTTCGATCGCGTCTTCGACGGCCGCAAGCTCGAGCTTCTCGGCTATCGCCGCCAGCGCATCCCCGGCAACTGGAAGCTGATGCAGGAGAACATCAAGGACCCCTACCACCCGGGCCTGTTGCACACCTGGTTCTCGACCTTCGGCCTGTGGCGCGCCGACAACCAGTCGGAGCTGAAGATGGACGCCCATCTGCGCCACGCCGCGATGATCTCGACCCGTGGTCAGGGTGGCAAGGTCACCGAGGTGACCTCCGGCATCGACAGCTTCAAGGAGGCGATGAAGGTCAACGACCCGCGCCTGCTCGACATCGTGCACGAACCGTGGTGGGGCAAGCCGACGGCGGTGATGACCACGATCTTCCCCAGTGTGATCATCCAGCAGCAGGTGAACTCCGTCTCCACCCGCCACATCCAGCCCAACGGCCACGGCTCCTTCGACTTCGTCTGGACCCACTTCGGCTTCGCCGACGACGACCCGGAGATGAAGCAGCGCCGCCTGATCCAGGCCAACCTCTTCGGCCCGGCCGGCTTCGTCTCCGCCGACGACGGCGAGGTGATCGAGTGGTCGCAGGAAGGGTTCGAACAGAAACCGTCGCACCGCACGCTCGTCGAAATGGGCGGCACCGACACGACCGACAGCGATCACATGGTCACCGAGACCCTGATCCGCGGCATGTACGCCTATTGGCGCAAAGTGATGGGGGAGTGAGATGCTCGACTTTCAGTCCTATTCCGAACTTCTCGATCTCTACAGCAGCTACGCCGGCGTGGTGGATTCGTCCGACTGGGAGAAGTGGCCCGAATTCTTCCTCGACGACGGCACCTACCGGCTCCAGCCGCGCGAGAACTTCGATGCCGGCCTGCCGCTCTGCCTGCTCGCGCTGGAGAGCAAGGCGATGATCCGCGATCGCGTCTTCGGCGTGAAGGAGACCATGTACCACGACCCCTATTACCAACGGCACGTCGTCGGGACCCCGCGCGTCCTGTCGGTGAAGACCACAGATAGGGGCGAGGAGATCGAGGCCGAGGCCAACTACATCGTCTTCCGCACCAAGCGCGAAGGCGTCACCGAGGTCTTCAACGCCGGCCGCTATCGCGACGCCATCGTCCGGACCACCGAGGGGCTGAAGTTCCGATCGCGCCTCTGCGTCTATGACAGCGAGATGATCCCGAACTCGCTGATCTACCCCATCTGAGCGAGGACAACGCCGATGAGTTCCGAGACTTGGATCGACGTCGCCGCGATCGACGACGTTCCCGAGGGCGACACCCTCGGCGCGTCGTGCCGAGGCCAGGGCATCACCCTCTACAAGGTCGAGGGCGAGGTCTTCGCCACAGCGGGTCTGTGCACTCACGGCGCCGCCCACCTGTGCGACGGCTTCCTCGACGGCTTCGAGATCGAATGTCCCCTGCATCAGGGGCGCTTCGACATCCGCAGTGGCAAGGCGTTGAACGAGCCGCTGACCGAGGACATCCGCACGTTTGCGGTACGGATCGACGGCGGGCGCGTCCTCATCGGCACGGATTGAGATCGGGACGGGGGTCGACGCCCCCGCCCGCCACCAACAAAGACCCGAAACTCGGCTGAACCGCGCCTCGGACGGAGGGGGCGCGATCGCGGGCGCCTGTTCGCTGGCCGGTGCCTCGGAGGGAGGACCCCATGAAGTCACATCTCCAGAACTTGCCGCCCGGCGCGGTCGATGTCGTCGCGCTGATGGACGACGTGCCCGTCGGGCGGTTCCATCTGCTCGTCCTGGCGATCTGCGTCGTCATCGCCATGCTCGACGGCTTCGATACCCAGGCCATCGCCTTCGTCGCGCCGCTGCTGTCGGCACAATGGAAGCTGCCGATGGCGCAGTTCAGTGCCGTCTTCGGCATCGGCCTGCTCGGCCTCACCGTCGGCGCGCTGGTATTCGGCCCGGTCGCCGATCGCCTCGGACGCAAGGTCGTCCTCATCGCCTGCACCGCGGGCTTCGGCGCCTTCGCCCTTGCCACCGCCTGGGCGAGTGATTTCCACACGCTGCTCTGGCTGCGCTTCCTCACCGGCGTCGGCCTCGGCGGCGCCATGCCCAACATCATCGCCATGACCGCCGAATATGCCCCGCACCGCCTGCGCGCCACGGCAATCACCGTGATGTTCTGTGGCTTTCCGCTGGGCTCGATGCTCGGCGGCTTCCTCGCCGCCAAGATGATCCCGCTGTGGGGCTGGGAGTCGGTCTTCCTGCTCGGCGGTATCTTACCGCTGCTGCTCGCGCCGCTGCTGGTCGTCCTGCTGCCGGAGTCGGTGCGCTTCTTCGTCACTCACGCCCGCCACCCCGAGCGGGTCGCGGCGATCCTGGGCAAGATCACCGGTGAACCGGGCAAGCACCGAGCCGATGTCGCCTACTACGTGCCGGAGCGAAAGGTTTCCGGCTTCACCGGGCGCCACCTCTTCACCGAGCACCGGGCGGGTTCGACGCTGCTCTTGTGGGTCGCCTTCTTCTGCAACCTCCTGGTCATGTATTTCCTCGTCAACTGGTTGCCCGCGCTACTGAAGCAGAGCGGCTACCCTCTCGACGCGGCGATCTACGCCACCTCCACCCTCAACCTCGGCGGTGTCGTCGGCGGCGTGGTGCTCGGCCGTCTGATCGATCGTATGGGGCCCTTCACCATCCTCGGCGTCTGCTACGCCACGGCGGCGGTGTTCATCGGGGTGATGGCCAATGCCGGCGGCAACGGCCCGACACTCTACGGCTCGCTCTTCATCGTCGGCATCGGCGTCGTCGGGGCGCAGATCGGCATGAACGCCGTTGCGTCGAGCCTCTACCCGACCGGCCTACGCTCGACCGGCATCGGCTGGGCGCTCGGCGTCGGCCGCCTCGGTTCGATCCTCGGCCCCACCGTCGGTGGCCTGCTGCTGGCGCAGGCCTGGGCACCGGCCGCGATCCTCCAGATGTCGCTGTGGCCGGCCCTCGTGGCGGCGGTCGCGGTCTTCGCCCTCGGACGTTCGGTCCACCGCCGCAACCTGCGCCTCGCCGAAGACCCGACGCCGCGCCCCGCGACCTGACATCGACGAGCGGCGGGGTGGGGCGACCGGGCTCCGCCGCTCCTTATTCCCTTTGCCGAACAAAGCGAGCCCTTGCGATGCCCGACACGCCTTCGACCGCCCTGCTCTTCACCGTCCCGCCCGCCCCGAGCGTCGCCGTCGTCGGTGAGGCCCGTCGCTACCCCGTCAACCGCATCTTCTGTGTTGGTCGCAACTATGCCGACCACGCCAAGGAGATGGGCGTCGAGGTCGATCGCGAGGCGCCGTTCTACTTCCTCAAGCAGGCCGGCGCCATCGTCGACAGCGGTGCCACCATCGCCTATCCGCCGGGCACCGAGAACTACCATTACGAGATGGAATTCGTCGTCGCCATCGGCGCCCCGGCTCGGGCCGTGCCGGTCGAGACGGCTCTCGATGCGGTGCTGGGCTATGCCTGCGGCCTCGACATGACCCGTCGCGATCTCCAACTCCAGGCGCGCGCCAAACAGCGCCCGTGGGATCTCGGCAAGAACTTCGAACAGTCGGCGATCATCACCGACATCGTCCCCAAGGCCGCCTTCGGGGTCGTCGGGCCGCAGCGCATCATCCTGGCGGTCGACGGTGTGACCAAGCAGGACGCCCACCTCTCCGACCTCGTGTGGTCGGTCGAGGAACTGGTGTCGCACCTGTCGCGCTACTATCACCTCGCCCCCGGCGACCTGATCTACACCGGTACTCCGGCCGGCGTCGGCCCGGTGGTGGCCGGCGACGTCGTCACCGGTTCGATCGACGGCCTGCCGCCGATCTCGCTCACCATCGCCCCGGCCGAAGCCGTCTGACCCGAGGAAGGCACCCTTCATGCTCTTCCACGGCTATTTCCGCTCGTCGGCCGCCTATCGTTGCCGCATCGCCTTCGGCCTGAAGGGGGTGACGCCCGATTTCGCAGCCGTCCACCTGCGCAAGGGCGAACAGCGCGCCGAGGGCTTCAAGGCACTCAACCCGCAGGGCCTCGTCCCGGCGCTGGAGGTGGACGGCCATGTCCTCACCCAGTCGCTCGCCATCATCGAGTGGCTCGACGAGACCATTCCGGACCCCGCGCTGCTGCCGAAGGATCCGTTGGAACGGGCGGAAGTCCGCGCCTTCGCCCTGGCGATCGCCGCCGACATCCACCCGATCGACAATCTGCGGGTGTTGAACTACCTCAAGTCGTCACTCGGCCGGTCCCAGGACGAGGTCGACGGCTGGTATCGCCACTGGTGCGCCGAAGGTCTCACCGCCCTCGAGGTGGTGGCGCGGCGCCACGCCCATCGCGGGCGCTTCACCTTCGGTGACACGCCGACGCTAGCCGACATCTGCCTCGTGCCGCAGCTCAACGGCGCCCGGCGCTTCGGCGGCACCACCGACGCCTATCCGCGCCTCACCGCGATCGAGGCAGCCTGCAACGAGCTCCCCGCCTTCGCCGAGGCGAAGCCCGACCGGCAGCCCGACGCCGAAGCCTGAGCTTCCACAAGAACACTCGGAGGAACCCATGTCCGCACTCGGCACCCTCGAAGACCTGCCGCTCGACTACCGCCAGGGGCTCACCGCCCGCAACCTGGTGCCGCTGTGGCCGAACCTGCGCGCGGCTCTGCCCTACGGCATCCCGTTGCGCCGCACCCGGCCGATTCTGTGGCGCTACGCCGACGTGCGGCCGCAGCTGCTCGAGGCCGGCCGCCTCACCCCGATCGAGAAGGCCGAGCGCCGCGTGCTGGTGCTCGCCAATCCCGGGCTCGGGCTCGACAACATGCAGGCGACGCCGTCGATCTACATCGGCATGCAGCTGATCCTGCCGAGCGAGACCGCGCCCAACCACAAGCACTCGCCGTCGGCGGTGCGTTTCGTGGTCGAGGGCGACGGCGGTTTCACCATCGTCGAGGGCGAGAAGTGCCCGATGGAGCCGGGCGACCTGATCCTGACGCCGTCGGGCCTGTGGCACGAACACGGCCATGCCGGCACCGGGCCGGTGGTGTGGATGGACGCGCTCGACCTGCCGATGGTCTATGCGCTGGAGGCCTCCTACTGCATCGAGGGCACGCCGCAGCAGGCGCGCAACGAGGCCGACGCCTCGCAGACCCGCTATCGCCGCGCGGGGCTGGTGCCCTATGCCGCCGTAACCCGGCCGCGGGCCAACTATCCGCTAGTGCGGTTTCCCTGGCGCGAGGTGCGCGAGGCGCTGGGCTCGCTCGCGGCCGTGACGCCGCGCGGCGAGGCGGTGCGGCTCGCCTACGTCAACCCGGAGACGGGGGGCGAATGCATGCCGATCCTCGGCTTCTCGGCGATCGAGCTGCGCCCCGGCGAGAGCGTCCGCCTGCCGCGCCACTCGGCGTCGAGCGTGATCAACGTGGTCGACGGATCGGGCACGGTGGAGATCGACGGCGTGTCGCTGGCGTTCGAGCAGTTCGACACGATGGCGGTGCCGACCCACGCCGAGGTGCGCCTCGAGAACGCCTCGGCGACCAGACCGGCGCACCTGTTCGTGGTCGACGACGCGCCGATGCAGCGCAAGCTCGGGTTCTACGAGCTGTTCGGTTGAGATCGTTCCGCCAGAGGGAAGGCACCGAATGGCGTGCCCCCTACGCCGCAAGACGTGGGACCTGAGGCGTGGTATCGGCTCGATTGTCGCCACCACGTCTCAATCCATTTGAAACGGCAGGAAGCAAAGCAGCGAAACGGGCTGCTGATATTCGATCGCCACCACATCCTTCTCACACCCGTGACCGGACACGACCAGCACTGCGAGAGGAAGTCGACGGGAACACGAGATCGAATTCGATCACCAAGCCGCCGCGGCCAGAAGATGAAAGTCCGTTGAATCCCGAGACAGTCGTTGCAGTGCTCGTTCTGGCCGTATCGTTTGCCCAGGGATCGGCGTATTCGATCCAGAGCCATCATCCACTCCGTCGCCGTGAGCCATGACCGATCCCATCCGTTCCCTGCGCACCGTCAATCTGAATCTTCTGCCCATCTTGGCGGAGCTTCTCCGTTGTCGTAACGTCACTCATGCCGCCAACCTGCTGAACCTGACCCAGTCGACGGTCAGCGGCGCCCTACGCCAACTGCGAGAGATATTCGACGACGAAATCCTCGTGCAGCGCGGCCGTGCAATGCACCTGACCGAGAAGGCACGACGTTTGGCTCCCGACGTCGAACGGCTCGTCGAGCTCACCAGCCGGCTGTTCCAGACCGAAGATTTCGACCCGTTGACCGCCGCAACGAACTTTCGCATCGCAACCGCCGACTATGTCTCGGCGCTGGTCGCCTCCCAGATCGGCAAGACCCTCCAGACGCAAGCCCCCAATGTCAGCCTAACGTTGGTGCCGACACCCGGTTCATCCGCCAAATCGCTACGGCAGGGTACGCTCGACCTGATCATCTGCCCCAATCGACGCGCCAATCTGGAGGCCTGCGGCATCGGCGAAGATGATGCCGACTTCGGCCTCGAAGTTTTCAAACTCGACGACTGGGTGGCGATCCAGTGGGCGGACCATCCATCCGCCGGTCGCGATCTCTCATATGACGAATATTTCGATCGTCCCCACGCCATCTATTGTCGGACCGACGGCAGAAACACCATCGAGCAAGACGCCCTCGACAGTCTTGGAATTCACCAGAAGAATAGATTTCTCATTCCGTATTTTACGTTGCTTCCGCAGATCGTCGTAGGAAGCAATCTGATCGGCGTGGTTCCCGAGTCCCTGGCCGATCAGTATTCAAAGCTGTTTCACATTCATGTCTTCCGTCCACCCTACCCGTTACCGCCTCTCGAGTCGGCCATGATCTGGGCCCGCAATCGAGAGGCCACAGCCGATCTCGACTGGCTCCGCTCGGTCATTCGACAAGTCACGTCGTAGGATCCTCGGCATCGAATGCAGATCGCACCGAGGTGCCGGTGCCATCGGCGTGAGCGCCCCGCCTGCCAGAACCGGCAAGACACATCCTCGTCTGCGCCGAGCACACCCCGACGACAGGCGCGATGCGGCGCTCGGTAATGCCGGAATGCCGGACGGGCCTGCGGCGAATTTCCGTCACTTGGTGGACCGGGTTGGCATGCTCGCGCCGTTCGATGGCCTGACCTCCGCGCCGCATCCATCGGCGGGCCCGATACCTGACATCTGCTTTCTCGACTTCTTCGGCTCCTCTCCCGGCTGCTAGAAAAACCACCAAGAAAAACCAAGACATGTTCGGGAGAGACGCCGTTGGAAACGCAACTGATCATCGACAACGCACCGAAGGCCGCCACCAGCGGCGCCACGTTCGAGCGTCGACATCCCATGAGTGGTGACGTGGTGACGCGTGCAGCGGCGGCCACCGTGGCCGACGCCATCGCCGCCGCCGACTCGGCGCAAAAGGCCTTCATGACGTGGTCCGTCACCGGCCCAACCGAACGTCGACGCATCCTCCTCGCCGCCGCCGACCGCCTGGAGGCCAAGGCCCCGGAATTCATCACCGTCATGGCCCGAGAGATCGGCGCATCCGAACTGTGGGCTGGCTTCAACGTGATGTTGGCGGCAAATCTGTTCCGGGAAGCGGCGTCCCTGGCCACCCAGATTCAGGGCGAGACCATCCCGACCGACAAGCCCGGCACCCTGTCGATGACGGTGCGCCAACCGGTCGGCGCGGTTCTCAGCATCGTCCCCTGGAACGGACCGGTGGTCCTGGCTGCGCGCGCGATCGCCTACCCGATCGTCTGCGGCAACACCGTGGTGTTTCGCGCATCCGAGACCAGCCCCAAGACCCACATGCTGGTTGCCGAAGCCCTCCTCGAGGCCGGACTGCCGCCGGGCGTGTTGAACGTGCTCACTAGCGCACCGACCGAGGCCGAGGCGATCATCGATGCCCTGATCGCCCACAAGGCGATCCGCCGCGTCAACTTCACCGGGTCGACCCGGGTCGGCCGCATCATCGCCGAAAAGGCGGGACGTCACCTGAAACGCTGTCTGCTCGAATTGGGCGGCAAATCGCCGCTGGTCGTGCTGGACGACGCCGACATCGACAGTGCGGCTCACGCCGCCGCTTTCGGATCGTTCCTCTACCAGGGTCAGATCTGCATGACGACCGGCCGCATCGTCGTCGACGAGAGCATCGCCGACGCATTCGTCGCCAAACTCGCCGCGCGGGCGAACGCCCTGCCGTCCGGCGATCCCGCCCGTGGAGCGGCCTGCGTCATCGGCCCGCTGGTCACACCCGATGCCGGTCGGCGTATCAACAAGTTGATCGAGGATGCTCTGGAGAAGGGCGCGGAGATCGCTGCCGGAGGGATCGCGGACGGTGCCGAGATGCCCGCCACCATCATCGATCATGTCACGTCGGCGATGGGCATCTACGACGAGGAGACCTTCGGCCCCTGCACCATCGTCGTGCGCGCCAAGGATACCGAGGACGCCGTGCGCATCGCCAACGACACCGCCTATGGCTTGTCGGCGGCGGTATTCGGCCACGACGTCACCCGCGCCCTCAGCGTCGCTCTCCGCATCGACACCGGCAGCTGCCACGTCAACGGCTCGACCGTCCAGAACGAAGCCCAGGCGCCCTACGGCGGCACCAAGGACAGCGGATACGGGCGTTTCGACGGTCGCGCCGTGATCGATGAGTTCACCGAACTGAAGTGGATCACCATCGAGCCGGCGAGCCAACCCTACCCCTTCTGAAATTCGGCTCTGAGGCCCAGCACAACGAAGCGGCGAACGGGCCGCCACCCGCACCACCTTACCGACCACGTGCCCAAAAAGAAGACAATCGTGAGGAACGCCCAATGACCGACGTCTCCACCAGCACGCTTCGCCGTGTTTCGAAGCATGTGATCCCGTTGTTGTTCCTTCTCTATCTGTTCAGTTACATCGACCGGGTCAATATCGGCTACGCCGGCCTGCAGATGAACACCGAGCTCGGTTTCAACCCGGCCGTTTTCGGCCTCGGCGCCGGGTTGCTGTTCCTGGGCTATGTCCTGTTCGGCATTCCCAGTAACTTCCTGATGAAGAAGATCGGCGGAAGGGTCTGGCTCTCCACCCTGGCGATCGGCTGGGGCATCGTCGCGCTCGGAAATGCCCTCATCTCCAGCGAGGCCATGTTCTACGGCATGCGTTTCCTGCTGGGCCTCGCCGAGTCGGGGTTCGTTCCCGGCATGTTGCTCTATCTGACCCAATGGTATCCGCAGAACGAGCGCGGCAAGGTCGTGTCGACCCTGTACATGGCGACCGCCGTGTCGGTCATCGTCGCCGGCCCGCTGTCTGGCGCAATCATGCAGATGGATGGGCTTCTCGGCGTCTCTGGTTGGAAGTGGATCCTGATCCTCGAGGGCATCCCGCCGATCCTCCTGGGGATCTTCGCACTGAGGTACCTTCCCGAGCGGCCGGAAACCGTCGAATGGTTGAGCGCGGATCAGCGCGACTGGCTGGTCGCGGAACTCGCCGAAGGCGAAGTCACGCAAGGAAACAAGGGTTACGACACCTTCCAGGCTGCCCTTCGCGCCCCCATCGTCTGGATCTTCGGTCTCCTCTATTTCCTGCTCGGCATCGGATTCTTCAGCGTCATGATCTGGCTGCCGCTGGTCGTCAAACAGCTGTCGGGTCTGACCTCGGTACAAGTGAGCTTCGTCAGCGCCATTCCCTTCGTCTTCGCCTCGATCTGCATGACGCTCTACGGGAGGCACTCCGATCGCACCAACGAGCGGCAGTGGCATCTGGTCGTGGCCTTCCTGGTCGGTTCCGCCGGCTTGGCGGTGAGTGCCGCCAGCAGCGATCCCGTTCTCGGTTTCGTGGCCATCTGCGTCGCGGCGATTGGACTGTGGAGTGCGACCGGCGTGTTCTGGCCGATGCCGACTTCATTCCTGTCCGGCAGCGGCGCCACCGGTGGATTGGCCCTGATCAACAGCATCGGCATCCTCGGCGGCTTTGTCGGTCCTTATTTCGTCGGCCTGATCCGCAACATGACCCCCAACTTCTCCACCGCGCTCTACAGCGTGGCGGCGGTTCAGCTTCTGGCGGCCGTCGTCGCCTCGCAGATCCATCGGTCGACCGTGGTCCGTGCCGCACGAACTGAGATCGCCGCAAGATGATCGATCGGCGCGGAGAGCCGATCGGTCCACCCCACACGCTGAAAAACAGGCCGCGCCGGACGAGGTTGCGACGGTTCACCGACACCGAACTCGTCCGAACCGCCGATCGAGCGACGCGCGACCGCAGTCCAAGGAGAACCATCCCATGTCGAAGAAATTGCTCACCGTCGATGAGATCCAGGGTTGTTGGGCGATCATGCCGACGCCTGCGAAACCCAACGCTTCGGCCCCCCACGCCAGCGATACCGTCGATCTCGACGAAACCGCCCGCACGGTCGAACGCCTGATCGCCGCAGGCGTCGACGGGATCCTTTCGCTGGGGACTCTCGGGGAATGCGCCACCCTCACGTGGGACGAGAAGCGCGCCTTCATGGCCACCCTGGCCGAGGTCGCACGCGGTCGCGTGCCCGTCTTCGGCGGAACCAGCAGCCTCAACACCCGCGAAACCATACGCCAGACCCGCGAGGCGCGTGCGCTGGGCATCGACGGCGTCATGCTCGGCCCGCCGATGTGGTGCGCGCCTGATCTGGCCACCGTGGTGCAGTTCTACCGCGACGTGGCCGAGGCCTGCCCCGACACCGCCATCTGTGTCTACGCCAACAACGAGGCCTTCAAATTCGACTTCCCCCGACCCTTCTGGGCCCAGGTTTCGGAAATTCCGCAGGTCGTCACCGCCAAATATCTCGGCATCGGCACGCTTCACGCCGACCTGAACCTCAGCCGGCGACGCATTCGCCTCCTGCCGCTCGATGTCGACTATTACGGCGCCGCCCGCATCGATCCGGAATTCTGCACCGCGTTCTGGACCAGCGGTGCGGTGTGCGGCCCTGCTCCGGCCCTGGCCTTGCGCGGCGAGGTCGCCGAAGCCAAGCGGACCGGAGACTGGACCGCAGCCAAGCGCCTGACCGACCGCATCGCGGCGAGTTATCGCACATTGTTCCCCAACGGGTCGTTCAAGGAGTTCTCGACCTACAACATCGGACTGGAGAAAGCGCGCATGGATGCCGCCGGCTGGATGACCGCCGGACCCTGCCGACCGCCTTACCACCTCGTCCCCGAAGTCCATCTCGCCGGCGCTCGGGAATCTGGACGGCAGTGGGCAACCCTGCATCAGGAGATGAACCGAAGCGACGGCTGATGCCTTCCAACCACGACGTGATCAGACCCAACGTGCGAGCCCCACCATGACCAAGACACTCGATTTCTACTTCGACTTTATGAGCCCTTTCGCCTATCTCGCCTACCAAAGGCTGCCGGCTCTGGTACGCGAGTTCGGCCTCGAACTGCGGTTGAACGTCATCGACCTCCCCGCCGCCAAGAAGGCCGCCGGCAACACCGGACCACGCAACGTCGATATCCCGGCGAAGATTCGCTACCTGAAGGTCGACCTGGAACGGTGGGCGCAACGGTATGCGGTTCCGCTGGTCTTTCCGCCGTCACTCGACTCGGCGCGGCTGAACAAGGGCGTGTTTCATGCGCTCGATCGTGGTGCCGGCCCGGCCTATGTGGACGCCGCCTGGCACGCCGTCTGGGGCACCGGGGCGGACATGAACGACCCGGCTCTGTTCGAACGGATCGCCGAGAGCCTGGGGTGGGACGAAGCCGACCTTCTATCCTTCGTCGACTCCACCGAAGCGGAAGCCCGATACGCTGCCGCCAATCGCGCCGCTCACGAGCGCGGTGTGTTCGGTGTCCCCACCATGATGGTCGACGACCAGATGTGGTGGGGCAACGACCGGCTCGAGTTCATGAGGGAATATCTGACGCAGCGAGAAGGATGAAACCCGATCGGCAGCCCTTCACGCCGAACTCGAGATCGTAGAGCTCTCGACGAAGAGGCGCCGAAGGCATGGGTCGACGATGCAAAGGATGTCTGCCGATCCACCAGGTCGAGCCGCCCATCGCCGTGGTCATGGATCATGTGAGATCGTCATCTGCGGTGTCGTCGACCATCGCTCGGCAAGTCGAGGCCGTCAGCCGAAGAAATGCAGTTCATAACTGTATTCTCATATGCAACGACAACGCATAATCTGGGATCTATAACATAAGAAATAAATCGAAAATGACGGATGGGATTCGGTTTCGCTATCTCATTGTAGCCGCAGAGACCGGTAGCTTCCGCAGCGCCGCCGAGGTTCTGCGCGTCCGGCAGTCGAGTGTCAGTAGAGCGATCCGACACGTTGAAGAGCGAATCGGCGTCTCACTATTTGATCGTTCTTACCGTGGCGTACAGCTGACGGAGGCGGGTAGACGTTTCCTCAGCAGAGCCATCCCGGCGATAGAGCAACTAGAGAACGCCAAGATCACGGCGGCGGCGGCAGGGCGCGCCGAGATTGGTACCGTGCGCATTGGCATTCAAACGTCCCTGACCAAAGGTTTCCTGCGAAACCTCCTCCAAAACTATTCCACAAAGCATCCCGATGTCGGACTTGATATCCATGACGGAACTCGTCACGAACATATCGCTGGAGTCCGATCCCATCGGCTCGACATCGCCTTTTTGGCGGGGATGGACGAGATTCCGGATTGCGTGACGACCCCACTCTGGCGGGAGCGCATCTACGTCGCACTGCCAAAGGAACACAGGTTGGCCATCGCCGAAAATCTGAGCTGGTCAGAGCTTCGATGCGAAAACTTCATCGTCAGCACCTTCTCTCCCGGGGCAGAAGTACATGACCACATCGTGAAACGTGCGAGTACATTCGGGACTCTCCCGCGGATCGAATACAAGGCGGTCCTTCAGGACACATTGTTGAATCTCGTCGGCCTGGGATACGGGATCACTTTGATTTCATCGGCATCGACATCCATTGAGCTTCCAGACGTAGTGCTACGTCCATTGCCCGACGAGACAGATATCGTCCCCTTCAGCGCCGTCTGGTCCCCGCAGAACGACAACCCAGCATTTCGGCGCTTTCTGAGCGTCGCCCATATTCTGGCCGGTCGTATTCGACGAGGATCTTCCGATTGGGCAGCCCGCTCGCTCGATCTCACGTCGGTAGACCCTTCTCCCTCCGAAGACGACAAAATCCCCGATCCGTCGCCATGAACCGCTCGATCATCGGCGCGACGAACTTCGCCAGCCAAGCGCAGCCTGCCCGATCTTGCTTGGCAATTCCCCGCGATGAAGCAGGTATCGGAACCCGCAGCTGTTCACCAGCCGGCGCACTGTCCATCCTGGCGAAATATTTCTCGCGCGGATGCGGCTCATATTGAGCCGGCGCCGTTCCGGGTTCAGCCTATCGGCCATCGTTTCCGGCCGCCTGCTCCCGGGTTACGGCATCGTCCTCAGCCAGGGGCGGACTAACTGCCAGATCGGCCGGCACGGCAGGAAAGGCAGCCGAGAGGGCGTAGAAGGCATCCGACCCCGCTGACACCATGGCGACACTGTCCCGGAATTCGGCGGCTAGGCTGGCGACGATCCCCGCATGGAGCAGCCGCTCACGCTGTCGGCCAATGAAGGTCATCAAGATCGGCTGATCGCCATCATTGTCGGGAACTGAACGCAGCAGCACGAAATCCTTGCTATCGAGAAAAGCGCAAGCATTTGCCGTGATCTTGTGGCCGCCGAGCCGCCAGTTCTTGCCGACTTTACCGATACTTCTGAGTTCGCGATTGCCATAGCCTCCGTAAACGCAGATCAAATCCATGTCCGCGCCACCGCTTTCGAACAACCGCACGCTCAAAAGCTTGCGCGCAACCGGCGTGGTCAGCGCAATCGCGCGCTGCTTACTGGTCGCGCTCAAGCGGTGCGCCGAGAAGATACCCAGGTCTGACTCGGCAAGTGATCTGACTACGATGATCTCGTCGCGTCGGCTCATCAGTGACCTGCGCCCGCCGCCCGCGGCAGGTCCTCCGAGATGGCTTCTCTGACAAGCTGCTTACGCAGTGTCTGAGCGACTGCGCGCGCAAGCAGCGGCGGGACTGCGTTGCCGATCTGACGGAACGCCGGGTTCATGGTTCCTGCAAAGCGGAAGCCGTCAGGGAAGGATTGCAGGCGAGCAGCCTCACGTACCGAGATCGGCCGTGCTTGCCGACTGTCATAATGAATATGACTATAACCGTCCTTACCGAGATGCGCGAGGAGCGTACGGGCGGGCGTCACCGCCTCCATCTTGCGCCACTTGTTCGGAAACTTCCCGGCATCGTAGGGCGGCACGAAAGCCGCCTTGAGAGCACCCCATTCAGAACTGCCGTCTTTCGGTCGCTTGCCCCGCGCCTGGAGCCGCTCAAGCTCAGTCTCAAATAAGCTGAGAGCGTAACGGTGCGCTTCAGGATATTGATCGCCCGGCTTCAGACCAGCGAAGATTCGATAGTCTCGCGGGAGGTATCGGATCACATGGTCACGCACATGCGAGCCACCTTCGAACCCAGACCAAGTGCGCATCTCTTTCACATAGCTGTTCTGTTGGCTGTGCCCACCATATGGGAGCATAGAATCGAGCCGCCGCGTGCCACGCCTGAGCGCTCCTTCCGCAAGCAGTTCGCGCGCCATGATTTCCGGAAGATCACCGATAGCCTGTTGCGTGGAGACCGCAGGAGGCAGTGTTTCATCAGCCTCCGGCGCGGCTTTATATGCGCTGCCCCCGATCGCTGCGGCGAGCAAATCCTTCCCTGTCGTCAGTTTGAGAGCGACAGCACGCGAACCCTGATAGCCGGACGGAAGTTCGATCCAATGCGTCGGTGCGGGAAACTCCACATCGTCCCCAAGTTCTTTGCGGATTGCAATGAGGATCATCCGCTCGCGCATCTGCGGCACGCCGTAGAAGGCTGCATTGAGCAACGTATAGCGGACTACATAATCCTTCCCGGCGAGGATCTCCCCAATCTCTGCCGCGAGATTGTGGCCTCCATGATTTAGCATGTCCGGCACGTTCTCGATGACCACCGCGAGTGGAGCGCAAGCCTCTACATAGGCAAGATACTCGATGTAGAGCCGCGCGCGGGGATCATGGCGAAATGCCTCGGGGTGTTCCGCTATCTCGCGCAGCTTAGAGCGCCCGACACGCGCAAACGCTTGGCAAGGCGGACCGCCCACGATGACATCAAAGGCGCTTACCGCCGGTCCGAGGCTGAGCGCTGTGGCAAGGTCCGCAGGAGAGGTCGCTGTGATGTCCCGGCCTATACTGTGGCGGTCCTCGCCATGATGGAAGTTAAGGCCGTGTGAGCGGGCCGCATCCGGATCATTCTCGACCGCCGCGGCGATCTCATAACCCGCGGCCTGAAAACCAAGCGAAATCCCGCCACAGCCAGAAAAAAGGTCCAGTACGCGAGGACGAGCCCCGGCTTGCAGGCGCTGCATTTTCTGACGGATGACTCTGGGGTCAGCACTCATGACCGGTCGCTCCCAAAAGGTAGCTTGGTCTGGCCGACTTTCGTCGCAAGATAGTGCAGAACAGCCTGCCGAATCACCCAGGCAGAGGACACATCATTGGCAGCCGCCAGCGCTTGCACTTGGCGATGCACGCCTTCGGGCAGCAATACGGTTGTGCGGATAGTCCTACCTGTTGCCAAGATTGCGGTACTCCTCAATTCCATGCTACACCAGATCACACCACTATGCATCACGTTTTATCGGCGCGTTGCCGGACGCGATTGCGTAGAATTCGGGAGATTCCAACGTATCTTGCGAAAATTGCGGCTCCGCGTTCGTCAGGTCTATTCTCGGTATTTCTAAATCCGGATGTACTCGGGCGAACATGAATTCCAACGCCGTCGGAGACTTGTCATTGCGTCATGTCGAGATAAAGCCCTCACCACAGGCGCTGCTGAGATCCTTACGTGGTCTTGGCTATTCGCCTGAAACCGCGCTCGCTGATCTGATCGATAATTCTCTGGCCGCCGGCGCGCGGGAGGTTCGCATTCGCCTTGAATGGCGCGATGGCAACCCACTCGTTGAAATTCTCGACGACGGCGCCGGCATGAGCTTTGATCAACTCGTCGAGGCAATGCGCTTTGGTGGTGCTGGACCCGACGTCGAACGGAAAGGTGACGATCTCGGCCGGTTCGGACTAGGTTTGAAGACCGCCTCACTCTCGCAGTGCCGCGAACTGACCGTGGCGTCGCGCCGAGAGAGTGTGGTCGCGAGGCTTGCCTGGGATGTCGATCGCGTCGGCCAAGGTTGGCACGCCGACGCGCCCGACGGGTCGCCCCCAGGTGAGCTGGCGGCCGAATTCCAGTCGTCCGGCAATGGCACGCTGGTAAGCTGGAGCAAAATGGATCGGCTCGGCGGCCTATGGGGTCTCGACCGCGATGCCTTTAATGAGCGGATCTCCGAAATACGCGCGCATCTAGCGATGACGTTTCACCGCTTTCTGAGCGGTGAGGCACGGCGGCTTGCCATCAGCGTTAACGACAGGACACTTGCCGCCTGGGATCCGTTTTGCCGAAGGCATGATGCAACCATGGCATTACCGCGTGACATCATTCGCGGTCCTGACAGCGCAATCACGGCAAGGCCGTATATTCTCCCCCATCGTGACCGGTTCGCGAGCGAACGCGAATGGGAAGACGCTGGCGGCCCGGGCGGTTGGGTTGAACGGCAAGGATTCTATGTCTACCGGGGCGACCGCATCGTCTCAGCCGGCGGGTGGCTTGGCCTCGGTGGTGCGCGAGCCTGGACGCGCGAGGAGTCGAGCCGGCTCGCGCGCATCGCTCTCGATCTACCCGTTTCGATGGACGAAGCTTGGCGTATCGATATCCGCAAGTCTGTTGCTCGACCGCCAGCCTGGGCTCGGGGACGCTTAGCAGGCCTTGGCGCCGACTGCCGGCGGCGCGCTCGCGAGGTTTTCGCTTGGCGCGGTAGCCGGTCGGGTGGCCGGGGCCGCCGAAGTGACACTGACGGGGAGACATCATGGCCCTGGGAGACTCGGAGCGGCAAGGCCGTGCCGCGCTACCGGGTGCGGCGGGACCACCCTGCCGTTGCTGCTGTGGTAGAAGCGCTTGGCACCGAATCGATGTTGCTTGAAGGACTGCTCTCCGCCCTGGAGCTTACCGTTCCCGTCGAGCGCATCTGGCTAGATGTCGCCGAGCAGGGCGGCGGAGAGTTCGCGCAACCGATAGCCACTGAGATTGCGGAACTTGCCGCGTCGCTTGCGTCGCTAGTGCGCAGCATGAGCAACAGGGACGATGCTGGAGTTCGCCTTGACTCGTTGCTGCGTTCGCTTGGCGTCATACAGCCCGCGCTGCGCGAAGCGGTCATCCGAAAAGTGGGGGAGATCTGAGAGTCGATGAATCCGGTCACACAGCTTGCTAACACTGCCCGGGTCGCGCTCGGACCACGTGCTACCGACCGTACGCTGGGTGCGGATGAGATCATGGCAGTGGTGCGCGCCTCAGTCCCGCTTGTGGGGCTTACCAGCGGACACAGTTTCACCGGGGACGAGATTGAAGCGGCGACGCGGGACCTTGAGTCCCTGTTTGTGGTCGCACAGGGACCCTCGATCCAGCTGCTAGGTGAAACGCAGCCTCCTCCCTGGTATCTTGGTGAGCGTCGTAGACTGGGTGCTTTTTTCTTGCGCTATCTGCAGAAGCTGAGCGAGAGCGGATGGGCGCCGCGAGCGCTCGAGGTGCTTGAGGAAAGCACCGCTGATGTGCTCGAACTGATCGATGATCCGGAACGAGACGGCCCCTGGGATTGGCGCGGCTTGGTAGTCGGCAATGTTCAGTCGGGCAAGACGGCACACTATGCCGGCGTCATCAACCGTGCCGCTGACGCCGGCTACCGCGTGATCATCGTTTTGGCGGGCATGCACAATATCCTGCGTCGCCAGACACAACTGCGTCTCGACCAGGATTTCCTCGGCTTTGACACTGCCGGGGTAGCTTCCGGTGGAGGACGTCGGCCGATCGGCGTCGGTTTGCTGCCGGGACCGGTGCAGTTGGTCGACAGTCTCACTACGTCCCAGTTAAACGGTGACTTTAACAGAGTGGTCGCGCAGAATTCCAACTTTGCGCCCGCCAACCGACCGTTCGTGTTCGTCGTGAAAAAGAACGGCGCGGTCCTAAAGCATCTCAATCGCTGGATCGCACGGTTGCCGGACGCGTCCCGCAACGCGCCACTGCTGGTTATCGACGACGAAGCAGATCAGGCCTCCCCCGATACCGGCGATCAAGGTTTTCTCCCAGATGGCAGCTTCGACGAGGATTACGATCCTAAACGTATAAACGGTGAAATCCGCAGGTTGCTCGGCGCATTCAGGCGGAGCGCATATATCGGCTATACCGCTACGCCTTTCGCCAACATCATGATCCATGACGAACGTGCGGCAGAAGATTACGGCGCCGACCTGTTCCCCTCGACATTTATCGTTTCGCTCTCAGCACCTGACGATTATTTTGGCCCACTCGCGGTGTTTGGTCGAGACGATGACGTTGATGCAGAAGGACTGCCAATCACCCGCCATCTCGATCAGACCGCGGAGAATTGGATTCCAGACCCGCACGATAAGACGTTGCGGCCGATATACCGGAGCGAGACGCGTGTCCCCCCGAGCCTAGCGGAGGCGATCCGCAGCTTTGTCATCTGCAGCGCGGCACGCGCCGCGCGCGGCCAATCCGATGCACATAAGACGATGCTGGTGCATGTTTCACGCTTTCAGGATGTCCATGACCTAGTCCATGCCCAGGTAGAAGCGGAGCTTCGTTCGATCCGCAATGCGATTGCTGCGGCCGATCCGATCGAAATGGCGAAGCTCGAACGACTGTGGCGCGAGGACTTCAAACCGACCACAGAGGCGATGGCATCGTCTGTATTCGGACGTTCTGTCCTGCGGATCGGCTGGGATGAGGTCGCGGCACGGCTTGGAGATGAAGCTGACCGCATTCAGGTCGCGGTATCCAACGGCCGCAGCCGCACGGGCATCGACTATGACGCTGCCGACGCTGCCGGGCAGAGCCTCTCGGTCATCGTCATCGGTGGCGACAAGCTGTCACGAGGGCTGACACTCGAAGGCCTCTCGACCAGCTATTTCCTACGTGTCTCCCGGCAGTATGATAGCCTGCTGCAGATGGGGCGCTGGTTTGGTTACCGCCGAGGTTATGCCGACCTCTGCCGGCTGTACACCACCACCGATATGGAGACTTGGTTCCGGCATTTGGCAACAGTCAACGAGGACCTGCGCGCGCAACTGGCACATATGCGCGTCACTGCCGGTACGCCCAGGCTCTACGGTCTCAGCATCGCTGACCACAGCATCATGAACGTGACGGCCGCTAACAAACGACGGCATGCGGTGCTCCGCCCGGTCACCTATGCCGGAGAAGGCAAGATCCAGACGGTGCAATACCGGGACACCGATTCTGCCATCGCAAACGCAGCGGCTGTTGACGGCCTGCTTGAGGAACTGGGGGAGCCGGAGATCGATCCGGCCCGGCCGGGAGGCCGGCCCCGGGCCGCTGGATTCATCTGGCGAAATATTCGTGGCAACCGAGTCGCCGCGCTGCTTGAGGCCTTGGCGTTTCCACCGGAGAGTAGCGACGTCGATGGGAAGCGCATGGCGGGCTACATCACCACGCAGCTCGAGCGGGGCGAGCTGAGCGACTGGACAGTGTTCGTACCTGCTGGTGTCGGAGCCACTGTTCAGGTGGCCGGGCGTGACCTAAACAGCGTTCGCCGATCGCCGATTGCCCGTTCGACCGAAGCACGCTTTATTACCAAGTCCATCCTCAGCCCACTCGACGAGGCCATCGACCTGAGTGACGATCAATATCGCCGCGCGCAGGAAAAAACCGATCAGATTCTTGCGGACGAAGGCGAGCCGCCGGCCGACCGTCCCGCCGGACCGTGGATCCGAAACGTGCGCGGCGAAGATCCGCGTCGTGGTCTGCTCATCCTCTATCCGATCGATCCAGCGGGTGCCAGCCTCGAACCTGGGATCCCGCTTTGGGGCGTAGTGGTAAGCTTCCCGACCTCGCCGACAGCTTCGTCCGAGTGGCGTCTGGAAAACACCGTCCAGCAGCGGGCGGCGCCATGAGCACAACGCCTGATGCTGCGGCATTGCTGAAGGAGTGGAATGAACTGGCCGCTGTAACCTCGGGAGACCGGATGTATCGCACCAGACGGCTTTCCCGCCCGGCGCAACTCGATCTCCGCGCGGCCCTGCGAGAAGCCGACGGCGCGCCTTGTCTTGTTGCATTGCCGGGTGACGATGGCGTTTCCATTTCTTCTTTCGAGACCGCTGGCCTGCGTCTGTCGCGAGTTGCAGATCCCCGAGGCCTCCTTCTTGTCCTCTCGCTCGAAGAACCCTCCCGGCGTGATCTTTTCGCTGAAATTTGCAGCGACTGCATCCGCTCCGTCCTACGCTCCGAAGATGAAGGCGAAGTCGAATTGGTCACAGTCCTCGCCGCACGTCTCGCCGCGTGGCGAGCGTTCTTACGCGATCAGACCGGTGCCCTTTCGAGAAACGAGATAATTGGCCTGATCGGAGAACTCCTCGTCCTCGATCGGCTGTTGGATGAAAACGCGGAGGCGGTTGCCGCTTGGAAAGCTCCAGATGATGGTTTGCATGACTTCGAGGTCTCCGGCCACGGTCTTGAGGTCAAGACTGCGCTGGGGGCAGCGCGCCAACTCCATATTTCGACGCTAGATCAACTTGACGACGCAGGTCTTACCTCCCTGCACGTTATGCACGTCCGTCTTGTGGAATCGGCTATTGGCAAGACGCTCGGCCAGATCACCACAAGGATCGAACAGCGGCTGACCGGCGAGCGGGCGCGTAGTGGCTTTCGCAATGCGCTATTGCGCCGCGGTCTTGCGCCAAGCGACGATACGAATGCCGGGCCGCGGGTCACCTGCGCCGGCGTTGATGGTTACGCGGTCATCGATGGCTTTCCGCGGCTTCGAAGGAGCGATGTAGCGCTCGGAATTGCCGAGGCGACCTATCAGGTTGAGGCGCGCGCGCTCGTCGCCTTTACCGTCGATGCTGCAACGGTATTGGACACGTTCGGGGGGCGCGCGTAATGAGTGAGATTGCGACGTCAGAATTCGCACGCGCGCTGGCGGACGAGGTCGATGAGGCGCGTGATGATCCGACAATAGACATCCCGTCGACTGAAGCGCTCTTCACGCGCATCGTCATTAACGAGCTTGAGGAAATTGGTCACATCGAGGCGGCCTTTGACCTCCCTCAGGAAGGGAAAGTTGGACGATCACCGTTCCGAATCAGCGGTTATGCTATCGATGAGGACGCTGGCCAATTGACGCTCTTTGCAACGCATTATTCGGGCGACCTCCCGCCACATCGGATTCCCACCTCAGACCTGTTGAAGACTGCCGAAAGGGCCGGCACCTATGTGGCCGCGTGCATCGGCGGCCTAGCGGACCGCATTGAGCCGTCCAACACAGAAGCCGGGGATCTCGCTCGCCGCGTAGCGGCGCTTGGCGAGCGCATCGAGCGCTTCCGGATACTCGTGCTGACAGACTGCATTGCCAGCGGCACACTGCCCGCGACGGTCGAGAGTCACGGAAAGTCCGTTGAAATCGAGCTTTACGACATAGTTCGGCTACATAGGGTTCTTGGAGAAGGTCAGACCCGTGCTGATATCGACGTTGACGTTGTCGCTCTGGCCGGTAATCGTATCGCCTGTCTGCCGGTTGCTTCGGGCGCAGGGCATTACGAGGCTTTCCTTGCAGCTTTTCCGGGGGAAGCGCTGTCGCGAATCTATGATCGGTACGGCACGCATCTCCTCGAGCTGAACGTGCGCGCATTCCTGGGGCTTTCTGGTCGCAAGTCGGTGAACGCCGAGCTGCGCCGCACGCTGGTCGAACAGCCGGAATTGTTTCTCGCTTTCAATAATGGCGTAGTTGCAACTGCTGACGAGGTCCGGCTTGAGCGCGAGGGTGGTGCATTGTACCTGACCGGCCTGCGTGGCCTGCAGATCGTCAATGGCGGACAGACGATAGCGTCACTTCACCGGGCCCGGCGCAAGGAAGGCGTCTCTCTTGGCGCGGTGGAGGTACCGGTCAAGATTATCCGAGTGACTGAGGGGGATCTGGAGCAAATGGTCTCCTCCATCTCCCGGGCCGCAAACCGACAGAATACCGTGCAGCAGGCCGACTTCTCGGCCAACGACCCGTTCCACCGCGAAGTGGAGACGCTGGCGAACAATGAGTGGCTCGAAACCGGACGCGGTCGCTGGTTCTATGAGCGCTCGCGCGGATCATGGCTCGCTGCCGAGCAAAAAGCTTCTTACCGAACAACCGAGCAGCGGACCTTCCGGGAGCAGACGCCAAAGGCTCGACGCTTCGGCAAGCTCGACCTCGCGCGTTATCTGTCAGCATGGGATGGCTCACCTTGGCGCGTCGCTTTTGGCGGTCAGAAGAACTTTCAAGCTTTCATGCAACGCCGCAAGGAACAAATAGCTCCGCCTCCGGACGCCGCTTGGTTCCGGAGGCTGATTGCGCTCACTATCCTATATCGTACGACCGAGCGATTGGTACGAACGATGAAGTTTCCAGCGTATGGCGCCAATATCGTAGCGTACGTAATCGCCGCGCTTGGCGAACGTACGGGTGGTCGCATCGATTTCAACCTGATATGGCGTCAACAACGGCTGTCGATAGAAATGGAGGCGCTCATCTCCATCTGGGCACCGCTGATCGATCAGGCGCTACGAGCCAGTGTTGGTAGCCGCAATCCTACCGAGTGGTTCAAGAAAGAGGACTGCTGGACTGACGTCCGCAAACACCTTCCGACGCTGTCGGATCCACTCCCGGTGGAGCTTAACGGTACCTCAGTAAACATGGCCGGCGCTGTGACGGAATGGCGTGGACCAGCTTTGGAGGTCGCTGACTATGATCGGATCGAAGAATGTATGCGTATTCCGCCAGCGGTCTGGGTGGCGACAGCCGAGGCCGGGCAACGCAGCGGAGTGCTTCATTTCAAGCTCGCCAGCATCTGCATGACGCTCGCCAACTATGCGGCAGGCGGTTGGAGCCGCCGTCCTTCGACAAAACAAGCAAAGCACGGACTTGAGAGTGTGGCCAAGGTGCGTGCCGCAGGCTTGTTCGACGAGATACAACGCGAAGCTGGGTAAGACAGCCGGCACCAAAGCCTAACCC
The DNA here is from genome assembly GCF_019160155.1 of Pinisolibacter aquiterrae. Taxonomy (GTDB): domain Bacteria; phylum Pseudomonadota; class Alphaproteobacteria; order Rhizobiales; family Ancalomicrobiaceae; genus Pinisolibacter; species Pinisolibacter aquiterrae. Next base: position 112,325 of record NZ_JAFNIH010000032.1, read on the forward strand.
GATGATCAACGGACATCAGGACTGGCTCAACGGGCAGGGTCGCGGCCGCCCTCAAGCGACAGACAGGATGAAGACGGCATCCCGCCATCGGAAGAAGCGGTGCACATCGTCAGCGAAGAGTGGTTTGGCTGCACTTGCCTGCGGGCTCAGAGTCCGTGCGATGCGTCGATGCGCCAATTCCGCGACAATCAGGCCGGCCCCGATGAATGCCGCGCTGAATAATCCAAGAGCGTGGCGACCAAACCAAGTGATGGCCGTTCCACCGTAACCGGCCGCCCAGCACCGTCGTCGACGTTCAGGCGGCCTTTGTTTCGGCCTGAGTGAGGGGCGACCAGTTCCACGGCAGGAGTACGTCGAGCCGGTTGATCTTGTGGTCTTTGATGCGGCCGAGGAGGTCGGTGAGGTAGGCCTCCGGTTCGACGCCGTTGAGTTTGGCGGTCTCGATGATCGTCATGATGTCGGCGAGGTTCTCACCGCCTGCGTCCGAGCCCGCGAAGAGGTAGTTCTTCCGTCCGATGCTGATCGGCCTGATGGCGCGCTCGGCGGGATTGTTGTCGATCGCCACGTGCCCGTCGTCGAGGAAGAGCGTGAACGCGTGCCATCGCCGCAGGGCATAGCGGATCGCCTTGGCGAGGTCGCCTTTGCCGGGAATCTGCGCCAGATGGGCGTCGCACCAAGCCCGGAAGTCTTCGACCACCGGCATGGACCGTGACTGACGAATGTCCCGACGGTTTTCCGCCGTGGTGCCGGTGATCTCCCGCTCGACGTCGTAGAGGCGGCCGATCAGATCGAGCGCCGCCTTGGCCAACGGCGATCCGGTCGCCTTCCAGACGTCGTGGAAGTCGCGCCGCAGATGCGCCCAGCATGCGGCTTCGCGAATGCGCGGGGCTCCGTCGGGACCCGGTTCGTAGAGCTTCTGGAAGCCACCATAGGCGTCGGCCTGTAGGATGCCTCGGAAGTCGCGCAGATAGCCCTGCGGATGCTCGCCCTTGCGGTCGGGCGAGAACCAGTAGGCCGCCGCCGGTGGGCTCTCCCCCGCCCAGGGACGGTCGTCGCGGACGTAGACCCAGATGCGTCCCTCCTTCACGGCACGAAGGCCAGGGTCGATCTTGCGGCGCCCGGGATCGAGGACTTGGATCGGCGTGTCGTCGCCGTGCAGCCGATCCCCCGTCATGATGTCGGTCTTGATCAGATCGGCGACCGGCCTCACCGTCTCGATGGCTGCGCCACACCAGTCGATCATCGTCGAACGCGGAATGTCGATGCCGAGCCGGGCGAAGATCTCCGCCTGGCGATAGAGCGGCAGGTGATCGTCGAACTTGGAGACCAGGATGTGGGCGAGGAGCCCCGCGCCGGCGATGCCGCGATCGATGGGGCGGGTCGGTGCCGCCGGCTGAACGATGGTCCCGCAGACCCGGCAGGATTTCTTCTGCCGCGCCAGTTCCAGAACCCTCAGCTTCGCCTTCACGTATTCGACGATCTCCGCGACGTCCTCACCGATCAGGCGCAGTTCGCCACCACACTTCGGGCAGCGTTCACCGGGATCGAAGACGACCCGCTCACGCTCCGCGTTCGGTGAGATCCGAGGCGCCCCACGGCGCCGCTGTTCCGTCGTCTGCCCGGAAGGGGGCGCGGCCGGCTCGTCGTCCTTCGGGAGCCGGCCGGCGGCGGCCATCGCCACTTCGAGGTCTTCGAGAGCGAGCTGGAGCTGATCGATTTCGTGATGGATCTTCTCCGAACTGCGTCCGAACTTCTGCTTCTCAAGCCATGCGATGCGGGTCTTGAGCGCATCGACCAGAGCTTCCCAAGTGCCGACCTGAACCGTCAGACGCGCGTTCTCTTCTCGCTGAGCGAGGATGATCGCCTTGAGTGCGGCGGGGTCATCGGGAAGATCTTCAGGCGTCTTCGTCATGTTCGAAGACTAGCGGAATCTCGCCGAATCCGCCACGCATATCATTGGAAAGACACGATAATCAGACGATGCGGGACGGCGGTGCGCTCCACGCCGGCCGCCGCCAGTCGATCCCCTCCCACAACATCGACAGCTGCGCCGACGTCAGTCCGATCGACCCATCCGCCGTCGACGGCCACGGGAAACGGCCGTTCTCGAGCACCTTGTAGTACAGGCAGAACCCTTGCCCATCCCAGTGAAGGAGTTTGATCCGGTCGCCTCTTCGTCCCCGAAACGCGAACACCGCGCCGGAGCCGGGAGCTTGTTTCAAGGTCTGTTGGGCCGCTGCCGCCAAGCCGCCGATCCCTTTGCGCATGTCGGTCACCCCGCAGGCGAGGTAGACGCGAACGCCGGTCCCCGGTCCGATCATGCCGCTTCCACGATCCGAATGAGGCGCGCGAGATTGCCGTCGTCGACGTCGTCTCCGAGCCGGATGATCCGGCCGTTGCGCAGCGCGACCTCGAGCCGGCCTGCCGCCTTCGCCACAGGCCCCGAGCACGGATCGATTCGTTCGTGCGGACCGTCGGGGGCGACTTCGATCGCCAGGAACCGCGGCGCTTCGACTGGCAAGAGGCCTTTCCTCACCGCCTCGCGCCGCCACTGATAGATGTGCTGTCGCGTGATGTCGTGCCGCCGGGCAACTTCCGCGACGACCGCATCGTCGCCCGAGACTTCGGACAGAACCCGCAGCTTCTCGTCCATCGACCATCGCCGCCGTCGCTCCGGGCCGATCAGGATCTCCTGGCGCACCGCTCACCTCCTTGATGACGTCAATAACGACGTCGTCAACGACGTAAACTATCCCGCGCCCATCAGGCCGGTAAGGCGGCCAAGATCGGCCGGTTACGTTCCACCGAGCATGCCGGATGCCGACACTGCAAGATAAATCGCAATCTGGTTCAGCCCCAGCAGCAGCGGTGCAAGGCGGCCGGCAGCTCGACCGTGAGCTTGACCGGTCGGTCGTCGACAAGTGCTCCGAGCTTCAACTTGGTCATGGCGTCTGCCCTCCGTAAGGCGCCAACACGAGATCACGATTGACGATGACCCGGACCGGGAACCCCGGCCGGATCGTCAGGGTCGGCTGGATGTTGAGTT
>NZ_JAFNIH010000058.1 GCF_019160155.1 Pinisolibacter aquiterrae
GCCGTGCGCCAGATTGATGAAGTTCATGATGCCGAACACCAGCGTCAGCCCCGACGCCATCAGAAACAGCGTCACGCCGAACTGGACGCCGTTGAGAAGCTGCTCCGCAAAGAGCTCGATGGTCATGGGGTCGGGATCTCCTGGCGATGCGGTGGCGCGAGGTGTCGTCGCGGGCGAAGCCCGCTCTTTCTCCGCCCCTCGCGGGAGAAGGCGGCCGCGAAGCGGACAGACGAGAGGGGGGCGGGGCGGAGCACGTCCTCGCCCCGAGGCGCGAACGAAAGGCTGAAGCCCCTCATCCGCCCTTCGGACCCTTTCTCTTCTTGCGGGAGAAGGAGAGGCTCCGCCTCACTTCATCTTGCACTTGGCGACGTAGCTGTCGGGGTGATCCGCGACGATCAGCGTGCGCTTGGCCATCAAGGGGCGCCCCTGGGCGTCCTTGACCACTTCGGCGAGCCAGAAGTCCTGGACCGGGTAGTGATTGGTGTTGAAGCGGAAATGGCCGCGCAGACTGTCGAACTTCACGGTCTCCAGGGCCTTCTGGAAGGCGGCCGCGTCCTCGATCTTGCCCGAGACGGTCTTCAGCGCCGCGTCGAGCATCATGACGGTGTCATAGGCCTGGGCCGCATTGGGCGAGGGCAGGCGGTGATACTTCGCCTCGAACGCCTCGCGGAACGCCTTGGAGGCCGCGTCGTCGGCGTCTTCGGCCCAATGGGTGGCGGCGAAGGCGCCGACCGCCGCGTCGCCCATCGCCGGCAGCACGGTCTGGTCGAGCGAGAAGGACGGGCCGAAGAGCGGCGTGGTCTTCTTCAGGCCGGCCTGATCGTACTGCTTGACGAAATTGATGCCCATGCCGCCCGGATAGAAGAAGAACACCCCCTCCGGCGCCGTGGCGCGCACCTGAGCGATCTCGGCGGCATAGTCGAGCTGGCCGAAGGCGGTGTAGACCTCGCCCACGACCTCGCCCTTGTAGGTGCGCTTGAAGCCCGCCAGGAAGTCCTTTCCGGCGGGATAGTTGGGCGCCATCAGATACATCTTCTTGATGCCGCGCTTCGTGGCCTCCAATCCCATCGCCTCCGGCGAGGTGTCGTTCTGGAACGAGCCGACGAAGAAGTGGGGATTGCACTGCGCGCCGGCATATTGCGACGGGCCGGCATTGACCGAGACCACGAAGGCGCCGGCATCGAGGGCGGGCTTGGCCACCGCCAGCATCACGTTGGAGAAGTTGACGCCGGTGAGGATCTGGACCTTGTCGCGCTCGATCATCTTGTCGGCGACCTGACGGCCGACGTCGGGCTTGGCCTGATCGTCGCCCTGGATCACCTCCACGGCGCGGCCGCCGAGCGTGTTGCCGGTCTTGTCGAGCGCCAGCGTGAAGCCGTCGAGCAGTTCCTGACCGAGCTGGCCGCCGGGGCCGGAGAAGGTGGAGAGGAAGCCGATCTTGATCGGATCCTCGGCGCGCGCGGCGGTGCCGGCGAGCGCGGTGCCGGCCGCCAGCGCAGCGGCGAGAATCGTGTGGCGACGAATGGTCACGAATGCCCTCTCCCTGTGTCGTGGACGGAGCCTTCGGCTCTCTTCGTTCGGACCGAGCCTCGGGCTCGGCCGGCACGACGGGGGCGGGACCCGCCATCGAACCGATTGAAGGACACCATACTGATCATCAGTATACTGTCAATATCCGGAACGATGGTTCCTGCGGGTTTTTTCGTATGCGCCCAAAGGAGAAGGATGGTGCCGATCGTCGATCGGTCCGCCGCCTCAGTCGAAGCGCGGCGGCCGCTTTTCGGCGAAGGCGGCGAGGCCTTCGGCATAATCGGCGGCGCGGCCGGAGATTTGTTGCATCTCGCGCTCGAGCTTCAGCTGCGCCGAGAGATCGTTGCTCTCGGAGGCCTGCATCAGCCGTTTGAGCCGGGCGAGCGTCGCCCGCGGCCCCTTGGCGAGCCGGGCGCAGATCGCTTCCGCCCGCTCCATGAGCGCCTCGTCGGCGACCGCCTCGGCGACGAGCCCGATCGCCGCCGCCTCCGCGCCGGTGATCGTCTCCGCCAGGAACACCAACGCGTTGGCGCGCGCCCGGCCGACGAGACGCGGCAGAAGCCACGACCCTCCCGCATCGGGGATCAGGCCGATCCGGGAGAAGGGTTCGGTGAGTTTCGCGCCCTCGGCGGCGATCACCACGTCGCCGTGGAGCGCCACGTTGAGGCCGGCGCCCGAGGCGATGCCGTTGATCGCCACCACGACCGGGAAGGGGAGCGCCCGGATCCGCGCGATGAGCGGCTCGTAGAAGGTCTCGAGCGAGGCGCCGAGATCGAGCGGACCTTGCTTGATCGCGCGGATCCGATCGCCGAGATCCTGGCCGGAGGAGAAGGCCCGGCCCGATCCGGTGAGGAGCAGTGCCCGGCACTCGGGATCGGCCTCCGCCTCGAGGAGCGCGGCCATGAGTGCGCGATGCAGATCCTCGGTGAAGGCGTTGAGCTTGTCGGGGCGATTGAGCCGCACGAGGCGCCAGCCGTCGTGCCGCTCGCTCAGAACCAGCGGGGTCTCGCTCATGACGCTTCCTCGAGGTCGATCAGGATCTTGCCGACATGGCCGTTGGCCTTCATCCGCTCGAAGGCGGCGCGGGCATCCGTGAGGACGAAGCGGCTGTCGATCACCGGATCGATGCCGGAGACGGCGATCGAGCGCAGCATCGCCTCGAAGGCCTCGCGATCGCCGCAGGTGACGCCCTGCATCCGCACCTGACGCATCACGGCGAGCGACAGATTGAAGGTCGCGAAATTGCCGGAGAGCACGCCGATCAGCGCCACCGTGCCGCCCGGCCGCACGAAACGCACCGACTGGTCGAGCGTCTCCGCGCCGCCGACCTCGACGACGAGATCGAGCCGGCCGCCGGCGAGATCGCGCGCGACCGGACCCCATTTCGGCACCTCGCGGTAATTCACCACCTCCGCCGCGCCGAGCCGGCGCATCACCTCGGCGCGTTCGGGCGAGGAGGTGAGCCCGATCACCCGCGCGCCCGCCCGCACCGCGAACTGCAGCGCGAACAGAGAGACGCCGCCGGTGCCCTGGATCAACACCGTGTCGCCCGGCCTGACCCGGCCCAGATCGACGATCGCCGACCATGCCGTCAGCGCCGCGCAGGGCAGCGTCGCGGCGGTCGCGGTGTCGATCGCCTCCGGCAGCTTCACCACCGCCTCGGCCGAGACGATCATGTGGGTGGCGAGCGTGCCGTCGCCGCCGGGACCGCCGAGCGCGGTCGCGAGCTTCTCGGTGTTCGGCTCGCCCGAGATCCAGCCGGTGAAGAAGTGGAGCGCCACCCGGTCGCCGGGCGCGACCCGGGTCACGCCCGGACCGACCGCCTCGACGATGCCCGCTCCGTCGGAACAGGGAACGACCGGCAGTGTCTGCTTCGGATTGTAGATGCCCTCGACCAGCAGCAGGTCGCGCCGGTTGAGGCTCGCCGCCTGCAAGCGGAGGCGAACCTCGCCGGGACCGGGCTCGCCGACCTCGCGCGTGGCGAGGCGGAGGCCGTCGAGGCCGAAGGCGGTGATTTCGAGACGGGTGGCGCGAACCATGAAGGAGGATCCTCGTCGGGAACGAACGCCGCCATGTCGCCATGAACACGGCGATCCGTCACGCGGCAGTGCGGCAGAATCGAGCCGGCGCCCCGCGAGGGGGCGTCGGTGTCTTCGGCGCGGAGGGTCGGCGTCGCCTCTCAATAGGTCTCGACGTGATAGCGGCCCTGGTCGCGCATCTCCTTGCGAAGGCTCTCCCAGCTCATGCCGGCGCCGCGGCAGACGTCGGCGAGCGCCTCGTCGACGCCGTGCTCCATGTCCTTGAGACCGCACAGATAGAGATGGGTCGCCGGCGACTTCAGCAACTCCACCATCGTCGCCGCCTCGCGCCGCATCAGGTCCTGGACATAGACCTTGGGTTCGTTCGGCACGCGCGACCACGCGAAGAACTTGGTGAGGAGGCTCTCCGGCACCTTCTGCAAGGGGCCGAAATAGGGGAGTTCCTCCGGCCGGCGGGCGCCGAAGAACAGCATCAGCTTGCCCGGCGCGTTGGGCTGGGTGCGGCGGCGCCATTCGGTCATGCCACGGAAGGGCGCCGAGCCGGTGCCGGTGCACACCATCACGATGTTGGCGGCGGGATCGTCGGGCATCAGGAAGGTGGCGCCGAACGGTCCGGTCACCGTGACCTTGTCGCCGCGCTTCAGATCGCAGACGTAGTTGGAGCAGACGCCGTTCGGTTCGCGCTTCACCGTCAGCGACAGATTGTTGTGGTTCGGCCGCTCGCCGTGACGGGGCGAGGCGACCGAATAGAGGCGGACGCGATGCGGCTCGCCCTTGGCGTCGACGCCCGGCGGGACGATGCCGATCGACTGACCCTCGAGGACCGGGAACGGCACGTCGCCGAAGTCGAGAATGACGTGGCGGATGTCGGTCGAGGCGTCCTCCGCCGTCAGCCGATAGATGCCGGTGACGGTCGCCACCGCCGGCTTGGAGCGGTTGAAGAGATTGATCGAGGGCTTGGAGGCCGACTTCGGCGCCACCGACTTGCCGCCGGCGCCGCCGTGCGCCGAGGCGATGATCGCGTCGACCTCGTCGTCGATCGCCTCGACCGCGCCCATCGCCGCCCCGCCGAGGTCGGGCTGAGGGGGCAGGTCCGACCAGGAATGCTGATCGTCGAGGCTCCAGGTCTCGGTCACCATGCGCCAGTTGTCGATCGCGCCGGTCGGGCAGGGGGCGATGCAATCCATGCAGAAATTGCAGATCGAGGCATCGACCACATAGTTGTCGTCACCATGGGTGATGGCGTCGATCGGGCACATCTCCTCGCAGGTGTTGCAGCGGATGCAGATCTCCGGATCGATCAGATGTTGCTTGACGACGGCGGGGCTCGTGGGGGCGTTCATGGGCGGCTCCGGAGGGAGTTCAATCGATTATTGTCGACGGTCGATCGCGGACGACGGCGTCGTCTCTCCCCTCGGGCGGAGGGGTGGGGTGCGGCGCCGGGTCGGACACCGCACCCCTCTTTCCTCAGGCGGCGATCTTCACGTATTCGAAGTCGCCCGGCTTGTTGTCGATGCCGACCTTGGGCGGGTTGATCCAGCCGGCGTACCGGCCCGGCTCGACCTCGGCCTTCATCAGGCTGTCGAGATAGGCGAGGTCGTCGCGCGAGGGCAGGTACTCGTCCTTCTTGGCGGCCCAGTCGGCTTCCGACAGGATCACGCCCTTCGGCGTCGCCTGCATCGGCGCGAACTCGCCGATCTGCCGGTTGAAGGCCTGATGCGGCAGCTCGAGCCGGAAGTCGATGCCTTCCTTCTGCATGATCTTGTTCCAACGCTCGACGCCCTTGGCGCAGTCGGCGGAATAGTCGTCGCGCAGGCGCATGTTGAGCGCGGTCAGCGCCGGCACGTGCTCGATGACGATCTGGCCGTCGACGAACTTCGCCACCGGATAGGTGTCGTTGGTGAGCTGGTGATCGTCGTCGATCTTGGTCTCGCCGAAGCGACCCTTGAGGCCGGCGTTGTAGTAGTTGGCAGAGTTGGTCGAAATCTCCGCGCCGAACAGGTCCAGCGTCAGCGGATAGTGCATGTGCAGCTTCTTCTGGATCAGCGGCAGGTCGATCACGCCGAGCTTGCGCACCGCGGCGACGTCGTAGGGGTCGGTGATCCCGGCCGCCTTCATCGCCTGACAGGTCCGCTCGATGGTGCGCCCGACGCCGGTCTCGCCGACGAACATGTGATGGGCTTCCTCGGTCAGCATGAAGCGGCAGGTGCGCGACAGCGGATCGAAGCCGGACTGAGCGAGGCTCTCGAGTTGCATCTTGCCGTCACGATCGGTGAAGAAGGTGAACATGAAGAACGACAGCCAGTCCGGGGTCTCCTCGTTGAAGGCGCCGAGCATGCGCGGCGTCTCCTTGGAGCCGGAACGGCGACGCAGCAGCTCGTCCGCCTCCTCGCGGCCGTCGCGGCCGAAGTACTTGTGCAGCAGATAGACCATCGCCCAGAGGTGACGGCCCTCCTCGACGTTGACCTGGAACAGGTTCCGGAGGTCGTAGAGCGACGGCGCGGTCGAGCCGAGATGACGCTGCTGCTCGACCGAGGCCGGCTCGGTGTCGCCTTGGATGACGATCAGGCGGCGCAGCATGGCGCGATATTCGCCGGGGACGTCCTGGAACGCCGGCTCGCCCTTGTGCTTGCCGAAGTTGACCTTGCGGCCCTCTTCCTTCGGGGCGAGCAGGACGCCCCAGCGATAGTCGGGCATCTTGACGTAGTCGAACTTGGCCCAGCCCTGCGGATCGACCGAGACGGCGGTGCGCAGATAGACGAGCGAGTTCTGGAAGCCTTCCGGCCCCATGTCCTTCCACCAGTCGATGTAGTTCGGCTGCCAGCTCTCGAGCGCGCGCAGAACCTGACGGTCGCCCGCGAGATCGACGTTGTTGGGGACCTTCGTCGAATAATCGACGTTCATCGTATCGGCCATGTCGTCCTCCCTGGGGGGAATGAGACCCCCGGCGTTTCCATGTGTTCTGATGTTCGGTGGTCGCGCCCGGGGTCGCCCCCGGGCGGCGGGGTTCAGACGCGACGCATGTCGTAGGTCGGCCGCAGCCCGGTGCCGTAGCGGCGCAGCGCGCCCTCCTCGCCGACCGCGTTGGGGCGCTGGAAGATCCAGTTCTGCCAAGCGGTGAGGCGCGCGAAGATCTTCGATTCCATGGTCTCGGGCCCGGCGAAGCGCAGGTTCGCCTCGAGGCCGGTCAACGCGTCCGGCGAATAGGACGCGCGCTCCTCGAGATAGACGCGGACCTCGTCGGCCCAGTCGATGTCGTCGCAGGCGAAGGTGACGAGACCGGCCTTCTCCGCCGCTTCCGCGTCCATCGCCGTGCCGGCCGCGGCCTCGAGTTCGCCGACGTGTTCGGGCGTGGCGAGGAAGCGGTTCTCGAGCCGGGTGAGGCCGTGGCTCATCGGATAGGGACCGAAGTTGGCCGAGGTCAGCGCCAGGGTCGGCGCCGGACGGTTGTCGCCCTCGAAGGAACCGATCAGCATGTAGGAGCGGTCGGCGGCGAGGACGAGTTCGGCCAAGAGCCCGGTGAAGCAGGAGCCCGGCTCGACCAGGGTGACGAGCGTGCGCGAGGTGACGTCGACGCGCTTCAGCACGCGCTTCCAGTACTGACGGATCTCGTTGACCAGCCAGTCGCCCTTGTTGGCCTCGAGGAAGGCGTCCCAGGCGGCGACCTTCGCGCCGTCACCCTTCGACTTGAAGACGAAGGTGCCGATCTCATAGGCGTTGTTGCGGAGATCGAGGATGGCGTCGTCGAACTCGCGGGCGAGCGTCAGGATCCAGCTGTCGGAGCCGAGCGCGGCGAGCGCCTCGGCCGAGGCCGGCGGCAGGTCCTGCGGACCCTCGAGGGTGATGGTGGCGACACGGGCGGCGGCATCGACGTCGACGGTCACCAGCGAATAGTCGATGCCGTCGGCGCGGAAGGTGCGGTCGAGCGGCTTCAGGGCGATGCCGGTGCCGGTGCCGCGCGGCGAGCGGGCGGCGAATTCGGCGGCGCGCTCGGCGACCGTCTCCTCGAGCCGGGAGAGCGGCACGATCTCGTCGACCAGGCGCCAATCGACGGCGCGCTTGCCCTTGATGCCTTCCTCGATGGTGCAGAACACGTCGGCATGGTCGCGGCGCACCTTGCGCTTGTCGACGACGCGGGTGAGGCCGCCGGTGCCGGGCAGAACCGCGAGCAGCGGCACCTCCGGCAGCGACACCGCCGAGGTGCCGTCGTCGACCAGCATGATGTGGTCGGAGGCGAGCGCCATCTCGTAGCCGCCGCCGGCAGTCGAGCCGCTCGCCACGCAGATGGTCTTGAGGCCGGAGAACTCGGAGGAGTCCTCGATGCCGTTGCGGGTCTCGTTGGTGAACTTGCAGAAGTTGACCTTGTGGGCGTGCTCGGAGCCGGCGAGCATGCGGATGTTGGCGCCGGCGCAGAAGACCTTGGGCTTCGCGGAACGCAGCAGCACCACCTTCACTTCCGGATGCTCGAAGCGCAGGCGCTGCAGCGCGTCGGCGAGCTCGATGTCGACGCCGAGGTCGTAGGAATTGAGCTTGAGCTGGTAGCCCTCGTAGAGGCCGCCGTTCTCGTCGACGTCCATGGCGAGCGTCGCCACCGGGCCGTCGAACGAGAGCTTCCAATGACGATACCGCGACGGATCGGTCAGGAAGTCGATTCGGGTGGCGCCTCGCGCCAATTTGCGTGCCTCGTCGGCCATGTTTCCGCCCTCGGTGTTGATTTGGTGAAATGCACTATATTTCCATTTTTGAGGCTGTCTAGAGAGTCGTGGGTCAAATCATGCATTTTTTTTCATGATGGCCGGCGCGACTCTCCCGAAGCCCCGGACGCCCGAAGGCGCCCGGGCCGCGCTTCAGAGCGACGTCTCGGTCGCCTTCGCCGCGAGATCCGCCAGCATGGTCGGCGATCCCTGGATCGCGGTGCGCTGCATGAAGAAGCGCAGGCCCCTGAGCCCGCCCAGTTCCTCGCCGCCGCCGGCCCGGCCGGGGCCGCCGTGGACGCATTGCGGCATCACGATCGAATGGCCGGTGTGGCCCCGCCCGACCTCGGCGTCGACCACCAGCACCCGCCCATGTAGGGGCGCGAGTCGGGCGGCGATCGTCGCGGCCTCCTCGGCGCCGTCGGCATAGATCGAGGCGGCGAGCGACCCTTCGCCCCGCGCGGCGAGATCGACCGCCTCGTCGAGCGTGGCGTAGGGGATCACGGTCACGACCGGCCCGAACACCTCGACGTCGTGGACGGCGGAGAGCACCGCCCCGGTGTCGGCGACGAGCAGCGTCGGCGCCAGGAACGCGCCCTGCGCGGTGTCCGCCCCGACCACGGTGGCGGGAATGCCGCCGCCGCGCACCGTGCGCGTCTCCGGCGCCAGCGCGGCGAGACCGGCGAAGGCGGCGCGCAGCTGTTTCTCGTCGACCAGCGGCCCGACGGTGACTTCCGCGAGCGCCGGATCGCCGACCACCAGATCGTCGATGCGGGTCGCGAGCGTCGCGACGAAGGCGTCCTCGACGCCCGCCGGCACCAGGATGCGGCGGATGTTGGTGCAGAGCTGCCCGGCCTTGACCGAGACGGCGGCGAGCGCCTGTTCGACGAGCCGTTCGAAGGCTGCCGCTTCCGGCGTGGCCGAGGGGGCGAGCAGCGCCGTGTTGACGCTGTCGGCCTCGATGCCGAGGCGCGGATTGGCCGCGAGCACGGCCGGATGGGCGCGGATCATCCGGCCCGTCTCCGCCGATCCGGTGAAGGCGATGCAGTCGAACGGCTCGACCGCGTCGAGGAGGCCCTCGGCCGAGCCGCACACCAGCGACAACACGCCGGCCGGCAGCACCCCCGCCGCGACCACGGCGCGCACCATCGCCTCCGCCAGCCACGCCGTGCCCGAGGCCGGCTTGGCGACGATCGGCATGCCCGCGACGATCGCCACGGCGACCTTCTCCCAGAGACCCCAGGAGGGGAAGTTGAAGGCGTTGATGAAGATCGCCGCGCCCGGCCGCGTCGTCCAGACGTGGCGCGCCTCGAACGGGCCCTTGGCGAGCCTGTCGGCGCCCGGTTCGATCAGCATCCGCGTGTCGCCCAGCCCCTTGGCGAGGCGGGCGTAATATTTGAGCGTGGCGATGCCGCCGTCGACGTCGACCGAGGCGTCGCGGGTCGTATTGCCGGAATTCTTGCGGGCGATCTCCATCCAGTCGTCGCGGCGCGCCTGGAGCGCGTCGGCGATCGCGCCGAGGAGCGCCCCGCGCGCGGCGAAGCTCATCGCCGCGAGCGCCGGTCCGCCGACGGTGCGGGCATGATGGAGCGCGTCGGCGCAGTCGACGCCGGTGGAATCGATCGTGCCCAGCACCGCTCCGGTGGTCGGATCGACGAAGGAACGTCCGGCGGCGGTGCCGTCGACGAAGCGATCGGCGACGTAGCTCTGAAGGCGGATCATGTGTGGGCCTCGCATGTGCGGGCGACCGAAAGGTCGGGAAAGGCGGAGAAGAACCGGCCGATCGCCGCCACCGTGGCGTCGCGCCCCTCGCGGTGGGGCGAGTGCTTCACGCCGGCCAGGATCTCGACGAGGACCGGCGCGGGCGAGAGCGCCACGGCGGTGTCGGGCTGGACCATCGTGCCGTACTGATCGTCGGCCCCCTGGATCACCAGCATCGGCTTGGCGATCGTCTCGAGCGAGGCGCGGATGTCCCAGAATTTGAACTCGGGGTCGAGCCAGGCGCCGTTCCAGCCGAGGAAGGCGACGTCCGGGTTCGCGTGCCACCGGCCGAGCTTCGCCCGGAGATCGGTGGTCTCCCAGGCGATCTTCGCTTCCGCGATCGCCGCGACGCACATGTCCTCGACCAGAAAATGCGGCGCGATCAGCACCGCCGCCTCGACGCGCCCGTCGCGCACCCGGCCGAGATGATGGGCCGCGATCGAGGCGCCGTCGGAATGGCCGACGAGCACGCCGCGCTCGAAGCCGATGGCGTCGAGGAGGGGCGGAAGCACCTCCTCCGCCTCGCGCTGCATGTAGTCGAGCGGGCGCGGCAGCTCGACCGGGTCGGACGCGCCATAGCCGGCGCGGCTGTAGACGAAGACGCCGCAGCCGGTCGCCGCCTGCAGCCTTTCCGGAAAATCGAGCCACAGCCCGACCGAACCCAGCCCCTCGTGCAGCAGCACCAGGGTCGGCGCCTCGCTCGGCTGCGGCCCGAGATGGCGGTATTCGAGCCGTCGCCCCGCGACGGTGACGAAACCCTCGCGCTCGAGCGGCATCACGCTTCCTCGCGCAGCTTGAAGCGCTGGATCTTGCCGGTGGCGGTCTTGGGCAGAGCCTCCACCACCTCGATCCACCGCGGGTATTTCCACATGCCCACGGTCTTCTTGACGTGCTCCTTGAGCCGCGCCTCGAGATCCTCGCCCGAGGCGCTGTCCTTCAGCACCACGAAGGCCTTGGGCTTCAGGAGCCCTTCCTCGTCGGCATGGGCGACCACGGCGGCCTCGAGCACGTCCTCGTGGGACCCGAGCGCCGCCTCGATCTCGAACGGCGACACCCAGATGCCCGAGACCTTGAACATGTCGTCGGCGCGCCCGCAGTAGGTGTGCCGGCCCTTCGCGTCGCGAATGTACTTGTCGCCGGTCCGGGTCCATTCGCCCTGGAAGGTCGAACGACTCTTGGCGCGCTGGTTCCAATAGCCGTCGGCGGCCGAGGGACCACGCACGTAGAGTTCGCCGATCTCGCCGTCGTCGACGGTCCGGCCGAGTTCGTCGCGCAGCTCGAGGTCGTAGCCCGGCACGGCGACGCCGGAGGTGCCGTAGACGATCGCGCCGGGCGCGTTGGAGAGGAAGATGTGCAGCATCTCCGTCGAGCCGACGCCGTCGAGAATGTCGACGCCGAAGCGCTTCTTCCAGGTCTCGCCGATGTGTTCCGGCAGGGCCTCGCCGGCCGAGGTGCAGATCCGGAGCCGGCCCGAGCCGGTCGAGCCGGCATGCGCCGGATCGTGCAGCATCGCCGCATAGAGCGTCGGCACGCCGAAGAAGATGGTCGGCTGGTAGGTCTCGAAGAAGCCGAAGGCCGTCGCCGGCGTCGGCCGTCCCGGGTTGAGCACCGCCGTCGCCCCGACCGAAAGCGGGAAGGTCAGCGAATTGCCGAGCCCATAGGCGAAGAAGAGCTTCGCCGCCGAGAAGCCGACGTCGTCCTCGCGGATGCCGAGAACGCCCTGGCCGTAGAGCTTCGCCGTCGCCATCAGCGACGAATGGACGTGACGCGTGCCCTTCGGCGCGCCGGTCGACCCCGACGAATAGAGCCAGAAGCAGGTCTCGTCCGGATGGGTCTCGGCGGTGGTGAAGACGTCGGAGGCGGTGGCGAGCTCGGCCGCGAGCGAACGATGCGGCGCCTTCGCTTCGCCGCCGGAGACGAGCACGTGCTTCAGCGTCGGGATCTCCGCCAGGATCGGCGCGACGGTCGGCAGCAGCGCGCCGGAGACGACCAGCACCTTCGCCCGGCTGTCGGCGAGCATATAGGCGTATTGATCGGCGGCGAGCAGCGTGTTGAGCGGGATCGGCACGATGCCGGCCCGGATCGCGCCGAGGAAGACGATCGGCCAATCGACCGTGTCGAGGAGGATCATCGCCACCCGGTCCTCGCGGACGAGGCCGAGCCGGCCGAGGAGATCGGCGAACCGCCGCGTCTCCGAAGCGAGCGCGTCATAGGTGAGCGAGCGCTCGGGGTCGACGAAGGCGAGCTTGGCGCCGCGTCCCTCGCGGATGTTGCGATCGACGAGATCGTCGGCGGCGTTGTAGACGGCGCTCGTATAGGCGGTTGCGGACATGGGATCGGTTCCGTGACGAGAGGGCGGGGGCTTCAGCGGCCGGTGAACTCGATCGCGCCGTCGGGCAGCAGATAGAGCACGTAGGCCGAGCCGTCGTTCACGGTCGGATGATGGGCGCTGCCCGGTCCGTAGACGTACCAACCCTCGGGAAAGCCGTCGAAATTCGGCTCGGCCACGACCGGCATGACCATCCCGATCTCGCCCTTGGGGTGGACGTGGTGCGGCCCCCGGCAGCTCTCCATGTGGACGACGTCGACCGAGAAGCGTCCGGCCTCGGCGCCCGCCTTGATCACCCGGCCCCAACGGATCCCGTCGTTCTCGCGCGGGCAGATCCAGCCCTCCGCGTCGCCGGTCTCGATCGCCTCGGCGATGGCGCGGAAGGTCGGGCCGCCGGCGGGATAGGTGGCATCGAGCCATTTTGCGAGGTCGGCGTCGAGCGGACGGTCGCCGATCGCGGCGGCGATGGCGCCGATCTCGGCGACAAAGGCGCGATGCGCCGGGGTGTCGGTGGTGGACATGGGTGTTGCCTCCGGTTCGCTCCACCCTTCGCGGCTGCGCGTGAGTGGAAATATAGTTCATATTTTCATGCCGCGTCCGCCGGGTTGCCGTCAAGGGGGCGCTGTACTATTTTTCATCCATTCCAAACCGAGCCGCGCCATGACCGAACCCGAAGACAGCGCCGATACCCTGCCCGCCGAGACCGTCGCCGCGACCGATCCGTCGAGCGCGGAGGGGTCCGGCCGCGCCTCCCGCGCCACCGCGCGGGAAGACGCCGACGAGGCCTTTCTGGTCGAGTTGGGCCAGCGGGTGCGGCGGATGCGGGCGCTGCGCGGCATGTCGCGCAAGGTGCTCGCCAAGGTCTCCGGCATCTCCGAGCGCTACATCGCCCAGCTCGAGGGCGGTCAGGGCAACGTCTCGATCATGCTGCTGCGCCGGGTCGCCGAGGCGACCGGCGCCCCGCTCGAGGATCTGGTCGGCGGCGAGACCGCCGAGACGCCCGACTGGCGCCTGATCCGCGATCTGTTGCGCGGCGCCCCGCCCGCCACCGTCGCCGAGGTCAAGGCGCTGCTCTCCGGCGAGAAACTGCCGTCGGGGCCGCGCGCCGTCGGCGAGGCCCACATCGCGGTCGACCGGGTCGCCCTGATCGGCTTGCGCGGCGCCGGGAAATCGACCCTCGGGCGCCTCGCGGCGGAACGTCTCGGCTGGCCCTTCGTCGAGCTCAACAAGGAGATCGAGGCCGAACACGGCTTTTCGATCAACGAGATCCTCGCCCTCTACGGCCAGGACGGCTATCGCCGCCTGGAGCGGATCACGCTGCAGCGCCTGATCGAGCAGCCCGGCCCGATGCTGCTCGCCACCGGCGGTGGTATCGTCGGTGAGCCGGTCACCTTCGAGTTGCTGCTCGCCTCCTTCTTCACCATCTGGGTGAAGACCTCGCCGGCCGAGCACATGAGCCGCGTCCGCCAACAGGGCGATCTCAGGCCGATGGCCAACGACAAGGCGGCGATGTCGGAGTTGATCACCATCCTGTCGAGCCGCGAGCCGCTCTATGCCCGCGCCCGAACCCAACTCGACACCTCCGGCGTCGCGGTCGAGGCGAGCGCGGCCCGGCTCTACGGCATGATCCAGTCCTATTGCGCGGTCGGGTGCCCGTGGCAGTCGCGCAATCGCGGCACCAAGGGGTGAGCGCGACGCCCGACGACGTCGCCGCCCACGCGGGGCACCCGCTGTCGCGCCTAGTCGCCGCCCGCGCGCTGCTGCCGGGCGAAGCTTTGTTCGCTCTGCGCACGACGCTCGACCCGCGCGACGTCACCGACGATCATCGCGTCACCGCCGATCTCCTCGCCACCGGCCACGAACGCGCCTATGCCCGCATGCAGGAGGGGATCGCGCTCGGCTCGGGCCGGGCGATCCTGTGCTTCGTCGGCGAACCCGGCGGTCGCGCCCGCTTCACCGGGCTGCGCCGCTTCTTCGCCCGCCGCCCCGGCATCGTCCCGGGCGACATCGTCTACGACTACGACGTCGCCGATCTCTTCCATCAATTCGTCGCTCGCTCGCGCCGTCCGGTGTTCTATGATGCGATCGATCTCGCCGGCCTCGACGACTGCGTCGGCCGCCTCGTCGTCGACTGGCCACGCCCGGCGATGGTCCGCCTGCGCCCCGCCGGCCACCCGGGACTGATCGTCGCAGCCGAGATAAAATGAACAATATTGCATGATCGGCTTGACCTGGAACGTTTATGAAATAAAGTTCCTCTCGCAGGGAGAGGCGTGCCCCGGGCCATGAGCCCACCTCGAGAAGAAGGCACGCCGAAACGTCATCCTCGGGAGGAGTGCCTCATGTCGTCGTCGAGACGCGAATTTTTCACCATGGCCGGCGCCGTCGGTCTCAGCGGTCTTCTGGGCGGCGTGGCCCCCTTCGTACGTCCGGCCTCGGCCGCCGGCAGCCTGAAGATCGGCCTTCTCCTGCCGGCTTCCGGCACCTATGCCCCGCTCGGCGAGGCGATCCGCCGCGGCGCCGAACTCTACGTGAAGGAAAGGGGCGGCGCGCTCGCCGGCCGGGCCGTCGAATTCACCGCCCTCGACGACGAATCCGCCCCGCCCAAGGCGGCCGAACTCACCAACAAGCTGGTCTACGGCGAGAAGGTCGACGTCCTCGTCGGCACCGTCCATTCCGGCGTCGCCGCCGCCATGGTCAAGATCGCCCGCGAGGCCGGCGTCACCACGCTCGACCCCAATGCCGGCGCCGACGCCATCACCGGCGGCCTGTGCGCCCCCAACATCTTCCGCACCTCCTTCTCCAACGGCCAGATCGGCGAGGCGACCGGCAAGGCGATGATCGCCGCCGGCATCAAGGAGGCGGTCAGCTGCACCTGGCGCTACGCCGCGGGCGACGAGATGGTCGCCGGTTTCGAGAAGGCCTTCGAGGCCGGCGGCGGCAAGGTCGTCAAGAAGATCGCGCTGCCCTTCCCCGACGTCGAGTTCCAGTCGGCGCTGGCCGAGATCGCCTCGCTGAAGCCGCAGGCGGTCTATTCCTTCTTCGCCGGCGGTGGTGCCGCCAAGTTCATCAAGGACTTCTCGGCGGCGGGCCTGTCCGGCTCGGTCCAGCTCTGGGGTCCGGGCTTCCTCACCGACGGCGTCGAGGCGGCGGTCGGCGCCGCCGGTGACGGCGTCAAGACGGTGCTCCACTACGCCGAGGGCCTGACCAATCCGGAAGACGCCGCCTTCCGCAAGGCCTTCGAGGCCGCCTACGGCGTCGCCCCCGACGTCTATGCGGTGCAGGGATATGACGCCATGCACGTCCTCGACATCGGCCTCACCGCCGTCGGCGGCGACGTCGCCAAGAAGGACGCCATGCACGCCGCCATGGCCAAGGCGAAATTCGCGAGCCCCCGCGGCCCCTTCGAGTTCTCCGCCAACCGCAACCCCAAGCAGACCTTCTATCTGCGTGAGTTGAAGGGCGGCAAGAACCACCTTCTCGGCGTCGCGGCCGAGGGTCTCGCCGACGCCGGCAAGGGCTGCAAGGCCTGATCGGTCCCCCTCGTCCCGGGAAATCGGCGGCGCGCGGCGGGTTCTCCCCGCGCGTCGTCCCCCGCTCGTCTCGAGAAGGCCTCACCTCATGGACCTCGTCCTCGTCCAGATCTTCAACGGGATCCAATACGGATTCCTGATCTTCCTGGCCGCCAGTGGTCTCACCCTGGTCTTCGGCATTCTCGGGGTGATCAATCTCGCCCATGGTTCGTTCTACATGCTCGGGGCCTATCTCGCCCTGACGCTCACGGAAGTGACCGGCGACGTCTTCCTCGCCTGCCTGCTCGGCGTGCCCCTGGCCGTCGTCTTCGGCTGGCTGATCGAACGCGCCTTCGTGCGCCATCTCTACAAGCGCGATCACCTCCAGCAGGTGCTGCTGACCTTCGCGCTGATCCTGATCTTCAACGAGGTGCAGCGCATCCTGTGGGGCTCCTACCCGCACGGCGTGCCCGCGCCCTCCTATCTCTCCGGCTCGATCCGGCTGACCGATCAGCTCGCCTATCCGGTCTATCGTCTGGCGCTGACGGCGATCTGCGCCGCGCTCGCCGGGGCCATGTTCTTCGTCATCCAGAAGACGAGGGTCGGCCGGCTGATCCGGGCGGGCGAATCGAACCGCGAGATGACCGAGCTGCTCGGCTTCGATTCCTCGCGTCTCTACGCCCTCGTCTTCGCCACCGGCACGGCGCTCGCCGCGCTCGCCGGCATGCTCGCCGCGCCGGTGGAGAGCGTCTATCCCGGCATCGGCGAGCGGATCCTGATCATCTCCTTCGTGGTGGTCGTCATCGGCGGCATCGGCTCGATCAAGGGCGCCTTCCTCGGCGCGCTGGCGATCGGCATCGCCGATGCCCTCGGCAAGGTGTTCCTGCCCTCGCTCGCCGGCGTCGTCGTCTATGCGCTGATGGCGTCGGTCCTGGTCGTCCGTCCCGGTGGTCTCTTCGGGAGGGTGATCCGATGATCCGTCTGCCTTCGCTCCCGGTGTTGGTGTTGCTCGGCCTGATCGCCGTCGCCTTCGCGGTCGTGCCCTTCGTCGCCGGCCCCTACGAGGTTAAGTTCGCGACCCGCGTGTTGGCGACCGCGATCTTCGTGCTCGGCCTCGATCTCCTGATCGGCGTCACCGGCCTCGTCTCCTTCGGCCATGCCGCGTGGTTCGGCCTCGGTGCCTATGCGGTCTGGTTCGTCACCCCGCCAGACTACGAGGCCGGCAATCTCCTCGTCGCCCTCGGCGCGGCGGTGGCGCTCTCCGGCGCGGTGGCGGCGGTGGTCGGCCTCTTCGCGGTCCGGACGCGGGCCTTCTATTTCATCATGGTGACGCTGGCGGCGTCGCAGATGATCTTCGCCCTCTTCCACGACACGCGCATCGCCGGTGGCTCCGACGGCGCCTCGATCGACGTGAAGCCGATCCTGGAGATCGGCGGCGCGACGATCCTCGATTTCTCCGCTCGCAACACGCTGCTGTGGTTCTCGCTCGCCGCCCTCGTCGTCCTCTACGGCGCGGTCCTCACCCTCGCCCGGTCGCGCTTCGGTCGCGTCCTGCAGGGGATCAAGGCCAACGAGACCCGCATGAACGCGCTCGGCTTCGACGGCGCCCGTTACAAATGGGCGAGCTTCGTGATCGCCGCCATGGTCGCCGGCTTCGGCGGCGCGCTCTTCGCCTCGATCGACGGTTTCGTGCCGCCGGAGATCCTCGGTTGGCGCGAGAGCGGCCTCGCCATCATGATGGTGGTGCTCGGTGGTGTCGGCTCGCTGTGGGGTGCGATCGTCGGCGCGCTGGTCTATGCCCTCGCCGAGGAGATGCTGAAGAGCGCCGATCTGGTCGGCGCCACCGTCTCCGAACATTGGCCGATCGCCATGGGCCTGTTTCTGATCGCCGCCGTGCTCGGCGCGCCCAAGGGCCTCGCCGGCTGGCTGCCGTTGCGCCCGGCGAAGCCGTGGGCGCCCGCCGCGGAGACCGGCGCGGCCGTCGAGACCCGCCGCGCCTCGCCGCCGCCGCGCCTCGAGGTCGAGGGTCTGCGCCGCACCTTCGGCGGCCTCACCGCCGTCGACGGCGTCACCGTCGCCTTCGAACCGGGCCGCATCCATGCGGTGATCGGCCCCAACGGCGCCGGCAAGACCACCTTCACCAACCTCCTGACCGGCGCGCTCCCGGTCTCGGGCGGCACCATCCGTCTCGACGGCGTCGACATCACCGCGCTCTCGGCGCATGCCAAGGCGCGGCGCGGCATCGGCCGCTCGTTCCAGCGCACCAACGTGCTGCCCGCCTTCACCGTCGCCGAGAACTGCGCGGTGGCGGCCCAGGCCCGTGGCCTCGCCGGCGCGAGCCCGGCGGAGGAGGCGCGCGCCGTCACCGAGGCGCTCACCTCGACGGGTCTGGTCGATCGCGCCGATCGCCCCGCCACGAGCCTCAGTCACGGCGAGCAGCGCCAACTCGAGATCGCCATGCTGATCGCCTCCGGCGCCGAGCTCCTGATCCTCGACGAACCCCTCGCCGGCACCGGCCCGGAGGAGACGGCGCGGGTGACCGCGCTGCTCAGGGACCTCGCCCGCGACCACACCATTCTCCTGATCGAACACGACATGGACGCCGTCTTCGCCTGCGCCGACACAGTCTCGGTGCTGGTCGGCGGGCGGCTTCTCGCCCACGGCACGCCCGACGACATCCGCCGCGACGCCGCCGTGCGCGAGGCCTATCTCGGCCGCTTCGCCGGACTGGAGGACGCCGCATGAGCCTCGCCCTCGCGCCCCGCACCCAGGCGGCCGACGCCTCCGTCGAACCGCTTCTCGCCGCCACCGGCCTCGCCACCGCGCACGGCCGCGTGCCCTGCCTGCGCGACGTCGCCTTCACCGTGCGTCCCGGCGAGACCATCGGTCTCCTCGGCCGCAACGGCATGGGCAAGACGACGCTGCTCCGAACGCTGACCGGCCTCCTCTCCGGCGGCCCGACCGCCTCGATCCGCTTTCGCGGCAAGGACCTCGCCGGGGCGAAACCGGCGGCGATCTCGCGCGCCGGCATCGCTCTGGTGCCGGAAGGACGCGGCATCTTCCCCAATCTGACCGTGCTCGAGAACCTGATCCTGCCCGAGCGCGCCGGCCCCTCGGGCAAGCGCGACTGGACGCTGGACCGCATCTTCGACCTCTTCCCCCGCCTCGCCGAACGGCGCACCAATTGGGGCGATCAGCTCTCCGGTGGCGAACAGCAGATGCTGTCGATCGGCCGCGCGCTGATGACCAACCCCGAGCTTCTGATGCTCGACGAGGCGACCGAGGGCCTCGCGCCGAAGGTCCGCGACGAGATCTGGCGGACGCTGCGCGTCGTCGCCGAGACCGGGATGGCGATCGTCGTCGTCGACAAGAACCTCGAGGATCTGTTCGAACTCGCCGACCGTCACTTCATCCTCGCCAAGGGCGAGATCGTCTTCGAGGGCACGACGGCGGATCTGACCGCCGAACCGGACCTCGTCCACCGTTGGCTCGGCGTCTGACGCCGAAAGTCCCGAGAGTCCGTCATGAGCGAAGCCTCCCCCGTGGTCACCTGGGAGATCCGTGATCGGGTCGCCCTGATCGGCATCGACCACCCCCCCGTCAACGCCGCCTCGCAGGCCGTGCGCGCCGGGCTCCTCGCCGCGATCGAGCGCGCCGGCGGCGATCCCGCCGTCGACGCGGTGGTGATCTTCGGCCACGGCCGCACCTTCGTCGCCGGCGCCGACATCCGCGAATTCGGCAAGCCCCCGGCGAGCCCGATCCTGTTCGAGGTGTGTCTGGCGATCGAGGACTGTCCGAAGCCCGTGGTCGCCGCCGTCCACGGCACGGCGCTCGGGGGCGGCTGCGAACTCGCGCTCGCCGCCCATGCCCGCGTCGCCGCGAAGGACGCGAAGTTCGGTCAGCCGGAAGTGAACCTCGGCATCGTCCCCGGCGGCGGCGGCACCCAGCGCCTGCCGCGCCTCGTCGGCATGCTCCGGGCGATCGAGATGAACGCCACCGGCAAGCCGATCGGCGCGGTCGAGGCCGCCGGCCTCGGTCTCGTCGACAGCCTCGCCGACGGCGATCTCGTCGCGGCCGCCGCCCGCCATGCCCGCGGTCTCGCCGGCCTCCCGCCGCGCAAGACTCGCGACGTCGCCATCCCCGCCTTCGACCGCGCCGACGCCGAGGCCGCGATCGCGGGCGTCGAGAGACGCGCGCGGGGTCAGATCTCGCCCGGCGAGGCGGCGCGGATGACGCTGAAGGCCGCCGATCTGCCCTTCATGGAGGGTCAGGCGGCCGAACGCGAGGTCTTCCTGCGCCTCGTCGCCTCCGATCAGGCGGCGGCGCTGCGCCACGTCTTCTTCGCCGAGCGCGAGGTCGCCAAGGTGGCGAAGACCGAGGGCGTCGCGGCGCGGCCGATTTCCCGCGTCGGTGTCGTCGGGGCCGGGACCATGGGCGCCGGCATCGCCGTCGCCTTCGTCGAGGCCGGATACGCCGTCACCGTGATCGAGACCACCGACGCCGCGCTCGACGCCGGACGCGGCCGCATCGACGGAACCTGGGCCCGCTCGGTCGCCTCGGGACGCCTCGGCGAGGCCGACAAGGCGGCGCGGCTCGACGGTATCCGCTTCTCCACCGACCTCGGCGTCCTCGCCGACGCCGATCTGGTGGTCGAGGCGGTCTTCGATGACGCGGAGGTGAAGCGCGGTCTCTTCGCCCGGCTCTCGGCGGTGGTCGGCCCCGATTGCGTGCTCGCCACCAACACCAGCTACCTCGATCCGAACGATCTCGCGACGGTCGTCGTGAACCCCGGCCGCTTCGTCGGGCTGCACTTCTTCTCGCCCGCCAACGTCATGCGTCTGGTCGAGGTGGTCGACTGCGCCGCGACCAGCCCCGAGACGCTCGCCACCGCGCTCGCCGTGACGAAGAAGCTGAGGAAGCTCGCGGTGGTGACCGGGGTCTGCGAGGGTTTCGTCGGCAATCGCATCTGGGCGGTGTTCCGCCGCGAATGCGAGTTCATGCTGGAGGACGGGGCGCTCCCCCACGAGATCGATGCGGCGATGGAGAGCTTCGGCCTCGCCATGGGCCCCTTCGCGGTGTTCGATCTCTCCGGCCTCGACATCGCCTGGAGCCTTCGCAAGCGCAAGGCCGCGACCCGCGATCCGAACGAGCGCTACGTCGCCATCGCCGACCGGCTCTGCGAGATGGGCCGCTTCGGCCGCAAGACCGGCGCCGGCTGGTACGCCTATCCCGACGGCAAGAAGACCGTCGATCGGCAGGTGATCGCGATCGTCGAGGAGGAATCGGCGAAGAAGGGCATCGCCCGCCGGCCGTTCTCGCCCAGCGAGATCGTCGATCGGCTCGTCGCCGTGATGGGACGGGAAGGCGAGGCGATCCTGGCCGAAGGCATCGCCGCGCGCGCCTCCGACATCGATCTCGTGTTCGTCAACGGTTACGGCTGGCCGCCGCGTCTCGGCGGGCCGATGTTCCAGGCGGCGCTGCGGCGCGGCTGAGGCGTCCCTCTCCCGGGGGCGCCCGCCGCCCCGACGCCCGAGAAACGAAGAAGGGCCGGATCTCGCGAGAGATCCGGCCCTTTCGATTCGGCTGTCGTCCGCGCTCAGTGCGAGAACAGCACCGGCAGCGTCATGTGGCGCAGGATGTAGCGGGTGCCCGAGCCGCGTCCGAGGAAGGCGAAACCGGCCCCGTCGAAGGCCCCGATCGCCATCAGGTCGGCGGAATGGTCGGCCGCCTGATTGAGCAGCGTGTCCATCAGCTTGACGTCCTCGACCACCACCGACTGGAAGCGCGCGGCGATGCCGTGGGTGGCGAGATCGGCGAGCACGAGATCGGCGAATTCGTCGATCGCCTCGCCCGGCCGTCCGGCCTCCACCACCAGCGCCTCGGCGCCCGCCGCCACCAGCGGCAGGGCGTCGTGCATCGCGCGCGCCGCGCCCCGCGAACGGTGCCAGGCGAACAGCGGACGCCGGCCGAGGTCCTCGTAGGTGCCGGCATAGGGAACGACCAGCACCGGCCGGCCGCTCTCCTGGATGATCTGCTCGAGGAGATCCGGCGGAACCCGGCTGCCCTCCTCGGTCTGGCCGAGGATCACCAGATCGAAGGTGCGGACGTAATCGGTGGTGCGGGCGAGAATCTCCTGCTCGCCGCCGCGATTGACGTCGACGAAGACGGCGCGTTCGCCGAGATCCCGGGTCGCGGCCTCGAAGACGGCGCGCGCCGCGGCGACCGCCGCGACATGCTCCGCCGAGGGCCAGCTCGCCACCACGCCGACCCGATGGGCACTGGACGTTTCGGCGAAGAGCCCGGTCAGACGGGCGCCGTCACGGGCGGCGAGACGGACGGCGATCGCCAGACGCGCCGCCGTGCGCGCTCCGGTATCGAGATGGACGACGATGTTCGCGAGAGCCATGGTCGTTGCGTTCCTTTCCCTGTCGGCCTGTTCTTGTCGGCCGTTCGTTCGATGCTGAGACGATCGGATCGTCAGTGTCTCCGATCGATGAACCGCGCGTCACGGGTCCCATGTTCATTATTCGAACAACGACCGAATTTCCAATGTTCGTCGAAAGATGACGTCTCACCCGGCGGCGGTCAGGCGCTTCGCCAGCGCGACCAGCGCCTCGCGTCCGCCGGGGCCGAGAATCGCGCCGAGATCGGCTTCTTGGCGGGCCTGTTCGGCCTTGGCCGCGTCGAGGAGCCGCCGCCCGGCCTCGGTCAACATGACCGCATGGCTGCGCCGATCGGTGGTCGAGCGGGTGCGCTCGGCGAGCCCCCGCCGCTCGAGCTCGTCGAGCATGGCGACGAAATTGGGACGCTGAATGCCGAGCGCCGCCGCGATTTCCGACTGTTTGCGGCCGGGATTGTCGCCGATCACCAGGAGCACGGAATATTGCGCCGGCTTGAGGTCGAAGGGCGCGAAACGGCGGATGAAGTCCTCGAACACCATCATCTGCGCCCGCCGCAGCGTATAGCCGACGACGCCGGTCAGACCCGAGAGATCGAGCGCGCCGCCGCTCTCGCCGGCTTCCTCGATTTCGTCGATCGTCCGCCGTCGCGCCGGACGCCGCCCCCGGCGCGGCTCCGCCCTGGTCTCGATCGCATCCTCGACGTCGTCACCCACATCCATTGTTCGCCCCTCGGACGGATCGCCCGGTCCCACCACCGTGATCGCAGCTTGCTCTTATATCCGATAATTGTTATGACATATATCAAATAAAACCAAAATGCCGGGAGGGGCGTCACGTCCCCTGAAATCTTCGAATTCGTCGCGCCGCCCACCTCGGGCGATCGCGATCCCGTGCGAGGAGACCACGAGAGGGGCGACGACCGTGGACGGCACGATTCTGCTCTTTCTGCTCCAGGACGGTATCACGAACGGGGCGATCTATGCCCTACTCGGGATCGCCTTGGTCCTGGTGTTCGCCGTCACCCGGGTGATCTTCATCCCCCAGGGTGAACTCGTGGCCTTCGGGGCCCTCACCTATGCCTTGCTCGAGGCCGGAAAGGTGCCCGGCACGGTCTGGCTCCTGGCCGGTTTCGGGCTCCTCGCCTTCGTCTTCGACGTGGTCGCGGCCGCGCGCGAGAGGGCGCTCGCCCGGCGTCTTGCCAAGGCGGTGCTGATCGATCTGGCGATCCCCGGCGCGCTCGTCGCCGCGACCCTGGCGGTCGCCGGACGCGAACTCGGCTCCGGCGCCCATTTCGCCCTGACGCTCGCGCTCATCACCCCGCTCGGGCCGCTGCTCTACCGGGTCGCCTTCCAACCGATCGCCGGCGCATCGATCCTCACACTGATGATCACCGCGGTCGGCGTCCATCTGGCGCTGGTCGGCCTCGGGCTGGTGTTCTTCGGCGCGGAGGGTCTGCGCGCGCCGGCCGTGTCGGATCTGATGGTGACGATCGGCCCGATGCTGGTCACCGGCCAGAGCCTCGCGGTCTATGCGGTGGCGACGGTGGCGATCGTCGCCCTGTGGCTCTTCTTCGACCGCGCGCTCTGGGGCAAGGCGCTGCGCGCCACCGCCGTCAACCGGCTCGGCGCCCGTCTGGTCGGCATCCGCACCGGCTTCGCCGGCTCGCTCGCCTTCGCGCTCGCCGCCCTGGTCGCCGCGCTCTCCGGCGTGCTGATCGCGCCGATGACCACGATCTACTACGACACCGGGTTCCTGATCGGCCTCAAGGGCTTCGTCGCCGCGATCATCGCGGGGCTGGCGAGCTATCCCCTGACCGCGCTGGCGGCGCTCGGCGTCGGCATCGTCGAGGCGCTCGCCTCCTTCTTCGCTTCGGACATGAAGGAGATCATCGTCTTCATGCTGATCATCCCGGTTCTGCTGTGGCGCTCGCTGAAGCACACCCACGTCGAGGAAGAGGATTGATCCGATGAATCCGCGTCGCGCTTTTCTCCTTCTCGTCGTCGTCCTCGTGCTGGTGCCGCTGGTGCCCGGGGTGCCGATCTTCTGGATCACGCTGCTCGGCAACGTCGGCCTCGCCGCCCTGGTCGCCATGGGTCTGGTGCTGCTCACCGGCGTCGGCGGCATGACCTCCTTCGGCCAGGCCGCCTTCTGCGGCTTCGGCGCCTATGCCACGGCGGTCCTCACCACGGCCTGGGGCTGGTCGCCCTGGGCGGCGCTGCCGGTCTCGCTCGCCGTCTCCGGCGGCGCGGCGGTGGTGCTGGGGCTCATCACGGTGCGGCTCTCCGGCCATTTCCTGCCGCTCGGCACCATGGCCTGGGGCCTCTCGCTCTATTACCTCTTCGGCAAGCTCGACCTGCTCGGCCGTCACGACGGTCTCTCCGGCATCCCGCCGCTCGAGATCGCCGGCCACGCCCTGACCGATCCGCGCGCCGTCCACTACGTGATCTGGATCGCCGTGATCGCCGCCGGCGTGCTCACCACCCATCTCCTCGACAGCCGCATCGGCCGGGCGATCCGGGCGTTGCGCAAGGGCCAGATCGCCGCCGAGGCCTTCGGCATCGACGCCGCCCGCACCAAACTGATCGTCTTCGTCTGGGCGGCGCTTCTCGCCGGCCTCTCCGGCTGGCTCTACGCCCATGTCCAGCGCACCGTCACCCCGGCCCCCTTCGGGCTCAATGCCGGCATCGAATATCTGTTCATGGCGGTGGTCGGCGGTTCCGGTCAGATCTGGGGGGCGATCGTCGGCGCCGGCCTCGTGACGCTGATGAAGGAGGCGCTCCAGCGCATCGTCCCGGCCCTCTTCGGCAATGCGATGCAGCTCGAGGGCGTGGTCTTCGGCATCGTGCTGGTGGCGCTGCTCCAGGTCGCGCGCGAGGGCCTCTGGCCCCATCTCGCCCGCTTCGTCCCCGGCCGCCCGCGCACCGCCCCGGCCGAGGCCGCTCCGCTCGCCCGCCGCATGCTCGGCGCCGGCGACACCTCCCGTCCGCTCCTGGTGCTCGAGGCGGCACGCAAGCAGTTCGGCGGCCTGATCGCCGTCAACGACGTGTCCTTCAAGGTCGGTCGCGGCGAGATCGTCGCGTTGATCGGCCCCAACGGCGCCGGCAAGAGCACGACCTTCAACCTGATCACCGGCGTCGCCTCGCTGACCTCGGGCACCGTCAAGTTCGACGGCGCCGTGATCTCCGGCACCAGCCCCCAGGTGATCGCCGGTCGCGGCGTCGCCCGCACCTTCCAGCACGTCAAGCTCGAACCCGAGATGACCGTGCTCGAGAACGTCGCCATGGGCGCCCATCTGCGCGGCCGCTCCGGCGTCCTCGCCTCGATGCTGCGCCTCGACCGTCGCGACGAAGGCCGGATCCTCAAGGAGGCCGCCACCCAGATCGAGCGCGTCGGCCTGACCGAGCACATGACCAAACCGGCCGGCTCGCTGGCGCTGGGTCAGCAGCGCGTCGTCGAGATCGCCCGGGCGCTCGCGATGGATCCCGAGCTCTTGCTCCTCGACGAGCCGGCGGCGGGTCTGCGCCACTTCGAGAAGGAGGCGCTCGCCGATCTCCTGAAGCGGCTGCGCGCCGAGGGCATGAGCGTGCTCCTGGTCGAACACGACATGGGCTTCGTGATGGGCATCACCGACCACATCGTGGTGCTCGACTTCGGCACCAAGATCGCGGAGGGCCCGCCCGAGACCATCAAGACCCACCCGGCGGTGCTGGAAGCCTATCTCGGAGGTGCGGCATGAGCGAACCCCTTCTCGAAATCGCCTCCGTCGCCGTCGCCTACGGCAAGGTGCGCGCGGTGCGCGGCGTCTCCCTGAGCGTCGGCGGCGGCGAGATCGTCACCGTGATCGGCGCCAACGGCGCCGGCAAGTCGACGCTGCTCAACGCCACCATGGGCGCGTTGCCCTTGGCCGAGGGTGCGATCCGCTTCGCAGGCCACGACGTCGGCCGCCTCGGTGTCGAGGAGCGTGTCGCCCTCGGCCTCTGCCTGGTGCCCGAACGGCGCGAGCTCTTCTCCACCATGACGGTCGAGGACAATCTGGTGCTCGGCGGCTTCCGCGTGCCGCGCGCCGTCGCCCGCGACACGATGGCGGAGGTCTACGACCGCTTCCCGCGCCTCAAGGAGCGCCGCGACCAGCTCGCCGGCACCATGTCCGGCGGCGAACGCCAGATGCTCGCCATGGGCCGCGCCCTGATGAGCCGGCCGAAGCTCCTGATGCTCGACGAGCCGAGCCTCGGCCTCGCCCCGCGCATCGTCGCCGACATCTTCCGCATCGTCGCCGACCTGCGCGCGAGCGGCGTCTCGATCCTCCTGGTCGAGCAGAATGCCCGCGCCGCGTTGGCGGCCGCCGACCACGCCCACGTCATGGAACTCGGCGAGGCGATCGTCTCCGGCCCCGCCGCCGAGCTCGCCCGCGACGACCGCATCATCCGCAGCTATCTCGGCTTCCACTGAGCCGGGGAGGACCGCCATGTCTTACCGCCCGCCGATCGACGATATCCTCTTCACCCTGACCGAGATCGCCGTCCCCCCCGGCGGCGCCCCGCCGATGGAGCGCGACGACCTCGTCGCGATCCTCGATGAGGCGGGCAAATTCTGTGAGGAACGCGTCGATCCGCTCGACCGCACCTCCGACACCGTCGGCGCCGCCTGGGCCGATGGCATCGTCACCTGTCCGCCCGGCTTCCGCGAGGCCTATGCCGATTGGGCGGCGGCCGGCTGGAACGCCGTCTCGCAGCCGGAAGCCTTCGGCGGCTCCGGCCTGCCGACGGCGGTCGGCACCGCCTCGATGGAGATGCTGACGTCGGCCTGCATGGCGCTCTCGACCCTGCCGGTGCTCTCTCAAGGCGCGGCCGACGCGATCCACGCCCACGCCTCCGAGGCCTTGAAGGCGAAATACCTCGAAAAACTCGTCTCGGGCGAATGGACCGGGACGATGAATCTGACCGAGCCGCACGCCGGCTCCGACGTCGGCCTCCTGCGCACCAGGGCGGTGCCCGTCGGCGACGGCACCTATCGGATCACCGGCTCGAAGATCTTCATCACCTTCGGCGAGCACGATCTGGCCGAGAACATCATCCATCTGGTGCTCGCGCGGCTTCCCGACGCGCCAGCGGGCGTCAAGGGCATCTCGCTCTTCCTGGTGCCGAAGTTCTTCGTCGCCGACGACGGCTCGCTCGGTGAACCCAACGACGTCGTCTGCGCCTCGATCGAGCACAAGCTCGGCATCAAGGGTTCGCCCACCTGCACCATGGTCTATGGCGATCAGGGCGGGGCGATCGGCTGGCTGGTCGGCGAGGAGAACAAGGGCCTCGCCTGCATGTTCACCATGATGAACAAGGCCCGCCTCGCCACCGGCCTTCAGGGTGTGGCGATCGCCGAAAAGGCGACGCAGAAGGCGGTCGCCTACGCGCTCGAGCGCCGCCAGGGCCGCGCCGAGGGCTTTCCCGCGCCGGCGCCGATCGCCGCCCACCCGGACGTCGCCCGGACGCTTTCCCGCATGCGGGCGCTGACCGCCGCCGCCCGCGCCATCGCCTACGCCGCCGCCTCGGCGATCGACACCGCCGAGACCGGCGAAAGCGCCGAGATCCGCGCCGCCGCCGAACTGCGCGCGGGCCTTCTGACCCCGATCGTCAAGGCCTTCTCCACCGACGTCGGCTGCGAGGTCGCCTCGCTCGGCGTGCAGATCCACGGCGGCATGGGTTTCGTCGAGGAGACCGGCGCCGCCCAGCTCTTCCGGGACATCCGCATCGCCCCGATCTACGAGGGCACCAACGCGATCCAGGCGATCGATCTCGTCACCCGCAAGATCGGCCGCGACGGCGGCGCCGATGTCGCCCGTCTGATCGCGGAATGCCGCGCCGACGTCGAGACCGCCCGTGCCATTCTCGGCCCGTCGGCCGTCCGTCTCGACGCCGCGATCGACGCACTCGAAATCGCGAACACCCATCTCCTCGCGCCCGCGACCGGCGAGGCCGCGCGCCTCCTCGTCGCCTCGACCCACCTGCGCCTCTTCGGCCTCACGCTCGGCGGTGCTCTGCTCGCCCGTGGCGCGGCGCGGGCCGGGAACGCCGAGTCCCGCTGGTCGCGCCTCGCCCGAGTCTTCGCCGAGGATCTGGCGGTCGAGGCGGAGAGCCTGCTCGCGCAGATCACGTCGGGGAATCGCGATCTCGACGATTATCGGGCGCTCGCCGGTCTCGGCTGATGGCCGCTCGTGATCGTGTCTTGCTTCCGAGGCCCGGCGCTCGCGCCGGGCCTTTCGCATTCCGTCGCGGTGGGGCGCGACGAAAAACCCCGCGCCGGACGCGCCGACGCGGGGAGATCGAGGTGGTCTTTCGGGAGGGTCCGCCGCTCCGAGGAGCGGCGGGAGGGGGTCACTTCACGATCGCCCAATCGCCGTTCTTGACGGTGATCAGGATGCGGCCGCGATCGTCGACGCCGTAGTGGTTCGAGGCCGACCAGTTGTAGACCGCCTGAGACGCGGCCAGTTCCTTCTCGCTCTCGGCGGCGAGGCGCAGCGCCTCGCGGAACTCCTGGGTGCCGGGCTTGGCGGACTTCAACGCGACGGGCACGATCCGCTTCAGGATCTCGAACGTGTCGTACATGTGCGCGCCGAACTGGGTGACGGTTCCGGCGCCGAACTTGGCCTCGTAGGCGGTGGTGTAGGCGACGCCCGGCTTCTTGGTGAGCTGGTGGTCGTCCTGGGCGGCGGCGGCGACCACCGGGCCGGAGGTGAAGATCACGCCCTCGGCCGCCTTGCCGGCGATGCCGATGAAGGCGTGGGTGACGGCGCCGTGGGTCTGGTAGATCGGCCCGGTCCAGCCGCGCTCGCGCAGCGCGATCACCGGCAGCGCGGCGGCGGTGCCCGAGGCGCCGACCAGCACCGCGTCGGGACGCGCCGCCACCAGCTTCAGCACCTGACCGGCGACGGAGGTGTCGGCGCGAGCGTAGCGTTCGTCGGCCACCATCTTGAGGCCCATCGGCTCGGCCGAGGCCTTGAATTCCTTGACCCAGAGATCGCCCCAGCTGTCGGAGAAGCCGATGATGCCGACGGTCTTGACGCCCTTGGCCTTCATGTTCTCGAAGAGACCCTTGGCCATCAGCGGCACCGGCTGCGGCATCACGAAGGTCCACTTCTCGCGGCCGGGCTGGAACGGCATCGGCGACAGCGCGAAATGCGGCACGGCGGCCTCGAAGGCGACGTTGGCGACCGCCATGGTCGCCGGCGTCACCGCCGAGCCGATCAGGATGTCGACCTTGTCCTGGGTGGCGAGGCGGCGGGCATTGGTGGTGGCGTTGGTCGGATCGCCGGCGTCGTCGAGCTGGATCACCTCGAGCTTGGCGCCGCCGATCTCCTTCGGGACGATGTCGAGCGTGTTCTTCTCGGGAATGCCGAGGGCCGCGCCCTGGCCGGTGGTGGAGATCGAGACGCCGATCTTGATGGTGGGTTCCTCGGCGAAGGCCGACCCTTGCGCCAGGCCGACGGCGAAGACCGCGCCCATCAGGGCACGCCGGGTGAATTGCGACATGGGATTGCTCTCCTCTCGTGGGCTTCCTCGGTGGCGCCCGCATCTCTCGCGCGGGTCGCCGCCCCGACCGTCGCTTCGGACGGTCGGAGGGTTTCGAAGCACCGCCTCAGGCGGCCGACAGTCGCCGGATCACCTCGTCGGGGATCGGCTTCGATTTCATCTTCTTCGGATCGTCGGGATGACGGCCGACCCAGACGCGCACCTCGTGCGCCTCGATCGCGACGATCTCGCCGCCGTCCGGGCCGGGCTTGAGGACGCGGTGGGCGATCTTGAAGCTCGACCGGCTGAATTCGGAGACCTGCGTCTCCACGACGATGTCGTCGCCGAAGGTCGAGGGCACCAGGAATTTCGCCCCGGTGTCGACCATCGGATAGCCGACGATGTCGAATTCGGCGATCAGATCGCGCTTCTTCCACCCGGCGGCCTCGAAGAGGTGATGGGTGGAACTGTCGAAGATCGCGAAATAGTTCGGGTAGAAGACGATGCCGGCGGCATCGCAGTCGGCCCATTCGATCCGGACGGTGCGGCGATTGACGAGCATGGGGGCCTCAGCGCGGCTGCATGCGAAGGGCGCCGTCGAGACGGACCACCTCGCCGTTGAGGAAGGCGTTCTCGGTCATGTGGACCGCGAGGCCGGCGAATTCGGACGGGTTCCCGAGCCGGGCCGGGAAGGGGATCGACTTGCCCAGAGAGATCCGCGCCTCCTCCGGCAGACCGAGCAGCAGCGGCGTCAGGAAGAGGCCCGGCGCGATCGCGTTGACGCGAATGCCGAACTGCGCCATCTCGCGCGCGATCGGCAGGGTCATCGCGACGATGCCGCCCTTGGAGGCGGAATAGGCGGCCTGCCCGATCTGCCCCTCGTAAGCGGCGATCGAGGCGGTGTTGATCACCACCCCGCGCTCGCCGCCGTCGAGCGGCTCGAGCTTCGCCATCGCCGCGGTCGCGAGCCGCAGCATGTTGAACGAGCCGAGGAGATTGACCCGGATCACCGTCTCGAAGTCGGCGAGCGCCTGCGGCCCCTCCTTGCCGAGAACCCGCTTGGCGATGCCGATTCCGGCGCAGTTGACCAGGATCCGCGCCGCGCCGATCTCGCTCTCGATCCGGGCGAAGGCGGCTTCCGCCGCGCCCGCGTCGGCGACGTCGAGCGCCACCGCGAGACCGCCGATCGCCGCCGCCACTTCGCCGGAGGACGCTTCGTTGCGATCGACCACGGCGACTCTCGCGCCCTTGGCCGCCAAGGCCTCCGCCGTCGCCCGGCCGAGCCCCGAACCACCCCCGGTGACGATCGCCGTCACGCCTTCGATCTTCATGCGACGCCTCCTCGGACGGCTTGCGGGTTTTCGACCAGCATGGCGATGCCCTGACCGCCGCCGATGCAGGCCGAGGCGATGCCGTACCTGAGGCCCCGCCGCTTCAATTCGCGCGAGACGGTGAGCGTGAGCCGCACGCCCGTAGCCCCGAGCGGATGGCCGATGGCGATGGCGCCGCCGTTGACGTCGAGCTTTTCCTCGTCGAGGCCGAGCTCGCGGGCGCACGCCATGATCTGGGCGCCGAAGGCCTCGTTGATCTCGATCCGGTCGACGTCGGCGACGGCGATGCCGGCCTTCTCGCAGACCGCGCGGATCGCCGGCACCGGGCCGATGCCCATGAACTCCGGCGGCACGCCGACCGAGGCGCAGGCGACGATCCGGGCGAGCGGGGTCTTGGCGTTCGCCGTCACCCAGGCTCGGGAAGCGAGCACCACGGCGGCGGCGCCGTCGACCACGGCGGACGAGTTGCCGCCCGTCTGCACCCCGCCGAAGGCCGGGCGGATCTTGGCGAGCGCCTCGATCGGCGAGGGGCGCACATGGCTGTCCTCGCGCACCACGTCGCCCTTCTTCGGCAGCTTGATCGCGCGGGTATTGTAGCCCTCGAGCTCGAAGGTCTCGTCCGAGACGGCCACGATCTCCTCGTCGAAGAACCCGTCGGCGCGGGCGGCGAGCGCGCGCTCGAACGACCGCGCGGCGAAGGCGTCGACCTCCTCGCGGCTGATGCCGTACTTCTTCGCCAGGTTCTCCGCCGTGCCGCCCATGGTGGTCGAGCAGGACGTGTCGAGCAGGCTCTCCCAAAGGAAGTCCTTGAACTCGATCTGGCCCAGGCGGAAGCCGGAGCGATGGGTATAGGCCGCGACCGGGTTGCGGCTCATCGATTCCGCCCCGACCGCCAGCGCCACCTCCGCCCGGCCGAGCGCGATCGCATCCGCCGCCTGAGAGATCACCTCGACGCCGGTACCGCAGATCCGCTGCACCAGATGGGCGGGCACCTCGACCGGCACGCCGCAATAGAGGCCGACGTGGCGCGGCAGGAAATAGGCGTCGAAACTGGCTTGCGCCATGTTGCCGGCGACCACCGTGCCGATCGTCTTCGGATCGACGCCGGCGCGGGCGATCGCCGTACGTCCCGCCTTGATGCCGAGATCGGTCGGCGACACGGTCGAGAGCGCGCCGTTGTAGTCGCAGAAGGGGGTGCGGGCGCCGTCGACCAGGAAGACGTCGTCGAAGGTGAGCGCCACGGCGCCGGGAACATGCGTCATGGGGAAGTCTCCTCAGAGGCGGACGACGTGGGGGCCGGCGTCGGGCGCATAGAGTGCCTCGATGTCGGGGGCCCGATTGGCGAGGACGGCGCGCTGGTTGAGCGAGCCCTTGTCGGTCGCCTCGCCGAGGTCGATCGACGGCGGCGTCGCCAGGAGCGCGATGCGGGCGACCCGGGCCGACGACCCCGTCGCGGTCCGCGCCACCGCCGCCAGCCGTTCCTGGAAGGCGTCCTTGACCGTCTGGTCGCAGACCACCTCCTCGAACGGCGTCTCGGGGGGAAGATGCGGCGCCAGCCGGCGCGTCGCCTCCTCGTCCGGGAACACCAGCATGCCCACGTCGTCGCGGTCGTGCCCGGTGACGGCGGCGTCCTTGATCAGGGGATCGAAGGCGCCGACGAACTCGGTCCGGAGCGGTCCGACGCTGACCCAGGTGCCGGTGGCGAGCTTGAAGTCTTCCGCCACGCGGCCGTCGAACTCGAAGCCGGCGGCGAAATTGTTGGGCTCGGCGAGCCGCAGCGCGTCGCCCATCAGATAGAAGCCCTCGTCGTCGAAGACGCCCTGGGTGAGATCGGGCCGGCGCCAGTAGCCGGGCGTGATGTTGGGGCCGCGCAGGCGCGCCTCGAGCTTGCCGGCGTTGGGGACGAGCTTCAGCTCGACGCCCTTGTGCGGCACGCCGACGATGCCGGGACGATCGGCATCGCGCACGCCGATGAGGGCGCCCGGCGCGGTCTCGGTCGAGCCGAGCGAGGTGGTGAAGGCGATCGGCCGGCCGATCGTCTCGATCGAGAGCTGGCGATAGGCGTCCCAGATCGGCTTGGAGAGGCCGGCGCCCGCGTAGAAGAGGAGCTTCAGCCGCGAGAAGAACTGCCGGCGCAGATCCTCGTCGGCCTGGAGATGCGGCAGCAGCGCCTCGAAGCCCTTGGGGACGTTGAAATAGATCGTCGGGGCGATCTCGCGCAGATTGGCGATGGTCTGGGCGATGCCCGCCGGCACCGGCTTGCCCTCGTCGATGTAGAGGGTGCCGCCGTTGTAGAGGGCGATGCCGAAATTGTGATTGGAGCCGAAGGTGTGCGCCCACGGCAGCCAGTCGACCAGCACCGGCGGCTCGTCCTTGAGGAAGGCGAGCGCCTCGGCGAGCTGGGCCTGATTGGCGCAGATCATCCGCTGGGTGTTGGTGACGGCCTTGGGATAGCCGGTCGAGCCCGAGGTCAACAGGAACTTGGCGATCGTGTCGGGGCCGACGATCGAGCGGGCCGAGACCACGGCGGAGGAGATCGGCCGGTCGAGCAGGCTCTGGAACGGCGTCGCGCCGAGTTCGGCGGCGGTGTCGTCGGAGACGCAGATCTCGATGCCGCGTTCCTTCACCTTCTTCAGCGCCCGGCCGAAGGTCTTGCCGTCGGCGGCGAAGACGAGACGCGGCGTCAAGAGATCGAGCGCATAGGTGAGCTTGCCGAGATCCTGCGAGATGGTCGAATAGGCGGTCGACATCGGGCAGGTCGGAACCCCGACGGCCATGCCGGCGAGCGACATCAGCGCGTGATCGATGCCGTTGCCGGAGAGGATCAGCACCGGCTCTTCTTCCGAGAGATCGCGGGCGAGGAGCGCCGCGCCGATGTGCAGGATCTGCTCGAAGGCGGCGCCGTAGGTCAGCTCGCGCCAGGCGCCCGTCTTGGTCCGCTCCGCCAGGAACACCCGGTTCGGGGTGACCTTGGCCCAATGCTCGAGCCGGTCGACCAGCGAGGCCGAATAATGTGGCAAGGGCTTCGCCGAGCGCACGACGATGACGCCGTCGGGGCGGCTCTCGACCACCGGATCGAGTTTGCCGAAGAGGCGCAGCGGCGCGGTCGCCGGAATGGTGGCGTGCATGATCTCCCTCCCCGGGTCGCCCGCCGATTTCGCGGGTCGACCCTCGTTTCCTCGTCCCGCGACGGGGACGCTCGGCGGCCGGTTCGCCCGGCTCGTCTCGAATGATGCGCCCGAACTCAGTCCGGACGCGTGACCTTGGCGGCGCGCTTCTGCAGGAAGTCGCGGACGCGGTTCTTGGCTTCGGCGTCGCCCTGGGCGACGGCGGAGACGAGGCTCTCCATGAGATAGCCGACGCGCGGATCGGCGTCGGCGATGCGCGGCAGCGCCTGGATCACCGCGAAATTGGTGAGCGGCGCATTGCCGCACATCTTGGTCGCCAGTTCGAGCCCCTTGTCGAAGCCCGCGCCCTCGTCGACCAGATATTGCGAGAAGCCGAGCGGAACTCCCTCGGCGGCCGAATAGGTACGCCCGGTCAGCATCATGTCGGCCATCCGCGCGACGCCGATCAGTTTGGGCAGGCGGACCGAGCCGCCGCCGCCGACGAAGATGCCGCGCTGGCCCTCGGGCAGCGCGTAGAAGGCGCTCGCCTCGGCGACGCGCACATGGGCGGCGCAGGCGAGTTCCAACCCCCCGCCGATCACCGCGCCCTTCAGCACCGCGACCACCGGCACCCGGCCGAATTCGATCTTCTCGAAGCAGCGATGCCAATTGCGCGAATGGAACACGCCCTCGGTCACGTCGCGCTCGGAGATCTCCGAAAGGTCGAGACCGGCGGAGAAGTTCGGGCCGATCCCGTGGATCACCACCGCCCGCACCTCGGCGGGAATCGTCGAGAAGACCTCGTCGAGCGCCTCGATCGTCTCGTCGTTGATGGCGTTGCGCTTGGCCGGTCGGTCGAGCCCGACGACGAGGACGTCGCCGCGCCGCTCCACGACGAGCGGCGATGCGTGCACGGCCGGCCCGGCCTCGGCGGATGCGGTCTTCGGCATCTCGGTCCTCCCACTGTTCGTTCTTGTAATAGTTATTTTCTATAACAATTGAGGCCTGTCAAGCCGGGCCCCGGCATGGGTTCGGTGGAACGAGATTTGTTCGCCCAGCGAAACGTGGGGCGTGTCGATGGAAGGAACGGCCGCGAGCGAGGGACGCCGTCGCGTCTCGTGCCGGATCGACCGGGCCACGTCCCTTCGGGTTCGCCGCCCGCGAAGGTCGGACCGGGTCGGAACGTCGTGCGGCGGTGTCAGCCGTCGGCGACCCGGCGGATCGCCCGCGCCAGCGCCTCGACCGCCCCGGCGACCGGGCTCCCCGCGCGCGTGGTGAGGCCGACCGGCCCGCCCGGCAAGAGCCCGGAAAGGGGCAGCCGCACCAGCGTCTCCTCGCCGAGATCCTCGGCCACCACGCCGCGCGAGATGATCCAGACCGCGTCGCTGCCGCGCGTGTAGGCGCGGCCGAACGAAGGCGCGACCGTCTCGATCACGTCGCCGTCGCGTGCCACGCCCTCGGCGAGGAACAGCCGGTCGACCTCCGGGCGGATGATCGATCCGGCCGTCGGCAGGATGAGGGTGAAGGGGGCGAGTTCGGCGAGGCCGATGGTCCGCCCCGTCGCCAGCGGGTGGCCGGGCCGCGCCACCGCGACGATCTCCTCGGAGTAGAGATGCTCGAAGGCGAGGCCGCGCATCGCCTCGGCGGCGGCGAGCCGCCCGACCACCAGATCGAGCCGGCCCTCGCGCAGCCGCCCGAGCAGCCAGTCGTTCGGCCCGGACTCCACCCGGACCGTCGCGGCGAGCCCGTCCGCCTTGGCCCCGGCCACCGCGCGCGGCATCAACCCGGTCGAGACGGTCGGCAGCACTCCGACCGCCACCACCGTGCCGGCCCCCGACCGCGCCTGCGCCACCAGATCGAGCCCGCGCCGGAGCGCCGCCCGCGCCGCCCCCGCATGCGCGCGGAACGTCTCGCCCTGCGGCGTGAGCACCGCCCCGGAGCGCCCGCGCTCGAACAGCGTGACGCCGAGCGTCTCCTCGAGTTCGCCGATCGCCCGCGACACCGCCGGCTGGGTCAGATGCAGCGCCTCCGCCGCGCGCCCGAAGCCGCCGCGCGCGGCCACTTCCAAGAAACAGGCGATGTGGCGCAATTTGATCCGACCATCGATCATGGGCCCTCCTCGATCATATCGAAATCGACATGGATCGATCGGAAGATATCATTTCCCATGTCGATTACGACATGGAACCATCGGAACGACGAGAAGGGCCGGCCCTGTCCGCATCCTCGGGAGGAACCACCTCATGGACTTCGTGCAAGCGAACGGGATCGTTCTCCATGCCGACTGGCGCCCGGTCGCCGGTCGTCCGGCGCTGGTCTTCGTCAATTCGCTCGGAACCGACTTCCGCATCTGGGATCGCGTCACCGCCCATCTCGGCCGTCGCTTCTCGATCCTGCGCTTCGA
Source organism: Pinisolibacter aquiterrae (assembly GCF_019160155.1). GTDB lineage: Bacteria > Pseudomonadota > Alphaproteobacteria > Rhizobiales > Ancalomicrobiaceae > Pinisolibacter > Pinisolibacter aquiterrae. Next base: position 36,611 of record NZ_JAFNIH010000058.1, read on the forward strand.
CGAGCGCGGCCACGGCCTCTCCGGCCTCGGCGAGCCGCCCTACGATCTCGCGGTGATGGCCGAGGATCTGCGCGCCCTGCTCGACCACTACGGGATCGAGAAGGCGATCGTCTGCGGCCTCTCGGTCGGCGGCATGATCGCGATGACGTTTGCCGAGGCCCATCCCGAGCGCGTCTCCGGCCTGATCCTCTGCGACACCGCCCATCGCATCGGCGGCGCCGCCTTCTGGGCCGAGCGCATCGCCATCATCGAGCGCGACGGTCTCGAGGCGCTCGGCGACCCGGTCATGGTGCGGTGGTTCTCCGAACCCTTCCGCACCGAGAAGCCGGCGGAGACGGCGGCGTGGCGGACCATGGTCGTGCGCCAGGACCCGCGCGGCTACGCCGGCACCTGCGCCGCCCTGCGCGACGGCGATCTCGAGGCGGCGGCGCGGGGCTTCCGCGTGCCGACGCTGTGCGTGGTCGGTTCGGTCGACGGCGCCACCCCGCCCGATCTGGTGCGGAGCCTCGCCGACCTCATCCCGAACGCCGAATTCGCCGTGATCGACGGCGTCGGCCACATCCCCTGCGTCGAGGCGCCCGACGTCCTCGGCGCCCACATCCTGCGTTTCACCGAGGAGAGCGCCCTTGTCTGACGAGAACCACACCGAGCGCTGGACGACCGGCATGGCCACTCGCCGCTCGGTGCTCGGCGAGGCCTATGTCGACCGCGCGGTCGCCCGCACGACGCCTTTCGACGAGGGGTTCCAGACCTTCATCACCGAGGGCGCCTGGGGGTCGGTGTGGTCGCGTCCGGGCCTGACGAAGCGCGAGCGCTCGATGATCACCATCGCCCTGCTCGCCGCCCTCGGCCACGACGAGGAGGTGGCGATGCACGTGCGCGCCACCAAGAACACCGGCGCCACGGCCGAGGACGTCGCCGAGGCCCTGCTCCATGTCGCGGTCTACGCCGGGGTCCCCGCCGCCAACCGCGCCATCAAGATCGCCAAGGCCGTCTACGCCGAAGGCGGAACCGAAGACTGAAGAAACGTCAGGGAGAACGACATGACCGAGACGGGTGACTTCATCCGCCGGGATCGGGGACGGCATCCGCCGGCCTTCACGCCCGGTTACAAGACGAGCGTGCTGCGCTCGCCCAAATGCGCGCTGGTGTCCTTGGAACAGGGCCCCGGCGAGAAGGCCGGGCCGGTGTTCCCGCGCTCGATGCTGGCGCCGCTCGACAACGACCTGATCCGCAATTTCGGGACCGGCGGCGAGGCGATCGGCGAACGCATCGTGGTTCACGGGCGTGTGCTCGACGAATGCGGCCGTCCGGTCCGCAACACTCTGATCGAGGTCTGGCAGGCCAATGCCGGCGGTCGCTATCGTCACAAGAACGACGGCTATCTCGCCCCGCTCGACCCCAATTTCGGCGGCTCGGGCCGCTGCATGACCGACGACGAGGGGCGCTATTTCTTCCGCACCATCCGTCCCGGCCCCTATCCCTGGCGCAACAACGGCTCCGACTGGCGCCCGGCCCACATCCACTTCTCGCTCTTCGGCGAGGCCTTCGTCCAGCGGCTGATCTCGCAGTTCTATTTCGAGGGCGACCCGCTCATCGCCAAGTGCCCGATCGTCAACACGATTCCCGATCCGGCCGCGCGCGAGGCGCTGATCGCCCGCCTCGACCTCGCCCAGCAGATGCCCTTCGACGCGCTCGCCTATCGCTTCGACATCGTGCTGCGCGGTCGCCGCCAGACCTTCTTCGAAAATCTGTGAGGGGAGGGGAGATCATGCCCGTCGAATATCTGAAGGAAACCCCCTCCCAGACCGGGGGTCCCTACGTCCACATCGGAACCATGCCGGCGGTGGCGGGACTTCCCGTCCGCAGCCAGGAGACCCTCTCCGTTCTCGCCGGCGCCACCACGCCGGGTGAGCGCATCCGCATCGAGGGCGTCGTCTGGGACGGCTCCGGCCATCCGGTCAAGGACGCCCTGGTCGAGCTCTGGCAGGCCGATTCCACCGGCTCGCATCACGCCGAGGGCTTCTCCGGCTTCGGCCGCGCCGCCGCCGACTTCGCCACCGGCGAATGGTCCTTCGAGACGGTCAAGCCCGGCTCGCTGCCCTGGCGCGACGGTCGCCCCCAGGCGCCCCACGTCTCGATCCTGATCTTCGCGCGCGGCATCAACATCCATCTGCACACGCGGATGTATTTCGCCGACGAGAGCGCCGCCAACGCCGAGGATCCGGTGCTGCGCTCGATCGAACAGGTCGGCCGCCGCGCCACCCTGGTCGCCGAGCGTACCCGCAAGAACGGCGTTCCGACCTATCGCTTCGACATCCGCCTCCAGGGCGATGCCGAGACGGTGTTCTTCGACATGTGAGGAAAACGCCCCCGCGCGAGCGATCGCGCGGGGCTCCTCTTCGCCGCGCGGGCGACGCACACCTTTCCCAACCGGCGAAATCTGGCTAGAAGTGCGGTCGATTTTCCCTCGACGCATCTCGGAAGCCGGATCCCATGAGCGACATCGACGATCTCGAACTCTCCCTGAGCGCCGCCATCGCGGCCGCCACCGACGAGGCCGCCCTCGAGGCCGTCCGCGTCGGCGCGCTCGGCAAGAAGGGGTCGGTCTCCGAACTGCTGAAGTCGCTCGGCGCCATGAGCCCCGAGGACCGCAAGACCCGCGGCGCCGAGATCAACGGCCTCAAGGACCGCGTCGGCGAGGCGCTGACCGCCCGCAAGGCCGTGCTGAAGGCCGCCGCCCTCACCGCCCGGCTCGCCGCCGAGACCGTCGACGTGACGCTGCCCTTGTGGTCGTCGCCCGCCAACGAGGGCCGCGTCCACCCGATCTCTCAAGTGACCGACGAACTGACCGCGATCTTCGCCGACATGGGCTTCGCCGTTGCGGAAGGGCCGGACGTCGAGAGCGATTTCTACAACTTCACCGCCTTGAACTTCCCCGAGGGCCATCCCGCCCGCGAGATGCACGACACGTTCTTCTTCCAGCCCAAGGCCGACGGCACCCGCCGGCTGCTCCGCACCCACACCTCGCCGGTGCAGGTCCGCACCATGCTGAGCCAGAAGCCGCCGATCCGCATCATCGCGCCCGGCCGCACCTATCGCTGCGACTCGGATCAGACCCACACGCCGATGTTCCACCAGGTCGAGGGTCTCGTCATCGACAAGACCTCGACCATCGGCACGCTGAAATGGGTGCTCGAGGAGTTCTGCAAGAGCTTCTTCGAGGTCGAGAGCGTCGAGATGCGCTTCCGCCCGTCGTTCTTCCCCTTCACCGAGCCGTCGATGGAGGTCGACATCCGCTGCGATCGGTCCGGCCCGGAGATCAAGTTCGGCGAGGGCGACGACTGGCTGGAGATCCTCGGCTGCGGCATGGTTCATCCGAACGTGCTTCGGAACTGCGGCCTCGATCCGGACGAGTATCAGGGTTTCGCCTTCGGCATGGGCATCGACCGCATCGCCATGCTGAAATACGGCATGCCGGACCTGCGCGCCTTCTTCGACGCCGACGTGCGCTGGCTGAAGCACTACGGCTTCCGCCCGCTCGACCTGCCGACGCTGTTCGGTGGCCTCAGCGCCTGATTTCTCGACCCTCGCTTTCACCGTGGCCGCGCGCCTCGCGCTGCGGCCGGAGATCCGGACCGATCCCATGAAGTTCACCCTCTCCTGGCTCAAGGATCACCTCGAAACCGAGGCCTCGCTCGACGAGATCGTCGAGACGCTGACCCGCGTCGGTCTCGAGGTCGACGGCGTCGAGAACAAGGGCGCGGCGCTCCGGCCCTTCGTGGTCGCCCATGTGATCTCCGCCGTGCAGCACCCCAATGCCGATCGGCTGCGGGTCTGCATGGTCGACGTCGGCGGTCCCGCGCCGATCCAGGTGGTCTGCGGCGCCCCCAACGCGCGCGCCGGCCTCAAGACCGTGTTCGCCCCCGCCGGGACCTATATTCCCGGCAAGGACATTACGCTCGGTGTCGGCCAGATCCGTGGCGTCGAGAGCCACGGCATGATGTGCTCGGCCGCCGAGCTCGAGATCTCCGAGGATCACGACGGCATCATCGAACTGGCCACGGACGCCCCGGTCGGCGCGGCTTACGTCGACTTCGCCGACCTCGACGATCCCGTGATCGACGTCTCGCTGACCCCGAACCGGGCCGACTGCACCGGCGTGCGCGGCATCGCCCGCGATCTCGCCGCCGCCGGCCTCGGCACGATGAAGCCCGACGTCGTCCGCAAGACCCCCGGCCGCTACGCCTCGCCGATCTCGGTCTCGCTCGATTTCGCGGACGATGAACTCGTCGCCTGCCCGGCCTTCCACGGCCGCTACGTCCGTGGCGTGAAGAACGGCCCGTCGCCGGAGTGGATGCAGCGCCGCCTCCTGGCGATCGGCCTGCGTCCGATCTCGGCCCTGGTCGACATGACCAACTACGTCTCGATCGATCGCGGCCGTCCGCTCCACGTCTTCGACGCGAAGAAGCTGACCGGGAACATCCACGCCCGTTACGGCAAGACCGGCGAGAGTCTCGAGGCCCTCGACGGCAAGACCTATGCCCTCGACGAGCGCATGTGCGTCATCGCCGACGACGCCGGCCCGCTCGGCCTCGGCGGCATCATGGGCGGTGAGCCCTCCGGCTGCTCGGAGGAGACCACCGACGTCTTCATCGAATGCGCCTGGTTCGACCCGGCCAAGACCGCCGAGACCGGCCGCCGCACCGGCATCGTCTCGGACGCGCGCTATCGCTTCGAGCGCGGCGTCGATCCCGCCGCCCTCGAGAACGGCATGGACTACGCCACCCAGCTGGTGCTCGATCTGTGCGGCGGCGAGCCCTCGCACGTGGTCGCCGTCGGCGAGGCGCCGATCGCCGACACGGTGATCGAATTCCCGCTTTCGGAGGTGAAGCGCCTGACCGGCCTCGACCTCCACCGCGCCGAGATCCGCGAGATCCTGGAGAAGCTCGGCTTCTTCGTGGTCGCGCCCGAGGAGGGCGTGTTCCGCGTCGCGGTTCCCTCCTGGCGCGCCGACGTCACCCAGAAGGCGGACCTCGTCGAGGAGGTGATGCGCATCCACGGGCTCGGCAACGTCGTCTCCACACCGCTCGAGGCGACCGGCACCGTCGGCGCCAAGGTACTGACGCCGCTCCAGATCCGCCGCTCCAAGGCGCGCCGCGTGCTCGCCACCCGGACGATGCTCGAGGCGGTCACCTGGTCCTTCGTCTCGAAGCGCGAGGCCGAGCACTTCGGCGGCGGCGCGGCCGAACTGGCGCTCGCCAACCCGATCGCCTCCGACCTCTCCGACATGCGCCCGTCGCTGATGCCCGGACTGATGGCCGCCGTCGGTCGCAATCTCAAGCGCGGCATGGCCGACGTCGCCCTGTTCGAGGTCGGTCAGGTCTTCAAGGGCGATCGCCCCGAGGATCAGCGCCAGGAAGTGGTGGGTCTGCGCCACGGCACCGCCCAGTCCGCCGGATCCGGCCGGCACTGGCTCGGCGCCGCCGGCCCGGTCGGCTGGACCGTCGCCAAGGCCGACGCGCTCGCGGTTCTCGAGGCCCTCGGCGTCGCCGTCGATCGGCTCCAGATCGCGCGCACCGCGCCCGCCTGGTATCACCCCGGCCGCTCCGGCACGCTCCAGATGGGGCCGCAGAACGTGCTCGCCCATTTCGGCGAGATCCACCCGGCGACGCTCGAGGCGATGGACGTCTCCGCGCCGCTGGTCGGCTTCCAGGTCTATCTCGACGCGATCCCCGAGCCCAAGGCCAAGCCCACCAAGTCCAAGGGCGCGCTGGTCCTGCCCGAGCTGATGCCGCTCACCCGCGACTTTGCCTTCGTGGTCGAGGAGAAGGTCGAGGCGGAGAAGATCCTCAAGGCGGTTCGCGGTGCCGACAAGGCGCTGATCACCGGCGCGAGCGTCTTCGACGTGTTCCGGGGCGCCTCGGTCGGCGAGGGCCGGAAGTCGGTGGCGGTGGCGGTGACGCTGCAGCCGGTCCAGGCGACGCTGACCGACAAGGATCTCGAGGCGGTCGCCGCCAAGATCGTCGCGGCCGTGGCCAAGGCGACCGGCGCGACGCTGCGGAGCTGAGATCGATCCGTCCCTGAGAGTCCGAAACGGCGCCATGGGCGCCGTTTCGCGTATCGAGGCCACGGCGATCGCGACCGCACGCGAGATCCGGATGCGGCGGCGCCTGAACGAGCCGCGCGTCCCCCCTCCCCTGAGGGGAGGGGTCGGGGGTGGGGTTCAACCCGTCGACGGACACGGTATCGCGCATCCGGAGTGGAGCCCGGTCCATGACCACGCGCGCCCCGTGCGATCGTCCCGCCGTCGAAGTGCGAGGCGGGCGGTGTCCTGCTCGTCGTCGATGGTGGGCGTTCAGACCGTCATCGCTTCACCCCACCCCTGCCCCTCCCCCGAGGGGAGGGGTTCGAGGGGTGCTCCGATGGCTCGATGACGATCGCCTGCGCCGCCCGACGCGCATTCCCCGGGGAGGAGCGCGATCCGTGCTTGTCCCGCCGCCCGGGGCCGCTACGATGCCGCCCCATGAACACGAGCCTCCCCAACGGCGCCCAGGCGCGTCCGATCCGAGCCGGCGACCATCTCTTCCTGGTCGACGGATCGTCCTACATCTTCCGCGCCTATCACGCCTTGCCGCCGCTGACGCGCAAGTCCGACGGCGTGCCGGTCGGCGCCGTCTCCGGCTTCTGCAACATGCTGTTCCGCCTGTTGAAGGAGGCCAAGAAGACCGGCGCCGGGGTCGAGCCGACCCATCTCGCGGTGATCTTCGACGCCTCCGGCGTGACCTTCCGCAACGAGATCTATGATCTCTACAAGGCCCATCGCCCGGAGGCGCCGGAGGATCTGAGGCCCCAGTTCGGCCTGATCCGCGAGGCGACCCGCGCCTTCAACGTCGCCTGCGTCGAGCAGATCGGCTACGAGGCCGACGACCTCATCGCCACCTATGTGACCCAGGCCCGCGCCGCCGGCGCCGACGTCACCATCGTCGCCTCCGACAAGGATCTGATGCAGCTGATCGAGCCGGGCGTCGTGATGCTCGACACGATGAAGGACAAGCGCATCGGCGAGGCCGAGGTGCTCGAGAAGTTCGGCGTCGTGCCCACCAAGGTGGTCGACGTCCAGGCGCTCGCCGGCGATCCCGTCGACAACGTCCCCGGCATCCCCGGCATCGGCGTGAAGACGGCGGCGCAGTTGATCAACGAGTTCGGCGACGTCGAGACGCTTCTCTCCCGCGCCACCGAGATCAAGCAGCCGAAGCGGCGCCAGTCGCTGATCGATCACGCCGACGCCGCGCGGATCTCCCTGAAGCTGGTCACGCTCGATCGCGCCGTGCCGGTCGAGACCCCGGTCGAGGATCTCGCCGTCGCCGAGATCGACGGTCCGCGCCTCGTCGCCTTCCTCAAGGCGATGGAATTCGGCTCGCTCACCCGCCGCGTCGCCGAGGCGACCGGCGCGGTGGCCGAGGCGATCGATCCGGCGACCGTGCCGGTCACCCATTGGCCGCCCGCGAGCGCCGGGGGAGAGGCGTCCACGCCCGCGCCCGAGGTGGGCGGAGATCCCGCTCCCGCGACCGCCGTCACCGAGGCCGCGAAGCCGACTGCCGCGACCGCCGCCCCGCGCCCCGCGTCGGGCGATCCGGCCGGCGCGGCCACAGTCGTCGGCACGCCCACGGCCCTCGCCGCCGCGCGCGCCGCCGAGGCCCGCGCCCCGATCGACACCAGCGCCTACGAGACCGTCTCGACCCTCGAACGTCTTCAGGAATGGATCGAGGAGGCGCGCGCCGCCGGCCTCGTCGCCTTCGACACCGAAACCACTTCGCTCGACGCGCTCCAGGCCGAGATCGTCGGCTTCAGCCTCGCCACCGCGCCCGGCCGCGCCTGCTACGTGCCCCTGGCGCACCGTTCCGGCGGCGGCGGTCTCTTCGACGACGGATTGACCGAGGGCCAGATCCCCGTCCGCGACGCGCTCGCCGCCCTCGGGCCGCTCCTCGCCGATCCGTCCGTGCTGAAGATCGGCCAGAACCTCAAATACGACGCGCTCATCGTCGCCCGTCACGGACTGACCATCGCGAATTTCGACGATACGATGCTGATCTCCTACGCGCTCGACGCCGGGCGCGGTGGTCACGGAATGGACGAACTGTCGAAGAAGTGGCTCGGCCACACCCCGATCGCCTACAAGGAGGTGACCGGCACCGGCAAGGCGGCGGTGACCTTCGACCGCGTCGCCATCGACAAGGCGACCGCCTATGCCGCCGAGGACGCCGACGTCACCTTACGCCTGTGGCGCCTCCTGAAGCCGCGTCTGGCGGCGGAGGGGCTCACCACCGTCTACGAGACGCTGGAGCGCCCCTTGGTGCCGGTGATCGCCGAGATGGAGAAGCGCGGCATCGCCATCGATCGGCAGATGCTGTCGCGCCTCTCCGGAGACTTTGCGCAGGGCATGGCCCGGCTCGAGGCCGAGATCGAGGAACTCGCCGGCGAACCCTTCAACGTCGGCTCACCGAAGCAATTGGGCGAGATCCTGTTCGGCAAGCTCGGCCTGCCCGCCCCGAAGAAGACCGCCACCGGCGCCTTCGCCACCGGCGCCGACGTGCTGGAAGACCTCGCCGCCCAGGGCCACGAACTTCCGAGGAAGGTCCTCGACTGGCGCCAGATCGCCAAGCTCAAGTCGACCTATACCGACGCGCTGCCGGGCTTCGAGAACCCCGAGACGAAGCGCGTCCACACCTCCTTCGCGCTCGCCGCCACGACGACCGGGCGTCTCTCGTCGTCGGAGCCCAACGTCCAGAACATCCCGGTGCGCACCGAGGAGGGTCGCAAGATCCGCCGCGCCTTCGTCGCGACCCCGGGCAACCGGCTGATCTCGGCCGACTACAGCCAGATCGAACTGCGCGTGCTCGCCCATATCGCCGAGGTACCGACCCTGCGGCAGGCCTTCGCCGACGGCATCGACATCCATGCGATGACCGCCTCGGAGATGTTCGGGGTGCCGGTCCAGGGCATGGACCCGATGATCCGCCGCCGCGCCAAGGCGATCAACTTCGGCATCATCTACGGCATCTCCGCCTTCGGCCTCGCCAACCAGCTCGGCATCGGCCGGGGCGAGGCGGCGGCCTATATCGAGAAATATTTCGAGCGCTTCCCCGGCATCCGCGACTACATGGAGGCCACCAAGCGCGAGGCGCGCGACAAGGGCTATGTGACGACGCTCTTCGGTCGCCGGGCGCATTATCCCGGCATCGCCGACAAGAACGCCGCCATGCGCGCCTTCAACGAACGCGCCGCGATCAACGCGCCGATCCAAGGCTCCGCCGCCGACGTCATCCGCCGCGCCATGATCCGCATGGACGACGCGCTCGCCGACGCCGGCCTCGCCGCGCGCATGTTGCTCCAGGTCCACGACGAGCTGATCTTCGAGGTGCCCGAAGCGCAAGTCGAGGCGACCATCCCGGTGGTCAAACGCGTGATGGAGGGCGCGGCCGAGCCGGCGGTGCGCCTGCGCGTTCCGCTCGTGGTCGACGCCCGCGCGGCGATGAACTGGGACGAGGCACACTGAGGCGCCTCGTCACTTCCCCCGAACCGGCGGTTCCGGCAGGGCCTTCATCAGGATCCGCGCGCCCGAGAGCGTGACGTGGCCGTAGTCGAAATGCATCGGCCCGTCGTCGCCGTCGAAGAGGCGGCAGTGGTCGTCGGGGCATTCCGCGTCCCAGGCCGAGACCCAGGTCGCCCCGGTCGCCGCGACGATCGGCGCCATCGTCCGGTCGCGCGCCCGCCGCTCCGTCAGCCGCTTGCGCGCGGCCAGCTCCGGATCGCCGCGCATCATCGCGTCCGCCAGGATCGCCGGCATCTCGCCGTCGTATTCCACCACCGGCCCGATCACCGTGACGTGGATCCCTCGCGCGACGAGCCGCGAGACCGTGTCCTTCACGAGGCCGTCCTCGCCGCCGAGCCAGCGCCCGGCGAGGACGATCGCGTCGATGCGGTTCTCGACCAGCCACTCGTCGAGGATCCACGGCATGAAGCCGAGGCAATGGCTCTCGGCGCGGACGTTCCACAGGCCGCGACAGGCCGCCCCCGTCGCCTGCATCACGTTCCAGGTGGGAAAACGCTCGGTGATCGCCTTCCAATATTGCGCCGCGTGGCTGTCGCCGAAGACCAGCATGTTGGGCTTGGTCGTCGAGAGCCTCAGGCAGGCGTCGCGCTGGTAGACCTCGCCGAGACTGACGAAACAGGTCCCGTCGAGGAACTGCGCCCTGTGGTCGGCGGTCGAGGGATAGTCGACGTAGGCGGCGACCTTCCGCACCTCCGGCGGATAGGTCCGCCACGTCGCCGCGCCCTGATGGGCGACGAAGGCGAGCCCCAGCATGGCCACGAGCCCACCCGCGCCGACCGCCACGATCGGCCCCGACCGCCCCTGGCGGAAGCGCCGCAGGAACGGCTTTTCGATCAGCACGTGCGAGGCCGTCGCCGCGGCGAAGGAGAGCGCCACCACGATCGCCGTGTCGCTCGGCGTCAGCTCCATGTCGTGGCGCAGGCGCCAGAAGGTGATGATCGGCCAGTGCCAGAGATAGAGCGAATAGGAGATCGCGCCGACCCACCGCAGCGGCGTCGCCGACAGCAACCGTTCCGTCACCGCGCCGGCGCCATAGGCGACGAGGAGCGCCGTGCCGAGCGCCGGCAACAGCGCCCACGGGACCGGAAAGAGACTGTCCGGCCGGATCACCGCGTAGCCGAGCCCGATCAGGCCGAGACCCGCGAGCGCCAGCGCGTCACGCGCCCGGCCGCTCGTCACCCGGGGCGCCGCGCCGACGGCGACGAGCGCCCCGAGCCCCAGTTCCCAGATCCGGCCCGGCAGCGCGTAGAAGGCATCGGTCGCCAGATGCAGCGGCAGCACCAGGACGAGGCCGAGGACGAAGGAGGCGAGGGCCGTCAGGCCGAGCACCAGCTTCAGCCGGGCGGGCGCGAACCGGCGCACCAGGACGAGCAGCAGCGGATGGACGAGATAGAACTGCTCCTCCACCCCGAGCGACCAGGTGTGCAGCAGCGGTTTCGTCTCGGCCGCCTGCCCGAAATAGCCGGTGGTGAGTTCGAACCAGATGTTGGAGACGAAGCCGGCGGCGGCGGCGGCGCTCGCGGCGAGCGAGCGCAGATCGCCCGGAAACAGCGTGGCCATGCCGACGGCGAGGACCACGATCAGCATGGTGAAGAGCGCCGGGAAGATCCGCACCGTGCGGCGGCGATAGAAGTCGAGGATCGAGAAGCGGCCCGCCTCCATGTCGGCGATCATGATCGAGGTGATCAGGTAGCCGGAGATGACGAAGAACACGTCGACGCCGATGAACCCGCCCGAGATCCGCGAGACCCCGGCGTGATAGAGCACGATCGGGATCACCGCGACGGCGCGCAGCCCATCGATGTCGTTCCTGTAGCGCATCGCTCGTTCGCCCCGATGTCCCCTCGTCGGCCCGCGCCGTCCGCGCCTCTTCCATGCGACGGCGGCGCGCGACCCGCAAGGGGTGGCGGGGGCGAAGCGAGCCGGGAAACGCGAACGAACCGCTCCGGTTGCCCGGAGCGGTTCGTCGTGTGCGAGCAAGGCGCCGTCGACAGGGCCGTGTCGACGGCGGGCCCGCCCGGGATCAGGCTTCCACCACCTTCGGCTTCAGGATGCGCAGCAGCACCGCGCTGACGATCGTGCCGGCGACCATGGCGACGAGATAACCGCCGAGATGGGTGACCGCGTTGGGGATCGGCAGGACGAAGATGCCGCCGTGGGGAACCTTCAGCTCGGCGCCGACGCCCATCGAGATCATGCCGGCGATCGCCGAACCGACCATCAGCGCCGGGATCACACGGAACGGATCCTTGGCCGCGAAGGGAATGGCACCCTCGGTGATGAAGGAGATGCCGAGCACGAAGGCGGCGTTGCCGGCTTCCCGCTCGTCGTGGGTGAAGCGGTCGGCGAAGAGCTTGGTGGCGAGCGCCAGCGCCAGCGGCGGGGTCATGCCGGCGACCATGGCGGCGGCCATCGGCCCGTAGACCGCGTTGTCGGCGGAGGCGATCAGGCCGGTGGAGAAGGCATAGGCCGCCTTGTTGACCGGGCCACCCATGTCGAAGGCCATCATTGCGCCGATGATCGCGCCGAGAACCACGGCGTTGGCGGTCTGCATGCCCTTGAGCCAGCCGGTCAGAGCGGAGAGGGCGGCGGCGACGGGCGTTCCGATGACGTAGACCATCAAGAGGCCGACGATGGCAGTGCCGAGCAACGGCAGGATCAGAACCGGCTTCAGGCCGTCGAGATTGCGGCCGAGATGGATGTTGTCGTTGAGGAACTTGACGGTGTAACCGGCGAGGAAGCCGGCGACGATGCCGCCGAGGAAGCCCGCGCCGATGGTGCCGGCGAGCATGCCGCCGATCATGCCCGGCGCGATGCCGGGTCGGTCGGCGATCGAATAGGCGATGAAGCCGGCGAGGACTGGAACCATCAACCCAAAGGCACCGGAGCCGCCGCCGATCTGCATCAGTGCGTGGGCGAGTGTACCCGCGTTCTCCTTGTTGCCTGCGTAGATGCCGCCGAGCGCGAAGGCGATGGCGATCAGGAGGCCGCCCGCCACCACGAAGGGCAGCATGTAGGAGACGCCGGTCATCAGATGTTTGTAGGGGCCGGTGCGTTCGGTGGCGCGCGCCGCCTTCTCCGCCGCGACCCGGTCGATCAGCTCGCCCGCCGCCGCGCGCTGCACGGTCGCCTCGGCGAAGGCCTTGGCGATCAGCGCCTTGCCGTCGTTGATCGCCGCCTTGGTGGAGGTCGAATAGACCGCCTTGCCGGCGAAACGCGAGAGATCGACGTTGGTGTCGGCGGCGATCACGACCAGATCGGCCGCCGCGATCTCCGCCGCCGTCAGCGCGTTCTGCGCGCCGACCGAGCCCTGTGTCTCGACACGGACCGCATGGCCGAGCGCCTTGGCGGCGTTCTCGATGCCTTCCGCCGCCATGAACGTGTGGGCGATGCCGGTCGGGCAGGAGGTCACCGCGACGATGCGCCTGGCCGCGCTCGGGGCGGCCGGAGCCGGGGCGGCGGCCGGCTTGCCGAGGAGGCCGGTGATCGCGCCGGCGGGGTCGGCGAGCGCCGCCTCGAGCGAGACGGTGGCGCTGGCTTTGCCGGCGAAACGAGCGACGCCGGCATCGCCGTCGCCGACGATCAGGACGGCGTCGGCCTCCGCGATCGCCGCCTCGGCGAGCGGGGCGGAGCTGGTGCCGCCCGTGCGGCTCTCCACCGTCAGGCTCGCGCCGGCGGCTGCGGCGGCCTTGCGCAGCGCTTCCGCCGCCAGCAGGCTCTGGGTGCCACGGCCATCGGCCGCAACGACTGCGATCAGCTTGGTCATGCCTTCCTCCTGGCGGGGTTCCCCCGCTCGTTCTTCCGATGTCCGGGGTCAGTCGAGCCGGCGGGTCTCCACCCGGGCGGCGAGGTCTTCCACGTTCGCCTTCGGGCCGAGATGGGGTCCGATACGGTCGAGTTTGGCGGTCGCGAAGGCGACCGAAAGGCGCGCGAGCCGATCGAGGCTCGCGTGTTCGAGCAGGGCCGCGACCATGCCGGCGACCATCGCGTCGCCGGCGCCGACGGTGGAGAGCACCGCCTTCGGGGCGAGGCGCGCCGCGAGCGCGGTCTCGGCGTCGACGAAGAGCGCGCCCTCCGCCCCGAGCGATACCACCACCAACGCCACGCCGCGTGCGACCAGTTCGCGCGCGGCGACGACGAGGTCGCGGGTCTCCGGCAGGTCGCGCCCGAGGAGCGCCTCGAGCTCGGCGCGATTGGGCTTGATCGCATGGGGGAGCCGGGTCGCCTCGGGTCCGAGCGCGGCGGCAAGCGGCGCCCCCGACGTGTCGAGCACCACCCGCGCGCCCTCGGCGGCGAGATCGGCGACCATGCGTGCCCAGGTCTCGGCCGGCAGCCCTTCGGGCAGCGATCCGGCCAGAACCACCGGCGTGCCCGGTTCGAGATCCTTCAGCGCCGCCGCCCACACCGCGTCGACCAGACCGGCGTCGACGGCGAGGCCGGGCAGGTTGACGTCGGTGGTCGATCCGGTCGCGAGATCGGCGATCTTGATGTTGGTGCGGGTCTCGCCGGGCGCGCGGACGCAGCGGTCGAGGATCGCCTTGTCGTGGAAGAACCCGACGAAGGCGTCGTCGTTGAACCGCCCGAGCACACCGCCGGCGGCGACCTTCACGTCCCAGTCGGCGAGGCAGCCGGCGACGTTGATGCCCTTGCCGCCGACGTTCGACTGCGCCGAGCGGGCGCGCTGCACCTCGCCGATGGTGAGCCGGTCGACGGTGACGGTGAGATCGATCGCCGGGTTGAGGGTGAGGGTGACGACGTCGGTCATGACCGACCTCCTTCGAGCGCGCGAACCTGATCGGCGCCGTCGCAGTCGAGGGCGCGTTTCGCCAGCGCCTCGAGGTCGGAGAAGCCGGCCGAGCGCAGCCGCGCCTTGACGGCCGGGACGTCGCGCGGCGTCATCGACAGTTCCGCGACGCCGAGGCCGGCGAGGATCGAGGCGCCGAAGGGATCGCCGGCGATGCCGCCGCAGACGCCGACCCAGCGCCCGCAGGTGGCCGCGCCCCGGACCGTCTCGGCGACCAGCCGCAGCACGGCCGGATGCAGCGCGTCCGCCTCGATCGCGAGATCGGGATGCTGCCGGTCGATCGCCAGGGTGTATTGGGTGAGGTCGTTGGTGCCGATCGAGAAGAAGTCGACGTGCGGGGCGAAACGGTCGGCCATCGCCGCGGCGGCGGGCACCTCGACCATGATGCCGATCGGAACCTCGGGCGCGCCGATCTCGGCGCGGATCCGGTCGCAGACGGCGCGCAGCGCCAGCACTTCCGAGAGCGAGGTGATCATCGGCGCCATGATCGACAGGCGACCGCCCGCCTTTGCGGCGCGATAGATCGCCCGGAGCTGGGGTTCGAGAAGGTCCGGTCGGCGCAGGAGGAGGCGCGCGCCGCGCACGCCGAGGAACGGGTTCTCCTCGTGCGGCAGCTTCAGATGCGCCACCTGCTTGTCGCCGCCGATGTCGAGCAGACGCACGATCAGCGGACGCCCGTCGAGGGCGGCGGCCATCTCGGTGTAGATCGCGGCCTGTTCGTCCTCGCTCGGGCTCGCCGAACGCTCCAGGAACAGGAATTCGGTGCGCATCAGCCCGACGCCTTCGGCGCCGAGGTCGAGCGCCAGCGCCACCTGATCGGGCGTGTTGGCATTGGCGCCGATCTCGATGCGGCGCCCGTCCAGCGTCACCGCCGGGGAGGCGCGCTCCTCCGCCTCGCGGGCGCGGTGGGCGAGATCCTCGCTGCGGCGGGCGTAGACCGAGGCCTTGGCCGCGTCGTCGGGGGCGAGCCACAGCCGCCCGGCCTCGCCGTCGAGCACCACTTCGGCGCCCTCCTCGAGGTCGCGCAGGGCCGCGCCGCCGGCCACCATCGCCGGCAGACCGAGGGTGCGGGCGAGAATGGCGGTGTGCGAGGTCGGACCGCCGAGCACGGTGGCGAGGCCGATCACGCGGGAGGTGTCGAGGCCGGCGGTGTCGGAGGGCGTCAGATCCTCGGCGACCAGGATGCACTGTCCCTCCGGCAGGTTCGGGCCCGCCTCGGCGAGTTCGGGCGCCAGACGCAGCAGGACCCGGTGACCGGCGTCGCGCAGATCGACGGCGCGGGCGGCGAGCAGCGGATTGCCCATCGCCGAGAGGCTGCGGGCGGACCGCTCCACCGCCTCGTTCCAGGCCCAGGCCGGGCCGTGACCTTCGACCATCAGCTGACAGGCGAGGGTGACGAGATCGGTGTCGGCGAGGAATTCCGCCTGCGCCTCGAAGATCTTGGCCTCGGCCGCGCCGAGCCGCCGGCCGGTGTCGTCGGCGAGCACCTGGAGCTGCTGCTTCGTCTCGACGATCGCCGCGTCGAGCGCGGCGCCGCCTTCGACCAGCGGCACGGGAACGTCGGGAACCGCGCGCGCGACCGTGCGCAACACGTGGACGCGGCCGACGGCGAGGCCGGGCGAGGCGCCGATGCCGGGGATCGAGGGGAGGGCGGAGGGGGGCGTCCAGCCGCGCGGGGCGGCGGCCTTGATCGCCGCCTTGGCGGCGTCGGCCTTCTCCTGAATCGTCAGGCCGGTGATCGCCGCCTTCATGCGGGCGAGCGCGTCGGCGGCGTCGCCGCCTTCGGCCGAGACCACCACGGACTCGCCCGCGACCAGACCCAATTGCAGCAGCGAGATCAGATTCTTCGGATCGGCGACGCGCTCGCCGGCCCGGATCCGGAGCCGCGCCGACGAGCGCCGCGCGGTGTCGACCCAATGGGCGGCCGGGCGGGCATGGAGCCCGTTGGGATAGTCGACGACCCAGTCGAAGCGTTCGGCGAAATCGATCGCCGCCTCGCCCGACGGCGGCGCGACGGGCGCGTCGTCGGAGAGGGCGGCGAGAATGGCGTTCGCGTCGGTCGTGGTCGCCAGCCGCTCCAGCGCGGCCTCGTCCTGGATCAGACGGGTGAGGCGGCGCAGCAGCGCGATATGGGCGTCGGACTGGGCCGCGATGGCGACGACGAGGCGGACGGTCTGCCCCTCGTTCCAGGTGACGCCGCCGGGGATCTGCAGTACCGCGAGGCCGTTGTCGCGGATCATCGAGCGATCCTCGATCATCCCGTGCGGGATCGCGACACCGTGTCCGAGGAAGGTGTTCGCGACCGTCTCGCGGCGCATCATGCTCTCGACGTAGCCGACGTCGATGCGTCCGGCGGCGACCAACATCTGCGCCGCCTCGCGGATGGCGGCCTCCTTGGTCGCGGGCGTCGCGCCGACGCGCACCAGTTCGATCGACAAGAGTGACGGCGTGTGGGACATGACCGAACCCTTCCTCCCGGGTTTTTCTGAAGGCGGATTGAAAACGTTTTCAGACGATACGTCAACCCCTCATCCTGTTGCATTTCAATAATTATTCTGGCAATATGCTTTTTGCATCGCACCATATGTAGCGGAGAATCGGTGCAAGGCTTTGGGATCGTTTTCAAACATGACTACGGGCATCAAGGATGTGGCCAAGGCGGCCGGCGTGTCGGCGGCGACGGTGTCGCGCGTTCTCGGCAACGGGCCGGTCAGCGCCGACCTGCGCGAGAAGGTCGAGGCGGCGATCCGGGCCACCGGCTACCGGCCGAATCTGTCGGCGCGCCGTCTGCGTTCGCAGCACTCGCGCACCATCGGTCTGATCGTCTCCGACATCCGCAATCCCTTCTTCACGACGCTCAGCCGCTCGGTCGAGGATGCCGCCTATCGCGCGGAGATGCGGGTGGTGTTGTGCAACACCGACGAGAACCCCGATCGCGAGGCGATGTATCTGCGTCTGATGCAGGAGGAGCGGATCACCGGCCTGATCTACGCGCCGACCCGCACCACCGCCGCCTCTCTCGACGAGAGGAACTTCGACTTCCCCGTCGTCCTGGTCGACCGCACCGGGCCGAACGGCGTCCATGACGCGGTGGTGATCGACAATGCCGGCGCCGCCGGTCAATTGGTCGGCCACCTCCACGACCACGGCCATTCTCGCATCTTCGGCCTGTTCGGCAATACCTCCTCGACCGCGATCGAGCGCCACGACGGTTATCGCTCGGCGATGATCATGCGTGGGCTCGAGCCCGACGCTCGCTTCGTCGCCCCCCACGATCGCGCCGCCGCCGAAGCCCTCACTGAGCGGCTGGCGAGCGGCGAGCGCCCCGACGCGGTCGTCGTCTCCAACGGGCTGATGTTGCTCGGCGCCTACCGGGCGATGCGGGCGGCCGGGCTGGAGACGCCGCGCGACCTCGCCCTCACCGGCTTCGACAACGAGACCTGGACCGAGCTGGTCGGTTCCGGCCTCACCGTCATCGAGCAGCCGGTCGCCGACATCGGCCGCACCGCCATGGATCTCCTGTTCGAGCGCCTCAATCGGCCGGACATGGCGCCGCGCAAGGTGGTGCTCTCCGGCCGTCTGGTGGCGCGCGGTTCGTCGGCGCGCGTCGGCTGAGCCGCGCCGCGACCCGGCGACCGGGTTCCGGCCCGAGCGACGTCGACCTCACCTCACGAAGAAGGGCGCGCGATCCGGCCGGATCGCGCGCCCTTCTTCCGTGGGATCGCGGCTCTCGCGGCCTCAGCCGGCGAGATCCTCGTGGCCGATCACTTCGCCCTCGGCGTCGAGGCGGTAGACGATCGGCGCGCCGGTGGCGAGCTCGCGCTTGAGGATCTGTTCCGGGGTGAGCTTCTCGAGCTTCATGATCAGAGCCCGCAGCGAATTGCCGTGGGCGGCGACGATGATGCGCTTGCCGGCCTTGAGGTCGGGCAGGATGTGGGCGTCCCAATAGGGCAGAACGCGCGCGGCGGTGTCCTTCAGGCTCTCGCCGCCGGGCGGGGGAACGTCGTAGGAGCGGCGCCAGATGTGGACCTGTTCCTCGCCCCACTTCACCCGCGCCTCGTCCTTGTTGAGGCCGGAGAGATCGCCGTAGTCGCGCTCGTTGAGGGCCTGATCGCGGGTGATCGGGAGATCGGTCTGGCCGAGCTGGGTCAGGATCAGGTCGAGCGTGTGCTGGGCGCGGGTCAGTGCCGAGGTATAGGCGGCGTCGAAGACGAGGCCCTTGGCCTTGAGCTTCTCACCGGCGCGGATCGCCTCCGCCACGCCCTTCTCGGTCAGGTCGGGATCCTTCCAGCCGGTGAAGAGGTTGAGCTTGTTCCACTCGCTCTCGCCGTGACGGCAGAGCACCAGAAGACGATCCATCGTGCATTACTCCCAGTTGAAACGTCAGGGGCGTGAGGCGAGACCGAGCACGTCGGCCATCGAATAGAGACCGGGCTTGCGGCTCATCCCCCACAGGGCGGCGCGGACGGCGCCGCGCGCGAAGATCGAGCGATCCTCGGCGCGGTGGGTCAGTTCCAGCCGCTCGTGGGGACCGGCGAGGACCACCGTGTGCTCGCCGACCACGGTGCCGCCGCGCAGCGTCGCGAAACCGATGTCGCCGAGACCGCGCGGGCCGGTGTGGCCGTCGCGCGAGCGCACCGAATGGGCGGCGAGATCGACCCGGCGCCCCTCGGCCGCCGCTTGCCCCAGGAGAAGGGCCGTGCCCGAGGGCGCGTCGACCTTCATGCGATGGTGCATCTCGATGATCTCGACGTCGTATTCCGGCCCGAGCGCCCGCGCCGCCTCGCGCACCAGCTGCGCCAGCAGATTGACTCCGAGGCTCATGTTGCCGGACTTCACCAAGACCGCGTGACGGGCGGCGGCGGCGAGCTTGGCCTCGTCGGCCGGACCGCAGCCGGTGGTGCCGATCACGTGGACGATCCGCGCCTGAGCGGCGAGTTCGGCGTAATGGACGGTGGCGGCCGGGGCGGTGAAGTCGAGCACGCCGTCGGCATGGGCGAAGGCGGTCAGCGCGTCGTCGGTCAGGGAGACGCCGAGCTTGTCGATCCCGGCGAGATCGCCGGCGTCGCGGCCGAGGTCGTGCGACCCGGCCCGTTCCACCGCGCCGACGAGGATCGTCCCCTCGGTCTCGGTCACCGCCCGGATCAGGGCTCGGCCCATGCGGCCGGACGCGCCGACCACGACGAGACGCATGTCCGCCATCTGAACTCACTCCCGCGCGCGTCGGCCCGCGCCCCGCGCGGACACCGTCGTTTCCTGGGTCTTGGGCTATATCAGCGCTCCGTCCGGCGCAAGCGCGACGACGGTCGATCAGCGACCCTGCGGATGCATGGACCGGGGCCTGCGAGCCGAGGTCGCGAAACGCGGACGGGGCCGTGGTGACCCACGACCCCGTCCGGCGATGCGAGGGGCCGCCCTCTCAGGCGTCCAGCATGCGCTTCAGCATCTCGATCTCGTCGGCGAAGCCACGATCGGCGGTCGCCATCTCCTCGATCTTGCGCACGGCGTGCAGCACCGTGGTGTGATCGCGATTGCCGAAGCGGCGGCCGATCTCCGGCAGCGAGCGCGGCGTCAGCGCCTTGGCGAGATACATCGCGATCTGGCGCGGACGCACCACCGTGCGGGTGCGCCGGGCCGACAGGAGGTCGGCCTTGGTCACGTTGAAGTGCTTGGAGACGACCCGCTGAATGTCCTCGATCTTGACCTTCTTGGGCTCGCGGGTGCGCAGGAGATCGCGCAGCGCCGCTTCCGCCATCTCCAGGTCGATCGGTCGGCCGGTCAACTGGTTGTGGGCGACCAGGCGGTTGACCGCCCCATCGAGATCGCGGGCCGAGGAGATCACGTTCTCCGCCACCCACTCGATCACGGCGGCCGACAGCATCAGGCCCGGCGTCGTCTTGCGGGTCGCCTCGACCCGGTGGGCGACGATGCGGCGGCGCAGATCGAGGTCGGGCGCGCCGATGTCGACCAGCAGGCCGCCGGCCAGACGCGAGCGCATGCGCTCGTCGAGCATCTCGAGATCCGCCGGCGGGCGATCGGCGGCGACCACCACCTGACGCGCCCCGTCGATCAGCGAGTTGAGCGTATGGCAGAACTCCTGCTGCACCTGCTTGCCCTGGAGGAACTGCATGTCGTCGATCAGCAGCAGGTCGATGCCGCGCAGCGCCTCCTTGAAGGCGATCGCCGACTGCGCCATCAGCGCCTGGACGAAACGGTACATGAAGTGCTCGGCCGTGAGGTAGAGCACCTTGCGGCCCTCGGCCTTGGCGGCGTGGGCGATCGCCTGCAGGAGATGGGTCTTGCCGAGCCCGACCGAGGCGTGGAGGTAGAGCGGATTGAAGGCGACCGGCTCGCCCGGGCGGCTCTCGGCGACCCGGCGCGCGGCGGCGAGCGCCAGACCGTTGGAACGGCCCTCGACGAAGGTCTCGAAGGAATGGCGGGCATCGAGCGGGCTGCCGGCGAATTCGTCGTCGCGGCCGGCCGTGGCGGCGGCGCGCGGTGCGGTTCCGGCCCGGCTCGGCTCGGCGTTGGAGGCGACCAGCACGGGCGTCGGGCGCCGCGCCGCCTCGTTGGCCTCACGCGCTCCCGGAACCGGACGCATCGCCGAGCGGACCGAGAACTCGATCTGGGCGATGGTGCCGAAGCTCTCGCGGAACAGGACGAGCAGACGATCGCGATAGCGGCTCTGCAGCCAGTTCTTCAGGAACCGGGTGGGCACCGAAAGATGGACGGTCTCGTCGACCAGGGTCTCGAATTCGACCCGTGCGAACCAACTGGTGAAGACGTCCTCGCCCAATTCGACACGCAGGCGCGCCTTGATGCGCTCCCACTCGTCGCGGCCGTCCGGGCTACGGGTCATCGCACGTGCCTCCATCGTCTTCCGCCTCTCCTATCCGCCGAGAGCGATCCGCCCGATCGCGTCTGCGCCGTCTGGTTTCACCGCGCCGCGCCGAGAATTCGGCGACGACGAGTCTCTCCCCGAGGTCGCCCTCGAGGTCACGGGATCCGGTCCGACCGGGGTCGGACGTCACGTCGTCAGGATTGAGTCCAGGGCAGGCCGTCGGCCTTCCAGCCCGCGACTCGTCCCCGGTGTCCACCGGGGTCGAGCGGGCCCTCGAAGCCGGGACCGATGTTGAGGCATCGGCTCCACCCGGCCGCGGTCATGGCGATCGCGGCGCTGCGGCTGCGGGCGCCGGACCGGCACAGGAAATAGAGGGGGGCGTCGTGCGGGATGCCGGCCTTGGTCAGGGCGCCGTCGAGGATCTCGACGAACTCGGCGTTGACCGTCATCGACGGGAAGATCTGCCATTCGAGCGTGATCGGGTTCTTGCCGATCTCGGCGAGGGACGGCAGGCCCACGAAGGACCATTCCGCCCGTGTTCGGACATCGATGAGCACCGCGCGCGGATCCTCGGCGAGCGACGCCCAGGCCTCCGCGGGCGCCACGTCACCGGCGTAGCCCCCCGTTTCCGAGATCGACATGACGAAGTCCCCCAAGGCGCGAACGAAATCCGCGCCACCCCAATTAATCCCTGGTCTATCTTTGAGTGCGATCCACGGTGGCCGAGACCATCCACCCCATGGATCCGCGTCTTTCATTCTCTGAAAACGAAGATGTGGTTTTCACCGACACTTGTTCTTTACCGTTTCTGATGTCGGCGACAGAACAACTGACGTTCTGAAAATACAACCTCGGCTCGTCTGAAGAAAGTTGGGGACGCCGTCCCCGATGGCCAATATGTACACACCCCCCGGGGTCGGCGCAACGCTCGAAAACGTCGCGACGGCGCTTCGTCGCATGCACGACACACCCCATTGCCCGAGTCGCTCGGGCAAGTCCTTCCGACTCCATGAAGTTCCCGGACGCGCCGCCCGGTCGGATCGTCTCGACGATTTTTCTGCGACGTGACGTCATGTGGCGATCTCGCCCCGGCGTTGTCGCGCCCGATCCTGCGACATTTCACCACTTGCAGGTAAATCATTGATCATGAACGAATTTTCATGACAGGCGGTGAAACGCCGGAATCACTCGGATAGAGACGTCGTAGTAATTTTACCTAGGGTATTTCACGGCCGTCGCGACGGCCCGCGACCATGAAAAAACCCGAGCTCGAAGAGCCCGGGTTTTCCCGAAACGATGCGCGTCGAGGCCCGATCAGGCGCCGAGACCCTTCACGCGGCTGGCCAGCCGGGAGATCTTGCGCGAGGCGGTGTTGCGATGGACGACGCCCTTCGAGGCGGCGCGCTGCAGCTCCGGCTGAGCGGCCTTGAGCGCGGCGGCGGCGACGGCCGGATCGCCGGAGGCGATCGCCTCCTCGACCTTGCGCAGGAAGGTGCGCACGCGCGAACGACGGGACTTGTTGACCGCGGTGCGGCGCGCGATCTTGCGGGCCGCCTTCTTGGCGGACGGCGTATTGGCCATGGACGAGCCTCTCCTGGATCTCGACTGCGCTCGACCTCGAGCCGTCGACCGTGCCCCGCGGCCCGAGAGCCTCACGGAGACCGGCCGGACGGGGCCGATACGAATGTGACGATGCGGCGGCGAAACGAGCCGCCACCGAGTGGGGCGAGCTTATAACCGCAGCTCCCGCGCCCGTCAACGGGCGTGGGCCCCGGCGCCCGCCCCTTTTCGCGCGTCTCAGCGGTTCTGGAAGGTCGGCTTGCGCTTTTCGACGAAGGCGGCCATGCCCTCCTTCTGGTCGGCGGTCGCGAACATCGACTGGAACAGCCGCCGCTCGAAGCGCAAGCCCTCCGCGAGCGAGCCCTCGAAGGCGCGATTGACGGTCTCCTTGGTCATCATCGCCGCGTTGAGCGACATGCCGGCGACGTCCGTCGCCACCGCCACCACCGCGTCGACGAAGCCCTCCGCCGGCAGGATCCGGGCGACGAGGCCCGAGCGCTCCGCCTCGACCGCGTCCATCATCCGTCCGGTCAGGCAGAGATCCATCGCCTTGGCCTTGCCGAGCGCGCGGGTCAGGCGCTGGGTGCCGCCGGCGCCGGGCATGACGCCGAGCTTGATCTCGGGCTGGCCGAACTTGGCGGTTTCCGCCGCCAGGATCATGTCGCACATCATGGCGAGCTCGCAGCCGCCGCCGAGCGCGAAGCCGGCGACGCCGGCGATCACCGGCTTGCGCGCCCGCGCCACTCGATCCCAGGAGGTGATGAAGTCGTCGAGATAGGTCGACGGATAGGTGAGCGGCTGCATCTCCTTGATGTCGGCGCCGGCGGCGAAGGCCTTCTCCGAGCCGGTGATCACGATCGCGCCGATGCCGGCGTCGGCCTCGAAGGCGTCGAGCGCCGCGCTCACCTCCGCCATCAGGGCGGAATTGAGCGCGTTGAGCGCCTTCGGACGATTGAGCGTGATCAGGCCGACGCGGCCGCGCGTCTCCACCAGGATGTTCTCGTAGGCCATGGGGCGTCCTTTCCCATCGGGCGGCGCGTCGCGGCCGCCCCGTCGTTCCAAGGGCTAACCGAGCGGGCGGCGACGGGCAACGCCCTCTTTCGCACGCCCCCTCTGCGGAAATACGCGTGGGCGCGTCAGCGCCCTCGGCCGCCCCTTCGCTGGCAGCGCGGGCAGAAGAAGGTCGAGCGGCCCGACTGCACCACGCGCTCGATCACCCCGTCGCAGGTCGGTCGCGGGCAAGGGCTCCCCTCGCGGTCGTAGACCGAGAAGGCGTGCTGGAAGTAACCGAGTTCGCCGTTGGCCTGACGATGATCGCGCAAGGACGAGCCGCCCGCCGCGATCGCCTCCTCGAGCACGGCGCGGATCGCCGCGGCGAGCCGGACCAGCCCGGCGCTCGGCGCCCCCGCCGTCGTCACCGTCGTGCCCGCCGCCGCGCGCGGGTCGAGCCCGGCCCGCCACAGCGCCTCGCAGACGTAGATGTTGCCGAGCCCGGCGATCAGTCGCTGGTCGAGCAGCGCGCTCTTCAACGGCGTCGACCGCTCCGAGAAGAGCCGCGCCAGCAGATCCGCGTCTAGTGCGTTGCCGAGCGGCTCGACCCCGAGGCCGGCGATCGAGGGATGGGCGGGAAGATCGGCCCGCTCGACCAGATCCATGAAACCGAAGCGGCGCGGGTCGTTGTAGGTGACGGTGGCGCCGCCCGGCAGATGGGGGCCGTCGAGATGGAACACGACGTGATCGTGGGTCGCCGCCTTGTCGCGGCCGTGGTGGAAGACGCCCGGCGTCTCCTCGCCCGCCCCGCCGCGCACCCGGAACGAGCCGGACATGCCGAGATGGGCGATCAGCACCGCGCCGGTGGAGAGATCGGCCAGGAGATATTTCGCCCGGCGCGACAGGGCGGTGACGGTGGCGCCCTCGAGCCGGGCGACGAACCCTTCGGGGAATGGCGTGCGCAGGTTCGCCCGCCGCTGCTCGACCCGAACGATCCGCGCCCCTTCCATCACCGGCGCGAGACCTCGGCGCACGGTTTCCACTTCGGGCAGTTCGGGCATCGGACCTCCTGCGTCGCGGCCGCTCGGCCGCGCGTCACTTCTCGCAACCGACGGCGACCACCCGGTCGCCGAGAACCGCGACCGCGCCGGCCGAGGTCAGCGACGTCGCCGATCCCGCCGGTTCGATGCCGCCGCCGGCCTTGCCGACGAAGGCGGCGATCGTCGCCGCCGGGATCACCGGATAGGTCGCCGCCGGGATCACCCCGGCGATGCGCCGCGCCTCGTCCGGCGCCTTTCCGACGAGGCCGATCAGCCGGCCGGCGGAATCGATCACCGGCGCCGAGAAACCGCCGCGCTGGAGCGCCGCACGGACCCCGGTGGTCCCGCCGAGATCGACCACGTCGCCGGAGGAGACCGCCGCCCCCTCGTCCGCCTTGGCGACCACCGCGATCGCCTCGCCCGGTTTCGGCGGCGTCTCGGCGAGGCGCAGGGCGGCGACCGCGACCGTGTCGGCCCAGGAGAGGAGCGCCACGGTCTTGCCGTCGTCGAGCCCGGCGACCGTCGCCGCCTTGCCGGCGACGGAGATCGAGCGGCACCCGTCGACGGCGGCGGCGGCGACCACCGCCCGGCCGGGCGCGACCAGGAGCCCGGTCGCGATCGGTCCCGTGGCGACCGGCGTCTCGGCCGGCGCCGGCTTCTTCTGCGGCTCGGTGAGGGGCCCGCCCGCATCGGCGAGCGGCTTTTGCGGGGGCAGGGTCTCGGCGCTCGGCGCCTTGCCCGGCTCGGCCTCGAAAGTGCCGGCGGAGGCGATCACCACCCGGTCGAAGGTCGGACCGACCGCCGGGTCGGAATAGACGATGAAGCCGCGCACCCCGTCGCCGACTCGCTCGAAACGCTGGTAGCCACGCTTGGTGCCGACCGTGTCGGCGATCACGAACCAGTCGGCGCGGAGCACCGCGTAGCCGACCTTGTGGCCCGGTCCCTCCTGCTTCAGCTTCTCGTAGAGGCCGACGAGATCCTGGCCCGGCACGGCATAGACACGGTAGTCGATGCGGCCGTCCTTGGAGACCCAGCGGGTGCCGCCGTCGGTCTTGGCCGCCTTGCCGAGGAGCTTGACGGGCAGGCCGATCCGGACGCCGGTCCGCTCGTCGTCGACCAGGGTGAAGCCGACCGCCTTCTGCTTCTCCTCGGCGACGTTGGCGAGAACCGCCTCGGCCTCCTCGGTCGGGATGCCGTCGGCGGCGAATTTCTGGCGGGTCTGGAAGGCGCGGATCGCCTCGAAGGTCATGCGGCCGAAGGTGCCGTCGATGGCGCCGGTATAGTCGCCGCTCCACACCAGCCCGGTCTGGATCCGCCGCCGCGTCGCCTCGTCGCGCGCGTCCCAGGCGGCGCGGGCGCCGTCGATGTCGGCCGGCTCGCCGACGGGAACGAAGGTGCCGCCGCCCTTGACCGAGGAGAGGCTCGATTGCGCCCAGACCGGGGTCGCCACGGCGAGGCACAGCGCGAGCCCCGCGCCGAGAGGAGCCCACCGCCCCGTCCTGTGTCGTCCCGTCATGGCGCGCCTCGTCGCTCGACTTTCGCTTCGGTCCGATTTTCTCAGAGCCGAGAGGGTCCGTCGAGGGTCCTCGTGAGATTGCGACCATCGTAATCCCACCGTCGTGGTTTCAGACGTCCTCTCGGCGCGCGACGGTGTTATCATCGCCGCGTGTCCGGATCGTCTCGGTGTTCTCGACGGCGATCTCAACGGCTGGGAAGTCCGTCGCGACGCGGCGTCGCAGGCGGGCCGGGAGGAGACGACATGCGAGGCGTCCTGCGTGCACTGATCACCGCGAGCGTTCTGGTCTTCGCGACCCTGCCGGCCGCGGCGGAGAAGAGTTTCACTCGCGAGGAACTGGCGAGCGACGCGATCCGCCTCGAGGCGACGCTGAAGTCCCGTCCCGTCCGTCCCGGCGACGCCGCGCAATTGAAGCGCGAGGCCGACGCCGCCTTCGCCGCCCGCAACTTCGTCGCCCTCGAGGCGGTCGTCGGCCGGCAGGTGGTCGTCACCCCGAAGGACTGGCTCGCCTGGAACCGCTACGCGGTCGCGCTCTCCGCCCTGAAGCCGGCCGATTGGCAGGTCCGGTTCAACACCCGCCGCGACGCCCACGCCGCCGCCTATCAGGCCTATCGTCTGGCGCCCTCGCCGCGCGAGGAGGCGGTCGCGCTGACCACCCTCGCCGAGACCTACGTCTCCTCCGAGGATCCCCGCATCGCCATCGGCGTGATCCGCGCGGCGGTGAAGATCGCCCAGGTGCCCGAGGCGGTCGCCCTCTACGACCGGCTGCGGCCGGAGTTCGGCTTCAAGGTCGACGAGTACAAGGTCGACAACGACGCCGCCTCGCCGCGCGCCTGCTTCACCTTCACCGAGGATCTGAAGACCGGCGGCAAGGTCGACTACACGCCCTTCGTCGCCGTCTCCGGCCTCGCCGCGCCGGCGATCTCGGTGGAGACCCGCCAGCTCTGCGTCGACGGCCTCGAGCACGGCAAGCGCTACGGCATCGTTCTGCGCGCCGGCCTGCCCTCGACCGTCGGCGAGGATCTGCCGACGGCGATCGACTACGACATCTACGTCCGCGATCGCTCGCCTCAGGTCCGCTTCACCGGCCGCAACTACGTCCTGCCCTCGACCGGCCAGGAGGGCCTGCCGGTCGTCACCGTCAACACGCCCTCGGTCCAGGTCGCGGTCCATCGCATCGGCGATCGCTCGCTCGGCGCGACCGTGCGCGAGGAGACCTTCCTCGGGTCGCTCGACGGCTATCAGACCCGCAAGTTGACCGAGGAGAAGGGCCGGCTGGTGTGGACCGGCTCGCTCGCGGTCAAGTCCGAGCTCAACAAGGACACCGTCACCGCCTTCCCGGTCACCCAGGCCGTCGGCACGATGGAGCCGGGCGTCTACGTGATGACCGCGAAGCTGCCCGGCCCGAAGGCGACCGATTCGGAGGGCGACGAGGCGGAGGCCTGGGAGAACCGGGCGACCCAGTGGTTCGTCGTCTCCGATCTCGGCCTCACCGCCTTTTCCGGCGACGAGGGTCTCGTCGTGCTCGCCCGCTCGCTCGGCACCGCCGAGCCTGTCGCCGGCCTCGCGATCCGTCTCGTCGCCAAGAACAACGACGTGCTCGCGACCGCCACCACCGACGCCGACGGCCGCGCGAATTTCGACGCCGGTCTGGCGCGCGGTGTCGGCGGCCTCGCGCCCGGCCTCGTCGTGGCCGAGGACGGCAAGGGCGACTACGGCTTCCTCGATCTCGCCCGCGAACCCTTCGATCTGACCGATCGCGGCGTCGCCGGACGCCTCCCGCCCAAGGGGCTCGACGCCTTCGTCTCGACCGAGCGCGGCGTCTATCGTACCGGCGAGACCGTGAACGTCACCACGCTCCTGCGCGACACCCGCGGCAAGGCGGTGGCGAACCTGCCGCTGACCCTCGTCGTCCAGCGCCCCGACGGCGTCGAATATCGCCGCGTCGCGGTCGCCGACCAGGGCGACGGCGGCCGCGCCTGGTCGCTGCCGCTGCTCACCGGCCTCCAGACCGGCACCTGGCGCATCCGCGTCTTCGCCGATCCGAAGCGCCCGCCGATCGGCGAGACCACTTTCCTCGTCGCCGATTACGTCCCCGAACGCATCGACGTGGCGCTGAAGCCGTCGAAGCCCGCGCTCGCCGCCGGCGAGCCGGCCAGGGTCGAGGTGCGCGCGGATCATCTCTACGGGGCCCCCGGCGCCGATCTCGAGCTGCGCGGCGACGTCGCCGTCGAACTCGCCCCGACCGCGACCGTGCCCGGCCTTTCCGGTTACACGGTCGGCCTCGATGACGAGAGCTTCGAGACGGTCACCCAGGAACTCGAGAACCTCGGCTCCACCGACGAGAAGGGCCTCGCCTCGATCACCGTGCCGATCCCGCCGACCACCGTCACCCGGCCGATCCAGGCCAAGATCGACGTGGCCGTGGCGGAGGCCGGTGGCCGCGCCGTCGAGCGCGTCGTCACCATCCCGATCCTGCCCGCCGGTCCGGTGATCGGCGTCAAGCCGCGCTTCGCCCCCGGCGCGCTCGCCGCCGGGTCCCGGGCCGAGTTCGATCTGGTTTCGGCGCTCCCCGACGGCACCCGCCGCGAGACGAAGGGCCTGAAGTGGGAGCTCCAGGCGGAGGAACGCCGCTGGCAATGGTTCAACAGCGAGGGTCGCTGGTCGAGCCAGATCATCAAGACCCATCGCCGCGTCGCCGACGGTTCGATCGACCTCGGCACCGGCGATCCGGCCCGCCTCGCCGTGCCGGTCGATTGGGGCTCCTACCGCCTCGAACTGCGCGGGGCCGACGGCACCCACACCTCGATCGGCTTCTCGGTCGGCTGGGCCGCCTCCGACAAGGCCGACAGTCCCGACGTGCTCGACGTCGCCCTCGACAAGACCGCCTACGGGGCGGGCGAGACCCTCTCGGCCCATCTGAAGCCGCGCTTCGCCGGCACCGTCACCGTCGCGGTGGTGACCGACAAGGTCGAGGCGATGAAGGTGGTGAAGGCCGATCCGGCCGGCGCCACCGTGACCTTCCCGGTCGATGCCGCCTGGGGCGCCGGCGCCCATGTGATCGCCGTCGCCCATCGCCCGATGGACGTCAAGGCCCGCCGCCAGCCCGGCCGTGCCGTCGGCGTGGCGTGGTTCGCGGTCGCGCCGGAGGCCCACGTGCTCGGCATCGAGGTCGCGACGGAGGCAATGATCCGCCCGCGCGGCAAGCTGCGCATTCCCCTGACCGTCACCGGGGCCGAAGGCAAGCCCGCCCATGTGGTGGTCGCCGCCGTCGACGTCGGCATCCTCAACCTGACCCACTTCGCGACCCCGAACCCCGACGGCTGGTTCTTCGGCCAGAAGCAGCTGCCGGTCGACATGCGCGATCTCTACGGCTACCTGATCGACGGCATGCAGGGCACCCGCGGCGAGATCCGCGCCGGTGGCGACGGCGGCGCCGGCGATCTCACCGCCCCGCCGCGCGAGGCCCCCTTCGCGCGCTACTCCGGCATCGTCGAGACCGACGCCGATGGCAAGGTCGTGGTGGAATTCGACGTGCCCGCCTTCAACGGCGCCGTCCGCGTCATGGCGATGGCCTGGACCGCCGACAAGGCCGGCCATGCCGACCGCGAGGTGGTGGTCCGCGACGCGGTGGTGATCCAGCCGACCGCCCCGCGCTTCCTGGCGCTCGGCGACCGCTCGCAACTCCACTTCGCCCTCGACAACGTCGAAGGTCCGGCCGGCGACTACAAGGTCGAGCTGGACCTGCGCGGCTCGCTGATCGTTCCGGTCGACGCGCTCTCCACCAAGGTGAAACTGGCCGAGAAGGGCCGCGCCGCCTTCACCGTGCCGGTGACGGCGGCCGGTCTCGGCCCGGCCTCCGTCGCGCTCCGCCTCACCGGCCCCGGCATCGACGCCACCCAGACGATGACCTTCCCGGTCCAGCCGCCGACCACCGAGGTCTATCGCCGCAGCGTGAAGCCGCTCGCCGCCGGCGGATCGGTCGAGATCTCGCAGGCCCTGACCGCCGATTATCTGCCGGGCACCGGCAGCGTCGCGGTGGCGATCACGCCGTGGTCGGCGCTCGACGTGCCCGGTCTCCTCCAGGCGCTCGATCGCTACCCCTACGGCTGTTCCGAACAGCTGGTCAGCCGCGCCCTGCCGCTCCTCTACGTCGACAAGCTGGCGACGGACACGGCGCTCGGGCTCGACGACGAGGCGCGCGGCCGCGTCGACGGCGCCATCGATCGTCTTCTGTCGCGGCAGAATTCGACCGGCGGCTTCGGTCTCTGGAGTGCCTCGTCGAGCGACGACGACGTCTGGCTCGACGCCTATGTGACCGACTTCCTGACCCGCGCCCGCGAGGCCGGCCGCGCCGTGCCGCA
The DNA here is from genome assembly GCF_019160155.1 of Pinisolibacter aquiterrae. Classification (GTDB taxonomy): domain Bacteria; phylum Pseudomonadota; class Alphaproteobacteria; order Rhizobiales; family Ancalomicrobiaceae; genus Pinisolibacter; species Pinisolibacter aquiterrae. The sequence goes on from NZ_JAFNIH010000058.1 coordinate 67,342, forward strand.
GAAGGCCTTCGACCTCGCCCTCGACCGGCTCCGGAATTACGTCTCCTCGACCACCGAACCGACCGAGAAGGAAGGTCCCGACCTCGCCTATGCGCTCTATGTGCTGGCCCGCAACGGCCGGCCGGTGATGAGCGATCTGCGCTACCTCTCCGACCAGAAGCTCGACCTCTTCGCCACCGCCTCGGCGCGCTCGCAGCTCGCCGCCGGCCTCGCCCTTCTCGGCGACACCGGCCGGGCGGAGCCGATCTTCCAGGCGGCGGTGGCCCGGCTCGGGGCCGGCGAGGGTGCCCGCGTCTGGCGCGCCGACTACGGCTCGGGCCTGCGCGACGCCGCCCTCACCCTCGCGCTGATGGCGGAGGCGAAGCGTCCGCCGGCGCAATGGGCCGAGGTCGCCGCGGCGATCGAGCGTCTGCGCGACGTCCGTCCCGGCACCTCGACCCAGGAACAGGCATGGTCGGTGCTCGCCGCCTCGGCGGTCGCCGATCAGGCCAAGGGCCAGGAGGTGACGGTCGCCGACGGATCGACGACGCAGAAGGCGACGGGACCGTTCTTCCGCACCTTCCGCGCCGACGAACTGGCGACCAAGAGCTTCAAGCTCACCGCCGCCACCACCGGCGAGGCCGCCGTTCCGACCCGCGCCGTCGTCACCACCTCGGGTCACCCGATGGTGCAGGAGGGCGCCGCCGACAGCGGCTATGCCGTCACCCGCACCTTCTACACGCCCGACGGCAAGAAGGCGGATCTCGCCAAGATCCGCCAGACCGACCGTCTCGTCGTGGTCCTGAAGATCGTCGAGCCCAAGGCCGAGACCGCGCGCATCGTCGTCACCGACCGTCTGCCGGCCGGTTTCGAGATCGCCGATCCGAAGCTGGTGGCCGGTGGCGACACGGAAGCCTTCGCCTGGCTGGCGGAGGCCCCCGAGGCGAAGACGACCGAGTTCCGCGACGACCGCTTCGTCGCCGCCTTCGATCGTTCGCCCGACCAGCGGGCGACCTTCGAGGTCGCCTATGCGGTGCGCGTCGTCACGCCGGGCCGCTACGTGCTGCCGCCGGCGACGGTGGAGGACATGTACCGGCCCGAGCGCTTCGGCCGTACCGCCTTCGGCACCATCGACGTGGCGCCGAGAAAGTGAGGTCCGCGAGGGGCCCCCGCTCGGGGGTGCCCCTCGGGGCCCGTCGTCGAGGGTGATCGTCGTCGAAGGGAAAGGTCGCGATGACGGAGGAGGCGAGGCGCGGGGCCGACCCGCGCCGCGAGGCCGAGGGTGAGGCGCGCGGCCGTTCGCGGCCCGAGCGGCGCGTGCTCGCCGTCCTCTTCGGCGCGGCGACCGCCCTGGCGGTCGTCGGCTGGAGCCTCGGCGCGCTCAGGGGCGCCCTCGATCGCCTGCCGCCGCTCGATCCCCACCTCGCCGAGGTCCGCTCCACCGTGGTCCTCGACCGCGAGGGCCGGCTCTTGCGCCCGTTCCTCACCGAGGACGGCCGCTGGCGCCTGCCGGTCGGCGTCGACGAGGTCGATCCGCGCTTCCTCGCCCTGCTGATGGCCTACGAGGACCGCCGCTACTACGAGCACGGCGGCATCGACCCGCGCGCCGTCGCCCGCGCCGCCGCTCAAGCCGTCGTGCGCGGCCGGATCGTCTCGGGCGCCTCGACGCTGACGATGCAGGTGGCGCGCCTGCTCGAGCCGCGCGACACCCGCGATCTCGCCGCCAAGACCACCCAGACCCTGCGCGCCCTCGATCTCGAACGCCGGCTCGACAAGCGCGGAATCCTCGAGCTCTATCTGGCGCTCGCCCCCTACGGCGGCAACATCGAGGGTCTGCGCGCCGCTTCTCTCGCTTATTTCGGCAAGGAGCCGAAGCGCCTCTCCCTCGCCGAACAGGCGCTGCTCGTCGCGCTGCCGCAGTCGCCGGAGACGCGCCGTCCCGACCGCTTCCCCGCCGCCGCCGCCCGTGCCCGCGACCGGGTCCTCGCCCGCGCCGTCGCCGCCGGGGTGGTGAAGCCGGCCGACGCGGAACACGCCCGCCGCGAGCCGATCCCGACCACGCGCAAGCCCTTCCCCGCGCTCGCGCCCCACCTCGCCGAGGACCTCGTCGCGCAATTTCCCGACGCGCGGGTGATCCGGACCACCGTCGACGGCACGCTCCAGACCGGCCTCGAGCGGCTCTTGCGCGAGCGCGCCGAGACCTGGCCGAGGGAACAGTCGGCGGCGATCGTCGTCCTCGACGTGGCGACCGGCGAACTGCTCGCCTCGGTCGGCGGCCCCGACTATTTCTCGGCCGAGCGCGCCGGCTCGGTCGACCTCACCCGCGCCGTGCGCTCGCCCGGCTCGGCGCTGAAGCCCTTCATCTACGCCCGCGCCTTCGAGGACGGCGTCGCCCATCCCGAGACGGTGCTGGAGGATCGCCCGGCCCGCTGGGGCGCCTGGGCGCCGGAGAATTTCGATCAGGGCTACATGGGCACCGTCACCGCCCGCCACGCCCTGCAACAGTCGCTCAACATGCCGGCGGTGCAGCTGCTCGAGGCGATCGGCCCGCAGGCGCTGATCTCGCGGCTGGCGACCGCCGGCGCCGATCTCGTCCTCGCCAAGGGCGCGCCGACCGGCCTCGCCGTCGGCCTCGGCGGCCTCGGCATCCGGCTCGAGGATCTGACCCGGCTCTATGCCGGTCTCGCGCGCGGCGGCACCACGGTTCCCGTCGTCCGCCGGCTCGAGGATCGCCGCTTCTCGCCCGTGCGGCGGCGTCTGACCGACCCGGTCGCGGCATGGTACGTCGCCGACATCCTGCGCGGAGCGCCGCCACCGCCCAATGCCCTGCAGGGCCGGCTGGCCTTCAAGACCGGCACCTCCTGGGGCTATCGCGACGCCTGGGCGCTGGGCTTCGACCGCCGTTTCGCGGTCGGCGTCTGGGTCGGCCGTCCCGACGGGCGCCCGGTGTCGGGGCTGATCGGCCGGTTGGTCGCGGCGCCCCTGTTGTTCGAGGCCTGGCAGCGCCTCGGCGTCGAGCCGGAGGGGATCCCGACGCCGCACGGCGTCTTGCGCGCGACCTCCGCGTCGCTGCCGCCGCCCTTGCGCCATCTGCGCCGCGACGTGCCGAAGACGCTCGCCGCCGCCGCCCGTCCGCGCCTCGAGATCACCTTTCCGCCCGACGGTGCCCGGCTCGACCTCGGCCTGACCGAGGGCGTCGCCGACCCCGAGCCGGTGGCGCTCGAGGCGCACGGCGGCATTCCCCCGCTCACCTGGCTGGTCGACGGCCGCCCGGTCGCTCGCGCCGACGGTCGCCGTCAGAGCCTGTGGTGGCCGACCGGACGCGGCTTCTCCCGCCTGTCGGTGATCGACGCGACCGGCGCTTCGGCGAGTGTCGAGGTGCGGCTCGAGTGATCGGCGGAGGGTGCCGGCTCAGACCGGCGGGCGCCGCAGCCCGAGCGCGCGCTCGCGCCAGACGATGGCGACGCCGGAGCCGATGATCACGGTGGAGCCGATCAGAACGCTCGTGCTCGGCCATTCCCCGAAGAACCAGAAGCCGGTCACCACCGCCCACAGCATCGACGTATATTCGAGCGGCGCCACCACCGAGGCGTCGGCGTGGCGATAGCTCAGCGTCAGGAAGATCTGGCCGACCCCGCCGAAGATGCCGGTGAGGACCAGGAGGGCGAGGTCGTGGGCGTCGGGGATCACCCACCACGGCGCCGAGAGCAGCGCCACCAGCGCGCTGCCGATCGAGAAATAGACGACGATCGCGCCGGTCTTCTCGGTCGAGGTGAGGTTGCGCACCTGGATCTGGGCGAAGGCCATGAAGAAGGCCGAGGCGAAACACATCAGCGCGCCGGTCGCCGCCCCGCCCTCGGTGAGATGGCCGAGATCGCCGAGATGCGGCGACAGCACGATCAGCACGCCGACGAAACCGATTCCGACCGCCGTCCAGCGATGGGCCCGGACCGTCTCGCCGAGGAGAAGCGCCGCGAGGGCCACGGTGAGGAGCGGCGCGGCATAGGTGATGGCGAGCGAATCGGCGAGCGACACCCGCTGCACGCCGGAGAACCACAGGACCATCGCCGTCACCCCGACCACCGAACGGATCAGATGGCCGCCGGGCCGCGACGTCTTCAGCCCCTCGCGCAACTGTCCCTGCCAGGCGACCATGGCGATCACCGGCAGCAGGGCGAAGGCGGAGCGGAAGAACACCACCTCGCCGGAGGGAACCCGCTGGGCGAGCATCTTCACCCCCACCAGCATTCCGGCGAAGGCGAGGGTCGAGGCGACCTTGTAGGCGGGACCGAGGAGGACGGACACGGGACCTCGTGGGGCGTGGCGACGAGCGGGAGCGGAGGGGAGAGAGGTGATCGAACGGCGGAGCGCCGATCGCGACGGCTCCCCCGCGCCCCGGTCGTGAAACCGGCCCCGGCGAGGATCCGCGTGTGGACGACGAGACGCCGGATGGGAGCGATCCCATCGGCGTTCTCCCTTATACACGGCCCTCCGATCGGCGCGAGGCCGCTCACCGCCGATCTCCTGCGCGCCGGAGGCGGACGTCGGCCCGCCGGCGCCTCCGGCGCGCCGCCGTCGCGGGACGCCGAAATCAGGGCTGGGGAAAAATCCGTCATGATCGGCGCCTGAGTGCTTGCAAGCATCGGCGGAACCGTTTAGAGAACGCCTCCGACGCGGGGGGCACGCCCTTCGCATCGAGGCAGGCGCCCGTAGCTCAGCTGGATAGAGCATCAGACTACGAATCTGAGGGTCAGGAGTTCGAATCTCTTCGGGCGCGCCACCTCCCTTCTTCTTCCATCATCCTTCCGTCTTTCGTCCCGTCGCCGGCGACGATCTCCGATCGTCGCATCGACGGTTCGTGTCGCGTCGCGGGGAAGTCGAACGGCCGTCTCTTCGCAGTTGCGAGAAGTCGTGACGAAGACCTCGCCGTCCGGCCCGCCGCCATGCTCGCGAGAAGACGTCGACGCGGCACCTTCCCTTTGCGTGAAATGCGGATACCGAGAGTATTCGGCTCGGATCGTGTCGAGGGCTGCGTGAGGTTTTAAGACGACGGCAATGTTTTCGTGACGAGAATGCTCGAGACGAGACGTCCATGACGGACCGTTTCGAGACGAGGTCGTGGCGAATGTTCGCGATTGGTCTGACGTGGCGGAAGGGTCGGCCGGCTCGGCCGGGTCCCGTCGCCTCCCGAGCGGAGGTGGGGACGCGACATGCATGAGCTCTTTGCCCGTCAACTCGCCGAAGCCCGCCGTCCCGACGGAACGATCGATCTCGCCGCCCTCGGCGACCGGATCGGCACGGCCTACGACGAGGCGGACGCCGAGCGTCGGCGGGCGCGGGGCGAGATCGCCGCGATGGCCGAGGAGATGAACCGGCTGCGGACCCGGCTGAGCGCCGCCTTCGACGCGGTCGAGGAAGGTGTGGTGCTCTTCGACGAGCAGGATCGATTCGTCTTCTGGAATCGGCGCTATGCCGAATTGTATCCCGAACTCGGCGATCACCTCGCCGTCGGCGTGCGCTACGTCGACGCCCTGCGTCACGTCGTCGACACTCACGCCTTCGAGGAGATCGTCGGTCGCGAGGAGGATTGGCTCCGCGAGCGCCTCGAGCGCCACGCCGCCCCGTCGAACGTGGAGGAGCAGTCCCTCGGCGACGGGCGCTGGCTCCGCATCGAGGAATGTCGCACCAGCGACGGCGGCAGTATCGGCATCCGCGTCGACATCACCGAACTGAAGCAGCGCGAGGCCTCCTTCCGCCTCCTCTACGAGAGCAATCCCGTCCCGATGTTCGTCTACGACGCGGAGAGCCTGAGGATCGTCTCCGTCAACGATCGCGCGGCCTCCCACTACGGTTACGGCCGCGAACGGTTCCTCGGCCTGACGGTCCACGATCTGGTGGTCGAGGACGAAGTCGAGGCGATGCTCGAGACCGTCGCCACGACGCAGGACATCAGTCACGACCACGGGCCCGAGACGCGCCTGTGGCACCATCGCCAGGCCGACGGCACGCTCATCGTCGTCGACATCTTCCCCGAACCCATGACCCACGACGGGCGCTGTGCCGTCCTCGTCGCCGCCATCGACGTGACCGAGCGCAAGAAGGCGGTCGAGGACCTCGAGGAGACGCGGGCGTTCCTCCACGCGATCGTCGAGACCATTCCCGTGACACTCTTCGTGAAGGACCCCGAGGAGCGGCGCTACGTGCTGCTCAATCGCGCCGGCGAGCTGCTCTTCGGCCGGTCGCGGGACGAGGTCCTCGGCCGAACCGCCGCGGATCTGTTCGACGAGGAGGAAGCCGCATTGGCGTTCGCCCGGGAGGCGGAGGTGCTCGAAGGCGATCGCCGCGAGATCACCAGCCTCGAGGTGATCGAGACGGCGCATGGCGGACGGCGGATGCTGTCGGTCAATCGGATGGCGATCTGCGACGAGAACGGACGGCCGCAATATCTCCTCGGCGTCGCCGAGGACATCACCGAGAAGCGGCGCGCCGAGGAGAAGATCACCTTCCTCGCCCATCACGACGCCCTGACCGGCCTGCCCAACCGGGCGGCCTTCATGCAGCGCCTCGGCGAGCATCTCGCCGACTGCGAGAAGACAGCCTCGGCCTTCTCCGTCCTCAGCGTCGATCTCGATCGCTTCAAGACCGTCAACGATCTCTACGGCCACCCGGTCGGCGATCTTCTGCTGCGCGAGGTCGCCCGCCGCCTCGAGGCGGCGGCGGAGGGCTCGCTCGTCGCCCGCCTCGGCGGCGACGAGTTCATGCTGCTGTGTCCCGACACCAGGCAGCCGGCGGCCTCGGAGACGCTCGGCGCGCGCCTCAAGGCGACGATGGCCGAGGAATTCGTCCTCGACGGCCATCGCCTGCGCTCAGGGATGAGCATCGGCATCGCCGTCTATCCCACCGACGGGCGCGATCACCAGACCCTGCTCGCCAATGCCGACGCTGCGCTCTACCGTTCGAAGGCCGAGGGCCGCGACACCGTCCGTTTCTTCGAACCGGAGATGGATCGCCGCCTGCGCGATCGGCGCAGCCTGCAGAACGACCTCGCGACGGCGCTGCGGCGCGACGAGTTGTCCCTGCACTTCCAGCCGCAGGCGCGGATCGACGGCGAGATCTTCGGTTTCGAGGCCTTGTTGCGCTGGAACCACCCCACCCGGGGCTCGGTGCCGCCGGCCGTCTTCATTCCGCTCGCCGAGGAGAGCAACCTCATCGTCGAGATCTCGGAATGGGTGCTGCGCGAGGCGTGCCGCGTCGCCGCCTCGTGGGAGCGGCCGCTGGAGGTCTCGGTCAATCTCTCTCCGGTCCAGTTCCGCCACGGCGATCTGCCACTCCTGGTCCAGACCATCCTGCTCGAGACCGGCCTCTCACCGGGCCGGTTGGAACTCGAGATCACCGAGAGCGTCCTGATCGGCGACTTCTCCCGGGTGGTCGGGCTTCTGCGCCGCCTCAAGGCGATGGGCATCAAGATCGCGATGGACGATTTCGGTACCGGCTATTCGTCGCTGTCCTATCTGCAGTCCTTCCCCTTCGACAAGATCAAGATCGACCGCAGCTTCATCGCCAGCATCGGCCGCAACGAGCAGTCGACGGCGATCATCCGGGCGGTGATCGGCCTGTGTCGCGGTCTCGATCTTCCCGTGATCGCCGAGGGCGTCGAGAACGAGGAGCAGAGAGCCTTCCTCGAGCGGGAGGACTGCGGCGAGATTCAAGGGTTCCTGATCGGCCGCCCGCTGCCGATCGGCAATTACGCCGCCATGACGGACACGACCTCGCCCCCGGTCGCGACCGAGCGGCGAAGAGCGCAGCGCCGCCGGCATTGAGGCGCGGGCGGCCTCGGCCGGCGGATCAGTTCGGCGGCCAGCGGATCACCGGCATGCGCGGCCGCTCGGTGGCCTTCGCGGGCGACGTGCCCGTGGTTCCGCTCGTCGCCCCCGTGCTCGCGTCGCCGCCCGCCCCCGGTGCCCGGCTCGCGGTCGCCTGAGCGGCGATCACCTCGGCCGACGGGCTCGCGGCGCTCGCGCCCGCGCCCATGCCGCCGGCCGACGGCGCGCCGGAGGTTTCGGTCTTCGGCAGATCCGTCACCTCGTCCGCGTCCTCGCCGTCGAGGAAGAAGTGAACCGTGTCCGAGAGGATGCCGACGGCCTCGGCGGCCCGCTCGAGGTTCTTGAACTTCTTGATCTTACCCCACAATTCGGCATTTCCGATCACGTCGGCACAGGCCTCGATCCCGGTGTCGGCGGCTTTCCAGGTCTGTCCCTCGCGCGCCTCGCGCACGGTCGTGATGCAGCCGTCGGCCATCGACACGACCTGGATGCCGATGGCGACGGCCTCTTCGTTCTTCTCGAGAAAGGTCTCGACGACCTTTCCGATCTTCGCGAGCCGCCCCCCGCCGGTCGCCACCGTGGCGGCCATCGCCGTCGGATCGGCGACGGTCGAGACGGCGGCCGAGACGATGGTCACCCCTTCCCACGTCTTCTGCAGCACCCGCGTCGCCGCGTCGCCCGATACGCCCGGGAGATGCCCGAGGGCGGATCCGACCTGTGCCAGCGCCCAATTCATGGTCCCGGGATAGTGCGCCATCGCCTCGTTGCCGGTCGCCGTGCCGATCACGCGGACCAGGTTGGCCGTGACCGAATCGACGGTGTCGATCCGAGAGATGACGACGGCGATCATCACGATCGGCAGAATGTTGGCGCGCCGCTCGGCATGGACGTCGACGGCGAGTTCCACCGCCGCCGTCGACGTCCGCAACAGCGCGAAGGTCCGGTCCGGGGGCCCGAGTGGCGGCGGCGCCGCGCTCGTCGGCCGGAACGGGGCGAGATCGACGAGCGCGCGGAACGTCGCCGCCTGCGGCAGCCGGTCCGGGTCGAGATCGGCGACCTCGGTCTTCGGGTCGATCCGCGTCAGCACCCGGGCGACGGTGAAGGGCTCGGCGCCCCGGCCGTCGCCCCGGTCGACGGTGCCGGAGTGGCGCGTCGCCATCAGATGCGTGGTGCGATAGTCCTGCGACAGAACCGCGATGCCCTCGAGCCGGGTCGTGACGCGCGCCGCGCCGAAGGTCTGGTCGACCGGGCCGCTCTCGAAGGCGACCAGGGCGAGCGCCCGTCCGCCGTCCTCGAACGGCATCACCCGGAACCCGATCGTCATCGCCGCCGCCCCACCGACGTTCGCGGCGGCGATCGTGTCGCGCCATTCGGACGGTGCCGAGAGCGGCGTCGGGTTGCGTTCGGTCAGGATGCGGTTGAAGTCCTCGAGCGCGATCGGAAAATCGCGCGGGCGCACCACCTCGAGCGCGCCCGTCGCCAGCATGCGGGCGATCGCGTCGGGCTCGCCGGTCGCGCCGCGATGGGTCTCGATCGAGCCGAGGCTCGACGAGCGGAACGCCAGCGAGAAGACTCGGGCGCGGTGCTCCACCCCCTCGATGCCGCGATCGCGCCGGGTGTGGGCGGTCAGGGAGACGGCCGTCTCCACCGCCTTCCCCTCGCCTCGGCCGAGAACGATCTCCTCCTGGAGGCGCAGCACCTCCCGCTCGCCGTCGGGAACCGCCGCCGCCAGGGCCGGCGCGGCCGCGCCCGCGATCAGGGTCGCCGCGACGAACGTCCGCAATCGCGACAGGTATCGACCGAACCGTTCCGCCATCGTCGTCATTCACCCCTCCCCCCCGTCGAACGGATCGATCCCGGCGACCCTCTCCAGTCCGTGCGCCCGCGCCCAGGCGGCGGCGTCGCGGTGGAACCGCACCCGCGCGCCGGTCGGCCGCGTGAAGGCCGCATCGCCGTCGAGGTCGTAGACGGCGTCGGTCCTCTCGAAGATCGAATGCAGCTCGTAATGGCCGCTCGCACCGAGATCGCCGACCTCCGCCACCTCGACCACGGCGCGCCGTCCGCCGATCCGCTGCAGCTGGACGATCACGTCGACGGCGGAGCAGATCTGCGCGCGCAGCGCCCGCTGCGGCAGCTCGAGCCCGCTCATCAGCGCCATCGTCTCCAGACGATTGAGCGCGTCGAGCGGGGTGTCGGCATGGAGCGTGGTCATGCTGCCGGAATGGCCCGAGGTCATCGCCTGGATCATGTCGAGCGCCTCGCCGCCGCGACATTCGCCGACGACGATCCGGTCGGGCCGCATGCGCAGCGACGCCTTGAAGAGATCGCGGATGGTGATGCCGCCACGGCCGAAGGCGTCCGGCTTCTGCGCCTCGAAATAGAGCGTGTGGGCCGGTTTGATCTCGAGTTCGTTGACGTCCTCGATCACGATCACCCGGTCGTCGCCGTCCATGAATTCCGAAAGCGCGTTGAGAATCGTGGTCTTGCCGGTGCTGGTGCCGCCGGAGACCACGACGTTCTTCTTGAGCCCGAGGCAGACGCGGAGGAACAGGGCGACGTCGGGTTGCAGCGATCCGTTGGCGATCAGCTGCGGGATCGACTGGGACGCCTTGCCGAAGCGGCGGATGGCGATGCACAGACCGTTGCGCGCCGCCGGCGGCATCAGGATGTGGACGCGCGACTTGTCGTGGAGACGCGCCTCGACGCTGAGTTCGTCGCGCGACAGGTGCTTGCCGGAGAATTGCGCGATCGCCCGCGCCGCCGCCTCGAGATCGTCGACGGAGGCGAAGGCGCGCCCCTCGACCCGTCGCAGCACGGCGCGATCCTTGCGCGTCCCGTCGTCGAAACGGATCGTCTCCCGGCGTTCGACCCAGATCTCGTTCGGCCCGTTGATCATGATCTCGCTGACCGCCGGATCGCTCAGGAACTCGCCGACCGGCGACAACAGGCGCCGGATCGTGCCCGCGAAGAGCCGGGTGCGCGCGTCGCCGGCCACGACGTCGGCGGAAGGGTCGGGGACGGGGGCGGCGTCCGGCGCGGTCTCGGGGCGGGTCATGGCCAGGGCGTCCCGATCATCGCCGAGGACAGGCGGAACAGGGCGAAGAGCGCCTCGCGCATCTCCGGTACGACCGCGATGGCCGGGACGGAGATCAACGCGCACATCATCGTGTAGGTGGAGATTTCGGTCATGAGGCCTCCTCGGCGACGCGCGCCTGCGTCACCATGAGATCGATCGGAGCGGTCGAGCGGCGCAGCGGCAGACGTCGGATCGTCCAGAGGGCGGCGACGATCGCCGCGATCAGCACCAGCCCGGTCGCCCCGCCGAGATGCGCCAGCCGGCCGATCAGGCTCACGTCGGGGATGAGGCGCGGGTGGAGCAGGCCGAGTTCGCTCTGCGCCAACCGCGCCGCCTGCGATCCGGCGAACCATCCTTCGAAGGCGGCCTTGGTCAGCTCGGTCAACGCCGCCGCGACGACCGCGCCGAGGATCACCGCGAGGCCCATCTGCAGGAGGATGCCGGCCGTGACCTCCCGCCGGCTCATGCCGCGCGCGAGCAGCAGGCCGTAGTTCTTCCGCCGCCGCTCGATCGTCGGCGCGATCTGCAGGAGAAGGATCACGCCGACGAGGACGAGACCGAAGAGCGCCAGCGCCGAGCCGAGATGGGCGATGACCGCGCGGGCATAGGAGATCCGGCCGAGCGCGTCGCGATAGCTCTCCGAACTGATCACCACCGGCTCGCCGCCGAGCGTCTGGCCGGTCACCGCGTCGATCGCCTCGGCGAGATCGAGCCCATCCGGCACGAAGACGATCCCGGTCCGGAAGTCCGGGAAGGCGGAGAAGGTGAAGGCCGCCTCCGCGCCGCCGTCGGCGCAGGCGCCGCGCGTATCCTGCGCGAGCAGCGAGGGGCGAACCGCCGCGCAGCGCGCCGTCGCCGTCCGCCCCGCGACCGCGAGCGGCGCGTCGACGAAGTCGAACCCCGGCCGAACCGCGTCGAAACCGGCGTCGGGGGCGAGCCCGGATCGCGCCAGACACGCCCTCGCCACCGCCCAGGTCACCTCGCCGTCGAGCTCCAGCACCCGGTCGGTGCCGCGCTCGCTCCAGCGGAACGGCCCGTTCGAGCCGAAGCTGCGCCGGCCGAGGCAGGCGGCGACCTCGGCGAGCCCGTCGCGGCCGCCGGCCTCGAGGCGCCGGCGCACCTCGGCCCGTGTCGCGCCATAGACCGTGATCCGCCGCAACACCGCGCCGGACCCCCCCTCGTCGTCGACGTCCTCCGGCCCGAGATTGGTCAGGTTCTCGTTCTCGTAGACGAGTTTCGCCGGCGCGATCACGTCGAGCGGCACCAGCAGCGAGACCTTCTGCAGGCCCGGCAGGCTCTCCACCCAGGTCACGTCGAAGAGCTGGAGACGGCGGAGATTGCCGTGCAGACGCACCGAGAGGATCAGCCGGTGGAGATCGGTGACGTCGTCGATCCGTTCGGGCAGCGCCTCGAGCAGGGGCGCCGGCACCCCGCCGGCGAGACCCGCGCGATAGGCGGCATAGTCGAAGCGCTTGCGGAAGGTCGCGGCATTGGCGACGAGCGTCCGGCCCGAGGCCGGCCCGCCCGAGGCGAACCACAAGGGATTGGTGCGGTCGATGCCCCAACCGCGCAGCTCCATCGGCGGATCGCCCGGCCCCATCCGTTCGCGCCACACGATCGCCGCGGCGCACGGGCTCTCGGGACCGGCGGTCGCGCAGGGAAGCCGCACGTAGGGATCGAGCGGCTCCACCTCGACGACCGGATGGAAGTCGAGCTTCGCCAAGGGGCCGTTCGGATCGCGCGGCCGGTGCGCGGCGGTGAAGCCGCCCCCGTTGCGAAACGCCGCCAATTGCTCGGGGCCGAGAAAGAGCCGGCTCGAATGCACCAGCAGCCAGATCGGCGTGCCCGCGCCCTCGACATGGCCGAGCATGCCCTGGATCAGGTTCCTCTGGAGCGCGCTGCCCGAACTCGTCGCCAGGGTGGTGAGGCCGATCAGCACGGCGCAGAGCACCGTCAGCGCGCCGAAGTCGCGCCCCGCCGGGGCCGGGCGCCAGAACATCACGCCGCCGCGCAGGAATTCGATCGATGCCAGCCGAAGGGCGACCGCGAGCCGCTTCATCGTCGCGCCTCCTCGGCCGCCGCCCGCCCTCGGCCGCCCGCGCTTCGCCGCAGCAGATCCTCCACCGGGATCAGTCGCGCGTCCGGCCGCTCGCCCTCGAACCGATCGAGCAGCAGCGCCACCTCGGCGCCCTCGAACTCCTCCCGGTCGTGGTGATGGGTGACCCAGACGAACACCCGGCCGGGCGCGGCCCGCACCCAACCGTCCATCACCGCGGCGATCTCCCGCCGGGTGTGGGGGTCGAGATTGCCGGTCGGTTCGTCGGCGAAGAGCACGTCCGGGTCGGTCGCCATCGCCTGACACAGGGCGACGCGCTGCTTCTGTCCGCCGGAGAGCTGCTCGGCGAAACGCCGGCCGATCGCCTCGACCCGTTCGCCGTCGATCAGCACCTCGCGCAGCTTCTCCATCGCCCGCTCGACGCGCGCCCCCCGGCTCGCCGGCCGGTCGGCGCGCGTCGACAGTTCGAGCGTCAGCACCAGATTTTCGAGCACGGTGAGGTGGGGCAGCAGGGCCGCCTCCTGGAAGGCGAAGCCGAACCGGCGCCGCCGCAACTCGTCGGCGCGGCGCCAATCCTCGGGCCCGAGGTCGCAGACGTCGCCGTCGGGAAAGCTCCAGCGGATGCGGCCCCCGATCGGCGGTTTCTGGCCGGCGATCGCCAGGAGCAGGGTGCTCTTGCCGAGGCCGGTGCGCCCGAGGATCGGCAGGCGCCGCCCGAGGGCCGTGAAGTCGAGCTCGAGCGAGACCGGCTCGACGATCGCGCGGCCCTGCCAGCCGATGTGGAGCCCGTCGAGCGAGAGGCGGATCGTCGGCGTGGCGGTCGCCGCCCCGATCGCGACGCCGGCCGGATCGGGGTCAGGGCAGATAATCATGGGGAACCCAATAGACGCGCTCGCCGATCCCGGCGTCCTTGCTCAGGGAGTATTTCTTGTCGTCCGGCCACTGCACCAGTACGTCGATCGGCGTGCGGATCCACGGGATCTTGGCGCCGGCCTCGGTCATGCCGGGGCACTCGCCGGGCGCCTTCTCCTCGCGGCGGTTGCTGAGGCGGTCGCTGTTGAGGACGCGCTCGAGCATGTAGGAACTGTTGCGCAGCCAGTTGCGCAACCGATCCACCTCGCAGGTCGGCATGCTGCCGGCCTCCTCGAGCTGCTTGAACGTGTAGTTCATCAGCGGCGTCTTGATCGGCCCCGGCAGACGGCCGGCCCGCTGCACGAACTCGCCGATCTGTTGATTGAGGTTCTCCGGCGACGGCATCCGCAGCGTCGACTGCAGCGACTGTTGCACCAGATTGCCGAAGGCGCGCCGCTGTTCCGGCAGCGACGTGTCGGCGCTGTCGACGATCGGCTTGGTCAGGCTCGCCCATCGCGCCAGCTGGTCGGCGAGCAGCCACGCCTCCAGCACGTGCGGCTGGTTGCGCTTCACATGGACCTCGAACACGCCCTCGTAGATCGCCTGTTTGCAGGTCTCCGGCGAATCCGCGCAGGCGGTGCGCCGCAGCATGTTCCAGAACAGCACGGGGACGTCGTTGTTCTCGTTGCGCAGCCGCTCGATGATCTTCTCGATCGGGGCGCCGCCGCGCAGATCGATCAGGACGTCGTTGATGATGCCGGGATTGGCGACCTCCTTGACGCTGGCGGTGATGCGCTCGAGCATGTCGCGGGTCGCCCGCCCGCCCGAGGCGAGGTCGATGAAATAGCGCTCCGGGTCGACGCGCACGGCGTCGGCGGCGCCGGCATTGGCGCGTTGCGCCACCTTCCTCAGGATCTCCATCGCGTCGGTGCGGAAGGTCTTCCAGGCGGTGTCGTAGGCACCCGGGTTGGAGCTGGCGGACGTGTCGGCGTGCGGCGGCCGGATGAAGAAGACGGTGAGCTTGTCGATCCCCGACAGGGCCTCGTAGACCTGATCGTGGGTGAGGGCGGGGCGTTTGCGTTCGGCTTGAGCGAAGGGATCGTAGCCGGCGTCGCCGATCACGAAGAGCAGCTTCTGGCGATCGGCGCAGCCGCGGATGTCGTAGGCCGCCTTTTCCAGACCGCCGAGCAGGTTCTCCTCGTAGTCGTCCTGGTCGTCGGTGGTGACGCCGACCGTCGCCAACCGCTCGTCGAACCGCCGCCGGTCGCGGGCCCGTGCCTCCTCGGTGTTGGCGTCGCAGCGGCTGTCGGAGAGGGCGACGCCCTCGCCGATGCCGTCGTTTCCCTTGGCGTCGCTGTCGCGGTAGATGCGGAATCCGGCGCGCACCGAGACGTCCTTGGAACGGGTGCCGATCGCCGTCAGGATGTTCTGGACCACCCCGGGCTGGGTGCCGGTGCCGCGCACGGCGTCGATGTAGGGGGCCATGCTCTTGGTCCCGTCGATCAGGAAGAACACGTCGACCTTGTTGAAGGCGCGGATTCCCTCCTCGTTGATCCCGGGCGTCTGCGCCGGATCGACCTTGAGCCTTTCGAGCATCGCCTTGGTCAGCTTGATCTTGCCGTCGACGATCTCGGCGCCGCCCAGGCCGGAGGTCGACACCACCACCCGATAGGCGTCGGGCGTGACCTCGAGCACCGGCAGCCGCAGCGCGCTGGTGAACCAGGAGAGGCCGCCCAGGATCGGAATGCAGGCGCCGCTGAAGTCGCGTTCCTCGTGGCCGCAGATCTGGCCGGTGCTGCCGTCGGGGTTCTTGATGTCGTGCGGCGGCCGCAGGCCGATCGCCCAGTTCCAGTTGATCGCCTCGTCCTTCTTGATCCAGCCGACCAGCCGGTCGCTCTCGCTGGCGAGGGTGAACTTGTCGGCGACGAGATAGGCCTGGGGCGACTCACCGTAGATCAGATAGGTCGCGAGCCGGGTCAGATGGCGGTCGTCGGCGGCGAAGCGGGTCGCCGACGGCTCGCGGAACGCCGTGATGCTCTGGATCTCGTTCTGCCGCTGGACCGTCTTGGTGCGGATCAGCGCCTTCCGCTCGATCTGGGTCGCGCCGTCGCGCATCGGCGAGAGGTTGCAGAGGAGATCGGCGCGATCCATCCAATAGAGCGCCGCCCCCTCGCGCGGAAACATCACCCCGACGCGTCCGTTCGGACTGTCGCCCTTCGGGTCGACCTCCACCACGGCGAGCCCGGTCGAGAACGGCACCGTGCGCGCCGGCGCCCCTCCGACCGGCTCCTTGAAGGCGGGCGCCTCGTGACGGGCGACGAAGACGGTGCGGCCGTCGGCGTTCTTGCTGGTGAAGCCGAAGATCTCGAAGAACTTGGTCTTGCTGCAGTCACCGGCGAAGCCTGTCGCCGGCGTTTCCTCCGCCGCCGCCGCGCTTGCGAGAAACAGCCCGAAGGCGACGAGCAGTGCCGAGAAGATCCCGTTGTCGATACGCATGACGAACCTCGGACGGAGTGGGGGACGACGTCACCTGCGGGTCAATGTCTCGAGAATCTCCCGCAGGAACCGGGCGTCGGGGTCGGAACTGCCCACCTGCCGGCAGGAGAAGTTGGGATAGGCGCCGAATTCCTCGGTCCAGCCGGCGCAGCCGCTCAGGGCGACGATCGTCAGGGCGATCTTCTGACGGGCCAGCCACGTGTAGATCGGCCCGGTGAAGCGCGGGACGATCTGGTCGTTGGCGCCGCTGATCACGTAGACGAGGGTGTCGATGTCGGCATCCTTGTATTCGTCGTAGATCTGCAGCGTGTCCGGGACCGCCTGCATCGAGCGATAACTGAAGGTCAACTCCGCGCGCAGCGTGTTGCGAATGGCGAGATCGCGATCCTTCTCGCTCATCCGTTCCATCAGGAGGATGTCCTCGGCGCGGAACACCGAGCGCAGCTTGCGGTCGCCGTCGATGGCGCCGATGGTGATCGGCAGTCGCGCGCGGCTCGTCGCGAGCCGGCCCACCCATTCGCGCAGGACGTTGCGGATCGGCATCGACAGGTTGCGCTCGTCGAAGTCTCGCGACAGCGAGAAGAGGAGGATCCGCCGCTTGCCGACGACCACCATGGGATGAAAGGTGATGTCCAGGTGTTGCGCCGACGTTCCCTCGCCGGCGCGGAAGAAGGGCCGGGGCGTGGTGCACTCGGAGATCGGCCGGTCGTTCCACAGCAGCACCGCCGCCGCCGTCGGCGCCATGACGATCTGCTGCGCCACGGCCCGGCTCTCGCCGAAACCGCCCTTGGCCGTCGACGCCGCCTCGCAGGCGGCCGGCGTCTCGAAGATCCGCACCCGCGTGCCGGCGGGCACCGGCGCGTCGATCTTCACCTCGACCGGAACCGGCGGCAGCACCGGCGCCCGCTCCGGGCCGCGCGCGGCCTCCGCGCCGAGCGCCTCGTCACCGGCGGGATGCGGCGCGCGCTCGCCGTCCCGTTCGCCGAGGTCGCCGTGATCGGCCGCGTCGGCCTTGGTGGCCGGTGCCGTCGGCGCGGGAGCAGGAGCCGGCGGCGCGGCGACGTCCTTCGCGGGTGGCTCGACCGGGGCCTCCCGGCTCGGCGGCAGGGGAACCTCCTCGATCACGGGCGGCCGGCTCGGCGGCGGCGCCTCCACGGCGACGGGGGGAACCTCGAGCGTCGCCGCCATGCGGATCCGCACCGTCTCCAGCTGAACCACCACGGATTCGCCGGCGCATTTCGTGTCGGGATCGAGCCGGCACAGCCAAGCCGCCGCGATCGGCGGCTCCTTGCCGTCCGCGTTCGTGTCGAGCGGCCGCACCAGCTCGCCGAGGGTCTTCGGCAGGCGGGTCTTCTTGGGGTCGTCGTCGAGCGCCCAGGCCTCGACCGGCCGCCGCCGCGCCACCACGAGATCCTTCAGGCGCATGCGCGCCGCCGGCGTCCCCCCGGCCCGTTCGGGCGTCTGCCAGACGAAGTTCTTCCCTTGCGTGATCGTCACCTGCATCTTCGGTTGCAGCTCTGTGTCGACCGTCAGCCGGTTCTGGATCGCCGATCGCTCGAGATCGAGCGCGCCGCAGCGGGGACGCAGCACCGGCTCGCCGTTCTCCCCCGTCGCGGTGATCAGGGCGAAGGTGTCGTCGCCGACGAAGAGCAGCGGTTCGTAGGCCCAGGCGATCACCGCCGCATCGGTCAACACCCCGTTCTTCGGGTATTTGACGATGCGCGTGGTCTCGGTCTGCCCGACATGGGCGAGGATGCCGACGCCGAGGCTCGTCCCCGGCTTGACCGGCACGAAGAAGCCGCCCGGCACCGCCCCCTTCGGGGCCGGGATCGGATCGGCCTCGCACCGGCCGAAGTCGATCGGCGTCTGCGCGCTCGTCTTGGGCGACCGGGACGGCGGCGCGGCCGGCGGCGGCCCGCCGGTGTCTTCCGCCGCCTTCATCGGCGCATGTGAACCCGTCTTGCCGGCCCGCGCGCGAGGACCGGGTGCGCCCGTCGCCGCCTCGGACGCGGGGGCGTCGGGATGCGGCCGCGTCGTCCCGGGGGCGCGCGGAAGCGGGATCGTCGAGGTGTCGATGCTGCGGCGCTGTTGCGCGATGAGGCGGCCGATCTCGTCGCTCGGCGCTTCGGGCAGGGCCTGCGCGCCGCTCATCGCCACGCCCGTCAGCGACAGGCCGGCGACGACGGGCAGCACCGCCCAGCCCCCGGGACGTGGGAAAAAGAACTTCGCCGACGTGGTGAGAGTGAAGAGAACTACTGAAAATCCATACCGGATACGTGTCATGCCGGCCACCCCAGTCCGGTCGAACGATCGCCGAAACGATAGTCGGGCATCGGTAAGACAATCAAGGCGCTAATCGCGTCATGGTCGCAACGCACCCCGATCACATGCGTGTGAGACGAAAAAGACACACTCTCGAGATGCAATTCTCGGCGGACACGCGTCGAATGGTGGGCGAATCGAGCGCCAAGATAAGAATCAACACATTGAACAACATGATGAAATTTGATATTCTCGCAAAAGACGCCATTTCGATGAACACGTCTTTTTCGAGCGCAACCGACGCTTGTTGTACAAATAACGGCATGCTAGCGTGAGAGAGTGTCCGAGGGTCGGATGAAAATTACAATCAAAAATTGCATCGACGTGTTTCCGTCGAGAAGCGAAAACGGCACGTGGTATCGCAGTCGAAGTCCTCGTGACGATGGAAATCGAGCGTCATTTCAGAATGATTCGGAGGAGAAAATGAGATTATTTTCCAGAAGAGTGCGTTCTGCGGCCGATCGACTTCGGCGCGATCAACGTGGTCTCACCGTGCCGGAGATGATCATGCTCGCCGCCTTCGTCCTCATTCCGGTGATCATCGCCGTCGGCGGCTTCAGCAAGCAGATCCTCACCAGTCTCAGCGGCGGAGTGAACAACACCGCGACGACCGGCAATGAAATCAAGTGGCCGGGAAGCAGCGGCAACTGACGCAGCCACTTACGAGTGGCGTCCTTTCTGGGACGCCGCTCGATCGAACGAGGTCGTCGAGGGGCGAGGGGGCTCGCCGCGAGTGAGGGTGGGAGCGACATGACGACGATGGCGAACCTCGGGGCGTGCCTTCGCAGGCTGCATCGGGACGAGCGCGGGATGGAGGTGCCCTCGCTGATCCTGCTCCTCGCCTTCGTCGTCATTCCCGTGATCATCGCGCTCGGGCATTTCTCGCAAGACATCCTCGACATGCTCCACCGCAACGCCGAGCAGCTACGGCCGGGCGACTGACCCGCCGCGTCGGACGCGCCGGCGCGGGAAACGGGCATCGTCACGCGGTCGCGGCCGGCCCGCCGAGGAGAAATCGTCCCATGGGAGCGAGCGAATTGGCGCAGGGCGCCGCGATCGTCGTCGGTCTCGCGGCCGCCGTCTCCGACGCCACGACCGGACGGATCCCCAATCGCCTCACCTATCCGGCGATCGCGCTCGGGCTGCTGCTCGGCGCCTGGGGCGGCGGGGCGAGCGGTCTCCTCGCCTCGGCGCTCGGTCTGGTCGCCGCCTCGATCCTGTTTCTGATCGCCTTTCTGCGGGGTGGCGCCGGCGGCGGCGACGTCAAGATCATGGCGGCGCTCGGTGCCCTGGTGGCTCTGCCGACGGCTCTGTCGGTTCTGGCGCACGCGCTCCTGGTCGGCGCCGTGATGGCGGTGCTCGGCATCGTCTGGCGCGATCGGGCGGTCGATCTCTCGACGCGTCTCTTCGGCTTCGTCCTCGCTCTCCCCGGCGGCCTCGGCCGCATCCTGGGTCTGCCCGGCCTCGGCCGCATCCTGGGCCTGCTGCCCGGCCCCGACGGCGAGACGGCGGCCGAGGGACCGCCGGAACCGGGCGTACGTTTCGGCGTCGCCGCCGGGCTCGGCGTCGTCTGGGCCTTCGCGCCCGCGGGTCTGCGCCTTCCGGTGGGGATCTTCGCATGAGCCTCCTCGGCGTCGTCCTCGGTCTGATCACCTCGGAGGCGGACTTCGCCAGGGCCCTGTCGACGTCGCCGACCTTTCTGCCGCAGATGGCGCCGCTCGTCGCGATCGCCTTCGTCGCGCCGGTGGCGCTCGTCCTCTACATGTGGCGGCGCGCCTGCGGGCCCGTCGGCGAGGCGTCCCCGGGCGCGCTCCACGCCGACCGTCGCGGGGTCGTCGTCGCCTCGGACTTCGCCCTGGTGATCCTGCCGATCATCCTCTTCGTGCTGGGCATCCTGCAGACGGCGTGGCTGATGCGCGAGACGGTGATCGTCCACTACGCCGCCTATGCCGCCGCGCGCAGCGCCCGGGTCCATCTGTGCCCGCCGATGCCGGAATCGCTCGCCCTCTCGATGATGCGCGCCCGTGGCGAGGGCGATTGCACCGACGATCGCGGCCGCGCCGAGGCGGCGGCGCGGCTGGCGCTGGTGAGCGCGTCGCCGCCCTGGGGCATTCCCTGTCTGGGGGCCTGCGAGGTGCCGGAGGCGGCGCTCTCCGCCATCGCCCGCAACACCGGCAACGCCGCGCGCCTCGCCGCCCTGCGCGATCAGGCCCGCTACGCCTTCGACGCCGACAACGTCCGGGTCGACGTCGGCTTCGTGCCACAATTCGCCTGGTTGGCGATGACGCCGGGGGCCGAACCGCCGGTGCGCGCCCGGGTCACCTTCCGCCACTACGTCGTCTACGGGGTCGGGCGTGCCCTCGGGGTCCGCCGCGCCGACGGCTACTACTATCGGGAGTCGACCGCGGAGGTGTCGTTGCTGTGACGCTCTTCGCCCGCTTCCTCCGGCGGCTCGATCGCGACGAGACCGCGGCGCTCACGCCGCTGATCGGCTTCGTCCTGCTGTTCTTCGCCTGGGCGGCCGGAACGGTGCTGAACACCGGACAGGTCGTCTACGACAAGGCGCGGGCGCAGAACGCGGTCGACGCGGCGATCCTCGCCCATGCCGAGGAGACCGCCCGCGACCTCAACGTCATGGCCATGAACAACCTCGCCTCGGCGCAGCTGACGGCGATCGGCGCGGTGTCCTTCACCCTGATCGAGACCCTCGCCGACGTCGAGATCCGCGCGCTCCTGGCCCATGCCGACATCTCCCGCTCCGAGAGCCGGAAATGCCGGGGATGGCACCCGTGGGTAGTCTTCTGCATCGGCCTCCACGAAATCGTCCGCGCCGAAGTGATCGTCGCTCAGGCCTGGGGCGCGCGCATCGCCCTCGTCTATCGGCCGGCCGCCGGCTTCGCCGACTCGCAGAAGCTCCTCGCCGCCTTCAACCGCATGAACCGGCATCTCGTCGCCACCCATCCGAAGCGCGCCGGCGACCTCGCCGCCGCCGTCGCCCGCGCCGACGGCGCCGAGGCGATCTTCGTCTATCCGCCCTGCGCGCGCGACGGCGGCGGCGAGTGCCGTGGCGACGGTCGCGAGGGCGGCGATCTGCCGGTGAGGCGCGGTGGTGTCGAGACGGTGACGGCCCATCTCGAGCTGTGCACGGGGATGGAGCGCGGGTCCGACGGTCGCCATCGCACCGATTACGAGACCCACGGCTTCCCGCGTGGTCGCGGCCCCTATACCGGCGGCGGCGACCCGAAGCCGCATCTGCGCGACCACGTGAATTCGGTGAGCGGGATCGGCGATCTCCTGGGGTTCTTCGGCCGGAGCACGCTGGAAGGCTGGAACTGGTGGATCGGCTTCCGCACGCCGCCGCGCTATCGCGAGAGCCAGAGCGCGAGGACCAACGACTTCACCCGGCGGATGGATCGCAACTGGAGCATCCTGTGCGGCTTCGGCGGCCTCGCCTCGGCGCTGCCGGCCTTCGTCTTCACCGTGCCCGAGACCTATTGGCTGAAGGGCCGGTCGCCCGCCTCGGCCCTGTCGCCGGACCTCGGCGCGCTCGGGCTCGATCACCCCGAAGAGCTCGACGTGCTGGCCCTGGCGGCGCGCGATCGCCGGCCGCGCATGGCGCCGGAGGCGTTCCGCGACCGCGGCGACCCCTCCTTCGCCTATGCGCAGGCGCGGGTCTACAACCCCGTCTCCTTCGATCTCTACACCGCCCGTTGGAAGGCGAAACTGGTGCCGGCGCGCCTGATGGACCGGACCGCCGCGATCGTCGACGCGCTGCGAGAGCGCGACCGCGACGATCGCTTCACCCCCCTGCGGCGCATCCTCGAAGCGGCGGACGAAGGAGAGTGGGCCCGTGTCAACACCCATTGACCGCCTCCACCGCGATCGGCGCGGGATCGTCACCTCGGTCGAGTTCGCCCTGTCGGCGCCCTTGTTTCTGTTGATGGCGATCCTGACCTGGGATTTCGGGATGATCGGCGCGGCGAAGCTCCAGCTCGTCGCCACCACCCGCACCGCCGCCTGGATGGAGGCGCGCCACGGCCTCTGCGTCGCGCCGCAGGTCGATCAGCAGGCGGTGGCGCGCAAGACCGAATGGGCCCCGCCCACCTGCGACCGCCGGCCCTGGAGCGGCGCGGCCGAGGAGTGGCGGGCGATGGACGCGGCCGGCGGGCAGTCGCTGACCGGCACGGTCGCGCGCGCCCGCGCCCCCGACGAGGTGACCGCCACCCGCTCGGTGACGGTCCGCTTCCACGCCGCGCTCGGCTTCGCGCCCTACACCATGACCGATCGTTCCACGACGATGGAGGGGCGCACCTACACCGTCGCCGACGAGGCCATCGCGCGCGGTTACGACCCGGTTCTCCACGACCGGCTCTCCGCCCACGGCGCCTTCATGGACCTCTTCCCGAACGTCTTTCCGAGGAGCCGCCGGTGATGTCGACGCTGCCGCGCCTCGTCCTGTCCGTGGCCGTGATCGCCGGGGCGATCCGGCTGGAGCCGGTGCTGTTTCCCCCCGGCGGCGTCACCGGCGTCGCCGGCGGCGCGGTGGCGGCGCCGATGGTCGCGTCCGGCCCGGTTCGGGCGGCCGCGTCCCGGCCGACGCGCCCCGAGACCGCGCCCGCCGGCCGCCCCGGCCGCGTCGAGGTTCGCCGTGTCGACGGACCCGGCGACCGCGTCCTCGACCGGCTCGAGCGCGATCTCCGCGCCAAGGTCGACGCCTGGAACGCCGCGCGCGGCCCGGCCGCCTTCTCCGAGGGGTCGGCGCTGCGACCGTCGGTGTTCCGCCTCGATCGCGAAGGGTGGCGGATCCTCGGCGTCATCGGCGCGCCCGAGGCGCTCGAGCGGCCGGACTTCGCGGTGCGAGCCGACCTCGCGACGATCGCCCCGACCGCGGCGGCCCGGGTCTATCTCACCCATGCCACCGGCGCGGGCACCGACCTCCTGGCGACCTGGGTCGACGTCAATTTCGCCCGGCCCGGCGATCCGGCGATCCGCGAGCCGGGTCTGGCGCTGCTCGACGGCCAGATCGAGCAGTTCAGCTACACCGAACCCGAAAGCGGCGCGGTCCTGGCGGTCCGGCGCAGCGACCTCGACCCGGCCGCGATCGTCGACCGCCGGCTCCAGGCCCTGGCGCTCGCCGGCCGGCCCGCGAACGCGGCCGCCCATCCCGACGGCACCGTCGCGGTGAGCGTGGAGACCGGCGACTTCGACGCGTGGATCGAGATCGTCGCCGCCGCCGGCGGCGCGTTCGAGATCGTGCACCTCTTTCCGAAGCTTCCAACGCGGGGCAGATGATGAAGACGGCTTGGAAATGGGCACTGGTCGTGGGTCTGGCGGTGGCCACCGCCGCCTCGACCCTCGTCTGGATGCGGCAGTTCGAGGCGGCCCAGACCTCGGCGGCCTTCGTGAAGCTGCGCGGCGATCAGGCGCTCGAGCGCGACCGCACCGTGATCACCGAAAAGATGCTCGAGGTGGTCGAACTGCCGGAGACCTTCGCCGGTCCGCTCGCCGACTTCGCCGTCCCCGGCCGCCCCGAGACCTATCGCAAGGCCCTGATCGGCCAGCGCGCGGTCCAGGACGTCCCGGCCGGATCGCTGCTCCTCTTCCAGTATTTCGCGCCCGATCAGGCCGGCGACCTCGCCGCGCGGCTCACCCCCGGCGCCCGCGCGATCACCCTGCCGGTCACCGCCCAGACGACCGTCGGCTATTTCGTCCGCCCGGGCAGCACGGTCGATCTGATCGGCACCTTCCTCGGGCCGGCGCGCGAGGCGGAACCGAGCCTGATCACCCGCACCATCCAGGAGAACGTCAAGGTCCTGGCGGTCGGCAACGCCCGTTCCGGGGCCGAGTACCAGCGCCTCTCCTCCGCCGGTGGCTACACCACCATCACCGTCGAGGTCTCGCCCGCCGACGCCAATCGCCTCGTCGCCGCGCTGCGCCGGGTGACCGCGCCGATCACCCTGGCGCTGCGCCGGCCCGACGATCACGGCATCAACGGCGAATTGCCGGTCGAAGGCCCGAAGGGGCGGTGAACGCGGGGTCGCCGAACCGATCGGCGCGGAGGAACGAGCCATGCAGGTCGCTTCGCTCATGATCACCTACGCCTCGGGCCTGCCGGCCGAGGCGTTCCAATTAGAGCACCGCGTCTACGACGTCGGTTCCGCCTTCGCGACCTTCGACGGCGAGAAGGGGCGGGTGCCGCTGCGCGGCCGCAACATCTCGCCGATCCAGTTCCGTCTGATCCCCGGCGCGCTGCCGACCCAGTGGTTCATCGAGGCCCTGGGGACGACCAGCACCTTTCTCGGCACCCGCAAGATCGACGATCTCGAGGGCGCCGACCGGCCCGAGATCCTCGGCAACGCCGCCATCACCGTTCCCGACGCGACCATCCAGCTGCGTGTCGACACCGGCCTCGAGCAGCGCGTGGCCCGCGCCGACAGTTACGTCCATTGGCGCGGCCTCCAGGACGAGATCCACGACGCGGTGGTGAAGGAGCTCCAGAACGAGGGGCACGGCAAGCACGAGGACCGGAATTCGCCCGAGCAGCGCGCCCGAGTCCTCCGGCTTCTCGATCAGAAGGTGCGCGCCGGGCTCGATCGCGCCGGGCCGGACGCCGTCAAGTCGGCGGTGGCGACGGCGATGCGCCTCGCCCTCTACCGGCTCATCGCCACGGTCTCGACCGATCCGGGCCAGGTCCGGGTCCATTCCGGTCCGCCCCGCCACGCTCAGCTCGACCAGCGCGCCCGCGAACTGGCGACCGTCATGGATCTGCGGCTCGATCTCGATTCGGTGGAAAGCGACACCGACCGGGTCGATCGCGGCTTCGAGATCGCGTTCGAGACGCTCTATCCGAACATTCCGCTCGGCGACCGCAAGGCGGTGGCGGGCGGCTTCATCGCGGCGAACGTCTGGAACTTCATCTACGAATTCGGCCCCGTCACCGATCTCATGGAACTCGACATCGTCACCGAGGTGATGATCGTCGGCCACGACCGCATCTTCATCGAGCGTTTCGGCAAGCTCGAGCAATACGGCTATTCGTTCAGCTCCGAGGAGCGCCTGAGGACGCTGCTGACGCGCGTCGTCAACGATGCCAAGCGCAACATCTCCGAATCCGAGGCGATCGTCGACTTTCGCCTGCGCGACGGCTCGCGCGTCAACGCCATCATCCCGCCCCTGGCGGTGAACGGCCCCAACGTCACCATCCGCCGCCATCGCAAGGACATGCGCTGGACGCTCGATCGCCTCGTCGAGGAGGGTAAGCTCACCCGGGGCATGGCCTGGTTCCTCCAGGCCGCCGTCGTCTCCCGCCGCTCCGTCGTCGTCTCCGGCGGCACCGGCTCGGGCAAGACCACGCTCCTCAACGCCCTCTCCGCCTTCATCCCCGAGGGCCAGCGCGTGATCACCATCGAGGACACCGCCGAACTGTCGCTGCGCAACCGCCACGTCGTCACGCTCCAGTCGCGGCCGGCCAACGCCGAGGGCGCCAACGAGGTCGACATCCGCCGTCTGGTCAAGAACGCCCTGCGCATGCGCCCCGACCGCATCATCGTCGGCGAGTGTCGCGGCGGCGAGGCCGTCGACATGCTGCAGGCGCTGAACACCGGCCACGCCGGATCGATGACCACCGCCCACGCCAACGGTCCGGCCGAGATGCTGTCGCGCCTCGAGGTGATGGTGCTGCAGGGCGAGCCGAACCTGCCGGTCTCGGCGATCCGCCGCCAGATCGTCGATGCGGTCGATCTGATCGTGCAGTTGAACAAGGTCGAGGGCGACAAGCGCATCACCGAGATCGTCGAGGTGGTCGACATCCATCCCGTCACCGGGGAGATCCTGATCGAGCCGATCTTCGCCTTTCGCCCGTCCCGCGAACCGGGCCGCAGCCGCTACGTCTTCACCGGCCATCTGCCGAGTTTCGTCGAGGAGATCGAGCGCAACCGCCCACGCATCCCGAGCGGCCCCGCCGCCGGTTCCCTGGTCGACCTCGCCGACGTCTTCGAATCGGGAGCGGTCCGATGAGCATGGCGGCGATCACGAGCGCGGTGCTGCTCGCTCTCTTCCTCGTCGCGGCGGGCGGCGCGCTGATGTCGACCTCCGGCGAGGACGTCGATCTCGCCGCGCGGCTGCGCGCCTCCCGGCGTTTCGTCGCCATCGGCGCCTTCCTCGGCCTGTCGCCGCTCGCGGCGTTCTGGCTGGTGATCGCGGTGGTGATCCTCGTGCCGATCCTCCTCTTCTTCTGGTTCCCGGCGGTCGGCTGGCTGTCCTTCGTCGCGATCGTCGCCGCCGTCGCCGCCGCGCCGCGCCTGCTCGCGCCGATCCTGGCACGGCGCCGGGCCGAGAAGTTCGAGGAACAATTGCCGACCGTCGCCGATCGTCTGGTGTCGGCGGTGCGCGGCAGCACCCCGCTTCTCCAGGCGTTGGAGACCATCAGCCCCGATCTCGAGCCGCCGATCCGCGAGGCGATCATGGAACTGGCGGCCGACGCGACGATGGGGGCGGGCGGCATGGCCGCCGCCATCGAGACGGCGCGGGCGAAATACGCCAGCCGGCACTACGCCCTGATCCTCTCGGTCCTGAACGTGTTCATCGATCACGGCGGCAATCTGGTCGAGCCGATGCAGCGCATGTCCGTCGCCTTCAAGGAGATCTGGCGCCTCGATCAGAAGATCAGATCCGCGACCAAGGCCGTGCGCAGCGCGATCTCCGTCGTGAATTTCGGAATACTCGCGATCGTCGTCATCATAAGCTTCACGAGAAAAGAGAGTTTCGGAGAGATATTCAGTAATCCGATCGGAACTCTGCTGTTCTTCGCGGGAATAGGGATATATCTTGCCGGGCTTTACGTCATGAGACAGATGATGAAGGTCGAGATATGACGGTGTTCGCGATCGTTCTTCTGGTGGCGGCGACCGTCGTGGCGGCGGGCTGGGCGGTGATGTCGATCGATCTCGACGCCCTCACGAAATCGCTGCGTGCTTCCGAGGAGATGGCGCTGTTCAAGGTGCCGGGGGTCGAGGCGGCGACGCTCGCCCTGGCGCCGACGATCCGTCGTCACGCCGGCGATGCGTGCGCGCGTCTGGACCGTTTCCTCGTCGAGGCCGGGCAGCCCTTCGGCCGGCGCGACGCCGCCCGGATCGCGGCTCTGGGGATCGTGGCGCCGCTCGTCTCGGTGCCGCTGGCGGCCCTGACCTTTCTGTGGCTGCCGGCCGGCACGGCTCTGTTCCTGACGGTGCTCTATCCGGCCGGCCTGATCGCCTATGTCGTCCTCTCGGTGCGGTCGGCACACGAGGGGCGTCGCCGCCGGCTCGACCGCGAGTTCCCCTATTTTCTCGATTTCCTGGTGATGGTGAAGGAGGCCGGCGCGACCCTGCGCCAGTCGCTGACGCTCTACGTCGCCTCCGCGCCCGGCACCGAGGTCGGTCGCTCGATGGGCGACGTGCTGACCGCCGAGGCCGGCAAGGGCGGTCTGCCCGGCGCTCTGCGCGACTTCGCCGACCGTGCCCCCTCGCATCTCGTCCGCTCCACGACGCTCTCGATCGTCGCCGCCGAGGAGATGGGCGCCCGCAGCACCGAGATGTTGCGCGAACTCGCCAACGGTCAGCGCGCGCGCCGTTCCGAGGCCGCCGAGCGCGCCGCGGAATCTCTGAAGTCGAAGTCGACCATCCCGATGGTGATCATGTTCATGGGCGCCTTCATGATGATCCTCTCCGGCAGTCTCGGCAAGATGTTCACGTTCAACTGAGGGGAGGGGGCCATGTCTCTGTTCGCGAAACGTCTTCCTTACCTCGACTATGAAGTCGCCGGAAAGCCACGGCAGTCGAAGATTCGAGGCTCGCGTTTTCTTCTCGGCTCGGCGGAAGACGCGGATCTGCGCGTCCAGGCGCGTGGCATCGCGCCCGAACACGTGGTGCTCGAGCGGCGCGACACGGATTGGGTCCTGGTGGTGCGCGGCCTCAACCGCGTCACGGTCGGCGACGCCGTGGTGGTGCGCGACCGCACGCTCGCCAGCCGCGATCGGATCGATCTCGACGGCGTGCTCGCGCTCACCTTCGTCGACCCCGAGGTCGAGGCGGTGGAACGGCGGCGATCGCGTCTGCGCCCCGAGACGCCGGCCGGCGAGACGCGCAGCGATCTCGGCATCGTCGTGGTCGTCGGCGTGCTGAGCGCGCTCTCGGTCGCCGTCATGTCGGCCGTTCTGATCTTCAGGGAGCCGGCCCAGATCGACTTCACGGTCGCCGATCCCACCACGATCGCCGCCGCCTTGGCCGAACTCCCCGCCTGCCTCGATCGCGCCGCCGCGCCGGCTCCCGGCCCGGTGCCGGCCGACGGCGACTTCGTCAGCGCCTATTGGAAACTGGCGCGCGCCACCCCGCGCGATCCCGCCGAGGTCGCCGGGCTCCAGGCGACCCTGCGCCGTCATCTGCTCGCGGGGATGCGCGCCGAGAAGCGGGGCGACAAGGCCGAGGCCGGCCGGTCGTTCCAGACCGTGCGGGCGCTCGTCCCCGACATGCGCTGCCCCGTTCATCGATTGGCGGCCGCCCGCCTCGCCGCCCGAACCCCATAGCCGTCGTTTCCGGAGATCCGCCATGAGCGCCGACCATCCCATCAGCGAAGACGCCCCGGCGCCGAACCCGATCGGCGCGCCGCCGCCCCATCTCCGGCGTGATCTCCGCGTGCGGTTTCCCGAGGATGCGGTCGTTCGCTCCGACGACAACTTCCACATCCACGAAGTCGTGGGGACCGGCAGCGGGCGCTATCTCGTCTACGAAGGCAAGCCGAAGCTCCGCCGCCAACCCGGTCTCGTCGAGCGGATCCTCGAGAACATCCGCAAGGCGAACCTCAACAAGGACAGCGGCCTCCACCAGACGATCGAGATCGTGCCGCCCGACGGTGTCGACGACACGCTCTACATCGTCGAGACCCGCGACGGCGAACCGCTCTCGCGCCTCCTCGAGACCGAGGATCTCTCCGAGGACACGGCGATCGCATTGATCCGGCGCCTGTTCAAGGCGCTCGAGCCGATCCACGAGGCCGGCCTCGTCTATGGCTCGCTCGACCTCGATCAGGTCCGCGTCTCGCCGAGCGGCACCGGCGATCTCCTGCGGCTCGGCGGCCTCTACAAGATCCACGATCCGGCCGCGCCGGTGAACCTCGGCTTCGATCCGCAGTTCAACGCCCCCTCGTCCAACAAGAAGAGCCTCTGGTCGGCGGCCGACGACGTCTATGTCGTCGGCATGGTCTTCTACCGGATGATCCTCGGCCGCGCCCTCTATGCGCGGCAGTTCGGGTCGATCCTCGACGAGCCGGAGGCGACGCGCGCCAATCGCTGGAGCATCGCCCACAACGATCACAAGAACTTCATCGACCCGGGCAAGGCCGACACCCGCGTCTCGCCGGAGATCGTCGCGTTTCTTCGCGGCTGCCTCGAATTCGACGAGACGTCGCGTCCGCGCAATGCCCACGATGCCGTCGCCGCGCTCGAGGCGGCGGTCGCGAAGCGTGACGAGCGCGTGAAGGACGGACCGTTCCCGGGACAGGTCGTCGTGGGGCCGGGCAAGGTGATCGTCGAGGACGGAAAGAAGGGGACGGGCTTCGATCGAAAGCTCCTGATCGCCGGTGGCGCCTCCGTCCTTGCGACGGTCGGGCTCGTCGCCTTCTTCTGGACCTCGTCGCCCGATCCCGCGCGCATCGCCGAGCTTCGCGAGCGGCAGAAGGAGGTGGTCCGTCTGTCGCGCGGCCTCGCCGAGGACGGGATCGAGCGGCTGAACGACGGGAACCCGGCGCGCGTCGCCTTCACCGCCGCCGGACGGGCCTTCGCCGAGGCCGACGCGGAGATGAAGGCGAGCTTCGTCGACGTCGGCCGCGCCGGCGCCGAGATCGCCGCCTCCAAGGCGGCGGTCGACCTCGCCGCGACCCGGTTCGGCGAGGTCCGGCGCGAGGCGAGCGCCGTCGAGAAGGAGGCCGGCGACCTCGCCGCCGAAATCACGCGCCTGTTGCCGGCGAACGCCGAGGCGACGGTCGCCGCCGCCACCCTGTTGGAAGACGTCCACAAGGCCCTCGGCGAGGGACGCATCGACGCGGTCGTCGCGCGCGGCTCCGAGGTCCTGCCGGGTCTGCGCAAGGCGACGGCCGCCGCGCTCGCGGAAAAGACGGCGGCGGACGCGGCGCGCCGGCGGGTCGAGACCGCCCGCGCCGCGCTGATCGGCGCCGGCATCGAGGCCCTCGATCGGGATGGCGAGCCGCGGCGCGAGTTCACCGACGTCGCCGCCGTGATCGCGCGCGCCGAGACCGACCGGGGCGAGATGCGTTGGACCGACGCGGCTGGCCGTCACGGCGAGGCCGCCACCCGGCTCGAGGCCCTGTCGACGCGGCTCCGCGGCTTGGCCGAGGGGGTTGCGAGCGAACGGCGCGACGTCGCCGAACGCGTCCGCCTCGTCGAGGAGGCCTCGGTCGCCGATGCGCCCTGGGTCGACGACTTCCGCCGGCGGACGGCCCGGATCGGCCAGTTGATCGAGGCGGGTTCGCTCGATCTCGCCGGTGCGCCGCTCGAGGAGCTGAAGCGCCTCGCCGTCGCCAAGGCCGAGGAGATCGAAGCGCAGATCCGGCGCTACGGCGCGCTCGCCACCGCCTGTGAGGAAGCCGAGGTCGCCGCCGCCGCGCGGGTGCCCCGAGGGGCGCCGAGCCTGCACGAGGCGGCGCAGATGCGCGCGCTCGCCGAAAAGGCCGCGACCGAGAAGCGCTACGATCGCGCTATCGCCCTCGCCGAACAGGCCCTGGCGCGTCTGCAGGAGATCGCCGGCACCGGCGGCGAGGCGATGCAGGCGGCGACGGCGGCGCGCAAGGAGTTCGAGACGGCGCGCGCCGCGCTCGACGGCGCCGCGATCGACCGGCTCGCGCCCGATCATGCGCTCGCGCGGCGTCTGCGCCGGGTCGAGGAGCGGGCGAAGGCGGCCGAGGCGGCCTTCGACGAACGGCGCTGGAGTGACGCCCAGACCGCTCTGACCGCCGCCGCCGCCGACTATCGCTCGATCGCCGAGGGCCTCGCCGCGCTCGCGGCCCGGGTGAACGGCGCCGTTGCCGATCTCTCCGCGCGGGTCGGCGAACTGCGCCGTGGCGGCGCCGAGAAGGAGCCCGACTTCGCCACCGTCACCAAGGCCGGCGAAGCGGTCGCCGCGGCGCTGCACGAGGGCCGTCTCGATGCCGCCGAGGCGGCGCTCGACGAGGAGCGCCGGGCGATCGAGGCGATCGCGACGCGCCTGCCCGGCAGCCGTCGCGATCTCGCCGCCGCCGCCGCCGAACTGGCCGACGCGCGCAAGACGCTGGGGCCGGCGGCGCAGGCCCTGGCGGCGGAGAACCCGATCCGGATTGAGATCGCGAAACTGGAACGGATCGCCGACGGTCTCGCCGGACAGGATGGGCAGGACGGACGTCCCCTCTCGGCCCGGACCGCCGAGCATCGCGATCTGATCGGCCGCTATCAGGCCGCCGCCAAGGCCCTGGCCGATCTGCGCGAGGCGACGCGGACGCGGCTCGCCGCCTTCGCCGGGCGGGTCGAGGAGGCCGGTCGTGGTCTCCCCGCCGACGACGGCGAACTCGCCGAGGCGCGCAAGGCGCGGACCGCGCTCGAACAGCTCTTCGAGGCCGGCCGCCTCGACGAGGTGACGGGCCGGCTGACCGCGGCGACGCCGAAGGTCGCGGCGATGCTCGAGCGCGCCCGCGTCGACGCCGAACGGGTGCGCGAAGCCGCCGCCGCCGTGGCGCAGACCCGCAAGGATCTGCTCGATCGGGTCGGCGACTGGATCCTCGACCTCGCCTCGGCGAAGACCGCGGACGAACGCGCCAAGTCGGCGACGGCGGCGATCGAGGAGCGCCGCTTCGCCGCCGCGCGCGCCGATCTCGCCGAGGCCGGAAAGCTCTACGGCGAGGTTCGCGCCGAGATCGAGCGCGCCCGCGCCCGCGCGGAAGCCGCGCGTCGTTCCGCCGGCGAGGCCCGCAAGACGGCGGAGGCGGTACCCGCCGTCGCCGTTCCCGCCTTCGACGGCGCCATGAAGTCGCTCGAGGCGGGCGACGCCGCCCTGGCGGCGAACCGCCATCCCGCCGCCGCCGAGGCCTACGAGGCGGCGGCGGGCGCCTTCACGGCGGCGATCGCCCGGGCCCGCGACAACGCCGCGCGGGTCGCCGCCGCGAAGGCGGAACTCGTCCGGCTGGTGGAGACGTCGAAGTCGTTGTCGGGCCTCGACGATGCTCGTCTCGAGGAGGCCGAGGCCCTGCTGGCGCGGCCGATGGACCAGGCGGCGCTCGCCGCCGACGAGACCCGCGCCGCCTACGAGACGGCGCTGACCCGGCTCGGAACGGCGGTCGCCTCGCTCGGCGCCGTCAAGACGGAGGTCGACGCCCTGCGCGCCGAGCAGTCGGAACGCCGCGACGCGGTCGTCAAGGCCGGCGGCGAGGCGAGCAACGCCTATGCCGCGCTGGAAGCCGCCTTCGAGACCGGCGCCAAGGCCTATGACGGCCGCGACTGGGTCGGCGCCCGCGCCGGTTATGTGGAGGCGCGCCGCCTGATCGACGTCATCCGCAAGGAGATCGACGACAAGTCGATCCTCGCCTGTCCCGATCCCCATGGCCAACACGGCTCGCGTCTGGTCCGCGCCGGGACCTATCCGGCCGGAACCATGTCCCTCGCCGGCCGTGTCGCCGAGGACGCGCAACGGGTCACCCGGACGCCGCGATCGAACGCCTTCGTCGCCATCGGCACCCCGTTCTGCGTGATGCTGCAACAGGTGACGGCGGGCGACTATCAGGCCTATGTGCGCGATCGACATCCGCCGACCTTCGAGCATCTGCGCGCCCGGCTGGAGAACCCGGCGCAGCCCTCCGATCCGGTCGTCGACGTCTCCAAGCTCGACGCGGAAGGGTTCATCGCCTGGCTCAAGGAGCGCGACGGCCGCACCTACATCCTGCCGACCCTGGATCAGGTGATCGCCACCATCGCCAAGGGGGTTCAGGAACGGATCCCGGAACTGCCGAACGGCGTCTCCGATCCCTACCGTGAATGGACCCGCGAGCTCTGCAACAACGGCGAGGGCGTCCTCGTCGTCGGCCGCGTCGGTTCCGAGGACAACCGCACCTACGTCCAGTGCCTGCGGCCCTCGGAGCGGTTCGACAACATCGGGTTCCGCCTGCTCGTGGTGCGGTGAGACGTGCCGGGGCGAGGGCGCCGACGCCGGCCGGCGCTCGGCGCCGGCTGCACCGGCGACTCGTCGCGGGTGGTCGAAGATGAAACCATGGCGATCAATCGTCGCACGAGACGATCGTAGATGGATCGATCGTCTTGCAGCGTGAGATGGTATAGATATAGGATATACAAACTGAGATTGTCTTCATCACTCGTTTCGAAACAGTTTCGACCATGGCAGTCGGCCGCGCCCCGGGAAGAGATGACGAGATTGGCACGACCGTCCCGCCGGCCCGGCGACGGGCGCGGGCGGCGCTGCCTTCGACTCTCGGCCGCGTCGGCTCCGGGATCGTCGCGGCGCTGGTGCTCCTCGCCGCGATTGCGTCGGCGAGTACGAACGCCGGCGCGACGAATGCCGCCTGCGCCGCGGCGCGGCCGAAGGATCAATGCGCGATCGTCGATCTGATCGCGCCGCTGCCGCGCGAGGTCTCGGTGACGATGCTCGACGGGCGCACCGAACTCGAGGTCGACGAGTCGTTGATCTTCGAGGTGCGCGGGGTCTTTCGCGGCGAGACGCTCTACGTCGGCTTCGTCTCGGCGGAGGGAACCGTGGTCGGTCTCTACGGCGAGGCGATCGCCGGGTCGGGCGGGCCGGTGACGCGGCGCTTCGGCGACGGCCGGCCGGGCGCGGGCGACTATTACGTCAAGGAGCCGGTCGGCCCCGAGATGCTCGTCGCGCTGCGCATCCCCGGCGATGCCGGCGCGTTGCTCGAGCCCAGGTCGATGTCGGCCGACGATTTCGCCGATCGCCTCCGCGAGGTGCTCCGCACCCACCCCGGGGCCGCCGGCGGGTATCTGCTCTTTTCGACGCTCATGAGGAGGTAGACGTGAGACCAGTTCTCTCGGCGCTCGCCGTGATGGGGATGTTCGTGGGGGTCGGCGCCGCGTCGGCGGCCGAGCTTTCGGCGGCCGACATCGTGCGCGCCCTGGCCGGCGACCCCGCCGCCTCCCCCACCGCCACCCGCAGCTTCGTGCCGCGGACGCGGTCGATCGACGTCAACGAACAGGCCGGCCCCGCCGGCGGCGCCCGGGTCGGGTCGCGGCCGAGCGCCGCCGCCGCGACCGCCACGGCGCCGTCGGGCGCGGTCCCCGAGGCACCGGCCGAGCGTCGGCGCATCGATCTCGCCATCACCTTCCGCAGCGGATCGTCGGAGATCGACGCCGAGGGACTGCGGCAGCTGACCGGCCTCGCCGCCGCGCTGAAGGCGCCGCAGCTGGCCGGCCTGCCGATCGAGATCGTCGGCCACACCGATGCGCTGGGACAGCCCGACTCGAACCTGCGCCTGTCGATGCGGCGCGCCGACGAGGTGCGCAACCGCCTGTGGACCGACTTCGGGATCGACCCCAGCCGGATCGCCACGCGCGGCGAGGGCCAACGCAATCCGGTCGACCCGTCCAATCCGACGTCGGAGGCGAACCGGCGGGTCGAAATCCGCAATCTCGGGCGGTGACGAGGAGAGGGGGAGTGTGATGACGCAGAAGTCTACGATGTGGCGCCGCTGGCGCGACCTGATGGTCGCGGGGGCGGCCGTCCTGATCCTCGCGGGATCGCCGGCCCTGGCCGACAAGCGCGTCGCCCTGGTCATCGGCAACGGCCATTATCGCAACGCCAATCCGCTGCCCAACCCGACCAACGACGCGCGGGCGATGGCGGAGGTATTGCGCAACACCGGCTTCGACGTGACCGAGGCCCTCGATGCCGACAAGGTGACGATGTCGAAGGACATCGATCTCTTCACCGAGAAGGCCTATGGCGCCGATCTCGCGGTCTTCTACTACGCCGGCCACGGCATGCAGGTCGAAGGCCGGAACTATCTCGTGCCGGTCGACGCGGAACTGACCTCGCCGGCCCATCTGAAGACGCGCGCCGTCTCGATCGACGACGTGCTCACCGCGCTTCCCGCCGATCCGGCGGTCGGCGTGATCATTCTCGACGCCTGCCGCGACAATCCGCTCGCCCGGTCGCTCGCCGCGCGTCTGCCGGCGAGCCGCTCGGTCGGCGTCTCCTCGGGTCTGGCGCCGATCCAGACCTCGACCTCCGGCGCCGGCACCGGCGGCGTCCTCATCGCCTACGCGACCGATCCCGGCGCGGTCGCCCTCGACGGCGACGGCACCGCCAACAGCCCCTATACGACCGCCCTGATCCGCCATCTGGCGAGCCCGGGCGTGGAGATCCAGACGGCGCTCACCCGCGTGCGCGGCGACGTCGCGACCGCCACCGACGGCCGCCAGAAGCCCTGGCACAACGCCTCGCTCGGCCGGGAAGTGTTCGTCGGCCCGCGCGGCGGCGCGGCCGCCGCCGCTCCGGCGACCGCGACGGCGATCCCGCCGGCGGCGGGCGCGGCGATGACGGCCGGTGTCGAGCAGCGCCTCTGGGACGAGGCGGCCAAGCGCAACACCGTCGAGCATTATCGCGCCTATCTCGCCGCCTATCCGAACGGCGCCTTCGCCACCATGGCGTCGATCAACATCCGCGCTCTCGAGGCGGCGCCCGCGCCCTCCAACGGCGCCCGTGCCGTCGTCGAGATCCCGGACGACGTGAAGACCCTCCCCGGCACCAAGTCGACCGAGGACGGTCTGGCGCTCGGCCAGAAGACGCGGGTGGAGATCCAGGATCGTCTCGGCCTGCTCGGTTACGACACCGGCGGTCGCGGCGGGATCTTCGGCGAGAAGAGCCGCCGCGCCATCGCCGGCTGGCAGAAGAGCCGGGGTCTGCCCGACACCAGCTACCTGACCTCCGGCCAGTTGGCGGTCCTCCGCTCCGAGACCGCCGCCGACTACCAGCCGAGCAAGGTCGTCACCTCCTCGTCGGAGGAGACCCGCTCGGCCAAGCGCACCACGCGCCGCCAGAGCGATCAGGAGCACACCGGACGCACCGCGAAGGGCAAGGACGACGGCTTCAACGAGGCCGCCAAGTTCCTCGGCGGCGCGGCGCTGGCGATCGGCGGCGGCGTTCTCGCCTGCAAGATGGCCGGCGGCTGCTGAGCCCGCCCGGTCTACGGCCGACGGTTCACGGATCCGCCGCGCCCCCCGGCACGAGGGACGCGGCGCCGACCGCGTCGTCGACACTGTAATAGGCCCGCGCCACGAGCCCGGTGGCGCCGGCGGCGCGCAGGAGATCGCGCAAGGGATCGCGCGCCCGGGCGAGCAGCAGCGGCGTCCCGGCCGCGTCGAGCCGCGCCGCCGTCTCGATCAGGGCCTCGAGCGCGGTGCTGTCGAGATCGAACGTCTCCTCGAGACTGAGCACGACGGCCCCGACGCCGGCCGTCTGCGCCGCCCGCGCGATCGTCGCCAGGGTGCGCTCGGCATTGGCGAAGAAGAGCGCCTCCGAGGGACGCCAGATGCCGACCGCCTCGACCGCGATCGCCTCGGGGTGGCGGGCGACGTCGACGAAGTCGCGGGTGCCCGGCAGCCGCCCGAGCCGCGCCACCTGCGGCAGCGCCAGCCGCCGCAACAAGGCGCCGATCGAGAAGGCGACCGCCAACAGCATGCCGTCGACCACGCCGAGGAGGATCACGCCCGCCGCCGCCCCGACCGCGACCCATTGATCGCGGTCGATCCGCCACAAGCGCCGGATCGGACGCGGGTCGAGCGCATGGGTGAGCGCCGAGATCACCACGGCGGCGAGCACCGCCTGCGGCAGATGCGCGATCAACGGCTCCGCGACGAGCAGCGACACGACCAGTCCGACGGCGGCGACGACGCCCACCCATCGGCTCGCCGCGCCCGCGCTCTCCGCCGCCGACCCGGCCGAGAAGCCGGCGCCGACGGGAAGCCCCTGGACCAGCGCCGAGGCGAGATTGGCGACCCCGAGCGCCGCCATCTCGCGATCGGGCGCGATCTCGTCGCCGTGCCGCAGCGCCAGCGAGCGCATCGTGCCCCAACTCTCCGCGAAGAGGATCAGGACCAGCGGCAGCGTCAATTGGACCACGCGCGACAGGGTCGGCCACGACGGCTCGGGCAGGACCGGCCAGGTCGGCTCGAAGGCGATCGGCCCGACGGCGGCGAGCCCGCGCTCGGGAAGATCGAGGATCAGCGAGAGGCCCGCCCCGCCCAGGATCACCAGGAACGCGCCGGGGACGGTGGGAAAGCGTCGCGCGACCGTCAGCAGCACGAGCGCGACCGCGCCGACGCCGAGGCCGAGCGGATCCCACCCGGGCACGCCGGCGACGAGCGCGACGAGAAAGCCGAGGAAGGTCTCGCCCGCGACCGGCACGCCGGTCATCGCCGGCACCTGATGAAGGATGATCGTCGCCGCCAGCCCGACCGCGAACCCGCGCAGGACCGGGCGAGCGATGAAGCCGGTGAGGAGACCGAGCCGGGCGACCCAGGCGAGGAGAAAGATCACGCCGGTGACGGCGATCACCACCGTCGCGAGCCCCGCCCGCTCGCCCGCGTCGCCCGGAAGGCTCGCGAGCACCGCCGCCAGGACGGCGGCCGACGAGGAGGTCGGCGAGACGATCGCGAAACGGCTCCGCCCCACCGCCGCATAGGCGAGGCACCCGATGACCGCCGCCGCCAGCGCGCGATGCGGCGGCAGGCCGGCGATCCCCGCATAGGCGACCGCTTCCGGCAGCAGCAGGCCGGCGACCGACAATCCCGCGACGACATCCCGGATCCGCATGGATCACCTCCGCGCGCGATCGGATGCCATCCGCCGATGGAGGTCAATGGATCATCCGGCCGAGGCGCCCCCTCGGCCGCCACCGGGGCGACCGCACGAGGGAACCTCTCGTCGATATCCGAAAGCCGCAAAATCGACTTCGGTTGCGGGATGCATACGGAAGAGGGCCACACGTAGAAGGAATCTTTACGCTCGAGCGCTATGAGACGATCTCGGAGAGATATATGTAAGTATTTGAAATTATTACGTAGGAGGAGGCCATGAAAGTGCTCGCCGGGACCGGGTCGAGTGGAGCCGTGGAGGCTTTCGCGGCCGGCAGCGAGGCCGCCGCCGCCGCCGTCGCGCAGCTCGCGGGCGAGGCGCCCGCCCTGGTCGTCGTCTTCACGACGCCGCGCTACGATCTGCCGAGCCTCCTCGCCGGGATCCGCGCCGTCACCGGCGACGCGCTCCTCGTCGGGGCGACGGGCTCGGGCGAGATCATGGGCGCGACCTACATGGGCTTCGGCGCCGGGGTCGGCGTGATGGTCCTGTCGACCGGGCCCTATCGGTATGGGATCGCTTCGGAATCGAACATTCGCGGCCGCCTCGGCGAGGTCGGCCAGTCGATCGCCCGCCGCGCCCGTGACGCCGCCGGCCGCAGTCCGCACGCGGCGGTGATCCTGCTCGCCGACGCGCTCTCCGGCGATCTCCAGCAACTGTTCCACGGCGTCTATCGGGTCACCGGCCCGCGCGTGCCGATCGTCGGAGGCGCCGCCGGCGACGAGTTGAAATTCGTCCGCACGCTGGTCTTCCACGACGGAGACGTGGTCGAGCAGGGCGCCGTCGCGCTGTGGATCGCCGGCGACGAGCCCTTCGAGGTCATCACCCGCCACGGCTGGGAGCCGATCGGCGTGCCGCTCTTGGTGACCCGCGCCGAGGGTGTCGACATCATGGAACTCGACGGCCGCCCCGCCGCCACGGTCTATGAGGAACAGCTCGGCCTCGAGCCCGGCCGTCTCGGCCTCGACACCTTCTGGGGTACCTCGGTGCACCATCCGCTCGGCCTGATGCAGAGCGACGGCTCCTTCATCATCCGCGTCGCGCGCGCCAAGTCGCCCTCGGGATGGCTCCGGATCCAGGGCTGCGTTCCCCCGGCCGGCAGTGCCGTCCAGGTGATGGCGAGCACCGGCGACAAGCTCCTCGCGGTGGCCGACGAGGTCGGCGCCATCGCCCGGCACCGCTCGGAGCCGGGCGCTCTGATCTCCTTCAGCTGCGCGGCGCGGGCGATGTTGCTCGGCGAGCGGATCGGCGACGAGCCGGTTCGCCTGCAGCGGGCCGCCGGCGACGTCCCGAGCTTCGGCATCTACTGCTGTGGCGAATTCGCCCGGACCGTCGGCGTTCTCGGCACGCACAACTGCACTCTGACCGCCCTCGCCCTGTAGGGATCCCATGGACACCAGCGCCTTCGAAGGACGCGGCGCCCACTCGATCACCAATGAGGGGGAGGACCGGCGTAGACTCCGAATGACCAAGGATTCCGCCCTCACCGCGGCGCGCGAAGCCGTGCGGGACGCGACCCGCCTGACCCGGCTCCTGACGGTTCTGAACGATTCCGGCACGCTCGACGCCCTGCTCGAGCGCGCGCTCTCGACCCTGTCGGAACTCTTCGCCGCCGAGGTCGTGATCCTGCTCGACCCCGCCGGCACCGGATCCTACGCGCCCCTGGCCTCGGTCGGCCTGCCGGACGACGCGGCCATTTCGGTGTTCTCCGACGATCCCGACGGCAACATCGCCCGCACCATGCGCGAGGGCGGCCCGCTGTTGTTGCAGGACGTCCGCGCCGAGGGCTCGGTCGAGCCGCAGCTCGCCGAACTCGACGTCGAGACGGTGATCTATCTGCCGGTCGCCGCGAGCCATGGCGCCCGTGGCGTCCTGATCCTGGCGCGCTGCCTGCGTCGGGCCTTCGACTATGCCGAGGTCGGCCTGTTGACGGCGATGGCCTACCGGATCGGCCTCGCGGTCGAACAGGCCCAGCGGCGGGCGCAGCTCGAGCGCATCGTCCATTCCGAGCGCGAGATCGGCTTCGATCTCGAGGAGATCGGCGTCGCCGCCAAGGCGGTGGCGATGTTCCCCGAACTGGTCGGCGCCGACGGCGCCGTGCTGGTGCTGCTCGACGACGACGGCCGCATCCTCCACCGGACCGACGGCGGCATCCCGGCGCTCTGCGACGAGGCGCTCGGCGACCTCGTCCGCCACCTGCTCGCGACCACGCGCCTCTCCGCCTTCGAGGCCCATTCGACCGTCTTCCGCCCCGATCCCGACGGCGCGGCGACGGGTCGCTCGCGCTCCTCGGGCCGGGCGCTGCTGGCGCTGCCGGTCGGGCACGAGCGCCTCGACGGCCTGCTCCTGGCGCTGCGCACCACGGCGACCCCGTTCGATCCCGACATCCTGCCGATCGCCATGCTCTTCGCCGGACAGTCGGCGGCGGCGATCGAGAACGCGCGCCTCTACCGGGCCGTCAGCACCGAGCTGAACGACCGCAAGCGGGCCGAGGCGGCCCTCAAGGCGAGCGAGGAACGTCAGGCCGCGCTGATCCGCAGCGTTCACGACCTGATCGTCGTGCTCGGCCCCGACGGCGCGATCCACTTCACCAACCCGGCCGCGACGGCGGTCTGGGGCGAGACGGCGATCCGCGACTCCGACGGCGTCTTCTGGTCGCGGATCTGCCCGCGCCACATCGGCGAATTCCGTGAGATCTTCACCCGCCTCCTGGACCAGCCGGGCGCGACCCGGACCTGCGCCGTCGCCCTCTACCATGGGGATCACGACCGCCACGACTACGACGTGGTTCTCACCAATCTCCTCCACGAGCCGGCGATCGGCGGCGTCGTCGTCACCTTTCATGACGTCACCGAGCGCAAGAGCCACGAACGGCAGCTCGAGGTCCTGGCCTTCCGCGATCCCCTGACCGGCCTCGCCAATCGCGCCGCCTTCCAGGATCGGTTGAAGCGGGTGTTGGCGGAGGCCGGCGAGCCCGGCCGCTCGATCGCGGTGATCTTCTTCGACCTCGACGACTTCAAGGTGGTCAACGACAGCCTCGGTCACGAGGCCGGCGACCGCATCCTCCAGGCGGTCGCCGCGCGGATGCGGACCGTGCTGCGGCGCGGCGATCTCGGCGCGCGTCTGGGCGGCGACGAGTTCACCGTGCTGATCGACACCGACGCGAGCCTGGAGACGGCCCGGCACGTCGCGATGCGGCTTCTCGCGGTGGTCGGCCAGCCCGTGGCGATCGGCGACCGCGACGTCACCGTCGGCGGCAGCTTCGGCATTGCGCTCGGCGAACCGGGCCGCGACAGCGCCGAGGAACTGCTGCGCCGGGCCGACGTCGCGATGTATCACGCCAAGTCGCGCGGCAAGAACGTCTGCTGCGTCTTCGACGACAGTCTCGCCACCGCCGCCGTGCGCCGCCTCGAGGCGGAGACCGACCTGCGCCGGGCGCTCGCCCACGGCGAGTTGGAGGTCTTCTTCCAGCCGATCGTCACCCTCGCCGACCGCCGGCTCCACGGTGCCGAGGCCCTGGCCCGCTGGCGCCACCCCGAACGCGGGCTGGTGATGCCGAGCGACTTCATCCATGTGGCCGAACAGACCGGACAGATCATCGACGTCGGCCGGGAGGTCGTGGAGCGCGCGTTCCGGCAGTCGCGGACCTGGCGCGCGCTGACCGGCGCATCGCTGCCGATCGGTCTCAATCTGTCGCCGCGCCAGCTGGCGCACGAGGCTCTGGTCGGCGACATCACCTCCGCCGCGCGCCGCTTCGAGGTGGATCCGCGCTCGATCACCCTCGAGGTGACCGAGAACATGCTCATCAGAGATCCCGAGGCGGCGATCACCGTGCTCGTGCGCCTGCGCGACTTCGGCTTCCGGATCGCCATCGACGACTTCGGCACCGGCTATTCGAGCCTGTCCTATCTGAAGCGGCTGCCGGTCGATATTCTCAAGATCGATCGATCCTTCGTGCAGACCCTCGAGAGCGATTCCCGCGACCGGATGATCGTCGACAGCATCGTCGCGATGGCCGGCGCGCTCGGCCTCGACGTCATCGGCGAGGGGGTGGAGACGGTGAGCCAGGCGGAGATCCTGACCCGCGCCGGCTGCGGCTACGCGCAGGGCCATCTCTTCGCCCCGGCGCTGCCCGTCGCGGATTTCACCCGCCTGCTGCCCTTGGCCGAGCTCGGCGAGGGCACGACGGGCGAGGCCGCCGGCACCGCCGTCGACCTCCGAGTGCGGCTCTGAGGCCTCCGTGCCATGCGGCGACGGCGCGGCGGGGCCGAAGGGCCGCTCAGCCGTCCGGCGTCGTCTCGTCCGCCGGCGGAAGGGCGTCGGCCCAGGTGACGAGGGCGCGGCGGCCGGCCTCCGTCAGCCCGTAGAGGCCGCGCTCGATCCGCTCGAACCAACCGTAGACGTCGCCCTGAAGGATTTTGGCGGCGTCGGGCGCGCGCGCCTTGAGATCGCGCGGCCGGCCCGGCGCCGATCCGAGCGCGGCGGCGACGGCGAGGGCCTGTTGGCGATAGGCGGTCAGTTGCGGCAGACGCGTCGAGCCGCCGGTGACGGGGTCGCCCCGGCGGCGGCGATGCTCCTCGACGATCCGCGAGCGCCGCTTGCCGTCGCGCCGGGGCGTCCAGGGCACGGGTTCGACCACCACCTCGACTCGGCCGCCGGCCAGAACGACGAGAAGACCGAAGCCGAGGAAGCGGCAGAGCTTCTTGACACGCGGATCGGACTCGCGCCCGCGCCCCCGCTTGGAGGCGGCGACGGCGAGCCAGACGGCGTCGCAGGCGGGGGTGCGATCGACCGCCTGGAGCACCAGCTCGAGCGTGAAACTCTGCTTCAATTCGCCGATCACCACGGTCTCCGCCGAGCCCTCGGAGAGCGCGACGAGATCGCAGCCGCACACTTCCCCCTTCACCTCCAGACCGAGGTTTTCCAGGTGGCGCTTGATCGGGAGATAGAGGTCGGTTTCCAAGGCGAGGCTCTGTGAGGGCACGGGGAGCGCCCGATCGGCGCGGCACTCTGGCAGAGAACGCCTCGTGCGCCAACATGCGCCTCGAGCGGCCGTCGCCGCCGGGCCCGAGACGGTGCGCGATCCTCGGGGAGAATTTCCCCGAGGGCCTTGTCTCGGCTGTTCGGCCTGTGTATAGGGACGGTCGCTCGTCGACCCGAGTGCTGTCTTTCGCGGAGAGGTGCCGGAGTGGTCGATCGGGGCGGTCTCGAAAACCGTTGAACGTGCAAGCGTTCCGAGGGTTCGAATCCCTCCCTCTCCGCCATCCTCCTACCATGCTATTGAAATGGCTAGGAAACCCCGGAAATCAAAGGGTTACGAAGCGGCTCTGCTACACAACGGCGCTACACAAGGCGACGAGCAGATGGCCAGAGTGCCCGGACTTTCTCGGCGTGGAAACGTCTGGCAGTTTCGCGTTCGCGTCCCCGACAAGCTGCGCAAGACCATCGGTAAGGGCGAGATCGTCAAGTCGCTCGGTGCCGTTTCACACGCGGAGGCGGCGAGGCTCGCGCGCATCGAACGCCTGGAGGCCGATCGCCGGTTCGACGAAGCCGAGGCCTTCCTGCGCACGGCGCCCGTCGAGGAGCTCTCCGAAAGTGAGCTCTACCACCTCGCTCGAGCCTTCTTCTTTCGTCTGGAGAAACAGGCGTCGCAGGTTCCGTTCGATCCACACGAGCGGGCCGAACTCGCTGCCATCACGGCGTCGGATCTCG
Organism: Pinisolibacter aquiterrae; assembly: GCF_019160155.1. Taxonomy (GTDB): domain Bacteria; phylum Pseudomonadota; class Alphaproteobacteria; order Rhizobiales; family Ancalomicrobiaceae; genus Pinisolibacter; species Pinisolibacter aquiterrae. Next base: position 111,553 of record NZ_JAFNIH010000058.1, read on the forward strand.
CGGCGATCGGCGACTGGGACGATCAACAGACCGTGCAACAGGTTGCAACCGAGTTCGCCGAATGGGCGAAGGTTCGGGTGAAGAAGGGCTCGAAGGCCTTCGTCGACCTCTGCGGCGCCGTCCAGGCGGCTCACATCGAGCACTATGGCCGCGAGTATGATCGGCTGGTCGGGCGTCCCGAAAGACGAAGCGAAGAGCGCTTCCGCGACATCGACAAACACCACCCGCCGAAGCCTCGACTGACGCTCACCGAAGCGGTGAAGCGGTACGTCGACGATCCCAGCAAGTCCGATGTCGCCAAGAAGACGAGAGCCGCTTGGGGGTTCCGATTGGGCGCCTGGGTCGATCTTCTCGGCCCGGACAAGCAGGTGGCGAACATCACGCGTGACGACGTGCGGGATGGCCTCGCCGTTCTCATGCGAGCGCCCTCCAACGCCGCCAAGCTCTATCCCGGTGTTCCGCTCCGGAAAGTCGTCGACGCCACGGCTAAAGACGATGTGAAGCTGCTGAGCCCGAAGAGCGTGCAGCTCTATATCGACACGCTGAGTTCGTTGTTCCGCTATCTCAACGACGAGCAGATCCTCACGACGAACCCGGCACAGCGACTGAAAGGGCCGCCCATCCCGAAAGAGAAGCCGCGACGCAATTGGAGTGACGTGCTCCCCGTCATTCCGGCCACGGATAAGTTTGGTCCTTCACCAGGAGCAGGACCATGCGGCGCAGCCGTTTCAGTGAAGAGCAGATCATCGGCGTGTTGAGGGAGCACGAGGCCGGCATGA
>NZ_JAFNIH010000055.1 GCF_019160155.1 Pinisolibacter aquiterrae
CATGGCTGAGGAAGCTTCTTTGTGCCCTCGTCGCCCTGCTCTTCGCAATCGCCGCCTCGCTACAAAGCGAGCGTCACGCCGCCGTATGAACGCCGATCGCGCTCAAATCGCCTTCTTCACAGGCGACTAGCGACAATGCGCGTCGTGCAGGTAATTGGGTGAACAGATGGAGACGTAATCGATCTGCGTGCCGCGCCGGCGGAGCTTGTCGACGTGACGGTCGAAGCGCTCGAACTCCGTGAAGAACTGCGCGTTCGGGAAGTAGCTGTCGATGACCCCGACGGAGTCGTTCGGATCATAGGCAACGGCCAGCGACGCGCCGCAGTCTCTGATCGCTCGCATATGGCGCGGCGCGACGTATCCCGCGGCACCGATCAGCGCGAATTCTGTCATGGAACTTACCATCCTCGCCACAACCGACCAGCGTGTACAAACCGCGGCATAAATTTACCGCCCGAGGCACCGGGTCACGCGCCGGACCAGTCTGTCGCTCACCGGCTAAACAACTCGAATTTATATTCAGCTTGATGTCAAATGTGCTTCACCGTGTCAATCGTCGATTGTCGAACGGCGACGTCTTCGTCGAATCGAGTTCGCATCGTCGATGAGACCGTGCATGCCGATCCAATCGGGCCGAAGAGAGGCGGCGGCATCGGGCGTCCGACGCGTCGCGGCGGTCGGAAAGTCCACGGTTCGAATGCTCGGAGGCCCTGTGTCCCACCGGCAGGCCGCCTCGGCCAGGCATCGGCCCCTGGTCGCCTCCTCGAGCGCATTGCCGGCTCCGCTCGACGTTCGGCGGAGCGGCACGGGCCGATCCTCTCATGCTGGTGCTCGTGGCGCGGACGCGCACGGCACCGGACATGGGTCATGTCGAGCGTCGGCGACGACGTGCCGCAGTGGCCTTGATGAGCGAGAGCGCGAGTTCGTTGGTGTTCTGCTCCGGCAATTCTTCGACCCGAGCTCGGGGGAACAGCCGGCGCAGCGCCCCGGCCGCGGCTCCGAATGGCCCGAGCACGACGATCTTGGGCGCGAAGCGTTCGTTCAGGGCCGCGAAGCAGGCGGCGAAAGGCTCCGAGCGGCCCGCCAGGAACCGGGCCGCTTCCGCTCCCAGTACGACGGCGTCGACGCCGAGGAGATTGCAGGCGAGCCGGGGGAGGCTGGCGACTTCGCAGGCGGAGAGGACGACGTTGCGCCACATCGGGGGAGCGACGGCGAGCGCGTTTCGCAGATCACCGTCGGCGAGTTCGCTCGTGCCCGCTACCCATCCGACGATCGCCTCGGGTCCGAGGCCGTCCATCATCGGCAGATCGAGGTCACGCAGCAGATCCAGCTTGAATCCGTTTCGCCGGAACGCGCCGACGTCGCCGGATCGACTCCGTTCCATCTCGAGGCTGGCGCCCGGAACGAAGCCGGAGCGCGCGAGGACCGCCAGTCCTGCGTCGTTCCGCGCGGGATCGAAGCGCCGCTGCTCCACCTCGAGGTCGGCCGAGGTGAAGGGGAGCACGTGACCGTGATAGAGGCCGACGGCGAGGGGGTTGTGGATCAGGCGTCCGCTGGCGGCGAGGCGGAGGCTGAATTCGACGTCCTCCCAACCGATGTCGAACTCCTCCGAAAACCCACCCACGTCCTGGAAGGTCCGGCGGGGGAAGAGGCTGGCGCCGCCGCTCATGCGGTTGCCGAGCAGAATCTGCCCCGTTCGCGTCGTCTCTGCGAGCGTGCGGGCATCGAGGTGGGCCTGCGTGCGGTTTCGCAGCGTCCGCAGGCCGTCGGCATGGAGATCTCCGCCGTCCATGAACTTCACGAGGCGGACATGGGTGAGATCGCGGACGCCGAGGTAGCCGACGTTCCACACCTGCGACCACGGGGCGGTGAGGCTCGTGCCTGCGGCGGGAACCAGAGCATCGACGGGCTGCAGTACCACCATGTCGGAATCGAGCGAGAGGATGGTCTCGTAGCGGGCGGCCCGGACGAGCCGATTTCGAGCGACCCCGATCGGGATCGCCTCATCGGACCGAAGCAGGGTGAGGGGCACGGCCGCGCCGAGCAGGGCGGCCATCGCGCCCTCGTCCGCTGCCGTCTCGCCGTTGACGAGCACGAGCACCTCGATCGGGGTGGCGCTGCCGAGCAGGCCGATCGAGGCCAGCAGGCGGTGCAACAGAAAGGGGCGCCCATGCAGGACGACGACGATCGAGATGCCGGGTGGAGGCGACGGTTCCGTCTCGCCCAGTCCCAACGGGGCGAGGTGCAGGGCCGCCGGCGGGTGCTCGGGGGCTCGGGCTCGTGAGACGCCGTTCGCGACCTGTTGTTCCAAGACGAGTCTCACACCCGACGGGCGACGAGAGGCGTAACCGCGTAGAAACGCGCGCATGGTGGCGGCGACCTGCCCGTCGTGGACCAGGCTTTCGAGGAGGTCGAGCGCGAGCAGATGCATCGCGGCGTCGACCAGGAGGCGGAACAGCAGCGGTCTCGGCTTGGCCGGCGTCGAAAGGAGGTGATGAAGTGCCTCCCGAAGCAGGCCGGGCCATGCGACGGGGCGATCGGTGGCGGCGATCAGGCGCGATGCCCAGGCTTCGGATGCTCCGCCGGCGCGATGGTGGAGATGTCCGATACACCGGATCGCTCGAGAATGCTGGCCCTGCGGCAGGCACGCGGAAACCAGCCGATGAATCGCCGCCGTCTCTCGCGCCCTCCCGGACTTCGGGGAGTGGTCGCGAGAGCCGGGAGAGGCGGAACCACGCATGAAACGAACCTCTCATGAACGCCGGACGATCGCCTTCGAATATCTCGCTCGCTCGCCGGAAGCCAGTCGCTTGCCGAGGTGAGCCTCACATTTCGATCGGCGCCGCGCACCTGCGCCTGTCGTCCGATCGAAGGGCGCGGACGATCCCCCGGGCGGGACTTCGCCCGCGCCGCGGGGCGCTCCCGGGCAGATCGCGTGTGGAGACGACCGCCTCGAGAAGCGGAAGTCCGTCTCTACGACGGCGCGTCCACGGACGTCGCCGGATGCTTCCGCAGGTCTCGAGCGGCGAATCGCCGGTGCGAGCGCCACGGACGAGGTGCCAGGGAAGTGCGCACCGACCGGGAACACTCTGCGAACCTAAGACGAAAAATCTATTTTTCAGAAAGGGTTGACCGGGTCCTTGCGCATCGGAACAAAGGGTGTACATTAACCTCACTTTGAATGGTGACGATCGGCGTGCGACAAGGGAGCCGGACGATGGCACAAGCATCACTTCGCCTCGTCGAAGGGGACGGTATGGACAGGACCAAGGCTTTGGACGCGGCGCTCCAGCAGATCGAGCGCAATTTCGGCAAGGGCTCGATCATGCGGCTCGGCCAGGGCAAGGTGGTCGAGATCGAGACGGTCTCGACCGGCTGTCTCGGGCTCGACATCGCGCTCGGCATCGGCGGATTGCCGCGCGGCCGCGTGGTCGAGATCTATGGGCCGGAGTCCTCGGGCAAGACGACGATGGCGCTGCACTGCATCGCAGAGGCGCAGAAGAAGGGCGGCGTCTGCGCCTTCGTCGACGCCGAGCATGCGCTCGATCCGATCTATGCGCGCAAGCTCGGGGTCGATCTCGAGGATCTGCTGATCTCGCAGCCCGACACCGGCGAACAGGCGCTGGAGATCACCGACACGCTGGTGCGTTCGGGGGCGCTCGACGTCCTGGTGGTGGATTCGGTGGCGGCCTTGACGCCGAAGGCCGAACTCGAGGGCGAGATGGGCGACAGCCTGCCCGGTCTCCAGGCCCGTCTGATGAGTCAGGCGCTGCGCAAGCTCACCGCTTCGATCTCCAAGTCGAAGACCATGGTGATCTTCATCAACCAGATCCGCCAGAAGATCGGGGTGATGTTCGGCAATCCGGAAACCACGACCGGCGGCAACGCGCTCAAGTTCTACGCCTCGGTGCGTCTCGACATCCGTCGCATCGGCGCGATCAAGGATCGCGACGAAGTGGTGGGCAACCAGACCCGCATCAAGGTGGTGAAGAACAAGATGGCGCCGCCGTTCAAGGAGGTCGAGTTCGACATCATGTACGGTGAGGGCGTCTCCAAGGTCGGCGAATTGATCGATCTCGGGGTCAAGGCCGGTGTGGTGGAGAAGTCGGGCTCGTGGTTCTCCTACGACAGCCAGCGCATCGGCCAGGGGCGCGAGAACTGCAAGCAGTTCCTGCGCGACAATCCGGTGATGGCGAACAAGATCGAACTGGCGATCCGGCAGAACGCCGGTCTCATCGCCGACAAGATCCTCACCACCGGCACGGCCGAGGACGAAGACGGCCCCGTCACGGACTGACGCTCTCCGCCCGCCGCGGATCTTCCGTGGCGGGCTTCGTCGGAAGTGGCGGAGACGCGGCCCTTTCCATGGACACGGGCACGGGCGACGGATAAAACCTCGAACCGAGTTCCGATGAAGAGGGCCCAGTTGCATCATGAGTGGCGTCAACGAGATCCGCGGTACCAACGAGCTTCGCGGCGTCAATGAGATCCGCGCGACCTTCCTCGATTATTTCGCCAAGGCGGGGCACGAGGTCGTGCCGTCGAGCCCCCTGGTGCCGCGCAACGATCCGACCCTCATGTTCGCCAACTCCGGCATGGTTCAGTTCAAGAACCTGTTCACCGGCGTGGAGAAGCGTGACTACGTGCGGGCGACCACCGCGCAGAAGTGCGTTCGGGCAGGCGGCAAGCACAACGATCTCGACAATGTCGGTTATACGGCGCGCCACCACACCTTCTTCGAGATGCTCGGGAACTTCTCGTTCGGCGACTATTTCAAGGCGCAGGCGATCGAGCACGCCTGGACGCTCCTCACCAAGGAGTTCTGCCTCGATCCCAAGCGTCTCCTGGTCACGGTCTATGCCGACGACGACGAGGCCTTCGATCTCTGGAAGAAGATCGCCGGGGTCTCCGACCGCAAGATCATCCGCATCGGTACCTCCGACAATTTCTGGCAGATGGGCGACACAGGCCCCTGTGGCCCGTGCTCGGAGATCTTCTTCGATCACGGCGACCACATCTGGGGTGGCCCGCCGGGCTCGCCGGAGGAGGACGGCGACCGTTTCATCGAGATCTGGAATCTCGTCTTCATGCAGTACGAGCAAACGGCCGATGGTGCGCGCACGGCGCTGCCGAAGCCGTCGATCGACACCGGCATGGGGCTGGAGCGCATCGCGGCGGTGCTGCAAGGCGTTCACGACAATTACGACATCGACCTCTTCAAGTCGTTGATCCGCGCCTCGGTCGAGGCGACCGGCGTGGCTGCGGAAGGGGACGCACGGGCGAGCCACCGGGTCATCGCCGATCATCTGCGGGCCATGTCGTTCCTGATCGCCGACGGCGTGCTGCCGTCGAACGAAGGGCGCGGCTACGTCCTGCGACGCATCATGCGGCGCGGCATGCGCCATGCCCATCTGCTCGGCGCGCGCGATCCGCTGATGGCGCGGCTGGTTCCGACGCTGGTCGGTGAGATGGGCCGGGCCTATCCGGAACTGCAGCGGGCCGAGGCGCTCATCACCGAGACGCTCGATCTCGAGGAGAATCGCTTCCGTCGCACGCTCGAGCGCGGACTCGGGCTTCTCGACGAGGCGACGCGCGACCTCGGTCCCGGCGACATGCTCGACGGCGAGACGGCGTTCAAGCTCTACGACACCTATGGCTTCCCTCTCGATCTGACCCAGGACGCGCTGCGTCGGCGCGACATCCACGTCAACATCGACGGGTTCCAGGACGCGATGGCGCGCCAGAAGGCCGAGGCGCGCGCCTCTTGGGCCGGCTCGGGCGAATCCGCTTCGGCGGCGATCTGGTTCGGGTTGAAGGAGCGGGTCGGGGCGACCGAGTTCCTCGGTTACGACACCGAGACGGCGGAGGGCGCCGTCATGGCGTTGGTCAAGGGCGGCGCCGAGGTGGCGGCGCTCGAGGCCGGGGACGAGGCGGCGATCGTGGTCAATCAGACGCCGTTCTATGCGGAGTCCGGCGGCCAGACCGGCGATACCGGCGTGGTGCTCGGCGACGGCTTCCTGTTCCGGGTCGAGGACACGCGCAAGGAAGGCGACGGCGTCTTCGTCCACATGGGCCGTGTCGAGGCCGGGCGGATCGTCGCCGGCGCGGCGGTGCAGTTGCGGGTCGACGGCGAGCGGCGGCGCGCGATCCGCGCCAACCATTCCGCCACCCACATCCTGCACGAGGCTCTGCGTGAGGTTCTCGGCGATCACGTCGCCCAGAAGGGGTCTTCGGTCGACGCCGATCGTCTGCGCTTCGATTTCTCCCACCCGAAGCCGATGACGGCGGAGGAGATCGCGCGGGTCGAGGCGATCGCCAACGACGTGGTGCTGCAGAACGCGGAGGTTTCGACCCGGCTCCTGTCGGTCGACGACGCCATCGCCTCGGGCGCCAAGGCGCTCTTCGGCGAGAAGTACGGCGAGGAGGTTCGGGTCGTCGCGATGGGCCGTCAGAGCGACGGCAATCGCGCCGGACGTGCCTTCTCGGTCGAGCTTTGCGGCGGCACCCACGTGTCGAGGACCGGCGATATCGGTCTCGTCTCGGTGGTGGCGGAGAGCGCGGTCGCGGCCGGCGTGCGCCGCCTCGAGGCGCTGACGGCGCGCGGCGCGCGGCAGCATCTGGTGGCGCAGGATCGGCGCGTGCGCGATCTCGCCGCCTTCCTCAAGGTGCAGCAGTCGGAGGTCGTCGAGCGGGTCGAGGCGGTGGCGGAGGAACGCCGGCGGCTCGATCGCGAGCTCACCGAGGCGAAGAAGAAGCTCGCCATGGGCGGCGGTGGCGGCGCCGATGCGTCGGCCGTGCGCAAGATCGGTGATCTGGAGTTCGTCGGGCGCGTCGTCTCCGGCATTTCGCCGAAGGATCTCAAGGGGTTGGTCGACGAGGCCAAGAAGACGATCACCTCGGGCGTGGTGGCGATCGCCGGCCTGACCGAGGACGGCAAGGCCGGCATCGTGGTCGGCGTGACGGCGGATGCGACGGCCGCGCACGACGCGGTCGAGCTGGTCAAGATCGGGTCCGAGACGATGGGCGGCAAGGGCGGTGGCGGGCGCCGCGACATGGCGCAGGCCGGCGGCCCCGACGGAGCCAAGGCGGAGGCGGCGATCGCGGCGATCGCCGATCGGATCGCTGCGGTCGTCGGAGCGTGAGGGGGCTTCGGCGCTCTCGGTGGAAGGGGCGGGCCGCATGACGGCGCAGACGACGCGGGCCGGGTGGAAGCGTCGGGTCTTCGAGGTCCTCGAGGTCCCGCCGCTGGGTGACCCGGTCGCGTTGTTCGTCGAGCGGGCGATCGTCGTTCTGATCATGGTCAACGTCGCCTCGGTCGTCCTCGAGACCGTTCCGAGCCTGCGCCATCGCTATGGTGGGGTATTCCTGGCGATCGAGGTCGGGACCGTCTTTCTCTTCGCGTTGGAATATGTCCTGCGCGTCTGGGTCTCCGACGAGCATCTGCCGCTGAAGCGTCACGGGCGGATCGGGGCGCGGCTGCGTTACGTCACCTCGCCGTCGTCGCTGGTCGATCTGATGGCGGTGGCGCCGTCGTTGATCGGCTTCGGCTTCGGCGTCTACGACGTCAACGTCTTCGCGGTGTTCCGCCTGCTGCGTTTCCTGAAGCTCGCGCGCTATTCCGCCGGTATGAGCTCGCTGATCAACGCGGTCGCCTCGGAGCGGCGGGCCTTGGCGGCGAGCGCCGTCATCATGGCGGGCCTGATCGTGACCTCGGCCTCGCTCATGCACGCGATCGAGGGCGACATCCAGCCCGATCGCTTCGGGTCGATCCCCTTGGCGATGTATTGGGCGGTGACGACGCTGACCACGGTCGGGTATGGCGACATCGTTCCGGTCACAGGGGCGGGGCGGGTGCTCGCCGGCGTGGTCATGCTGTTCGGCTTCTGCATGTTCGCGCTGCCGGTCGGCATCATCGCCACCGCTTTCGCGCGCGAGATCCATTCGCGCGACTTCGTGGTGACCTGGGGCATGGTGGCGCGCGTGCCGCTGTTCTCGCAGCTCTCGGCGGCGGAGATCGCCGACGTGATGCGCCTCCTCAGGGCGCAGACGGTCGAGGCGGGCACCACCATCACGGCGGCTGGCGAGCCGGCGCACTCGATGTATTTCATCTCCTCCGGCACGGTGGAGATCGACCTCCCGCACGAGAAGATGCGCCTTTCCGACGGGGCCTTCTTCGGCGAGATCGCGGTCCTGCGGCGGGCGCGGCGCTCGGCCGACGTGGTGGCGCTGACCCACACGCGCCTGCTGCTGCTCGATGCCGAGGATCTGCAATATCTGATGCAGAAGAAGAGCGAGATCGCCACCCATATCCGCTCGGTCGCCCGCGAGCGCATCGCCCACGAAGCGGTGACGCCGCGCGGCGACATCGCGCTCGAGGAGGTCGACGACATGCGCGCTTCACCCGACGACTGGCTGTGACGGCGCGGTTCGCTCATGGCGGCGCGGGTCATTTCCAGATTTCGCTCAAGGCGGCGAGCTTGGCTTTCCAGCCCATCTTTTCGTTGGCGAGACTGTCGAGGAAATTGGCGAGCCGGCGCGCCTTCAGCACCGTGTAGAAGGTGATCAGGGCGGAGGGGATCAGCGCCGCCAGGAAAATCGCGGCCTTGGTCCAGCCGTCGACCTCGTTCCAGCCGAAGATGTTCATGCCGAGGAAGCCGGTCGCGAGCATGCCGATCTGGCTGAACAGGGTGACGACGGTCAGCTGGAGGATGGTGACGGCCTGCCGGCGCAGGAGGTCGGTCTCGAGATATCCCGCCATATCGTTGATTTCTTCGCGCAACTCCTGAAAGAGGCGGCCGGTGCCGAGGTGGCCGGACCACATGCGGAAGATCTCGCGGATGGGGGCCTGATCGGAGATCTCCGAGAAATAGTAGCGGTGGGTGAAGCGGAGGAAGACCTCGAGCGTGGCGCGAATGTCGTGGCGGAAGCGGCCGACCGACTCGCGCCGGCGCGGATCGAGGCGGTTCATGGTGGTGACCAGCCGATCGGACAACATCAGGAGCGCCGAGCGGTGGAAATGGGCGATCAGGCCGACCAGGAAGAACTGGTGGCGGAATTGGGCGAGGAAGCCGCGTTCGCCGTCGAGGAAGAAGGGGCGGCGGGCGTCGCCGACGGCGACGAAGGCCTGTCCCGAGCACATCAGGCGCGTGTCGACCCATCCCTCGCGCCGGGTCGCGTCGTGGAAGCGGTCGTAGCAGTGGGCCTCCTCGAAATCGTCGAGGAACCCCGCGCCGTAGGGCAGGTCCTCCGGCTCGCCGGGAGCGGAGGCGAAGGCGAGGCGCATGGCGTCGGCGCGGGTGAGGCGGCGCGGATCGTCGAGGGCGAGCCACGCCATGATCGGCATGCGGTGGAATTCGAGCTGGCGATAGGCGGCGACCGGGGGATCCTCGGCCGGGTCGAGCGACAGCGGCTCGAGCAGCCATTGCCAATGGGCGGAGATGGCGGTCGTCTGATGGCGGCAGACGGACGACATGTAGCGGTCGCGGGCGGTGAAGTCGGAGGCGGCGAGGACGCGGTCGTCGCCGTCGAGCCATTCGACCGAGCGGAAGCAGTTGACCGCTCTGCCTTCCTCGTCCCAGCCGGCCGGATAGGCGCGGCCGAAGCGGTAGACGATCTCCTGGGCGAGGGGGAGGGGCATGTCGGCGCCGGCGATCTCGATCACCAGGATGACGACGTCGACGTCGTAGAAGAAATAGAGATCGGCATGGACCAGATCGAGCGTCAGCGGGGCCGCCTCGCCGTCGAGGTGGAGGCGCAGGCGCGCGACGTCGGTGCGGCGGAAGATGCGGATCGGGCTCTCGCCATAGGTGGTCTGGCCGACGTGCGAGGCGCGTTCGCCGTAGAGGAAGCGGCGGACATGGGGGAGGAAGGCGACGAATTCGCGGTAGTGACGCTCCTGGTAGAGCGCCGCGTCGGTCGGGAAATCGTCCTGCAACTCGGCCCAGGGGCTGCCGGCGGCCGCGAGGCGCTGCCACGGCGGACGCGTATCGCCGATGCCCGGCATCAGCTGCAGCGGCCAGACGACGATTTGGCGAAACGCCTCCACATGCGGGCGGTCGCCGGCCGTAGGCTGCTGATCGACCATGCGAATTCCCCCTTCGTTTGGGCAGAGCTTCGCTCGGGTCGATGCCGTGGGCAAGCCCGTCCAAAGAGGGGTCAGAGCGGCTGGCGCAGGTAGTGGATGAAGCCGGTGCGCCGGGCGAGGCGGTCGTAGAGCGCCTGGGCCGTGGCGTTGGTCTCGTGGGTCAGCCAATAGAGCCGCTCGGCGCCGCGCGCCCGCGCCGTCGTGGCGGTGGCCTCGATCAGGGCGCGGCCGACGCCCTTGCCGCGACCGTCGGCGGAGACGAAGAGGTCCTCCAAATAACATGTCGTCTCCCTCACCCAGGTCGAGGGATGGAACACCATGTGGACGAGGCCGACGAGGCGGCCCTCCTCCTCCGCCACCAACGCCTCCATCGGCTCGGCCGGATCGAAGAAGCGCGCCCACGTGCGCTCGGTGATCGCGGGCGCGAGATCGCAGGCATAGAACTCGAGATAACCGGCCCAGAGATCGTCCCAGGCGGGGCGATCGGCGGGGGTGAGGGAGCGGACGACGAGCATGACGGGCCTCGCGGAACTGGCCCCGGCCGATCACGGTCGCGCGGCGGCGCGGAAGGCAGGGCGGACGACGGAACAGGGGGGCGACGAAGGGGACGACGACGAGGAGGCGAGCGGCGGGGCGCCGCCGGCTCACTCGCCGAGTTCGTAATAACCGCGTCCGGAGCGGATCAGCTTGCCGGCGGCGGTCATGCGGCTCATCCGGGTGATGAGGCTGGCGCGGGGCTCGCCGAGCGAACAGCCGTTCAGATGTTCGAGGACCTCGTCGATGGTCACGGGTTTGGCCATCAACTGGATGAAATCGACGATCTCGGCCTCGATGCGCTGGGCGCGATTGCCGCCCGTGGCCATCGTCGGGCCGGAAGGAGCGGGCTCCTCCTCGCGCCGGACGAAGCCCTCGGCCCTGGCGACGGCGGCGTCGAAGGCACGGCGGATCTGACGGCTGCGCTCGAGATCGAAATAGGCGGCGTTGCCATAGAGGAAGGCCGCGCGGTCGAGCTGGAGCGTCAATTCCTCGAAGATCCGTTCGACACCATGGCCGGACGAAACGGAAGGTGGGCGGGGGTCGTGCGCGAACTCGGACATATCGGCATTTTCTCGGATCAACTTGTTGGTAACGTATCCTAACGCATCCTTAACGTCAAACACGCCGGGTCCTCCCCAACGAGTTTGATGGCATCAAAATAACAAGCGGTGCATTTCAATCGTTGATTGGTGGTCCCCCACCCTGCGCATCGATAGCAAATGGTTAACGCGCCGCGGTTTCGTTGGCATGTTAGGAACAAGAGTTTGGAGGGGGGGCATCATGTCGAACGCGTCGAAGGGGTCGCGGCGCCGGGGGGCGGCGCGTCTCGTCGTCCCGGTCGCGACGATCGTCGGATTCGGCGTGGCCGCCTCGGGCTCGGCGGTGGCCGTGTATCTGGGGTCCTGTTCGACGCTCTCCTGCGGTCTTTCCGCAATGGAGTGGGCCGGGCTCGTCGTGGCGACGATCGGCGGTGTCGCGGTCGTCGTCGCGGCTCTGCGCCTCGCCGTCTTGGCACGACCGTCTCGGGGCGCCGCCGTCCGGGAGGTATTCCGTGCGCGCCCGCGGCCGTCGGCGCGCGCGCCGATGTCGCGGTCACCCGAACGACGTGACGGGGAGGGCGTGTCGCGGTCCGCGCACCCGGGCGCGGAGGAGGACGAGACGATCTGTCCGTCGCTCGCCGACTGGATCGCGCGGGCGCGTCGGGGCGGCGAGGGCGACGGCGCCCGGACCTGACGCCCGTCGCCGGTTCGAACGGCCGCAGGGCTCCGGCCTCGGCTCGAAGAGAAAGAGCCCCGGCGCGGGGCGCCGGGGCTCTCTCGTATCGATCGTCGCGATCGCGACCGATCCCGGATCGGATCAGGCCCAGGTGGCCATTTCCTTTTCCATGTTCTCGGCGACCTTCTGGAGGAAGCCGGTGGTCGACAGCCACTTCTGGTCGGCGCCGACCAGGAGGGCGAGGTCCTTGGTCATGAAGCCGGACTCGACGGTGTCGATGCAGACCTTCTCGAGGGTCGAGGCGAACTTCGCCAGATCGGCGTTGTCGTCGAGCTTGGCGCGGTGGGCGAGGCCACGGGTCCAGGCGAAGATCGAGGCGATGGAGTTGGTGGAGGTCTCCTTGCCCTTCTGATGCTCGCGGTAGTGGCGGGTGACGGTGCCGTGGGCGGCCTCGGCCTCGACGACCTTGCCGTCGGGCGTGAGCAGGACCGAGGTCATCAGGCCGAGCGAGCCGAAGCCTTGCGCGACCGTGTCGGACTGGACGTCGCCGTCGTAGTTCTTACAGGCCCAGATGTAGCCGCCCGACCACTTCATCGCCGAGGCGACCATGTCGTCGATCAGGCGATGCTCGTAGGTGATGCCGAGGGCGGTGAACTGCTCCTTGAACTCCGCGTCGTAGATCTCCTGGAAGATGTCCTTGAAGCGGCCGTCATAGGCCTTGAGGATGGTGTTCTTGGTCGACAGATAGACCGGCCACTTGCGCATGAGGCCGTAGTTCATCGAGGCGCGGGCGAAGTCGCGGATCGAATCGTCGAGGTTGTACATGGCCATGGCGACGCCGGCGCCGGGGGCCTTGTAGACTTCCTTTTCGATCACGGCGCCGTCTTCACCGACGAACTTGATGGTCAGCGTGCCCTTGCCGGGGAACTTGAAGTCGGTCGCCTTGTACTGGTCGCCGAAGGCATGACGGCCGACGACGATCGGCTGGGTCCAGCCGGGGACGAGGCGCGGCACGTTCTTGCAGATGATCGGTTCGCGGAAGATCACGCCGCCGAGGATGTTGCGGATGGTGCCGTTGGGCGACTTCCACATTTCCTTGAGGTTGAACTCCTTCACGCGGGCCTCGTCCGGCGTGATGGTCGCGCACTTGATGCCGACGCCGTGCTTCTTGATGGCGTTGGCGGCGTCGATCGTCACCTGGTCGTTGGTGGCGTCGCGGTTCTCGACCGAGAGGTCGTAATACTCGATGTCGAGATCGAGGTAGGGCAGGATCAGGGTGTCCTTGATCAACTGCCAGATGATGCGGGTCATCTCGTCGCCGTCGAGATCGACGACCGGGTTCGCCACCTTGATCTTCGCCATATGGGTGTCCTCAGCTCACGCGCTCCGGCCCCGGATCCGGCACAGGTCCAGGTGATCGACCGGGAGCGATCAATTGTCGCGGGGGTCCATATCACGGGCGCGCGAGAGGCGCCAACCCTTGCCTTCGGAGGAGGCCACGATCGGACGGGCGAGGCGGCGTTTCGCGGGTCCGGCGAAGGTCGAAGAGAAGACGGCGCGGACGAGGGATCGTCCGCGCCGCCGGTCGGTGGCGTCGATGGGAGGGCGGTCGGCGTCAGGCGCCGGCCGCGATCTCGGCGGTCCAGGCCTCGATCTCGGCGCGGAGCCTCTCGGCCTCGGCCGCCTCGGCGATCATCTCGGCATGGCGCCGCCGCAGGGCCTCGACGAGACGGGGGCGGAACGCCGCCGCGCCCTCGGTGTCGCGGACGGCGAGGAGGGCGGCGATGTCGTCGACCGACAGGCCGAAGCGGCGGCAGGTCACGATCAGGCTCAGCCGGGCGACGTCGGCGAGATCATAGAGCCGGGTGCGGCTGGAGATCCGGCGCGGCGTGATGAGCCCGCGTTCCTCGTAGAAGCGAATGGTGCGGAGCGTGATCCCGAACTTGTCGGCGAGTTCGCCGATCTGGTGGGGGCGATCTTCCAGCTGCATCACTTCGTTGGTCGGAATCTGGTCGGTAAAGGGAACGAACACGGCGACGACTCTCCTCCTTAGGGAACCCGGCGTCGACGTGGGGGAGACGGACGCGGCAGGCTCGATGACGGAAACATGAGATAGGTGAAAACGAAATCACAGATCGAAACCGTAGCTTCCGTTACGTGATACCGTTACGTCGAAAACGGATATCCACCACATATGATTGATATTAAATGAAAAAATTGCGTTTCATGAAACCGTTTCCTGGATCCTCCGTGGCGTCCGCTCCAGGGGTGTCCGGCGGGTGTTACCTGGCGTTTCATGCATTTTCAGCGTGCTTCGCTCTTGTGAATGAAAACGATTTCATTGAATCCAGTGCGTGAGGGTGCGCTTCCCGCGGCGTCGGGAGGGGTCGTTCGCGGGCGCGCGTCATGGGCGGCGCGGGCGCGGGGGGAGGGGTCTCGGCCACGGCGTTCGGCGGTGGCGGTTCACTGGGTCGGGACGCGCAGGCCGGCGGCCTCGAGGTCGATCATCAGGCGATCGATCACCGCGTGCGAGAAGCCTCGGTGGCGGAAGAAGGCGCGGGGCGCGGTCGTGAAGCTCGGTTCCAGTTCGGCGATCTCGGCGAGCGCGGCGGTGGCGGCGGCATCGTCGTCGCGGCGGTGGGCGCGGATCGCGACGGCGGTCAGATAGAGCGCCGAGCGGGTTCCCTCGAAATAGGCGACGCGGCGGTCGGCCTCGACGGTGCGATCGAGATTGTTGAGGGCGACGAACGTATAGAACTGCAGCCACTTGGGCGGGCGGGCGAGATTGGCCTCGGCGCGGCGCAGGCGCGCGAGCGCCTCCTCGTAACGGCCGAGGCTGACGAGCGCGGCGCCGTCGCCGCCGACGGCGTTCATGTCCTCGGGATTGAGCATGACCGCGCGCGCGCCGGCCTCGACGGCGGCGGCGGCGTCGCCTTCGATCAACAGGAGATTCTGGAGAACCTGATAGGGACCGGAGGAGTTCGGGGAGATGAGAATGGCGCGACGCAGCATCCGTTCCGCCCGTGCCAACGCATCGGCCGGCTTCGGCGCGAGGCCCAATCGGTATTCCCCGAGATAGGCCGCCCCGAGCAGGGTCGCGGCCGGGGCGAGGCGGGGATTGTCGGCGACGATCGGCTCGAGGCAGTGGCGCGCCGCGCCGAGCGCGTCGGCGGAGGCCTCGAGTTCGAAGGCCCAGGCGTGCGTGAAGCAGGTCAATTCGGGAGTGAGATCGGGGAGATTGGCGAGGTCGTGCGAGATCACGCCGTGGAGTTGGACGACGTCGCGCAGGAGCGCCAGATCCGGCGGGGTGGCGAGCGGATCGTCGGGCGCGGCGAGGGGGACGTCGACGGTGCCGAGGCGCAGGGCGCCGGAGGCGAGGATGCGTTCGTCGCCGGCGTGCGACAGCCGGTAATAGGCGTTGGTGGCGCTGCCGTCTTGCGAGAGGAGCACGCCCAGCACGTAGAGCGGCTGGCCGTCGGGGGCGGGATAGTCGGGCGAGCGGCGGGTCAGGACGATGGTGTCGTCGAAGTGCCGGGCGAAGCTCTCCAGGCGGTTGCGATAGATGTCGGCATCGAGGGCGGTCATGGAGGCGCGCGTCTCGACGTCGATCCTGAGGAGCGGCAGCACGCGCGACGCGTCGAGGCCGTGGCGGTCTTCGACGGCCGGGCGCGCCGCGTCGCGGGTCTCCACCGGGGTCGCGGCCTCCTGGAGGCGATGCCACAGCTGCCAGCCGCCGAAGCCGAGGGCGACGCCGATCAGGGCGGCGAGCGCGATCGAGACCGCCGAACGCCCGAGGCCGTAGACGCGCCGTCCGAGCGGCGGGCGGCGGCGTGGCGGGGCCACGTCGACCACCGGCGCGGCCGGCGTGTCGGCGGCGGGGGCCGCCTCGGAGGCCTCCGGCGGGGCGCAGTCGACGAAGACGGGAACGTAATTCCCCAGCGGCAGGTCGATGCGTATCGGCGAATCGGCGCCGGCCGTCTCGTAATGGCGCCGGAGCGCCTGACGCAGGCGACGGGCCTGGACGCGCACGACCGGGCTGTCGTTGGGATCGAAGCTCTCGGGGCGGTCGAGGGCGCCGACGGCGATCGTATAGGCCTTGAGCCGGTCCTCGCGGCCGGCCAGGGTCTCCTCGACGACGAAGCGCAGGAAGGCCGACAGCATCGGCGACGCGACGAAGGCATCGGAGGCGAGGACGCGTCCGAGTTCGTCTCTGATGGCATCGTCGCGGCCACTCATTCCGGTTCCCCGACGGAAGATACGGAATGTCCGTCTCCGAAAACGTTTCTGTCAACCGATCTCTCCGGCGAAGGGGGCGTCGACAGGGCGGGTGCGATGGGGTAGGCCTCGGCGCTTCCCCTTCGTGCCGGAGAGAGGTGATGACGGACGTCCAGGGCGCCATGGTCGATGGCGAGGCGGTTCGACCGCCGGTGATCGTGCTGGTCGAGACGCAGATGGGTGAGAACATCGGCGCGGCGGCGCGGGCGATGGCGAATTTCGGGCTGAGAGAGCTGCGTCTCGTCAAGCCGCGCGACGGCTGGCCCAACGAGAAGGCGCGGGCGGCGGCCTCGCGCGGCGACGCGATCATCGACGACGTGCGACTCTACGACACGCTCGCCGAGGCCATTTCCGATCTCGAGCTGGTCTTCGCCACGACGGCGCGGCCGCACGACATCGCCAAGGAGGTGGAGAGCCCGGCGGT
Source organism: Pinisolibacter aquiterrae (assembly GCF_019160155.1). Taxonomy (GTDB): domain Bacteria; phylum Pseudomonadota; class Alphaproteobacteria; order Rhizobiales; family Ancalomicrobiaceae; genus Pinisolibacter; species Pinisolibacter aquiterrae. The sequence continues at coordinate 16,536 of NZ_JAFNIH010000055.1, forward strand.
CGCGGCCCACTCGCTGATGCAGGCGGCGCGGACCGGGGCGGCGACGGGGCTCGTCTTCGGGCGCGAGAAGTGGGGGCTCACCTCCGACGAGGTCGGCCTGTGCGATCGCATCGTCACCATTCCCGTCGATCCGGTCTTCGCCTCGCTCAACATCGCCCAGGCGGTGATGGTCAACGTCTACGAATGGCGGCGTCAGGTGTTGGGCGACGCCAGTTGGACGCCCTTCGGAGAGAAGGAACGCTCGCCGCAGGCCAGCAAGGGCGACGTCTTCGCCTTCTTCGAGCATCTCGAGGGCGCGCTCGACGCGGTGGAGTTCTTCCGGCCCGAGTCGAAGCGCCAGCACATGATCCGCAATCTCAGGCAGATCTTCCAGAAGGCGCGGCTCTCCGAGCAGGAGGTGCGCACGCTGCGCGGCGTCATCGCGGCGCTGGAGCGGCGGCCGACCCGGCTCGATCAGGCGCGCGCCGAGCTGGAGAGACGCGAACGCGACGAGGAGTGATCCGAAAACGGGACGGAAGCCGTTCTTTCGTCTTCATTTTCCGTCAATCTTTCCTCAACCTCGCCTTAACCACGCTCGGCTAGAACTCGTCTCGGGGCCGGGCGAAAGAAGGTTCTGCGTCGCGCCCGCGCCCCGCCTCTCTCCCGCATCGTCGCGGGACGAGACGCAACCGGACCCGCACGGCGACGCCGAGCCTGTCGTCCGGATGCCTCGATGAACGCTCCCGCGTCCTCCGCCCTTCCCGCGATCACCGTCACCGGCCGGTCCCCGCGCGTCCTGGTCTTCGACAGCGGCGTCGGGGGCCTGTCGGTCCTGCGCGAGATCCGCGCGGCGCGGCCGGACGCCGATCTGATCTATGTGGCGGACGACGCCGGCTTTCCCTACGGCGATTGGGAGGAGGCGGCGTTGACGGCGCGGATCGTCGCGCTCGCCGACGATCTCGTCGCCGCCCATGCGCCGGATCTCTTCGTGGTGGCCTGCAACACGGCGGCGACGCTGGTGCTGCCGTCGTTGCGCATGCGCCATTCGCTTCCCTTCGTCGGCACCGTGCCGGCGATCAAGCCGGCGGCGGCCTCGACCAGGTCCGGGATGATCTCGGTGCTGGCGACGCCGGGGACAGTGAAGCGCGACTATACCCATGCCCTGATCGACACCTACGCCAGCCACGTCGATGTGACGCTGGTCGGCTCGACCCGGCTGGCGCGGCTGGCGGAGGCCTTCATGGCGGGGGAGGCGATCGCCGACGCCGCCGTCGCGGCGGAGATCCGGCCCTGTTTCAAGCGGCGCAAGGGCAAGCGCACCGACCGGGTGGTGCTCGCCTGCACCCATTATCCGTTTCTCCTCGAGCACTTCCGCCGGTTGGCGCCGTGGGAGGTCGAATGGATCGATCCGGCGCCGGCGATCGCGCGGCGGGTGGTGGCCCTGATCGGCCCGGCCGAGGGCCGGGTCGGGCGGGGACGGGCGATCTTCACCTCGGGACGGGCGCCGGCGGCGCCTCTCGCGCGCTTCATGGCCGAGTTCGGGCTCGAAACCGCCTGAAGGCCCGTCTCGAAGGACCGGCCGGGTCGGCCCCTCGATCCGTTCGGAAGCGACATTCGCGCATAAGTAGTCGAAATGCCGCTCCGACCTCGAGATTTCTTAAAGCCTTCGGTTGTACTCCCCTCTGGAATTCTTCAATGACGAAGTGGTGCGGGCATGTCGCGATCGGGATTCTCCGTGCTCGTAGGGCTCGTGTTCACCGCGGGTTTCGTCGGAACGGCGCTGTATCAGATGCCGTCCGATGGCCGGTCGATCCGTGCCCTGCTCGTCCCCAAGGTCGAGTGCGACGCGGCGGAGGATCTCTGCCGCAAGCGTCTGCGTGCTCAGGCTCAGCTCTATTTCGGCGCCGATGATTCCGGCTCTGCGGTGAACGTGTTGCGTCCTCTGGCTCTGGCCGGCGATGCCGTGGCGGCGTTTCAACTGGGGTGGCATCACGAAGAGGTCTATCGGGCCGGCGTCGGCCGACGGCTGGAGGCCGGGTCCACGTTGCCCGAGGTGAGGGTCCATGGCCCGGACGCGTTGCCCGAGGGCGAGGCCTTCGAGGCGCTGATCGAGGCCCGCTCGGCTCCGGCCGACGCGAAGGAGGCCCTCGACGCCGCTCGCGCCCTGGCGCTCCTGTGGTACGCGCAGGCCGCGCGCAAGGGGTTCGCGCCGGCCGCCAACAATCTCGGCTCGATGTATCAGTTCGGCCTTCTGGGGCGACGCGACGAGGTCGCCGCGCGCCGGTGGTATCTCGTCGCCTACGACGCCGGATCCCCGGTCGCGGCCTATAATCTCGAGCGGCTGCGGATCATGGGCTACCAGGATCGCGCGATCGAATGCACCGAACGGGCGGGGGGCGGATGGCTGCCGTTGGTTCGGGCGCCGAACCGCGACGACATGTTCGACGACGTCCTGATGCACACGCGCTTTCGCGGGCGAGGCGTCAGCCGCGCCATGAGGGATCTTCTGGCGACGCAGGTGAGTCGTTTCGTCTCGCCGCAGGCGTGGGCCGACGAGATCACCGCGCCGCCGCGCACTCCCGGCCTCTGGACGGGTCTGGTCGACGAGGTGAAATACGGCGAGCCGAAGTGGGACTTCGACGACGAGGATCCCGCCGCCGGGCAGAAGCCCCTGCCGACCTTCGAGGAGGCGCGCGCCGCGAGCGTCGCTCGGGATCTGCGGACGGGCGATTGTTCCGGCGCGCGCCCGGATCCGCGGTCCCGCCGCGTTCAGGCGATGCAGGTGGAGATGGAGGAGCAACTGCAGGAGATCGCGGCGAAGCGGTCGGCGCATTGAGGCGCCGATGGCGCGCATGCGGTTGACTCCGACCCGCGTGGCGCCTATAGCCGTCGCAGCTTCGCGGGCCTCGACGGTCCGCGAAGTCATTTCACGTGCACCCGTGGATCCCCCCGAACGCTCGGAGGCGGAACCTGTCGGCGCCCCCGGGCGCAGAGGAGGGCGCGCTCTCGAAGAAACGAGCGGACGGGAAACCGTTTCCGCGCCAACCAACGTGAGACCGCGATGTCGAAGCGTCATTCTGCGAAATTCAAGATCGACCGCCGCATGGGCCAGAACATCTGGGGCCGCGGCAAGTCCCCGGTCGCCAAGCGCGAGTACGGTCCCGGCCAGCACGGCCAGCGCCGCAAGGGCAAGCTCTCGGACTTCGGCGTTCAGCTGAAGGCCAAGCAGAAGCTCAAGGGCTACTACGGCAACATCTCCGAGAAGCAGTTCAAGCGCACCTATCAGGAAGCGATGCGTCTGAAGGGCGACTCGTCGGAGAACCTGATCGGCCTGCTCGAGCGCCGTCTCGACGCGGTGGTCTATCGCGCCAAGTTCGTGCCGACCGTGTTCGCCTCGCGCCAGTTCATCAACCACGGCCACGTCAAGGTGAACGGCCGTCGTGTGAACGTGGCGTCCTATCGCTGCAAGGTCGGCGACGTCATCGAGGTCAAGGAGAGCTCCAAGCAGCTCGCCCTGGTGCTCGAGGCCGTCCAGTCGGGCGAGCGCGACACGCCGGAGTACATCGAGGTCGATCACAACAAGATGGTCGCCAAGTTCCAGCGCATCCCGTCGCTCTCCGACGTGCCCTATCCGGTGCAGATGGAGCCGAACCTGGTCGTCGAATTCTATTCGCGCTGATCGGTTCGAAGACGAGACATGCGAAGGCCGCCGAAGCGATTCGGCGGCCTTCGTCGTTTCATGGGGGCTTTCGTCGTTTCACGCCGGCCGTGTCGTCCGCGAGGCGATGGCCACGGCTCAACGAGGCCGGACCCGTGGGTTCGACCTCGTCGTCTGTCAGCGATCGGCTCTCAGAAGACCGTCGGTGCGATCAGGCGCAGCGGCAGGGTCGCGTCCACGGCCGCACGGCGGCGAGTCGGACGGCGTGATCGCGCAGGAAACTCTCGACGTTTTCTCGACGCAGTTGGTCGGAACGGAATACGAGGTCCATCATCGGATCGGAGAGGAGTTCCGTCAGCGTCGGCTCGATGCAGGGATCGGTCCAGTCGCGCAGATCCGCGACGGTCTCGGGGGTGTAGGATGCACTCCGTCCCATGGCTCTTCTCCTCTCGCGGTCGGCGAGCATTTCGCTCCCGACGTCCTCGCGAATTCTCCTTCCGATGTCGATTGCCGCGTCCCTCGACGGGGCGGGGCGGTGCGTTCGAGTGAATGGACGCCCTGCGACTAGACCAGCCTCGTGACGACCGTGTGACGGAGGTCATGGTTCGAGGGGGACTGCCGGTAGGCGGTTATGCCGAGAGGGAACCGAAGGATGCCAGCGACCACGCTCTCGACGTCTTCGAGGATGTCATCCTTTCGTCTGGCAGACAACGGAAATCATTGCACACGATTGCGTGTACGCGGAACGTGGTTTCTCGGAGACGATCCCGGCGAGACGAGGATTCCGGGGTGCGACGCGCGGCGCTCGAGGGCTGACGGCGGCGGCGCGATGGCCTATGGTCGGGGCGGCGCCCATGGAGGGCGCGGGATACGCCGGAGAGTGAGATGGCGCGACCTCGGTCGGCGACCGACGATGCGGTCTTCACGGTGCTCACCGAGGCGGCGACGCCGATGAGCGCCTATCAGGTCCTGGACCGGCTGCGGCCGGAAGGCATCCAGTCGCCGCCGGTGGTCTATCGCGCGCTGGAGCGGCTGGAGAAGGCCGGGCGCATTCATCGTCTCGAGGGGCTCAACGCCTATTTCGCCTGTTGTGGCCGGGATCATGCCAAGGGCACGGTCTTCGCCGTCTGCACCCGCTGCAAGCGGGTCGAGGAATGGTCGGGCGAGGGGATCGACGCGCTGATCGGCGCGGAGGCGGCGCGATCCGGCTTCGCCGTCAGCGGGCGGACGATCGAGGTGCGGGGTCTCTGCGCGGCCTGTCGCGGCGAGGCGGTGGAGGAGGAGACCCGCGGTCTCCACAGCCACGGCCCGGGCTGCGGCTGCGGGCACGGCCACGAACACGAACACTGACGGTGTCGTCGCGACGAATCGAAAAGGCCGGGGATCGCTCCCCGGCCTTTCGTCGTCTCGCGGCAGTCGCGCCCGATCAGGCGGCGACGAGGCCCTTGTCCTTGAGGAGCGCCTGGAGCTCGCCCGCCTGGAACATCTCGCGGGTGATGTCGGCGCCGCCGATGAACTCGCCCTTGACGTAGAGCTGGGGGAAGGTCGGCCAGTTGGAGTAGTCCTTGACGCCCTGACGCAGCTCGTCGGATTCCAGGATGTTGACGCCCTTGAAGGGCACGCCGAGGTGGTTGAGGATCTGGACGCACTGGCCCGAGAAGCCGCACTGCGGCATCTTCGGGGTGCCCTTCATGAAGAGCAGCACGTCGTTGGACTTCACTTCGGCGTCGATGGCGGCCTGAATATCGGACATCGGTTCTTCCCTCTCTCATGACCCGGCTTCAAGGACCGGCGGTGGAACTGGTTCGATCGAATTCCTGGATGATCAGGGGATCAGGCGGGCACGCGGGTGGTGAGCGCCAGCGCGTGCAGCGGCCCGGCGAGGGCCTCCTTGAGCGCGGCGTTGACCATCTGATGCTGCTGGACGCGCGACTTCCCCACGAAGGAGGCGGAGATCACCTCGGCCGCCCAATGATCGCCGTCGCCGGCGAGGTCGGTGATGGTCACCTGGGCCTCGGGGAAGGCGTCCTTGATCAGCTTCTCGATTTCGCCTGCGGTCATCGCCATGCTCGTCCCACTCCCTTTCGCGGCACTTCCGACATCTTGTCGGAATTGTCGGTCGTCGTCGCGCCCCTGTCGAGTGCCCCCTTCTCAGGCGGCACTCATGTAGGAGGGCATCCAAGATTCATGCCGCTCACGTAGGTCGGCGACGGCGACCGTCAAGTGGCCTGGGATCACGAGTTCGGAGCCGCCGACCGCGCCGATCGCCGTCGCGGCGACACCGGCCATGGCGGCGTCGACGATCAGCCTGGAGGCTTCGATCGGCGAGGCGGTGAGGACGTAGCGGGCCTGATCCTCGCCGAAGAGGAAGGCGTGCAGCGGCACCTCGGTTTCGGGCAGGAGCAGGCGCGCGCCCTTGCCGCCGGCCATGGCCATCTCGGCCAAGGCCACCAGAAGGCCGCCGTCGGAGAGGTCATGGGCGGCGGTGACGCGGCCGGCGATCACGCAGTCGCGGACGAAGTCGCCGGTCTTCTTCTCGAGGGCGAGATCGACCGGGGGCGGGGCGCCCTCCTCGCGGCCATACAATTCATAGAGATAGGAGGATTGACCCATCCAGCCGGTGGTCTCGCCGACGAGCAGGATGACGTCCTCGGAGTTCGCGAAGGCGACGCCGACGGTCTTCTCCACGTCGTCCATCAGGCCGACCGCGCCGATCGCCGGGGTCGGCAGGATCGCCTCGCCGTTGGTCTCGTTGTAGAGCGAGACGTTGCCGGAGACGATCGGCATGTCGAGCGCGAGGCAGGCCTCGCCGATGCCCTTCAGCGCCATCACGAACTGGCCCATGATCTCGGGACGCTCGGGATTGCCGAAGTTGAGGTTGTCGGTGACGGCGATCGGCAGCGCGCCGACGGCCGACAGGTTGCGCCAGCTCTCGGCGATCGCCTGCTTGCCGCCCTCGTAAGGATCGGCCTCGACGTAGCGCGGCGTGACGTCGCAGGTGAAGCCGAGGCCCTTGGCGGTGCCGCCGTTCGGGCGCTCGACCCTGACCACGGCGGCGTCGCCGCCCGGGCGCTGGACGGTGTTGCCCTGGATCAGGTGGTCGTACTGCTCCCACACCCAGCGGCGCGAGGAGAGGTTCGGCGAGCCGAGCAGATCGAGCAGCGCCTTGGCGTAATTCGCGGGCGCCGGCACGTCGGCGACGTCGAGCACCGGCTGTTTCGCCGGCTCGACCCAGGGGCGATCGTATTCGGGGGCCTGATCGCCGAGCTCCTTGATCGGCAGGTCGGCCATGACCTCGCCGTGGTGCTTGACGACGAAGCGCAGCGTGTCGGTGGTGTAGCCGACGATGGCGAAGTCGAGGCCCCACTTGCGGAAGATCGCCTCGGCCTGTTCCTCGAGATGGGGGTGGAGGACCATGAGCATGCGCTCCTGGCTCTCCGACAGCATCATCTCGTAGGCGGTCATGTTGGGTTCGCGGGTCGGCACCATGTCGAGGTTCAGCTCGAGGCCGAGGTTGCCCTTGGCGCCCATCTCGACGGCGGAACAGGTGAGGCCGGCGGCGCCCATGTCCTGAATGGCGATGACGGCGCCGGAGGCCATCAGCTCCAGCGAGGCCTCGAGCAGCAGCTTCTCGGCGAAGGGGTCGCCGACCTGGACGGTCGGGCGCTTCTCGGCCGAGTTCTCGTCGAATTCGGCCGAGGCCATGGTGGCGCCGCCCATGCCGTCGCGGCCGGTCTTGGAGCCGAGATAGACCACGGGCATGCCGACGCCCTTGGCTTCCGACAGGAAGATCTCATCCGATTTGAGAAGACCCGCCGCGAAGGCATTGACGAGACAGTTGCCGTTGTAGCGGCGGTGGAAGTTCACCTCGCCGCCGACGGTCGGCACGCCGAAGGAATTGCCGTAGCCGCCGACACCCGCCACCACGCCGGAGACGACGTGGTGGGTCTTGGGGTGGGTCGGCTCGCCGAAGCGCAGCGCGTTCATCGCGGCGATCGGGCGCGCGCCCATGGTGAAGACGTCGCGCAGGATGCCGCCGACGCCCGTGGTCGCGCCCTGATAGGGCTCGATGTAGGAGGGATGGTTGTGGCTCTCCATCTTGAAGACCACGGCCTGACCGTCGCCGATGTCGACCACGCCGGCGTTCTCACCGGGGCCGATCAGGACGCGCTCGCCCTTGGTGGGGAGCTGCTTCAGCCACTTCTTCGAGGACTTGTAGGAACAGTGCTCGTTCCACATGGCGGAGAAGATGCCGAGTTCGGTCAGCGTCGGCTCGCGGCCGATCAGATCGAGGATCCGCTGGTACTCGTCCGGCTTGAGACCGTGTTCCTTGACCAGTTCGGGGGTGATCTTGATGTCGTTGGGGATCATCGGGGGCCTCGTGAGGCTCGGGCGCGCGGGCGCCGAAAAGGGGCGGAAACGGTCGGCCGTCAGGCGACCCGGGCGAGGCTCTCGAACAGGCCGCGGCCGTCGATGCCGCCCTGGAGGGCCTCGATCAGGTTCTCCGGATGCGGCATCATGCCGAGGACGTTGCCGCGCTCGTTGAGAATGCCGGCGATCGAGTGGATCGAGCCGTTCGGGTTGGCGGCGTCGGTCGTCTCGCCGGCCTCGTCGCAGTAGCGGAAGGCGACCCGGCCCTCGCCCTCGAGGCGGGCGAGCGTCTCGGCGTCGGCGAAATAGTTGCCCTCGCCGTGGGCGATCGGACAGCGGATCACCTGACCGGGCGCATAGGCGGAGGTGAAGGCGGTCGAGGCGTTGTCGACGCGGAGCCGTACCTCCTTGCAGACGAACTTCAGCGAAGCGTTGCGCATCAGCGCGCCGGGCAGAAGGCCGATCTCGGTGACGATCTGGAAGCCGTTGCAGATGCCGAGCACGTAGCCGCCGCGGTCGGCGTGACGGCGCACCGCCTCGATGATCGGCGAGCGGGCGGCGATGGCGCCGCAGCGCAGATAGTCGCCGTAGGAGAAGCCGCCGGGGATGGCGACCACGTCGACGTCGGGCAGCTCGGTCTCGGTGTGCCAGACCATGTGCGGGGCGACGCCGGAGACCTCATGGAAGGCGCGGGCGAGATCGCGTTCGCGATTGATGCCGGGGAAGACGAGGACGGCGGACTTCATGGGGCGGATCCTGTCCGGCGCGGCGGGCGCGCTCAAAGAGAGGGGAAGGGACCGGGCGGAGAGACGGGGCGGCCGCGAGGAGCCGCGCCCACGCCTCAGATCAGCTCGATCCGGTAGTTCTCGATCACGGTGTTGGCGAGGAGCTTCTCGCACATGTCCTTCAGGTCGGCCTCGGCCTGGACGCGGTCGTGGCCGGAGAGCTCGAGCTCGATGAGCTTGCCCTGGCGGACGTCGTCGACGCCGGCGAAGCCCAGGCTCTTCAGCGCGCCCTGGATGGCCTTGCCCTGGGGATCGAGAACGCCGTTCTTCAAGGTGACGGTGACGCGGGCTTTCATGGGGGCATCCTCGGCTGGTCGGCAGACACGAAAAGAGTGTGGCACGAACGGGAGAGCGGCCTTCGGGGCATGCCCGCCGGCCGGCTCTCGTCATGGGATCCGCGCGTACCACGAGGGGGCGGGAGGGGCAAGCCGGAGCTTGGCCGGAGGCCCCTTCGCTGCGGATTTCCGCCATTCCCGGTTGGCAGACGTCGACGGCACTTGTAGAACCGACCCGGCCCGTCGACCGGCGCGGTCGTGGCGATCGAGCGAGAGGTGGAAAATGGCGCGCGACAGACGGATCGAAGCGGCGAAACGGATCGTCGCGGAGGTCGCGACCCGACTCGACGCCGACCTGTCGGTCGAGCTGTGGAACGGCGAGGTGGTGCCGCTCGGTACGAAGGCGCGCGACGACATCCGCGTGCGCATCTCGAGCCCGGACGTGATCCGGCGGCTCCTGCTCTCGCCGGCGCTGATGACGGTCTTCGCGCTCCATGCCTCCGGCGACATCGACATCATCGGCGGAACCCCGCTCGAGGCGGCGCAGCGCTGGGATCACATGCGGGCGCTCGGCGTCGTGCGCGGGCTCAGCAAGGTCTGGCTCGCCCGGAACCTGTTGCCGTTCCTCTTCGGCCGGCGCGACAGCGGCGGGTTCGCCGCCTCGGACGCCTTCGACACCCGAGGGATCGCCGCAAAGCCCGAGGCGGGGCGCAACGACATGGAGCTGATCCAGTTCCACTACGACGTCTCGAACGCCTTCTACGGCCTCTTCCTCGATCCGGAGATGGTCTATTCCTCGGCCTATTTCCAGGACGACGACACCACGCTCGAGGAAGCGCAGCTCCACAAGCTCGACATGATCTGCCGCAAGCTGCGGCTGAAGCCGGGCCAGCACCTGCTCGACATCGGCTGCGGCTGGGGTGGCCTGATCTGCCACGCGGTCACGAACTACGGCGTCACCGCGCACGGCGTCACCCTCTCGAAGGCGCAGTTCGACTTCGTGACCGAGAAGCTCGCCCGGCTCGGCATCGCCGACAAGGTGACGCTCGAGCTCAAGGACTATCGCGAGATCGACGCCGAGGAGGCCTATGACGCGATCGCCCAGATCGAGATGTTCGAGCATCTCGGGCTCGACAATCACGACCGCCACTTCGAGCACATGCGCCGGCTCCTGAAGACGCGCGGCCTCTATCTGCATCAGGCCTCGGTGCGGCGGGCGACCCGGGATCTCTCGCAGTTCCGCAAGCAGACCAGCTACATGAAGTTCATCAACACCTGCATCTTCCCGGGTGGCGAACTCGATCACATCGGTCTCACGGTGACCAATCTCGAGCGGCTCGGCTTCGAGGTCCACGACGTGGAGAATTGGCGCGAGCATTTCGCCAAGACCTGCCGTCTGTGGAGCGAGCGGCTCGCGGCCAATCGCGAGGCGGCGGTCGCCGAGGTCGGCGCGGCCAAGACCCGTCTGTGGCTCGCCTATTTCGCGATGACGGCGCTCGGCTTCCATCGCGGGCCGATCCTGGTCTACCAGACGCTCGCCTCCAAGCGGCGCTCGGGCCTCTCCGGCCTGCCGTGGACGCGCAAGGATCTCTATCGCTGAGGTCTTCCTGGCGCGGCGAGGCGTAAACGAAGACGGCCGGCCCCTGGGGGCCGGCCGTTCTGTTTTCGATGGACGTCGCGCCGTGGAGGCTCACGCCTCATTTCGCGCGAGGAGGCGGACTCACGCTTCCGGGGCCGGCGTGACCGGGGCCGGGCCGGTGTTGGCCGGGCCGTTGTCGTTGAGGATGCCGAGGCGACGGGCGACTTCCTGATAGGCCTCGAGCATGCCGCCGAGATCGCGACGGAAGCGATCCTTGTCGAGCTTGTCGCCGGAGGACTGGTCCCACAGGCGGCAGTTGTCGGGCGAGATCTCGTCGGCGAGGACGATGCGCATCATGTCGCCTTCCCAGAGGCGGCCGAACTCGAGCTTGAAGTCGACGAGGCGGATGCCGACGCCGAGGAACAGGCCGCTGAGGAAGTCGTTGACGCGGATGGCGAGCGCCATGATGTCGTCGATGTCCTGGGGGCTCGCCCAGCCGAAGGCCGTGATGTGCTCTTCCGAGACCATCGGGTCGTTGAGCTCGTCGTTCTTGTAATAGAACTCGATGATCGAACGCGGCAGCTGGGTGCCCTCGGGGATGCCGAGGCGGGTCGACAGCGAGCCGGCCGAGACGTTGCGCACCACCACCTCGAGCGGGATGATCTCGACTTCACGGATCAGCTGCTCGCGCATGTTGAGGCGCTTGATGAAGTGCGTGGGGACGCCGAGCGCGTTCAGTTGATTGAACACGAACTCGGAGATCCGGTTGTTGAGGACGCCCTTGCCGTCGATGATCGCGTGCTTCTTGGCGTTGAACGCGGTCGCGTCGTCCTTGAAGTGTTGGATGAGCGTTCCCGGCTCCGGGCCCTCGTAGAGGATCTTGGCCTTGCCTTCGTAGATGCGACGCCGACGATTCATGGGTACGTACCGTGACTTGAAGAGAAAATCCATTGGGCCGAAGGCCTCCGGTCGAAACCGTCGCCTCGCGGCGGCGGTACTTCTCCCACCCGGGATGGGCATCCGAGGGGGGAGGGGACGGCGGGACGGCGATCGCTCCCTCTCGTCGCGCCGTTCGGGTGTGGGATCCCGGCGGGCGCCAGACTTGGGTCGAAGAACGAAGCGCGGGACCGAGAGGGAATCGCCTCTCGCACCCGCGCGCACCGCCGGCACCCTAGCCGAAACGCCGACCCGGCTCAATGTGGACGAAAGACAGCCCACCGACGGGCACTCGGACATCGTTCCGACGGATCGTCGGTCGAACGTCGCGTTGATTTGGCCGACGCCGGGGGCTATTCATTCAGCCGTTCGCGGATCCCATATAGGATCCAGTCCCGGATTTCCAGGAGAATCGAAGACATGACGACCTTCGACAAGCGTGAAGATGCCTTCGAGAAGAAGTTCGCCCACGACGAAGAGCTTCAGTTCAAGGCCGCCGCGCGACGCAACAAGCTCCTGGGCCTGTGGGCGGCGGAGAAGATGGGGATCGCCGGCGACGCGGCCGCCGACTACGCCAAGACCGTGGTCGAGGCGGATCTCGCCGAGGCCGGCGACGCCGACGTGCTCGCCAAGGTTCTCGCCGATCTGAAGGCGGCGGGCGCCGAGCAGTCCGAGCATCAGATCCGCCGCACCATGGACGAGCTGATGGTGACGGCGATCGAGCAGATCAAGTCCGCCGGCTGATCGCGAGCGATCGGACGGGTCTTCGGGAGGCGCGCGTGCCCTGAGGGTCCGCGCGCTTCTTCGTGTTCGGATCGTGGTGGGGGCTCTCGGGACGACGCGGTGGAGATCCGCGCGCGACGCGTCGGGCGCGGGCGGGGCGTCGGCCGCTCGGGGTATCGGTCGGTCGGGGAGAGCGGCCGGTCAGGGGGAGTGGGGACGCGAACGAGGCTTCTCGTCGGGCTCTGCCCGCTGCCAATCGAATTCAGGGTATCTCAAGAGAAGTTCCGCGCCGAGGTAACTCCCGAAGTATCCCAGGCATCTCCCATCGTCCCCGTTCAATCCGCTCTCGCGCAGCACGTCCTTATGAGCTCTGTCGTCGCCCCGGGTCGGTGGCGCGTCTTCGCCCAGCCAGACGAAGCTGCCCGACCTCACGGTGGTTCCTTCGATGGCTTTTCGATCGAAACAAACGTCATCGACATCGCGGACCAAGAGTTCGCCGTCCCAGGACCGAAGCAGATCGATGCGTGACCATTTCTTCCAATCGAAGACACGAACGAGGACCGCTCCCTTTGGAAGCATATAGTATTGATCAAACGGGATGAGAACGTTTATCGTGGGGTAGATGACGCAGAAAGCCGCGAAGAACTCGAGCGTGATCCGAGTTTTACGCATCCATTTTGGTTCAGGGTCGGACGGGATGGCCGATTTCATCTATAGTTTCCCGACTTGTAAGCGCTTGATTCTGGATCTCTAAAAACATCGGCTCGAAACGAGGCTGTCCAGTCTTCGACGATCTCATAGCGCGTGCCGCCGACCTCGGAAATGAAGCGGAAGATGCTGGATACGTCCTCGACATCGACCTTCTCGGAAAAACCAGGGGGTAGTGGCGCCACTCCCGATACGGCGTAAGCAACTCGTATCAAGTCTACCAGCCGCCAAAAAGACAACGGATTCGCCTCGAGCCAAGCAGAAAGCCGTCGCAGATCCAGCGGGTCGGTGAAGACGTCTCTGAAATGGAACTCGGACTCTCCTTCGATCGAGAGCATGTCTCCTCGCTGTACGGCCGTTCCTTCGAAAGCTCCGTGGACACTCGAATACCCGTGGGAGAACGCCACGTCGCCGAAGTCGTAGGCCCTGCCGAAATCGACATGCGCGTTCCCTGAAGACGAGTTCCGTGCCTTTTCGGCAATCTGATCCGACAGTCGACGGAAGGCGCCTTCGGTAGCCGTCTCGTAGGCGTAGACTTCTGCGATGTCGCGGAGATGTCCGATCTCACTCAATGTGACCGGGCGTCCACCACCCGTGAAGAAGTGCCAGACGAAATCGCTGTCGTCCCAGCGCTCATAAGACGATGCGAGACCGGTGGTAAACGTGTGATACGCGAATTCCGTTTCGCCGGGGCGATAAGGGATCGCCTCGCAGCGGCAATTCGGTTCATCGCCGGGGTTCCCGGTCTCGGGCGGTTGGTCCCAAGAGAAAATGCGGCCGTCGTTCCCCGATGGGACGGCCGCACCTTCGCGTCGCGGCGGGTGCGCCAGACGTAACGGTCGGTCCTCTGCTCGTCCTTGCGTTCAAGCGAGAACACGAGGGGCGTTCCGAAGCGCAGGTATCGGTCGAAGCGCAGGCGGTAGGCGTCGGTTCGGGTCGTGATCATGGCGGGGTCTCTCGATGAGTTTTCGCCTTCGATCATCACCCCGTTTCGGCGACGGGGACGGGGTAGGGACATGTCCCCGGGAGGAGGGGCGCTTCCGGGGCTCGCCGGTCGGCCGGATCTTTGCTCGCCCGGTTCGGGTGCGCGGGCGCCTGCGACCACCACGACCGGGGCGGGCGGTTGATCTCGGCGGCGTCTCGGTTCATTCAGGGGCGCGCGCGGCGACGTGCGCGCGCCTTTTCGTTCGGTTCGGGGCCTCGGGGTCCGAACCTTCCCCGCGCGGACAGGGGCCTCGTTCGAGGTTCGTCCCGTCGAGCGGCGCGATCTTCGCGCTTCAACCGAGGAGACTTTCATGAACGCGACCGCAGGGCGGACGACCGCCTTCGATCTGGCCGGGCGTCTGCGCGCCGGTGCCACGGTGCAGGCCGGTTGGATGGGGATCGGCGATCCCATCTTCGCGGAAATCGTCGCGCGCTCGGGCTTCGACGCGATCGTCCTCGACATGCAGCACGGCATGTTCGGCCCGGCCTCGCTCGCCGGCTCGATCGGCGCGGCGGCGGGCGCGGGCAAGCCGGTCGCGGTGCGGGTGCCGGTCGGCGACATGGCGATGGCCAGCCGCGCGCTCGACATGGGCGCCGCCGCGGTGATCGCGCCGATGATCGACACCGTCGAGCAGGCGCGCGCCTTCGTCGACGCGATGAAGTTCGCGCCGCTCGGCCGCCGCTCGTGGGGACCGGGGCGGGCGATGATGCTGTCCGGCGAGAGCGTCGCCCAGCGCTATCTCACCACCGCCAATCGCGACACGCTGGCGCTGGCGATGATCGAGACCCGCGAGGGGCTCGACGCGGTCGAGGACATTCTGGCGGTGCCGGGCATCGACGGCGTCTTCGTCGGGCCGAACGACCTCTCCATCGCGCTCTCGGGCGGCGATCGGGTCGATCCGCATTCGACCCTGGTCGATCTGGCGCTGACCCGCATCGTCGAGGCGGCCAAGGGCGCCGGCAAGATCGCCGGCATCTTCGGCGGCGCGCCGGAACGGGTGAAGATCGTCCGCCAGTTCGGCTTCACCTTCGTCTCGATCGGCCACGACACCGCCTATGTGAAGGCCGGCATCGAGGCGATGATCGCGGCGGCGGGCGTGACGACCGGGTGACGCGCATTCGACGTGTCCGCCGTTCCGAGGTGTGGGCGGCGGAACACGGCTTCTGGTCCGGCTTCGACGCCGGCGGCTGCGAAACCCGCTCGGGATGACGGAGGATCAGGTCTCCGCCGACGTAGCCACCGGACAGACCTGAGCCACCCGGAGAATTCCGCATCAAACTCGAGTTCCGCGCTCGCGGCAGGTATTCCGGGCTCTCAGAGGTCAGGACTTTCTCTTCGCCCTTGGTCCAAAGGAAGGAAATGGTGCGGGAGACGCTTCCGTCGGCGCTTCGGATCGAATTGGTGAAACCGTCGATCGTGGTCTCGTCCCAGCAGATCATGTCGATGTCACGGACGAGCAGAGGGCCGTCGCGGGAGGCGTAGAGATCGGCGCGGGGATGGAGGTTCCAGTCGAAGGCGCGGGCGACGACCGCGCCGTTCGGCAGTTCGACGGTCATGGTCGCAAAGGTCAGGAGAACGACGGTCCAGTTGAGCATGAGGACCGCGACGACGAGGCCGACGAGGCCGAGGAGCCCGAGCCCGAACCAGCGCAGGCCGCGCAGAATCACCTTCGTCACGGTCTTCGGCATGGTGCGCGCTCGCAGCTTCTCGGGAGGTCCGCTCCCTGTCGGCGATCAGGGTGGAGGGCGGCCGGTCGATGTCGATTGTCCTTGGGTGCGGAGGTTCGCGCGGGGTTTCTGGTTCGGCTTCGCGCGTTGCCAATCGAATTCCGAACTGAACAGGAGGAGTTCCGCGCCGAGGTGGCTCCCGAAATAGCCGACGCAGCTCTCGCCGGGTGGGTCCAGGCCGCTCGCCCGCTCCACGTCGTCATAGTTCGCGTCCCCTCCTCTGATCAGAGGTGCGTCTCCTCCCAGCCAGACGAAGCTGCCGGACCTCACGGTGGTTCCTTTGATGGCTCTTCGATCGAAACAAACGTCATAGACATCGCGGACCAAGAGTTCGCCGTCCCAGGTTCGAAGCAGGTCGATGCGAGACCAGTTTTCCCAGTCGAAGACACGATCGAGGACCGCGCCATTCGGAAACATATAGTAGTCATCGAACCGACTGAGAACGATCAGCGTGGGGTATATGACGCAGAATGCGGCGACGTACCCGATCGTAATCTGGGTACGACGCATCCATTTTGGTTTCGTCTCGGTTGGGTCGGTCGGCTTCATCTTTATTATTTTATTTTATAATCACTTAAGTTTTGATTTCGAAAGATATCGGCGCGGAACGAGGCCGTCCAGTCGTCGACGATCTTATAACGTGTGCCGCCCAGTTCGGAAATGAAACGGAAGATGCTGGATACGTCCTCGACATCGACCTTCTTGTAAAAACCAGGGGGTAGTGGCGCCACTCCCGATACGGCGTAAGCAACTCGTATCAAGTCCACCAGCCGCCAAAAAGACAATGGATTCGCCTTGAGCCAAGCCGAAAACTGTCGCAGATCCAGCGGGTCGGTGAAGACGTCTCTGAAATGAAACTCGGTCTCTCCTTCGATCGAGAGCATGTCTCCTCGTTGTACGGCCGTTCCATCGAAATCTCCGTAGACCCGCGAGCGCCCATGAGAGAATGCCACGTCGCCGAAGTCGTAGGTATTGTCGAAATGGACGTGCACGCTCCCTGAAGGTGATTTTCGTGCCTCATCGGCGATCTGATCCGACAGTCGACGGAAGGCGCCTTCCGTACCCGTCTCGTAGGCGTAGACTTCGGCGATGTCGCGGAGTTGTCCGATTTCACTCAACGTGACCGAGTGTCCCCCACCCGTGAAGAAGTGCCAGACGAAATCGCTGTCTTCCCATCGTTTGTAGGACGATGCGAGACCGGTCGTGAAGGTGTGGTACGCGAATTCCGTTTCGCCGGGGCGATAGGGGATCGCCTCGCAACGGCAGTTCGCCGCCTCGCCGGGGTGTCCCGTCGTGGGTGGGGCGGACCACGCGAAGATTTGACCGTCGTTGGCGCGATGGGTCCAACGTACTTTCGCGTCCTGCCGGGTGCGCCAGACGTAACGCTCTGTCGTGGGATCGTTCTTGCGCTCGAGGGGCAGGTCGATCGGCGTACCGAAGCGCAGGTATCTGTCGAAACGGAGGCGGTAGAGATCGGCGCGATGCAGGGTCATGGGGCGCGAAGTCCTCAATGGGATCTTCGTCGAGGATACGGCCGTTTCGAATGGCGAGATCAAAGTACGATTTGTCCCCACCGACCCGAAACCGATCTCGCGGACTTCGGTCACGAGAGAGCCCAGCCGGATCGCTCCGACGGGGCTTTTTCATATCCTCGGATTTCGCCGGCGTTCAGCCGAAGACGCGGGCGAAGATCGTGTCGACGTGTTTCAGGTGATAGCCGAGGTCGAACTTCTCGCGGATCTCGGCCTCCGACAGCGCCTTGCGCACGTCGGCGTCGGACAGCAGTTCCTCGAGGAAGTCGACGGTGGCGGCGCCGGTCTTCTGGTAGCTGTCCCAGACCTTCATGGCGTTGCGCTGGACGAGGCGATAGGCGTCCTCGCGGCTGACGCCGGCCTGGGTCAGCGCCAGGAGGATGCGCTGGGAATGCACGAGGCCGCCGAGGCGGTTCATGTTGCCTTCCATGCGCTCCGGATAGACGACGAGCTTCTCGATCACCCCGGCGAGACGATGGAGCGCGAAGTCGAGCGTCACGGTGGCGTCGGGGCCGATCATGCGCTCGACCGAGGAGTGGGAGATGTCGCGCTCGTGCCAGAGCGCCACGTTCTCGAGCGCCGGCACGACCATGCCGCGCACCAGACGGGCGAGGCCGGTCAGGTTCTCGGTCAGAACCGGGTTGCGCTTGTGCGGCATCGCCGAGGAACCCTTCTGGCCGGGCGAGAAATATTCCTCCGCCTCCAGCACCTCGGTGCGCTGGAGATGGCGGATCTCGATCGCCAGACGTTCGATCGACGAGGCGACGACGCCGAGGGTGGCGAAGAACATGGCGTGGCGATCGCGCGGGATCACCTGGGTCGAGACCGGCTCGACGGTGAGGCCCATCTTCGCGGCGACATGGGCCTCGACGCGCGGGTCGATGTTGGCGAAGGTGCCGACCGCGCCGGAGATGGCGCAAGTGGCGATCTCGGCGCGCGCGGCGACGAGACGGGCGCGGTTGCGCTGGAACTCGACGTAGGCCTCGGCGAGCTTGAGGCCGAAGGTGACCGGCTCGGCGTGGATGCCGTGGCTGCGGCCGATGGTGGCGGTGTGCTTGTGCTCCATCGCCCGGGTCTTCAGCGCGGCGAGCAGGCGGTCGACGCCACTGATCAGGAGATCGGAGGCGCGCGCGAGCTGGACCGACAGGCAGGTGTCGAGCACGTCCGACGAGGTCATGCCCTGGTGGACGAAGCGGGCCGAGGGGCCGACGATTTCGGCGAGGTGGGTGAGGAAGGCGATGACGTCGTGCTTGGTCACCGCCTCGATCTCGTCGATGCGGGCGACGTCGAAGGTGGCGTCCTTCGCCTTCGCCCAGATCTCTTCCGCCGCCTCCTTCGGCACCACGCCGAGATCGGCGAGCGCGTCGGTGGCGTGCGCCTCGATCTCGAACCAGATGCGGAAACGGGACTGCGGCTCCCAGATGGCGGTCATCTCGGGACGCGAATAGCGCGGGATCATGGGACACCTCGAAGGTCGGAAACGGGCACGGGCCGCGCGGGGGCTCGCGGCTCGCACTTATCAGACCCGGCGCCCGCGCTCAACGCGGCGGTGCGAAATGCGCTATCTATCGAGTCGATCGGAGGGGCCGCGCCTCGGGCGGCGGCTCCTCGCGAGCGAGACGGCGACGCGCGGACCGTGCGGACGAGGCGATGAAGGCGCGCGGGGCACGCGCGCCGAGCGACGAGGCGACGAATGACCACAGACGTGATCGTGCTGGGGGCCGGAATGGTCGGCACTTCGGCGGCCCTGCAATTGGCGGAGCGCGGTCGCCGCGTGACCCTGGTCGACCGGCGCGGCATCGGCGAGGAGACCAGTTTCGGCAATGCCGGGGTGATCGAGCGCGAGGGGCTGGTGCCGGTCGGCATCCCGCGCGATCTCGTCCGTCTCTTCCGCTACGCGCTCAATCTGGCGCCGGAGGTGAACTACCATCCCTCGTTCCTGCCGAAGATCGCGCCCTGGCTGTGGCGCCTGTTCGAGGCGACCGATCGCGCGGGGATCGAGGCCTATGCGCGCGCCATCGATACGCTCGGGCGCTTCGCCATTCCCGAGCATCGCCGGCTCGCGGCGACGGCGGGGGTCTCCGATCAGTTTCGCGAGACCGGCTGGGTCCGGGTCTATCGCACCGCATCGGGGCTCGCCCGCGACGCCGATCTGCACGAGCTGGCGACGCGGTTCGGGATCGAGTATCGCCGGCTCGATCCGGAGGCGCTCCGGGCGCTCGAACCGGATCTGAAGCCGGTTCTCCATGCCGGCGTGCTCTGGCCGGAGACGCAGACGGTGGCGTGGCCGGAGGCGGTCACCAAGGCCTATGGCGAGCGGTTCCAGGCGCTCGGCGGCACGTTCGCGCGGGGCGACGCGCGGTCGCTGCGGAGGGTGGGGGAGACCTGGGTGGTCTCCACCGAGGCCGGCGAGGTCGCCGCGCCGACGGTCGTGGTGGCGCTCGGGCCGTGGTCCAACGATCTCCTCGATCGCTTCCGGCTGAGCTTCCCCTTCGCGGTCAAACGTGGATACCACATGCATTTCGGCGCCCTGCGGGGGGCGCGGTTGTCGCGGCCGATCGTCGACGTGGAGAGGGGCTATTGCCTGACGCCGATGGCGCGAGGGCTCCGCCTCACCACCGGCGTCGAATTCGCCGATCGCGACGCCGATCCGACCCCGCGCCAGCTCGAGCAGTTGAAGCCGATCGCGCGCGGCCTGTTTCCGCTCGGGGCCGAGCTCGATCCCGAGCCGTGGCTCGGGCGCCGGCCGGCGTTGCCGGACGCGCTGCCGATCATCGGGCCGGCGCCGGGGGTGCCGGACATGTGGCTCGATTTCGGACACGGCCATCTCGGCTTCACCCAGGGGCCGATTTCGGGCAGGCTGATCGCCGAGGCGATCACCGGGGAGCCGACCCTGGTCGATCTGACGCCGTTTCGGGCGGAGCGGTTCGGGAGGCGCTGATGGCGGACGAGGAGCGGAAGCGGCCGGGGCTGTTCGCGTCGCCGTCGTCGACGCCCGGCGAGCGGCGGCCGTTTCCCTCCGCGTCGAGCCGCGCCGTTCCGGTGGCGATGACGCTGATCGGGGCGGCGATCATCATGGTCACCCAGGCGGTGCAACGCGGGCTCATCGTCGGCGTCGAGGTGTCGTCGCCGGCCTATGTGGTCGGCGGGGTGCTGATCGTCCTCGGGGTGATGGGCATCGGCCGGCGCGAGGAGGCGCCGCCGGAGCTGCCGTCGGCGCGGAACAAGAGCGGGCCGATCGCGGAATCCGGCCGCGAACCGGGCGATCCCGACGAAGTGGAGGTGCTGCGCGAGACGCTGCGGCAGATCCAAGAGGGGCGCGCTCGCCAGCGCGAGGACGGCCGGCGCTGATCGGCGCGAAGTACCAGCGACGTGGGGGACCACCGACGCGAGGGACCGGCGGGAGGCGAAGGCCGCCGCCGGTCGGGTCTCGCGCGGCGGGATCCGAGCGGGTCAGGTCTCGCGCAAGGGCAGGGCGGGCGTGTCCTTCACCGTGGCGACGACGATGTGGGACTGGACGTCGGTGACCAGATTGTTGTCGAGCAACTTCATCCGCAGGAAGGTGTCATAGGCCTTCATGTCCTCGGCGACGACCTTGATCAGATAGTCGACCGCGCCGGTGACGCGTTCGCAGGTGATCACCTCCGGCCACAGGCGCACCATGCGGTCGAATTCGGTCATGTTGTCGAGCGAGGGGACGCCGAGCTTGACGAAGGTGTAGACGACGAATTCCAGCCCCACCGCCTCGCGATCGACGAGGGCGGCGATCTGTTTGATGATGCCCGCATCCTTCATGCGCTTGATGCGGCGCCAGCACGGGGTCTGACTCATCCCGGCTTCCTTGGCGACGTCGGCAATGGCCAGAGAAGCGTCGCGCTGCAGGATCCTGAGGATTCGCACGTCATGCGGATCTAGGAGAATCTTTTCTGCCATCCCGTCTCTCTTGGAAGAAACAAGTCTGAAATCCCGTGAGGGCAGGCAAGTTAGCATGAATGTCGACAATGAGAAGGTGTATTCTGGTGGCTCGACGAAACTCCTGTCGACACCGCGGAAATCCCCGGCCTCCCAGGGAAAAGCGACGCATCAGACGTCGTGAGGGACCGGGGCGCGGCGTCGCCTGGGTCGAGGAGGACGCCCATGAACGACCAGACCCTGCCGCCGGGGACGCGGCCGATTCGGCTTTCGGACAAATACGAGCGTGATCGGGGGCGGGTCTATCTGACCGGCATCCAGGCGCTGGTGCGCCTTCCCCTCGACCGGATCCGGCTCGACCGGCGGGCGGGTCTGAAGACCGCCGGCTTCATCTCCGGCTACCGCGGCTCGCCGCTCGCCGGCTACGATCAGCAGCTGATCGCAGCGGCGGCGGACCTCGCCGCCCACGACGTGCACTTCACGCCCGGCGTCAACGAGGAACTGGCGGCGACCGCCGTATGGGGATCGCAGAAGACGATCGGTTCGGGGGCGGGATCGGATCGCGACGGGGTGTTCGGCCTCTGGTACGGCAAGGCGCCGGGGGTGGACCGGGCCTCGGACGTGTTCAAACACGCCAATGCCTCGGGCACCGCCCGCCACGGCGGCGTGTTGGCGATCGCCGGCGACGATCATCTCGCCAAGTCCTCCACGGTCGCCTGTCAATCCGAGTTTCAATTCGCCGATTGCGAGATCCCGGTCCTCAATCCGGCCGATCTCCAGGACGTGGTCGACTACGGCCTGATGGGTCTCGAGATGTCGCGTTTCTCGGGCCTGTGGGTGGCGATGATCGCCCTCGCCGACACGATGGATTCCTCCGGCGTGGTCGACGTCTCGCTCGGCCGCCATGCCTTCCGCCGGCCGCGCGAGGAGTTCGATCCGCGCGCGCGGGCCGACGTCGACCGGCCGATGCTGCTCCGGCACCGGCTCGACAACGAGGTCTCGGTCCGCGAGATCCGGATCCCGGCGGCGCGGGCCTTCGCGCGCGCCAACGGCATCGACGGGCTCGCCTTCGGCACCGGCCGGGCACGGATCGGCTTCGTCGCCACCGGCAAGGCCTATCGCGATCTACGCCAGGCCTTCGATCTCCTCGGCATCGACGAGGCGCGGGCGCGCACCCTCGGGGTCGCGATCTACAAGGTCGGCATGAGCTGGCCGCTCGAGCCGATCGGCCTTTCCGCCTTCGCGCGCGGGCTCGAGCGCCTCGTCGTGGTCGAGCACAAGCGCGCGCTGATGGAGCCGCAGATCAAGGACCTCGCCTATCATTGGCCGGAGCATCAGCGTCCGGCGGTCTGGGGCAAGACGACGCCGACCGGCGAGCCGTTCTTCGGGGCGGTGCGCGAACTCGCGGCCTCCGACATCGTGCCGGCGCTGATGGCGGTGATCCCCGGGCTCGGCGAGGACGAGGGCGTGCGGCGCGCGGCCGACGGGCTGGTGGCGCAGGCGATGTGGGCGGTGGGCCACGGGGCGGACGCGCGGCGTTCGCCCTTCTTCTGCGCGGGCTGCCCGCACAACACCTCGACCAAGACGCCGGAGGGCGCGCGCTCGATGGCGGGGATCGGCTGTCACGCCATGACCGAACTCGCCGAGCGCACCACCGATGGGCTGACGGCGATGGGCGGCGAGGGCGTGCCCTGGGTCGGGCAGGCACCGTTCTCGCGGGACGGGCACGTCTTCGCCAATCTCGGCGACGGCACTTGGTTCCACTCCGGTTCGCTGGCGATCCGCCAGTCGGTGGTGGCCAAGGTGAACATCACCTACAAGATCCTCTTCAACGACGCAGTCGCCATGACCGGCGGGCAGAAGGTCGACGGCGGCATGCTCACCGTCGAGCGCATCACCCGGTCGCTGGAGGCGGAGGGTGTTGCCAAGATCGTGGTGGTGGCCGACGATCCCACTCGGCACATCGGCTCGCCCGATCTGGCGGCCGGCGTCACGGTGCGGCCGCGCGGTGATCTCCTGGTGGTCGAGCGGGAATTGGCGGCGACGCCGGGCGTCACGGCGCTCGTCTACGATCAGACCTGCGCGGCGGAGAAGCGGCGGCGGCGCAAGCGCGGCACGATGATCGATCCGCCCAAGCGGATCTTCGTCAACGAGCGGGTCTGCGAGGACTGCGGCGATTGTTCGAAACAGTCGAACTGCATCGCGGTGGAGCCGATCGAGACCGCGTTCGGGCGCAAGCGGCGGATCAATCAGGCGACCTGCAACAAGGATTTCTCCTGCGAGACCGGGTTCTGCCCGTCCTTCGTCGAGGTGATCGGCGGCCATCTGAAACGCGAGGGGCGCAAGATCGATCCGGCCGCGCTGGTCGAGGGGCTGGCGCCGCCGGTCCGGGCGCGCCTCGAGCGGCCGCTCAATCTCCTGATCGCCGGCATCGGCGGCATGGGGGTGACCACGGCGGCGGCGGTTCTGGCGATGGCCGCCCATGTCGACGGGCTCGACGTGACCACGCTCGACATGACCGGCCTCGCCCAGAAGGGCGGGCCGGTGACCAGTCACGTCCGCTTCTCCACCTTCGCCAGGCCGATCGAGGGGCCGCGCGTGCCGACCGCCTCGCTCGACGTGCTGATCGCCTCGGACATGTTGGTGGCGGCGGGAGCGGAGGTGTTGGCGATGGCGGCGCCGGGCCGGACCGCGACCTTCGCCGACGGCGATCTCCAGCCGACGGCGGAATTCGTGTTGCGGCAGACCCAGTCCTTCAAGGCGGAGCGGCTGGCGGCGGCGCTCGGCGAGGCCTCGGCGAGCCTCGCCCATTGGCCGGCCGGGGCGATCGCCGAGAAGCTCTTCGGCGACACGCTCGCGGTCAACATGATCCTGATCGGCGCGGCGCTCCAATCGGGGCGGCTGCCGATGTCGCTCACGGCGCTCGAGACGGCGGTTCGCCTCAACGGGGCGTCGGTGGACGGCAATCTCGCGGCGATCGCGCTCGGGCGCGCCCTGGTCGCGGCGCCGGAGCGGGTCGCCGCCCTGGTGACGCCGCGCGCGGCGATCGACATCGAGGCGGTGCCGCTCGCCGAGCGCATCGACTTTCTCGCCGAGGCGCTCGTCGGATGGGGCGGCCGGCGGGTGGCGGCGGACTATCGCACGGCGGTCGAATCGGTTCGCAAGGCGGCGACGGCGGCGGGATCTGGGGCCGAGCGCCTGACCCGCATCGTCGCCGAGCAACTCTACCGGCTGACCGCGATCAAGGACGAATGGGAGGTGGCGCGGCTCCATGCCGATCCCGCCTTCGTGGCGCGGCTCGCCGAGACCTTCGAGGGCGCGCGCGAGATCCGCACCCTGCTCGCCCCGCCGTTCCTGGCGCGGCGCGATCCGGCGACGGGGCGGCCGATGAAGGTCGCCTTCGGGCCGTGGATCCGGCCGGTCTTGAAGACGATGGCGGCGCTGAAGGGCTTGCGTGGCAGCCTGCTCGATCCCTTCGCCCGCACCGCCGAGCGGCGCGAGGAGCGGGCCTTGCGCGATCTCTATCGCGACGACCTCCGGCGGATCGCGCGGCGGCTCGCGGCCGGGGAGGGCGAGGCCGAGGCGCTCGCCGCCTTCGCCGCGTGGCCGCGCGAGGTGCGCGGCTACGGGCCGATCAAGGAGGCGTCGATGGCGGCGGCGCGCGAGCGACGCGCCGCGCTGCTGGCGCGGCTCGAGGCGGGCGCGGTCACGCCGGCTCTGGCGGCGGAGTGACGCCGGGTTCGGCCGATGCGGACGCCGCGTCCGCGTCGGCCTCGGGGGCCCAGCGTTCGGCCCAGCTCGGCACCTTGGACCAGTTCTTGGAACTGGCGCCGTGGACGCCGCGGGCGATGGCGCGGGCGGTGACGCTCACCGCGGCGATGCCGAGGGCGACCATGTCGGCGAGCGGATCGTCGAGGGGCTTGTCGCCGGTCGCCATCGTGAAGACGAGATCGCCGTCGAGCGGCGTGTGGGCGGGCCACAGGGCGCGGGCGAAGCCGTCGTGGGCCTGGACCGCGAGACGCTTGGCCTGAGCCTTGGTGAGGGTCGCGTCGGTGGCGACGATGGCGAGCGTGGTGGCGGCGCCGGAGGTCGGCACCGCGCCCTTGAGGCGGGGCGTCGCCGCGTCCTCGGGCCAGGGATGGGGCAGGCCGAGGCCGCCGAATTCGCCGTCGATCTCGAAGGGGGCGGCCCAGAAATGCGGTCCGTCGCCGACGGTGGCGGAGCCGACCGCGTTGACCGCGACCATCGCCGCGACGATGTGGCCCGACGGCAGGACGATCGAGGCGGTGCCGAGGCCGCCCATCAGGGTCGCGGTGGTGGCGCCGAAGCCGACGCCGGTCGAGCCGCAGTCGAAGGGCTCGCGGTTCGCGTCCTCGGCGGCGGTCCAGCCGAGATTGCGATAGGGCGGGAAGCGGCCCCAATCCTTGTCGCCACCGTTCATAAGGTCGAACAGGATCGCCGCCGGGACGATCGGCACGCGCACGTCGCCGACGCGGAAGCCGCGCCCCTGCTCGGTCATGTAGGCCATCACGCCGGAAGGGGCACCGAGGCCATAGGCCGAGCCGCCGGCGAGAACGATCGCGTCGATCCGCTCGATGGTCTCCTCGGGGGAGAGCAGCTCGGTGTCGCGGGTGCCCGGCGCGCCGCCCATGACGTGGACGGAGGCGACCGCCGGTCGGTCGGGGATGACCACCGAGACGCCGGAGGCGAGGCGGTGGTCGACGGCGTGGCCGACGGTGAGGCCGGCGACGTCGAGGATGGAATTCAGGGGGCCGGGACGCATCGTGGCGTTTCTCCTCTCGGGTCGGGCGGACGTGGCGAGGATACGCCACGAAAACGAAACCGTCGCGAGGGCGCCTCGGCGACGGTTTCGCGCTTCTTCGAGAAGTGGGGAGGCGGCGGGCCGCCTCCCGGACCGAGCGAGATCAGTTCTGCTCGTAGCCGATCTTGCCGTCGGGCATCTTCTTCCAGGTGTACATGACGTAGTCGACGTCCTTGCGGTCACCCTTCTTGTCGTAGGAGATGTCGCCGAGGACGGTCTTGAAGGTCATGCCGGAGTGGATGGCGTCGGCCATCGCCTTCGGGTCGAGCTTGCCGGCCTTCTCCGCCGCCTGCTTCATGATCTGGACCGCGGCATAGGAGTAGAGGGTGTAGGCCTCCGGCTCGTACTTCTTGGCGCGGAACTTCTCGATGACGCTCTTGGCGGCCGGGTTCTTGAGCGGATCCGGGCCGAAGGACATCAGGGTGCCGACCACGCCGTCGCCGCCGATGGAGGCGAACTCGGCCGAGGTGATGCCGTCGCCCGAGAGCATGACGGTCTTGAGGCCCTGGTCGCGCATCTGGCGGATGATCAGGCCGCCTTCGGTGTGCAGGCCGCCCCACATGATCACGTCGGCGCCGGCCGCCTTGATCTTGGAGACGAGCGCCGAATAGTCCTTCTCACCGGCGTTCACGCCTTCGTAGAGGACTTCCTTGATGCCGTCGGCGGTCATGAAGCCCTTGGCGGCGTCGGCCAGACCCTGACCATAGGTGGTCTTGTCGTGGACGATGGCGATCTTCTTGCCCTTCAGGTTGGCCTTGGCGTAGTCCGCCCACAGCTTGCCCTGCTGGTCGTCACGGCCGCAGGTGCGGAAGACGTTCCACAGGCCGCGCTCGGTGATCTTCGGGTTGGTCGCCGAGGGGGTGATCTGGAGAATGCCGTTCTCGGCGAAGATCTCCGAGGTCGGCATGGTCACGCCGGAGTTGAAGTTGCCGACCACCAGCTTGACGCCCTCGCCGACGAACTTGTTCGCCACCGACACGCCCTGCTTGGGATCCGACACGTCGTCGCCGACGCTCAGCTCGATCTTCTGACCGAGGATGCCACCGGCGGCGTTGATGTCCTCGATGGCCTGCTCGGTGCCGTTCTTGAGCTGGGCGCCGAAGGCGGCGTTGGGGCCGGTGATCGGGCCGACCACGCCGAGCTTGACGTCGGCCTGAGCCACGCCGGACCAGGCGAGACCCGCGGCGAGCACCAGGCCGGTCATCAACTTCTTCTGCATCGGATTACTCCTCTCCATCGTTCGTTCTTCGAACGTCGAAACCTTGTCGCGCCCCTGGACCGGGCGTCGTGCCCGGCGGCGGGGCCGCGTCGTCCGTTCCCTCTCCCCCGGGGAGAGGGAGGCCCCCATGCGGCCGTCCTCCTCGGAACGACGAGGCTCCGAGACGACTCCGACGGGGACGAGACGCCCCCGTCGGGGTGGCATCTCGCTTTCCGGTGGGCGTACTCTCCACCGCTTCCGCGTCGTTGTCATCCCCCCTGTTGCGTAATATTTGGTCGCGCGAAGCACTTGCCGTACGTTTGTGCAGTGCAAAAGCGAAGGGGGGATCGTTCTATCTGCGCGTCATATTGGTTTGCCGCCGTTCGATCTCGCTCGAACGGCGGTAACCACGTTTCGCAAACCTCGACGGGGTCGTGCGACGACTTCGAGGCCGTCGTTCAGACCCGATCCTTCCAGGCGACCGGACCATCGGCGACGTAGAGCCAACGGTATTTGTCGACCATCTGGGTGACTCGCGTCACGCGATAGCCGAGGGCGCCGATGATCTGCACGACGGCGGTGTCGACCACGTAATAGTGGAGCGACAGGAGCGTGCCGTCGAACAGGGCGAAGTGGATGAACCGCACCGCGGCGCCGAGAATCAACAGATAGCCGAAGAGGTGCAGCGCCGAGCGCCAGGTCGAGGCCATGGCGCGCCCGGTCATCCAGGCGGCCCAGCCGCCGAGGACGCAGGTGACGAGAAGGAAGAGCCAGATCGAGGCTTCTTCGTGCAGGATGCCTTGAAGCATGGATCGTTCCCCCGATCAGTGATGACCGCCTTCGAGATAGGCGGCGCGGACCTCGGGACTGGCCAGGAGCTCCCGCCCGGTGCCGCTCATCGTGACGACGCCGTTGACCATCACGTAGCCGCGATGGGCGAGCTTCAGCGCGTGGAACGCGTTCTGCTCGACCAGGAACACGGTCAGGCCCTCGGTGCGGTTCAGCTCGCGGATCGCGTCGAAGATGCCCTTGACCACCAGCGGCGCGAGGCCGAGCGAGGGTTCGTCGAGCAGCAGCATCTTCGGCCGCGACATCAGCGCGCGGGCGATCGCCAGCATCTGTTGCTCGCCGCCGGAGAGCGTGCCGCCGCGTTGGGCGATGCGTTCCTTGAGACGCGGGAAGAGCGCGAAGACCTTGTCGAGATCCTCGTCGACATGGGCGAAATCGTCGATCGCCGCGCCCATCTGGAGGTTCTCCATGACGGTCATGCGCGGGAAGATGCGGCGGCCTTCGGGGGACTGGGCGATGCGCAGCCGGGCGATCTCGTGGGTCGGCATCTTGGTGATGTCGACCCCGGCATAGGTGATCCGGCCGGTGCGGGCGCGGGGGGACCCGAAGATGGTCATCATCAGCGTCGACTTGCCGGCGCCGTTGGCGCCGATCAGCGTGACGATCTCCCCTTCGTGGACGTCCATGTCGACGCCCTTCAGGGCGATGATGTTGCCGTAATAGGTCTCGACGCCGCGGACGGCGAGCAGGGGTTCGGTCACGACGCCACCTCCGCTTCGATCTCTTCGACCTCGTCGTCCTCGACGCCGAGATAGGCGGCGATGACCTTCGGATCGGCCTTCACCTCGCTCGGCGAGCCGTCGGAGATCTTGGTGCCGTAGTCGAGCACCACGACGTGATCGGAGATTTCCATGACCACGGACATGTCGTGTTCGATGAGCAAGACCGAGGTGCCCTCGTCGGTGCGGATGGATCGGAGCAGCGTGTTGAGCTCGAGGCTCTCGCGCGGATTGAGGCCGGCGGCGGGTTCGTCGAGGCACAGCAGCACCGGGTCGGTGCACATGGCGCGGGCGATCTCGAGCCGGCGCTGGGCGCCGTAGGGCAGGTCGCCGGCGGGATCGTCGGCGCGATCGATCAGGCCGATCTTGTCGAGCCAATAGGTGGCCTTCTCGATCGAGGCCTTCTCGCTCTTCTTGTAGCCGGAGAAGCCGAGGATGCCGAGGACCGACCAGCCGGACGCCAGCATCAACGGATTGTGCTGGGCGACCAGGAGGTTCTCCAGAACCGTCATGCCCTGGAAGAGGCGGATGTTCTGGAAGGTGCGGGCGACCTTGGCGTGGGCGGAGACCTCGAAGTCGGGCATGCGCTCGAGCAGCCACAGGGAGGAGCCGCCCTTGGCCCACTTGCGTCCGGAGGCCTGGGTGGCGCGGGGGAGTTCCTGCCAGATCGACTGTTCGCCGTGGCGCAGCGCGATGCGCCCCTCGGTCGGCTTGTAGAAGCCGGTGATGCAGTTGAAGACCGTGGTCTTGCCGGCACCGTTGGGGCCGATCAGGGCGGTGATGTCGCCCTGACCGACGGTGAAGGAGAGGTCGTTGATCGCGACCAGTCCGCCGAAGCGCATGGTCAGGTGCTCGACCTCGAGCAGGGGTTGGGTCTGCCAGCGCGACATCAGCCGTGACCCTCCGTGACGAGCGAGCCGGACACGGCCTTGCGCTCCTTGAGGAAGGCGGTGGGCTCGCGGGTCGAGATGAGACCGCGCGGCTTCCACAGCATGATGCCGACCATGGCGGCGCCGAAGAGCAGGGTGCGATACTGGGTCGGATCGAAGTCCGTGCCGAAGATCAGCTTGAGGAAGTCCATCTCACGCATCAGTTCGAAGCCGCCGACCAACGCGACCGCGGCGATCACCACGCCCCACAGCGAGCCCATGCCGCCGAGAACGACGATCGCCAGGATGTTGGCCGATTCCATGAAGGTGAAGCTCTCCGGCGAGATGAAGCCCTGACGCGCCGCGAAGAACGAGCCGGCGAAGCCCGCGAACATGGCGCCGGTGGCGAAGGCCGTCAGCTTGGTGGTGGTGGTGTTGATGCCGAGCGAGCGGCAGGCGATCTCGTCCTCGCGCAGGGCCTCCCAGGCGCGGCCGATCGGCAGGCGCCTGAGTTTCGTCGTGACGAAGGCGGTGAGGAGCGCCAGGGCGAGGATCAGGTAATAGAGGAAGATCGTTCGGTGGATCGGCGAGAACTCGAGCCCGAAGGTCGCCGCGAAGCCGTTGTCGGAGGCGTTGAAGGGAATGCCGAAGAGCGTCGGGCGCGGAATGCCGGAGATGCCGGCGTAACCGGAAGTGAAATCGACCCAGTTGATCAGGATCAGCCGGATGATCTCGCCGAAGGCCAGCGTCACGATGGCGAGGTAGTCGCCGCGCAGGCGCAGCACCGGGAAGCCCAGGATGATGCCCCAGAACGACGCCAGGATGCCGGCGAGCGGAAGCAGCACCCAGAACGACAGGCCGAAGGTCTTGGCGAGCAGCGCGTAGGAATAGGCGCCGACCGCGTAGAAGGCGACGTAGCCGAGATCGAGCAGGCCGGCGAGGCCGACGACGATGTTCAGGCCCCAGCCGAGCATGATGTAGATCAGGATCTGGATGCCGTAGTTGTCGATCCACTTGATCGAGCCCTGCGGCCCGAGGGCGAACAACACGCTGATCGGGAAGACGAACAGCAACCCGATGAAGAAGGGCGCGGCGATGCGCTCGACCGACGGCGGCAGGGCGAGCGGCGCGCGCTTCGGCTTAGCCGGGCGGCCCCAGACGAAGATCTGGAGGAGCAGGCGGCCGACGACCAGGATGGCGAGCAGCGCCAGGAACAGCGGCCATCGGGTCTGCAGGATGAGCCGATGCTCCATGTCCTGCACGGTGACGAGGCCGATGAAGGGGCCGAGGATCGCGGTGGCGATGAGGCCGGTGATCACCGCGTCCTTGAGCGTGCGCGACCAGTCGATCGACGGCGCGGCGGCGGGGGCGTCATGACTCATGGGGTCACACCTTCTCGACTTCGGGTTTGCCGAGGATGCCCTGAGGCATGAAGATCAGCACCACGACGAGGATCGAGAACGCCGCGACGTCCTTGTAGTCGATGGTGAAATAGGCCGACCAGAAGACTTCGATCAGGCCGATCAGGAGGCCGCCGATGACGGCGCCGGGCAGCGAGCCGATGCCGCCGAGAACCGCGGCGGTGAAGGCCTTCACGCCCGGCGTGAAGCCGTCGGAGAAGCTCACCACGCCGTAGTAGACCATGTACATGACACCGGCGACGGCGGCGAGGGCTGCGCCCATGACGAAGGTCAGCGAGATGGTGCGGTCGACGTCGATGCCGAGCAGCGAGGCCATCTTGCGATCCTGCTCGCACGCTCTCTGCGCACGACCCAGCGGCGTCTTCTGCACCAGATACCAGAAGCCCATCAGCAGGACCGCGGTGACGGCCCAGATCATGATCTGCTTGTAGGAGATCGTGACGGAATAGATATCGGACCGGATCAGGGTGATGACGTCGGTCAGCATCGGGGTGACCGGCTTGTTGCGCGGGCCCTGGGCGACCTGGACGAAGTTCGACAGGAAGATCGACATGCCGATGGCGGAGATCAGGGGTGCGAGACGGAAGGAGCCTCGCAAGGGCCGATAGGCGACCCGTTCGATCGTCCAGTTCCAGATCGACGTCAGGACCATGGCGGCGATCAGGCAGATGAACAGTGCCAGCGCGATCGATCCGATCCCCAGCCACGTCGTGACGATGAGAAACGTGATGACCGCGATGAATGCCGACACCATGAAGACGTCGCCGTGGGCGAAGTTCACCATGCCGATGATGCCGAAGACCATCGTGTAACCGATGGCGATCAAGCCGTAGATCGACCCCAGGGTGATCCCGTTGATGAGTTGCTGAAGAAAGACTTCCATCGGGGACGTATGCTCCCATCGAAGGACGATGACGGTCGCGGGGCGACCAGTGTCGGAATGCCGCAGCGGCGCGAAGAAGAGGATCGGCGAGAGGAGGGGCGTGAGAGCGTCCCAATTTCGCCGAGTTCGTGAGGCGCACCTTAGGATGAGACAATTCGCGTCGTCAAATCCCCTGCACAAAAGTATTTTTCTCCCGGGAACGGAGAGTGACCGGAAGAAATTTCTCGCATGGGCGGTTCGTCCGCCGTCCCCGTGGTATGGTCCCAGAGCATGGCTCCCGTGCCGCGAGCGAGGGCATGAAGCCGATGAAAGCGGTTTGCGCGACTTCGCCGATCTTTCGCGTCGGCGGAGCATGTTTTTTCCGGTCGATCGGCGGGCGGTGGACGAAATGTGACGATATGCGGCTCGACGGGGCCGCGCGCGGCGAATCGCGCCGCCCTCGCCGCCCTGGCCGCGACCTTAGGAGTTTCTATATTCGCCTCTGTCAGACTAGCGCTCACGGCTTCTCGTTCGAAAGGAGGAGCCGGCGAGTGAGGGGTGTGGAATGACGAGGGCAGCGAGGAAGAGCGTGGTCGTCGAGAGCGGGGACGTGGAGACGTCGGTCTCAGTTTCGGGGGGCGAGGTTTCGGGCGCCGATTATCGCGATGCGATGAGCCGGGTCGCCGGGGCGGTGCACGTGATCACCACCGACGGACCAGCCGGCCCGGGCGGGGCGACGATGACGGCGGTGACCTCGGTCTCCGACGCGCCGCCGACGGTGCTGATCTGCCTCAACCGGACCGGGCGCCTCGCCACCATCCTGCGCCGGAACGGGGTCTTCTGCGTCAACACGCTGTTCGCCGGGGAGGAGGCGCTCGCCGGGGTCTTCGCCGGCGTCGGGGGGATCGATCATCCCGACCGTTTCGCGCACGGCACCTGGACGCGGGCGGCGACCGGAGCCCCGGTCCTGACCGATGCGCGGGCGGCGTTCGATTGCCGGGTGACGGCGAGCGAGGACGTCGGCTCGCACACGGTGATCTTCGGCACCGTTCAGGCGGTGCGCGTGGGGGCGGCGCGTCCGGCGTTGCTCTACGTCGACCGGACCTATCGCGTGTTGCCGCCGCTCTGAGCGGGTCCGCGCGTCTCGCGCTCAATCGATCCAGGCGACCTCGCGGCTCGTGAGGGCGAGCGCGAGATCGAAGAAGGCGAAGCGCGTCAGCGCGGCGCGCAGCGCCGGGCGGATCGTGCGGGGAATGTCCTCCTCGCGGTCGACGACGCGGGCGAATTCGACCGCGAACCATTCGGCGGCGAGGACGAAGACCGAGCGCGGGAAGCCGCCGTCGACCAGCCGCGGGCCCATCTTCTCGGCGTAATGGGCGCGAATGGCGGGAAAATCGGCGGCGAGCAGCAGGCGCCAATGATTGGCGCGCAGCATCTTGAGATCGTCGATCCGGTCCGCGCGCATCAGGGGGGCGAGATCGCTCGCCGCGAGATGGGCGTAATAGGCGTCGACCACCTCGCCGAGATGGCGGGCGAGCGGCATGGAATGGGCGCGGACCAGTTCGACGCCGCGCGCGTCCATTCCGAAATTGCGCATGTGGGCGACCAGTTCTGCGGGCATGACGGCGTTCCCCGGGTTGTTCGTCGCATCGTTCATAGTGTCACGGGTCGCGGCTCGGCTCATCGGGAGGAACCCGATCGCGTTCGAATGTCACGGGGGCCTTCGACGTGGCGTCGCGGAGCGGGCGCGGCCGTTGCGAGCCGTCGCGAATCGGTCCATCCCGACGATCGGGTGCAAGGGAGTTCGATCATGTTCGGGCGTGGCATGCGCGGTCTCGCGATCGCGATCTGGGTGGTCTCTGGGGCGACGGGAGCGGCGCGCGCCGACGACGGCGCGATCGCCGAGGGCCGCAAGATCGCCATGGATGCCTGCGCGCCGTGTCACGCGATCGGTCCCACCGGCGACGGCGCCGACGCGAAGGCGCCGCGTTTCCGCGAGCTCGGGCGCAAATATCCGGTCGAGAGCCTCGAGGAGGCGCTGGCCGAAGGCGTCGTGGTCGGCCATCCCGAAATGCCGCAGGTCAAGATGACGGAACGCGAGATCGCGGTGTTCCTCGCCTATCTGAAGTCGGTTCAGGTGCCCTGACCGCCGTCGCCCGAGCCGGCGGCATGGGCGTGGCGCCGCCGCGGCGACTGTCGTCCGGTGGTCGCCATGGCGACCGGGGTCAGGTGACGGTGAAGGTGCCCATCATGCCGCCGTCCTCGTGTTCGAGCATCTGGCAGCGATAGACGAAGGGCGCGGCCGGATCGGCGCGCTCGGTGAAGGTCACCAGCAGTTCGGCGCTGTTCTCCACCAGGACGGTGTCCTTGAGGCCGGCGTTCCACAGTTTCGGCCGGTCGCCATCCTCGCTCAGCACGCGGAAGTGGGCCCCGCTCAGGTGGAACGGGTGGGCCATGTCGGGCGTGACGATCTCCCAGATCTCGGTGGCGCCGAGGCGCACCTGCTCGTCGACACGGCCGGCGGCGAAGCGCTTGCCGTTGATGGTGAGGCGCGGCGGCGGGCCGAGGGCGACGGGATCGACACCGCCGACGGGCGCCCCGACGGAGGGGCCGGGCTCGGCGTCGACGACGGTGGCGCGCGCGGCGTGATCGTGTCCGGCGACGCCGGTCGCGACCTCGATACCCGGGCGCACGCGCAGCTCGAACCGGCGGCGGGGCATGCCGAGGGTCGATCGCGGCAGGGTCGGCAGCGTCGCCAGCGTCTTCGGCCGGGTCGGGGCGGGGCCGTCGGCGCGGATGGTCTCGAAGGCGAGGACGCCGGTCGGGCCGGTCAGGACGTCCGGGACCACCGTCACGGCGTGACCCAGGCGGAATTCGTGTGGATCGGGCTCGGTGACGAGCGCGACCGCGCCGACCGCGAAATCGACCAGGATCTCGGCGCGCTCGCCGGGGGCGAGCGGCAGGAAGGTCAGCTCGACCGGAACGTCGAGGAAGCCGGCGTCGGTGGCGATCAGATGGAAGGCGCGACGATCCTCGAAGGCGAGGCGCCAGGTCCGGGCGCTCGACGCGTTGAGGAGGCGCAGGCGCACGAGCCGTTCCGGCACCCGGGCGACGGCGCCGGCGACACCGTTGACGATCGGCGTGCGGCCCCGGAATCCGTGCCGGAGCGAGACCTCGGGCGGCGGCAGGACCGGCCGGCCGGCCTCGTCGAAGTCGCGGTCCTGGAGCACCAGCGGCAGATCGTCGACGCCCCAGGTCGAGGGCAGGCCGAGCGTGGCGGCGATCTCGTCCTCGACGACGAGGAGGCCGGCGAGACCGTCGTGGAGGTCGCGCGCCGCGTGGCCGGGGACATGGGCGTGATACCAGAGCGTGGTGGCGGGCTGGTCGACGGCGAGCGGCGTCTCCCAGCTCTCCCCGGGGGCGATCAGCGGGACGGCGCCGCCGTCGAAGCGGCCCTCGACCAGGAGGCCGTGCCAATGGAGGTTGGTCGGGCGGTCGAGGCGATTGACGAGGCGGATCCGTGCGGTCTCGCCGCGTTTCAGCTTGAGCGCGGGGCCCATGTAGCCGCCGCCGTAGCCGGCGACCGCGACCGGCCGATCCTTCAGGAAGGCGTGGGTGCCGGGTTCGGCGACGAGGTCGTGGACGGTGCCGGGGGTGATCTCGACCAGGGGCGGAACGGGGAGGGGCGTCGTTTCGGCGGCGCCCCGCGCCTGCGTCTCGGCGGTCGCGCGCTTGCGCGCGGCGGCGGCGGGGGCGGCGAGACCGATCAGACCGACGGCGGTTCCCGCGAGGAGCGCGCGACGCGTGAGGCGGGGACGGGTCGATGACATCTCGGAACTCGGGTTCGGTGAAGCGAATCGGATGAGGGCGGATCTCCCACGTTCGCGCGGGTCTGAGTGAGGGATGAGGCGAAAGCGAGGCCGCCCGTCCGGAGCCGGGCGAGCCCGGCCTCAGGCGGCGGCGATCGACTTCAGGAAGCGATCGATCTCCCCGGCGAGATCCTCGGCGCGGTGACCGAGATCGCCGGCGAGGCGGCCGACGTCGCCGGCCATGGCGCCGACGTCGCCGGCGGTGTGGGAGGCGCCCTCGATCGCCTCGGCGCCGGTGCGCGACTCGTTGGTGGCGTGATGCATGCCCTCGGCGATCGAGGTGACGGCGGCGCTCTGCTCGGCCATCGCGGTGGCGACGGCGTCGGCGATGGCGGCCATCTGGTTGATGGTCTCGTCGACGGTGCCGACCGCGGCGACGGCCTCGCCGGAGGCGTCGCGGATCGCGGTGACCTGGGCGGCGATGTCCTCGGTGGCGCGGGCGGTCTGGGTGGCGAGCGCCTTCACCTCGCCGGCGACGACGGCGAAGCCGCGTCCGGCGTCCCCGGCGCGGGCCGCCTCGATGGTGGCGTTGAGGGCGAGGAGGTTGGTCTGTTCGGCGATGTCGCGGATGAGGCCGACGACGTCGCCGATGCGGCGGGCGAGATCGGCGAAGGTGCCGAGGTGCTCGGCGGTGCGACGGGTCTGGGCGACGGCGGTCTGGGCGACCTCGGCGGAGGTGCGGGTGCGCGCGGCGATCTCGGCGATCGAGGCGGCGAGTTCCTCGGTCGCGCCGCCGGCGGCGGTGATGTCGCGGCCGGCGTTCTCCACCGAGGCGCGCGCCCGGCCGGCGCCGTCGCCGACGAGGACGGCGGCCTGATCGAGGCGGCCGGCGGAACGGTCGAGGTCGCCGGCAGTGGCGCGGATCGACTGGAGCACCGCGCTGGTGGAGGTCTCGAAGCGGCGGGCGGCGGCGTCGATCGATTCGGCGCGGCGCGAGCGATCCTCGGCCTCGTGGATCTGGTCGGCGGAGAGCCGGTCGCGCTCGACGGCGCTGTCGCGGAAGACCACCACGGCGCGGGCCATGGCGCCGATCTCGTCGCCGCGCTCGACGTCGGCGACGGTGGCGCGGTGATCGCCGGCGGCGATCGTGTCCATCGACTGCTTGAGGCGGCCGAGCGGACGCAGGATCGAGCGCGCGGTCAGGATGGAGAGCACCAGCGAGGCGGCGAGGGCGGCGAGAATGGTGGCGACGAGGGCGATCTGCGTGCGCCGGCGGCCGGCGGCGAGGTCGGTGTCGGCGGTGGCGAGCCCGGCGGCGGAGAAGGTCTCGATCTTGGCCATCACGGGCAGCATCAGGTCGATGGTGTCGAGGACGCGATCGCGCTCGAGGACGGCGTCGCCGGTTGCGGTCATCCAGTTCTGGACCGCTTCGGCATGGGTGGCGACGGCGGTGGCGACGGCCTTGCGGGTCTCCTCGTCGAAGCCGGCCCGGGGCAGCGCGCGGGTGATGCGGCCGATCGAGGCGTCGACGCCGCCGAGCGCGGACTGGTCGAGGGTCACGCCGTAGCGCCAGCGGTCGGCGCGCAATTGGGCGAAGGCCTGGGCGAGGCGGAAGGCGCCTTCGCCGCCCTCGCCGAGGGTGAGCGAACGGATCGGCCGTTCGACGGCGTCGGCGGTCTCGGCGACGAGGCCGTTGAGGCCCTCGGTCGGCGTCCAGCCGATGCGGCCGAGCGTGGTCTCGAGGGGGGTGAAGCGGTCGAGCGCCGTGGCGAAACCGTCGCCGAGGGCGGCGGTCTCATCGGCGATGTCGCGCGCCAACGGCAGCCCGACGAGCCGATCGATGTCGGTGCGGGCGATCCGGGCGCGGTCGTGGAAGCGGTCGGCGATCAGCTTGTTGCGGTCGGCGGCGAGGGTGACCACGCCGGAGCGCAATTCGAGGACGTCGGAGCGGATGTCGCGGACGACGGTGGCGAGCGCCGAATAGGCGTCGCGCCGTTCGATCGCGGCGTCGAGATCGCGGTTGCCCAGCCACACGAACCCACCGGCGCCGACGAGGCCGGCGATGGAGACGAAGGCGAGGGCCCAGATTCGGGTCTTGATCGACACCGAGGGAAGGACCCCTCGCAATGCGGCGACTTTCTGGCTCGAACGCATGGAACACTCCGGTGGCAGTCGATCCGACGACGGCTCGTTCTGATGATTGAAGTGTGTGGAGTGAGCATTAACAAGGGTTTACGCTTACCCAGCGGAACTTTGGTCGCGCAGTGGTGAAATTTCGTGCAAATTCGACTCCGAGCAACCGGGAAGAGCGGTCGCGCCCGGTCCGGGCGGGAAACGGCCGGCGGAAACGCGAAAGAGGCGGCCCTTCGGCCGCCTCTCGCACTCTCTCGATTCGGTGGTCTTCCGATCTTCGATCAGAAGTCCGTGCCGCCACCGAAGTCGGGCTTGCCCGACTTCGGCACTTCAGTGATGGGCGGCTCTCATGGCCTTCCGATCTTCGATCAGAAGTCCATGCCGCCCATACCACCCGCCGGCATGGCCGGAGCGGCGTCCTTCTTGGGCTTCTCGGCGATCATCGCCTCGGTGGTGATCAGAAGGCCCGCGACCGAGGCCGCGTCCTGGAGAGCGCAACGCACCACCTTGGCCGGGTCGATCACGCCGAAGGCGAACATGTCGCCGTACTTGCCGGTCTGAGCGTTCCAGCCGAAGGAGGCGTCGGCGTTCTCGAGGATCTTGCCGACCACGATCGAGCCGTCGTCACCCGCGTTGAGGGCGATCTGGCGGGCCGGGGCGGTGATCGCCTTGCGGACGATGTCGACGCCGGTCTTCTGGTCGGCGTTGGCGGTCACGACGGCGTCGAGCGAGGCGAGGGCGCGCAGCAGGGCGACGCCGCCGCCCGGCAGGATGCCTTCCTCGACGGCGGCACGGGTGGCGTGCATCGCATCGTCGACGCGGTCCTTCTTCTCCTTGACCTCGATCTCGGTGGCGCCGCCGACGCGGATCACCGCGACGCCGCCGGCCAGCTTGGCGAGACGCTCCTGGAGCTTCTCGCGATCGTAGTCGGAGGTGGTCTCCTCGATCTGAGCCTTGATCTGGGCGACGCGGGCGTCGATGTCGGCCTTGGCGCCGGTGCCGTCGACGATCGTGGTGTTCTCCTTCTCGATCGTCACCTTCTTGGCGCGGCCGAGCATGTCGAGGGTCACGGTCTCGAGCTTGATGCCGAGATCCTCGGAGATCACCTGGCCGTTGGTCAGGATCGCGATGTCCTCGAGCATGGCCTTGCGGCGATCACCGAAGCCCGGCGCCTTGACGGCGGCGATCTTCAGGCCGCCACGCAGCTTGTTGACCACGAGGGTGGCGAGCGCCTCGCCCTCGACGTCCTCGGCGATGATGAGGAGCGGACGGCCGGTCTGCACGACGGCCTCGAGGATCGGCAGCATCGCCTGGAGCGACGACAGCTTCTTCTCGTGGATGAGGATGTAGGGCTCCTCGAGCTCGGCGCGCATCTTGTCGGTGTTGGTGACGAAGTAGGGCGAGAGGTAGCCGCGGTCGAACTGCATGCCCTCGACGACGTCGAGCTCGGTGACGAGCGACTTGGCTTCCTCGACGGTGATGACGCCCTCGTTGCCGACCTTCTGCATCGCTTCCGCGAGGAAGGCGCCGATCTCGGTGTCGCCGTTGGCGGAGATGGTGCCGACCTGGGCGATCTCCTCGTTGGAGGTCACCTTCTTGGCGCGAGCCTGGAGGTCGGCGACGATGGCGGCGGTGGCGAGGTCGATGCCGCGCTTCAGATCCATCGGGTTCATGCCGGCGGTGACCGCCTTGGCGCCTTCCTTGACGATGGCCTGGGCGAGAACGGTCGCGGTGGTGGTGCCGTCACCGGCGAGATCGTTGGTCTTCGAGGCCACTTCGCGCACCATCTGGGCGCCCATGTTCTCGAACTTGTCCTCGAGCTCGATCTCCTTGGCGACCGACACACCGTCCTTGGTGATGCGCGGCGCGCCGTAGGACTTCTCGATGACGACGTTGCGGCCCTTGGGGCCGAGGGTGACCTTCACCGCGTTGGCGAGGATGTCGACGCCGCGCAGCATCTTCTCGCGCGCATCGATGGAGAACTTGACGTCCTTGGCAGCCATTGTGGCCTACTCCTGAATTGAGAACGGGGTCGGTGGGAGAAGAGCGGTTTGGGGGCTCCGGCGCGAGGCCGAGCCGGTCGCCGTCAGGCGACGATGCCCAGGATGTCGCTCTCCTTCATGATCAGGAGATCCTGACCGTCGATCTTGACCTCGGTGCCGGACCACTTGCCGAACAGCACCTTGTCGCCGGCCTTCAC
Source organism: Pinisolibacter aquiterrae (assembly GCF_019160155.1). GTDB lineage: Bacteria > Pseudomonadota > Alphaproteobacteria > Rhizobiales > Ancalomicrobiaceae > Pinisolibacter > Pinisolibacter aquiterrae. The sequence continues at coordinate 56,588 of NZ_JAFNIH010000055.1, forward strand.
CTCGAGGGCGACGAGCGCGCCCTTCTCGTCGCGGGCACCCGGGCCGACGGCGACGACTTCGCCTTCCTGCGGCTTCTCCTGGGCGGTGCCGGGGATGATGATGCCGCCGGCGGTCTTCTGCTCGGCTTCGATGCGCTTGACGACGACCCGATCGTGCAGCGGTCGGAACTTCATGGAACTCATCCTCCAATCGAGGGACAGTTGAGTGGGCGGGACCCGGATGGGCTCCCGACTGGCCGGCCTCACGTCCCGCCGCTCGATACGGAGGATCCTCCGGAGAGCGAGGCGCGGTGCCGGTGGCGATCATCTGGGAGAGATCGCCGCCGGGATCAAGAGGGCCACGCAAAAAAATTGGCACTCCCCACGAAGGAGTGCCAGCACGGTGAACGGCGTCACACCCGGTCCTCGCGCGTCTCAGGACCGGGCGAGGGCGACGGCGAGATCGAAGGCGGCGAGATCGGCGAGCACCGCCTCGGCGCCGTCGAAGTGTTCGTGGGCGGTATAGAGCGAGGGCGCGACGATCGTGCGTAGGCCCGCGGCGGTCGCGGCGGCGAGGCCATTGGCGGAATCCTCGAGGGCGAGGCAGGCCTCGGCCGGCAGGCGCAGATCCTCGAGGGCGCGGAGATAGGCATCGGGTGCCGGTTTCTTGGCCACCACGTCCTCGCCGCAGATCGCCACCTCGAAGAGCGACGGGCCGTCGGGACCGAAGGTCGCCGGCAGCAGCGCCTCGACGTTGGCGCGCGAGGTGGTGGTGGCGATCGCCAGTCGCAGGCCGCGCGCCCGCGCCTCTTCGACCAGCGTCGCGACGCCGGGGCGCAGGGCGCAGGCGCCGGAGCGCACGATCTCGCCGTAGACCGTGTTCTTGGCGGCATGGAGGGTGGCGAGGCCGGCGTCGGAGAGGGCGGGGGCGTCGGCGCCGAGCATCGCGAGCCATCGGCGGATGCGCTCCTTGCCGCCGGTCACCTTCAGAAGCTCGCGGTAGAGGTCGACGTCCCAGACCCAGGGCAATCCCGCCTCGGCGAAGGTCCGGTTGAAGGCCGCGCGGTGAACCTCCTCGGTCTCGGCGAGGGTTCCGTCGACGTCGAAGATCAGGGCGGCGATCGGCATGGCGTCTTCTCTCCCGGGCTTTTTCGCGACGGTGTCGCGAGGCGCGGCGGGCGGCAAGCGCGCCGTCGTCGCAGGGGCGCCTGGGAGGGCGCGGAGGAGATTGGCAGCAGTCTCGATCGTCGGCTGCCAAGTCATTGATGGTAAAGGTTTATAAACGGTATCACGCTTGCATGGAACGGGGCGGCGACGCTTTCCGTCGCGCCGTTCACGAGGAGGGTCATTCCATGCCGGAGCCGCGTATCGACGATGCCTTCCGCCGTCAGTTGGAAGGGTATTCTCTCACCACCGCCCACATTCTCTATCGGATGCCCGACTGCAGGGCTCTGCTGCAGAGCTACGTCTGGCAGGACTACGACATGGCGCCGAAATTCCCACAGCTCGAGAAGTTTCTCGAGTTCTGGGAGCGCGAACTCGACGGGCCGATCCATTCGGTCGAGGTGACGCATGCCCAGATGATCGCGGCGTCGGAATGGAAGCGCGTCGACGGGATCTTCCGTCTGCATTGAAGCGGGCGGGGCGTCGGTCTGCGACGCCCCGGTCCGGCCGTCAGCGGGGGGTGACGCCGTAGGGCGGGCGCGGGATGTCCTGGTGCGCCTTGCGCAACGCCGCCGACCAGCGTTCGCGCAGGTCGTGGAAATAGGGCTCGCCCTGTTCGATGCGGTGGTTCAGCTCGGCGCGGATGTCGTCGCGGCGGATCACCGCCAGATCGATCGGCATGCCGACGCCGAGGTTCGAGCGCATGGTCGAATCCATCGAGATCAGGCCGAGCTTCAGCGCGTCCTGGAGGTCGTAGTCGTATTTGACGGCGCGATCGAGGATCGGCTTGCCGTATTTGTGCTCGCCGATCTGCAGATAGGGCGTGTCGATGGTCGCCTCGATGAAGTTGCCGGCGGCGTAGATCATGAAGAGGCGCAGGCGACCGCCCTCGATCTGGCCACCGAGCAGCATGGTGACGTCGAAGGTGAGGTTCTTCTTCTCGAGCATCGGCCCGTCGAGCCGCCACACCTCGCGGATGGCGCGGCCGACCAGCTGGGCGCAGCGGAACATCGAGGTCTGATTCCAGATCGTCTCGGTCTCGCCGGTCTCGGGATTCTCGAGGCCCTCCGTGATCAGCGAGATCACCGACTGGGAGATGGCGAGATTGCCGGCGGTGGCGATGGTGACGATGCGGTCGCCCGGTTTCTCGAAGACGTTGAGTTTGCGGAAGGTGGCGATGTTGTCGAGGCCCGCGTTGGTGCGGGTGTCGGCGATCATCACCAGGCCCTCACGGACCAGAATTCCCACGCAATAAGTCATCGCACCGTCCTTCGATGGCGAATTTCGTCACGGCCCGTCACGGCCGACGACGAGGCGGGGGGACCATAGGGAAGGCGGGTGCGATGCGCAACCGGCCGGAAACGGGGCCTTTCCCGAATCGTATACGAGTGTGGCGCGGGTGCCCGGATCAGGCGCGCGCAATCTCGCGCACGGTGATGCGGGTCTCCACCGTCTCCTCGCCGAAGCTGGTCCGCACGCCACGGATCGCCATGGTGTCGAGGCTGTCGAGGCCGACGGCGAGACGCACCCAGCGATCGGTCGGGCAGCAGTTCTCGGCGGCGTCGAAACCGACCCAGCCGAGGGCGGGACCGAGATGGGCTTCGATCCAGGCATGGGGCGCGTCGGTGACGGACACCTCGGGATCGTAGAGGAAGCCGGAGACGTAGCGGGCCGGGATGTCGAGCGCACGGGCGGCGGCCGCGAAGAGATGGGCGAGATCCTCGACCGAGGCGGTCCCGGCCGCCAGAACCTCGTGCGGCAGGCGGCTCTCGGTGGTGGGCTCGACGGCGATGGTCTCGTGCAGGCGGTCCATCATGCGATGGAGCAGACCGAGGCGGTCTCCGTCGCCCTCGGCGGCGAGCGCCTCGGCGAAGGCGCGGGTGGCCGGCTCGATCGGGGTCCGGCCGGATTCGCGCCGGAACACGGTGAGCGGCAGGCGTTCACGGGTCGTGTGGAGCACCCCGGCGGTGTCCTCGGTCACCACCTCGCCGGAGGCGACGATCGACAGTTCGTCGATCGGCCCGTCGATGGAGAAGGAATGGGTGAGGTTGCCGAAGGCATCCTCGACCGGCGACAGCCGACAGTCCTGGGAGACGTCGATGCGCCAACTGTCGATCAGTTGGTTCTCGGTGGTCCGCGGCGTCAGACGCAGGGTCTGGATGGCGCGAACGGCGGGATTCTCGAAACGGTAGACCGTCTCGTGGGTGATGGCGAGGCGCATGGTTCAGACCAGATACTGTTCGGTGATCAGCGCACCGAGCCGGCTGTTGTCGGCGACGAATTCGGCGAGGAACTCGTGCAGACCGCCGGCGATGATCGTGTCGATGTCGGTACTCTCGAGCCGGGTGAAAGTCGAGCGGGCGGCGCGCTGAGAGGCGCCCTGGCGGCCGTAGCCCTGCGCGATCTGGTCGAGATTGCGGGTGAGGCTGGCGTAGCAGGCGGCGAGCGAGCGCGGCATCTGCGTGTTGAGGATCATCAGATCGGCGACCAGCCACGGCTTGAGGCTCTGGCGGTAGACCCAGTGGTAGGAGGTCTGAGCCGAGACCGCGCGCAGGATCGACGACCATTGGAAATAGTCGATGCCGCCGCCGACGTGGCTCTCGGGCGGCAGGAGCACGTGATATTTCACGTCGATCAGGCGGGCGGTGGCGTCGGCGCGCTCGATGAAGACGCCGAGGCGGGAGAACCAGTAATTGTCGTTCCGGAGCATCGTGCGATAGGCGGAGCCGTCGAAGGCGAGCGAGGTCCGCTTCACGAAGCGCAGGAAGTCGGCGAGCTGGGAGAGGTCGAGTTCGCCGGGGCCGTAGTTCTTCAGCTCGAGCCAGGCGGAGTTGATCGTCTCCCACATCTCGGCGGTGAGCGCGGTGCGCACGGCGCGGGCATTGAAGCGCGCCACCTCGAGGCAGTTCTTGATCGAGGACGGGTTGGCCGGCGAGAAGGCGAGGAAGTCGACCGCGGATTCGGCGGTCGGATCCTCGCCGTAGACGTCCTTGAACGCGGAGAGGCAGCCGGTGGCGGCGAGGGCGGATTCCCACTCGTTGGTCGAGGCGCCGTAGCCGGAGGGCAGCGTGGCGAGGCGGGAGGCGGTGTCGATGATGCGCGCCGTGTTCTCGGCGCGTTCGACGTAGCGGGAGAGCCAGAAGAGACTGTCTGCAGTGCGGCTGAGCATGGGCGGTTCCTCGAAAGGCGATGCGCGCTTTCGGCAGGTCGGTTCAGACGAGGGGGGCGGACTGCTGCTGCTGGTGCTGCTGGGCGACCTTGGGCGAGGCGACGTCGACCACCCAAGTGTCCTTGGTGCCGCCGCCCTGGCTGGAGTTGACCACCAACGATCCCTCCTGGAGGGCGACGCGGGTGAGGCCGCCGGGCACGATGCGCACGCCGTCGGCGCCGTTCAGCACATAGGGGCGCAGGTCGACGTGACGGGGCGCGATGCCCTCGTCGACGAAGGTCGGGCAGGTCGACAGCGCCAGCGTCGGCTGGGCGATGAACTTCTCCGGATGGGCCTTCAGTTTGGCGCGGAAGGCCTCGATCTTGGCCTTGTCGGCCTTGGGGCCGACCAGCATGCCGTAGCCGCCGGACCCGTCGACTTCCTTGACGACGAGATCGGGCAGGTTGTCGAGCACGTGCTTCAGCGCGTCCGGCTCGCGGCAGCGCCAGGTCGGCACGTTGTTCAGGATGGCGTCCTTGCCGGTATAGAAGCGGATGATCTCCGGCATGTAGGAATAGACCGCCTTGTCGTCGGCGACGCCGGTGCCGACCGCGTTGGCGAGCGTCACGTTGCCGGCGCGATAGGCCGAGATCAGGCCGGGCACGCCGAGGATCGAATCCGGGCGGAAGGTCAGCGGATCGATGAAGTCGTCGTCGATGCGGCGGTAGATCACGTCGACGCGCTTCGGTCCCTCGGTCGTGCGCATGTAGACCACGTTCTCGCGCACGTAGAGGTCGGAGCCCTCGACCAGCTCGGTGCCGAGTTTGTCGGCGAGGAAGGAGTGCTCGTAATAGGCGGAGTTGAAGGGGCCGGGGGTGAGCAGGCAGACGTTGGGGTCGGCCGAGGCGGTGCGCGGCGCCATCGACTTCAGCGTCGCCAGCAGCTCGTCGGCGTAGTTCTCGACCGGAGCGATGCGATGGTGCGAGCACAGTTCCGGGAAGAGCCGCAGCATGACCTCGCGGTTCTCCAGCATGTAGGAGACGCCGGAGGGGGTGCGGGCGTTGTCTTCCAGAACGTAGAACGTGTCGGGGTCGACGCGGACGAGATCGATGCCGGCGATCGACACCCAGATGTCGTGGGGCAGGGAAATCCCCTGCATTTCAGGGCGATAGCAGGGGTTCTTGTAGACGAGGTCTTCCGGAATGATGCCGGCCTTGACCACCTCGCCCTTCGAATAGACGTCCTTCAGGAACATGTTGAGCGCGGTGACGCGCTGGCGCAGGCCTTCGGCCAGCTTCTCCCATTCGGGGCGGGCGATGACGCGCGGCACGATGTCGAAGGGGATCAGGCGCTCCTCGCCCTCGGCGTCGCCATAGACGTTGAAGGTGATGCCGATGCGGCGGAACAGCAGCTCCGCCTCGTGCTGGCGCTGGGTCAGGATCTCGGCGGGGGTATCGCGCAACCAGTTCGCGACGATTTCGTAACCGGGCCGCACCTCGGTACCGAATGCGGACATCTCGTCAAAGGCCGTGGCCACCATCGACTTCGCGTCTCCTCGCGGTTCGCAGATCCGAAGCATGCTGCGAGGATCATATTCGGCTGCCGAAAAGAGCCGCGCAAGCGGCTTGGAGCGGCAGGAAAATACGCATATCGGCCGATATTGCATAGACTTGCGGCGCGATGCCCAAGATTTGAGCGAAAATGGAGCGACATTTCCGGTGACGTCGGGATGACGGCGCCCGCTACCGATCGGGGTCGTGGGGCGTGGGGCGGTGCCCGGGTCTGCGAGCACGATCGGGAAATGTTCCCGGTCCGAAATCGCGCGTGATGATCGTGTGAGCGAAAGATACATGGAATGCGGGTATGTTCCGCACCGACTTCACGGACATCGAAACACGAGCCCTTCGGAGCCGTCTCGCCGGCGACTGGGTGATCCTGGCTGGGCTTCGGCTTCTCCTCCTGCTCGAACGCCGAGCGAACTTCGATCCGGCTCAGCCTCGCGACGGCCAGGGCCGCTGGACCGACACCGGATGGTCGTCGACGGCCCGGGTCGGCGATCCCGACGCCGTGACGCCGGACGCAGGGGCGGACGGACGGGTCCGGGTTGCGGGGCCGTTCGATCAGGGGCCGGTCGATCTGCGCTCCGAAGAAGACTTCAAGAACGGGCACACATTGAAATTGCATGTCGGGATGACCGACGATCAGCTCGCAATCGAGGCCGTCTCCAACTTGTCGACTTCGAGGGCTCGCAAGAGAGGTGACGCGCGAGCGGGTACGTTCGATACGATCGAGAGCGCCAATGCGCTGGTCAACGCGACATTGGACGCAAATGCCGACACGGTGTCGGCCGTCGGGTCGGGAGTCGTTCCGTTCCAGGCGGTTTATCTGGAGCTCGGGACCAGAACCGGACGCGAGGCCGTCGCCTCTCTCGCCCGAGGCAGCGTGCACTACCGGGAGGCGAGTGGCGTCGCCGTCGTCCTCATACACGACCCCGGACGGTTGCGGGGATTCCGCATCCACACGGCCTACCCGATGAACTTCGACTGAAGGACCTCCCCATGAAAATTCCCGCGAGCTTTCAGCGAGCCTCCGAAGGTTTCTATCAAGGGGCTCTCGAGTACGGTGGCCACACGGTCGAGGACTGTGTCGGCTTTGGTGTCGGAATGGTCTTACAGAGCCAATGCCCGGCGCTACTCGAATGGCTGGACGACCTGATCGCCTCGCCGCCCGAGGTCGTGTCCGAGGCGTGGTCGTCGCTGCGCTGCGAGTACGATTGGGAGGATCCCGAGTTCATCCGCGACATCCTCCGCTCGATGCGGGAGCGTGTCGCCGAACGGGTCGCCACGGGCGGCGGCGGCATGCCGGGGTGAGGAGGGCGACGGATGTCCGATGCTCGCCGCCGGACGTCGGGGTCGAGATCGCGGCCGCGGGGACGTCGGAGCGGGGCTTCCCCCCCGAGGGCGCGCGCGCCCGGGACCTCGGCTCCGGTCGTCGACGCGGAGAGGCCTCCTCTGCCACGATCGACCCCATCGAGGCCATATACGAGAGGCGTCGTTCCTGTTCTTCTGTCGTTCGTCTCGCCGCAGCCGGCATGCGCGGACGGATCGTCCATCTCGGCTCCGGTCCGAAACTCAGATCAGCTGCAGCCCCTTCAGGCTCGCGTGGCCCTCGCGGCCGACGATGACGTGGTCGTGGACGGCGATGCCGAGGGGCCGGGCGATGTCGACGATCTGGCGAGTCATCTGGATGTCGGCGTTCGAGGGCGTCGGGTCGCCGGAGGGGTGGTTGTGGATCAGGATGATCGCCCATTTAAGTAATTGAAAACAATAGTTTATATGTGGTTGTGGATTCGGTTGGGGTAGGTTCTGGGGATCGGAGATTTTGCCGACCCCTGCGGTTTGTCACCGTCGATCCCCCCCTCTCATTTCGAGTCGTTTTGCCGCACGTCACGACATTTTTCCGATTCCTGGCTTCAAGCCCGATGCCGGGATAGAGGTCCGTCATCGGCGTTCCGTTTTACCTCCGACGTGATGGTGATGCCGTCGCGGATCTGGATGGTGACGATTCCGCCAGCTGCCCTTGCGCATTCGGCGGTCTGCTCGATGAGGCAAACGGCTGGAGGGTGATCCACAACCACAAGAGTCTCCCTTTAAGCGGTTTAATAATATAATTTATTTCCGATTGAAGCTGGCATCGGAAATAGTGTATATCTGAGATTAGTGTTCGTTATTATCACTGCTTATCGGGTGTGTAATCTGAAAAGTGCTTCGATGCACGGCATTGTACCTTGTTCTGCTTGTCCCATGCTTCGAGCTCGTTGATGGGGTAGAGGACGGCCTTGCCAATCTTTATGAATGAAGGGCCAATCTTCATTGCTCGCCAGTTTCTGAGTGTACCAACGGACACTCCACCTCGGTAGCGCTCCGCCACTTCCTCTGTTGTAAGATATTTACTCTCCGCCATATTGCCTCCTTTTGACAACGTTGGTCGACGCCGTCTCACCAATCGCGTGCTACCGGTCCAGAGTGAAAGCGAATATACGCGTGTTGCCGTCACTCCTCATCATGGCGGGGCCTGTCGAACTCCGGTGGCTCCTGCTTTGTCACGAAGACAAATGCGGTACGACCTGTCGTCTTGGGAAGCTCTTCTCTGTTGGTATAGGAGAGAAGGCGGTTCCCGGCCGCAAACAGGACGGACCGATGCAGGGGCTAGATTTCATCTTAAACTTGCGGTGTGTTGGCCTGTCGCGCGCGGTGCGAGATCTGCCAGGGGCAGAGGATCGAAGCGGGCCTTTTTCATAGTATCGGATAGCGGCGGCGGTTGTGGTCGCCACCTGCGGCGAGGGCTCGGAAATCAGGCTGCACCGACTTCAGGGAGCAGCTTGTGCTTCCTCCTCCCCTCATCCTTCATCAGGATATCGCACGCGACGAGGTCGGTGATGTCGCGGAGGGCGGTGTCGGGCGAGACCTTCGTGAGCTTGGCCCATTTCGATAATGTCAGCTTGCCGTCGAAGCCTTCGAGGAGTCGATTGAACATCGCGCGCTGCCGGTCGTTCAATCGGGCGGGCAGTGGCGACTATGTCGCAGGTTCCTACAGTCAGCGCTTCTCGCTCGCCTCCGGCCGCTTCGCCATGATCGATGACGGTCTCGGCTTCCAGCTCGTCCCCTGGACGCCCTCCCTCGAAAAACAGATCGGCCGTCATGTTTCCGGTATCGCCCGTGACGACGGCGGCATCGACTGGAGTGTTAGCCGCAGACGGGGATTGGGGTTGTAGATGCGACAACCGGTTATTATTGGGAGTTCCCAGATACGACAAACTGAATGCCAAATCCCAAGAGCGATTCGATGTTTGCGAAAGAATTCGACGAAATCTCACTGAGGGATATCCAGGCGCTCGTCGACGAGGGAATCCCCGAAGGCAGGCAGCTTGAATTCAAGCGCGATCACTATGGCCGCAAGGACGATGATAGGCGAGAGTTTGCCGCCGATGTCTCCGCCATAGCCAATGCGCGTGGCGGATACCTGCTTATTGGTGTCGATGAACGCAACGGGATTGCTTCGAGCGTTTGCGGCGTTGAGGCGCCGGATCCCGACGGGTTGGTTCGCGCGATCAGCGAGGCCATTCGCGCGTCGCTCGAACCACCGCTTATTGAATTCAGGGTCAAGTGGGTCTCAATCGAGGCCGCACGTGGTGTTGTGGTGATCAAAATCACGCGGAGTTGGAGCGCTCCCCATCGCGTCACTGTCGCCAAGGACTATCGCTTCTTCGTCCGGGACGAAAATGGAAAACACCCGATGTCGGTAGAGGAGTTGCGCCGTGCCTTCCTATTCGCTTCCGAGGTAGAGGAAAGGATCAGGCGGTTCCGGATTGAACGCCTTGGAACCCTAACCGTTAATGAAGGACCGCTCAGTGTCGGCAAGGAGGGCGAGGCGCGGCTGATCATGCATGTCGTGCCCCGGACGGCGTTCACGGACGGCATTCAGCTTTCGTTTGACGAACGAGGTGGTTCGATGTGGCCATGGCCGCTCGGCGGGGGAAGTGGCGCCAATTCGATGTACTCGCTTGATGGTCTGATCAGCTATTCTGGACCGGAGGAACGTTTCGAAACCGTCCGTGCGTTTTCGGCCCTCTTTCGCAATGGCATTGCTGAAGCCGTGGCAGGCGTGCGTGTAGGAAACAAGGACGGTCAGCGCAACATATCGTTGACCGGCATAGAACAAGAGGTGATCAGGGGCCTTTGCCAGATTCTCGGCGAGTATAAAAGACGATCTATCCCCGCGCCCTATACAGTTTTTTTGAGCCTTGTTGGCGTGCGTGGTGTATCGGCACCGATCGACGAGTGGCGTGGCGGGATTGCCTATCCTCACCGCTCCGACAGCATCATGCTTCCCGAACTTGCCATTGACGCGGCGGGGGCAGAAAATGCGCCAGAGATTGAGCTCAGGCCCCTTTTTGATCTCATGTGGAATGCCTTTGGCCAATATGGTTCGCCAAACTACGATCGATCGGATCGATATGTGCGCCGCTAAGGTTCACCCCTTGCCCGTATTTCTATCCGGAACTTGTACGATGCTCTGAAGCAGCTTGCCCTTTTCCGCCCCTGGGCCGGAATAGATGGATGTCGTCCATAGAGAAAGAGCTGTGTCCGCAACCCGCCGCGCTACGACGCTTTCGTCACCGCTCTCGGCCGACGGCTCGCCAAGGGGCCGAAGCTGCGGCAGGAGATCCTAGAGGGCAAACCCGGAATACAAGAATGTAGGTGTTTCGTTTTTTCGGGACGCGACGACCTGTAGGGGCGCGCAGCTTGATGCTACCATTCAGCAACATGCGTTGTTCGCTTGGCGATGGCGATGCGTCACTATTACCGCAAAGATTGGCAGAAATTTCGAGATGAAGTCATCGAACTCGATGGCGGCGTCTGCCGTCGATGTGGCCGCGGCCCGCTACAAGGAGCGATCTTACAAGTTCACCACAAAACTTATCTGCCAGGGAAGATGCCATGGGAATACCCATACGGGTATTGTGAGACTCTCTGCCGAGGATGTCATGCATCAGAACACGGTATAGTCCGCCCTTTCCAAGGATGGGTCTGTGTCGGCGATGACGATCTTGGGGATTTATCGGGCGAATGCGATTTATGCGGCACGCAGATACGTTACGTATTTTTTGTGCAGCACGAAAAATGGCCTGCGATGGAGGTTGGGGAGATCTGCTGCGATCATCTCACACAGACCTCCGAAGCAAGCGACTATATGGATTCAAAGAGGCGTTATGCTTTACGCGAAAGTCGCTTTATTTCGTCCTCAAGATGGAAACGCAACCAAGATGGGCTCTTAAGCCTCATGCAAAAGGGGCAACATATTTCACTCGAAAAAGTATCAGAAAATTTTAGGCTGACGGTAAATCAAGTGACCGGGAAAAAATTCTTTAAATCCGAAGAAGAGTGCAAACGGTATATATTTAAAATAATCGAGAATGGGACTCTAGAAGCGTTCTTCAGGAAATTTCAAGCTAAATAGATTTGATGAATTTCCAACGCGAGAGATTTGGGTTTTCCTTCGCTGTTCTTCTGTATTTGTACTCAACGCTACCGCGATAACAAGTATTTGTTGAATCAACCTGAAATACGTCTCTCTTAATCGACCCCATATGGGGAACGTCTGTCTGTCCCCGCTTGAACTCGGGGCGACATTAATGGCTCTCGGCGCCTTCGGCGCCAATCGCCATCTGCGCCAGTCGCTGGTCTTCCTCGACGTGCCGACACTCCAGCAGCCAGAGGCCTATCTCGGCCATGCCGGTGAGATGTTCGGTCGTGATGGCGGTTTCGCCGATCCGAAGACCGAGGCGTTCATGAAAACCTTCCTCGATGCTTTCGCCGATTGGATTGGGAGGACCGCAAAGGTTGCCTGAGGCATTCCGCTCGAATGGCCCCACTGGGATGCGGTGTCCTGAGAAATGTTCCCCATGGCATGGCCATGCTGAGTGAAGCGGGGCCAGTCGCCTCCACTCACGCGGCGCCAGGCCTCGGCCGGACCATATATCTTCCTGTTTTCCTCGAGCCGACGAAGACGATCAGGCCTGTCGCTCGTAGGCCGGCGATATCCCGCTTGGCGGTCTTTGCTGCAACCTCCCAGCGCACGACGATATCGGTAAAACGCAGTCGATCGCGGACGGCCATTTCGCCGAGGAACCACCGTTGGCGATCGTTCAAGATCCCGAGCCACTCGACGTTTCCAGGGTCATTTCCTGGGTCATTTATAGGGACTTTTCCAGGGACATCGGACATGCCGTCCATGGCTCTCGGTGCCTCCTGACTGGTGGCCGATCCCGAGCTTCGTCGGCTTTGTGCCGGGTCCTTGCCGCCGGCCGTGGCCTTCTCGTTCGAGATCCCATTGCCTCCGATCGAAGGCACTTCTCCTGTGACGGTTCTATTGGCGGCATCGATGACGAGTTCGAAGACGAGATCAGATTCTGCAATCAGGCGAATGAGATAATGCCCTCTCGGACCGGCCGAGCCTTCGAGCCAATTCTTGGCGGCCCGCTCACTGGCACCTGTCCATTTCATGACCGTCTTGACGGCCCGGTGGGTATCTCCGAGCTCTGATTGCAGCGCCCTCGCGACGGCGTTGGCAAAGTCGGTCGCTGACCGAACCGCCGCCGCATGACCCGGTAGAATCCTGCCCCTTTTCGGCAACATGTTGCCGGCCCTCCACAACTAGACTGCTGTCGATGCGGAGACGGCAGACCTCGCCCGAACCGCCTTGTTCTGTTCGGGGCTGCGCGGTCGGCGTCCTCGAATACAAGCCGGTTGGGGATGGCGTGTCGTGGCGGATTGGAGCCGACATCGTGAAGATGAGACGAGCGACCCGACGATCAGGGTTCGGGCGGCCGAATATGTCCGGATGTCGACGGAACATCAGAAGTACTCGACCGAGAACCAGGCCGATGCCATCCGTCAGTATGCAGCCACTCGTGATATCGACATTGTCAGAACCTACGCCGATGAAGGTAAAAGTGGCCTTCGCATCGAAGGTCGTGACGGCTTGAAACTCCTGATCGATGATGTCGCGAGTGGCCGTACCGATTTCCAAGCCATTCTCGTCTATGACGTCAGCCGTTGGGGGCGCTTTCAGGATGCCGACGAGAGCGCCTATTACGAATACATCTGCAAGCGCGCCGGCATTGCGGTGCACTATTGCGCCGAGCAGTTCGAGAATGATGGCAGCCCGATCGCAACGGTCGTCAAGAGCGTCAAGCGGGCCATGGCCGGCGAATACAGTCGCGAATTGTCGACCAAGGTCTTTGCCGGTCAATGTCGCTTGATCGAGCACGGCTACCGACAAGGCGGACAGGCGGGGTTCGGTCTGCGCCGGGTGCTCATCGATCAGGCCGGCGCCACCAAGGGTGAGCTGACGCGTGGTGAGCAGAAGAGCATCCAGACCGACCGCGTCGTGCTGCGACCGGGGCCGGAGGCGGAGCTCGCCCTGGTCGCGGAGATCTATAGGACCTTCGTCACTGCGGATCGAACCGAGCGACAGATTGCCGACGCTCTGAATGCACGGGGGGCGGTGACCGATCTCGGGCGCCCCTGGTCACGTGGAACCGTCCACCAGATCCTCATCAACGAGAAGTACATCGGCAACAACGTCTGGAACCGCATGTCCTTCAAGCTGAAGAAGAAGAGGGTTCACAATGAGCCGTCGATGTGGATCCGGGCCGACGGGGTCTTTCCGGCAATCATCGATCGGCCGCTCTTCGACGCGGCCCAATCCATCATTCGGGCGCGGTCGTTTCGGCTTTCGGACGAGGAAATGCTACGAGCTCTCCACGCCTTGCTCCAGACGCAGGGGATGCTGTCGGGCCTCGTCATCGACGAAGCAGAAGGGCTTCCGTCGAGTAGCGCCTACGGCTCTCGCTTCGGCAGCTTGCTGCGTGCCTACAGCCTCGTCGGCTACGCCCCCCGTCGAGACTATCGATACATCGAGATCAATCGCGCCCTGCGCCGCCTTCATCCCGAGGTGGTCGAGACCATCGTTGCCGGCCTCGATGGCGTCGGCGCCACCGTGTTGCGGCAACCGGACACCGATCTGATCATGATCAACGGCGAATTCGCGGTGTCCGTGGTGATCGCGCGTTGCCGGCAACTCCCGACCGGCGGGTTCCGGTGGCGCCTTCGGTTCGATGCCGGATTGCAGCCCGACATCACCGTGGCGGTACGGATGGATGCCGAGAACCGGCATCCCTTCGACTTCTATCTGCTCCCCCGGTTCGACGTCGGCGGAGGCAAGCTCAACCTCGCCGAAGACAATGGGTTGGGTCTCGATGCCTACCGGTTCGAGACGCTCGACCTCCTCTACGACTTGGCGATGCCGGTGCGCATCACGGAGGCAGCATGACCTCACCATTGCGGTCCCAGACTATCGAGATGATCCCGATCGCGCTCATCCACGTGCTGAATCCGCGTGCGCGCAACAAGAAGCAACACCGAGAGATCGTCGACAACATCGGGGTTGTCGGCCTGAAGCGACCGATCACGGTGAGCCGGAAGGGAAATGGGGGATCGGTCCGCTACGAACTCATCTGCGGCGAGGGGCGTCTGGAAGCCTTCCGCATGTTGGGCGCGACGGAGATCCCAGCAATCATCGTCGAAGTGTCGGAGAGAGACGGTCTGGTGATGAGCCTCGTGGAGAACATCGCTCGGCGGCAGCATCGCCCGATCGACATTATGCAGGAGATCGGAGCCCTGCACGAACGCGGGTATAGTGACGGCGAGATCGCGCGGAAGATCGGCTGCACCCCGAGCTGGGTCAACATGATCGTGGTGTTGCTGGAGCGCGGTGAGGAGCGACTGGTCTCTGCGGTGGAAACGGGGCTCATCCCGATCAGCTTCGCGATCGATATTGCTCGCGCCGAGGATGCCGAGACCCAGGACATTCTCATCGACGCCTACGCGGCCGGTAAGATCAAGGGCAAGAAATTGGCGTCGGTCCGTCGAATGATCGACCAACGGTTGAAGCGGAGCAAGACAGTTCCCGACAACGGCTTCGGTCCGAGAAACGCGCCACGGCGTGTGACGGCCGCTGATCTCGTCCGCGTCTACCAGCGAGAGACGGACAAGCAGCGCCTCCTGGTGAAGCGCTCGAACTTTGCCCAGACCAAGCTTCTCTTCATGATCGAAGCGCTCAAGGATCTTTTGAACGATGAAGGGTTCAGCACGCTGCTGCGTGCCGAGGACCTGGCGACCATGCCTCGCGCGCTGGTGGCCCGTATTCCCGGGGAGGTGGTCCGATGATCGAAGCCGAAGACAAGGGGCGGGACGTCAAACTGTCGTTCGAACGGCAGAGCATCGTCGTGGCGATCAGCCAACTGGTGCCGCTCAAGACCCTCCGCGCCGGAATGAAGGAGAGCCGGAAGTATGCCCAGATCTTGGGCTCGGTACGGGCGATCGGCCTCGTCGAAGCTCCGGCGGTTGCGCCCGACCCCAAACACCCAGGTCGGTATTTCCTGCTCGACGGGCATCTCAGGGTCGAGGCGTTGAAGGACCTCGGCATCCAGGAGGTCGAGTGTCTCGTGTCGACGGACGACGAGACCTACACCTACAACAAGAGGATTAATCGGCTGGCGGCCGTTCAGGAACACCGAATGATCACCCGGGCGATCGAACGCGGCGTGCCGGAGGAACGCCTCGCCGAGGCTCTCGGGCTGGATGCGGTCTCGATCCGGCGGCGAGCACGAATGCTGAAGGGGATCTGTCCGGATGCCGTCGATCTTCTGAAGGACAGTCCATGCCCGTTCTCGGTGTTCGACATGCTCCGTCGTATGGCACCGATCCGTCAGGTCGAGGCCGCGGAGCTGATGATCGGCCAGAACAATTATACGGCCGTATTTGCGAAGGTTCTGCTGGCCACCACTCCTCCCAAGCTATTGGTCGTCCTCCGTAAGAAAAATGTCGATAGTGTCACGGCTGATCAGATTGCTCGAATGGAACGAGAGCTCTTGAGTCTGCAGACGCAGGTTAAATCTGTCGAGGACAGCTACGGCATCGATAATCTCCAGTTGATGGTTACCTGCGGCTATGTGCGGAAATTGCTCGCCAATGGGCGGATCGTTCGCTGGTTGACGCAGCATCGCCCGGAGTACCTGACGGAATTCCAATCGATCGCCGGGATCGAGAGTTTTGGCGACGCCAAGTCCGCCGCCGAGTGAGGACAATGGGGACCCGGACCCGACAAACGCGGGGACCGCGGGAGACGCCGCACGGTGAGGCGGATCGAGCGCGGCGATGGGGATGGCGGCGACCCCGCCCGGAGCCCATCAGGTCGACCGAGGTTTCGGTCCGCCGCGTACTCGACGGTTCGTCGGGTGCGTCTCGAAGCGGGCGTGTCGATCGAGCCGGATCGCGGATCTCGGCACGCCTGCCCCGCAACGGGGTTTCCATTTCCATGGGCAGTAGACGGGCGCCCGACCTTCGAAAGGGACAGCGACGGTGCGGCCCTGCGCAAAGGCAGGATGTTCGCTCCGCTTGAGCGCGGTGTCTTCGTGCCTCCTCCGAGCATGACGAGATCGACGCATCCGAATGAAAGATGCGGCTTCCACTCGATCGATCCGACCTTCCGATCGGGGAGAACGGGGTCTGACCCCGCTCTCCCCCGCGAGTGCGGTCGCTGAGCGGGACAGGGCCGCTCGCTCGCAGGCCGCCCGAACGTGGACACCTCGCCGATCCCCTCGATCCGTCCCGCTCGGCTCGGCAGCCCGGTCCCGCGCGACCACACTCGCCCCCCTCTCTCCCCGCGCGCTCACGCGCCCCCGGGACACATGCGCGGGGACCTCGCGCATGTGTCCGAGGACCACGAGGAGAGACCACCATGACCACGATGCTCATCGAGATCCCGCTCGCTCGGCTGGTGTCGAGTGCCGCCAACGTGCGCAAGACCGGCCGCGACGCGCGGATCGACGAACTCGCCGCCTCGATCGCGGCGCACGGGCTCTTGCAGAACCTCACGGTGCGGCCGGTCGGCGGCGACGAGGAGGGGGCGAGCCGTTTCGAAGTGGTGGCGGGCGGTCGCCGTCTCGCCGCGTTGAAGCTCTTGGTGAAGGAAAAGCGTTTGCCGAAGTCCTTCGCGGTGCCGTGCAAGGTGGTGGCCGTGGAGGACGGCGAGGAGGTCAGTCTCGCCGAGAACATCACCCAGGCACCGATGCACCCGGCCGACCAGTACGAGGCCTTCGCCCGGCTCGTCGAGGCGGGAAGGGGCGTCGAGGCGATCGCCGCCCGCTTCGGCGTGAGTGCGACCGTGGTGCGCCAACGGATGAAGCTCGGTGCGGTGTCACGGAAGCTGATGGCGCTCTATCGCGAGGGTGAGGTCTCACTCGATCAGTTGATGGCCTTCGCGGTCACCGACGATCACGCCGCGCAGGAACGGGTGTGGGCGGAGCTCGGTTGGAACAAGAGCAAGGACGCCATCCGTCGCGCCCTGACGACGGCGCATGTTCCGGCTGGGGATCGGCGCGTGCGGCTCGTTGGCGTCGAGGCCTATGAGGCGGCGGGAGGCGTCGTGGTGCGCGATCTCTTCGACGAGACGAGCGGCGGTTGGCTCGCCGATGTGGCGCCGCTCGATAGGCTCGTTCGCACACGGCTCGACGAGGAGGGCGCGCGCGTTCGGGCCGAGGGTTGGAAGTGGGTCGAGGTCGATCCGGAATATCCGCATGCCCTCGCCGCCGGACTGCTTCGGCTCTACCCCCGGACGCTCGAGGCGAGCGAAGAGACGGCGACGCGGATCGCCGAACTCGAGGTCGAGAAGGCCCGGTTCGCCGAGATCGCGGACGGCGAACTCTCCGACGAAGCGGAAGCGGCATGGCAGCGGATCGAGGACGAGATCACGGCGTTGCAGCCGCAGCCGGAGTTCGCTGCGGAAGATCGGTCGATCGCCGGGGCGTTCGTCTCGCTCGGGTGGGATGGTGCGGTGCGGATCGAGCGTGGCTTCGTGCGTGCGGAGGACGAGCCGGTGATCGTCACCGCCGAGGCGGAGGAAGAAGGGGAGGGTGCTCCCGGCACGGCTCACGAGAGCGAATCCGCCGGCGCGAGCAACGGTGAGAACGAAGAGCCGGACGATGCCTCGGCGCTGGCGATGCTCTCCGACAAGCTCACGGCCGAACTTTCGGCGCATCGCACGCTCGCCCTTCGCGATGCGCTCACCGAGGCCCCGCGTATCGCCCTGCGCGCCGTCGTCCATGCACTCGCTGCGCGGACCTTCTTCCGTTACGTCTCGGGCACCGCGCTCGAGATCGAGCCGAAGACGGTGGGGCTCGTGGGTCACGCTCCGAGCATCGGCGATACCCCGACCGAACGGCGGATCGCCGCACGGCATGGCGCCTGGGCTTCGCGCCTGCCTACCGATGTCAACGATCTCTGGTCCTTCGTCATGGGTCTCGACGAGACGGCGGTGCTCGATCTCCTCGCCCATTGCGCCGGGCTCACCGTCAACGCGTTGCGCCTGCCGTGGGATCGCCGTCCGAGCGCGCTCACCCATGCCGATGGTCTGGCGGAAGCGCTCGGTCTCGACATGACGCGCTTCTGGGAGGCGACCGCCGAGAGCTACTTCTCGCGCGTCACCAAAGGGCGGATCGTCGAGGCGGTCGAGGAAGGTGCCGGCCGCGCGGCAGCCGAACGGATCATCGGCCTCAAGAAGACGGAGATGGCTGCGGAAGCGGAACGCCTGTTGCGTCCGATCGGTTGGTTGCCGCCGATGCTGCGGACCAAGGGGCATCCGGTCGTCACGCCGGTCGAGGTGGAGGTGAACAGCCCCGCCGACGCAGCGACCGATGCTTTCGTCTCCGAGGAGCGCGCCGAGGATCTGACGATCGCCGCCGAGTGATCGCCGTTGAACAGCGTGTGCCGGTCGATCCGCAAGGGTCGACCGGCTTTCGTGCGTGTGGAGCGTGGCGGTGAAGACGGGGAGGTCTTCGGCAACGCCTCAGTCGGAGGCGGCGAACGCAGGAGTGTGCCTCGTCGTCGCTCTATGCCGGCCGGAGGGTGCCTCGATGTGCAAGGAGCGCTGACTCTGACGATCCTTCTGCCTCGTTTCATCGTTTCTGTCGATCGTCGAATTGTCTGTCTTCTGCTGTGATCGGTCCCGGCCCACGGCGTCCTCTCGTCTTTCGTGTCTGGCCGAGGTACGGCCGGTTCCCGGCCTCTCGCATGTTCCGCAACGGCGATCGCCGACTTCTCTTCCCCTGCCGGTCGGGCGAGCTCGACGCGGCATTCCTCGCGACGCAAGACAAGTCGTCGTCCGCCGTCCTCCGCTGACGCTTCGGCCCGGAGGGTGCGGTCCGCTCGGCCCCGGCCTTCCCGTCGCCATCGAGGCCGCGATGGGCGCGGCCGAGACCAGACGAGGAACACGACAATGGCGACCATCGGCACCTTCACGAAGTCCGGCGCGGAATACACCGGCGCGGTCAAGACGCTCACCCTCAACGTCAAGGCCCGGTTCACCCCGGCCGAGAGCGACAGCGACAAGGCCCCCGACTACCGCATCTTCGCCGGCCAGACCGAATTCGGCGCGGCCTGGAAGAAGACCTCCCGCGACAACCGCGACTACCTCTCCGTCAAGCTCGACGACCCGAGCTTTCCCGCCCCGATCTACGCCTCGCTGGTCGAGGTCGAAGGCACTGACGGCTTCTCCCTCATCTGGTCCCGCCGCAACGGCGACTGAGGCGATCGGCGCCCCGCCACCCGGCGGGGCGCTCTCCTCCTCCAACCAACGGAGACGACCTCATGACCCTCATTCCCCAGACCCTCCGCGACCGGCTTCTCGCCAATGGGGCGAAGTCCCGCGACACCGGCGCCTTCGATCCCCGACCGGTGGCGAAGCTCTTCACCCCCGACGCCGGAGCGACCTGGCTCCTCAGCGAACTCGACCCCGACGATCCCGACCTCGCCTTCGGGCTCTGCGACCTCGGTCTAGGCTGCCCCGAACTCGGCCATGTCCGATTGTCGGAACTCGCCGCCGTCCGAGGGCGGCTCGGGCTCCCGGTCGAACGAGATCTGCACTTCCGCGCCGACAAATCGCTCGGTACCTACGCCGACGAGGCGCGGCGGAAGGGGCGGATCACCGCCTGATCCACGATCCCCCGGCCGAAGGGTCGGGGGATCTGCCTTGATAACTGTTATCGACGGTGCGATCCTGATGCGGATGGAGGGTCGGATCATGGCGCACAGTGTCGAACTCGGTAACCTCGAGGCGGTGGTGAACCGTCTCGTCGAGAGTGGCCGCTACAACTCCAAGAGCGAAGTGCTGCGGGAGGGCGTGCGTCTGCTCGACGAACGCGAGACACGTTTGGCCGTTCTCGACGCGGCACTCGCGCGAGGTCTCGCCGATGCCGATGCCGGTCGTGTCCTCGCCGCCGAAGACGTCTTTGCCGAACTGAAGCACCGTTACGGTGCATCGTCGGATGACCCTCGCCCATGAAGTTGGTCTTCACCGAAGAAGCGCGACGGGATCTGATCCGGATCGGCGATTGGATTGCGCAGGACAGCCCGACGCGTGCCCTCTCATTCGTCGGAGAGTTGCAGGCTCACTGCCTCACTCTGGTCGATCAACCATCGGCACATCGTCTCGTTCCTCGTTGGGAGGCGAGGGGCGTCCGCCGTGCCGTTCACGGACGCTATCTGATCTTCTATCGGGTCGAGGCGGAAGCACTCGTGGTGCTCCACGTGCTGTCCGGGGCGATGGACTACGAAGCGATTCTGTTCCCCGGTGGATGATCCGGGTTGATCCGGCTTCAGAGCCTCGATCCGTCGATCGTCGCCCTCGGCACGACACTCCACAGACCGCCGAGCGTCACCACGGCGAAGCCGGCACCGGCGAGGAAAGTGGCGGTCGGGCCGATCGCCTGCCACAGCGCGCCGGCGATCAGGCTGGCGACGAAGAGGGTGACACCGGTCACCAGATTGAAGAGACCGAAGGCGGTGCCGCGAAGAGCCGGTGGCGCGGTGTCGGCGATCAGGGTGGCGAAGAGCCCCTGGGTGAAGCCCATGTGCAGTCCCCATAGAACCGCGCCGATCCACAGGCCGACGGCCGAACCGGTGAGCCCGAGCACGAGGTCGGCGCCGACGAGGAGCACGAGGCCGGTGGCCAGAATGATCCGCCGATCGAAACGGTCGGCGAGCACCCCGACCGGGTAGGCGGAGAGCGCATAGGCGACGTTCATCACCACCATGATCAGCGGCACCAGCAACAGGCTCAGGCCGATCGATTGGGCGCGCAGTATCAGAAAGGCGTCGGAGAAGCGGGCGAGCGTGAAGACCGTGGCAAGGCCGGTGACCCACCAGAAGGTGGAGGGGAGGGTGGCCATCTCGGCGAAGCGCAGTGGTGGGCGGCCCTCGGCGTCCTTCAACGGTTCAGGATCACGCACCGCAAAGACGATCAGCGCGAAGGACAGGAACCCCGGGATCACCGCCACCCAGAAGACCAGGCGGATGTCGCCGCCGCTCGCCGCCATCAGGGTGATGGCGAGGAAGGGGCCGAGGAAGGCACCGATCGTGTCGAGGGTCTGGCGCAGCCCGAAGCTGGCGCCGCGCAGCTCGGGCGGGCTGAGGTCGGCGACGAGCGCATCGCGCGGGGCCCCCCGAATGCCCTTGCCGATGCGATCGACGAAACGGGCGGCGACGATCCAGCCGAGCGAGCCGGCGAGCGGGAACACCGGTTTGGTGAAGGCCGCCATGCCGTAGCCGATGGCGGCGAGGAGCTTGCGTTTGCCGAGCCGGTCGGAGATCGCGCCGGAGAACACCTTGGTGATCGACGCCGTCGCTTCGGCGATGCCTTCGATCAGACCCACGGCCAATGTCGAGGCGCCCAGTCCGGTGACCAGCCAGATCGGCAACAGTGCATGGATCATCTCCGAGGAGACGTCCATCAGCAGCGAGACGAAGCCGAGCGCCCAGATCCCGGCCGGGATGCGGCGATGGGTCGAACGGTGCGGGGTCTTCTGGTCCATCGCCCGATCCTTCTCGATGCGCGGAGCGTCGGCACCGAACGACGGATTCGAACAGCTTCACGATCTCCTTCATGCCACCTGAGACGCAGCCGCGGAAGCGTTTCGGCAAAGGCGGGCATTCGTCGGTCCGGCCACCACGTGACGTGGAGCCCGAGGCTGCCGGCTCGGCACCGATCCCGACGACGGCAGGTGAGCCGTACCGGGCCTGACGTGTCTTCCCCCCGGAAATGCGTCCGTTGAGATGCACGTTCGCGCGGGAGAGCGCCAAGCGGGCAGATCGGTGCCTCCGGGCCAGCGCTCTCTCTCCCGGTGTCCGCTCGGGAAGGCCTCGTCTGATGGGCGGCGATCCTGGCCGAGGCGGGGACGGGTGCAACGGCGTTGCCGTCCTCCACTGGCGTTTCGGCCCTTCGGGTGCGCCCGTCCCCCGACGCCCCGGCCTCTCGGTCGCCGTGACGAAGCCACTCCCGGCGGTCACGACGAAGGAGATCCCGATCATGGCACCGAAGACCAACGCCTCCGCCCGCTCCGACATCCACGCCCGCGTCACCGATCGCATTCTCGCCGACCTCGAGAGCGGGGTCCCGACCTGGATCAGGCCCTGGTCGGCGGGCAACACCCAAGGCCGCATCGTTCGGCCGCTGCGCCACAACGGTCAGCCTTACTCCGGCATCAACGTCCTGCTCTTGTGGTCCGAAGCGGTCGCGTGTGGTTTTTCCTCGCCGACCTGGATGACCTTCCGACAGGCGCGCGAACTCGGTGGTCACGTCAGGAAGGGCGAGACCGGCTCCACCGTCGTCTATGCCGATCGCATCCGCCGCACCGAGACCGACGATCGCGGCGACGAAGTCGAGCGCGAGATCCCCTTCCTCAAGGCCTACACCGTCTTCTGCGTCGACCAGATCGATGGGCTGCCCGATCGGTTTCACGCGCCGGCCACCGACCCTCTCGATCCGATCACCCGTGATGCCCGTGCCGATGCCTTCTTCACCGCCATCGGCGCAGACATTCGTCACGGCGGTGCCCAGGCCTATTACGCGGTCGGCTCCGACCACGTGCAGATGCCGCTCTTCGAGAGCTTCCGTGATCCCGTCTCCTACTATGCGACCCTCGGACACGAATGTGTCCACTGGACCCGGCATCCCTCCCGCCTCGACCGTGACTTCGGCCGCACCCGCTTCGGCGACGCGGGTTACGCCCGTGAGGAACTGGTCGCCGAACTCGGGGCGGCTTTTCTTGCCGCAGACCTCGGGCTCACCCCCGAACCGCGTTCCGACCACGCCGCCTACATCGCGTCCTGGATCAAAGTCCTGAAAGACGACAAGCGCTTCGTCTTCACCGCCGCATCGCATGCCAGCCGGGCGGTCGACTTCCTGCATGGCCATCAGCCGAAGCTCGCCGAGGAGCGGACCGCATGATGCGGCCCGTATTCCCGCGAAGTCGCCTTTCCGGCTTGTCGCCGATCCTGAAAGACGGATCGACGGCAAGCCGGTTTCTCGATGGAGTCGTCGCGACTTCGGGGCGACTGCGTTCGGATTCGGCGATCGAGGTATCGCAACTTTCCGGCTTCACGTCGCCGAGTGCTCTTCCGAAGATCTACAGGCAGGGCGGGTATTTCTCACGCACCACTCGAAACGGGAGTGTGCCATGCTGGACATCGACTGGCGTTCGCCAGAGGCCTACGCGCATGCCCGCGACATTCCCCCTGCCGGCTTCGCATGGGAGTATCTGCGCCGCGATCGAGACTATCAGTGGGATTTCGTCCGGATCAACGCCGATGTGGCGCGCCCGAGAGACGATGTCCTCGACGCCTTCTCTCGGCGTTGGGGGCTTCGATTTCCCCGTAGATCCGAGAGTTCCGGCCGATGAAGCCTCGCTGTTCTGGATGCCGGACCTTCAGCCGGAGGCGATCCTGATCCAGCCTACGCCGCCCGGCGAAGCGGGAGGTGTTAGGCCGCTCCAACTGTCGAATCTACCGGGTGTCGATCTGCGAAACGCCGGTGACGACTGGCATGCGGTCTGGCGTCACGGTGGGAACGATCACCAATTCTGGCTGAAGGCACTGCCACCGCGAGTCTGTGCCGGATATGTCGTGGTGCTGCCGCTCGATGCCTTGTTCGAACTGCGGGCTCACGCGGCGCGCCGATTCTGGAGGGCTCTCGCCGGACTGCCACCGGGCGGATCGTTACGGCCTCTGCCCGAGACGACACGGCAGCGGCACATTCTGATGCTGCGGGCGTTGGACGCTCGGTTGACGGGGGCGAGTTATCGCACCATTGCCGAAGCGATGTTCGCGTTTCGCAGCCGGACCAAGCGGGATTGGGAAATCGATCCGCTGAAGAACCGCACGCGCCGTCTCGTCGCCGATGCCTTGCGCCTGATGCGCGGCGGATATCTCCATCTGCTCTGCCATCCGGTGAAACGACGCCGTGGTCCCGGATAGAAAACGACGGCGTTCGACCTTTCGTTGCTCGGCTCGGGTCGCCTCGATGAGACGCGTGGGCGCCGGGCAATCAACCCGCGCGACGCCCCCGTGGTCGACCGAGCCCGATCGCCTTTGCCATGGTCGACCGGGCTTCGGAGTAGTTGGCTGCCACCATCGGGTAGTCCGCCGGTAGCCCCCACTTCTCGCGATAGGCTTCCGCGCTCAGGCCGTGCGCGGTGCGCAGGTGGCGCTTCAGCGATTTGAACCTCTTGCCGTCTTCGAGACAGACGATGAAGTCCGGGGTGACCGACTTCCGCAATTGCACCGCCGGTGCCACGATCTCGGGTGTCGGCTGCAGAGCCGGACCGGAGACGGCCCTCCCGAGAGCTGCGTGGACCTCGGCGATCAGATCGGCCAGCCGCGATGCCGGCAGGGTGTTGTGTGCGACGTAGGCCGAGACGATGCCGACGGTCAGATCGATGAACAGGTCGTTGGGGAGGTCGGTCATGTTTCGCCGGCTCTCATGGTTTCGAGGGCAGTCTATCAAATTTCCCCAAGGCGGACCTCGGTCACTGAGACGCGGAGACCCCACGCTCGGTCCTGGCGATGACTTCCTTCAAGGCCCTCACGACGAAGGCATCGAATTCCCTTTCGCGAAGGGGATTGTCACCGTTGTCGTCGGTCTCACTGAATTGGACGTTCACGATGACCGTCCGTCCTTCGACCACGCCGACATAGCGATTGTGACAGAACGGTTGGTCCGAGAACCGAAAGGCGTCCAGTTCGTTGCTTCCGGAATGCGGCATCGGTCGGTTTCCTGCATCGAAGGGGATGGGACGAGCGCAGCGGCTTCGGCTCGGATCTCGAGATTCGGGGGGGCATGGAGTCCATCGCGTGCCCCGAAGGGGGCGCTTGCCACTCCGTGACCACGTTCGACGGAAACCGGTGCGGCTCCAAAATGATTGCCGGGACCGTCTTCCGCCCGAGCCCCGTGTGTCGCTCCCGCGACACCCTTGGTTCTCGCAGAAAGATGGCAATCTCGCGGAGCGTGTGAGGTCTGCGCGCAATCGCACCGATGCGGAGAAACCGCAGCGCCGATCGTTTCGTCGAGGACACCGCCGCCGCCGTTCGTCGCACCGGGGTTCGACGGGTCGGTCGATCATGGTGGCGTGCTTTCTCATCGTACATCGACGCGGCGCGCGGAGTCGGACCTTCGGGCGTACCGGGGAGAGAGCCGCCGCCGGATCCACATGCCGTTTCGTAGGGAGTGCCGGAATCGCAGGGGGCGATATCCGGCATGCCGGTCCCCTCCTGTTCTCCGCCACGGTTCGCCAGGACGCGCGGTCGCCCTCGACTGCGCGAATGGCGAACCGGAGGTCTCCATGCCCGATCCGATGGCGGGTCTGCCGCCACGTTTCCTGCGCACGCCCGAAGCGGCGCGTTTCCTCGGCATCTCGATCCGCACCCTCGAGAAGCACCGCACCTATGGTACCGGCCCGATGTACCGGAAGATCGGCGGGCGTGTCGTCTATGCCGTCGAGGATCTGCAGGCCTGGACGGCGATCGGCGCGCGCAGGTCGACCTCCGACGACACGCCTCGGCGCGTCTTCCCGGCGCGACCGTTGACGCCGGCCGAACGGGGAGCCCGCTGAAATGGTGCTCTCCAGCAAACCCGGAACCGAGCCGGCATCGCGCGACAGCGAACGCAATCGGCTCGTGCCCTTCGTCGTGATCGGCGGGGACGCCCGTCCCCGCGATCAGCGCGATCTGATGGAACGGCCGTTCTTCTCTTTGTCGAAGTCACGACGCACCACGCCGATCCTCTATGCCACCGCCGACGTCGAGGTCCAGGTCTTCGGCATGCCCGAGCACGGGATGGCGACGATCTGGGATGCCGACGTGCTGATCTGGGCGGCGAGCCAGTTGGTCGAGGCGCAGAACCGCGGGTTGCGCACCTCGCGCTTCGTGCGCTTCACCCCATATCAGCTGCTGCGCGGGGTCGGGCGATCGACCGGCAACAGGCAGTACCTGTTGCTGAAGGCGGCTCTGTCGCGCCTGCAGTCGACCGTCGTCGCCACGACGATCCGAACCGGGCCACATTGGCGTCGCCAGCAGTTCTCCTGGATCAACGAATGGGAGGAGATCGCGACGCGGACCGGGCGGGTCGAGGGCATGGAATTCGTCCTGCCGGAATGGTTCTACCGCAGCATCCTCGATCGTGCGCTCGTCCTCACCATCGATCCGGCCTACTTCCGACTGACCGGTGGCATCGAGCGCTGGCTCTATCGGGTCGCCCGCAAACATGCCGGCCGCCAACCGCAGGGCTGGCTCTTCGAGGTCGCTCATCTTCATGCCAAGTCGGGCAGCCTGGCGCGGCTCTCCGACTTCGCCCTCGATCTGCGCCGGATCGCATTACGCCAGCCGTTGCCGGGCTACCGGCTCGCGATCGAGCGCGACGGCGCGACGGAGCGTCTGAGAATTCGCCCGACGAACTCGTCCACAGTGCCTGTGGACAGACCTGTGGATCGTATTGGCACATCGGGCGCAGGCGGTATCGGCACATCAGGCGCAGCCCTATCGGCACATCAGGCGCACGAAGGTGGCGCAACCCCTTGGCCGGCCGACCAGATCGGCGCTGCTAACTCAGACTCTAACAGAGAGTCTAACTCTTCTTCTGTTGCGCGCGAGCGTCGCACCCATGGTGCCGGCACCACGCGACGAGGTGCGCCATGATCGTCGCGTTCCTCAATCAGAAGGGGGGCGTCGGCAAGACGACGCTGGCGCTCCATCTCGCCGGGGCCTGGACTCGGCAGGGCCGACGGGTCACCCTGATCGACGCCGATCCGCAAGGGTCGTCGCTCGACTGGTCGGAGCAACGGGTGAGGGAAGGGCTGCCACGGCTCTTCGGCGTCGTCGGGCTCGCCCGCGACACGCTCCACCGCGAAGCCCCCGAGCTCGCACGCACCGTCGATCACGTCGTCATCGACGGGCCGCCGCGCGTCGCCGGGCTGATGCGCTCGGCCCTGCTCGCCGCCGACCTGGTCGTCATCCCGGCGACACCGTCGCCGTTCGACGGCTGGGCCTCGGCGGAGATGCTGAGGCTCGTCGAAGAAGCGCGGGTGTTCCGTCCCGAGCTGCGCGCCCGCTTCCTGCTGAACCGCTGCGGCGCGCGGACGATCATCGCGCGCGAGACGGCCGAGACGCTGGCCGATCACGATCCGCCACTGCTCGCCACCCGCATCGGCCAACGCGTCGCCTATGCCGATGCGGCGCAAACCGGACGCCTGGTCTTCGAGATCGACGAGGCCGGTCCGGCGGCGCGCGAGATCGCGGCGCTAGCCGTGGAGATCGGGAGGCTCGCGCCATGACCGACCGTGGCCGTGGTCGCGGCTTTGCTGCCCGCCCGGGGGATGCCGATGCCTGGATCCGCACCACCGAGCCGGCGCCTCGGGACGAGCCGGTTCGGTCGGCGGGTTTCACTGCCCGCCTCACCATCGACGTCACGCCCGAACTGCGCGGCCGCATCAAGGTCACGGCGTTCCGGCGCGGCGTCACCGTCGCCGACATGCTGCGCGATCTGCTCGCGCGGGAATTTCCCGACATCGAAGGAGAACCTCGATGAACGACAACGACATTCGTGCCCCGCAGGCCGATCGATCGTCGCCTGATCGCGCCGGTGAACATCTGACCCATGTCGAACTGACCTGGGTCGAGGGCCGCATCGAACACTGGATCCGCTTCGGTGATCCGGTCGAGAGCCTGAAGCTCGACCGGCGCCGACGCATCGTCAGCTTCGCCGCCGGCACCGTCTTCGCCTTCGTCCGCTGGGCATCGAACGACTTCGGCACCATCCTGTCGCGCATCGACATCCTGCGCACGGTCACGACGAGCGAAGATTACCAGACGCTGCCCTTCGTGCGGCCGGGCGGCGAAATCCTGCTGCGGATCGACGGCTGGCCCAAGGTCGAGCGGGTGCTCGGCGTGATCGATGCGGTGGAGGCCCTCGGCATCGATGCGGTCGAGGTGATGCCCGACTATTGGCGTCACGTTCAAAATCGTATCGTCGCCGGCGAGGAGGCGCGGATCTATACCCGCGAGCAGCATGCCGCCTGGCTGAAACGCCGGAGGATCAATCCGTGACGCGCTTCGGCTTCGTGATGGTGACCTATGCCGCGGTGCTCGGGATCGGCGCCTCGATCGTCCCGTCTCCGGTGCCGCGGCTGCTGTGGAACGCCACGGCCAGTACGCCGATCGGTCTCTACGCATTGCGGCCGACCGACCGACTGCACGTCGGCGATCTGGTCGCGATGACACCGCCCGATCGGGTCGCGCGCTTCCTCGCCGAGAGCGGTCGTCTGCCGTTGGGCGTGCCGCTCCTCAAACACGTACGGGCGCTCACGTCGCAGACCGTGTGCCGCGACGGCGCCGACCTCACCGTCGACGGCGTCTCGGTCGGCGCGGCCCGGTCGCAGGACGATCGAGGGCACAATCTCCCGATCTGGAGCGGATGCCGGACCCTCGCCGAAGGCGAAATCTTCCTGATGAATGCCGAGGTCGCCGACAGTCTGGACGGCCGCTATTTCGGCCCGACGTCGACGAGCATGATCCTCGGTCGCGCCGATCCGCTGTGGATCGTAGAACACGGCGATGGGTGCGACCGATGATGCGACACGGCTCGTCGTCCACCGATATTCCCGATCGGCGGCGTCTCCCCACAGTGGAGAGCGCCTGTCGTGTCGGTGCTGGCGCCGCCGGCGCCGTATTGCGCAGCGCCGTCGTCATGGCGTCGTTGCAGATCACGTCGATCTGTCTTCCTGCCGTCGCGGCGGCGCAGGCGGCCGATCGTCCGATCACCACGTCGTCTGCAACGGATCCTCTGGCAGGCGCGATCCGCGACGCCGCTCAGCGCTTCGAAATCCCCGCTGTTTGGATTCGAGCAGTGATCGAGGTCGCGAGCGGTGGAGATGCCCGTGCAACCTCACCGCAGGGGGCGATCGGGCTGATGCAGATCCCGCCGGAGACCTGGGCCGAGCTGCGCGCCCGCTACCATCTGGGCAACGATCCCTACCCCCCCGACGACAACATCATGGCGGGAGCGGCCCTTTTGCGCGAGCTCTTTGATCGCTACGGGGCGGAGGGGTTTCTCGCCGCCTATTTCGCCGGGCCTCGACGCTACGACGACCATCTGAGGACCGGCCGGCCGCTGCCGCCGGAGGTGCAGATCCGCGTCGCCCATCTCCTGCCGCTGATCGGAACCGTGTCGACCGATGCCGCCACGACGAACCGTTCCGTTGAGCCGACCTGGACGACGGCGCCGTTGTTCATCGGCCGAGTCGTCATCGGGCCGAGCGCCGATTGGGAGCCGGCCGAGGATCGATCGGCCGAGCGACCCGCCGTGGGGTCCGTGGTTGCCGAACCGTCGGGAGGACGACGATCGAGTGCGACGGAGACCAGGGCCTCGCTCTTCGTTTCCCGCACGCCTGCCGGTCCCGGGCGTTGAGCGCGAGCCGTCTGCTCGAGGGACAGATCGAAGCTCGAACCTCGGGAAAGCGCGCGAAAGGTGGAGGAGGAAGGGCAGGTGAGGGAGGGCAAGATAAAAGCCGGCGGCACCGTTCCGGCCCATCGCGGCGAATTGTCGTTGTCTGCACGTGGGTTGGAAGGAGAGGGGCGGCACTGCCGGCAACGAGCCATGGTGCCGTTCCTTCCCGAAACTCCGCTGAATGCGGTCTTTTCGGCGGCACTACCCCGTGGGTTCTACCGGTTCTGCGTGTGCAGGCGGGAGTGGCGACCGTGAGTCGTGACGACGAACATCGGTTTCGGCCGAAGCCCGGTCGGGTGGGGCGTGGTGGCGACGGCAAGGCCACGGCCAGCTTCTTCACCAAGGTCGGCAAGGTTGCCCGGCAACATGGGATGGGTGGATCGCCCGGGTCCTCGATCGGCCCGGGAGTAGCCTCGCCTGCATCGAGGCTCGGGGGTGCGGCCAGTCGCGGAGTGGCCCGTGGGCGTGGAGCAGCCTTCGTCCGTGCCTGTGATCTCGGTCGCGGTTGGAGCCATCGGAAGCCCGGTGCGCGCCGGGTGGTGGTCAAGGCGCGCTTCGTCCGGGCGGCAGGGCAGGGCGGTCGCGCGGCGGCGCATCTGCGCTACGTCCAGCGCGACGGCACCTCGCGGGATGGCGAGCGCGGCCAGCTCTATGCGGCGAGCGAGGATCGCGCCGACGGTGATGCCTTCCTCGCGCGTGGCCAAGACGATCGCCACCAGTTCCGCTTCATCGTCGCGCCCGAGGATGGGGTCGCCCTCGACGATCTCACCGGCTTCACGCGCGACCTGATGGCCGAGGTCGAGAAGGATCTCGGCACCCGGCTCGACTGGGTGGCGGTCAACCATTTCAACACCGGCCATCCCCACGTCCATGTCGTCGTCAGCGGACGCGACGAACGGGGCGAGGAGCTGGTCATCAACGGCGACTACATTGCGCATGGCGTCCGAGAGCGGGCGAGCGAGCTGGTGACACTGGAACTCGGGCCGGTCAGCGAGCTCGAACGACAGCAGAAGTTGACGGTCGAGCTCGACCAGGATCGCTTCACCCGGATCGATCGCGCCCTGATCGAAGAGGTGCGAGAGGGGCTTCTCGACCTTCGCCACGCGCCGACCGACCGCCGGGACATCGCGGACCGTGCCTCGCGTCTCGGGCGACTGAAGAAGCTCGGGCGCATGGGGCTCGCGACAGAACAGGCGCCTGGAATCTGGTCCCTGAGCAACCGTCTGGAGCCGACCCTTCGCCAACTGGGTGAGCGCGGCGACATCATCGCGACGATGCAGCGGGCGTTGCGTGTCGAAGGAGAGGACCGCGATCCGGCGAGCTTCCGGATCCACGATGGGGTGCCGTCGTCGTCGATCATCGGCCGCCTTCTCGGCAAGCATCTGCCCGACGAGCTCGGCGACAGCGTCGCCTTGATCGTCGACGGTATCGACGGTCGTCTCCATCATGTCGCCGGCTTCGATCCGGCTCATCTCGAAGAGGTCGCCATCGGTGCGATCATCGAAGTCGGGCCACGAGAGGCCGGTCCTCGACCAGCCGATCGCACCATCGCCGCATCAGTGGAGGGCGGCATCTATCGACCGAGCCGTCATCTCGAACAGGCTCGTTTCGAAA
This sequence comes from Pinisolibacter aquiterrae, assembly GCF_019160155.1. Taxonomy (GTDB): domain Bacteria; phylum Pseudomonadota; class Alphaproteobacteria; order Rhizobiales; family Ancalomicrobiaceae; genus Pinisolibacter; species Pinisolibacter aquiterrae. The sequence continues at coordinate 87,948 of NZ_JAFNIH010000055.1, forward strand.
GGCATGGTCCTGGTGCTGATCCCGAAGGTTTCGTCGAAGCCCATGTCCGCCGGCTCGAAGCCCTGCGTCGAGCCGGCATCGTCGAACGGATCGATGCCGATCACTGGCGCATCCCGCAGGACTTCGAGAGCCGGGCTGCCGCCGATGATGCCGCCCGGAGTCGACAGGCGACGATCCGCACGCTCTCGACCCTCGATCTGGAAGCCCAGATCTCGGCGGACGGCGCGACCTGGCTCGACCGCCGCCTGATCGGGCGCAATACGTCCGATCTCGTTCCCTCCGGGTTCGGACAGGTTGTCGACCGCGCGATGGAGCATCGCCGCGAGCGTCTGATCGCGCAGGGCGACGCCCTGCGTCGCTCGGATGGCCAGATCGCCTATCGCCGCAACCTGCTTGCGACGCTGGAGACCCGTGAGGTCGCACGAGTGGGTAGCGAACTCGCCTTCGAACGACCCGTGTCGTTCCGGGCATCTGTGGATGGCGAAACAGTGCAGGGGACCTTCCGGCGGACGGTCTCACTGGCGAGTGGTCGATACGCTCTCGTCGAGAACGCCAGGGAATTCACGCTGGTGCCCTGGCGGCCGGTGATCGACGACCGTCTCGGTCGTGAGGTAATGGGCATCGTCCAGGGGACGTCGATCTCCTGGCAGTTGGGCAAGACGCGAGGGTTGGGGATCTGAGGGAGAGAGATGCTCGCGATCTCTTCGATCTCGCTAAACGTCCGCGCTTCTTTATGTGAATGGTGTGATTGATTATTGAATAACTAAAAATTTTGAATTCTGCATTGTTGTAAATATAAGTAAGATCATATTTGCTGTTCTAATGTGGTAACATTTGCAGTCTGTACAATACGTCTGCTACCGAAATATTTAGCACCATTGTGATGTCGATGAGTTCGACGACATCCAGTCGGCGCTCTCCGTTCTCATATTTGGCGACATAGGATTGGGGCTTTCCGAGCGCGCCGGCGACGTCCGCCTGCGTCAGGCCCTTGCCCTTGCGTGCTTCGATGAGCAGTGCCTGGAGCAACACCTGCCGAGGCGACCGCAGGGACTTCGGCATCCGGTGAAGCTCTCCGTTGTAGACAGTGAGCTTTTCCGGTAATCCTGGAACAGGATTATCCCATTTCAGGATTTCTCTTGTCGTGTTGATGGGGAGGGGAGTGCTTCATGTGTTTGAAGCTGGAACTCGATCCCGAAGTCGACGACGAAGCTCCCTCGGCTCCCGGCCTCACCGGATACGACGAGGCCCGCCTCGTCACTTACCTGCGGCTGCTCGATGCCGAAGCGGCTGGGGCCGACTGGGCCGAGGTCGCGTGCATCGTGCTTCATCGCGATCCGACGGTGGACGAGGCGCGAACCCGGCGGTGCTGGGAGACCCATCTCGCGCGCGCCCATTGGATGACGAAGCAAGGCTATCGCCGCCTCTTGGAACAGAGTGCCGCAGCGAAGAGCCGACCTTGATTTCTCTGTCACCCCGCCGATTTGCGCGCCGTGGTATCCGTTGGCGCGATCGCGCAGCTTTGCTCTTGCCCGTCCTTAGTTAGCCTATTCTCTGATCGGCTCCACGCCTCTCGCCGATCGGAGCCATCATGTCGGGAACTCGCGTCCTTTGGGGACAGATCACCGTCGTCTTCGTCATCGTGTCGGTGGCGATCTGGGGGGCGACCGAATGGACGGCGTGGCGGCTCGGATTTCAGCCGCAGCTCGGATATTCCTGGTTCACGCTCGGGGGACTGCCGTTCTATCTGCCGCCGGCCTTCTTCTGGTGGTGGTACTTCTTTGACGCCTATGCGCCGTCGATCTTCCTCGAAGGCGCGGCGATCGCGACCTCCGGCGGCTTCATTTCGATCGCCGCCGCCATCACCCTGTCGATCCTGCGGGCGCGTGAGGCGCGCAACGTCGAGACCTACGGCTCGGCGCGCTGGGCAGGACGAGAGGAGATCGAGGCCGCCGGATTGCTTGCGCCCGACGGCGTGGTACTGGGGCGGCTGGAGGAGAGTTACCTCCGTCACGACGGTCCGGAGCATGTCCTGTGTTTTGCTCCGACCCGCTCCGGCAAGGGCGTCGGCCTCGTCGTCCCGACCCTGGTGACATGGCCCGGCTCGGTAATCGTCCACGACATCAAGGGGGAGAACTGGGGGCTGACGGCAGGCTTCCGCGCGCGCTTCGGCCGGGCTCTGAAGTTCGATCCGACCGACGCCGGCTCGACCGCCTACAATCCGTTGCTGGAGGTACGCCGCGGCGAGAAGGAAGTCCGCGACGTCCAGAACATCGCCGACATCCTGGTCGACCCCGAGGGCGCGCTCGATCGCCGAAACCATTGGGAGAAGACCAGCCACTCCCTGCTCGTCGGCGCAATCCTGCACGTTCTCTACGCCGAGCCCGACAAGACGCTTGCCGGCGTCGCCAACTTCCTGTCCGATCCGAGACGCCCGGTCGAGGCGACCCTGCGCACCCTGATGACAACACCGCATCTCGGTGACGGCGGCGTCCATCCCGTCGTCGCCTCGGCGGCGCGCGAGTTGCTCAACAAGTCGGAGAATGAGCGTTCTGGCGTGTTGTCGACGGCCATGTCCTTCCTCGGCCTCTACCGTGATCCGGTCGTCGCCCAAGTGACGGCGCGCTGCGATTGGCGCATCGCCGATCTGGTGGCGGGGGCGCGCCCCGTCAGCCTCTACCTCGTCGTTCCTCCCTCCGACATCAACCGCACAAAACCGTTGATCCGCCTGATCCTCAATCAGGTCGGCCGTCGACTGACCGAGGAACTGACCGCCGTAACTGAACGGCATCGGCTGTTGCTGATGCTCGACGAGTTCCCCGCACTCGGGCGGCTCGATTTCTTCGAGAGCGCGCTCGCCTTCATGGCGGGCTACGGCATCAAGAGCTTCCTGATCGCCCAGTCGCTCAACCAGATCGAAAAGGCCTACGGCCCGAACAACGCCATTCTCGACAACTGCCACGTCCGCGTCGCCTTCGCCACCAACGACGAACGAACAGCGAAGCGTGTGTCCGACGCCCTTGGTACCGCCACCGAAATGCGTGACTCCACCAACTACGCCGGACACCGCCTCGCGCCGTGGCTCGGCCACCTGATGGTGTCGCGTCAGGAGACGGCGCGGCCGCTGCTGACACCTGGCGAGGTGATGCAGCTTCCATCTGCCGACGAGTTGCTGCTCGTCTCCGGCATCCATCCGGTTCGGGCGAAGAAAGTCCGCTACTTCGAGGACCCGCGTCTCATGGAGCGCATCGTGTCACCACCAGAGCGGACGACCGAGCCCGCGACGTCGACCGAAGACGATTGGAACGGCAGGGTCATCCCTATGACAGGGCGCACGCAAGCGAATGCGGGTGGACCCGCCGCCGAGATCGACACGGCGAACGGTGGCATTCGCCGCGAGCCCGAGCTCCCGGAGCACGAAGAGATCGTGCCTCCGCAATTGCCGTCGGACCACGAGTTCGACGTGCTCGACGACGAACCCGATGTCGATGCGGCGAGAGCGCGGCAGATGCGCCAGAGCATGCGCTTCGTCGCGCGACAGGCAGCGCTCGATCCCGCCGACGGCATCGAACTGTGAGGGGGCGCCCCATGCAGACTAAGACCCGCATGAACGTCTATTTCGAGCCGGATCTCTTGAAACGGGTCGAAGCTCTGGCACTCCGCCGCAACGTCTCGAAATCGGCAGTGATCGAAGCCGCTGTCGCGTCCTTCCTGTCGGTCGACTCTGCGGATCGTCGTGAAGCCGCCTTTGCACGACGACTGGATCGGCTCTCACGCCAGATCGAGGCGCTCGATCGGGATCACGCCATCCTCGGAGAGACCGTCGCGCTGTTCATCCGCTTCTGGCTGACGATCACGCCACCGTTGCCTGAGAGTGTTCAAGCTTCGGCCCGCACCAAGGGGCTGGAGCGTTTCGAGGGGTTCATCGACGCATTGGGGCGGCGGCTCGCCACCGGTGACCGGTTCATCAAAGAGTTGGTGCGCGATGTCGGCGTGGCGAGTGTGGCGAAATCACAGAAGATGGACGGGTCGGACGAGGCATTCGTGCCCTCTGGCTCTTCAGGGTAGGTGGGAGTGGCAACGAGCGGCCACATTGCGCCGAAAGCGGACTCACATCGATCAGAGATGAATGGCCACTGATGTTAGTCATTTCCGAAAAAGCTGCGACCAGAAATGCCAGCCTTATCGAAAAAGGCCTGATTACGAGCCTTCGCATCCTCAAGAAGTGCATCCCAACCAATGAGTTCGATGGATCCACGAAAACCGTTGTTGGGCCTATATATGCGCCCGCGACCGTCAACCGTTCTCTGCCACGAGTAAGTCCAGTCATCAAGCTTCCCGACGATATCGGCTACAATAAAGCAATAGAATATTGTGACCTCATCCAGTTTTATCGGACGACCTTTGACGTCACTCAGTTTTCCAGATTGAAGCTGCCGAACATATCTTTCTACTTGCAGCTGAGGATTCTCATCGTCGTTATACGAAGTCCGTCCGGGTCTCTTGAACTCAACAAGCAGAACTCGGGAGGGAGCGTCCGTTTGACGGAGCCCATGAACATGATCAAAGATCAACACGTCAGGTCGTTCATCGCTGTCAAACTCTTGAGCAAGCGCTGAAAATTCCGTGTCTGAACTAAAATATTGGGCGAAGGTAAGCCGTTCATCTATTATCCAAAGATCATGAGATGATGCGGCCTCTATTTTTTTACCGGATGAAATCGTGTTTACCCGAACAGGACAAATGAATGAATGCAATATATCCTCTCTCTGATAGGAGCTATCTGAGCTTTTATCGCGCACCTTTTGAAGCAATATCTCTATAAAATCCAGAACGACTTTGCGTCGTACAACGTACTCGGCAAGGCTGCGTTGTTCGGTTTCCTCAAGCGCCTTGCCTGCATCTGCAATTGCAGCTGCAAATGTATTCGTATCTGCGCCGGTATCTTTCAGCCGTGAAAGCACACCTCTGATCTTCTCGGCTTGCTTTTCGTCACGCCGATAGCGTTCCCTCGATAGATGTCCATAAATGGCATCTTCCTTCAACTCCCCGGACGGCACCTTTTTTTGAAGCTCTTCAGTATCTCCGAATGCAACTGAGGGATACGTCGCAGCAATGGACACAATTTTTGCCCTTTGCTCCCCCTTTAAAGAAGCCAATGGCCCCTCAAGGAATTTTTCTATATACTCGAAGCAGACTTCGTTGATGATCCTATCAATTATAGCATCTTCAAAATTGAAGGCTGTTCTTTCTTGATTTACATTCTTGTCGAGAAAATCACCAGTGACAATTGCATGAAATACATGATCATTGTTGTCTCCGAATAATTTCAGACCAAGTTTGCCGTCAATAGCTTGCGAATGAACAGTCCTGTCATGCGCGATAAAATGAACGAAGTGGCTCCCCTTTAAATCTGCGCTGGCAACTTTGTCGCACTCAAGAAGGGTTATCCTGAGTTCCCCAAAATCGTCGGTTTGCTTCGAGATTTCAGAGCTACGACGCCGTACAATTTCATTGATCGCTTCCGGATAATGCTTGGCCTCATCTCCGACGTGAACGCTAACCATAGGGCAGCGACCGCCGATGAAGATGGGCAAGAAGTGGGAAGTCAAATGCTGAAAGACGAAATTTCCGCGCCCAGGAAATTTCTCATAGTATCCATTTGGCCGAAGTCCATCAAATCGAACGAAGAATGATGTACTTGATGCACCAGGCGCAAGCTCAACTACTTCTTCTTGAATTTGATTTTCTATTGAAAGAACGAACTTAAATTTGCGTCGACTAAAATTGCCATTCTCTTGAAATACGCTATCAACAGCTATATTTTTGAAGCAATCAAGCCAAAGAAGACGCCCAACACCTTTGCCGCCAATTGCAATTTTGTTGTCCGTATCTGTTGTCGTGAAAGCGTCCCAGTTGGCTTCATTGAGACCAACTCCGTTGTCTTCAACGGTTGCCCAAACATCGTCCTTCTTTCGATCTGTCGAGACAACGATAGTTACGCGACCATATTGTGCGGCATCATTGCCAAATTTGGTCTGTGTTGCGTGGATGGCGTTCATCACAGCTTCGAATAGCGGAAGCAATGCGTCGGACACATTTGTCGGCTTCGGCAATCTCTCAATGCGTTTTATTAAATTTGGTCGGAGAGAAGTCATTTGCATTGCCTCGAAATTTGGAAAATACCGCGTAACTCAAAAGTATAGAGCAACCCCATCGCCCCGCCGCTACCCCGCAGGAATAATTGCATTGTTGGGATGGTGGGGGCCGGGAACGTGGCCTGCGGGAACCACGCCTGCCGCGCCGAGAACGTGCTTTTCCTGGTCGTCGAAGAAGATGTGGGCACCGAATGCCTCAAGGATCGGAGCTTTCTTCCAGCGCCCGACGAAATGGGCTTCGTCGGCAGGCGTCCCCCACGCGCGAAGGGTATGGATGACGCGGGCGTGGGCGGCGCTGTCACGCGCGGTCACGATGCCGATCCGCACCTTGCTCACACCGTTGTCACCCATATAGATCGCCCTCAGAATGGACAGCTTCTTGAGGAATTCGCCGAATGGCCCGCCCTCCATGGGCTTTTGAGCATTCTCCAATTCATGCGCTCGGAATGCCGCAAGCCCCTTTTCCGCAAAAATTTGGTCTGACTCGGCGCTGAAGACGACGGCATCACCGTCAAAGGCGATACGCACTTCGTCGTTCGATTGAAATCGTAGCTGCTCGGGAACCTTGCCCAGTCTGGCGGCAGCACACTTCGCGCCGATCGCGGATTTCACATCATGGGGATCGTTCGAAAGAAACAGGTCAATATTCCATGCGGGAATGTACGGCCCGATGGGCGCGCCGCTGGTAAAGCTGCCCGTGACCACTGGCAGGCCGTAATGCTCTATGGATTTGAACGCCCGCAAGGACAGGTCGGGAGAGTTGCGCGACAGGACCACGATCTGAACATATGGGTCGCTGTCGGGCTCGTTCAGCCGCAAAAGCCGGTCAACGACTTCAAAGGCCGTCCCTTTCCGGATCAATTCGCCTTCGCGCTCGTGTTGCAGATCGATATAGGCGTGAACGCCCTGTTCCTCGAAAACCTTGTGCTCTTCTTCAAGGTCGAACAGCGCGCGGGTGGAAATGCCGATCCGCAGGGGTGCTGCCCGTAACCGGGCTTTCAGATCTTCGACGCTCTCAGACATCATTGATGCCCCGGGGCTGGCTGGTTTGGCGCGATTATCCCGTGGCTGAGATTATGGTCCGACGGAAAAGCTGTCGGCGATCATATCCAACTGAAGCCCATTTGGTAGCGGTGTTCCGTTGAATTGCACCACTATCGAGGGAAATCGCTAGATCGAGCAACGAAACGTCCGATGCGGGTCGCCTGATTAGGTTGCCGCCTTGAATCCTGTCGTCTGGGCGGCAATGCCCGGGGCATATTGGCTCGCCCACTCTACGATCTGGTGACGTTGCTCGGCATGAGCCATCCGCGCTCAAGTGCGTGGACGTCCGCTTCGGGTCGAAAGGCGTCACCTACCGCATCGCGCCGATTGCCGACGTTGGCATCGAGGCCTCGGCCTGCCGCAAGGTAGGTGCGGCAGGCAGTGTTCGTCACGCCGCGGCCGGTAGAGGAATAGGAAGTGCGGCCCGGTCATGACGGCGCACTTTCGCCAGGCGCGCCGCTGCGCGTCCCGGCTTCTCCAGCAATGTGCAATCGGGTGACCGACGACAGCACTGAGTTCGCCCAGATGGTGCTGCACTCGATGTCGTCGTCGCGCTCGAACCAATGGGTCGCGCCTGGAATGAGGTCGAACGGGATGGGGCGGGTGGCCAGCGGATTGTGGAACACCTCCAGCTCCTGGCACCAGGCTTCGCCCCAGGGCCAGAGCGCCTGATATTCGTCGCTGGCGACCGACAGATTGAAGTCGATTGGCTCCAACGCGCCCGGGGTGCGGTCGAACAGGATGCCGCTTCGGATCATCGTCAGCCCGGGCGGGCGCCAGCCGGCGAGGAAACCCATACGGTTGAACTTGGCGAGCGTTGCCGCATTGCTGAAGATGACGGCCGACAGGTGGGCGAAGTCGGGATCGCGAAAGAGCCCTGCCGGGATGCCATGTTTGCCCGTCAGGTTGGCGATCGGTGTCCCGACCGCTCGGCGCTCCGCGCCTTCTCCTGCGATATCAGCCCGTAGCCCGTAGAGGTAGGTGGGCAGGGCCTCGCGGCTCCAGACCATCGAACCGGACTGGTGGAAGTCGGCCAAGGCGAGAGCGAAGGACTGCCCCTTCACGTGGTCCATCTCATGATAGTTGCGCTGGAGCTTGCCCCGCAGCGTTTTGGCGAAGCGCTCGGCTGGACCTCCTGTCAGGCGTTCATTGCGGTCCTCCGGCGCATGCACCCAGTCGCCGATCCCGCCGGCGCGAGGAGTCTCGGAATTCGCCGTCACCGCCTCGATCCAGCAGGCGTCGCCGTTCTTCTCGATGAAGAAGTCGGGCGAGACATGATCTTGCCCGATGCTCAGGCCCTGTTCGCGAAAGCAGGCGAGGAGGTAGAGTTCGAACAGCCGGGAAGCGAAGTTGCTGGTCTGAAAATCCGGGACGAAGTTGGCGTCGGGATTGGGAAGGGCGAGATAGCATTCGCCGATCGCCATCAGGGCCGGCCAATGGCTGATCGTGCTCGTCAGCAGATCGAACTCCGGGGATGTCCCGCGCGCTCCGGGTTTCACCAAAAGCGGGCGTCGCCTTGCGCCCGGCGGCAAGGGTTCCGGCGGATCGCCGGCGCGCATGGCGATGCTGAGGCGATCGAGCGCGGCCTCTGGGGTAGAATAGGGGCCACTTTCATCGACCTTGATCCAGCGGTGATCAACCTGCCGGCGCAAGGCGAGGCTGGAGGAGGTCCCTTGCTCCGGATCGAGAAGGATGCAGCCGCTCGTGCAGCCCCGTCCGGCCTGATAAGCGCTGAAGATATGTGCGGGGTCGAAATTGGGGCCGCGTTCTAGCGACAGCGCATAGAGCTCGAACTGGCGCTGGCTGATCGGCGTGATCAGTCGTGACTCATCGGTTTGGGCCATGACCGGCCTTATGATCCTGCAGGTAGCAAATGGGCGCGTATGATCCCATCGTCATGACGCCGCCGCCGCGGCTGTCGTGGCGAGAATGTCGTTGGATTCCCATCCGTCGCCCTGCCGGACCGTCACAAACTCGCGGTCCCAGACGCCCCAGTTGGTGGGCAATGAAACCTGCGCCAGGGGATTGTGGACATAGGTGATTGGCCGGACCTGGCGCGAGAGGTTGCCGAGGCTGACCCGTGACCAGATCACGCCCGAAATATCTGCGAAGCGCTCGTCGAGGAACGCTGTGCGCGGGATCGGATCGCGCTCGCGGTGGATCAAGGGCGCGGCATGAAAGCCTTCTTCGATGACATCACCGGTGTCGCGGTCGATGGTGATGAAGGCGTCGCCGATCGGGAACAGCGTCGTCATGATGAGCGGCAAGGGCTGTTCGGAGACATAGGCGCCGAAGCGGCTGGTGCTGATGGCGATGATGCGGGTGTCGCCCGGCGCGATAACGCCCTGTTCGATATAGCGGCCTATCTTCTGCGCCTTGGTCCAGAACGCCCCCGAGGTCCGAAGCTGCGCCTGGCGGATTGGCGCGCAGATCACGCCGCCGCCCTCATTGATCGGCACGGGACGTACGATCTGGTCAGGCCCTGGAGCCCCTTCGTCTGGGGTGATAGCTTCGATCCAGATCCGGCGACCATCTTCGAGGACGCAAAGGTCAGGCTGGCCGCCGTCGCGTTGACGATCGACGACGGGCATCAACGTCCGCCCCGCCTCGATCAGTGTGCAGCCCAGATACATTTCCCAGAAGCGCCCGTCGACGTCGCGCGCGAAGCCTTGGCGGAAGTCGGGATCGGCAAATGGCTCGTAGCGCGTCCACATCTCTTGCAGCATAGTGCGGAGTTGCTGCTCGATCGGAAACTCGGCCGCCTTCAGATTCTCGAACCCAAGATCGAGATTGGCGCCGTCAACGTCAAAAAGATCGCTCATCGGGTAGCCTCATGCCCGGCGCAGGATCCGGGGGACCTGCGCCCGGTGATAGCCTTGGGAGTGGACCTGCTGGCGGAGTTGCTTGATGTCGCTGACGCCGAAGGCGACTGCTGCCTTCAGTGTACTGGCGAAGGTTGCGTAAAATGTCCAGCGTGACCCAGCGGGAAGTGTCGGGTTTCGCTGACGGTCGGTGATAACGACGTCGCGCGGCAGATGGCCCATCATCTGCGCCAGCAGGGCCATACGGTCGACCGGAAGTAGATCCGGCGACTGATGCGGAAGATGGGGTTGCAGGCAGTCTATCAGCGACCGAAGACGACCGTCCCGCATGCCGAGCACAAAAAGTGGCCATGTCTGCTGCGGGACCTCCACATCAGTTGGCCGAACCACGTCTGGTGCGCGGACATCACCTACATCCCGATGCGACAGGGCATCCTCTACCTCATCGCCGTGATAGATTGGGCGAGCAGGCGGGCGTTGGCGTGGCGACTTTCGAACACAATGGACGCCGACTTCTGCATCGCCGCTCTCGAGGAGGCCATGGCGCGACATGGGAGGCCGGAGATCTTCAACAGACCAGGGCAGCCAGTTCACAAGCCCACGGTTCGCCGAGGTCCTGACCGACGCAGGCGTTCGAATCTCCATGGACGGACGCGGCAGGTGGATGCACAACGTCTTCATCGAGCGGCTATGGCGATCGTTGAAGTACGAGTGCATCTACCTCCATGCTTTCGAAACCAGATCGGAAGCCCGTGCCGGCATCGGACGGTGGATCGGCTACGCAACTTCGACCGGCCTCACTCGACGCACAGTAGGCCTACGCCCGTCGAGGTTCACGAGGAGGCCGACGGCATCAGGCTGGCGGCGTGACGGACCCGAAAGGCCCAAACTAACGAAGGCCGCCAATCCGTCCAGCCGGGCGGGGCCACCTCATGCCGATCCCGGACGACTTGGACGGCTGACTGACCGGGGACGATGGCAGCTGAGGTGACGTGTATCGGTGGACAGAGAATGATCCGTGTTTGCATCTCGCAAAAAATCGTATATAAAATCCTTATTGATGCAAATCGGAGTTCATGCTGTGGGCCACGCCGCTATTGCCACTCTCATCCGCCAGGCCGTACCCAAGCAGGTTATGCTCGATCACGCCGAAATCCCCGGGGTCGCACGCAAGGCGGCGGCGGAGAAAGCGCGTGAACTGGGGCTCTCTGGCCGCGCTGCGCGACGTTCGACCGGTTTCAATGCCCACTTGGTCATGGAGAACCTGCTGAAGGATCTCTGTGAGCGAGCCGGCGGCGTGGTGATCGAGGATCGCGCCTTCCCGGGCACAGAACTGATGCTCCACCAGCCCCTTTCGCGATACGGCCGTATTCTCCTCGGCCGTGCGACCATCCACGAGCGCAAGGGCATGCCCTCTGCCAACGTGACGCGTCGCAACGGTGCTGCGCTCAACCGAGCCCTTACCGCCGATCTCTTCGATCCGTCGACGGATGCCAGCGCTCCGTTTCACGTTCTGCTCCTGACGCTGCCGGACTTCCACGACCTGGACAAGATCGCCGCCACCTATCTCGCCGTGATCGCGCCGGACTTCAATTCGTTGCTCTTCGTCGAGGAGATCGACGATTTCATCGCCGGCTACGGTGAAGAGGAGGGCACGATTGAGCCGATGCCCGCCGATGCCGGCGACTTCGGCCTCGTCCCGCGCAAGGGTGTCGAGCCCTATGCCGGCGCGGAGTATCGTGCTGAAGGCGCCGCCGAAGAAAAGGCGTGACGCTCGAACAAAATGGTAATATCTCGCACCGATCCTTGCGGTGTATGGGAATTCACCAGTCGAAAGTTGCGAGATCGCTATGTCGCCGAGATCCGAAGACCGGACTCGGGCGGGTACGCCGGGATTCCAGGCAGCCCGCCTGACCCAGGCGCGTGAAGCGCGCGGCCTGAATACGCTGCTGTCGCTCGCCGGACTCTTGGGGGTGAACACAAGCACCGTCAGCCGATGGGAAGACGGCACCTCCAGCCCATCGCCCGACATGCTCGAGAAGTTGGCGGCGCTCCTGCGCGTTCGCCCGGCATTTTTCTTGCGCTCGGGAGACGATTCGAAAGGGGCCGTGTTCTTCCGTTCCCTCGCAGCCGCGCGCAAGCGCGATCGCGCACGGCAGCTCGCTCGGCTCGAGTGGGTGCGTGACATCACCGAAGTGGTCGCCCACTACATCGCGCTTCCGAGGGTCGACGTGCCCGATCTCCTCGCCTGCGCCGACTGGCGGACGCTGCGCGACGAGGACATCGAGGGACTGGCGACCGAGCTGCGCCGGCACTGGCGCCTCGGCCTCGGCCCCATCGCCAACGTCCTGACGCCGATCGAGAAGGCAGGCATCATCGTCGCCTGCGATGAGATGGGCACCACCAATCTCGACGGTCTCTGCCGCTGGTCGACGGCCGATGGGCGGCCCTATGTGCTGCTCGCCACCGACAAGATGAACTTCTTCCGCCGTCAGATGGACGCCGCCCACGAGATGGCGCATGCGGTTCTGCATCGCGGCGTCGACGCGGCGGCCCTGGCGGCCGAATTCGATCTCGTCGAGCGGCAGGCCTTTCGTCTGGCGAGCGCCTTCCTGATGCCGAGCGAGACCTTCTCACTGGCCGTGGCGCAGCCGAGCATGAGCCGGTTCCGCGTGCTCAAGGACACGTGGCGGGTGTCGATCAAGGCGATGATCCGTCGTTGTCAGGATCTTGAGATCCTCGACCGAGACGAGGCGACGCAGCTCTACAAGTACTACAGCGCTCGGGGTTGGTCGAAGGGCGAGCCGGGGGACGATGCCGTGGCCGTCGCGAAGCCGCGCCTGCTCGCCCAGGCGCTCGGCATGATCATCGACGAAGGGTTGCGGACGAAGGAGGACCTACTCGCCAGCGACTTCACGCTGGCGGCCGGCGATGTCGAGGATCTGTGCGGCCTCACACCGGGGTGGTTCGAGATTGCGACCGGGGACGTCGTCTCGCTGCAACTACGACCGCGGGAGAAGGCCGGGCAGTCCGATCCTGGCGTCGTCGTGCCGTTTGGGCGGAAGAGTTAGACCCTTATCGGAGGGGCGGACCTCAGCGCGTCGACACGCAGTTGCGTGAGATCTTGGTGCAGACTGTCGGCGGATTCCAGGTGGCGTCGGACCATTCCGTCGCCGTCTTGTCCGATAGAGTGCGCCCTTCGATGCAGCCCCAACACGATTCCGACAGACCGAATCACAGGCATTCTCATCGAAGTGCCGGTGATGCTCTCCGTCGTGTGGATCGTGAACCGATCGAAGAGCTGGTGCGATGTGCCCCCCCTGATGCGCGTCCGCTTTGGGTCGCAGGCCGTCACCTACCGCATCGCGCCGAAAGCGGATGTCAGGCTTGCTTCGCTTGGGCGACCGAAATGGGGGGCCGACAACGGACCGTCCGGTCCTAGAGGCCGTGATCGCGATCAGAACAAGCTCAATGCAGGCTGTGTAATGCCGCCGAGGCGATTACTTCACGGGCGACTTTTCTTTCGACTACGAAAGTGACTGAGTTCACGGAACCTCGGGTCAGCCCGGATTCATTCGCTTCGGATCATTTCCCCATACCGACAATCTGGACCGGCGCTCCTTGATCAGCACCCATCACCCTCGCCAATTGTCGGCACGCTTTTCGAAATCGATCTTCTTCCATTCCTCTTTCCAGAGGGTGAGATATTTCACGTCAATGGACGATGGTTCGGGATCGCATTTCTCCACGTATACCACGCACGGCATGATGACGGCGTCGCCGATCAGAAGCGCTTCCCCTTGCTCCAGCGCGGGCATGCCCTCGGTCAGATTGCCGAGCGTATCTGGCAGTAGTCGGCGGACATAGCTTTGGTCGTCGGGATTGGTAAGACGCATTGCCAGGAAGTTGGAGCATTGTGAAAAAATAGTTTCTGATATTTCAGATGGTCTCTGGCTCGAAATCAGTAGGCTGATGCCGTATTTTCGGCCTTCTTTGGCTATGCGTTCAATTGCAGCCAGTGAAGCCTTGTAGCGGGAAAGACCGCTCTTCGGCGCATATTTGTGCGCTTCCTCATAGACCATCAAGAATGGCTGTTCGATTTTGCTTTCAACGCGCCGGGCATAATAGCAAAAGTCGAACATTAGGCGGGAGATCAGCGAGACGGTGATGCTGAGCAGTTCAAAAGGGATGCCGCTAAGGTCGATGATAGTGACATTCGACTCGCCTCCTGCCTTGTAGCCCGTGAACTGCCTGAGCACGTCCTCCAAAGAGGCCATCTTAGCTCTTTCACCGAAAATGAACCCAAGCCGCGTGTTCGCGATTTTTGATCTAATCCGTCGTTCGAACTTGTCGATAGTACCGTCGGCATATGGCCCTTTATTAATCTCACTACGTTTTGTCGGCGCAAATTGGCGCAACTCCATACAGTAGTGCTTGATCTGGGCATCGACGTCAGAGAAATTGATTTCCGTGTTATCCATGAACTTGATCAGCAAAGAATTATCAGCGTTCTTTGTCTCTCTGGTAAGATTTCTGAACGCATTTGCGACATGATTGATCTCGTATGGAAGGGGGCTGTCGAAATTGACCTTCTCTGCGTCGGGATTACTGATCTTTTTTGCGATGGTGACAACCTGCCGGAGCAGCGCCTCCTGATTGTAATTGTTGCTATCCCCTGACTCCAGGAACATGTCCTCCATCTCGTCTTCGTTAAGCAGCCAGTATGGTAGGACGAGGTCATCGACGGTAATGACATTCGCCTTCGGAAACGCTGTGGCATACTCGGAATGAAGATCGAAAATCACGACATGGGAGTTGTTGAGGCCTTGGTATTCGCCAGTTTTGGCAGATATCGCCTTCTGCAGAACTGACGACACACTCGACGATTTGCCCGATCCCGAAGCACCGACAACGGCAATATGCTTGTTGAAGAACCGGTCGCCGTGAACAGGTACGACGATATCACGTTGCCTAGTCAGTGACGAAAAGCAAAAGCGCTTATCAGCGGCATAGCAGTCAGCATATATGGCCGCTATTTCCGCTTTCGTCGCCGGGACGACCTTCTTTGGCGGAATGGCCAGTTCGTCACCGCCGCGATTGAACTTTCCGTCTTTAAGGGACCCGAGAGGATACGCATCGATCATATAGACGCGCTTGTAGTCACTACCACCGTCGCCTTTCACCTCTTTCATCTCGATTGAAAAGCTTTCGATGATGCAGATGAGCGAAACGTTGTCATTGTCTGAGACTTTGAGAAAGGACCCAACGCGAAGAGATTCACCCACCGTCTGGAAGTTCAAAAGATCATCGACGGCCACTCGAACCTTGTTGGGATAAACGGCGACAACCTCGGCATTCGCGATTTCCTCAGTCATTGTTCGTCCTCAGATGATGCTCATGATTGTGGAGATACTGCTGACGGGGATCGAATACATCCGACTCTTTGGACCCGGCAGCGCCATGGCTGCAGGGCGTTCAAGGAAGAAGTCGTAGATGTGGCACAACTTCCGTCCCACCCCATTGAGGGCCTCCAGCAACTGGCCAACGTCGTCGACAAAACGAATTTCGATCTGGTGCTCTTGGGTCTGCGGGCTCTGAACGTGATCGTTACGGAAGGGTGATCCGCGATATGGGTAACCGTCTACGAAAACGGTTCCAGTATCGAAAAGCTCGTTCTTGACTTGTATGACGAGGTTTTCGTCCGCGCCGCGTAGCACGATGAATGGCGCGTAGCGCTCGGAATTCTGGATGCGGCGCCTCTTAGCCGAACTCCAGTTGTTGCCTATTGCCCTGAGCTGGTCGCAGACGATCGAACCGTCTGTTGCCGCATCGCATTCAATCATGAAAGCACGGACAACTCCCGCGCTGTTTGTGGGTGAGAAATACAGGCGTTTCATATGCTTCGCATATTCGAATGCACCCTTCTCTCGAAGAAGCCAACGATTATGGACAGCTTGGGTTCCCTTGAGCAGTTCTTGCAAGTCACGACGCGTGGTCTTGCGGTCGTTGTGATCTTTTTTCGTGGCTAGTGTCGCAATGTAATCGAGGGCCATTGGATAGTGAAAGCCTTCGGCCTCAAACGCGGAGATGTTTTGGTTTTTCCGTATTGCCTCGATGACGATGTTGCGATGTTCAGAAAATTCCGCCGAGATTTGGATGCTGAAGTTTTTGCAGAACGCCTCGATCAATTCGTCAGACGCTACCGTGCCATCGAGTAGGGACTTCTTCTCGTATGTTTTCGTGCCATCAGCGGCCTTCACTTCCTTCCGGTATTCCATCACTGATTTAAATCGTTCGACGGAAAGCTCACCAATATCGATCTTAACTTCCGAAAAATGCCCGTACAGCAGGTATTTTCGGCCTGCGCGTTGTGCTTCTTCGAGCCCGTGGAAATGAACAAAGAGCTTATGCAGGGGATCACGCAGCACCGAGTCTGTCAGGTTCTGCTCCGCGTAGTATTTTACTTGGCCGTAAATGACGCCTTCATCGGTGTAACGGTCGAAGTCTTCAATGCCCTCAATGACGACGCTATCGTTCAGGCCCGCATTCAGGATTTCGAGCAAGGCAGCGTCGAGTTGATAAAAATACCCCCTGATCGAAGCTGTCGCTTCGCGTTTCTTGTCTACCTCCAGCATCCTACCCCCCGAATCAATCCCCGATTGACATTATGGGGAGAGTAAGCGCGAGGCGCGAGTGGGCGGATTTGCGCCGACGGGAAATTTTAGCGAGAATTTAATGAATGACTTGGCGGATTAAGCTGGTGAGTATCGACTTTTTGGGAGCCTTACAGGCGGCAACCTCATTACCGATCCTACACGCTAACAATATTAGATTGCGCGT
This sequence comes from Pinisolibacter aquiterrae, assembly GCF_019160155.1. Lineage (GTDB taxonomy): Bacteria > Pseudomonadota > Alphaproteobacteria > Rhizobiales > Ancalomicrobiaceae > Pinisolibacter > Pinisolibacter aquiterrae. The sequence continues at coordinate 104,812 of NZ_JAFNIH010000055.1, forward strand.
GGTTGTTTGCGTCTACAAGGCTTGAAAGTTCCCACCGGACGGGGAACTCAACGGGCACCATGTTTACGAACGGTCAATCGAATACAGCAGCTCATTATGGGAACTCAAATGCTCTCCATTTAGTGGCAGCTTTTGGTCCAACAATTTCGGGGCCGAACGACCGAAATGGGGCGCATAGTTGCCGTTCCAATCGGATGAATCGAACGTCCGCTTCGGGTCGCAGGCCGTCACCTAGACACAAAATGATCCCCTCTCAATGTTGCGAGTCTCCGGGCTGTTGCAATGATTGTTGCGGCGGCGGCTCTGATCGCGCCGACCCGTTCGGAGACCGCCCAGGGGCGCTGCGGGCGTTCTTCGCCGACCTGGCTGCTCAATCAGCATTTTCCGGACGCGAACGTTTCCTGGCTTGGAGATGCGGCCGTGAATCGAGCCCGGCCTCAACCTCAGGAGGAGTACTTTCTCCTATTGAACCGATGCCGTTTGTGTCTTGCGGTATTCGGCGATCATTTCCGCCGTCACGTCGCGCGGATAGCAGAGAGGCGCATATCCGCCGGGGCGCGAATAGGCGCTTCTGGCTCCGCACCGGTGACCACGTTTGTCGACGTCGTCGGGGCAGGCACAATTTCCGGGATAGCTCGCGCGGCTCTCCGCGAGAAGACGAGCGACGATGACCGACGTCGCCACCATGGGGGCTTTGGGTGGGGGTATCTCCTTGCGGGCTTTGTGCGGCGCCTCTGCCGCCGCGGAGTCTTTCGAGCGGACGAGGCTCGCCTTCACCCATCCGTCGGTGCCCGTGACGGGATGGCGAACCTTGACCCAGCCGGTTTCGCGCTCCAACTCCAAAACTTCGCTTCCTTGACGAAGGCGATCCAAGATCTTGGTCTTCGGGCCCGGACCACTCCTCAACGAAACGTCATGCCCCGAGACGACGAGGCGCGTCGGCTCGGCGGAACTCGTCGCGGCGGTGCTTGCCCGGGTGTAGAGCGGCGCTGTCGGAGTGACTTGGGTCGAAACCGGCTGCAGCGCGTAAGCTGTCTGCACCGGCGTCGTTGGCAAAGATGTCTTCGGCGGATCGCTGCCCTTTCCCAGACCGAACAGCCCACCGAGAACGGCCAAGCCGAGAAGGAGAGCACCTCCGCTTCCACGACGTCTGGCCATGACCGGCTACCCCACACGCATCGAACGCAACCAAAATAGTATGACGAGATGTTGTGCACTACATCAGTGAACGTCCCAGGATGCACTGCTACGTTGGTCGTCGGTCGGCTCGGAGACGGGAGAGCCCGGGCTTGTCAGTTCTTGACGAAGGGCATGACATTGTCTGGAAGGCTCTCGTCGCCTCCTCCTTGCGCACGGGCTTCGATCAATGCCATGCCGAGCATGTAGGAAAGCATCGGCAACTCGCCCTCGTCGGCGATGCGGACGAGTTCCTTCAATGTCACCGTGATCATTCGCGCCGCCGACTCGGATCTTTCCGTCATGCCTTTGCTCTCCATTGCCTCGTCATCGATGATGCCACGCCTTCTGGATGCGGGGATAACTTTTCTGCGCGCCGGCGGGGTGGCCGTTGCCCTGCTGATGCCGAGCGTCGGCATCGCTGCGGAGGCGCTCGAGATCCATTACGCGCCGGTCGAAAACCTCGAGCACATTGATGTCGATCTGATCGCCGAAGCCGGCGACACGGTGGATATCGCCGCCTTCATTCTGACCGATCGCCCGATCATCGAGGCGCTGATCGACGCGAAGGAGCGTGGTGTGGCGCTGCGCATTCTACTCGATCCATCGCAGAGGTCGGATTTCGAGAGACTGCGGCCGTTGACCGACGACATCCGCATGAAGCGTCGGGGACCGCTGATGCATCTGAAGTCCTACGCGGTCGATGGTCGACTGTTGCGATCGGGATCGGCGAACCTCACGGCGAGCGGCCTGAAACAGCAGGACAATGATCTCGTAGTGACGCGAGCCCCGCGACTGGTCGAGGGGTTTGGCGCATCGTTCGATCGTATGTGGGAGAAGGCCGTTCCGATCTCGGAAGCCAAACCAGCGCCAGCGGCAGAGTGAAAGCGGCGCAGATTCTCGTGAGCTCCGCCGGAATGACGCGAGATCATCGGTTCGGGAAAGTCGCTGCCTTGATCGGCGTTCGGGTGACGCCCCCAAGGACCGCTGCACGTGAGATGGCCTCGGCAACACGCATGTGCCGCATGCGGCGAGCACGGCCAGGGCGAAGCAACCAAACTTGCGACGCATCGGATCGGAGATCCGAGTATGTACCCCGCTGAACACCTTCCTCGTCTCCGACCGGCCGAGACCGGGACTTTCGTGTTGACGGCAAAGAGGCGCCAAGGGAGCGCTCGGCTCCGGAGCTCGATTTGTTGTCCTCGAAAGCAGCGCCCCTCCTGCCGACCGGATAGGCCGGCCAGGCCGCGCCGGATCTATTGGAGGTTCGTCGGTTCGAGCTTCCATTTCGGGTCGATTCCGATGAAGAACTCCATGGCGGATGAGAGCGTAGCCGTCCGGCGTTTGCCCCTTTTGCCGATCTGACTTCTCCGGAGTAGAGCCGCCGATCCTCGCCATTTTTACTCTGTGGCCCGCGACCTCATTTCGGTTGTTGCTCTGCCCCAATTCCTGCCTCTTCTAATCATCCCCGACCCAGGGCCGCCGGTTGCGGCCCGCAGAGAACGGGGACGACATGGCAGTCATCCAGCGACGATCCGAGACGGCGGAACGCGGCGTGCGCATGTTGCGCACGGCGTTGGGGGCCGCCATCTCCGGGTTCCTGGACGACCCGTCGATCGTCGAGGTGATGCTCAACCCCGACGGGCGGCTCTGGATCGACCGGCTGTCGACCGGTCTCGCCGACACCGGTGAGCAGCTCTCGGCTGCCGATGGCGAGCGCATTGTTCGGCTGGTCGCCCATCACGTCGGCGCCGAGGTTCATGCCGGGGCGCCGCGGCTGTCGGCGGAACTGCCGGGAAGCGGCGAGCGCTTCGAGGGACTGCTGCCGCCGGTGGTCGCGGCACCGACCTTCGCCATCCGCAAGCCGGCCGTCGCCGTCTTCACCCTCGATGACTACGTTGCCGCCGGCATCGTGACGGCCCCCCAGGCCGAGGTGCTGCGCGCGGCCGTCGTATCGAGGAAGAACATCCTGGTCGCCGGCGGCACCTCGACCGGCAAGACGACGCTGACCAACGCGCTCCTCGCCGAGATCGCCGACACCTCCGATCGTGTCGTGCTGATCGAGGACACCCGCGAGCTCCAGTGCCGGGCGCCCAATCTGGTGGCGCTCAGGACCAAGGACGGCGTCGCCTCGCTCTCCGATCTCGTCCGCTCGTCGCTGCGCCTGCGCCCCGACCGGATCCCGATCGGCGAAGTCCGCGGCGCCGAGGCTCTCGATCTCTTGAAGGCCTGGGGCACCGGCCATCCCGGTGGCATCGGCACCATTCATGCCGGATCGGCGCTCGGTGCGCTCCGGCGGTTGGAGCAACTGATCCAGGAAGCCGTCGTCACCGTCCCCCGCGCGCTCATCGCCGAGACCATCGATCTCGTCGCGGTGCTCGCCGGCCGTGGTGCCGCGCGCCGCCTCGTCGAACTCGGCGTGGTCACCGGTCTCGATCCGGTGACCGGCGACTACCGCGTCGTCGCGGGCGCTGTCGAGCCGTCCTCCTCGCGTCCCTCCATGCCCGTCAACGGAGACCCCGCATGATCCGTCGTGTCACCGCTCTGCGCCGCCACCTCGCCGCTGGCACTGCCCTCGTCGCCTTCAACATCGTTCTCGCGCCTTTGGCCTGGGCTTCCGGCTCGAGCATGCCGTGGGAGCAGCCGCTGGAGAAGATCCTGCAATCGGTCGAAGGACCGGTCGCCAAGATCATGGCGGTGATCATCATCGTGGTGACCGGCCTGACGCTGGCCTTCGGCGACACCTCCGGCGGCTTCCGCCGGCTGATCCAGATCGTCTTCGGCCTGTCGATCGCCTTCGCCGCCTCGAGCTTCTTCCTGTCCTTCTTCTCTTTCGCCGGTGGAGCGC
>NZ_JAFNIH010000003.1 GCF_019160155.1 Pinisolibacter aquiterrae
TGCCGGCCTCGTGCTCCCTCAACACGCCGATGATCTGCTCTTCACTGAAACGGCTGCGCCGCATGGTCCTGCTCCTGGTGAAGGACCAAACTTATCCGTGGCCGGAATGACGGGGAGCACGTCACTCGCAGCCCGGCGGTGCATATTCCCGAGACATTAGAACTGCCCCATGCCTGCAAAGCCCAAAGGCGCTCGCCTCTATCTAGAGCGAGAGCGCCGCTCCAAAGACGACAAGCTCATCGCCTCCGCCCGCTGGATCATCCGCGACGGAGAAGTTCGCGTCAGCACAGGCTGCGCTGAAGGCGAAGTTGGCCGGGCAGAAGCAGCTCTCGCAGAATACCTGAAGCGCAAGCACGAGGCGCAGCTCACCCTGGAGGTGACCTCGGCTCAGGGCGACCGTCGCGCCCCGGCCGATATCCCGATCGCCGACGTCCTGAGCCTCTACGTCGACCACAAGTCGGAGGACGGGCTCGCGTCCCTCTCCGACATGATGCTCAGGGTCGGTTCGCTGAACGACTGGTGGGGGAACCGACCCCTGTCGAGCATCACGATCCTGACCTGCCGCGAGTACCTGAAGCACCGGCTCGAACAGCCGAACCGCCGGGTCATGACCGAGCGCACCGGCACGCCGCCGAAGCCGATCAAGCCCGCCTCCGTCCGGCGCGAACTCGAAGACCTCCAGGCCGCCGTCAACTACCATCGCAAGTGCGGCCTCTGCACCGAAGTCGTCTCCGTCTGGCTGCCGCCCAAGGCGCCGCCGAAGACGGCCTATCTGACCGAGACCGACGCGGCGAAGCTGCTCTGGGCGATGTGGACGATGCGGGAGGCGCAGAAGCGGAACCGCAAGGGCGAGAACGCCGGCACCGCGCAGCCGACGAAGAAGTACACCGGCCGGCACCTCGCCCGCTTTCTGCTCGTCGGCCTCTACACGGGCACACGGGCCTCGGCGATCTGCGCCGCCTCGTTCTGGCGCGAGCCGGGTCGCTCCTGGGTGGACGTCGACCGCGGCCTCTTCTACCGCCTCGCCGACGGGCAGCAGGAGACGAAGAAGCGCCAGCCGCCGGTGCGCATCCTCCCGCGCCTCCTTGCCCACCTGAGGCGTTGGAAGGCACAGGCAGAGGCGGAGCGGGCTCTCGCCCATCGGGAACACCGGGAGCCGCGCTTCGGCAACGCCGTCGTCGAGTGGCAGGGGCAACCCATCAAGTCGGTACGCAAGGGCTTCGCCAGCGCGGCGCTCAAGGCCGGGCTCGATCCCAGGATCGTCACCCCGCACATTCTCCGCCACACCGCCGCGACCTGGATGATGCAGCGGGGCAAGCTCACGGTGTGGGACGCCGCCGGCATCCTCGGCATGACGGTCGAAGTGCTGGAACGCCACTACGGCCACCACCGTCCAGACTTCCAGCAGAAGCTCGACGGCGCCTTCAAGTGAGGCGGTTCCCCGGCAGCTTCCCACGCAGCTTCCCCGGCAGCTTCCCCGGCGCCGTCAACGAAATCAAAGGGTTACAGGTGGCCGCAAATGGTCGAGGAAATTAACTGCACAGCCCGAAAGACCAACTGAAACAGTCACTTAGTATCCTTGCTCCCAACGTTCGGGACGAGGGGGTCGCAGGTTCAAATCCTGCCACTCCGACCACCGCTCAGCCCTGTCCCGGAGGGCTTTTTCGAAAGACGTCGTCTGGCGAGATGCGCCATCGCGATCGAGCGAAATCGACGTGGTTCGCTTCCGCGCGCGCCCGCGACGCGGTTTCCCGTCCGGATCGCTTCGACGTCACGTTTCGCCCGGACTTGATCTGGATCCTCGACACCCCGACATGAAGCGTGGTCGTCTGAGGACGGCGAAGTCACGGCGGGAGGCGGCGATGCACATCCACGCAGTGTGTCCGCAATGCGGAACGATCAATCGACTGGTCAAGGAGAAGCTCGACACCCATTGGCGCGAGGCGCGCTGCCCGTCCTGCCGGGCGCCCCTGTTCCCGGGGCGGCCGATCGGCGTCGACGGGGCCGGTCTCGCCCGCCACGTCGAGCGTTCGGACGTGCCGCTGCTGGTCGACTTCTGGGCGCCGTGGTGCGGGCCGTGCAAGATGATGGCGCCGGCCTTCCAGGAAGTGGCGGCGCTCCTCGAGCCGAAGGTCCGCCTCCTCAAGCTCGACACCGAGGCCGATCCGGACGCCGGCGCGCGCTGGGGCATCCGCTCGATCCCGACTCTCGTCCTGCTCGACAAGGGGCGCGAGGTGGCGCGCCAGTCCGGCGCCATGTCGGCGCCGCAGATCCTGCGGTGGATCGAAGGGCACGGCGTGCGGTAGACACTCGGGGAGCGAGTGGCTCCCCCGCATCGAACCGATTGATTTCGGTGCCGCTCTCATGTCAGTAACGAAGCTCACGGATCCGATGAGGGCGCCACGTGCCCTCGTGACAGAAACACGAGCCGGCCGTTCGGCGGTCGCTCGAGCCCATCCGAGAGCGGTTCCATGTGCGTCGATCAGATCGTTCGAGGCTCCCCGGGGGTCTTCGACCCGACTCGTTGCCCCCTGCTCCAGGGATTGACCACCGAGGAGGCCGACCGCCTGATGGCGGTCGACCCGCGCATCCTCGCCTGCCGCAGCGCCGTCGCCAAGGGCGACACGACCGATCTCGATCCGTGCGTCGCCAAGATGGTCGACGCCTACGAGAAGCGCGCCGAGCCGCGTCCTCGACGGCCCGGCCGCGCCGCCTGAGCCTCTCCCTCGTCCCGAAGCCCGCGCCTCAGGCCCAGGGACCGAGGCGCTCGATCAGAGCGCCGCGATCGGCTTCGGCTTGCGCGTTCCAGCGCGCCACGTTGGCCATGGCGTCGGCGGCGGCCTGAACGAAGACGTCGGGGCGCAGCACCATCGCGTCGATGACGCCGGCGGCGGCGACGGGATCGCTCGGATCGACGAAGCGCCCGGATTCGCCCAACACCTCGCGGAACACCGGCTTGTCCGGCGCCACCACCGCGAGGCCGGCGTATTGCGCCTCGAGCAGAGGCAGGCCCAGCCCTTCGTCGTGCGAGGTGGAGAGAAAGACGTGCGCCTCGGCGAGAAGCTCGCGCACCCGGTCGGGTTCGGCATAGCCGTGGAGGACCACCCCCTCGCGCGCCTTCAGCCGCTCCGCCTCGCCGCCCCAACCGATTCGCCCGACGAGATGCAGCCGCGCGTCCCAGCCGTGGACACGGCGCAGCGCCTCGACGATGTCGGCGGCGGCGGCGAGATTCTTGCGCGGCTCGATGGTGCCGAGGGCGATCAGATCGAGCCGGCCGCCCTTGGTGACACGGCGCGAGGTGGCCGCCCGGGCCGAAGCCTCGGCGCCGATGGCGAAGACGTCGCGCACGGTCGGGCGATAGAGAGTGATCTCCGCATCCGGCCGGCAGAAGGCGCGCAGCTCGCCCGCCGTCGTCCGCGAATTGACCAGGAACCACGGCAGCGTCGTCACGGCGCGGCGGAAGGCCGGCGCCATGTAGAGCGCGGCGCGGCGGTTGAGGTCCTGCGGACGGGTGATCAGGAAGCAGTCGTGGACATAGGGCACGACGCGGCGTCCGAAGAGGCTCGCCGGGATCGACGGTGGGAACCCCGGCGCCAGCAGCAGGGCCCCCGGCGAGGCGGCGAGGCGGGCGGGGATCTCCAGCTGTTGCGCCAGGATCAGGCCGAGCGTGCCGCGCGAGCGGATCGGCGTGATCGGCAGCGGCGCCAGCGCCTCGGCGCTGAAGAGTTCCAGCGTGATGCGCTCGAGGCCGGTGACGGCGCGGCCCAGATGCGTGTGATCGACGAGGATCATGCGTCGTCTCCCGTTGGCGGTCAGGCGAGCGGGCGGCGGCGGGCGATACGGCGCGGCGCGGCCGTGATCTCCTCTTCTCGCGCCAGAACGACGAGGCCGTCGAAATGGGGCATGAGCCCCTCCATGACCTCGATCTCGTCGGAGGTCCGGCGGCTGGCGAAATCGCGCTCGTCGACCACCAGGATCATATGATCGGCGGTTTCGGCGAGGTCGAACAGCAGCGCGGCGGTCGGGGTGCGGCCGAGATGGACGACGATCGCCCCCGTCGCGGCGCGCAGGGCCGTCAGCATGTCGGCGACGTCGTCGGGATGGCCCTCGGGATCACCGGCGGCGATCGCCTCGAGCGGACGCAGCAGCAGCAGCCCCTCGGCGTCGCGCACGCGCTCCCAGGGATCGTCGTCGGCGACGTCGTCGGGCAGTTCGATCGCTTCCGCCGCGGTGAAGACCGGATCGAGGGCGGCGTCCTCGTGGGCGAGATCGACCAGCGCCACGGTCACGCCCTCGGCGGCGGCGACGCGGGCCAGGCCATGGGCGAGCGCGGCGGTGGTCGCGGTCGGCACGGTGTTGGAGAAGATCACCCGGAGGCCCGGTTCGGACGAGAGGGCGGTCGAAAGACCGCGCAGGCGCTCGAGACCGTCGGCGTCGGTGGTGCCCTCGGCGGTGGTGGTCAGCGCGACCGGGCCGGTGCCGACCGCGCCGGGCATGGCGAGACGGGCGATGCGATCGAGCGACAACGGGAAGGTGACCCGGTGCAGGCCATCGGCCGGCGCCACCTCTTCCGCCCCTTCCGAAGCCGTCTCGGCCTCGGGCGGGGCGGCCGGTGCCGTTTCGGCATCGCCGCCCGCGGGCGTTTCGGCGAGCAGCGCGGCCGGTTCGGCCGGCGGGGTCCCGGCGGGGTCGGCGGCGGCGGCATCACCTTCGGCGACGGACGGCGCGGCGGGCGGTGGCACGACGGCCGCCGGCGCGACCACGTCGGGCGCGGTCGGCTCGGGCACCACGGCGGCGGGGAGCGGCGCCGGCGCGGCGGTGGCCGTCTCGTGCGGGGCGCCGTGCAGCAGGCCGCGTCCGCGATAGAGCGCCAGCGACAGGCCGAGGCCGAGGCCGGCGACGGCGGCGAGCGAGAGGGCGAGCCGGGTGCGCGGCGAGAAGGGCTTCAGCGGGATCTGGGCGGGCGAGACGATGCGCGCGTCGGAGACCTGGGTGTTGCGCTGGAGGGTGGTCTCCTCCATGCGCGAGACGAAGTTCTTGTAGAGCTCGCGGCGGGCATTGGCCTCGTTCTCGAGTTCCTGCATGCCGGCGAGAGCCTGAGAGGCGTCGGCGAGGCGCGCCTGGGCGCGTTCGACCGCCTTGCGGGCGTTGTCCTCGTTGGCGCGGGCGACCTGATAGTCGAGGGCGGCGGTGGCGGCGAGCGACTTCACCTCCTCGCCGACCTGCGCCTTGGCGCGTTCCACTTCCGCCTGCGCGGTGGCGACGCGCGGGTGGCGCGGTCCGAGGGTCTGTTCCAATTCGGTCTTGCGGCGCATCGCCATCGCCGCCTCGATCTTGAGACGCGAGATCACCGCCGAGCCGATCGCGTCGGTCTGCGAGAGGACGGTCGGATCGCCGCTCTTGAGCAACTGCGCGAGGCGCTCGGAACGTTCGCGCGCCTCCTGGGTCTTGGTGCGGGCGGCGACCAGGGCCTCGTTGGTCTGGCGCAGGGTCTCCTCCTCGACGAGGTTGCCGCGCGTCATGGCGATGCCGTTGTTGCGCTTATAGTCCTCGACGCGGGCCTCGGCCTCGAGCATCTTGGCGCGCTGGTCGTCGACCTGACGGGCGAGAAGCTCGTTGGCGTGTTCGATCTGCACGACCTTGGCATGGGCGAGACCGTCGACGAAGGCGGTGGCGACGGCATTGGCGAGGCGGGCGGCCTTCTCCGGCGACTTGGAGGAGACCGTCACGTCGATGAGGTTGTTCTCCTTGGGCCGTTCGACCAGGACCATGTCGGCGAGATTACGCACCGCGCCCGCCACCGGATCCTCGCCGGTCTTGGCGGTTTCGGCCGGGCCCCAGATCTCTTCGTCGTCGACGAGGTTCTCCTTCTTGACCACGGCGGCGAGCGTGTCGAACGACTTCACCAGCTCGAGCCGGGTCTCGACCCAACCGAGCTCGATGCCCTGCCCCTGGCGGGTGACGTCGTTGCCGACGATCTGCTTCTCGCGCGGGTCGAGCAGGATCCGCGCCGAGGAGCGCCAGACCTTCGGGCTCACCGTGGCGTAGGTCATCGCCAGACCGAGGAAGACCAGCAGCGTGAGAATGATCACCGGCAACTGACGGCGCAGGATGTGCAGCACCACGCCGAGGTCGACATGCTCGTCGTGGAGACCGACGCCGGGGGCGACGGTCCGTGGCGCCTTCGTCCGTTCCGTGTTCGTCCGCAAGATCGACATCGCGTTCCGCCGTTCGTCGTCCTCACGGCCGCCCGGGCCGGAGGATCACCTCACGTAGGGGCCGACGGCCTTCGAACGCATTCGACGCGGTCTCCCCAACTCGCGTTTCAGAAGACGCCAAAGCCTTTAACGAACCATAAATCATGTTTCGAAAATGGCGGCCGCTTCCGGCGACGGACGTTCGGGGGTGAGATCGAGGCGGCGTTCGGCGCCGAAATCGGCGGCGCGGGCGAAGACGTCCATGGTCTCGATCCAGGCCGAGCCGGTCGCGACGCGGTTCCACGTGTGGAGACCGAGGAGCGGCTTCGGCGTGGCGAAACGGGCGAGCACCGTCTCCGAAAAGCCGGTCTCGTCGAGGCGGTCGACCCGGGTCAGGGCGAGGCCGCAACCGTAGTCGAGCGAGGAGTCCTGGACCGGACGCAGGAGGCCGTTCGCGGTGGCGATCATACGGCCGGCCGGGCGCGCGGTGGCGACGTCGACCTTGACCGGAGCGGTGTCGAGCGGCGTCCAAGGCCCCTGGAGCGAGGGCGCGTGCCAGACGTGGAGCGCGTCCCAGCTCGAGCACCAGAGATCGCGCGAGGTACCGAACATCCACCACCCGTCGCCGACCCGCTCGATCGTCGCGTCGCCGAGGTCGACGTCGTCGATCAGCACCGCGTGGCGTTCCCAGCGATCGGGCAAGGCCACCGCACGCCACAGCTCGACGGTGCGTCGGCCCGAAGTCTCCGGCACCATCCAGACCTCGCCGCCCTCGGCGAAGATCTGCGGATAAGAGAGATGGCACGATTGTTCGAGGAAGGGGCGCGGCGTCGAGACGGCGCCGTCGGCGCCGATCTCGGCGACCGAGAGCACGCCGCGTCCGGTCGCGTAGGGAAATTCCTCGAGGAACAGCCAGGTGCGGCCGGCGTCGCGCCACAGGAACGGATCGGCGTAGAAGCGGCCGCCGTCGTCGGGCAGGAGATGGAACGGGGTCGGATCGCGATGGGGGGCGAGCACCGGCGTCGCCGGATCGCGGCGGCGCCACATCACCCGCCAATCGGCCGGCACGCGCACCAGCCGATCGAGCTTGCGGGCGATCCGTGCCTCGAGCGAGCGGATCAGGAGCGCCGGCGCGACCATCGCCGAGCGCCGCGCCGGAGCGACCGCGTCGGCGAGGAAGCCCGTGGGCTCCCTCCCCTCGCGGCGCAGGCCGTCGATGGTGGCGAGGATCATGTGGGCGAGGCGACCGAGGATCTGCGAGACGGCGCGCAGCGTGTTGCGGCGGTCCTCGACCCCGACGGCCCAGCGGGCGAGCGCGCGGGGCGGCGCGTCCGGCGCGATCGTCTCCAGCTCGAGCACCGGCACCCGCCCGTCGAGCACGGCGGCGAGCGCGCCCTCGAGCGGCGGCAGGCCGAGAATGGAGGGACGCAGTACCGTCGCGCCGGGTCGCGCGGGAGCGTCGCCGGCGAGATCGATCACGAGATCGGGCGCCCGGCCGAGGCTCGGCACGGCCGGAGGCTCGACCCGATCGGCGGCGGTCTCCTCGTCACGGCCGACGAACAGACGCTCGAAGGCGAAGAGGCGGTCGAGCCCGGGCGGCGGGGCAGGCCGAGAGGTCGCGGCGGCGAGGCCGATGCTCACGCCCGGTTCGGCGGCGAGGCGCTCGAGGACGTGGATCTGCCAGCGGCGGAGTTCGGACGGAACGTAATAAAAATGTACGCACAACGATTTTCTCTTCATCATCCTGCGCTATCCTCGCTCCGGCCCGCGCGACGAGCGACGTCTCGCGGCCTTCGACCCCGTCCGGTTCGTTCCTCCGCCATGTCCTATTCGAAAAGTCTCAATCTATTGCTGACGACACGCGCGCTGGGCGACGGCGGAGCGGAACGCGTCTGGACGACCATCGCCCGGCGCTTCGCCGAACGCGGCGATCGGGTCACGCTGGCGGTCGACCGCGCGCGGCCCGACGACGGTCTCGGCGCCGACACCAATCCGCGCCTGATCGAATTGGGCTCGTCGCATTTCGGCAGCACGCTGGCGTTGGCGCGGGTGTTGAAGAGGCTACGCCCGGACGTCGCGCTGGCGGCGGTGTCGGGATCCTGCGTGAAACTCGTCGCGGCGGCGGCGCTCGCCCGCACCGAGGTGCCGCTGGTGCTGAGCTACCACGGCTTCGAGGAGTGGCGGACCGGACGGCTCGCCGCCGCCGCCTATTACGGCATGCCGATCGTCAATCGGCGCGCCGATCGGATCGTCGCGGTCTCCGACGGTCTGCGCCACCGATTGATCGAGGACTGGGGCGCGGAAGAGGACAAGACGGTCCGGATCTACAATCCGGTCTCGCTCGATCTCGCGCGATCGGCGACGACCGCCGAGGACCTCGCGGCGCGTCCGCCGGTGGTTCTGGCGGTGGGGCGCCTCAGCATCGAGAAGGGCATGATCGATCTGGTCGAGGCCTTCGCGCGAGTGCGGCGACCCGATGCCCGGCTGATCATCGGCGGCGACGGGCCGGAGCGCGAGCGCCTCGAGGCCCGGATCGAGGCCCTCGGGCTGGCCGATCGGGTCTCGCTTCCCGGGCGGATCGATCCGAACCTCTATTACGCGACGGCGCGGGTGGTGGCGGTGCCCTCGCGCACCGAGGCCTTCGGTCTGGTGCTGGTCGAGGCGCTGGCGCACGGGTTGCCGATCGTTTCCACCGCCTGTCACGGGCCGCGCGAGATCCTCGGCGAAGGGCGCTACGGCACGCTGGTGCCGATCGGCGACGCCGAGGCCATGGCGCGCGGCATCGAAAACGCCCTCGACGATCCGGGCGCGCCGGACGAGCGGATCGCGCGCGCCGCGACCTTCTCGATGGAAGAGGGCTTCGCCGTCTGGGCCCGTCTCGTCGACGACCTCGCCGCCGGCCGCCGCGCCGCCGTCGCCCCCGCCGCCTGAACCGAGCCGATCGCACGAAGAGGGCAGTACCCAAGGGCTCGGAGCACTCGAACGAAGAGGCCGCGCCCGATGGGCGCGGCCGGGTCACTTCGGCGGCATCGGGTTTCCCGGCTCGGTCAGCGCTTGCCGGCGTCCGGGGAGGACGGCGAACCTTCGATGGCGAGGCGCAGGACGTAGCGCGCCAGCCAGACGGCGTTCTCGAAATAGCGCGGGATCAGGCGGCGCGGCTCCTGGGCGGCGCGCCACAGCCATTCCAACCCCGAGACCTGCAGAAAACGCGGGGCGCGGGTGTGGTGGCCGGCGATGAAGTCGAGGGCGGCGCCGATGCCGAGATGGATCACGCCGTCGGCGGCCTCGACCGCGGTGTCGGCGAAGAGTTCCTGCTTCGGCGCGCCGAGCGCGACGAAGCAGATGCCGGCCCCGGAGGCGGCGATGCGACGCGCGGCCTCGCGGGCGGCCTCGCCGCGCGGATCGAAGCCCATCGGCGGCGCCTCGAAGCCGGCGACGACGAGATCCGGGATCATTTCCTTCATGCGCGCGATGGCGGTCTTCAGGACGCTCTCGGAGGTGCCGAAGAAATAGACCGGCACCCGCGCGACGGCGGCGGCGCGCGACAGCGGCAGCACCAGATCGGCGCCGGTGACGCGCTCGATCGCGGCGCCCTCGGCGCGGGCCAGCATCACCACGGGCATGCCGTCGGCGGTGATGTAGGTGGCGCGCTCGTAGGCGGCGCGGAAGTCGGCGTCGTGACGCAGCTTGGTGAGATGGTCGAGATTGAGGGTGAAGACGGTGCCGCCGCGCTTCTCGTCGGCGTCGGTCAGGATCCGGTCGATCAGCACGTCGCTCGAGGGGATGTTGATCCGCCAGGAATCGATGTGAACCATCGTCTTCGGGCTCTGGTGGCGCCTCGGAACGGCTCTTTGAACGGCGGTCATGGACACGGTTGCACCTCGGGGTCTCGGCGCGGCGGCGACCGGAGCGATCGCGGCCTCTACATCGAGTAGCAAGCTAATATACTTGCTTCAATTTTTAAAGCAAAAGGCCAGAACTCACTTAAGGCGATCCTATACGTTCATTTCGAATTTTCGAGACGGAATTCAGTGTTCGTAAACCATATGCCTTCACGTCACCCCGCCTCACGACACAGCGCACGAGTGTCGATCGACCCTCCGAACGGCGGCTGAAAACCGCCGTTTTTCGTCGTTCCCGGTGAGACATGACGTATGGGAACGACGTCGTAACCATAGTCGAGGGAACCGTTCGATTCTTCTTCGAAAAGTCGATTACAATTGTCGGCACAGGTCGGCTGCCTCGTCTCGAGCGGTCCATGCCCTCGGAAGGACGCTCCTTGACCCCCTTCTCCTCCGTCTCGTCCGCGACGTCCGGCCTCGAGCGCTCCCGACCGAGCGCGCCGACCCGCGCGGCCGTCGACGGCGCGAAGACGGGACGGATCGGCTATGTGGAGACGATCCGCGGGCTGACCTGCTTCTTCGTGGTGCTCTATCACACCATCGGCAACGATCCCTCGCATGGGCTCCATGCCGAACCGGGCTCGGTCTATTGGGGCATCGCGCGCGTGCTCGATCTGGTCGACATGCCCTTGTTCGCCTTCGTCTCCGGCCGGGTGTTCGGCATTCCGACCGGCGACGGCCGGCGCTTCCTCGCCGCCTATGCCCGCAAGGCGACGCGACTCGGGATCCCGCTCCTCTCCGTCACGACACTCCTCCTGGTGCTCGCGCAGGTCAGCGGCCTCGGCCCCCGGACGACGATCGTGGCGGCCTTCACCCAGCCGTTCGAACACCTCTGGTTCCTCCAGACCAGTCTCCTCCTGACGAGTCTGGCGGCCTTCGGCTCGTGGATCTTCGCCGAACGGCGGATGACGTTCGCGATCGCCGCCGCGCTTCTCGCCGGCGTCGCCTATCTCACCATCCCCGAACCCGCCATCAACGTCTTCTCCTGGTACAACGTGGTCATTCTGGCGCCCTACTACTTCCTCGGCCACCTGCTCGCCGTCGCCGCGAAGGAGGGCAAGATCGGCTTCGAGGGTCGCGGCGACGGTTTCGACACGGCGCTGTTCGGGACCTTCCTGGCGTTCGGCCTCCTCGCCCTGTGGGCGGAGGCGGAGCCGTTCGAGCAGAGCATGGAGGTGTTCCGAGACCAGTTGCTGATCGGCCTCGCCGTGGTGCTGCTGCTGGTCACCCATGCGCCGCGCTCCCGGCTGCTGGCCAAACTGGCCGAACGCTCCTACACCATCTATCTCTTCCATGTGTTCGTGTTGGCGCCGACGCGGATGATCGTGGTGAAGGTCTGGCCCACGGCCTCGATGTCCGTGCTCCTGATCGCCTCGCTGACCGCGGGGATCGTCCTGCCCTGGATGCTCCACGCGGTCCTCGCCCGCCATCGGCTCACCGCGTTTCTGTTCCAGGGTGTGATGCCGGCGGGATGGACCGGCGCCCGCGAAAGAGTTCGAGCATGACCATGCCCGCCGCGACCACGACCCCGTCGCCGTCTCCCTCGCGGATCCCCTCGGATCGGATGGAGACACGGCGACGTCTGGCGACGGCCGCGACCTATGTGCTGGTGCTGGTGCTCCTGCTGATCTCCGGCGCGGTGCTGCGCGCCGTCAACATTCCCTATGCCTCCTCGACCGGCCCGATCTTCGCCAAGATCCATCCGGCGACCTATCTGGCGGTGATCGCCGTTCTGATGTGGGGCTGGGCCTCGGGCGGGCTCGGGCGGCTGATCGGCCGGGTGGCGATCACCCATCCCGGCGCGGTGATGTTCGGGACGGGCATCGTGCTGTTGCTGTTCCAGACCGCCGTGATCGTGAAGCTGCCGCTGGCGCCGATCATCGACACCTTCCTCCTCCCGCTGCTGCTCTTCGTCTGCCTGATCCGGCTCGACGCAGCGAACCGGGAGCGGATGACGATCCTGGCGCACGTTTTGGTGATCATCAATGCGCTGCTCGGCGTCTTCGAATATGCCTCCGGCTGGCGCCTGACGCCGATGCTCGAGGCGGACGGCACGGTGATCGCCTACGACTGGCGCGCCTCGGCGCTGTTCGGCCATCCGCTGTCGAACGCCTTCATCACCGGCAACTACATCGTGGCGCTGGCCTTCGGCGCCGCACCCAGGCTGCATCCGGCCTTCCGCATCCTGCTGATGGGCATCGCCGGGGTGGCGATGATCGCCTTCGGCGGCCGCGTCGCCATGGTGCTGGCGATCGCGATGATCGGCCTCGCCTCGGGCCTCGGCGCGATCCGAATGCTGATCGGCCACCGATTTCATCTGAACCACGCCGTTCTGGCGACGCTCCTGGTGACGGTCGGCGCCCTGTTCGCGGTGGTGTTCGTCGAGAGCGGCGGCGCCGACCGCTTCATCGCGCGGTTCAGCGAGGATCACGGCTCGGCGCAGACCCGCCTGTCGATGCTCTACATCTTCGGCGATCTGACCCGCGAACAGTTCCTGATGTGGCCCGACGCCGACATCATCTGGCAGGCCCAGCGCGAACATTCGATCCGCATCGGCGTCGAGAGTTCCGAGGTCGGCTTCGTCGCCAATTACGGGCTTCTGGTGACGCTCGCCTTCTTCACCACCCTCGCCGCCTTCATGCGCGAGTTGGTGACGCTGACCTCGCGGCAGACGTGGTGGTCGGTCCTCTATTTCGTCGGCGTCATGTCGTCGTCGCTCGGCATCGCCGCCAAGACGACCGTGCTGGCGATGTACGTCTTCTTCACGCTGACCCTGATGCCGCGCGACACCGAGACCTGAACGAACGGAAATTCGCCCCTCGCGCCCCTCAGGACTTCGCGTCGACCGTCTCGAGGAAGTCGAGAAGATACCCGTGCAGGGTGGCGCGGGAATCGCGCGGGCCGATGTTGTGATCGGTCCGCTCGATCAGCAGGAGCCGAGCTCCGGGCACCGTCCGCGACAGGCGCGCCTCGGCGCCGACATGGGCGGCGAATTCGTCGCGCCCGCCGTCGTAGGTGCCGAAGACGAACAGAATACGGCTGCCGCGTCGATCGAGCGTCTGCAACCACTTCACCACCGGATCGACGACCAACGTCCGGCGCAGGGCGGCGACGGCGCGCGTGACCAGTCGACGCGCGAGGACACGGGCGATCGAGACGACGTCGATCCGGCCGGCGAGCAACCGTCGCCAAGTGTCGATACGGAACATCCGTTCGGCGAAGACGTTGGTGGCGGGCATCTGGGTCCGCATCGCCACCTCGAGGCTCTCGCCCTCGGTCCAGATGAAGCGTTGGAGATTGACCATGACGAGGCCGGCGACGCGAGCGTCGCCGAGCGCGGTGTGCAGGGCCAGATAGGCGCCGCTACAGGTGCCGACGACGACGAAACGGTCGTCGCCCGGCGTCGCCAGACGGTCCATCGCGGCGACGACGTCGGTGACGGTCTCCGGCGTGTAGAGAACCTCGGCGGGCCCGTTCGGATCGGCCAGAGAGTCGCCGATGCTCGACGGGTCCATCCGGAGCACCCGCCGGCCCTCGCCGGCGAGCAGACGCGCGGTCTCGACCGCGCCTCGGCCCCAGCCGACATGGGGGATCCGTCCGGCGTCGAGCAGGATCACCAACGGCGCGCCGGCGCGAGGACGACGCGGGGTGGAGAGAATGCCGAACAGCCGCTCCTCCGGCCCGAACAGCAACGGCTCCTCGATCCACTCCGCCGTCTCCAGACGCGGCGGCATCACCGCCTGCGGTGTCGGGGCGGATCCGAAGGAGACGGAGACGGTCTCGTCGACCCCTCGCGTGAGGGCCGCGACGACGAGGGTCCAAGCCGCGGCGGGGAGGCGAGACTTCGTGGGATTTTCGATGAGCGCGTCGACCTCGGGAAAGGGCGCCTCTTCGACCGACGCCCCGGCCTCGCGCCATGTGGTCGCGAGTTCGGCCGTGACGGTGTCGCCGGGCCGGGCGAGAAGCAGGACATGGGGCGCCGGAGCGGCGGCGAGACGACGCAGATCGATCGCCTTCAAGTCCGCGGCGGTGGCATCGGCGGTGAAGTAGCCGGCGACGGCGAAGCCGCCGATCTCGTCGGTATCGGCCGGCTCGTCCTCGCCACGAACCCGCAGGAACCGGGCGAGACTCTGTTGTTCCCGCACGTAGGCGCGACCGGACACGACCGGCGCGGCCGCGATCAGATGGGTGACGTCGTCGCGCGTCGCGGCGACCTCGGCGGCGAGGGTGGCCCCGAGACGCAGGCCGACGAGCGCGACCTCGTCGACCGAGGCCTCGGACTTCAAGCGGTCGATCGCGGCGGACAGACTCGCGCGCCAGGCCGCGAGCCGATCGGGGTCGCGGTCGTCGCCGAGCGAATCCCCGGTTCCCGCCCAGTCGAAGCGCAGGGTCGGCAGGCCGGCGGCGGCGAGCGCCTCGGCCAATTCGCCCCAGGCGCGATGGGCGGAGAGCCCGTCGATCCCGAAGGCCGCGCACAGGACCACGCCGCGACGGCGCGGACCCGGGTGAAACCAACCGAAACACCCGTCGAATGTGATGGGACGACGATTCGACACGGCGCACGACTCCACCTCGACGACCCCGACGGTCGCGGCGGCCGTCACCCTATCGGCGGGCGGTGAAGGATCCGTTGCGCACCACGACGTTCGGTTGCGGAAGGCCGGGAGGACGAGCGCCTGGACCTGCCCGCCCGATACGGGCATGATCCCGCATCCCCTTTCCCAGAGATCGCGGAAGTTCCCGATGCCCCTGCGCTCCGCCCTCCGCCGTCTCCTCGCCGCCGCTCTCCTCGCCACCGCCTGCCTCGCTCCAGGGACGGCCGGCGCCGAGGTGCCGGTCCTGAAACGCGGCGTCAATTTCGAGCTGTGGCAGCACTGGACCAATCGCGACCGTTTCCTGGCGCCCGATTACGACCGCGACAATTTCCCCGATTGGACCAAGGTGGTGAGCGACGCGAAGCTCACGGCCCTGCGCCGGCAGGGGTTCGACTTCGTCCGGCTCAACGTCGATCCCTCGCCGATGCTGTGGGACGAGCCGCGCGCCGACGCGCTCGTCACCTCGACGCTGCGCGCCGTCCGGCGGCTGCAGGCGCTCGACTTCAAGGTGGTGGTCGATCTCCATCTGGTGCCGGAATCGCCCGATCGGCCGGACGGGTTGCACTACGTCCTCGGCACCGGCGATCGGCGCCCGAGCGAGGGCTTCAATCGCTATCTGGCGATCGTGCGGACCTTCGCCACCCAATTGAAGACGTTTCCCGCCGACAAGACCGCGCTCGAGCTGCTCAACGAGCCGGATCAGGACTGGTTCTCGCAATCGCCTCTGACCGATCGCTGGCCGAGCCAGTTGGCGATCCTCCATCGCGCCGCCCGTCAGGCCGCGCCGAAGCTGCCGCTGGTTCTGTCGGGACCGCGCGGCGGCGACGTGAAGGGGCTGCTGCGGGTCGACGCGAGCCGCTACAGGAACG
This sequence comes from Pinisolibacter aquiterrae, assembly GCF_019160155.1. Classification (GTDB taxonomy): domain Bacteria; phylum Pseudomonadota; class Alphaproteobacteria; order Rhizobiales; family Ancalomicrobiaceae; genus Pinisolibacter; species Pinisolibacter aquiterrae. The sequence continues at coordinate 15,564 of NZ_JAFNIH010000003.1, forward strand.
ACGACGCGCTGATCTGGAGCTTCCACTACTACGATCCCGGCGCGATCACCCATTCCGGCCTGCCGTGGGAGAAGTCGATCGGCCACTTCCTGACCGGACTGCCGTTCCCCGCCGCCCGGCTCGACGCGGCGATGCGCGCCGAGATCACCGAGCGCGTGGTGAAGGCCATTCGCGCCGAGATCACGGACCCCGCCCGGCGCGCCGCGCTCGAGGAGGAGCTGCCCCGGGCGATCGACACATACGTGGCCTCGAAGTCCGGGCCGGAGACGATCCGCGACGACATCGCCCAGGTTCTCCCCTGGGCGAAGACCTACGACGTGCCGCCGGAGCGGATCATGATGGGCGAATTCGGCGTGTTCCAGGACGAGGTCGCGCCCGAGACCCGCGCCGACATCATCCGCGCGACCCGCGAGGCGGCGGAGGCGGCGGGCTTTTCCTGGGCGATCTATACCGCCGGTCTCACGGTCGCACGCTCGTCCTTCGGCATCATCGACGACACCGCGACGATGCGGGTCGACGACCGCGTCGCCCGGGCCCTCGGCCTGCGCTGACGCCCGGCCGGTCGAAATCGGGAGAGAAAAAACCAAATCGTAAAGACCCGTGGGGCAAGATCCCGGCCGTAAGACCTTACGTCACCGCCGCGACCGGCGGTGACCGGGTCCGTCTCGTCGAGTTCACCGGCTCGGCGCGGCGCGCGATGGGCAGGCGACGAACCGGACCGACCGGGCGCGTCGCCTCGGGGGATGGCATGACGCCGACGTTTTCGATCCTGATCTGCAACTACAACTACGGCGCCTATGTCGGCGCGGCGATCGAATCGGCGCTCGCCCAGACCTGGCCGCAGGTCGAGGTGATCATCGTCGACGACGGCTCGACCGACGAGTCGCGCGAGGTGATCTCCCGCTATCCCGCCGTGAACGCCATCTTCCAAGAGAATCAGGGCCAGTGCGCCACGATCCGGCGCGCGCTCGAGGCCGCCACCGGCGATCTGGTGATCACGCTCGATTCCGACGACGAGCTTCTGCCGCAGACCTGCGAGCGGGTGGCGGCGCTGTGGGTCGAGGGGATCGTGGCGCTACAATATCGGCTCGAGACCTTCGGCATGGTCGACCATCCCGGCGAGACGCTGCCGCGCTATCCCTTCATCGAGGGCGACGTCGCGCGCTATTTCCTCGAGACCGGCTCGATGGTCTATCCGCCCGCCTCCGGCAACGCCTTCGACCGGCGCTTCGTCGAGCGGGTGTTCGCGGTGTCGCAGAACATGATCGAGGCCTCGCACGACATCTGGCTGTGCCTGTCGGCGGCGCTGCTCGGCAAGGTCGCCTCGACCGACGAGGTCCTCGGTCTCTACCGCATCCACGCGACCAACCTGTCGCAGCCCGGCCGGACCCGCAAGATGAGCAACATCCTGCGCGACGTCTGGTACGCCTACAATGCTCAGCAATCGGCCTTCGAGGTGGCGCGCTCCTACGGGGTGGCGGTGGAGAAGCCGACCCATCTGATCGGCGCCTATTACCTCAATTGGCATTTCCTGCTGCGCGGCGCCCCGACCAAATGGGTGGTGCCCGAGACGCCGGTGCTGCGCGGTCTGGCGACGGGGGTCCGGAACTTCTGGTATCTGCGCTCGATCGGCCGGGGGAAGCGGATCGTCAACATGGTGGCGCTCACGGTGATCGCGCTGTCGCCGCGCGCGATCCGCCGGATCATCGCCGAGCGCTGGTACGGCTACATCAACGACGTGGGCTTCTGAAGCGTCCCGCGGCCACGTCCGGAGAGTTCATGTCGATCGTCCGTTCCCTCGTCGGTTACGCCCCCGCCGTGGTGCTGCCGCGCCTCGCCTCGCTGGTGTTGGTGCTGGTGCTGACGCGCCTGATCTCCAAGCAGGAATACGGCCTCGTGGTTCTGGTCGCGACCATGGGCGAGGCGATCGACGGCGTCGTCAGCAATTGGGTGCGCATCGCCCTCGCCCGCTTCGCCTCGGCCCATCCCGACGCGATGGGGCGGGAGACGGTGCGCGCGGTCGCCGTCTATCTCATCACGCTGGTGCCGGCGCTCCTGTTCGCGATCGGCTTCGGCTACTTCAATCAGGCGGATCGGACCGTCGAATTCATCGTCGCCCTCCTGATCTACATCCTGTCGATCGGCGTCCTGCGTTTCCCCTCGACCGTCATGTCGGTCCAAGGCGACCGCAACGGCATCGTCTCGATGGAGGCGACCAAGGCGCTCGGCATCCTCGTGCTCGGCATCGCCGCGACGTGGCTGTCGGAATCGTTCCTGGTCCAGACGGTGGTCTTCGCCACGGTGACGGTGGCGGTCGGCCTGTGGGGCGTGCTGCGCACGACCCGGTCGATCGATTTCCGGTCGGGCACGGTCGAGCCGCTGAAGACCTTTCTCGCCTATGGCCTGCCGATCATTCCGACCGGCCTCATCACCGCGGCGCTCGCCTCCTCCGACCGTCTGTTCCTCAATCAGACGGCGGGCGCGGAGGCGCTGGCGCTCTATGCCGCCGGCGTGATGCTGGCGCGTCAGCCGATGGACTTCATCTTCTCGCTCGCGGGCGTGCGGACCTTTCCGCTGCTGATGGAGGACTACGAGCGCGGCGGCGCGGCGCGCGGCGGCAAGCGGCTCGGCGAACTGATCTCCGGCATCGTCTTCATCACCCTGCCGGCCGCCGCCGGCATCATTCTGGTGGCGCAGCCGATGACCCGGCTGCTGCTCGCCGAGGACTATGTCGCCACCGCCGCCCTCGTCATCCCGGTCGCCGTGGTCTCGGCCCTTCTGGTCGGGTTCAAGTCCTTCGTGCTCGATCAGGTGTTCCACATGGTCAAGCGCAACGGGCTCAACGCGGTGATCTCGCTGCCGGCGGCGATCGTCGGGATCGGCGCCATGCTCCTCATGGTGCCGAAATGGGGGGTGCTCGGCTGCGCCGTCGCCTATCTCATCCAATATCTCTTCATGGTCGCCGTGACCTTCGTCGTCACCCGGCGGCTCTTGCCCTTCCCGATCCCGTGGGGCGACATCGGCCGCACCGTCCTCGCCACGCTGGCGATGGTGGTCGTGTTGCTGGTCGCGCGCGGCACGCTCGAGCATCTGCCCACCGCGATCGACCTCGCCGCCTCGATCGTGCTCGGCATCGTCACCTATGTGGGGGCGGCGCTGGTGGTGCGGCCGTCGCCGGTCGAGGATCTGGTGCCGGCCCGGTTCCGTCGCGACAAGGCGTGAGCCCCAACCTCGTTCGCAGCGCGTACGAACGCCTCCATACGCCTGTCTCCCGGCAGCCGTGCGTCGCGCGGCGGCGACAGGTTCGCGCGCGACATGCTAGACGGCAGACTGGTCGTCGCGACGAGAGGGGGCGGATCGTCTCGCCTCCCGGGCGCGACCGACCCAGCGACGAAGACCGAGGAAACCGATGGCCGGCATGGATCCGATGCACTTCTTGGAACTGGCGGGCGTCCTGCTCGCCGCAGGCGTGGTGTCGGGGTTGCTCGCGGGCCTCTTCGGGGTCGGCGGCGGCGCGGTGATCGTGCCGGTGCTGTTTCAGCTCTTCGGCGTCATCGGCGTGCCCGACGCGCTCCGGATGCAGCTCGCGGTCGGCACCTCGCTCGCCGTCATCATCCCCACCTCGATCCGCTCCTTCATGACCCATCGGGCGCGCGGCGCGGTCGACGAGGAGCTGTTGAAGGCGTGGGCGCTGCCGGTGATCGGCGGCGTGATCCTCGGATCGTGGCTCGCCTCCTTCGCGCCGTCGGCGGTGTTCAAGCTGGTCTTCGTCTTCGTCGCCTGGGCGACGGCGATCAAGCTCGGCTTCGGCAAGGCGTCCTGGACCATCGCGCAGGACATTCCGAAGGAGCCGGGCCGGTCGATCATCGGCGTCGTCACCGGGTTGTTGTCGGCCCTGATGGGCATCGGCGGCGGCTCGATCGTCAATCTGGTGATGAGCTTCTGCAATCGGCCGATCCACCAGTCGGTCGCGACCTCCTCCGGCGTCGGCGTCCTCATCTCGATCCCCGGCGCGATCGGCTTCATGGCGGCGGGCTGGTCGAAGATGGGCGAACTGCCGCCACTCTCGATCGGCTACGTCAGCCTGATCGGCGCGGCGCTGATCATGCCGACCTCGGTCTATGTGGCGCCGATCGGCGCGCGCCTCGCCCATCGCCTGCCCAAGCGGACGCTGGAGATCGTCTTCGCGCTCTTCCTGGCCCTGATGGGGCTGCGGTTCCTGGTCTCGCTGATCTGACGGAGTGATGCCATGAGCGATCGTCCCACGAGCGGCGGCCCCCTGATCTTCGATCGCGTCTTCGATCCGCGACACGGCGAGCGGGTCGCCGTCTCGCCGCTGGTGGCACGGGTGACGGCGAACAATCCCGGCCCCTTCACCTTCCACGGCACCAACACCTGGCTGATCGGCACCTCGGACGTGGCGGTGATCGACCCCGGCCCCGACGATCCCGCCCATGTGGCGGCGATCCTCTCGGCGGTCGGCTCGGCGCGAGTGACGGCGATCCTCGTCACCCACACCCATCGCGACCATTCCCCCGCCGCCGCCGCGCTCCAGGCGGCGACCGGCGCGCCGATCTGGGGCGAGGGTCCGCACCGGCCGGCGCGGCCGCTCGACCTCGGCGAGATCAACCCGATGGACGCCTCCTCGCAGGGCGATTTCCAGCCCGACCGGGTGCTCGGCGACGGCGACGTCGTCAGCGGACCGGACTGGACGCTCGAGGCGATCGCCACCCCCGGCCACACCGCCAATCATCTCTGCTTCGCCCTTCCCGAGGAGAAGACCCTCTTCACCGGCGATCACGTGATGGCGTGGTCGACCTCGATCGTGGCGCCGCCGGACGGGGCGATGGTCGACTACATGGCCTCGCTCAGGCGGCTGATGGCACGCGAGGACCGGCTGCTGCTGCCGGCGCACGGAGCCGGCATCGGCGAGCCGCTCGCCTTCCTGCGCGGCCTCGAGGGGCATCGGCTCGGGCGCGAGGCGGCGTTCCTCGAGCAACTCGCGGAAGCGGAGAAGACCATCCGCGAGATGGTGGCGACGATCTACGCGGCGGTCGACCCGCGCCTGCACGGGGCGGCGGCGCTGTCGCTCTTCGCCCATGCCGAGGATCTCGCCGCGCGCGGCCTGATCGCCCCGATCGAGGGCGAGGTGCGGCTTTCGGCGCGCTGGCGACGGCTCTGACGCCGGCGTCCCGGGCTCGCCGTCAGCTGCCGTAGCTGGCGGCGACGGCGGTGTCGAGTTCGTCGAGGAAGGCGCGGATGCGGGCGGCGCCACGGCCGAAGTCGTGGCCGCCCCAGCGCGGCGACGAGCGCAGATCGATGCGCGCGCCCGAGGGTTCGGGCAGGATGCGGATCACCACGTCGTCGGAGAGGCCGAAGACCAGCGAGCGCGCCACCGCCTCGATGCGGCCGCGATCGCCGTCGCCGGAGGGCGGGGCTTCGTCGAGGATCGTCCAGCCGGCGGCCTCGATGCTGCGGCGGGTCACGGCGAAGAGCAGGTCGGAGCCGACCGAATAGCGGCGCGGGCCGATCTCCGGGGTGAGGGCGCGGATGCGGGCGCGCTCCTCGGGCGGCGGCGGCGTCGGCGTGTTGAAACGGCCGACGCGCTCGAAGGCGGCGGCGCGGTAGAGCGGCGGATCGACCGCGTCGGTGGAGACGTCGACCAGACGAGGGTGGCTCAGGGCCTGGACGGCGAGCCAGCCGGCCGGCGTCAGGGCGACCAGCCCATAGAGGATGCCGGTGACCGCGTGGCGGGCGCCGAGGCGGCCGTCGGACCAGATCCGCGCCGCCGCGATCAGACCGGCGAGCACCGCCAGCGCGGCGACGGCGAAGGCGGCGATCGCCAGGGGTACCGCGTGATCGGTCGTCATGTGGCCGGTGCGGTGACCGACGATGGCGATGACCAGCACCGGAATCGCGAAGGTGCCGAGCATCCGGCTCCATCCGGCGAGACGGGATCGGCGCTGAGGCGGGCGGTAGATCATGAGCGGGCGGCCGTCGGTTGGTCGGGGCGTCGTCTCCCTCTAGCACGACCGGCGGCGGGCCGGGAGAGGCGGCGGTGGGGATCCGACGCCGGGGTTTGACCCGCCGCGCGAAACGGTGCATGTCGGGGCGACTTCGCTCCCCGCGCCCGGCGCGACCGGAGCCCTGCCCTCGAGGATGAGACCCGCATGACCGACGAGACCCCGACCTCCGCCGACGCGACCGAGACTCCCGCGACCGTGGCCCTGCCCGACCGCCTGTCGATCGATCCGCGCAGCCCCTATTTCGACGGCGACGTGCTCCAGGCCGGCATCGGCGTGCGCTTCAAGGGCGTGGAGAAGTTCAACGTCGAGGAATACTGCATCTCCGAAGGCTGGATCCGGGTTCCCGCCGGCAAGGCGATGGACCGCTACGGCCGCCCGCTGACGATCAAGCTCTCCGGCGACGTCGAAGTGTGGGTGAAGGGGTGAGGAACGGTCCTCGCCCCGGACCCCGTCCGGGACGAGGACGCGAAGCCCCGGTGGGGCTTCGCGAGTGACGAACGCCGCGAGCCACGCTCGCGGCCGGGCCCCGGTGGGGCTTCGCGAGTGACGAACGCCGCGAGCCACGCTCGCGGCCGGGCTCGCAGTTTCGACCCTTCCGGCCGAAAGTGAGATCGGAGGCCCCGATGCGGCTTCGCGCGCGACCGACGCTCGGCCTCCCGCGCCCGCGTCGCCGCCCTCACGCCGCGACCGGCACCCCCTCCCCCGTCTCGGACCGTGACCGCGCCAGCGCGAAGAAGGCGTGATGGTCGAGGAGACCGTCGGCGGCGAGGCGCAGACGCGCGGCATCCTCGGCGCGGCCGGCGCGGTCGAGGCGCGCGGCGGCGGTTCGGATCGTCCGCGCCAGCCGGTCGGGGGCCTCGTCGATCCCGGCGACGCGATCGAGCGCCACGCGCAGGACCCGGGCGATGGAGGGCGCGAGCCTCGGCTCGGCGGCGATGTCGCGCATTCTGAGGATCGCCGAGCCCAGATCGAGCACGGCCAGCCCGCCCTCGCTGATCGACAGCGGGCGCCCCCCTGCCTTTTCCGCCCAGCGGATCGATCGCAGCAGGCGGTGATAGAGACGGCTGCGCCAGACCGCGCGATCGACCGGGCGACGCGTCGACCGGGCCATGGCGCGCAGGTCGTGGACCATGCCGGCGACCAGCGTCTCGAGGCGGCGGCGCGGGCCGACCGGATAAACCAGCCGATAGGCGAACCAGCCGGCGATCGGCGCCGAGGCGACCGCCGCCGCCACCGCGAGGGAATGCAGCACGGTGCCGCTCGGCGGGTCGATCGGCTGCGACAGCAGCAGCACGACCATGTTGTAGTCGAAACCGGCGAGTTGCGTCCGGCGATGGGCGAAGACGGCGACGCCGAGGAGCACGAAGGGCATCAGCGTCAGGATCCGGCCGATCTCGCCGTCGACCAGCGGCCAGACGAACCAGCGGCAGGCGAGCGCCCCGAGCGCGCCGAGGACCTGGCCGAAGAACACGTTGCGCATGAACTGCGCCGGGTTGTCGAAGGTGGAGAACAGCGACGTCATGATCGCGGTTCCCAACAAGAGGAACGGTCCGCCGCTCCAGCCGGTCGTCAGCCAGAAGGTTCCGACCAGGACCATGGTGGCGACCGAGCGCACCGAGGCCTCGCGGGCGCCGACCCAATCGCGGTGGAGGACGACCAGCGGTCCGGCCGAGGAGGCCCGACGTCCGGCGTCGTCGGGGTCGGGGCGATCGCTCAGCGCCGCGAAGAGCGGTCCGAGGATCTCGAGGAGACGCGAGCGGCCGGCGGCGAGGCCCAGAGCATGATCGAGCGCGCGATCGAGGGCGGCGTCGCGCCCCGCCGGCCGCGTGGGATCCTCGAGCCGGCCGGCGGCGGCGTCGAGCGCTTCGGCGAGATCGTCGGGCAGGACCTCGACGCTCGGCGCGTGAAGCCAGAGGAGGCCGGCGACCAGCGCGACGAGGCGGCCACGGACGGCGCGAACCAGCCTGCGGGAGCGCAGCGATCCGGCGCCGTGGGGATCGAGCCCCTCGTCGATCTCGGCGATCACCGAAAGCGCGCGCGCGGCGGCGGTGACGCGGCGGTCATGAGCGGGATGGACGCGCGCGGCGAGCGCCCGCAGGAACTCGGCGGCGATCGCGTCGACCCGGGCGACGATCGGCTGCTCGCGCCCGGCCGGCGCGACGATCAGTCCGACGACGAGGGCGACGCCGACCCCGGTCAGGACCGTCGCCAGACGGTCGGCCCCGAGCAGCACGACGTGTTCGGGATGGGCGGCGTCGAGCAGCGCGACCATGGCGGCGGAATAGCCGGCGAGCATGGTGCCGTAGGAGACGAAGCCGCGCTGGATGTTGCCGATGCCGGCGCAGGCGCCGATCCAGGCGGAGAGACCGGCGACCAGGAGCCAGGGCCGATCGATCGAGGAGGAGACGAGGAAGACCCCGACGAGCGTGCCGCTGACCGTGCCGGCGAAACGCCAGAAGCTCTTCTCGAGCAATTGGCCGCGCGAGGGTTGCGAGGCGGCCCAGACGGTCATCGCCGCCCATTGCGGGTGTTCGAGGCCGAGGGCGGCGGCGAGCGCGAGCGCGAGGCAGGCGGCGACCGCGGTCGGCGCGGCGAAGCGCAGGCGGGCGAGATCGAACCCGGCGCGGGTGAGCGTGGCGGCGAGGCTCACGGCCGCGCCCCCTGCTCGGCGAAGGCGGCGATCCCGCCTTCGATGCGATCGAACATCGCGATCGCCGCGGCGAGATCGGCGCGCTCGACGCCGGCGAGCATCGCGCCCTCGCTCGCCGCCAGGATCGCGCGGATCTCGACGACGGCGGCGGTGCCGGCCTCGGTCAGATGAACGCAGCGCGCGCGGCGATCGTTCGGCTTGGCGCGCCGCTCGACCCAGCCGCGCGCGGTGAGCGCGTCGAGGAGGCGCACCAGCGTCGAATCGTCGAGGCCGCAGCGCAGGGCGAGATCGCGCTGGGTGATCCCGCCGTTCTCGGCGAGATGGACCATCGGCACCCAGGAGGCATCGGCGAAGCCGCGCGCCGCCAAGGCCTCGTCGAGCGCGCGCCGCCAACGCCGGGCGAGCCCGACCAGGTGAAACCCGAAACGGGAGTCGAGAGACATCGAAGGATCCTGCATATCAAATCATCTCTCATGAAATGATTTGATATGCAACTATGCGGACGGTGGGGCGGGGGGACCGAGGCCGGGTGACCGACGCCCTCTCCGCATCCCTCTCCTCACACCCCCGGCAGCTTGTAATCCCGGAACTGCTCCCTCAGCGACATCTTCTGGATCTTGCCGGTGGCGGTGTGGGGGATCTCCTCGATGAAGACCACGTCGTCGGGCATCCACCACTTGGCGATCTTGTCCTCGTAATAGGCGAGGATCTTCTCCTTGGTCGGGGTCGCGCCGGGCTTCGGCACGATGATCAGGAGCGGGCGTTCGTCCCACTTCGGGTGGAACACGCCGATCACCGCCGCCTCCAGCACGTCCGGATGGGCGATCGCCAGATTTTCCAGGTCGATCGTCGAGATCCACTCGCCGCCGGACTTGATCACGTCCTTGGCGCGGTCGGTGATCTGCATGTAGCCGTTCTCGTCGATGGTCGCGACGTCGCCGGTGTCGAAGAACCCGTCCTCACCGAAGGCCTCCTGGCCGGCACCCTTGAAATAGCCGCCGGCGATCGCGGGACCGCGCACGCGCAGGCGCCCGAAGGCCTTGCCGTCGCGCGGACGTTCGCGGTTCTGATCGTCGGTGATCTTCATCTCGACGCCGAAGGGCGGAACGCCCTGCTTCACCTGAAGGTCGAGCCGGGCCTCGATGTCGAGGTCGGCGGTCTCGGGCTTGAGGCCGCAGATGGTGCCGAGCGGGCTCGTCTCGGTCATGCCCCAGGCATGCGCGACGCGGACGTCGTAGACCTTCTCGAACTTCTCGGTCATGGCCCGCGGACAGGCGGCACCGCCGATCACCACCCGCTCGAGGTGGGTCAGACCGAGCTTCTTGGCCTCCATGTGCTGCAGCAGCATCTGCCAGACGGTGGGGACGGCGGCGGTCAGCGTGACCTTGCCGACCTCGAGGATCTCGTGGATCGAGGCGCCGTCGAGCTTGGCGCCCGGCATCACCATCGCGGCGCCGACCATCGGCGCGGTGAAGGCGAGCGACCAGCAGTTGGCGTGGAACATCGGCACGACCGGCATGATCACGTCGCGCGAACCGCAGCCGAACATGTCGACCTGGGACGCCTGGAAGGCATGGAGCACGTTCGAACGGTGCGAATAGACGACGCCCTTGGGGTGGCCGGTGGTGCCGGAGGTGTAGCAGAGGCCGGCGGCGGTGTTCTCGTCGAAGGTCCGCCACACGAAGTCGTCGTCGGCCTCCTTCAGCCATTCCTCATAGGGAACCGCGTTCGGCAGGGTCGTCGCGGGCATGTGCTCGGCGTCGGTCAGCACGATCACCTGCTCGAGGGTCGGCATGTCGGCGATGTACTTCTCGATCACCGGCAGGAAGGTCAGGTCGACGAAGAGGAGGCGGTCCTCGGCGTCGTTGACGATCCACACGATCTGATCATGGAAGAGGCGCGGATTGACGGTGTGATAGATCGCGCCGAGGCCGAGCAGGCCGTACCAGACCTCCATGTGGCGCCAGGTGTTCCAGGCGAGCGTGGCGACGCGGTCGCCGAGGCGGATGCCGTGCTTCTCGAGCCGTTTGGCGACGCGGAGCGAGCGGGTGCGCATCTCGGCATAGGTGGTGGTGTGGAACGGCCCCTCGACCGAGCGGGTCATCACCGTGCGCTTCGGGTGAAGGAGCGCGGCATGGTCGATGATCTTGGTGCAGAGCAGGGGCCAGTTCTGCATGGAGCCGAGCATGTGTTCCTCCCTCGCGTCCCTTATGGGCACGACATTGACGTTTCGGTCACTTCGTTAAACCAAGCGTCATGGATTCTGTCGAGTCCGACTTTGCACGGTGAAACCCCGGACGGGGACGTCACGCCGGCCGGCCCGGCTCGTCGTCTTCGTTTCACCCGAGCCGGATCGACGCTCGCGCGCGGTGGAAAACCGCCGTCCGAGCCCCCTCGAAATCGCATGTCCGGCATCTCGATATGCAAGGCACATGCGGGCGGCTTTCGCGAAGGCGAGCCTTGGAGCCATTTTCTACGCCTAAAGTCGTACAAGTGCTTACTATGCACTCGCGCAACACTGCTCGATATTCCGAAGCATCGGAGTTTCGACGACTAGAAGACGCCGCAATTCGGGACCAGATCGGTCATATCCGGTGCAGATCATGCCGGGCGACCAGCGGGGGACCGACGACGATGTCGCGATCGAGACCCGAGGGAGCGAAACGCGATCGAGGTTCGAAATGTCCGACGAAAAGTCCCAAGCCCCGCAGCAGACCCAGCAGACCCAGCCGCGCCTCCAGGCCGACGCGCTCGACGCCCAGTACAAGCCGATCGGCATCTCGGCGATCTGCGCCGCGTCCGCGCTCAAGGGCAAGAAGAGCGGCCCGCAGATGAGCTGATCCCCTGACGGGGAGAGGTCGACGCGACGCGGGGAACGGGGTATCGAGGGGACGGCGCGATCGGGTGTGATCCCGTCGCGGTCCCGGCTTCCTCCCGCATCGGTTCGACATGCTGACGATCCACGGTCTCATCGACTCGCGCCTGATCACGGCGGCGATTTCGTCCGCACCGCCGCCGGAAGGTCGAGCGGTCTGGTTCGACCTGCTCGAGCCCGACGAGGAGGAAGATCGCCTCGTCGAGGAGATGCTCGGCGTCGCGGTCCCGACCCGCGACGAGATGCAGGAGATCGAGGCGTCGAGCCGCCTCTACGAAGAAGACGGCGCGCTCTACATGACCGCGCTCGTCCCCTTCCTGTTCGAGACCGACGATCCGCGCGTGACGCCGATCACCTTCGTTCTCGCCGGCGACCGTCTGGTCACCGTGCGCTACGATCGACCGCGTTCCTTCGAGATCTTTCGGACGCGAGCGGAACGGCCGGTCGCCGGGCTCGTCGACGGGCGAGCGGTGCTGATCGGCCTCCTCGAGACCATCATCGATCGGCTCGCCGACGGCTTGGAGCGGATCGGCGCCGATCTCGAGCGTCTGTCGGCCGACGTGTTCCGGCCGCGCCGGGAACGCGAGAAGGAACTCGAGGACGCGATCACCGCGATCGGCCGGATGGGCGGCGCCATCGCCCGGGCCGAGGAGAGCATCGTCTCGCTGTCGCGGCTCTTCCATTATCTCGGCGAGGAGAACGGGCGCGAGCGGCTCGACCGCGACGGCAAGGCGCGGCTCGCCACGCTCGAGCTCGACGCCCGCTCGCTCGCCGAACACGCCAAGTCGCTCGACGCGCGCGTGAACTTCCTGCTCACCGCGACGCTCGGTCTGGTCGGCCTGGAGCAGAACACGATCGTCAAGATCTTCTCGGTCTTGGCGGTGGTCTTCATGCCGCCGACGCTGATCGCCTCGATCTACGGCATGAATTTCCACGCCATGCCGGAGATCGACGAGCCCTGGGGCTATCCGATGGCGCTGGCGCTGATGGTCGCGTCGGTCGCGACCACCTTCGCCGTCTTCAAGTGGAAACGGTGGCTGTGAGCCCCGCCCTCCCCGCTCACGGGTAGAGGCGGGTCTTCTCCCACGGCGCGCCGACGCCCGCGCGCGTGAACTCGATGCGGTCGTGGAGGCGGAAGGGGCGATCGTGCCAGAACTCGATCGCCTGCGGCACCACGCGGAAGCCCGACCAATGGGGCGGGCGCGGCACTTCGCCGATGGCGTATCTGAGGCCGTATTCGGCGACCGCCTTCTCGAGCGCGAAGCGGCTCTCGAGCGGGCGCGACTGCTTGGAGGCCCAGGCACCGATGCGGCTCGCCCGCGCGCGCGAGGCGAAATAGGCGTCGGCCTCGGCGTCGCTCACCAGTTCGACGGCGCCGCGAATGCGGATCTGGCGGCGCAGGGTCTTCCAGTGGAAGAGCAGCGCGGCCTTGCGGGTGGCGAGAAGCTCGCGGCCCTTCTTGCTCTCGAAGTTGGTGTAGAAGACGAAACCCGCCTCGTCGAAGCCCTTCAACAGGACCATGCGCACGTCCGGCAGGCCGGTCTCGTCGATCGAGGCCACCGCCATCGCATTGGCATCGTTGACTTCCTTGGCCTCGGCATCCCTCAGCCAATCGGCGAAGAGGCGAAACGGCTCCTCGGCGCCGGAAAAGTCACCCGTCGTTAACTCCGATGGTGGATCGTTCTGAAAATGGTCGGTCATCGTCTTCGGAGGCACCCTTGGCCGGTCTTCGGTCCCCATCCTATACCGTCGTTCACGAGCCGCGCCAGACGCGCGTGCCGCAGATCGGCCGTGCTCTCGCCGGCTTGCTCCTCGCCTCGGCCCTGTCCGGTTGCGGCATCGTGATGCCGTTGTCGTCGTTGATGTCGAGTTCGCCCTCCGAGACGGCGGCGCCGCCGAGCGACGTCACCGGGTCGATCGGACCGGCGCAACCGGCCGCGGGCGCCGCGCCCGACGGCGACGGCGAAGCGGTGCGCCGGGCGATCGAGGTGGCGGTGGCGCGCGGCATCGACGCGCCGGTCGCCTGGAAGAACGACGCCACCGGCCATTCCGGCACGGTCACCGCCTCGACGGCGGTACGCGCCGGCAACGGCGCTCCCTGCCGCGACTTCGAGACGACGCTGGTCACGATCGAGGGCGTCGATCTCCACGGCGGGCGAATCTGCCAGGGCTATTCAGGCGGCTGGGAAGTGTTGCGCTTCGAACGGCTCGGCGGCTGAGGGGCCGAGACACCGCGCCTCCTCGACGCGATCCCCGAGATGTTCCGCGCGCGGCGGCGCGATCTCGTCGAGATCGGGTCGGCGACCTTGCTTTTCCTCTGGAATTCGCCGACGAACACTCCCACATCCGTGCGCGAGACCAATCATCGGCCGCAAGGCCGCAACCCCGACGGCCGGACGACCGGGAACCGGGGACGAGGAGTTCGATGATGCGCGACCCCTACGACGTGCTCGGCGTCGCTCGATCGGCGAGCGCCGACGAGATCAAGAAGGCGTTCCGACGCCTCGCCAAGAAGCACCATCCGGATCAGAATCGCGACGACCCGAAGGCCCAGGAGGCCTTCGCGGAGGTCAATTCCGCCTATGAGATCCTCGGCGACGCCGCCAAGAAGGCGCAGTTCGATCGCGGCGAGATCGACGCGGAAGGCAAGCCGCGCTTCACCGGCCATCCCGGCGGCGGCTTCGACTTCCGCTCGGCCGGCGCTCGGACCGGGGCGCGCGGCGGCCACGGCGGCGGACCGGAATTCGACGACTTCCTCACCGACATCCTCGGCCAGGCCTTCGGCGCGCGTGGGCGCGGCGGCATGGGCGGCGGCCGCGCCGGAATGGGCGGCATGGGTGGAATGGGCGGCATGGGCGGTGGCGGCATGGGCGGTGGCCAGCCCCGCGCGCGCGGCGAGAACATCGAGGTCGAGGCGCGCGTCAGCCTCGAGGAGGTGGCCGAGCACGCCAAGATCCGGGTCGAGCTTCCCAACGGCAAGACCCTCGACGTGCAGCTGCCCGAGGGCGTCTCCGATCGCCAGCAGATCCGTCTCAAGGGCCAGGGCCATCCCGGCACGCCGAACGGCGACGTGATGGTGAGCGTGGTGTTCCAGAAGCACCCGCAATTCCGGGTCAACGGCCACGATCTCGAACTCGACGCGCCGATCACGCTCGAGGACGCGGTTCTCGGCGGGCGCGTGCGCGTGCCGACGCTGTCGGGCGCGGTCGAGCTCAACCTTCCGGCCGGCACCACCGGCGGCAAGGAACTGCGCCTGAAGGGCAAGGGCCTGCCGACCAAGACCGGCGGGAGCGGCAATCTCTACGTCACCCCGCGCATCGTCCTGCCCGAAGGGGGCGATCCGGAGCTCGAGGCCTTCCTCAAGGCGCGCCGGTCGCGTTGACCGGCGCGCGCGTTCGTTCGGGCGCGGTTCATCTCGCGTGTGCGAGAGTGGCTCCCGAAGTCGCAAGGCCGCAAGGCCGACCGGAGGTGAGACCCGTCCCATGATTCGGACATTGATCCATGCCGTCGCCGTGCTCGCGCTGCTCGGTGTCGTTCAGGCCGAAGCGCAGCAGCGCCCGCAGCAGCCGAGCCGGCCGCCGTGGCAGGACGTCTGCTGTGGTGGACCCTGCTGCAAGCCCAAGCCGGGCCGTTGAGAGGCGACGTCGTGGAGCAAGGGAACGACGTCGGCCGACCGAGCCGAAACCATGACGCCGGCGCCCGGAGGGATCTCCGGACGCCGGCGCTGGTGTCCGCCGTCCTGCTCGCCGCGAGCGGCTGGGGGTGGGCGGCCTATGAGCATTTCGTGCGAGTTCCGATCGCCGAGAACAACGCCCGCGTCGCCTATGCGCTCGACCTGGTCGACCGCTTCGACGACACCCCCGCCCACAAGGCCTACATCGATCTCGCCACGGAGATGAAACCGTGGTGGGAGGCGATCGAGGACATTCAGCGGCGGATCCAGAACGCCCCCGACGACGACACCCGCGACGCGCTGATCTCCGAGCGCGACGCCTCGCTGATCACCTTCGTCGAGAGCCACGATCTGGCGCCGAAGGTCGATCTGCTGATCGGGTCCTTCGATCTCTTCACCCGCTGCCTCGTGGCCTCGGTGTGCGACGAGGCGGCGATCGAACGCGCCATCTCGATCGACGTCAAACGGATCTGGCGCACCTTCCGCCCGTGGGTGCTGCATCGCCGGGTGACACCGCCGGGCGATCGCTCCTATGGCCGCGACATCGAGGATCTCTATTTCCGCTTCGTCGGCTGAGCCCCGTCGGCTCGCCTCACTTCTTGCGAGAAACGAAAGCCGTGAAGGCGGCGGCGGCCTCCGGCGAGGCGAGACGGCGGGCGAATTCGGCCGCCTCCTCCTCGATCCGCGCCAGGATCTCGGCGCGGCCGGCGCCGGGGACGTCGCGCAGCAGACGGCGGGCGGCGGCGAGCGCGGCGCGCGGCTTGGCGGCGAGGGCGCGGGCGGTGTCGCGGGCCGTACGTTCGAGATCGGCGGCGGGCACGACGCGATTGATCAGACCGACGGCACGGGCACGCTCGGCGTCGAAGGGGGCGCCGAGGGCGAGCAGCTCGAAGGCGACGGCATGGCCGAGGCGACGCGGTCCGAGCAGGCTCGACGCCGCCTCCGGCACCAGACCGAGATCGGTGAAGGGCGTGCGGAACAGCGAGGCGTCCGAGGCGACGACCAGATCGGCGTGGAGAAGCGCGGTGGTGCCGACGCCGATCGCCAGCCCGTCGACGCCGATCACCAGCGGCTTCTCGAGGGTCGCCAGACGGTGCAGGAAGTCCAGAATTTCGCTGCCGAGGCGGCCGGTGCGGGCGCATTCGAGGAAGTCCTCGATGTCGTTGCCGGCGCAGAAGGCGCCGGGCAGGCCGAGCCAGAGATGGACCGCGACGGCATCGTCGGCCTCCGCCGCCGACCACGCCGATGTGATCGCCGCATACATGTCGGAGGTCAGGGCGTTCTTCTTGTCGGCGCGCGCGAGGCGCAGGACGGCGACGGCGCCGTCGCGCTCGGCGATCACGGTGGGCGGCAGATCCTGCGACATCGCGGCGGTTTCCTCATGGTCCTTGCGCCGGGTCGCGGCGGCCGCCGCTCTCCTTGACGCAAACGTCATTTTTCGATCGATACGAGCCGATCTCAGCATGTCCGGACAGAAAGGTCCACACCGTCGCGGCCGGTTCGTGGCGGCGCCGTCCTCGACGGCCGGGACGGCGGCGACGATCACGAGACGTGCCTCGCGGCGCGATCTCGGCTAGACAGGGCCGCGAGACGAGCGGGAACGAGGCGCGGGCGCGCGAATGGTCATGGTGAAGATCGAGGACGACCGCGAGGGAGCGATCGAGGCGGCGGTGGCGGCGCTCGAGGCCGGTGGTCTGGTGGCGCTGCCGACCGAGACCGTCTACGGGCTCGGCGCCGACGCCACCGATCCGCGCGCGGTGGCGGCGATCTATGCCGCCAAGGGCCGGCCGCGTTTCAATCCGCTGATCGCCCATGTTCCCGACCTCGCGGCGGCCGAGACGCACGGCGTGTTCGGGCCGACGGCGCGGGCGCTGGCGGCGGCGTTCTGGCCGGGACCGTTGACGCTGGTCGTGCCGAAGCGGCCGGAGAGCGCGATCTGCGATCTCGTCACCGCCGGGCTCGACAGCATCGGCCTGCGGGTGCCGGCGCCCTCGGTCACGCGCGAAATCCTGGCCCGGCTCGGCCGGCCGGTGGCGGCGCCGAGCGCCAATCGATCCGGGCGGATCTCGCCGACCCGGGCGAGCGACGTGGCGGAAGATCTCGGCGCGGCGGTCGCGGTGATCGTCGATGCGGGGCCCTGCCCGGTCGGGGTCGAATCGACCATCGTCGCGGTGCTCGACGGACGCGTGACGCTGCTGCGGCCCGGCGGGGTGACGCGGGAGGCGATCGAGACCGTGATCGGCCGTCCACTCGATCGGCCGGAGGCCGCGAGCCTCGCCGTCGACGCCTCGGCGGAAGGCGCCGCGCCCCTCGCCCCCGGGCTCCTCACCTCTCATTACGCGCCGAACGCGCGGGTCCGGCTCGATGCCGATCGGGTCGCGCCGGGCGAGGCGCTGATGACTTTCGCCGGTCTTCGCCCGCCGGGGAGCGCGCAGGCGGTGGCGCTCGTCGATCTCAGCCCCTCGGGCGATCCGGTCGAAGCCGCGAGCCGCCTCTTCGGGGCCTTGCGCGATCTCGATGCCAGCGGCGCCGGCACGATCGCGGTGGTGCCGATCCCCGAAGACGGGCTCGGCGAGGCCATCGCCGATCGGTTGCGGCGGGCGGCGGCGCCGCGCCCCTGAGTTTGGCGGGCCGGCGCGGACAGCCATGCGCGACACGCATGATGACGGTTCGAGGATCCCGACGAAGGTATGACCTCACCATTGATTTCCGTCACGGTCGGTTGATGACGAGCCGATCACGATCGGTCATCGTAAGGTCCGTCTCCTCGTGGCCGTGACGCCGGGCTCTACTCCGGCGCCGCACGAGAGGCGGGAAGAATTCAATCGGTCCGGCCAACGGACCGAGCGACCGCGAGAGCCGCCGACGACAAGGCGCGGCCCGGTCGAGGGGAGGAAGGACGGACGCATGTCGACGTTGTTGATCCACCATCCGGCGTGTCTGGGCCATGCGACCCCGCTCGGCCATCCCGAACGCGCGGACCGGATGCGGGTGATCGACCGCATTCTCGAACACGAGCGGTTTCAGCCGCTGGAGCGCGAGGCGGCCGCCCTCGGCACCCGCGCCATGGTGGAGATGGCCCATCCCGGAACCTATTTCGACGAGATCGCCGACGCCGTCCCGGCCGAGGGCCTGCTGCGCCTCGACGACGACACCACCATCTCGCCCGGCAGTCTCGAGGCGGCGCTGCGCGCCGTCGGCGGGGCGTGTCAGGCGGTCGACGAGGTGTTCGAGAAGAAGGTCCGCAACGCCTTCGTCACCGTGCGTCCGCCGGGCCATCATGCCGAATCGAAGCGAGCGATGGGCTTCTGCCTGTTCAACAACGCGGCGATCGCCGCCCACTGGGCGCGCGTCCGGCACGGCGCCGAGCGGGTCGTGGTCATGGACTTCGACGTCCACCACGGCAACGGCACCCAGGACATCTTCTGGAACGACCCCAATCTGATGTACGCCTCGACCCACCAGATGCCGTTCTATCCCGGCACCGGCGAGGTCGGCGAGACCGGGGTTCGCGACAACATCGTCAACGCGCCGCTGTGGGCGGGGGCCGGCGGCGCCGACTTCCGCGAGGCGATGGACATCGCCATCCTGCCGCGGATCGAGGATTTCCGGCCCGATCTCGTCATCATCTCGGCCGGGTTCGACGCCCATACGCGCGACCCGATGAGCCAGATCAATCTGGTCGAGGCGGATTTCGCCTGGGCGACGTCGCGGCTGATGGACATCGCCGACCGACGCTGCGACGGTCGTGTCGTCTCGGTTCTCGAGGGCGGCTACGACCTCGAGGGGCTGGCGCGCTCGGTCGCCGCGCATGTGATGACCCTGATGAAGAACTGACGCGGGGCGGCGCGGTATCGCCGTCGCGGTGGATATGTCGCCGCCGAGCGTGGTTCGACACTGGCGGGCGGCGGCGTGGTCGGGAACACTTCTGTGCGATCGTCGGCCGATCGGCGGCCGGGATCGCGAGCGTCGGGAGGCCATCGATGTCGGGTCGTACTCTCCTTTCCGCCGGGCTGGCCTCGCTCCTGCCCCTCCTCGTCTCGCTCGGGCCGGCGCGGGCCGAGGGCGACACGATCGAAAAGCGCCTGTGGGTGGCGACCGGAGCGAAGGCCGTGACGGTCGATCGCTTCCGGGAGATGCGCGAGGACTGCGCGCTCGCCCCGGCGCCGGTGGTGACGGTGCTGCAGCATCCCGCCTTCGGCAAGGCGAGCGTGAAGAGCGCCAAGGCGGCCGGCAAGACCGATCCGGCCGGCCCCTATGCCGCCTGCGACGGCAAGCCGTTCAACTGGACCACGGTGACGATTCCCGCCCCGGCCAAGGGTCAGGGCACCGACAAGCTGGTGATCCAGGCCCAGGAGAGTTCGGGCGATACGACGACCTACGACGTCGAGATCGTCTTTGCGAAGAAGCTCCCGGCAGGTAAGACGTCGGGGCTGCTCGAGGACCGCTGAGTCCCGACCGACCGCGCGAGGACGATGCCTTGACCGACACCACCGCTGCTCCCGACGTCGCCGCCCTCACCTTCGAGCAGGCGCTCGCCGAACTCGAGACGCTGGTCGGGCGGCTCGAGCGCGGCGACGTGCCGCTCGAGGAATCGATCGCCGCCTACGAGCGCGGCGAGGCGCTGAAGGCGCGCTGCGCCGGGCTTCTGTCGATCGCCGAGGCGCGGGTCGAGAAGATCCGCGTCGGCGCCGACGGGCGCGCCGCCGGCACCGAAGCGCTCGATCCGGATCGCGCCTGACGGGTCAGGCCGTCGCCTCGGCCGGGCGGCGCGCCGGCACGACCAGTTTGGCGACGAGGATCTGAACGACCTCGCCGTTCTGATTGCGGGTCTCGTTGCGGACCGTGGCGATGCCGCGATCGGGCCGCGACCTCGATCGCGTCAC
The DNA here is from genome assembly GCF_019160155.1 of Pinisolibacter aquiterrae. Taxonomy (GTDB): domain Bacteria; phylum Pseudomonadota; class Alphaproteobacteria; order Rhizobiales; family Ancalomicrobiaceae; genus Pinisolibacter; species Pinisolibacter aquiterrae. Next base: position 35,674 of record NZ_JAFNIH010000003.1, read on the forward strand.
GTCGACCACCTCGACATGGACCGTCAGCGTGTCGCCGGGCCGGGTCGGGCGCGGCCAGGAGATCTCGCCGCCGGCACCGACGATGCCCCAGGCGAAGGGCACGCCGTTCTCGGTCAGGAGCCCCATCGAGAGGGCCGCGACCTGCCAGCCGCTCGCCGCGAGCCCACGGAAGAACGTCGCCTCGGCGGCCTCCTCGTCGAGGTGGAAGGGCTGGCGATCGTAGCTGCGGGCGAAGGCCTTGATGGCGTCGGCGTCGATCGTCACCGAGCCGGTGGTCCAGCGCCGGCCGGGTTCGAGATCCTCGAGATAATGGTCGTTCATCGGCGGTTCCTCGGCGTTGCCGGCGGGCGGCACGGGGTTTATCATGATCACCATCATGAATAATCACATTGATGATGATCATCATCAATAGGCAAATCGACCTTTCATTCCCTCGAGCGGCGAGGATCGACGACATGGCCAGGGTGTCCAAGGAGACGGCGGCGACGCATCGCTCGGCGATGGTCAGGGCGGCGAGCCGGCTGTTCCGGGCGCGCGGCCTCGACGGCGTCGGGGTGGCGGAGATCACGCGGGCGGCGGGCCTCACCCACGGCGGCTTCTACGGCCATTTCGCCTCGAAGGAGGCGCTGGCGGCGGAAGCAATCGGGGCGGCCTTCGAGGAGGGGCGCGCGCGTCTCGAGACGCGCGGGCTCGAGGCGTGGTTGCGCGGCTATCTCTCGCGCGGCCACCGCGACCGTCCCGACGAGGGCTGTCCGCTGCTCGCCTTTCCGAGCCCGCACGCGCGGTTGCCGGACGAGGTGGCGGCGGAGCTCGCCGGGGGCGCGGCGCGCCTCCTCGACGCGGTCGCCGAGCGTCTGCCGGTCCTCGACGGCGAGGACGGGGAGAGCCGCGCCCGGCGCGCGGCGGCGCTGCTCGCGACCGCGATCGGCGGGCAGATCCTGGCGCGGGCCCTGGCGACGGCCGATCCGGCGCTCTCCGACGCGGTGCTCACGGCGCTGCGGGAGCGGCTCGGTCCTCTCGACGGCGGGTCGGCGGGCGCCCCTTCGGCCGGTTCCTCCGCGAAAGGGTGATTTGCAGCCCCGCGACGGCTCATGTATCGGTAGGTGGTCACCTTCCGTTCGAAGGCCCCGACGATCGCCCCGTCGCCGATCGCTCCCGGTCGCCATCGCGAGAGTTCCGATTTTGTCGACCACCCCCGAGACTCCCCTCCTCGATACCGTCCACTCCCCCGAGGACCTGCGCAGGATTCCCGACCACCAGCTGCGCCAGTTGGCGGACGAGTTGCGTGCCGAGACGATCGACGCGGTCTCGGTGACGGGTGGCCATCTCGGGGCCGGTCTCGGCGTGGTGGAATTGACGGTGGCGCTGCATCACGTGTTCGACACGCCGCGCGACATCCTGATCTGGGACGTCGGTCACCAGACCTATCCGCACAAGATCCTGACCGGGCGGCGCGACCGGATTCGCACGCTGCGCCAGCCGGGCGGCCTCTCCGGCTTCACCAAGCGCGACGAGAGCCCCTACGATCCCTTCGGCGCGGCCCATTCCTCGACCTCGATCTCGGCGGCGCTCGGCTTCGCGGCCGCTCGCGACCTGCGCGGTGGCACCAACAACGTGATCGCGGTGATCGGCGACGGCTCGATGTCGGCGGGCATGGCCTACGAGGCGATGAACAACGCCGGCGCGCGCGACGCTCGACTGATCGTCATCCTCAACGACAACGACATGTCGATCGCCCCGCCGACGGGCGCGATGAGCGCCTATCTGGCGCGGCTCGTCTCGTCTCGGACCTTCATGCACCTGCGCGACTTCGGCAAGCAGGTGACCAAGCGCCTCCCGAAGTTCATCGAGGTCGGCGCCAAGCGGGCGGAGGAATTCGCGCGCGGCATGGCGATGGGCGGCACGCTGTTCGAGGAACTCGGCTTCTACTACGTCGGGCCGATCGACGGGCACAATCTCGACCATCTCCTGCCGATCCTGCGCAACGTCCGCGACGCGAAGGAAGGGCCGATTCTGGTCCATGTCGTCACCCAGAAGGGCAAGGGCTATGCCCCGGCCGAGGCGGCCGACGACAAGTATCACGGCGTCGCCCGGTTCGACGTGGTCACCGGCAAGCAGGACAAGCCCAAGGCCAACGCGCCCTCCTACACCAAGGTCTTCGCCCAGGCGCTGATCGGCGAGGCGCGGCGCGACGAGCGCATCCTCGGCATCACCGCGGCGATGCCGGGCGGTACCGGGCTCGATCTCTTCGCCGAGGCCTTCCCGAAGCGGATGTTCGACGTCGGCATCGCCGAGCAGCACGCGGTGACCTTCGCGGCCGGGCTCGCCGCCGACGGGTTCAAGCCGTTCTGCGCGATCTATTCGACCTTCCTGCAACGCGGTTTCGATCAGGTCGCCCACGACGTGGCGCTGCAGAAGCTGCCGGTGCGCTTCCCGATCGACCGGGCCGGGTTCGTCGGCGCCGACGGGGCCACGCATGCCGGATCCTACGATCTCGCCTATCTCGGTTTCCTGCCGAATTTCGTGGTGATGGCGCCGTCCGACGAGGCCGAACTGGTGCACATGGTGGCGACCAGCGCGGCAATCGACGACCGCCCCTCTGCCTTCCGCTTCCCGCGCGGCGAGGGCGTCGGGGTCGAGCTGCCGGCGTTCGGGGAGATCCTGGAGATCGGCAAGGGCCGGATCCTGCGGGAGGGCACCAAGGTGGCGATCCTGTCGATCGGCACGCGCCTCGCCGCCGCTCTGGAGGCGTCCGAGACGCTCGAGGCGCACGGCCTTTCGACCACGGTCGCCGACGCGCGCTTCATGAAGCCGCTCGACCGCGACCTCCTTCGCCGGCTCGCGCGCTCGCACGAGGTGCTGATCACGGTGGAGGAAGGGGCGATCGGCGGCTTCGGCAGCCACGTCCTGCATGCTCTCGTCGAAGAGGGGCTGCTCGACGGCGCCCTCAAGGTCCGCACCCTGACGATGCCGGACATGTTCCTCGACCACGGCGACGCGGAGAAGACCCATGCGGCGATCGGTATCGACGCGAACGGCATCGTCCGACGCGTCTTCGAAGCACTCGGGCGCGGCGAAGCGGCGATCGAGCCGGCGCGGCGCGCCTGAGGAGAGGGAAACCATGTCGCTGCGCCTTCTGCGCCATGCCTTGTGGGTGCTGGTCGCGGTCGTGGTGATCGGGCTCGGCGTCTTCGTGGCGCTGCGCGAGGGACGGGCGCCGCAACCGCAGGCGGAGAGCACCGCGCTGAAGCCGGTCGCCGGCATCGGCGGCGACTTCACCCTGGTCGACCAGACCGGAGCGCCCTTCACCCAGGCGCAACTGCTCGGCCATCCGACGCTGCTCTTCTTCGGCTACACCTTCTGCCCGGACGTCTGCCCGACCACGCTGCTCGAGGCGGAGGGCTGGATGAAGGCACTCGGCGACGACGCCGACCGGCTGAAGGTGGTCTTCGTCACCGTCGATCCGGAGCGCGACACGCCGGCCAAGCTGAAGGACTATCTCGCCAGTTTCGATCCGCGCTTCGTCGGTCTCAGCGGGCCGCGCGAGGAGATCGACCGGATCCTCAAGGCCTACCGTGTCTATGCCCGCAAGGTCGATGGCCAGGGCGGCGACTACACGATGGATCACACCGCCGCCGTCTACATGCTCGACCCACAGGCGCGCTTCGTCGGCATCATCAACTTCCAGGAGGAGACGGCGAAGGCGATGACCAAGATCCGGCGCCTCCTGACCATGTCGTGAGACGCCCGTGATCGACGCCGCCGCCCTTCTCTCCGCCGCCGTCGCGGGATGTCTCTACGTGGTCTCGCCGGGACCGGCGGTGCTGGCGCTGGTCGGCATCGGCGCCGCCAAGGGCCGGCGGCCGGCGCTGACCTTCCTGCTCGGCCATCTCGCCGGCGACACGCTGTGGTGCTCGCTGGCGGTGCTGGCGCTGGTCGGGGCCAAGGTGTTCGATCCGCTGCTGTTCGAGATCGTGGCGCTCGCCTGCGGGTTCTATCTCGGCTTTCTCGGCTTCAAGGGCGTCACGGCACGCTCGGCGCGCGGGGCCGACGACCTGATCGGCGACCGGCCCTATCTGCGCGGCGTCGCCTTCGGCCTCACCAATCCGAAGAGCTATCCGGTGGCGCTCGCCATGTACACGGCGCTCTTCGCCGGCCGGCCGGAGGCGCTGACGGTCTCGGCCATGCCCGGGCTCTTCGTCGCCTCCTTCGTCGGCTTTCTCTGCGGCGACGCGATCCTCGCCTGGATCGTCGGCACCGGCTTCATGCGGCGGCTCTACCTCTCCCACGCCGTGACGATCGTGCGGGTGACCGGCGGTCTCTTCCTCGCCTTCGCCGCCACGACGCTGTGGGAAGCGGTGCCGAAGCTGGTGACGCGGGTGGTGTGACGGGCAGCCGACATGAAGATCCCCGCGTCGGAGCGACGCGGGGTTTCCTTTTCGTCGGCGACCGATCCCCTCAGGCGGCGAGCGCCCGGTCGAGGGGGAGGAGGTCGTAACCGAGCGCCTCGGCGACCGCCGGATGGGTGACGCGGCCGGCGCAGACGTTGAGCCCGTTCGCCAGATGCGGATCCTCGGCGAGCGCGCGGCGCCAGCCCTTGTCGGCGAGGGCGAGCGCGAAGGGGAGCGTCGCGTTCGACAGCGCGAAGGTCGAGGTGCGGGCGACGCCGCCGGGCATGTTGGCGACGCAATAGTGCACGACGCCGTCGACCACGTAGGTCGGACGCGAATGGGTGGTGGCGCGCGAGGTCTCGGCGCAGCCGCCCTGATCGATCGCCACGTCGACGATGACCGAGCCGCGCTTCATGGTCTTCAGCATCGGCCGGGTGATCAGCTTGGGCGCGGCGGCGCCGGGGATGAGCACCGTGCCGATGACGAGATCGGCCTCGGCGACCAGCGCGGCGATGGTCTCGCGGGTCGAGGCGGCGGTCTTCAGCCGGGGGCCGAAACGGGCGTCGAGGCGGCGCAGCACGTCGAGGGAACGATCGACCACGGTGACGTCGGCGCCCATGCCGAGCGCGATCGTCGTGGCATGGGTGCCGGAGACGCCGCCACCGAGGACGACGACCTTGGCCGGCGCCACGCCGGGCACGCCGCCGAGCAGGACGCCGCGCCCCTTGGCGGCGTTCTCGAGCGCGTGGGCGCCGACCTGGGCGGCCATGCGTCCGGCGACCTCCGACATCGGCGTGAGCAGCGGCAGGCCGCCAGTCGCCGACGTCACGGTCTCATAGGCGACGCAGGTGGCGCCGGAGGCGACGAGATCGCGGGTCTGATCAGGGTCGGGCGCGAGGTGGAGATAGGTGAAGAGGAGATGGTCGGGCCGGAGCTTCTCGCGCTCGACCGCCAGGGGTTCCTTGACCTTGACGATCATCTCGGCCTCGCCCCAGACCGCATCGACGGCGTCGAGGATCCGCGCGCCGGCCTTGACGAAGTCGCGGTCGGCGATGCCGGCGCCCCGGCCGGCGCCCTTCTCGACCAGCACCTCGTGGCCGTGGGCGACGAGTTCGGCGACCGACGACGGCACCAGGCCGACGCGGTCCTCGTGATCCTTGATCTCCTTGGGGACACCGATGCGCATGGGGGGCTCTCCTCGACGGGATCGACCGGCCCGACCCGGTCGAATATTCTGCCGATGATGCGACCAGATCCACGCAATTTCTCGCCGGATGCGGGATTTCAAACCATTCGCAAAAATCGATCCTTGATCGAATTCGAAGATTCTTCGAATATCCTGCGATGCTTCACATCGACGATCGCGATCGCGCCATTCTGACCGAGTTGCAGGCCGACGGACGGCTCACCAACGCCGAGTTGGCGGAGCGCGTGCACCTCTCGCCGTCGGCGTGTCTGCGCCGGGTGAACCTGCTCCTCGAGAGCGGGCTGGTGGCCGGGACCCATCTGGTGCTCGACCAGAAGGCGGCCGGTTTCGCCGGCACGGCCTATGTCTCGATCACCCTCGACAGTCAGGATCGCGCCCGGCTCGACGCCTTCGAGGCCAAGGTCCGGCACATCCCGCAGATCCAGGAGTGCCACCTGCTCGCGGGGCAGTCGGACTATCTGCTGCGCGTCATCTTCCACGACATGGCGGATCTGGAGCGGCTGCATTCGGAAGTGCTGACGCGGCTCCCCGGCGTCGTCCGCGTCCAGTCGCAGCTGACGCTCAGGACGGTGAAGCGCACCACGAAAGTGCCGGTGTGAAGCGCCTGCCCTAGGCGCCCCCCTCCTCCGCCACCTCCACCGTCATCCCCGGGCTCGCCCCGGGGATCCATGGAGCCGCGCCACCGGGGCGACGCCGAATGGATGACCGGGCCGAGCCCGGTCATGACGAGAGGAAACACGGAGTGGACGGCCAGGGCGACGGCGCGCTCGTCACCCCTTGGTGAAGACCACCACCGCCTCGACGTGGTGCGACCAGAGAAACTGGTCGATCGGGGTCACCTCGCCCATGGTCCAGCCGGCATCGACCAGATAGCGCGCGTCGCGGGCGAGCGTCGCCGGGTTGCAGGAGATCGCGACGATCACCGGCACCGAGGATTTCGCCAGTTCCTTGAACTGCGGCGCGGCACCGTCGCGGGGCGGGTCGATCACCACCGCGTCGAAGGCCAGTTCCTTGCCCATCAAGGGGCGGCGATAGAGGTCGCGGACCTCGACCGACACCGGCTTCAGACCCTGGGTGTGGCGCGCGGCGAAGGAGAGCGCGTCGAGGGCGCCGCGCTCGCTCTCCACCGCGTGGACCTGGGCGAGACGGGCGAGGCGGAGCGAGAAGGTGCCGCAACCGGCGAAGAGATCGGCGACGCGCGGCGGGCCCTTGGCCCGCTTCGGGCGCGCGGCGAGCGCCGCCTCGACGGCCACCTCCACCAGCTTGGCCATCGCCTCCTCGGCCTCCGCCACCGCCTGGATGAAGCCGCCGGGCGGCGGCATCACGGCGATGCCGCCGAAGCGGATCACCGGGGCATGGGCCTCGACGACGATCTCGCGACCGATCGAGAAACGGGCGAGGCCGAGTTCGAGCGCGAGGCTCAGCGCCTGCTGACGGCGATCGGGCGCCAGCGTGGCGTCGCCGACGGAGACGTCGAGGCCGGTCTCGGTGTCGAGCACGGTGAAGATCGCCCCCTTCGCGCCGAAGGTGAGCAGGTGGGAGAGCGCGACCAGCTTGGGCAGACCGGCGCGGATGCGCGGCGAGATCACCAGACAGTCGGAGCCGTCGACCACGGTGTGGGAGAGACGCTCGCGGAAGCCGGCGACCGGCGCCCCGGTGCGGCGCTGGACCGCGATCACCGCGCGGCGGCGCGAGGCGGGGCCGGTGGCGACGATCTCGGCGACCTCGACGTCGAGACCGCGATCGGCGAAGGCGGCGCGCACCTGCGCCCGCTTCCAGGCGAGATAGGGCGTCTGGTCCCAATGCTGGAGCGAACAGCCGCCGCAGCGGTCGTAGACCGGGCAGGCCGGCTCGACGCGGTCGTGCGAGCCCTCGACCACCTCGACGACGCGGCCGCGCTCGTTGACGCCCTCGCCGGAGATGCCGATCCGCACCGTCTCGCCGGGAAGAGCGCCGCCGACGAAGATGCGCTTCTCGCCCGCTTCGGTCTCGAAGACGGCGACGCCGTCGCCCTTGTGGGCGATGTCGGTGATGGCGACCGTGACGGTCGGGCCGTCCTGGAAAGCGTCGGTCACGGGTCTGTCCTCGTTCGTTGGTCGGCCGACCTTGTGCCCCATCCGGCGCCGGGAAGCGAGGGGCGTCATGGTCGCGTAGGCGTCAGGCCCCGTTTTTCACAGCGGCCAGCACATGTTCGCGGTTGCCGTCGGCACCGGCGATGGCGGCCTCGGCGCGGCCGAGCACGCGCCAGCCGTGGGTTTCGAGGAGCGCGGCGATTCGTTCGACCGCCGCCTCCGCCGCCGCCTCGTCGCGCACCACGCCGCCCTTGCCGACGTGGTCGCGGCCGACCTCGAACTGCGGTTTCACCAGGAAGACGCCGATCGCGCCGGGGGCGGCGAGATCGAGCGCCGGCGGCAGGGCGAGCGCGAGCGAGATGAAGCTGACGTCGGCGACGACGCAATCGGGCGCCCGGGCGAGATGATCGGCGGCGAGATCGCGGGCGTTCAGCCCCTCGATCGAGGTGACGCGAGGGTCATTCGCCACGGCGAGCGCCAATTGGCCGTGGCCGACGTCGATCGCGGTGACGTGGGCCGCGCCGCGCGCCAGCAGCACCTGCGTGAAGCCGCCGGTGGAGGCGCCGAGGTCGAGGCAGGTCCGCCCCTCCGGCGAGAGGGCGAAGGCGTCGAGGGCGCCGACCAGTTTCAGCGCGGCGCGGGAGACCCAGCGCGCGGCGGGATCGGCGATCTCGATCCGCGTCTCGACGCCGACCGGCGCCGCCGGCCGGGTCTCGACGCGGCCGTCGACGGTGACGGTGCCGCGATCGATCGCGTCGCGGGCGCGCGCCCGGGTCGGCGCGAGACCGCGGTCGACCAGGGCGACGTCGAGGCGTTTGCGGGTCATGACGGGCGGGATCCGAGAGCGGCGATCACAGGCAGGCGCTCATGCCGCCGACCAGCGTGTCGAAGAACACGCCCTGGCCGAAGCGGGCCCAGGCCCAGAGCGCGACGACCAGAAGGCCGGCGAGCGCGGGCAGGCCGACATAGAGAACCGGACGTGGCACGGCGGGGGACGGAGCGCGGGTCATGGCGGCGATCATAGCCGTTCGCGCGCGCCGAGGAAACGGCCGGCACGCGGCTTGCTCCTTCGGCGATCGAGACCGTGACGGGTGCCCATTCCCGTGCGGTTTCCGACAGGCGCCGTGCGCGTGTCGACAGGCAATGTCGAGAAACGACGGGGGAAGGCATGGCAGTGCACATGGTGAAGGTCGCCTACGAGGGCTTGGTGACCAAGGCGCTGAAGAATTCGGAGGAAGGGCCGACCAGCGGCGGGTCGGTGATCTACGCGATCGAGGACGTACCGGCCGGGCTCACCCTCGACGACGTGATCGCGGCGGTGAGGAAGGCCGGCGGCAAGCCGGTCCACAAGGACCATATCGTCAAATGGACCGATCTGGTGGCGTGAACCGCTCCGGCCGGCATTGCATCGTCGAGGGGCGCGGGTAATCTCCACCCATGACCCTCGACATCGCCACGCGCGTCTACGACCACGGCTTCCGCATCGACCCGATCGTACGGACGCTGCTCGACACGGACTTCTACAAGTTCCTGATGGTGCAGTTGATCCGCCAGGTCGCGCCGAGCACACGCGCGACCTTCGGGCTGATCAACCGGACCCGGAGCGTCCGCCTCGCCGAGGTGATCGACGAACGCGAGCTGCGCGACCAGCTCGACCACGCCCGCACGATCCGCTTCCAGAAGAACGAGTTGATCTGGCTCGCCGGCAACACGTTCTACGGCGTGCGCCAGATCTTCTCCGCCGATTTCCTCGATTGGCTGGAGCGGTTCCGCCTGCCGGACTACCGCCTCGAACGCACGGCCGACGGGCAATGGGAACTGACCTTCGAGGGGCTCTGGGCAGAGACCTCGATGTGGGAGATCCCGGCGCTCGCCATCGTCAACGAGCTGCGTGCCCGCGCCGCCATGAAGGGCATGAGCCGGTTCGAGCTCGACGTGCTCTATGCCCGCGCCAAGGCCAAGGTCTGGGCCAAGATCGAACGGATCCGGGCGCTCGAGGCGGAGGTCGGCACGGTGCCGATCGCCGAGTTCGGCACGAGGCGCCGGCACGGCTTCCTGTGGCAGCGCTGGTGCGTGGAGGCGCTGAAGGAGGGGCTCGGCGCGAGTTTCCTCGGAACCTCCAACGTCAAGCTGGCGATGGATTCGGCGCTGGAGGCGATCGGCACCAACGCCCACGAGTTGCCGATGGTCTACGCGGCGCTGGCGAAGAGCGACGACGAGCTGCGCGCCGCGCCCTATCGGGTGCTGGAGGACTGGGCGCGCCTCTATCACGGCAATCTGCTGGTGATCCTGCCGGACACGTTCGGCACCACCGCCTTCCTGCGCGACGCGCCCGATTGGGCGGCCCAGTGGAAGGGCGTGCGTCCCGACAGCAAGGAGCCGATCGCCGCCGCCGACGAGATCATCGCCTGGTGGAAGGCGCGCGGCCACGATCCGCGCGACAAGCTGATCGTCCTCTCCGATGGGATGGACATCGATTCGATCGAGGCCTCGGCGCGCCACCTCGACGGCAAATGCCGCTTCTCGTTCGGCTGGGGCACGCACCTGACCAACGATTTCGCCGGCTGCGCCCCGGCCGGCAGCCATCCGAACCTCGAGGCGATCTCGCTCGTCTGCAAGGTGGTGGCGGCCGACGGGCGGCCGGCGGTCAAACTCTCCGACAATCCGGAGAAGGCGATGGGGCCGGCCGACGAGGTCGCCCGCTACACCCGCGTCTTCGGCACCCAGGGGTTCGCGCGGATGCCGGTCGAGGTGTGATCCCGGCCGGCGCGCGCGAGAGAGGGGCTCACGCCCGCTTCAGGTCCTCGATGTAGCCGTGGATCTCTCGGTCGAGCGCCTCGCGGAAGCGGCCGAGTTCATGCGCGGTGTCGATGACGCCGACGGCGGCGCGATCGGTGGCGGCGGCGTCGCCCTCGACCTCGCCGATCACGTCGGAGAGGGTTCGGGCGCCGGCGGCGGCACGCTGGATGTTGGAGGCGATCTCCTGGGTCGCGATCTCCTGATCGCCCATCACGGCCGCCATGTCGCGCGACAGCGAGGTGAGTTCGCGGATGGTGGTGCCGATCGAGCCGATCGCGGCGACGACGCGCTGGGTCTCGCCCTGGATGTGCGCGACCTGACCGGCGATCGCCTCGGTGGCGCGAGTGGTCTCGTTGGCGAGCGCCTTGACCTCGGCGGCGACGATGGCGAAGCCCTTGCCGGCCTCGCCGGCGCGCGCCGCCTCGATGGTGGCGTTGAGGGCGAGGAGATTGGTCTGGCCGGCGATCGAATTGATCAGGTCGACGACCTCGCCGATCTTGTCGCCGCTGACGGCGAGGGTGCGGACCGCCTCGTCGGTGCGGCCGGCCTCGTCGAGGGCGCGGCCGGCGATGGCGGCGGAATGATCGACCCGGCGCTGGATCTCCTGGACGGAGCTCGCCAGTTCCTCGGTGGCGGCGGCGACGGCGCCGACGGTGCCGGAGGTCTCCTCGGCATCGGCGACGGCGGCATGCGAGCGGCTGGTGGTGCGTTCGGAGACGGCGCGCAGGCCGTCGGCGGTCGCGGCCATGCGGTCGGCGGCCTCGGTCATCGCGCCGAGCACCGACTTGATCGAGCCCTCGAAGGCGCGGGTGCGTTCCTCGCGACGGCGGCCGCGCGTCGAACGGGCCTCCTCGTCGCGGCGGGCGGCGGTCTCCGCCTCCGCCTCGGCGCGCAGCGCCGCCTTGAGCGCATCGACGGCGCGGCCCATGGCGGCGATTTCGTCGATCTCGTCGGCGCGCGGGGTGACGACGTCGAGATCGCCGCCGGTGATGCGGCCGACCGCGTCGGTCAGCGCGACGATCGGCCCGCCGATCTCGCGGTTCAGCCACCAGATCATCACGCCGCCGCCGAGCAGCAGCATCACGGCGAGCGCGGTGAAGACGGCGGCGGCATTGCCGCGGGTCGCCTCGAGGTCGGTCCGGTCGGTGCCGAGCACCACCGTGCCGATCGGCTTGCCGGAATAGTCGAGCAGGGGCTGGTCGGCGAGCGACCAATTGCGGCCCTCGATCGAGAAGACGCCGAGACGGCCGGCGCCGCCGCCGAGATCCTTCAGCGTGGCGGTGTCGAGGGCGAATCCGTCGGGGAAATTCGTGGCGAGCAGCGTGCGGCCGGACTTGCCGGGCTCGGTCGCGTCGAGCAGCAACGCCACCTTGAGGCCGGTGCGGGCGCCGAAGTCGTGGACGAAGTCCTTGCCGAAGGCGAGGCCGAACTCGACCGTGCCGAGGGCGGTGGCGCCCTTCTTCACCGGCACCACGGCGCGAATGCCGATGCCCTGGACGCCGTTCTCGAGACCCATCACGTCCTTGGCGCCGGCATTGGCCTCGACCACCGTCTGACGGAAGGAGGACAGATCGTCGTCGAACTTGGCGGGCTTGTGGACGCGCAGGAACGACGTCGCCGGGGCGGTGTGATACTGGAACTGATCGAAACCGTCGGCCTTGACCGTGTCGAAGGCCGGCACCAACAAGTCGGAGAGGCGGCCACGATCGCGCGCGGCGAAGGCGTCGGTGAAGGCGGGAACGGCGGCGACGAAGCGCGCGAGGGAGCGGGCCCGCTGGCCCTGCGCGTTGACCTCGGCGGCGAACTGACGGGAGCCGTTGTCGAGCTGATGGGCGACGTTGTCCTCGATCAGATTGCCCACGAACCACAATCCCGCGGCGACGCAAGCCGCGGCCGCGATCACGACACCGGCGCCGATGCCGAGGGTCAGACGCTTCTTGAGATGCATGAGGATGGCGCTCCATTCCGGTCGACTGCGACCGATTGGAACGCCGGCGTCGTTAACGAAGGGTTGTGGATCTCGACCAAAACATCGAGGCTTCGAAAATCTTTCTTCAATGACGTTGCGTAATGGACAATTTTTCCGAGGATGAGATGACGCCTTCCCCTACGGTTTACGTCGATGCGGATGCCTGTCCGGTCAAGGACGAGGTCTATCGGGTGGCCGGGCGGTTGCATCTGAGGGTGTTCGTCGTCGCCAATTCCTGGATCCGCGTGCCCGACGATCCGCTGATCGAGCGGGTGATCGTGGCGCAGGGCGCGAATGTGGCGGACGACTGGATCGCGGAGCGGGCCGGGCCGGGATCGGTGGTGATCACCGCCGACGTGCCGCTCGCCGATCGCTGCGTCAAGACGGGCGCGCGGGTACTGACCCCGAAGGGGCGCGTCTTCGACGCCGCCTCGATCGGCATGGCGCTGGCGACGCGCGATCTGATGGAGGATCTGCGCTCGGCCGGGGCGGTCACCGGGGGGCCGCGCCCGTTCGGGCCGCGCGACCGGCAGGTGTTCCTGCAGGCGCTCGACCGCGAGGTGCGGCGCGCCGCCCACGATCTGGCGAAGCGGCCGCCGCCCGCCCCGGTCGCGTGAAGCGGGTCAGGCGGCGCCCTGCGACCCCACCACCTGCATCACGATGGTCTCGACGTTCTCGAACAGGACCCGGCTCTCGATCATCTCGACGCCGGTCTCGGTGACGCGCAGCAGGGCCGGAACGCCGCGCGCGCCGACGTGCTCCATCAGCCGCCGCGCCAGATCGGCGCGCTGATTGAGCGCGTCGATCACCGCCTCGTCCTCGTTCAGGAAGGCGGAGACGTCGTCCTCGCCGATGCCGATCTCGCGCAGCACGGCGGCGCAGACCGCCTCGTCGGTGATGTCGCGTCCCTCGACCCAGCGCGCCGCCTGGAGCGCGTGGAGGGCCCGCAGGGCCTCGCCCGGCGCGCGCGACTGGACCGTGGCGAAGGCGAGCGTCGCCGGCCCGCTGTCGAAGGTGGAGTCGAGATCGCCCAGCACCTTCTCGCGATAGGCGTCGGAGAAGGTCTGGCCGGTCAGATCACGGATCCGGCAGTCGTTCTTCCAGGCATAGGCGGCGAAGTCGGGCGTCATCGGCCGGCCGCCGATGAAGAGGCCGGAGGCGAGCAGCTCCAACGGCACCGCGCCGCTCTCGGCGAGGCGGGTGAGCGCCGGGGCGGCGCCCCAGCACCAACCGCACAGGGGGTCGACGATGGCGATCACCGTCCCGGGGACGAGGACCTGGACGTTCTCGTCGGTCTCGGCGTCGAGGTCGGGGGTCGTCTCCTCGCTCATCAGCAGCGCTCCAGCGTCTCGGTGCCCTCGATGGCGATGCCGAAGCCCTCGAGGCCGACGTAGCGGCGTTCCTTGGAGGAGATCAGGCGGATCGAGGAGACGCCGAGATCCTTGAGGATCTGAGCGCCGAGGCCGATCTCACGCCAATTCTCCGCGCGCGTCGAGGCGGAGACGTGGGCCTCGTGCTCGGCGGCGGCGAGCGGGTCGGCGCCCTTCTCGGCCTCGCGGGTCGGTTTGGCGACACCGACGGAGCCCTCGCGCAGATAGACGATGACGCCCCGGCCCTCCTTGGCCATGCGCTCGGTCAGGCGGTCGAGCGACTGGGTCTTGCCGAAGACGTCGTCGACGACCGACTCGAGATGGAGCCGCACCGGCACCGAACGGCCGTCGCGGATGTCGCCGAAGACGATCGCCAGATGATGCATCGGGTCGAAGGGGGTCGAATAGGAGATGGCGCGGGCGCGGCCGGCCGGGGTCTCCACGTCGAACTCGTCGACCCGGTCGACCAGCTTCTCGTTCCTCTGGCGATAGGCGATGAGGTCGGCGACCGAGACGATCTCGAGGCCGTGGTCCTCGGCGAACTTGGCGACGTCGGGGCCGCGCTTCACCGTGCCGTCGTCGTTGACGAGCTCGCAGATGACGCCGACCGGCGGCAGCTTGGCGAGGCGGCAGAGGTCGACGGCGGCCTCGGTGTGGCCGGAGCGCATGAGGACGCCGCCGTCCTTGGCGATCAGCGGGAAGACGTGGCCGGGGCGGACGAAGTCGCCCGGGCCGACGTTGGGATTGGCGAGCGCGCGGGCGGTGTTGCAGCGCTCCTCGGCCGAGATGCCGGTGGTCAGACCGTGGCGATAGTCGATGGTCACCGTGAAGGCGGTGCCGAGCGGGGCGTCGTTGGCGGCGATCATCGGCTCCAGGTGGAGCTTGCGGGCGAGATCGCGCGGGATCGGCGTGCAGACGATGCCGGAGGTGTGACGGACGATGAAGGCGAGCTTCTCGGGGGTGGCGTGGACGGCGGCGACGATCAGGTCGCCCTCGTTCTCGCGATCGTCGTCGTCGGTGACCACGACGATCTCGCCGCGTTCGAAGGCGCGCAGCGCGGCTGCGACACGGGACTGGTTCATCATCGTCTCCTCATGGGCCTTGGAGCGCGGGGCGAGGCCGAGAAAATCGTCGGGGGTGACCGCGCCGCGGGTGGCGGCGGCGATCTTCTCGGCGGTCTCGCGCGAGACCCACACCGAGGGATCGTTGCACAACGCCGTGATCGCCGCCGGCGACAGGCCGACGCGGCGCGCGAAGGCGCTGCGGGTCTCTTTCGATCGGGCGAGCCATTGGTCGAGGCGCATGAGCACTGAATAGCGCGAGAGGCTTTCAGTGGCAATGAAAAGCATGCGGCGCTTTCATGCACGCAGCGTTCGACGGGCGCGCGTCACGCGACGGGAGGCGCGATCGAGCCCATCGATCGCCCGTCGACGCATCGGACGGAGGCGGCGATGCCCACCTCAGACGATGCGCGCGGTCACCGGCCGGTCTGGCCGCGATGCCTCAGGGCGTGATCGACCAGGGTGATCGCCGTCATCGCCTCGACCACCGGCACGGCCCGGATGCCGACGCAAGGGTCGTGACGGCCCTTGGTGATCAGGTCGGTGTCGTGGCCGGTGCGATCGATGGTCTTGCGCGGGGTCAGGATCGAGGAGGTCGGCTTGACCACCAGACGCGCGACGATCGGCTGGCCGGAGGAGATGCCGCCGAGGATGCCGCCGGCGTTGTTCGACTGAAAGATCGGACCGTCGTTGCCCATGCGGATCTCGTCGGCGTTCTCCTCGCCGGTCAATTCGGCGCTCTCGAAGCCGGCGCCGATCTCGACGCCCTTGACCGCGTTGATCGACATCAGCGCCGAGGCGATGTCCTGATCGAGCTTGCCGTAGAGCGGCGCCCCCCAGCCGGCCGGCACGCCCTCCGCCACCACCTCGAGGATGGCGCCGATCGACGAGCCGGCCTTGCGGATGCCGTCGAGATAGGCCTCGAAGCGGGCGACACTGTCGGGATCGGGCGAGAAGAAGGGATTGCGGCCGACCTCGGACCAGTCCCAATTGAGGCGATCGATCGCCTCGCGGCCGATCTGCACCAGCGCGGCGCGGATCGTCACGCCGCCGGGTACCAGCGCGTTCAGCACCTGCTTGGCGACGGCGCCGGCGGCGACGCGCGCGGCGGTCTCGCGGGCCGAGGAGCGGCCGCCGCCGCGATAGTCGCGGATGCCGTATTTGGCGTCGTAGGTGTAGTCGGCGTGGCCGGGACGGAACTTGTCGCGGATCTCGCCGTAGTCCTTCGAGCGCTGATCGGTGTTGCGAATCATCAGCGAGATCGGCGTGCCGGTGGTGCGCAGGCCGTCGGTGCCGTCGTCCTCGAAGACGCCGGAGAGCACCTCGACCATGTCTTCCTCGCGCCGCTGGGTGACGAAGCGGCTCTGGCCGGGCTTGCGGCGGTCGCAATCGGCCTGGAGGGCGGCGAGGTCGAGCGCCACGCCGGGCGGGCAGCCGTCGATCACCGCGCCGATGGCGGGACCGTGGCTCTCGCCCCAGGTGGTGACGCGGAAGAGATGGCCGAAGGTGTTGTGCGACATGGCGCGGGATCCCCTGAACGAGATCTTCGTCTAGGGGATCGCTCGGTGCCGGTCAAATCGACGTCAGACCAGCGTCTTCTTGAGGAAGCGCAGGGTGCGGTCCCAGGCGAGCGCGGCATCCTCGGCGTCGTAGCGGGCGCCGGTCGGATTGGCGAAGGCGTGATCGGCGTCGTACCAGTAGACGGTCAGGCGATCGGCGAGGCCGGCCTCCTTCATCGCCAGCTCGAAACCGCCGACCATGGCCGCGTCGATCGACTGGTCCTGGGTGGCGAAATGGCCGAGCACCGGGCCCTTCAGCCCCTTCACCTGATCGGCGGTCTTCTTGACGTTGCCGTAGTAGATCACGGTGGCGTCGACCGGGGTGGCGATCGAGGTGTTGAGCGACCAGCCGCCGCCGAAGCACCAGCCGCAGGTCGCGACCTTGCCGTTGCCGCGCGCGTGCGCCCGGGCGAAGGCGACCGCCGCCATCATCTGGCGGGTGGCGAGGCGCGCGTCGAGGCCGCCCATCAGCGCCTTGGCCTCGGTCGCGTCCTTGGCGACCTTGCCGTAGAGATCGACCGCGATCACCAGATAGCCCTGGTTGGCGAATTCGGCGGCGACCGCCTTGATCTGATCGTTGAGGCCCCACCATTCGTGGATGAGCACCAGCGCGGGCGCCTTGTCGGCCTTGGGATAGGCGATCGCGGCGGAGAGATCGTGGCTGCCCTCGACCGGGATCGGCACCATCTCCACCGACGCGGCGGCGACCTCGGCGAGCGCCGGATCGGCCAGGACGGCGGCGATGGGCAGACCCGCCAGCCCCATCAGAAAGGCCCGGCGATCGGCCTGCGGGACCACCAGCGGCGGCATGTGGGCGTGACTTCCGCATCCCTCGAGCGTGCACATGATCTCGACATCCCCATCCGGCGCGGCCCTCGTCGCGGGGCCCTCACGCAAAGATCCCGCCGCGAAGAGACGACGGGACCATCCAGAGTCAGATCATAACCACGATCCGTGACGGTCCCGCCACACGAAAATGCGATCCTGGGGCACGAGAAGATGCGCGAGGTTCGGATCGTCGAGACCTTCGATGACCGCGCGCAGCGCGCGGAACACGCCACCGTGCGAAACCACGACCATGTCGCCGGAGGTTCGGGCGAGCCACGCCCGCAGGCGTTCGGCCATCTGCTCGTAGCTCTCGCCCTCCGGCGGCAGGAAATGCCACTTGTCGCGCAGGATCTCGGCATGGTGAGCCGGGTTCGTCTCGGCGATGTCCTCGTAGGTCTTGCCTTCGTAGACGCCGAAGGAGACCTCGCGCAGATCGGGGACGACGACATAGGCCTCGGGGTCGAGGCCGATCCCGGCGCGGACGCGTTCCATGGTTTCACGGGTGCGGCCGAGCGGGCTCGAGAACCAATGGAGGCGGGCCGGATCGATCCCCTCGGCCGCGAGATGGGCGGCGAGCGCGCGGCCGTTGCCGTCGGCCTGGGCCTGGCCGATCGGGTTCAGAGGAATGTCCTGCATGCCCTGGAGGCGACCGGCGACGTTCCAGTCGGTCTGGCCGTGGCGGATGTGATAGATCGTTCGCGTCACGGATCGGGGCCTCGTCTCGCTCTTGCGAGGTGGTCTTAGCGCGGAAGCATGACGGTCACAACGTCGGAAGGCGGGGTCGCGAACCGTCTTCACCGGCGGGATCGGCGCGCGGGCCCGAACGCCACTTCGGTCGCAACCTCTTCACGATATCGTCACGACCGGGCTCGCCCCGGTCGTCCCCGAGGCGTCATTCCCGAGGGCACGGCCGCATGGATCCCCGGGTCGAGCCCGGGGATGACGGCGGGGAGAGCCGGTCGGGGACGCGCCCTCGAAGACGGACGTCGCCTCGTGGAACGAAAGAGGCGCCCACGGTCTCCCGGGGCGCCCTCTCCACTTCGTCCGTATCGACGGAAATCGATCACTCCTTGACCACCGAAATGTCCGGGGCGTCGACCGCCTTCATGCCGACGACGTGGTAGCCACTGTCGACGTGGAGGATCTCGCCGGTGACGCCGCGCGACAGGTCGGAGAGGAGGTAGAGGCCGCTGTCGCCGACCTCCTCGATGGTCACGGTGCGCTTCAGGGGGGCGTTGTATTCGTTCCAGCGCAGGATGTAGCGGAAGTCGCCGATGCCGGAGGCGGCCAGCGTCTTGATCGGGCCGGCGGAAATCGCGTTGACGCGGATGTTCTTGCCGCCCAGATCGACCGCAAGATACTGCACCGACGCCTCGAGCGCGGCCTTGGCGACGCCCATGACGTTGTAGTTCGGCATGACCTTCTCGGCGCCGTAATAGGTCAGCGTCAGGATCGAGCCGCCGTTCGGCATCAGCTTCTCGGCGCGCTGGGCGATCGCCGCGAGGCTGTAGACCGAGATGTTCATGGTCTTCTCGAAATTGTCCGGCGTCGTGTCGACGTAGCGGCCGGTCAACTGGTCCTTGTCGGAGAAGGCGATGGCGTGGACCACGAAGTCGATGGTGCCCCAGGCGCGCTCGATCTCGGCGAAGACCGCGTCGATGGTGGCCGCGTCGGTGACGTCGCAATGGCCGGCGACGATACCGCCGAGCTCGGCGGCGAGCGGCTCGACGCGCTTCTTCAACGCGTCGCCCTGATAGGTCAGCGCCACCTCCGCGCCCGCCTCGCGCGCCGCCTTGGCGATGCCCCAGGCGATCGAGCGGTTGTTGGCAACGCCCATCACGAGGCCACGCTTGCCTGCCATCAGGCCCTTGGTGTCGGCCATGGATCTCGTCCTTCGACTTCTCGTTACGATTTCGCGGGTTCTATGACACGGGAGCCCATGGGGCCGCAAGCGGCGCCATGGGCCCGCCCACCCCGCGACGGCGCCCCGCGAGGACGCCGGAAACCGTTCAGAAGAGATCCATCTGCCCGCCACCGCCGCGCGGCTCGCGAGACCGGGGCGCGCGGCCCGGCGGGGGACCGGCCGAGCCGGGACGCGGCGGGCGCGGCGCGGGCGCCACCTCGAGCGCCTCGAAGAGATCGTCGGGAGCGGGCGCGAGCAGGCGCCGGACCGCCTTCGGGTCGGTCGCCGGGTCGAGCCATTCGCCATAGCGCTCCGGTGGGATCACCGCCGGCATGCGGTCGTGGATCGCGCCCACCACCGCATTGGCGTCGACGGTGAGAATGGCGGCGGTGTCGACCTCGGAACCGTCGGGCGCCGACCAGGTCTCGGTGAGACCGGCGAAGGCGACGATCCCGCCCGCCCGGGGCACGATCCGGAAGGGCGTGCGGATCCGGCCGTCGCGGCGCCATTCGACGAAGCCGGTCGCCGGCACCAGACAGCGGCCGTTGCGCATGGCGGCGCGGAAGGAGGGTTTCTCGGCCGCCGTCTCGGCGCGGGCGTTGATCAGCAGCGTGAAGGTGCTCGGATCCTTCAGCCACCCCGGCCAGAAGCCCCAGCGGACCAATCGGAAGCGCCGTTCGCCCGACGCCCGTACGACGACACCGATCGGCTCGGTCGGCCGAATGTCCTCGCGCGGCGGAAAGTTCGGCCGGTCGACGTAGTCGAGGGCATCCCGCACCTCCTCGGGCGTCGCCGTCAGCATGAAGCGGCCACACATCCGGTATCATCCTCTCGGTGGAATCTGCTCGCCTTGGTTTCGTAAGCGAAATGGTAACGGCTACCGCTTACCGTTGGAACCGATCGACCGGACGGGATGGGTGGAAGGATGGCGCGCGCGACCAGGGAAGAGGCTTCGCAGGACCGCTTGAGTCCCGAGGTGCTGGCCGCCGCCAACATCAACCCCAATACCCGTCTCGCCACCGACTATCTCAATCACTTCAACGACGTCGTCATGATGCTGGAGCTGGTTCCGGACATGCCGGACTGCGCCGAGGACGTCGTCGGTTGGACGCCGCTCGCCTATGAGGATTATTTTCGCAACTCGCATTTCCGCGAGCGCGATCTGGCGGTCCTGGCCTGGAAGGCGGCCGATCCGGCGATCCGCTCGGAATTCGAGGCGACCATCACCCATCTCGACTGCGCCATGGCCGAAGCGATCGCGCTGGTCGACGGCTGGGACGGACGCGATCCGGCCGGGGGCCATCGTCTGCGCGCCTTCGTCGGCGACCGGCTGAAGCCGCTGATCGCCACCGCCAGCGGCATCATCAACGGCCCGCCGAGCATGCATGCCGCGCCCGCCGCCGATTCGCTCGAGTCGGAGGCGCAGGCCGCCGTCGACGAACTGTTTCCCTGATCTCCCTCCCCTCCCGCACGCGCTCCGGACGCCATGCCCCCACGTCGCGCCGCCGTCTCGGTCGTCGTCTTCCGCAACGACACGGTCCTCCTGGTCCGACGCGGGCGCGAGCCGGCGCGCGGGCTGTGGGCGCCGGTCGGCGGACGGATCGAGGCGGACGAGACGGCGGAAGCCGCCGCCCTGCGCGAGGTGCGCGAGGAGACCGGCGTCACCGCGCGTCTCCTCGGCCTCTGCGATCGGCGCGAGGTTCCGAGCGCGGCCGAGGACGGCACCGCGATGACCTGGGACATCGCCGTCTTCGCCGCCGTGTGGGTCGACGGCGAGCCCGTCGCCGGTGACGACGCCGCCGAAGCGGCGTTCGTGGCGCCGGCCCGCCTCTCCGGCCTGCCGCTCGTTCGCGGCGGGCTCGACGCGGTCGCCGCCGCCCGTCGCCTCTTCGATGGATCTCGCTCCCGGGACGGGTTAAGACAACCGTGACCGGCACGAACCCCCGCGCCGGGTCGATCGGGCGAGACGTGGGACGGATGACGAGACGGGTCGATTTCGCGCGGAAGGGCCTCGCCGGCGGGCGCATCCCGGCCATCGCGGCGATGGCGCTCGCTCTCGTGCTCGTCGCGGCCCCGCCGTCGCGCGCCGCCGACGAGGCGCCCTACGACGACACGCTCGCCAAATTGGCCGAGGTGCTCGGGGCGCTGCACCACCTGCGTCCCCTGTGCGGGGCGCCGGAGGCGCAGACCTGGCGCGATCAGATGCAGACGATCCTCGACGCCGAGCAGCCGAGCCGGGAGCGGCGTCAGCGCATCGTCGATCGCTTCAATCAATCCTATCGCGGTCTCGCCGCGGTCCACCGCAGATGCACGCCCGCGGCGCGCGCCCTCGCCGAGACCTATCGGCTGCGCGGCGAGGCGCTCGGCCACGATCTGGTGACGCGCTGGGGGCATCCGTGACCCGTCGCATTCGGCTCGAATGTCACCGGCCGCGTTAACCATTGGAACATGAATTTTAACGCTCGTTAACAATAGGCCCCCTGGAGGCGGGACCGGCGGCCTCGCCCGTGCTATCCATTTCGGAGGGACGAGGGTGCGCGAAACGCGGCACCCCGAGGGATCGCACGAGATCGGAATGCTCGACGAGACGATTGTGAGCGACGTCGAACCGACGCTCGCCGACAAGAAGCGCGCCGCCTACGAACTGGTCGCCGACGCCATGGCCGAGGCGGAAGCGGAGGGAATCGAACGCGACATCGTCACCCAGGCGGCGCTCTTCGCCGTTGTCAGCGACCTCGTCGCGACCTGGGGAGAGGTCGCGGTCGCCGACTTCGTCGAACGCCTGACCGACCGCGTGCTGGCCGGCGAATTCACCATCGATCGCCCCTTGCAGTGAGAAGGGCCGAGGCGCGCCTCAGATCGGAAAGGGCGATCCGCCGAAGGGCAGACGCGCCAGCACGGCCACGCCGAACGACACCAGCAGCGCCCCGGCGACCAGATTGATCCGCGCCAGGGTGCGATCGGTCATGCGATCGCGCAGCGCCGCCACCGCCGTCGCGACGATCAGCCACCACGACGATCCCCCCGCCACCACCCCGACCACGAACATGCCGGCGGCGAGCCAATCGCCCGATTTCGGCGCCCAATCGCCGAGCGATCCGAAGAGCGCCAGGAAGCCCAGCACCGTCGCCGGATTGGTGATGGTCATGCCGAAGGTCGCGAAGGCGGTGCGCGACAGGGAGGCGACCTCGTCGGCGCTCGCGTCGAGATGGGGATGGACGCGGGCGGTGCGGATGCCGAAGGCGATCAGCAGCACCCCGCCGATCACCTGCAGCCAGACCGAATGGCCCTCGATGAAGCCGGAGACGGCGGTGATGCCGAAGGCGGCGACGGCGGCGAAGAGCCCGTCGGCCATGACCGCGCCGAGGCCGGCCGCCAGACCGGAGAAGAAGCCGGAGCGGAAGGCGCGCTGGACGCACAGGATGTTGACGGGGCCGACCGGCGCGGAGAAGACCACGCCGACACCGAGGCCGGTCAGAAGCAGCGTCAGGCTCGACATGGGCGACGCGCCTCCTCTTCTCGTCCGTTGCGGTTCCGCGTCCCGAACGCGGAAGGCCCTTCCATCGGCGCGGCGCATCGCTAACATGCCGCCCGGCGCGTCGGGCGCCGAACCGATCGACGGGATCGAACGCCCGAGCCGATGGTTAAGCGGGTGGACCGGCGCATGGCAAGTCTGAAAGAACTCTCGGTGCGATCGGCGATCCGTGGCCTCGCCCTGATCGCCCTCCTCGCGGCGAGCGCGGTCCCGGCCGCGACGCAGGAGACGAACGCCTCCAAGAAGGTGGGAACGGAGCGAATCGTCGTCACCCCGCCCACCGCCGCCAAGCCCGACGCCGCGCCCACCCCGGAAGAGGCGGCGGAGCGCGCGCCGCGACCGGCGCCGCCGCCGGCCGTCGCCCCGTCGATCCCCTCCTCGTCGCCGCCCGAGGTCCACAAGGGCGAGACCGACCTGCCGCCGGCGGTCGCCAAGATGCGCAAGCGCCTGCTCGACGCCGCCTATGCCGGCGACATGCAGAAGCTCAAGATCGCGATCCAGTCGAACGAGATGCCGCCGGTGTTCTCGGTCAACGAGGTGAGCGATCCGATCGATTATCTGAAGGCCCAGTCGGGCGACGGCCAGGGCATGGAGATCCTGGCGATCCTGACGGACGTGCTCGAATCGAGCTGGGCCCGGGTCTCGCCGGGCACGCCGCAGGAGATGTACGTCTGGCCGGCCTATGCGGCGCTGCCGATCGACAAGCTCGAGCCGCCGCAACTGGTCGAGCTCTACAAGATCGTCACCTCGGCCGATTTCGAGGAGATGAAGTCGGTCGGCCGCTACACGTTCTATTCGGTCGGCATCGGTCCGGACGGCACCTGGCACTGGTTCCGGCCGGCCGACTGATCGGGCGGCCTGCCCGACATTTCCTCTCGCGCTCGCGCCGCCCTCGGGCGATGCTCGCGAGCGACGAACCCTGATGGGAGAGACGACGGATGACCACGACGACCATCGCTCGACGTCCCGATCGCGGCGTCGTCGCCGTCATGGGCGAGGACGCCGCGACCTTTCTGCACGGCGTCGTCACCAACACGATCAAGACGCTCGCGCCCGGCGAGGCGCGGCTCGGCGCGCTCCTGACGCCGCAGGGCAAGGTTCTGTTCGACTTCCTGGCGACGCCGGTCGAGGGCGGGTTCCTGTTCGAGGTGGCGCGCGGCGAGGCGGCCGCCTTCGCCAAGCGGCTCGGCTTCTACAAGCTGCGCGCCAAGGTGACGGTCGCCGACCGTTCCGACGATTTCGCCGTCTTCCTCGCCTGGGGCGGGCCCGCCCCGACGATCGAGGGCGCGGTCGCCTTCGCCGATCCGCGCCTCGCCGTCCTCGGCACGCATCTCCTCGTGCCGGCGGCGGTGGCCGACACGGTGGCGACGACGGCGAGCCCGGCCGATTGGCACGCGCTTCGGATCGAGCACGGCGTGCCGGAGAGCGGGCTCGACTTCGCCCTCGGCGACGTCTTCCCGCACGACGTCGACATGGACGATCTCGACGGGGTCGACTTCAAGAAGGGCTGTTTCGTCGGTCAGGAGGTCGTGTCGCGGATGAAGCATCGCGGCACGGCGCGCAAGCGCGTGGTGATCGCCCGGGCGCTCGAGGCGCGGCCGGCGTGGCCCGATCTCGGCACCGAGATCACCTGCGGCGACAAGACGATCGGCGCGATCGGCTCGTCGCACGGCCCCCTCGCGCTGGCGCTGGTGCGCACCGACCGGGCCAAGGCGGCGATCGATTCGGGCGACGCGATCGAGGTCGGCGGCGTGACGATCGGGCTCGATCTGCCGGAATTCGCCTCGTTCGACTGGCCGCACGAGACCGCCGAGTGAGTTCGGTCTTGGCGGAGGGTGGCCGCACGGTCTAAGGAACGGGCGACCGCCTCTTCCGATCCTTCGCCGAGCCGCCGATGCCGCCCCGTTCCACTCCTCCCCGCGCTTGGCAACGGATGCTGTCCGGGCGCCGGCTCGACCTGCTCGACCCCTCCCCGCTCGACGTGGAGATCGACGACATCGCCCACGGTCTCGCGCGCGTGGCGCGGTGGAACGGCCAGACCCACGGCGATCATGCCTTTTCCGTCGCCCAGCACTGCGTGTTGGTGGAGGAACTGGCGCTGCGGCTCGAGCCCGCGCTCGACCCCAAGTTCCGCCTCGTGGTGCTGCTGCACGACGGGCCGGAATATGTGATCGGCGACATGATCTCGCCGTTCAAGGCGGTGGTCGGCGGCGGCTACAAGGCGGTCGAACATCGGCTGGAGGCGGCGATCCACATCCGCTTCGGCCTGCCCGCGACGGTGCCGGAGGCGATCCGGACGCTGACCAAGCGCGCCGATCACGTCTCGGCCTATTTCGAGGCGGTGGAACTCGCGGGGTTCTCGGCGGAGGAGGCGGCGCGGCTCTTCGGCCGGCCCAAGGGGTTCCCGGAGCGGCTGAACCTGACGCCGTGGCCGGTCGGCGAGGCGCAGGCGCGGTTCCTCGAACGGTTCCACCAGCTCGACCGGCTCGCCCATCCGACCGACGCGTGAGGCGAGGGTCTTCGTTCCTCGTCCTTTCCGCGTCATGATCGCCGTCTATCGACGGGCGCAACGAATCATCCCGGTCGGAGACGCTCATGCCGAGCCTGCACGTCTGTTCCCTGTCGCGTCTCGAGGCCACCGTCGCGGCGAGTGGGGCCAGTCACGTCGCGACGCTGATCAATGCCGGCACCCCGGTGCCGCGCCCGGCGACGATTCCCGCCGACAATCACCTCTTCCTCGGCTTCAACGACATCGTCGAGCCGACGGCCGGGATGATCACCGTCGGCGAGGCGGAGGTGCTGCGGCTGTTCGACTTCGTCGACGCGTGGTCGCGGGAGCGGCCGATGGTGATCCATTGCTGGGCCGGGATCTCGCGCTCGACGGCCGGTGCCTTCGTCACCGCCTGCCGGCTGATGCCGGAGCGCGCCGAGGACGACATCGCCCGCGAGTTGCGCGTCAAGTCGCCGTCGGCGACGCCCAATCTGCGGCTGGTGCGGATCGCCGACGCCCTGATGGGGCGGGGCGGGCGGATGGCGAAGGCGATCGAGGCGATCGGGCGTGGCCGGGACGCCTTCGAGGGCGTTCCCTTCGTGCTGCCGATCGAGCGGGCGGCGCCATGATCGAACCTCAGATCGCGACCGGCGCGGAGATCGACGCGGCGGCCGGGACGGCCGGCGGCCTCGAGATCGGCCTCAACGCGGCGATCGTCGCGGTGGTCGACGAGGAACCGGCGATCCTGACGATCGGCCGGGGCGAGGGCCGCGACCGGGACGGCGCCGACGCGCTGCCCTTCGGTCCCTTCGATCCGTTGCGCCACCGCACGCTGGAACTGGGTCTGCGCGCCTGGGTGCAGGCGCAGACGGCGCTGCATCTCGGCCACGTCGAGCAGCTCTACACCTTCGGCGATCGCGGCCGCCTCGCCCGGCCGGGCGACACCGGACCGCACGTGGTCTCGGTCGGCTATCTGGCGCTGACCCGGATCGAGGGCGCCGGCGGCGGCGGCGCCTCGCGCTCGGCGCTGGCCGCGACCGGGGCCGACTTCCGGCCGTGGTACGACTATTTCCCCTGGGAGGACTGGCGCGAGGGCCGTCCCTCCGTGCTCGACGAGGCGATCCTGCCGGCGATGCGGGCGTGGCGGGCGGAGGCGCCCGATCAACGCGATCTCGGCCGGGCGCTGGGGCGGGCGGAGCGGATGCGGCTGTTCTTCGGCGAGGACGGCAGTCCGTGGGACGAGGAGAAGGTGCTGGAGCGTTACGAGACGCTCTACGAGGCCGGGCTCGTCGCCGAGGCGCGGCGCGACGGGCGGCCCTGTCGCGGGCACGAGGGCCCGGCGCTCGGGCGGGCGATGTCGTTCGACCACCGCCGGATCCTGGCGACGGCGATCTCGCGGCTGCGCGCCAAGCTCAAATACCGGCCGGTGGTGTTCGAGCTGATGCCGGAGAGCTTCACCCTGACCGAGTTGCAGAAGACCGTCGAGGCGATCTCGGGGCGACACCTGCACAAGCAGAACTTCCGCCGACTGGTGGAGACCGCCGCCCTGGTCGAGGCGACCGGCGAGACCTCGCTCGTCACCGGCGGGCGGCCGGCGAGCCTTTACCGCTTCCGCCGCGACGTGCTGCGCGAGCGCCCCGCCCCGGGCTTCCGGCTGGGCTCACGGGGCTGAGGGCGACGCCGGGGCGGTCGGCGGCTTCGGCTCGCCCCACAGATCCTTCAAGATCTTGGTCACCGCGATCGCGCCGAAGAGATCGGTGTTGGTGTGGTGCCAGGCGTCGGGGACGATCGCCGGCGGCGCCTCGCGGCGCGCGGCGAAGTCGACCACCATGTCCCAGCGCCCGATCACCTCGGTCACATGGGTGCAGGCGCGCGGCATCTTCACCCGCGCCGAGAAGGAGACGATGCGCAGCCGTTCGCAGAGCGCGTCGGAACGGGCGCGGTCCTCGCGCTGGAGCGCGTGGAGCGCGTCGGCGATCACCAGATTGCCCTTGGAGTGACCGACCAGATTGGCGACGGTGATGCGGGGATCGCGCAGCAGGGCGAGCAGGACCTCGCCGTCGCGATGGGCGTGCACCGGCTTCTCGCCGCGGGCGTTGGCCTCCATCGTGCGGATCCAGTCGAGATTGTGGTCGAGGCGCTCCCACAATTTGTAGAGCCCGTCGAGCCCGGCCGCCCAGGCGATGCCGCCGGAAGCCTCGGTGACGAGATCGGCGAGACCGTAGCCGGAGACGACCGCCGCGACCGGACGGCCGAGCGCGTCGGCGACGTTGCGGGCGAAGGCGGCTGTGCCGAGCGCGGAGGAGCCGACCCCGGCGACGGCGATCGTGTCGAACTCGGCGCCACCGGCGGCGAAGAAGGCGTCGAGATCGGCGCAGACGGTCAGTTTGGCGCCGCCGGAGGGGGGCACCACCAGGATCGCGCCCTCGCCGGCGACCCAGGGCGCGAGATCGACCGCCTCCTCGTGGCGCACCACCTTCACGTCGTAGAACAAGGCGTCGAGGAGGATGTTGCGCTGGCGGAAACCCTCGAGGAGCGCCGCGCTCGACGGGCGCCCGAACAGGCGCCAGGGCAACGTCACGGCATGGGTCCATTGGGCGATGCCGGTGGTGAAGGGATTGTCGGCCATGGTCTCGCTCGCAGCTCCCGTTGCGAGATCACCATAGACCCAAGCGCGAGCGCCCACCACCCGCAGGCGACGGGCGTCCCCCGTTCGTCACGACGCGATCGAGGCGAGCGAG
Source organism: Pinisolibacter aquiterrae (assembly GCF_019160155.1). Lineage (GTDB taxonomy): Bacteria > Pseudomonadota > Alphaproteobacteria > Rhizobiales > Ancalomicrobiaceae > Pinisolibacter > Pinisolibacter aquiterrae. The sequence goes on from NZ_JAFNIH010000003.1 coordinate 63,600, forward strand.
CCCGCCCCGTGCGTGGGAGATCTCACTCGGCCGGCGCCGGCATCGCCACGGGGATGCGATCGACGGAGCGTTCGCGGATCGGCAGGTGGACCATGCCGGCGAAGACGCCGAGGGCGACGCCCATCCACCAGACCGGGTCGTAGCTCTGGTTCAGGTCGTAGAGCCAGCCGCCGAGCCAGACGCCGAGGAACGAGCCGATCTGATGAGAGAAGAACACCAGACCGCCGAGCATGGCGAGGTAGCGCGTGCCGAACATCACCGCCACCAGCGCATTGGTCGGCGGCACCGTGGAGAGCCACAGCACGCCCATCACGCTGGCGAAGAGCACCACGCCGACCGGCGAGGCCGGGACCAGCAGGAAGATGGTGAAGACCACCGCGCGGGCGAAATAGATGAAGCTGAGGATCCAGCGCTTCGGCACGCGCATGCCGAGGAGGCCCGAGCCGAGCGAGCCGACGACGTTGAAGGCGCCGATCAGCATCAGCGAGATCACACCCCACTTCGGCTCCAGCCCGACGTCGCGCAGATAGGCCGGGAAATGGGTGGTGATGAAGGCGACCTGGAAGCCGCAGACGAAGAAGCCGGCGGTCAGCAACAGGAAGCTGCGATGGCCGAGCGCCTCCTTGAAGGCCTCGCCGATCGACTGATCGTGGCCATGGACGATCTTGGCCGAGGGCTTGCCCTGGAGCGGGATCGCCAAGAGCGGGATCAGCCCCATGATCGCGGCGAGAATGGTCAGGCTGTCGTGCCAGCCGAAGGTGACGATCAGGCCCTGCGTCACCGGCGAGAACAGGAACTGGCCGAAAGAGCCGGCGGCGGTGGCGAAGCCGAAGACGAGGCTGCGCTTCTCCGCCGTCACGGCGCGGCCGAAGGCGGCCATGACGATGCCGAAGGCGGAGCCGGCGACGCCGAGCCCGACCAGGACGCCGGCGCCGTGGAAGGCGAGCGGCGTCGGCGCCCAGCCCATCGCGAGGATGCCGAGCGCATAGATCGCGGCGCCGATCGCCAGCGTCTTGGCGGTGCCGAAACGGTCGGCGAAGGCGCCGAAGAAGGTCGCGCCGGCGCCCCACAGCAGGTTCTGCCAGGCCATGGCGAGCGAGAAGGTCTCGCGGCTCCAGCCGCGCTCCATCGTGATCGGCGTCAGATAGAAGCCCATCGACGACCGGGGGCCGAAGTTGATCGCGGCGATCAGGCAGCCGCAGACGACGATCGCCCACAGCGGGAAACGCGCGGTCTCGGCGGAGCTCTCGGGGCGCGACGACATGGCGATCTCTCTCGAACCGGAGCCCGCCGCCGCGACGCGATCGCGTCGCCCCTCGCCGGCCGCCCCTCGATCGGTAGTACTACGTGGGCGAACCGATTTGGAAAAGTCAAAAGGCGTGGTGACTTCGATCGACGGCGTTGACGAGTCGTCACGACAGGGCGACGATTTTCATGACGTTTGGACGACAATGGGTCTGTTCAAGTGGTGACCAGGCCCCTATATTCCCCGGGTCCGCGAGGTGCGGGCGTCGACGCCGGGTGTTTGCCGGTGTTTTTTCGGGCTCCATATATGCTCATATTGAGCATAAGGCTCTCGAGGAGAAACGGAATGACGCAAGTGGTCGACGCGACCCGGGAGTTTTCCAGCGACGAGGCGGTTCCGGGCGGGGTGCCCGTGACGGCGCCGATGCGCAGCGCGGCGGAGCGGTTCGGCGTGTTGCCGCGCCCCTCGCTCGACTACACGCCCGAGGTGGCGGAGGCGACGGCGCCTCTCTACGAGCGGGTGAAGCATGTCGTTCCGGCCATCGAGTGGCCGTTCCACGCGCCCTACGTCCACGCCATCAACGAGCTGAAGAAGACCCGCAACGCGGTGATCCTGGCGCACAACTACATGACGCCGGAGATCTACCACTGCGTCGCGGACTTCGTCGGCGACAGCCTGCAACTGGCGCGTCTCGCGGCGAAGACCGACGCGGCGGTGATCGTCCAGGGCGGCGTCCACTTCATGGCCGAGACCTCCAAGGTGCTCGCGCCGGAGAAGACCGTTCTGATCCCCGACGGCAAGGCCGGCTGCTCGCTCGCCGCCTCGATCACCGCCGAGGACATTCGTCTGCTGCGCCGCCGCTATCCCGGCGTGCCGATCGTCGCCTACGTCAACACCTCGGCCGAGGTGAAGGCGGAGGTCGACATGACCTGCACCTCGTCCAACGCGATCGAGGTCGTCGAGAGTTTCGGCGCCCCGCGGGTGATCTGCCTGCCGGACCAGTATCTGGCGCGCTGGGTCGCCGCCAACACCACGGTCAAGATCCTGACCTGGAAGGGGTCGTGCGAGGTGCACGAGCGCTTCACCGGGGCCGAACTCTCCGCCTATCGCGACGACGATCCGGGCGTGACCATCATCGCTCATCCGGAGTGCCCGCCGGACGTGATCGGCGCCTCGGACTTCGCCGGCTCGACCGCCAAGATGATCGACTACGTCAAGGCGCTGCCGGAAGGCTCGCGCGTGGTGTTGGTCACCGAGTGCTCGATGGCCGACAACGTCGCGGTGGAGGCACCGCAGGTCGAGTTCGTGCGGCCCTGCAATCTCTGCCCGCACATGAAACGGATCACGCTGCCGAAGATCCTCGACGCCCTGCTCGAGATGAAGGAAGAGGTGCTGGTCGACCCCGCCGTCGGGCTCCGCGCCAAGGCCGCCGTCGAGCGGATGATCCATCTGAAGAACTGACCTCGATCCCGAGGCCGTCGGGAAGGGACGTCCCGCCCCTCCCCGTCCTCCGGTCGCGTCCCCGCGCGACCATTGCTGCGATCGGCCCCACGCGGCCGGGATCGGAGGCCGTCCGTGCCCAAGTCCATCTCCCATGATCTCGCCACCCCGCGCACCCGAGACGGCATCGACGATGTCGTCATCCTCGGCGGCGGGCTGGCGGGGATCTTCTGCGCGCTCTCGCTGGCGCCGCGTCCGGTGACGGTCCTGACCGCAGCGCCGCTCGGCGGCGGCGGCTCGTCCTATTGGGCGCAGGGCGGCATGGCGGCGGCGATCGCCGAGGGCGACCACCCCGACAAGCATCTCGCCGACACGATCGCCGCCGGTGCCGGCACGGTCGATGCCAAGATCGCCCGGCTGATGACCCGCGAGGCGCGCGCCCGGATCGAGGATCTCCTCGCCTATGGCGTGCCCTTCGATCGCGACACCGAGGGCCGGCTCGCCGTCGGCCGCGAGGCGGCGCATTCGGAGCGGCGCATCGTCCACGTGCGCGGCGACAGCGCCGGACGCGAGATCATGGCGGCGCTGATCGAGCGCGCCAAGGCGACGCCGTCGATCCGCATCCTCGAGGGCTTCGTCGGTGAGACGCTGACCCGCGACGGCCGCGCGATTCGCGGCGTGATCGCGCGCGCCGACGAGGGCCGGGCGCCGACCACGGTCGAGTTTCCCGCCCATGCGGTGGTGCTCGCCTCCGGCGGCATCGGCCATCTCTTCCGGGTCACCACCAATCCGCCCCAGGCGAACGGCCACGGGCTCGCCATGGCGGCGCGCGCGGGCGCGATCATCGCCGATCCGGAATTCGTGCAGTTCCATCCGACCGCGATCGACATCGGCCGCGATCCGGCGCCGCTCGCCACCGAGGCGCTGCGCGGCGAGGGCGCGATCCTGATCGACCGCGAGGGACGGCGCTTCATGCCGGGCTACCACATCGACGGGGAACTGGCGCCGCGCGACATCGTCGCCCGCGCCATCCACGCCGAGCGCATGGCCGGGCGCGGCGCCTTCCTCGACGCGCGCGAGGCCGTCGGCGCCGCCTTCCCGACCAAGTTCCCGACCGTGTGGGAGACCTGCCTCTCGGCCGGGATCGACCCGCGCGTCGACCCGATCCCGGTGGCGCCGGCCCAGCACTACCACATGGGCGGCGTGCTCACCGACGCCAACGGCCGCACCTCGATCGACGGACTGTGGGCCTGCGGCGAGGTCGCCTCGACCGGCGTCCACGGCGCCAATCGGCTGGCGTCGAACTCGCTGCTCGAGGCGGTGGTCTTCGCCGCGCGCATCGCCCGCGACATCCAGGGCCTGCTGCCGTCGCCGCGCGTCGCCGGCTGGTCGGTCGATCGCGGCGAGGCCGAGCTGCCGGGCGCCTCCGACGCCGCCTCCATGGAGACGGTGCGCGACGTGATGGCGAACCACGTCGGGGTGATCCGCGACGGCGCCGGGCTCGCCCGGGCGCTCGCCACCCTCGACGCGCTGGAGCGGCGCACCCGCGACACCGCGATGCTCAACACGCTGACGGCGGCACGGCTGGTGACGGCGGCGGCGCTCGCCCGCACCGAGAGCCGGGGCGGCCACTGGCGCGCCGACTTCCCCGAAACCGACCCGGCGCAGGCCCGCCGCACCTATCTCACCCTCGACAAGGCGCGGGCGATCTCCGCCCAGGTCGCCGCCCCGGAGGCGCTCAGCGCATGACCGTATCGTCCTTCGCCCCCGTGTCGGCGGCCCCGTCGACCACCGCCTATCTGCCGGAACTGCCGCGCCTCCTGGTCGATCGCGCCGTCGAGGCGGCGCTCCTCGAGGATCTCGGCCGGGCCGGCGACATCACCGCCCAGGCGACGATCCCGCCGAGCGCGCGGGCGATCGCCACCTTCGTGACGCGCAGGACCGGCGTCGTCGCCGGCATCGACTTCGCCCGGCGCGCCATGGCGATGATGGATCCGGCGATCCGCTTCTCCGAGCTGATCGGCGACGGCGTCCGCGTCGCGCCCGGCGACGTGATCGCCCGGGTCGAGGGGTCGGCGCGCGCGGTGCTGTCGGCGGAACGGGTGGCGCTCAACTACCTCGGCCGGCTCTCCGGCGTCGCCTCGGCGACGCGGATGTTCGCCGACCGCATCGCCCATACGAAGACGAAGATCGTCTGCACCCGCAAGACGACGCCGGGCCTCAGGGCCTTCGAGAAATACGCCGTGCGCTGCGGCGGCGGCGCCAATCACCGCTTCGGCCTCGACGACGCGATCCTGATCAAGGACAACCACATCGCGGTCTGCGGCTCGGTCGCCCAGGCGATCCGGCAGGCGCGCGCCTTCGCCGGTCATCTGGTCAAGATCGAGGTGGAGGTCGACCGCCTCGATCAGCTCGTCGAGGCGATGGGCGAGCGGCCCGACGCGGTGCTGCTCGACAACATGGGGCCGGAGACCCTGCGCGAGGCGGTGGCGATCGTCGCGGGACGCGCGATCACCGAGGCCTCCGGCGGGGTCGGACCGGATACGGTCGCGGCGATCGCGGAGAGCGGCGTCGATCTGATCTCGACCGGCTGGATCACCCATTCGGCGCCGGTGCTCGACATCGGTCTCGACATCGACGTCGCCTGAGCGGTGTCGTCGCGACCGCAGAGAAGCAGTGGCGCGGCCGCGATCTGAGAGAAGCGGCGGCGTCTCGAGCGCGGAGCATCGGCGGCGCGGCGTTCGTTCGAAACGAGTGCGCGAGGCGCCGCCGTGACCGAGCGGCGTCAGCGCTTCATTTCGATCTCGACGAAGGCGAGATGGGTCGTGCCGGCGTTCTTGACGTCGTGCTCGACGCCGGTGAGGCGGCTGTAGCTCTGGCCGGCTTTGACCTCGAGCTCGGTGACGACGCCGTCGACCTCCCAGGCCATGACGGCATCGGTCAGGATCACCACGACGTAATCCATGCCGTGCCGGTGCCAGCCGGTGGTGGCGCCGGGCTCGAAGTCCCAGCGGGTGACTGTGACGCGATCGTCGTCGACGAGCTGGGTGGGAACGGCCGAGACGGTGCAGGCGAAGGGCATGGCGGCTCCGAGAGCGAGAGGGTGACGAGGCGGGGTCGAACCGAGGTTCGGTCCCACACTTCACTTTGTCGCACGAGACGACGGCGCCGGCTCGCCGCGACGCGCGGGGAAGCCATGCTCGCGGCGGATCGGCGAACCCGTGATCCGTGCGGCGGAAACGACGAAGGCCGCCCCGCGCTCTGCGCACGGGCGGCCTCGCCGCGGTCTTCCAGGGGAGAAGACGTCGCGGATCCTCGCGACGGCCGCGCTCACGGCGGCAGTTGATCGTCCGGGTTGGTGCTCGGGGTCGCGGTCTCCTCGTCGCCGAGCAGCGCCTTGAAGCGATATTCGACGTCGTTGGTACGGGTGTAGCCCATCACCGGCACGTCGGGCTGAGCCCAGACGCGCGAGCGCGGCGGCAGCGTGGCGACCTGCGCCTCCGGCACCGGCGGCAGCACGACGCGGCCCTTGGCGCGGTGACGGTCGCCGTCGAGGCCGGCGATCACCGACTGGGTGACGACGCGGCCGGGGCCGGAGCGCACCAGGGCGACGACGACCGGCTCGGCGCCCGTGTCGGGGGCCGGCCCCCAGGCGAGGCGCGGCATGGTCTTCTCGCCGAAGGGCGTGGTGAGCGAGGCGAGCGTGACCACCGGCGGCCAGCCGTCCTGCGAGGGCGGGACCACCGCCAGCGTCGGCTTGACGAAGATCTCCTGTTCGGTCGAACGGCCGAGTGGAGACGGCGAGAACAGGCGATCGGTCTTTCCGGTGCGGTTGATGGTCGGATGGACCCGGACGGGTTCGCGCCGCTCGCCGGTGTCGACCCGGGAGGGGACCGACCCGGTGGTGACGGGTTCCTCGGCCGCGAGCGGCACCTGCTTCGGCACGTCGCGCGGCACGAGATCGGCCTCGGCGACGACGATCGGCTTGATGTCGACGACCACCGGCCTGGCGGCGACGACGATCGGCTTCTCGGCCTCGGCCTTGACGGCGACGACCAGTGGCGCGCCGTCGAGGTTGAGGGGCAATTGGTTGGCCTCACGGTGGACGGCGGCCGCGGCGGCGGCGAGGCGCACGTCGCGCACGCCGTCCCAATCGTTCATCCAGGAGGTATCCTCGCGCATGGTCCAATGGATCGGCGGCTCGCCCGAGGGGGTCTGCCCCAGGACGGCGGCGGCGAAGAGACCGAGGAGGAGGACGGGCGCCGTCCGCAGACGCGGGAAGGCTCTCACCCGTCGGGCCGCACGGCGGCGGTGACGATCATTCGGCATACGCGATACCAGCTCCGAACAGGATCGATCGGCATCGCGTCCGTTGCCGAATGGCCACGGTCCACGGAATTGCCTCCCGATCGATCCGATCATCGCTCGGTAACCTCGAGAAATCGTTAAACGCGGTGAAATTCCGCGAGACGCCTCGCGGAAGGTTCAGACCGGCCGAGCGAGGCGCGCGGCGAGGTCCGCGTCGAGGCGGCGGATCGCGCCGAAGGGCCCCTCCCCGCTGCGGGCGAGGTCGGCGGCGACGGCGGCGAGGCCGCGCGCGCCGAAGCGCACCCGGACCGCGTCCTCGACCCAATGCCGGGCCTGGGCGGCGCGGCGGCCGGCGCGACGTCCGCCGGCGGCGAGCCATGCGCCATGGGCGCCGAGCGCGGCGGCGAGATCGTCGAGGCCGGTGCCGGCGGTCGAGGACACCAACACCACCGGCGCGATCCAGTCGTCGGAACCATGGCTCGCCAGCGTCAGGGCACCAGCGACGTCGGCATGGGCCCGGCGCGCGGCCGCGCCCATGTCGGCCTTGGTGACGCAGACGACGTCGGGCAGTTCCATGACGCCGGCCTTCATGAACTGCAGGCTGTCGCCGGATCCCGGTTGGATGCACAGGAGCACGGTGTCGGCGACGAAGGCGATGTCGCCCTCCGACTGGCCGATGCCGACGCTCTCGACCACGACGAGATCGTAGACCGCGCGCATCAGGACGATCGCCGCCACCGCGTGATCGGAGAGGCCGCCGAGGCGGTCGCGCGCCGCCATCGAGCGCACGAAGACGCCCTGATCCTCCGGATCGGTCCTGAGGCGGGTGCGGTCGCCGAGGAGCGCGCCCCCGGTGAAGCGCGACGACGGGTCGACCGCGACCACGCCGACGGTGCGGCCGGCGGCGCGCGCCTCGGTCAGGATGGCGTTGGTGAGGGTCGACTTGCCGACGCCGGGCGGGCCGGTGAGGCCGAGGACGTCGCCCTTGGGGTTCGCCGTCGCCTCGTCGAGGAGCCGCGCCAGACCTTCCGAGCCATGCGCGGTCTCGATCAGGGTCAGGGCCCGGGCGACCGCCGGCTTGCCACCGGCGCGGATCGCGTCGAGCGTCGGGATCGGGGGCGTGCGCGAGGGGGCGGTCACATGTCCTGTCATGAGGCCTGTCATGGCGCGGGCGAGCGATTCCGTAAAGAGGCGGTTGGTCGTAGGCCGGGCGCGCGGGCGCTCGCGGCGGTCGACGCCGGCGGCGGCCGTGATAGTGTCGGATCCCACGGGAATCGCACGAGGAAACGACGATGCGCATCGGTCGAGGATCCGCCGGTCACCTCGCGGCCGCCCTGCTGTCGGCGGGGATGCTCGCGGGAGCCGCCGCGCAAGAGGCGGCCGGCCCGGCCAAGGTGCCGCCGGCGATCGCCGCCTTCGGCGACGCCATCCAGCCGGGGCCGGCCTCGCTCACCGGGCTGCACGGGCGCACCTACGTGCCGGTCTATTCGAGCGTGATGGCGATCGGCGGCAGCACCCGCATCGACTTCTCGGTGACGCTGTCGATCCACAACGGCTCGTCGACCCGGCCGATCACCATCGAGCGGATCGACTATTACGACACCGCCGGCAAGCTGGTGGAGGAACATCTGCCCGAGCCGGTGGCGATCCGCCCCTACGGCACGATCCAGGTCGTGGTCGGCCAACCCGACACGCGCGGCGGGCTCGGCGCCAACTTCATCGTCGACTGGACCTCGCCGACCGCCTCGATCGAACCGATCATCGAGGCGGTGATGCTGTCCTCGCACGGCACCCAGGGCTACAGCTTCTCCTCCGTCGGCCGCAAGGTCGAACGCTGAGGGCAGATCGTGCCCGTCGGTGTCAGGCGTTGGCGGCGAAGCCCGTCTCGGCGCGAGCCGGGATCAGGAGGCGCGGTTCGGCGACGCCGGTGACCTCGCCGGAGATCCAGCGCAAGGCGATCACCCGGAGCAGCGAGGCGAAATTGCCGACCTCGCCACGGATCTCCACCACCTCGTCGTGAAGCGTGGAGAGAAAGCGCCCGGTCGACATCTCCGAGGAGCGGGCGATTTCGTCGATGATGCGCCAGAAGGCGCCCTCGAGACGCAGGCTGGTGACGACGCCGGCGACGCGCACCGAGCGCGTCACCGGCTCGAACAGGTCGGGATCGGTGGACGCGAAGACGTGGCACATGGTTCTTCCTCCCCGTGGCGCGTCTCCTCGTCCCTCTGGCGGGGCCGCGTCGAGACGCTTCGACCCCGACGCGCCGCCTCAGCCGTGGGTGATCCGCGTGCCGAGGACGGCGAGGAACTGCGCCATCCAGGCGGGATGGGCAGGCCAAGCCGGAGCCGTCACGAGATTACCATCGGTATGGGCGCCGTCGATGGGGATCTCGGCGTAGGTCGCGCCGGCGAGGCGCACTTCGGGCGCGCAGGCGGGATAGGCGGAGACGCCGCGACCGCGGATGACGTCGGCGGCGGCGAGGATCTGGGCGCCGTGGCAGATCGCGGCGATCGGCTTTCCCGCCGCGTCGAAGGCCCTGACGAGGGCGATGACGGCCGGGTCGAGCCGCAGATATTCGGGCGCCCGGCCGCCGGGGATGACGAGGGCGTCATAGGCGGAGGCATCGGCCGGAAATTCGGCGGTGATCGCGAAATTGTGGCCGGGCTTTTCGGAATAGGTCTGGGCGCCCTCGAAATCGTGGATCGCGGTGGCGACGTGATCGCCCGGCGCCTTGCCGGGGCAGACGGTGGCGACGGAATGGCCGACCGCCAGCAGGATCTGGTAGGGCACCATCGCCTCGTAGTCCTCGACGTAGTCGCCGACGAGCATGAGAATCTTCTTCGCCATCGTTTCTCTCCCGGTGAGCGCCCGGCATGCGGCCGGGACGCGGTGTCGAACCCCTCGTGCGGGGGCTTGCGACGAGCATCGGGGAAAACGGGGCGGAAGGGGTAACAGGGGGATACTACGGAGGGGGGGCGCATCACCGGACGGAACTCTCACGTCCGAAGGCGGTCATCCCCGGCGAGGGAGCGCCGGGGATGACGGTCGGTGCGAAGGGATGTGCGCCGTGAAGAGCTCCAGGAAGCGATGGGCCGCCCGCTCACCGGAAGCGGCAACCAGGGTGGGAGTCACGATGGAACGAGGCCACGGAAATTAGAGTTTGATACCCGTGTGCTCCTCAAGTTGCTTTTTGATGAACCCTTTAGCCAAATCCTTAAGGATGTCCACAGTCCAGCCGCCAGCGGCGAGTGCACCCTTCTTAGTCTTGACCCAAGTCTCGGGGTCGCGCACGGAATTGAGAAAGTCGTGCCCCTGCCACGTGAGACGCAAATCCAGCCAGTTCTTTCCCGCCAGGTTGTGGGCAGGGATCCCGCTCACGAATCCAGCCTCGTCAACAAGCATTCGCAAGTGCTCCGCGAGCTTTAAATATTCAGCATTGCCCGCATTAACAGGAAGCAAGTCCTTTAGGCCCGGTCTCTCCTTGCCTTCGATGTCGAGAAGCAACTCCCTGACATAGTCCATGTCTCTCTGCACGATTGCCCCCTCCATACATCCGACAAAGCACATCCTCAGTCGTCGGCAAAAACACCCATAAATTGTGAATTCTAAAGATTACGCCTACAAGATGAACAACACCCGACCAATGAGCACTCCCTCGACCGCCGAGACACCCCTACAACCCCTCCGGCCACTTCTGCGCCGTATGCATCACCGTCAAAATCTCGACCGTGTCCATCCCGACCCTGTACGGCACGATGTAAGGCACGTCCGCGAAGACCAACTCTCGCGTCCCGGGGACGCGCCCGACCCGCCCCAGCGCCGGCTGCTCGGCGAGGAGTTCCACGCCCGAGACGATCCGCGCCACGACGCGGGCGGCAGCTCGCGGATCGTCGCGAGCGATGAAGGCGCCCACCTGATCCAGGCGGCGGACCGCCCGGACGGTCCAGCGGATCGTCCGCGTCACGGTTCACGCTCCGGCGTCGCGTATTTGCCGACGACCCGGGCGATATCCTCGGGCGAGGCGAAATCGCCCCGGTCGGCCTCGGCGAGCCCGGCCTCGATCTCCGCGATCTGCCACTCCTCGCGGGCGAGGTAGTCGTCGATGGCCTGCGCGGCGACCCACGAGCGTGATCGATCGAGCCGGCTCGCCAATCGGTCGAGCTTGCGGGCCTTCTCGTCGTCGAGACGCACGGTGAATGCGACCATGGCGCGAGCCCTCCTCGGTTCCCTGTGGGTCATAATGATGATGGGTGAACCAGAGTGGTTCATCAAGGTGATTTCGTCGCCCACACCCGGGGCCGCCCTTCGGCCTGCGCCGAAATCGAAGGCGGGGCGGGGCGGGCGTGCCCCTGGTCCGCCGGCCCCTCCCGAAACGAAAAAGGGCGCCCGAAGGCGCCCCTGATCTCGTCGGTCGGCAGAAAGCCTCACTTCTTGTGCTCGAGCGCCGCTTGCGCCGCCGCCAGTCTCGCGATCGGCACGCGGAAGGGGGAGCACGACACGTAGTCGAGGCCGACCGTCTCGCAGAACTTCACCGAGGCCGGGTCGCCGCCGTGCTCGCCGCAGATGCCGAGCTTGATGTTCGGACGGGTCTTGCGGCCGCGTTCCGCCGCCAGTTCGATCATCGAACCGACGCCCTCCTTGTCGATGGTGACGAAGGGGTCGTGCTCGAGGATGCCACCCTTGAGGTAGTAGTTCAGGAACTTCGAGGCGTCGTCGCGCGACAGGCCGAAGGTGGTCTGGGTCAGGTCGTTGGTGCCGAAGGAGAAGAACTCCGCCGTCTCGGCGATCTTGTCGGCGGTGATCGCCGCGCGCGGCAGTTCGATCATGGTGCCGACGTGATAATCGAGGGTCACGCCGGTCTTGTCGGCGACTTCCTTGGCGACCGCGTCGATGCGGGTCTTGACGAAGTCGAGCTCGGCCTTGATGCCGACCAGCGGCACCATGATCTCCGGCACGACGTGCTCGCCGGTCTCCTTGGCGGCCTGGATCGCCGCCTCGAAGATGGCGCGGACCTGCATCTCGTAGATCTCGGGGAAGGAGATGGCGAGACGCACGCCGCGATGGCCGAGCATCGGGTTGAACTCGTGCAGGGCCTCGGCGCGGTCCTTCAGCTTGGCCGCCGGCACGCCCATGGCGGCGGAAACCTCGGCGATCTCCGCCTCGGTCTTGGGCAGGAACTCGTGCAGCGGCGGGTCGAGCAGGCGGATCGTCACCGGCAGACCGTGCATGATCTCGAAGAGATCGACGAAGTCCTTGCGCTGCATCGGCAAGAGCTTGGCGAGCGCCTCGCGGCGTTCGGCCTCGGTGTCGGCGAGGATCATCTCGCGCACGGCGACGATGCGGCCCTCGTCGAAGAACATGTGCTCGGTGCGGCAGAGGCCGATGCCCTCGGCGCCGAAGGATCGGGCGACCTTGGCGTCGGCCGGGGTCTCGGCGTTGGCGCGCACCTTCATGCGGCGGACATCGTCGGCCCAGCCCATCAGCTTGGCGAAGTCGCCGGAGAGCTCGGGCCGGCTCATCGGCACGGCGCCGATCAGCACCTGACCGGCGGAGCCGTCGATGGTGATCTTGTCGCCGCGCTTCAGAGTCACCCCCTCGGCGGTCATGGTGCCGGCGGCATAGTCGATGCGGATCGCGCCGGCGCCGGAGACGCAGGGCTTGCCCATGCCGCGCGCCACCACCGCCGCGTGGGAGGTCATGCCGCCACGGGTGGTGAGGATGCCCTCGGAGGCGTGCATGCCGTGGATGTCCTCCGGGCTCGTCTCGACGCGCACCAAGACGACCTTGCGGCCGGCCTGGGTCGCGGCCTCGGCCTCCTCGGAGGTGAAGACGATCTCGCCGCAGGCCGCGCCCGGCGAGGCCGGCAGGCCGTGGGCGAACTGCTTGCGCTCGGCCTTGGGATCGATGGTGGGATGAAGGAGCTGGTCGAGGCCGGCGGGATCGATCCGGCCGATCGCCTCGGTGGAGGTGATCAGGCCCTCGGCGACCATGTCGACCGCCATCTTCAGCGCCGCCTTGGTGGTGCGCTTGCCGATGCGGCACTGGAGCATCCACAGCTTGCCGCGCTCGACGGTGAACTCGACGTCCTGCATGTCGCGGTAGTGCTTCTCGAGGCGCTCGCAGATCGCCACGAACTCGGCATAGGCGGCGGGCATCACCGTCTCGAGGCTGGGCTTGTCGGACTCCGCCTGGATGCGGGCCGCCTCGGTCAGGTTCTGCGGGGTGCGGATGCCGGCGACGACGTCCTCGCCCTGGGCGTTGACCAGGAACTCGCCGTAGAGCGCCTTCTCGCCGGTCGAGGGATTGCGGGAGAAGGCGACGCCGGTGGCCGAGGTCTCGCCCATGTTGCCGAAGACCATGGCCTGGACGTTGACCGCGGTACCCCAGCTCGCCGGAATGTCGTGCAGGCGGCGATAGGTGACGGCGCGGGCGTTCATCCACGAGCCGAACACGGCGCCGATCGAGCCCCACAGCTGCTGACGCGGATCCTGCGGGAAGGGCTTGCCCATCGCGCGCTCGACCAGGGCCTTGTAGGAGACGATCACCGCCTTCCAGTCATCGGCGGTCAGGTCGGTGTCGAGGACGTAGCCGTTGTGTTCCTTGTAGTCCTCGAGGATCTCCTCGAAGTCGTGATGCTCGAGATCGAGCACGACGTTGGAATACATCTGGATGAAGCGGCGATAGCTGTCGTAGGCGAAGCGCTCGTCGCCGGCGACCTTGGCGAGCGCCTCGACGGTGACGTCGTTGAGGCCGAGGTTGAGGACGGTGTCCATCATGCCCGGCATCGAGGCGCGGGCGCCGGAGCGCACCGACACCAGCAGCGGGTCGGCCTCGTCGCCGAAGTTCTTGCCGGTGATGCGGCTCATCAGCGCCAGCGCGTCGTCGACCTGGGAGGCCAGTTCGGCCGGATAGGCGCGCTCGTTGGCGTAGAAGGCGGTGCACACCTCGGTGGTGATCGTGAAGCCGGGAGGCACGGGAATTCCGAGGTTCGACATCTCGGCGAGGTTCGCACCCTTGCCACCGAGCAGCGCCTTCATTTCGGCGGCGCCTTCGGCCGCACCGTCACCGAAGGTGTAGACCCATTTCGTCATCGAACGTCTCCCATGTCGTTCACTGCGGCCGGCCGCACCCTCGAGGGGCACCCGACCACCGTGCTTCGACCCTGCTTTGCATCCCGCCCGGTGCCGTTGCAAGTCGTTTCTGACACGGATGACCATGAGCCGCGGCGGATCGTCGCGACCGGACGGCGGAAAATATCGAAATTTCTTCACCGCTCCGGGGCCTCCGCGCGGAGCGGGAAACACGCTTCACTTTCCGGCACGAACAGGCCATTCTCGCGCCGTCCGCCGGATGCGATCGCCGCCGCCCGAGCCCGCCCGGCGGGAGGGAACGGACGGGCCGGATCGACGGCTCGCCCGCCTTTCGGCGGCCACATCCGCGGACCAGTGTGGGACGGCTCCCGCGATCGCCGCGCAGGGGCGCGCGCGGCCGGATCGGTCCGGCCGGGACATCGTCCGACGTTCTACCGCCGACGGGTCGGTTCGCCCGTCGCGATCATCGAAAGAGTTTCATGCGCATGTCGTCTGGTCGTCCCTCGTCCGCCCTCGTCCCGCCGCCGCGCGGCCTCCTCGCCGGCGCCGGCCGGACCCTTCGGACGGGCCTCGCCGCGCTCGTGATCCTGGCTCCCGGGGTCGCCGGCGCCAAGACCGGGGACGCGATGCCGGCGTTCACGGCGCCGCCGACGCTGGCGGGCGCCTATCTGGCCGGGCGCTTCGCCGGTCAATCGCGCGACGTCGCCGCCGCCGCCACCTATTTCGAGACCGCGCTGGCGCTCGATCCCGGCAACGCGGTTCTGGCGGAACGCACCTTCCAGCTGCTCGTCGCCGACGGGCGCATCCCCGAGGCGGTCCGGCTCGCCGACGAGTTGGTGCAGCGCAATCGCGGGCATGCGCTGGCGCGTCTGGTGCTCGGCGCCGACGCGCTCAAGAAGGGGCGGTTCGAGCGGGCCCGGACCCAGCTCTCGCAGATCCAGCCGCGCCCCCTCTCCGATCTCACCGTCGCCATCCTGCTCGGCTGGGCCGATGCCGGACGCGGCGACACCACCGGGGCGATCCGCACGATCGACAAGGTCGGCGGTCTCGACTGGTACGCGGTCTTCAAGAACTACCACACCGGCCTGATCGCCGAGCGCGCCGGGCGCACCGCCGAGGCGACCAAGCGGCTCGAGGCGGCCTACAAGTCCGACACCAACGCGCTCCGGATCGTCGAGGCGTGGGTGCGCCATCTCGCCCGCACCGGGCGCGGCGAGGAGGCACTGAAGGTCCTCGCCGACTTCGAGAAGCAGGTTCCCGATCATCCGGTGATGACGGCCCTCGGCGAGGAGATCCGGGCGGGCAAGAAGCCCGCGCCGATCATCGCCGGCGCCCAGGCGGGTGCGGCCGAATTCCTCTACGGCATCGGCTCGGCGCTCGGCCGCGACGGCGGCGAGGACATCGCGGCGATGTATCTGCAGCTGGCGCTGTGGCTCGACCCCAAGGCCGAGTTGCCGCTGGTGTCGTTGGCCGGGCTGCAGGGCCAGATGAAGCAATACGACAAGGCGATCGCGCTGCTGTCGCGGATCCCGACGGCCTCGAAGCTGCGTCCGCTCGCCGACATCCAGGTCGGCCGGTTCTACACGATGGTGCAGAACTACGGCGAGGCCTCCAAGCACCTCGAGGCGGTGATCGAGCGCACGCCGAAGGACCTCGACGCGATCGTCGCGCTCGGCGACGTGCTGCGCGCCGACAAGAACTTCGCCGAAGCCGCCAAGGTCTATACCCGGGCGATCGATCAGATCGAAAAGCCGACCAAGACCGACTGGACGTTCTTCTATTATCGCGGCATCGCCTACGAGCGGACCAAGCAGTGGCCGAAGGCCGAGGCCGACTTCTACAAGGCACTCGAGCTGATGCCGAACGAGCCGCACGTGCTCAACTATCTCGGCTATTCGTGGATCGACATGGGGATCAACCTCGACAAGGGGTTGGATCTGGTGAAGAAGGCGGTCGAGCTGAAGTCGGACGACGGCTACATCGTCGACAGCCTCGCCTGGGCCTATTACAAGCTCGGCCGCTACGACGAGGCGGTGACCGAGCTCGAGCGGGCGATCCTCCTGAAGCCCGACGATCCCGTGATCAACGATCATCTCGGCGACGCCTATTGGAAGGTCGGGCGCAGGCTCGAGGCGATGTTCCAGTGGCGTCACGCGCTCGACTTCAAGCCCGACCCCGAGGACGCCCAGAAGATTCAGAAGAAGCTCGAGGACGAGCAGAAGGCGATGTCGGTGGCGAAGCAGAACGCCGCCGCCGAGGTCGGCACCGTCGAGGCCCAGAAGGCCGCCGCCGATGCCGCTGCCGAAGCCGCGAAGGCGGCCGCCGCCGATCCGGCGCTGACGCCCGCGCCGGCCGCTCCCTCCGCCCCGAGCGAGGCGAAGCCGGAGACCACCCCGGCCGCTCCGAGCGAAGCGAAGCCCGAGGCCGCGCCGAGCGAGGCGAAGCCCGAAGCCGCTCCGACCGCCCCGGCCGAGGCGAAGCCCGAGGCTGCTCCGGCGGCTCCGGCCGAAGCGCCCCCGGCTCCGGCGGGCGCCGCCGCGCCGAAGGCGCCGTGATCGACCTCGGTCCCGGCGCGCTCGCGACGGCGGCCGATGCCGCCGCCGTCGATGCCGAGATCGCGCCGGCCAAGATCAATCTGGCCCTGCACGTCACCGGGCGGCGGGCCGACGGCTATCATCTCCTCGATACGCTGGTGACGCACGGCGGCAGCGCCGACCGGGTCTCGGTCCGCCGGCTCGACGCCGTGGCCCCGGCCGGGGAGCCGCTGCCGATCACCCTGACGATCGTCGGGCCGGCCGCCGCCGGGCTCGAGGCGGACGCCGACAATCTGGTCCTGCGCGCCACGCGTCTCCTGGAAGTGGAGGCGCGGCGTATCGGCCGGGCGATCTTCCCCGTCGCGCTCACACTCGAAAAGCACCTGCCGATCGCCTCGGGCATCGGCGGCGGCTCGTCGGACGCGGCGGCGACGCTGCGGCTGCTCGACCGGGTCTGGGGGCTCGATCTCGGCCGGGCGCGGCTCGCCGAACTCTCGCTGCCGCTCGGCGCCGATCTGCCGATGTGCGTGTGGGGGGAGCCGCTGCGGGCGCGCGGCATCGGCGAGACGATCGAGATCCTGCCGCCGCTGCCCCGGTTCCGCCTGGTGCTCGCCAACCCCGGCGTGGCGGTCGCGACCCCGGCGGTATTCCGGGCGCTGACCGTCCGAGACAATCCGCCGATGCCGGAGGTGCCCGCACGCTTCGCCGACGTCGCAGCGCTGGTCGATTGGCTCGCCGCCACCCGCAACGATCTCGAGGCGGCGGCGATCACGGTCGCCCCGGCGATCGCCGAGACGCTCGCCGAGATGCGGTCACGGCCGGGCTGCCTGCTGGCGCGGATGTCGGGGTCGGGCGCGACGTGTTTCGGGGTGTTCGAAGAAAAGTGACCGGCCACGCGACCCCGTAGGGTGCAATAGGCGCAGCCGTATTGCACCGTCGGCGCCGAAGATCGGCCTCGGGCGCCCGTCTCCCTCATGAGCGCGGCCGGTGGAACACGCGTGCCGCGCGTCCCGCCCCTTACGCCGTCGTCGACGCGGAGGAGGCGGCCTGCGGGGTCATTCCCGCGTCGGGAGGAACTTCATGATCTGAAAGCCGACCCCGACGAGCGCCGCCAGCGTTCCCACGAGCGAACGGGTGAACGCGTAGCGCAGAACGTCGACCGTGATCGCCGGCTCGCCCTGATGCGTTCCCAAGGCCGCGAAGAGGATCGAGCAGCCGCCGACGACGAGATACGTGTAACGAACCCAGAAGTCGGCCCGTTCGACCGTTCCGCATTCGTCGGTCAGGATTCGTCCGAGGTGAGCATGGAGGACGGCCAAGGGGACGACGGCGACCAAGATCGCGATCGCCAGTTCCGTCAGGAATATCATGCTCGCCCCCGGCTTCGGCCCTCTCTCGGGAGAGGGATGGTGCGCTCGCATTTTAGGAGAGCGCTCCACCAGCCGCAATCGAAGGTCTTCTCTTTGGAGACGGAACTTCCCGCTTTGGTTGACAGGCCGTTCTCGTCGACCGGCCCCGACCTCGTCAGGCCCCGGAGGATGCAATGGCGCAAAAGCGTATCGCGCCGTCGGCGCCGGGCCCCCGTCGGGCGCCTACTCCCTCACGGACGCCGCCTGTGGACTGCGCGTGCTGCCGCGCGTTCCACCCTGCGGCGACGGCGGGACCCACCCGAAGCGCGCCCCCGCCCGTCTTTCGCTCAGTGCACCCGGCTGATGCAGAAATCGACCACTTCGACGAGGGCGCGCTTGTGCGGCCCGTCCTTGAAGGGGGCGAGCGCGTCCTTGGCCATGGCGCCGTAGTGGCGGGCGCGCTCGACCGTGGTGGCGATGGCGTCGTGCTTCTTCAGGAGCTCGGTCGCGGTGGCGAGGTCGCCGTCGACGGCGCCGCCGTCCTGAAGGCAGCGCTTCCAAAAGGCACGGTCTTCATCCGACCCACGGCGATAGGCGAGCACCACGGGGAGCGTGATCTTGCCCTCGCGGAAGTCGTCGCCGACGTTCTTGCCGAGTTGGGCGGAGGAGCCGCCGTAGTCGAGGGCGTCGTCGACCAGTTGGAAGGCGAGGCCGAGATTGGTGCCGTAGGAGCGGAAGGCGGCTTCCGCGTCGCGGCCCGATCCGGCGACGACCGGACCGACCTCGGCCGCGGCCGAGAACAGCGCGGCGGTCTTGGCGCGGATGACGGCGAGATATTCGTCCTCGGTGGTCGCCATGTTCTTGGCGGCGGCGAGCTGCATCACCTCGCCCTCGGCGATGATCGAGGCGGCGTCGGAGAGGATGCCGAGCGCCTGCATCGACCCGACCTCGACCATGACGCGGAAGGCCTGGCCGAGCAGATAGTCGCCGACCAGCACGCTCGCCTGATTGCCCCACAGTTTGCGGGCGGCGAGCTTGCCGCGACGCATGTCGCTCTCGTCGACGACGTCGTCGTGCAGCAGCGTCGCGGTGTGCATGAACTCGACCGCCATGGCGAGCTTGACGTGGCCGTCGCCCTGGTAGCCGCACATCTGGGCGGCGGCGAGCGTCAGCATCGGCCTGAGGCGTTTGCCGCCGGAGGAGATCAGGTGATTGGCGACCTCGGGGATCATGGTGACGTCGGAACCGGCCTTGGACAGGATCAGCGCGTTGACGCGGTCCATGTCGGCGGCGACGAGCGCGACCAGAGGCTCGACGGAGGCCTCCGGCCGCTTCTTGTTGTCCTCGAGAGAAACCACGACGCCCACTTCGGCCACTCCCTTCGCCCGGATCCACGATCCTCACCCCGACGGGGCGCGATACCATTCCGGGCGGGCGGCGTCGATACCAGAAGGCAAGCCGCACCCGTTTCGTTCATCGCCGATCGACGAAAGACGACCCGGCGAGGCTCGGGGCGAGCATAGGCAACCACCCCGCCGACGACAAGCAGGTGAAAACGCCGAGGGTTTCCACGCTCTCCACCATGGACAAGGCGCGCCCGCGCGCCTAGGTCTCGCCGAGAGGCGAGAAGAGCGAGGCGACATGCGCGAAATCATCCGCTGCAACGATCCGGTGCTGATTTCCGCCGTCGAGGCCCTGCTCGGCGGGGCGGGCATCGCGGTGCTGGTACTCGACGGGCACATGTCGGTGCTGGAAGGGGCGATCGGCGCCTTCCCGCGCCGCCTCCTGGTCGCGAACGACGACGAGGCGCAGGCGCGGCGCGTGATCGTCGAGGCCGGTCTCGGTGGCGAATTGCGGGACGCGAAACCGTGACGACGGCGCCCGCCGAGGCGGCGACCACGATCGACCGTTTCCTCGACGGGCGGGTGACGATCGAGCAGCCGGCGAAGGGCCGCCATCGCGCCGGGCTCGACGCGGTGTTGCTCGCCGCCCTGGTGCCGGCGGCGGCGCGCGGACGCCTCGTCGATCTCGGCGCCGGGGTCGGCACGGCGGGGTTCTGCGCGGCGGCGCGGGTTCCCGGCATCGACGTGGTGCTGGCGGAACGCGACGAGACGGCGCTGCGTCTGGCCGAGGCCAATGCGCGGCGATCGGAGAACGCGGCATTCGGCGCCCGGGTCGGCGTCGTCGCGGTCGATCTCCTGCGGCGCGGCGCGGCGCGCGACGCGGCCCTGCCGCGCGAGAGCTTCGATCACGCGATCGTCAATCCGCCCTTCTTCGCGGCCGACGAGGTGCGCGCCTCGCCGTCGGGCGCGCGCGCCCGGGCTCATGTCTTCGCCGAGGGTGACCTCGACGCCTGGATGCGGGTCGCGGCCTCGGTGCTCGCGCCGCGCGGGCGTCTGGCGATGATCTTCAAGGGCGACGGGCTCGCCGAGGTGCTCGCCGCGCTCGACCGGCGATTCGGCGCGGTGACGATCCGTCCGGTGCATCCGCGCGCCGAGGCGCCGGCCCATCGGCTGCTGGTGACGGCGATCAAGGGCTCGCGGGCGCGTCCGGCGATCCTGCCCGGTCTGGTGCTGCATCCGCCCGGTTCGGACCTCTATCTCGAGGTGGCCGAGGCGGTTCTGCGCGGCCGGGCCACCCTCGCCGGCGATCCGTGACGGCGCCGGGATCGGGATCCGAGACGCGCGTCTTCGCGGCGCCGCCACGGGTTTGTCACGATCCCGCGCTTCGACTAGGCTTTCATCCGAGCATCGGCCGTCGTTCGCACGACGGCGCCAGGAGACCGATCATGCGCCATTCCGCCCCCCTCGCCGCCCTCGTCCTCGTCCTTCTCGCCGCGCCGGCGTCGGCCGGCGGCACCTACGAGGGCGCCTCGTCGGTCGCGGGCGGCCGCGATCCGGTCTGCGCCGGGGTGACGCAGATGCGCGCCGTGGTTTCGGGCTCTGAGATCCAGTTGATCGGCGCGGTCTACGAGGGAGCCGGCGAGGTCGGCACCGGAACCGTCAAGTCGGACGGGTCCTTCACGGCGGTCAAACCCACCTCGAAGGGCAACGTCACCTTCTCCGGACGCGTCACCGACCATGCGGTGACCGCTCAGTGGAAGGGTCCGGACTGTTACGGAGCCATCGATCTCCAGAAATGACCGCGCGTTCCTCGCGACTGCGAATTTTCACCGAAAACTCCGATTTTTCGCCCGAAAATCGGAGTTTTCGTTCTATTTGGCCGCTGAATTTGTGAAACTCTTCTCGTTTCGGGCCAATTGCCCATGTCTCGAGCGCAGTTCTCCCCTGCGGGTCGCGTGCTTCTCGTGGCGCCGGGGTGGCGTAGGGGGTACGGATCACGAGACCGACCGCCCCGGTCGGCCCGCCCGAAAAGAAGGCTCGACCATGAAGACCCGCCTCATCCTCGCTTCGCTCGCTCTGGCTCTCGCCTGCGGCACCGCTCAGGCCCAGATCAAGATCGGCGTCGCCGGTCCGATGACGGGTGCGCTCGCCGTCTACGGCCAGCAGATGAAGAACGGCGCCGAAATGGCTGTCGCCGACATCGACGCCAAGGGCGGCGTCCTCGGTCAGCAGTTGAAGCTGATCGTCGCGGACGATCAGGCCGACCCGAAGCAGGGCGTCTCGGTGGCCAACAAGCTGGCCGGCGACGGCGTCAAGTTCGTGGCGGGCCATCTGAACTCCGGCGTGTCGATCGCGGCTTCCGACGTCTATGCCGAGAACGGCATCCTCGAGATCTCGCCCTCGACCACCAATCCGAACTTCACCGACCGCAAGCTCACCAACGTCTTCCGCACCTGCGGCCGCGACGACCAGCAGGGCAAGGTCGCCGGCGCCTATCTCGCCAAGGCCTATGCCGGCAAGAACGTCGCGGTGATCGACGACAAGACCACCTACGGGCGCGGCCTCGCCGAGGAGACCCGCAAGGAGCTGGCGGCGCACGGGATGAAGGCGGTGCTGTCGGAATCGATCAACGGCGGCGAGAAGGACTTCGGCGCGCTGGTCTCCAAGATCAAGGCGGCCCAGGCCGACGTGGTCTATTTCGGCGGCACCCACGCCGATGCCGGCCTGATCATCCGCCAGATGCGCGACCAGGGCGTCAAGGCGCCGCTGATGGGCGGCGACGGCATCAATTCCGGTGAGCTCGCTGCGATCGCCGGCGAGGGCTCGATCGACGGCACGCTGATGACCTTCAGCCCCGATCCGCGCAAGATCCCGGGATCGGCCGAGGTGGTCGCCCGCTTCCGCGCCAAGTCGATCGAGCCGGAGGCCTTCACCCTCTATACCTACGCCGCCGTCGAAGTGTGGGCGCAGGCCGCCGAGGAAGCGAAGTCGACCGACACCGCCAAGGTCGCCAAGGTGATCCATTCCGGCCGGCCCTTCACCACCGTGGTCGGCACCCTCTCCTATGACGCCAAGGGCGACATCACCACGCCGGCCTATGTCGTCTATCGCTGGAAGAAGGGCGCCGACGGCAAGATCGACTACGCCGAAGTCGAGTGAGCCGCGCGCGAGCGGCCGATCCTTCCGCCCCTCGCGGGCGGCCCGTCTCGGAGGGGCGCGTCGATTCTCGGCGCGCCCTTCTTGCTCTTGCACATTATTCGCAATAAGATCCAGTCGACGCCGACAGAGGGGATCCGACGCGCTCTCGCGCTCCCCGGCCGGACGTCGATGGACGAGGAGTTGCGGATCATGTCGATGGAGAGCCTCGCGCAGGGAGCCGGCTGGGTGGAGACGATGGGGCGGCACGTCCGCGCGCATCGGATCGCCGCCGTCGGGCTCGGCCTGTCGCTGGCGGCGGTGATCGCGCTCCTCCTCGGCAGTCTCTTCGAACTGGCGGTGGGCGGCGCCTCGGACGGATTGAAGTTCGGCTTCGTCGGCGGTCTCGCCGGGTTCGCGGCGACCGGCCTCGGCGCCCTGCCGGCGCTGGCGATGCGGACCATGCCGCAGAAGCTCTCCGACGTGCTGCTCGGCGGAGCGGCCGGCATGATGTTGGCGGCGAGCGCCTTTTCGCTGATCCTGCCGGGCCTCGCGGCCGGCGAGCAACTCGCCGGCAGCCGCTCGCTCGCCGCGCTGATCGTGGTGGCGGGCATGGGGCTCGGCGTCCTGCTGATGCTCGGTCTCGACGAATTCACGCCGCACGAGCACGAGACGATCGGCGTGCAGGGGCCCGGCAGCGAGCGGGTCGGACGGATCTGGCTGTTCGTCTTCGCCATCGCGCTGCACAACCTGCCGGAGGGCATGGCGATCGGCGTCGGCTTCTCCCACGCCGACATGAGCGTCGGTCTGCCGCTGACCACCGCGATCGCGCTCCAGGACATGCCGGAGGGTCTGGCCGTGGCGCTGGCGCTGCGCGGGGGCGGCTATTCGGCGCCCTATGCCGTCGCCATGGCGGTGGCGACCGGCCTGATGGAACCGCTCGGCGCGGTGCTGGGCGTCGGCCTCTCCGGCGGACTGGCGATCGCCTATCCGATCGGGCTCGGGCTGGCGGCGGGGGCGATGCTGTTCGTCGTCAGCCACGAGGTCATCCCCGAGACCCATCGCAACGGTCACCAGACCCCTGCGACGATCGGGCTCATGGCCGGTTTCGCCCTGATGATGGTGCTCGACACCACGTTGGGATGACGGCCCGGCCCCGCGCGCCCATCGCACTTCGACCAACCCCACCAACCCGACCCCCACCAACCCGAACCCAGGAGACGCATGATGAACGCCGTTCCCAAGATCAACATCGGCATCGACGAGGCCACCCGCGCCAAGATCGCCGACGGCCTGTCGGCGCTGCTCGCCGACAGCTACACGCTCTACTTGATGACCCACAACTTCCACTGGAACGTGAAGGGTCCGATGTTCAACACGCTGCACCTGATGTTCATGGGGCAGTACACCGAACAGTGGAACGCGCTCGATCTCATCGCCGAGCGGATCCGCGCGCTCGGCTTCCCGGCGCCGGGCACCTACAAGGAGTTCGTCGCGCGCGCCTCGATCAAGGAGGTCGAGGGCGTGCCCAAGGCGACCGACATGATCCGCCACCTCGTCGAGGCCCAGGAGGCGACGGCGCGCACGGCGCGGGCGTTGTTCCCGGTGGTGGAAGAGGCCAACGACCAGCCGACCGCCGACCTCCTGACCCAGCGTCTCGACGTCCACGAGAAGACCGCGTGGATGCTGCGGAGCCTGCTCGAGGAGTGAGGCCGGCGCGGGTCGCAGCCTCGGCCGCGCCCGGACATCGAAAAGGCCCGTCGGAGCGATCCGGCGGGCCTTTTGGTTTCGTGGCGCGCGAACCGCACCCGACGCTTCATGGTGAGGCGCGAGGCCGCCGGCCGAGCCTCGAACCAGGAGCGAAGGCACGGGCGACGGTGCCGCGAGTACCCAGACCCCGCGCGTCGGGCGCCCTGCCCCGGCTTCGCACCTCACGAGGCCCGGCGGAGCCGGGCGCCTCAGGGTGTAGCCCCCACGAGGCTCTCGCGCTCAGCCGATGCGGCCGAAGTCGGCGACGGTGGCGCAGGCGGCGCGGATGGCGGAAAGCAGCTTCAGGCGGTTCTCGCGCACCGCCGCATCCTCGGCGTTGACCAGGATCCCGTCGAAGAACGCGTCGACCGGGCCACGCAGCGCGGCGAGCGCCGACATGGCGGCGGCGAAATCCTCCGCGACGACGGCCTTGCCGGCGGCGGTCTCGGCGACGGCGACGGCTTGCGCCAGCGCCTTCTCGGCCGGCTCGGCGAGGAGCGACGCGTCGATCGCGCCCGTGTAGGCGCGGCCGTCCTTCTTCTCCTCCTTGTCGAGGATGTTGGCGGCGCGCTTGTAGCCCGCCAGCAGCGACTTGCCGTCGTCGGAGCCGAGGAAGGCGCCGAGGGCTTCGACCCGCTTCACGACGAGAGCGAGGTCGTCCTGCGGGGCCTCGGCGGTGCCGAGGGCGAAGACCGCGTCGACGAGATCGTGACGGGCGCCCTGGTCGCGGAGCTGGACCTTGAGGCGATCGGCGAAGAAGGCGAGGAGGTCGGTGGCGGTCGTGTCCGCCGCCTTCGGCAGGGCCGCGAGAGCCTTGGCGAAGGCCGGCAGCAACGGCAGCCGCACCCCGTTCTCGATCAAAATCCGGATCACGCCGAGCGCCGCACGGCGCAGCGCGTAGGGGTCCTTCGACCCCGTCGGCTTCTCGTCGATCGCCCAGAAGCCGGTGAGGACGTCGAGCTTGTCGGCGAGCGCGACGGCGATGGCGGTCGGGTCGGTCGGCACGCGGTCGGACGGGCCCTGCGGCTTGTAGTGATCCTCGATCGCCACGGCGACGGAGGCGTCCTCGCCTTGCGCCAGCGCATAGGTCTTGCCCATCAGGCCCTGGACCTCGGGGAATTCGCCGACGACCTCGGTCATGAGATCGGCCTTGGCGAGTTCGGCCGCGCGTGCGGCCTTCGCCGGATCGGCGCCGACCAGCGGCGCCAGTTCGCGCGCCAACCGGATCAGGCGATCGACGCGGGCGCCTTGCGTCCCGAGCTTCTCGTGGAAGACGACGTTCAGCGCGCGCAGCTTGGCGAGGCGCTGGTCGAGCGGCTTGCCGGCCTCCTTGTAGTCGGGGAGATCGGCGAGATCGGTGTGGAAGAAGTGGCGGGCGTCCGACAGGCGGGCGCGGATGACGCGGCCGTTGCCGGCGACGATCTTGGCGCCGCCGTCCTTGGCCTCGATGTTGGAGACCAGCAGGAACTTGGCGGCCAGCTTCTGGTCGACGTGATGCGAGCGCATCACGAAGCACTTCTGGTTGGCGCGGATGGTGGCGCGGATCACCTCGGCCGGCACCTCGAGGAATTCCTCCTCGAACGAGCCCATCAGCGTCACCGGCCATTCGACGAGACCGGCGACCTCGTCGAGCAGGCCCTCGTCCTCGATCACCTCGAGGCCTTGGGCGAAGGCGAGCGACTTGGCGTCCTCGCGGATGGTGTGGCGGCGGCGCTCGGCGTCGAGGACGACATAGGCGTTCTGGAGCTTCTGGACGTAGTCGTCGAAGCGCTTCACCGAGAAGGGAGCCGGCGCCATGAAGCGATGGCCGCGGGTGATGTTGCCGGAGCGGATGCCGTCGACCTCGAAGGGGACGATCTCCGGTTCTTCCAGATCGGAGCCGAAGGTGCAGACGATCGAATGGAGCGGACGCACCCAACGCAAGCTTCCGGTGCCCCAGCGCTGCGACTTCGGCCAGGGGAAGGTGCGGATCGTCGTCGGCACCAGCTCGGCCAGCACGTCGATCGCCTTGCGGCCGGGCTTCAGGGTCTTGGCGACGTAGTAATCGCCCTTCTTGTCGGAGACGACGGTCGCCTGATCGAGCGAGGCGATGCCGGCGCCCTTGAGGAAGCCCTGGATCGCCTGTTCGGGCGCGCCGACGCGCGGGCCCTTGCGCTCCTCGGCGACGTCGGCGCCCTTGGCGGGCACGCCGACGACGTGGAGCACCAGCCGGCGCGGGGTCGCATGCGCGATCGCCGCCTCGTAGTGGAGACCCGCCGCCACCAGACCGTCGGTGATCATCTTCTTGAGATCGTCCGCCGCCTTCTTCTGCATGCGGGCGGGGATTTCTTCGGAGAAGAGTTCGAGAAGCAGTTCGGGCATGGCGGGCTCTGATCCGGCTCGGAAAACGATCGGGTCGAGGCATACGATCGGGGACGAAGCCTGTCCAGCCGCAAAGACGAGAAAGGCCGGCGCGAACCGGCCTTCCCCCTCGTCGGAACGTCCGCGCTCACGCCGAGGCGACGGTGAAGCGCTTTTTCACATGCGCCGGCCGCTCGATCTCGTCGACGATCGCGACCGCGAGGTCCGCCTCGGAGATGCCGGCCGGGGTGGCGCCGTCCATCAGCGGAGCCTCGGCGCCGACGCGATATGTGCCGGTGCGCGGGGCATGGGCGAGCGGGCCGACCGGGCTGAACATCGCCGGCGGCGACAGGAAGGTCCAGTCGAGCCCGGCGCCGACCTCGCCGGCGAGATAGGCGGCGAGCAGTTTGCGGGCGGCGTCGGCCCCGGCGTAATAGTCCTTCGGGAAATGCTCGGTGTCGATCAACTGGACGCCGGGCGCGACATAGAGGCTGCCGGCGCCGCCGACCACCAGGAGGCGCTTCACGCCCGAGGCCGCGACCCCGGCGTCGATCGCCTTCGCTCCCTTCAGGAAGTTCGCGTGGATTTCCGGGTCGGTCCAGCCGGGATTGAAGGCGGAGATCACGGCGTCGGCGCCCGTCACGGCGGCGGTGACGGCGGCGGCGTCATAGACGTCGGCCTTCACCACGGTGAGACCGGGGCGCGGCGCGAGCTTTTCCGGAGTGCGGGCGAGCGCGGTGACGGCATGGCCGCGGGCGAGGGCTTCGTCGAGGACGGCGGCGCCGACATAGCCGGTGGCGCCGATCAGAGCGATCTTCATGGGCATATCTCCCGTTGCCCGGAGCCGGCGGGGGGATTAGGCTTCCGGGGTGGTTACGATCCGTAACCAGATGCCATGAGGTGACCACCTCGAGAAGGACGCACGTTCGTGAACGCAAGGCACTCGGAAGGAACCGCCACGCCGCCGGCCAGCGGCGAACGCAGCATGCGCGAGGTGCGGATCGTCGCCGGCGTCACCGGGCCGATCGCCGATCCGCGCGTGCTCTGCCCGGTGCGCGACGTGCTCGACCGACTGGGCGACGCCTGGAGCGTGTTGGTGATCCTGAGGCTCGGCGACGGCGCGATGCGCTTCAACGCCCTGAAACGGGCGGTCGGGGCGATCTCGCAACGGATGCTGACGGTGACCCTGCGCAGCCTGGAGCGCGACGGGCTGGTGACGCGCACGGTCTTTCCGACCAATCCGCCGCAGGTCGAATATGCGCTGACCGAGCTCGGGGCGTCGCTGGCCGGTCCGATCGGGGCGCTCGCCGACTGGGCGGTGACCCATCGCGATCGGATCACCTCGGAGCGGCGGCGCTACGACGCGGGCGAGACGGACCGATCCTCGCCCTGAGGCGAGGGTAGCGATCGCGTCGACGTGCCGACGTTCAGAGGTGCTTGTGAGAGCCGTCGCACATCGTCGGCTTCGCGGTGTGCTTGCAGCCGCAGAAGGGGACGTTGCGATCGGCGGTGGCGATCCACTCGACCGGCTCGAAGCCGGTGCCCTCGTGGCTGCCGTCGCAGAAGGGCTGGCTCTTGGACCGCCCGCAGGCGCACCACCAATAGGTCTCGCCACTCTTCACCGCGACGACGAACGGACCCTTCTGCGCGACGACGACTTCACTCATGGACGATCTCCTCCCGAGGGGCGTCTGGCGGCCCTTCGGGAGGAAGATTAGCGGCATCTCATAAGGCTGTCGCGATCGAAGCGTGGATCCGTCCTCGGCGGGATCAGGCGGCGACGAGGCCGAAGCGGCGCCCGAGGCGGGGCATCCATTCCTTGACGGTGATGGCGAGGCAGATCAGGCCCCAGAAGATCGGATATTCGAACCCACCCTTGTTCCACACCCATTTGAAGCCGCCGACCTCCCACAGGGCGATGGCCGCGACGAAGAGCGCGCCGGCGGCGATCGGCGCGGCGTAACGGGTCCACAGGCCGAAGACGAGAAGCAGACCCGATACCGCCTCCAGCACGCCGGCCAGCACCAGGAAGAAGGACGGCGGATAGAACCCCGCCTTGGTGAAGAAACCAAGTGTCGCCTCATAGCCGGTGATCTTTCCGATCACGTGCGGGAACATGAAGAGACCGGCGGCGATGCGGATGATGTTGTCGCCG
Organism: Pinisolibacter aquiterrae; assembly: GCF_019160155.1. GTDB lineage: Bacteria > Pseudomonadota > Alphaproteobacteria > Rhizobiales > Ancalomicrobiaceae > Pinisolibacter > Pinisolibacter aquiterrae. The sequence continues at coordinate 92,290 of NZ_JAFNIH010000003.1, forward strand.
TTACGGGGATCGAGTTTGGAAAAATCGTAGGACATGGCTGCTCTCCTCGTTGTCGAGAGAAGAGATGCGCCCGATTGCGCGCCTTCACCTTGATCTGTATTCCATTGAAATATCAAACATTCCGTTCGAGAGACGGCGACGATCGCAAACGAAGACGGCGCCCTTCCTCGCGAAAGGGCGCCGTCGAAGATCTCGCCGGGAGCGGTCGGCTCACGCCGCGCCGCCGGCCTCCGTCGCGAGCCAGGCCTTGCCGCAGGCCTTGGCGATTTCGCGGACGCGCAGGATGTAGCTCTGGCGCTCGGTGACCGAGATCACACCGCGCGCGTCGAGCAGATTGAAGACGTGGCTCGCCTTGATGCACTGGTCGTAGGCGGGCAGCGCCATCAGATGGCGCTTCTCCTCCGGGGTCTCCCAGCCGGCCTCGATGTAGGTCTTGGCGGCGGCCTCGGCCATGCGGAACTGCTCGAACAGCATGTCGACGTCGGCATGCTCGAAGTTGTGACGCGAATATTCGCGCTCGGCCTGGAGGAAGACGTCGCCGTAGGTGACCTTCTCGTGACCTTCGCGGCCGTTGAAGTTGAGGTCGTAGACGTTGTCGACGCCCTGGACGTACATGGCGAGGCGCTCGAGACCGTAGGTCAGCTCACCGGAGACCGGCGAGCACTCGAAACCGGCGACCTGCTGGAAGTAGGTGAACTGGCTCACCTCCATGCCGTCGCACCAGCATTCCCAGCCGAGGCCCCAGGCGCCGAGCGTCGGGCTCTCCCAATCGTCCTCGACGAAGCGGACGTCGTGGGTGGCGGTATCGACGCCGATCGCCGCGAGGCTCTTCAGATAGAGATCCTGGAGGTCGGCCGGCGACGGCTTCAGGATCACCTGGAACTGGTAATAGTGCTGGAGACGGTTGGGGTTCTCGCCGTAGCGGCCGTCCTTGGGACGGCGCGAGGGCTGGACATAGGCAGCGCGCCAGGGCTTCGGCCCGAGGGCGCGCAGCGTCGTCGCCGGATGGAAGGTGCCGGCGCCGACCTCCATGTCGTAGGGCTGGAGCACGACACAGCCGTAATCGGCCCAGAAGCGCTGGAGCGTCAGGATCAGCCCCTGGAAGGAGCGATCGGGACGCATGTGGGAGGGCATCGTGGGATCGATCATGACGGCGTGTCCGAAGGCGAGAAAATCGAGCCGGACCCTAGCCATCGCCGGGTGCCCGCGTCAACCGTCGCGGCGCAGACCGGCGCCGACGGGCGACGCGCCCTCGCAGGCCCCGCACGAGGGCGGCGAAGCGAACCGTCGGTTTCTCTCGAGCTCAGGGTCATTCCTCGTCGGCGGCGGGCCGATAGGTCCCGTCGGCGTCGCGAACCAGCGGCACCGCGTCGGCGATCTCGGTCGGCGCGCGGCGGTTTCCCGCCGCTCCGGTCGGTTCCGAGGAGCGCTGCGCGAAGCGCCAGGCGAGGCCGAGAGCGACGATCACGGCGGCTGAGGCGATTACGGTCGGCACGGGCGATCTCCTCGATCCTGTCCGACCCGGAGCCTGGGGGCACAAGGCGGCGGAAGCGCGGCGGCGAAACGCCGAAAACCCGACGATCGGCCGGAGCCGATTCGGGCGAGGGGTCCGCGCGCGACGGTCCGCCCTCGCTCACGGGCGGGCGATCGACGACGGTGGGCGGATCGAGGCTCGCGGCGGCCGAGGCGATCGGGCCGCGAGATGGGGCGTCAGCGGCCGGAATAGGCCCGGGCGGCATCCTGCGAGGAGATCCTCGGTTTGGAGGCGGCCTCTTCCTGGGCGGCGACGAGACGGCCGTAGATGGTGCTGCGCCGCGCCTCCTGGGCCTTCTCGGAGGCCAGACGCGGCGGCCAGTCGTCACGCTTGCCGGCGGAGGATTCGGAGGCCTCCGCGGCGCGCGCGGTGGCTGCGGTCTCACGTGCGGCGCGGACCGGAGGGATGTAGTCGAACGACGATCCGACGGAATTGATGGTCATGGACGTCTTGCTCCAGCCCGATCCTCTCCTCGCCCCTGTTCCGGCACCGATGATGCAAGACCAACCGTGACGATCGTGTCTAGAAATTCCTTGCAATTTGAGCAATTCCCCTTACGTGGGCGACAGAAATTCCATGACGACTGGAGCGGCGCGGCGCCGGTTTCATTTCCGGTCTATTTCTAAAGTATGATTGAATTCAAATGAGAGATTTCTTATATGGATACCGTGCCTCACAGAAGACCCTACGAGTCTCGAAGGGCCGAGGCCGAAGGAGGTTGCCATGTTCAACACCCTTCAAAAAGTGTCCGGGATGGCGTTCGTACTGACGCTCGTCCTGGGTGGTGGCACCGCCTTCGCCGGAAGTGATCTCGTGTTGTACGGGACGACCGGGAACTGCGGGGTCGGCCAAGTCTGCACGGTTCTGCCCGTCACCTTCGGAGGGCTGGGCGGCGACGGCGCCAGCAACGGCCTCACGAGCGCGGCGCCCACCTCCTCCGAGTCGCAACACGGCCATCACGGTCACCACGGCCAGGGTCCGCACCAAGGTGGTGGTCCCGGTCACGGTAACGGCGGTGGCATGGGTGGCCACGGCGGTGGCATGGGTGGCCACGGCGGCGGCGGCATGGGCGGTCACGGCGGTGGCGGCTCGATGCACGGCGGCGGTGGTGACGGCGGCGGTGGTGACGGCGACAAGTGATCGCCCTCCCGCGCGGCACGACGGGCTCGCGTCCCTTCGGTGACGCCCGCCCGGCGGACGATGCCTCGATGAAACGACCAGGGCCGGGGAGAGATCCCCGGCCCTGGTCGTTCGTGGAACGGATCGTCACCGAGGCGCGGCCCGCGCCGTCGTCAGCGCCCGGCGGTGTCGAGCGCCTTGCGGATCTCCAGGAAGTCACGCCAGGCCAGACGTTTGTGGATCGGCTGCCGCAAGAGATAGGCGGGGTGGAGCGTCGGCATCGCCCGCAGCGCGCCGATCGCGGTCTCCTGGGTCAGCCAACGGCCGCGCAGGCGCATGATGCCCTGGGTCGCCCCGGTCAGCGCGGCGGCGGCGGCCCCGCCGAGAAAGACCAGCACCTCCGGCGCGACCAGTTCGATCTGGCGGGCGACGAAGGGCTTGCAGATCTCGGTCTCCTGCGGCGTCGGCGTGCGATTGCCGGGCGGACGCCAGGGCACGACGTTGGCGATGTAGACGTCCGACCGCGCCAGACCGATCCCGGCGAGCATGCGGTCGAGAAGGTGGCCCGAGCGCCCGACGAAGGGCACCCCGGTCTCGTCCTCCTCGCGGCCCGGCGCCTCGCCGACGAACATCACTCGCGCGCCGGGAGCGCCGTCGGCGAAGACCAATCGACGGGCGGTGAGACGCAGATTGCAGCCCTCGAACCGTTCGAGCGCCGCACGCAACTCGTCGAGCGTCGCGGCGGAGGCGGCCGCCTCGCGCGCCGCGACGACGCCGGCATCGCCGGGCACGGCCGCGCCGAGGCTCGGTCGCGCCACCGGCTGCGGCGGCGCCTCGAAACGGCGACGCTCCGGCGGCGGTTCGCGCGGCGGCGCCTGGGGTGCATCCGTGGCGGGCGTGCGTCGAAATCCGCCCTCGAAGGGAGGGGCGTCGCGCTCGCCGACGCCGGGGCGTGAAGGCGCGGCGGCACCTCCCATCGGCGCCGGCCGGGCCTCGGCGCGCGCCTGACGGGCCTCCGATTCGCGCACCGATTCCAGGAATCGGTCGACCGGATCGTCACCGAGCGCGACGTCGACGCCGACCGCCGCGTACCAGTCGAGAAGCGAGGTGAGATCGGAGGCTTGCATGAGGGTGCGACATCATTCCCTATACGACACTTTCTGCCACCTTGGCGGAAGGTTTGAAAGCGTCTAGTGGTCTTCATGATCATAGCCCGAGGAACCGCCGTCTGGCGATACCGGGGCATGGGGGAACGACGAGGGCGCTGGTCGCGCTCCGCCGTTCCGGGGGGAGACGACGAGACATGGGGCCCGCCCGGCGATCCGACCTCGGGTCGACGCCGCGCGGGCGATGCGACGAACCGGCCTCGGCCGGATGAACGACGGGAGCCGGCCACGCCGGCGGAATGATGCGAGCCGGCGCGCGCCGGTCGAAGAGACGAGGAGTCCGTGGGCATGAGCGAGGCGGCCGAGCTTCCCGAGCGGGACAGCATGGAATTCGACGTGGTGATCGTGGGTGCCGGCCCTGCGGGTCTCTCCGCGGCGATCCGCCTCAAGGAGATCGCCGCCGAGACCGGGCAGGAGCT
>NZ_JAFNIH010000009.1 GCF_019160155.1 Pinisolibacter aquiterrae
CGAACGGCTCGAAGAACGCCCATTCCTCGTCGCTCATCAGGTCTCGAATCAACGTCGCCTCCCTCCGAAAGCGACGTTGAATCACTCCACGACCCGAAGGGGAATCCTATTCGTCAACAGGACCTAGGCCCGAGGGGCAACGTCACCATCAACCGAATATGCGTCCGCGGCAGATCACCGCCATGCACCGTTATCCAGATCAACTTGGTGGGAGAAATCAGCCCCAGAAAAGCAAAAACCGCGTAGATCCGTGGTTTTCTTGAGGAGAATTGGTGGAGCCAAGGGGAGTCGAACCCCTGACCTCTTGAATGCCATTCAAGCGCTCTCCCAACTGAGCTATGGCCCCACTCTCTCCGGCCGGGCTTGGGTTGCCTCGGCGACGGCGGCGATCTCTAAAGGCATCGCGGCCGGTGATCAAGCCCCTTTCGCACTCTCGTCGGCTTTTTTTTCCGAAGTCTCGGAAAAGTCTGTGGAAAAAGCCGACGACGCGGAGGGGCGCGCGCCTCAGCGCTCCTCGTCCTCGGTTTCGACGTCGATATCGATGCCGTCGATGTCCTCGTCCTCGTCTTCCGGCTCGAGGAAGGTGTCGTCGTCGTCGCCGATGTCGGCGATCTCCTCGTCCTCGATCTCCGGCGCGTCGACGGCACCGCCGCCCTGTTCGGCGTCGGCCTCCTCGAGGCTGACGAAGTCGACCTGGGCTTCCTCGGTCTCGGCCTCTTCCTCCTCTTCGACCGCCGCGGCCTTGGCGCGCAGCGCCATCGCCGAGAGGGTGAAGGTCGTGCCGCACTTCGGGCACAGGATCGGGTCCTTGTTCAGGTCGTAGTACTTCGTGCCGCAGTTCGGGCAGAGGCGCTTGGTGCCGAGTTCAGGTTTCGCCACGGATCGTCTCGCGAAAAGAGGAAAAAAGGATCGTTCCCGTCTAGTCCGAAGCCGGCGCCCTGTCAAAAGCGAATCGCGCCGCGAACGTCGCAGTCGCGGCCGCCCTCGCGGATGACGCCCGGGGCGTCGCGTGATAGGAGAGGCCTCCGTTCGCCATCGCCCGCCTCGAGAGACGAGATCCATGAGCCACGACGCCCTTCCCGCGCCGCTCGCCGCCCGCGCCGGTTCCGCCCTCACCGGCCGGATCCGCGTGCCCGGCGACAAGTCGATCTCGCATCGCTCGCTGATGTTCGGCGCCGTCTCGCTCGGCGAGACCCGGATCGAGGGGCTGCTCGAGGCCGACGACGTGCTCGCCACCGGCCGCGCGATGGCGGCCCTCGGGGCCACCGTGACCCGGGACGGCGAGGGCGCCTGGCGGGTCGGCGGGCTCGGCTGCGGCGGTCTCCTGGAGCCGGAGGGCGTGCTCGACTTCGGCAACGCCGGCACCGGCTCGCGGCTGACCATGGGGCTCGTCGGCGGTCACGCCATCGCCGCGACCTTCGTCGGCGACGCCTCGCTGTCGCGCCGACCGATGGGGCGCGTCCTGAACCCGCTGCGCGAGATGGGCGTCGAGGTGATCGCGCGGGCCGGCGACCGTCTGCCGTTGACGTTGCGGGGGCCGAAGACGCCGACGCCGATCACCTATCGGGTGCCGATGGCCTCGGCGCAGGTGAAGTCGGCGGTGCTGCTCGCCGGGCTCGGCGCGCCCGGGGTCACCACGGTGATCGAGGCCGTCGCCACCCGCGATCACACCGAGCGCATGCTCCAGGGGTTCGGCGCGGCCTTGAGCGTGGAGATCGGCGTGGCGGGGGAGCGAATCATCCGTCTCGAGGGGCGGCCGGAGTTGAAGGCCCAGCATGTCGTGGTGCCCGGGGACCCGTCCTCGGCGGCCTTCGCGGTGGTGGCGGGGCTCATCGTGCCGGGCTCGGACGTCACGGTCGAGAACGTGCTGCTCAATCCGCAGCGGACCGGCCTCTTCCAGACGCTCGTCGAGATGGGCGCGGATCTCGCGATCGAGAACGAGCGTCTCTCGGGCGGCGAGCGCGTCGGCGACGTCCATGTGCGCGCCTCGCGGCTGAAGGGCGTGGTGGTTCCGCCGGAACGGGCGCCGTCGATGATCGACGAATATCCGATCCTGGCGATCGCGGCGGCCTTCGCCGAGGGGCCGACGGTGATGGAGGGGCTCGAGGAGCTCCGGGTCAAGGAGAGCGACCGTCTGGCGGCGGTGGCGCGCGGGCTCGAGGCCAACGGCGTGGCGTGCACCGAGGGCGAGGCCAGTCTGGTCGTGGAGGGGCTCAGGGCGGGCGTCAGGATCGGCGGAGGGCGCGTCGCGACCCATCTCGACCATCGCATCGCCATGGCCTTCCTGGTGCTCGGCATGGCCGCGGACGCGGTGGTGACGGTCGACGACACGACGATGATCGCGACGTCGTTCCCGTCGTTCCGAGGGCTGATGGAAGGGCTCGGCGCCGAGTTCGTCGAGGCGTGAGCGCCGGCGGACGGGAACGGGCGCCGGCCGGTCGGGCCGGGACGGAATGAAACGAATAAGGCCGGAGCGCGCGAGCGTCCGGCCTTTTTTCGTGGCGTCCCGGTGACGGGGATCACACGCGCATCGGCATCAGCACGTAGAGGGCGCTGGAGGGCTCGACGTCGTCGGAGATCAGGGTCGGCGAACCGGGGTCGGAGAAGCGGAACAGCGCCGTCTCGGTCTCGAGCTGCGAGGCGATGTCGAGCAGGTAGCGGCTGTTGAAGCCGATGTCGAGCGGCTCCTGATCGTATTCGACCGGCAGTTCTTCCGAGGCCGATCCGCTGTCGGGGTTGGTCACGGAGAGCACCAGACGTCCCTCGGCCATGGTCAGCTTGACCGCGCGGCCGCGCTCGGAGGAGATGGTCGAGACGCGGTCGACGGCGGTGGCGAAATCGCCGCGCTCGACGCGCATGAGCTTGTCGTTGCCCTGGGGGATGACGCGGCCGTAGTCGGGGAAGGTGCCGTCGATCAGCTTGGAGGTCAGCACGATGCCGACCGGGGCGGGGTCGCCGTCCTTCACCGGCGCGGCGAAGGTCAGGCGGATCTTGGAGTCCGACAGCTCGACCGTGACCACGGCTTCGGGGTCGTCGACGAGCTTCTGGATCTCGCCCACGGTCTTGCGCGGCACGATCACGCCGGGCATGTCCTCGGCGCCGTGCGGCGCGACGATCTCGGCGCGGGCGAGACGGTGGCCGTCGGTGGCGACGGCGCGGAACTTCAATTCGCCGTCGTTCGCCACGGCATGGAAATAGATGCCGTTCAGATAGTAGCGGGTCTCCTCGGTGGAGATCGCGAACCAGGTGCGGTCGACCAGACGCTTCAGATCGGCGGCGGCGAGCGTGAAGGTGTGGGAGAAGGTGCCGGCGGTGAGGTCGGGGAAGTCGCTCTCCGGCAGCATCTGCAGCGAGAACTTGGACCGACCCGAGCGGATGTCGAGGGTGGCGCCGTCGGCGCGGGTGGCGAGCTCGACCTGGGCGCCGTCCGGCAACTTGCGGACGATGTCGTGGATCATGTGGGCGGGCACGGTGGTGGCGCCGGTCGTCTCCACCATTGCCGGGATCGACTCGGAGATCTCGATGTCGAGGTCGGTGGCCTTCAGCTTCAGCTCGCCGCCTTCGGCGCGCAGAAGCACATTGGAAAGGATCGGAATCGTATTGCGCCGCTCCACGACCCGATGCACGTGGGTCAGGGACTTCACGAGTTGCGCCCGCTCGACTGTCACTTTCATCGATGTCTTCCGAAGGCTGGATCGGAGCCGCCACGCGGGTGCGGACATGCTCCTCGTGTCTTGATCTGGTCGCCGGGACCGGGGGCGTCGACCTTGACCTCTCCCGTTCCTCGACGCAAGAGCCGGGGCGGGAAAGCTCGCATTTTTTCAGGCCTGAAGACCGTCAACCGACGGTGATCGCGGCGCTGGCGTCGTGGCCGTGCTCGCGCGCGATGCGCACGTTGCGGGCCTTCATGTCCGTCAACTGCACGTACATCTCGCCGGCGGAGAGCGCGTCGTTGAAGGCGTCGTGGAGCGCCAGCGTCCTCAGGCCGAGATCGCGGGTGATCGCGGCGAAGGAGAGGTCGATCTGGGTGCCCTGCGGCGCGTCGCCGTATTTGCGCTCGTAATAGAGGCCGGAAACCTCGATGCGCCGATTGGGCAGGTGGAAGCCGTAATAGGCGGAGACGTAGCGGTCGAGCATGGCGGCGTCGTAGTCGATCCAGTAGCCGACCAGCGGGCGCCCGCCGAGGAAGTCGAGGAAGTCCGGCAGCACCTCGCGCATCGGCCGGGCGCCGGCGACGTCGACGGCGCGCAGCTGGTGGACGCGGATGGCGTCGGCGCGCATCTCGGCGTCGGGGCGGACATAGGCGTTGAAGGCCTGCGAGGTCAGGATCCGATTGCCGGCGATCCGGATCGCCGAAATCGAGATGATGTCGTCGGTGCGGGTGTCGAAGCCGGTCGTCTCGCAATCGACCGACACCACCTCGCCGGAGGGATCCTCCCGGAAGAGCGGCAGCCAACGCGGGTCCTTCAGGCGCATCCGGTCGTAGCGATGCCTCAGCCAGCGGAACATGGGCGCCCCTTCAGAACATGCCGAGTTTGAAGTGGTTGCGGACGATTTCGCGGAAGCGCTTCACCACGCGCAGCGCGTCGCGCAGGAGGTCGCGGTCGAGGGTGGTGAGGTCCGAGGGGCGCAACAGGGATTCGCCCTCGGTGGTGCCGGCGAGATGGGCGCGGAGTTGCGACTTCAACCGCAGTTCCATGAAGTAGCCGAGCGCGTCGGAGAGCTCGCGGGCGAAGGTCTCGTCGAAGAAGCGGGTCTCGGCGATGGCCAGGATGCGCTCGACGGTCGACGTGGCGGAAATGCCCTTCTCGATGGCGAGGGAGCGCACGCCGTGGACGATCGGGAAGGTGCCGGACTTCTTGATGTCGATCGGCTCCTCGCGGCCGACGGTGGCGAGGATCGAGTTGATGACGCCGCCGGGGCCGGGGAACTGATCGATCGCCTTGGCGAAATGAGCGATGGCCGCGGTCTCGCCGCTCATCATGGCGATGAACTCGCGTTTGGCGCGGGTCAGGAGATCGGCGTTGCCGGCGACGCAGACGGCGTCGAAGAAGATGCCGAGATGCATCGGGCTGTCGGCGTCGGGGCTGTGCACCCAGCGCTTCAATTGCATGACGAAGTCATCGATTGTCTGCGACCAGAGCGGATTGGAGACCATCACGTTGCCGGGGCAGGGCGGGAAGCCGAAGGTGGCGAGCGCGCCCTGGAACTCGACGCGGAAGCGCGACAGATCGGCCTCCGGCACCGCGTCGGCGAGGAGGAGGCCGTTGTCCTGATCGGTGCGCACGGTCTGTTCGCCGCGCCCCTCCGAGCCCATGACGATCAGGCAGCCGGCCTCCTGGATGCTCTCCGGCGCGATCAGCGCGAAGAGCTTGCGGAAGAGGTGGCGATTGAGGTCGGAGGTGATGGCGGCGATGTCGCGCACCTTGACGCCCTGATGGTTGAGGCGAACCACCTGGGACTGGATGTCGGCGGCGGCGCCGGCGAGGTCGTCGACGGTCTTGGCGCGATCGATGCGGCCGGGGATGAGCTGCGAGTTGCCGGCGAACATGCCGAGGATGTCGATGTCCTCGAGGATGCCGACCTTCTCGCCGCCGCGTTTGACCACCAGCCGGCGCTTGTTGTTGCGGGTCATGGTGATCAGCGCGTCGAAGACGAATTCGTCGTCCTCGACCGTGATCAGGTTCCAACTGGTGCACTCGCCGATCGGGGTGGTCAGCGGCAGCTTGGCGAGGATCGCCGCCTTGGACAGATTGGTGCGGGTGACGATGCCGACGCGGGCGCCGTCGCGGACCAGGAGCGAGTTGGTGTCGGTGTCGGACATGCGCTGCTCGGTCTCCTCGATCGTCGTGGAGGCGTCGATGAAGACGGGCGGGCGCAGCCGCGCCTCGGAGATGCGGGCGCGCAGCACGCCCTCGAGGCCCTGGCCGCGATCGTGTTTGGCGACTTCGGCGAGCTTGCGCGAGATGTCGGAATAGAAGAAGGCGGCGAAGCCTGGATTGCGGTGGATCAGCGACAGCAGCGTGTCGCGCGGCATCAGATAGGTCAGCGTCTCCTCACAGGCGACATAGCGCGCGCCCGCGCCGCCGTGGACCACGGCGCGGGCGCCGAAGGTCTCCTTCGGACCGAGGATGGCGACGACGTTCTCGTCCTCGTCGCGCTCCTCGACCGCACCCTTCAGGACCACGTGATAGTGGTCGGAGGCGGCGCCGCGCATCAGGATGGTCTGGCCGGCGGGCCAATAACCGATGTCGAGCGCGGCGACGAGTTCGGCGGCTTCGGCCTCGGAGAGGCGGTCGAACGGGGGACTGGCGGTGTCGAAGGAGCGAGGCATGCGGTCACCGGACGGTCGCGTCGCGTGGGGCGACGAGATCGCGACGCCGCGTCGGCGCGACGAGCGATCGGTTGAAGCGGAAGGTGGCGATGCCCCCTTCGGCGATGCGCGGGCCCCGTCTCCGGCCGCGGCGATCGGGTGAGTGCGAGGGTCGGACGGCGCGATGCGCGCGGTCGCGGGCGGTCTCGACGTCACGGTCGGCAATCGAGGCCCCCCGGCAACGATCCTCCGACGAACGAACGGCCGGAAGGCTCGTCGAGGAGCCGCCCGGCCGATCGGAAGAGGACCGAGGCGGGAGACCCGCCTCGGCCGAAGACGAGGTCAGTGCGACGCGGCGCCCTGGGCACCGATGCCGGTCTGGCAGCGGATGTACTGAGCCTCGAAGCCGTCCTTGTCTTCCTGCGCGCGGGCCGAACCGTCCAGCACGGAGAAGAGCCAGATGCCGATGAAGGCGATGGGCATCGAGAAGATCGCGACGTTGTCGTAGGGCTGCAGAGCCGCGGCATTGCCGAGGATCTTGACCCACACGGTCGGGCCGGTGACGACAAGGCCGACGGCCGAGATCAGGCCGAGGAAGCCGCCGATGAAGGCGCCGCGGGTGGTCATGCCCTTCCAGAACACCGACATCAGCAGAACCGGGAAGTTGCACGAGGCGGCGACCGCGAAGGCCAGACCCACCATGTAGGCGACGTTCTGGTTCTCGAAGACGACGCCGAGGCCGACGGCGAGGATGCCGAGGCCGACGGACGCCATCTTGGAGACGCGCATCTCGTCGACCTCGTTGACCCGGCCGCGACGGAACACCGAGGCGTAGAGGTCGTGGGAGATCGCCGAGGCGCCGGCGAGCGCGAGGCCCGAGACGACCGCGAGGATGGTGGCGAAGGCGATCGCGGCGATGAAGCCGAGGAAGTACTCGCCGCCGACCGCGTTGGCCAGATGCATGACCGCCATGTTGGAACCGCCCCGGATGCCGGCGATCACGTCCTTGCCGGCCGCGATCAGAGACTGGTCCATGAAGGGGTTGGTGGCGGGGGTCGGCGTGTTGCCCGCGATGAGGGCGATGGCGCCGAAGCCCATGATGAAGGTGAGGATGTAGAAGTAGCCGATGAAGCCGGTGGCGTAGAACACGGACTTACGCGCGGCCTTGGCGTCCTTCACGGTGAAGAAGCGCATCAGGATGTGCGGCAGACCGGCGGTGCCGAACATCAGCGCCATGCCGAGCGAGATCGCCGAGACCGGATCCGAGATCAGCGAGCCGGGGCCCATGATGGCGACGTGCTTGGGATGGATGTCGACGGCCGCCTTGAACAGCTTCTCGGGCGAGAAGCCGAAGGAGATCATGACCATGAGGGCCATGAAGGTGGCACCGCCGAGGAGCAGGCAGGCCTTGATGATCTGGACCCACGTGGTCGCGGTCATGCCGCCGAAGGTCACGTAGACGATCATCAGCACGCCGACGATCATGACGGCCCAGAGGTAGGGCAGGCCGAAAAGGATCTGGATCAGCTTACCGGCGCCGACCATCTGAGCGATCAGATAGAAGGCCACGGTGACCAGCGAGCCGCAGGCGGCCAGCGTGCGAATCGGGGTCTGGGCGAAGCGGAACGAGGCCACGTCGGCGAAGGTGAACTTGCCGAGGTTGCGCAGCTGTTCGGCGACGAGGAAGGTGACGATCGGCCAACCGACCAGCCAGCCCACCGAGAAGATCAGGCCGTCGTAACCCGAGCCGTAGACGAGACCAGTGATGCCGAGGAACGAAGCCGCCGACATGTAGTCGCCGGCGATGGCCAGACCGTTCTGAAATCCGGTGATGCCGCCGCCGGCGGTATAGAACGAGGCGGCCGACTTGGTCTGACGGGCCGCCCAGTAGGTGATGCCGAGCGTGATGCCGACGAAGATCACGAACATGATGATCGCCGGGAAGTTGGTCGCCTGCTTCTTGATGTCGGTGGCGTCGACGCCGGCGGCCATCGCGAACGTCGGCAGTGCCGAGATCGCGGCGGTCGTGAGGAGGGTCAGAGCGCGGTTCATCACTTGGTCTCCTCGACGATCTGAGCGGTCAGCGTGTCGAATTCGGCGTTGGCGCGCAGAACGTAGATGCCGGTCAGCACGAAGGCCGAGACGATGACGCCGACGCCGATCGGCACGCCGTAGGTCATCAGATTCGTGCCGATCGGCGTCGCCAGGAACGACTTGGCGTAGCCGACGAGGAGGATGAAGCCGTAGTAGATGACGAGCATGGTGATCGTCAGCGTCAGCGCCAGGCTGTTGCGCTTCCGGACCAGCTCGGCGAACTTCGGATTGGCCCGTACTTTCTTTGCGATGTCGGTACTCACGTGGATACCTCCCTGATTCTCTTGTGCGAGGAGTCACGGCGACGAGCCACCATCCGCGATCCCGTCATCTCGAGATGAACGGACTCGTCGTGCAAAACGAACTCGTCGGTCGCCGGTCTCCCCCCGGATACGAACGGACTCGCCCCCTGAAGCGAGCCGCCATGACGGAAATTTGCCTTTTGGCAATCTTTCGCGATAGCCCACCCTTCGTATAGCTACTTAAGACTCAGAAAGTTATCTGCCATATCGAGCTATTGCGTTGCACAATTTCTATTGTGCTGCGCTTCGAGACTACATGACGAAACGACGTCATCGGTTTTCGCATGCCTCGGCGATCTCCTCGACGATCGCCGCGGCGGCGGCGCGGCGGTCGCTCGCGCCGAGGATCGGGCGGGCCACGACCAGGAGGTCGGCGCCGGCGCGGATCGCGGCGCCCGGCGTGGTGACGCGCTTCTGGTCGCCGGCGGCGGCGCCGGAGGGGCGCACGCCCGGGGTCACCAGGGTGAGGCCGGGGCCGACGGCGGCGCGCAGGCGGGCGGCCTCGGCGGCGGAGCAGACGATGCCGTCCATGCCGGCGGCGACCGCGTCGCGGGCGCGCGCCTCGACCAGATCGGCGACCGGGGTCGCGTAGCCGGCGGCCTTCAGGTCGGCGTCGTCCATGGAGGTGAGTACGGTGACGCCGAGCAGCTTGGTGCGCTCGTTCGCCTCCGCGTCACGGGCGGCGACGGCGGAGCGCATCGCCTTGGGGTAGGCGTGGAGCGTGACCCAGTCGACGCCGAGCTTCAGGATCGATTCGATGCCTTCGGCGATGGTGTTGTCGATATCGAGCAGTTTGACGTCGAGGAAGACCTTCTCGCCCTCGCCGACGAGGCGCTCGACCAGGGCGAGACCGCCGGCGAAGACCAGCCGATAGCCGATCTTGTAGACGCCGACCGCGCCGCGGGTTTCGGCGACGGCGCGGGCGGCCTCCTCGACCGAGGGGAGGTCGAGGCCGAGGATCAGACGGTCGCGGGGATGGGAAGCGGTGAAGGCCATGGTCGAGAGCTCCGTACGGAAGGTCTCGACGTCTTAGCGCGTCCTCGAGCCGCTTTCCACGCGGGATCGGCTCGAGGGGGCTCGTGGCGGGCCGTCGCTCAGGCGGGGCGGCGGTAGATCCAGACGCGGGCGGGCGGAAGGTTGCGCACCACCCAGCCGGAGCGTTCGATCTCGAAGCGGGTGGCGCCGTGCGGCACCGGCGAGACCAGCGCATAGGAGAACTGGATGAAGGGCGCGCCCGGTTCCATGCGGTGGAAGGCGTCGTCGAGGAGGCGGGTGCGCTCGGGCAGGGGGCGGGTGAAGAGCGGCAGGCTCGACACCACGGCCGCGAGCGGGAACGGCTCGGCGCCGACGAGGCCGGTGATCGCCTGGGGCAGACGATAGGCATCCCCCTGGATGAAGTGGACGCCGGGGTAGCGCTGGCGCAGGAGGCTGCAGAAATCGGCGTTGTATTCGATCGAGACGATCCGTTCGGGCTCGATGCCGCGCTCGAGCAGCGCCTGGGTGACGACGCCGGTGCCGGGTCCGAGCTCGACCACGAGGCCGGGACGGGTGGGGTCGACATAGGACGCCATCAGCCGGGCCAATTGCGGCGAGGACGGCGCCACGGCCCCGGTCATCAGGGGTTTGTCGATCCAGTTCTTGAGAAATCTGACCTCGTCGAGAACCTTGTGACCGATGCCGTCGGTGACGGCACGCTTCTTGGCTTGTCCCATGAAAGGCTCCGAGGAGGAAAGGGCTTCGGGTGGCGTGACCCTGCTTCGAAGATGTGACGTTACCATGGCGATGCGGTCGAGGCGACCGCTCGATCAGCCACCGAGATTGTCGAAGAAGCCCTTCATCTTGGCGAAGAAGCCGTGCGCGTCGGGGTGGGTCTCCTTGGAGCAGTCCTTCTCGAACTCCTCCAGAAGCTCGCGCTGGCGCTTGGTGAGATGGCGGGGGGTCTCGACGCCGACCTGGATGTAGAGATCGCCGTGGCCGCGGGTGCGCAGGATCGGCATGCCCTTGCCGCGCAACGGGATGCGCTTGCCGTTCTGGGTGCCCTCGGGGATCTTGACCTTGGCGACCTCGCCGGAGAGCGTCGGCACCTCGATCGAGCCGCCGAGCGCGGCGGTGGTCATCGAGATCGGCACGGCGCAGAAGACGTCGGCGCCGTCGCGCTGGAAGAAGGCGTGCGGCTTGATCGAGACGAAGATGTAGAGATCGCCGGCCGGGCCGCCGCGCACGCCGGCCTCGCCCTCGCCGGCGAGACGGATGCGGTTGCCGTCCTCGATGCCGGCGGGAATGTTGACGGCGAGCGCCTTCTCCACCGAAGTGTGGCCGGAGCCGCCGCAGACCTTGCAGGGGTCGGGGATCACCTGACCGCGACCCTGGCAGGTCGGGCAGGTGCGCTCGATGGTGAAGAAGCCCTGGACGGCGCGAACCCGACCGAGGCCGCCGCAGGTGCGGCAGGTCTGGGCGGAGGTGCCGGCCTTGGCGCCGGAGCCGGAGCAGGCCTCGCAGGTGACCGTGGTCGGCACCTTGATCTCGATCTGCTTGCCGGCGTAGGCCTCCTCGAGGGTGATCTCCATGTTGTAGCGCAGGTCGGAGCCGCGCTCGCGGCCACCGCCGCCGCGCCGGCCGCCCATGTCGCCGCCGAAGAAGTTCTCGAAGATGTCCGACATGGTCTGGGCGAAGTCGCCGTTGAACCCGCCGGCACCGGCTCCCGCGCCGCCGTTCTCGAAGGCGGCGTGGCCGTAGCGGTCGTAGGCGGCGCGCTTCTGCCCGTCCTTGAGGACGTCGTAGGCCTCGTTGATCTCCTTGAACGACGCCTCGGCAGCGTGATCGCCGGGGTTTCGATCGGGATGATACTGCATGGCGAGCTTGCGGAAGGCGCTCTTCAGCTCCTTCTCGTCGGCGGTCTTGGAGACGCCGAGAACCTCGTAGTAGTCGCGCTTGGCCATGGTCGGTCCGTCTTTCGGGCGGGCGGGGCGGCGATGCCTCTGAGATGCGAGGCGACCCGGCGTGAAGCCTCACACCGGGTCGCCCGCGCTTTCGAGATCAAGAAGCGGGGCCTCAGCCCTTCTTCTTGTCGTCCTTGACTTCCTCGAAGTCGGCGTCGACCACGTCGTCGCGCTTGGTCTCGCCTTCGGGGGCGGCGCCCGCCTCGGCCTGACCGGCGGCGTACATCGCCTCGCCGAGCTTCATCTGGGCTTCCGCCAGCTTGTTGGCGGCGGCCTTGATCGCCTCGACGTCGTCGCCCTCGAGCGCCTTGCGGGTCTCGGCGATGGCCGCCTCGATCACCGACTTGTCGGCGCCGGAGACCTTGTCGCCGTAGTCCTTGAGCGCCTTCTCGGCGGAGTGGGCGAGGCCTTCGGCGTGGTTCTTGGTCTCGACCACTTCCTTGCGCTTCTTGTCCTCGGCCGCATGGGCCTCGGCGTCCTTGACCATCTTCTCGATGTCGGCGTCGGAGAGACCACCGGAGGCCTGGATGCGGATCTGCTGCTCCTTGCCGGTGCCCTTGTCCTTGGCCGAGACCTGGACGATGCCGTTGGCGTCGATGTCGAAGGTGACCTCGATCTGCGGCACGCCGCGCGGCGCCGGCGGGATGCCCTGCAGGTCGAAGCGGCCGAGGCTCTTGTTGTCCTGGGCCATCTCGCGCTCACCCTGGAACACGTTGATCGTCACCGCCGTCTGGCCGTCTTCCGCGGTCGAGAAGACCTGCGACTTCTTGGTCGGGATGGTGGTGTTGCGATCGATCAGACGGGTGAAGACGCCACCGAGGGTCTCGATGCCGAGCGACAGCGGGGTCACGTCGAGCAGCAGCACGTCCTTGACGTCGCCCTGGAGCACGCCGCCCTGGATCGCGGCGCCGATGGCGACGACCTCGTCCGGGTTGACGCCCTTGTGGGGCTCGCGGCCGAAGAACGACTTCACGATCTCCTGGACCTTGGGCATGCGGGTCATGCCGCCGACCAGGACCACCTCGTCGATCTGACCGGCGGTGAGGCCGGCATCCTTGAGCGCCGCCTTGCAGGGCTCGACGGTGCGCTGGATCAGATCGTCGACCAGCGCCTCGAACTTGGCGCGGGTGAGCTTCAGGTTGAGATGCTTCGGCCCGGTCGCGTCCATGGTGATGAACGGCAGGTTGATCTCGGTCTGGTTGGTCGAGGAGAGCTCGATCTTGGCCTTCTCTGCCGCCTCCTTCAGGCGCTGGAGGGCGAGCTTGTCGTTCCGGAGATCGATGCCCGACTCCTTCTTGAACTCGTCGGCGAGATAGCCGACCAGCCGCATGTCGAAGTCCTCACCGCCGAGGAAGGTGTCGCCGTTGGTCGACTTCACCTCGAAGACGCCGTCGCCGATCTCGAGGATCGACACGTCGAAGGTGCCGCCGCCGAGGTCGTAGACCGCGATGGTGCCCGAGGTCTTCTTGTCGAGGCCGTAGGCGAGCGCGGCCGCGGTCGGCTCGTTGATGATGCGCAGCACCTCGAGACCGGCGATCTTGCCGGCGTCCTTGGTGGCCTGACGCTGGGCGTCGTTGAAATAGGCCGGGACGGTGATGACCGCCTGGGTCACCGGCTGGCCGAGGAAGGCTTCCGCCGTCTCCTTCATCTTGCCGAGGGTGAAGGCGGAGATCTGCGAGGGCGAATAGGACTTGCCGTCGGCCTCGACCCAGGCGTCGCCGTTGCCGGCCTTGGCGATCTTGTAGGGGACGAGGTGCTTGTCCTTCTCCACCATCGGATCTTCGTAGCGGCGGCCGATCAGGCGCTTCACCGCGAAGAAGGTGCGCTCCGGATTGGTCACGGCCTGACGCTTGGCGGCGACGCCGACCAGACGCTCGCCGTCGTCGTTCATGGCGACGATCGACGGCGTGGTGCGCGCGCCTTCGGAATTCTCGATGACCTTGGCGGTCTTGCCGTCCATCACGGCGACGCACGAGTTGGTCGTGCCGAGGTCGATACCGATCACCTTACCCATGATGCTTCTCCTTTCGGCAGGCCGTCCGAACCCCTGTCGGGCGTTTCGGCACGAGCGTTCCCGCTCACGGCCCCCAGATGGACCCGCTCGTCGAGCGGATCCCGTCGTTTCGGGTTTCTTGCACGCCGTCCCGCGGGGAACCCGGTCACGACGTGCTTCGCCGGGGTATATAAGTGGGGCGTTTCGGGGCCGCAAGGAGGGAAGGGCGCGGGAATCTCCTCGCGTCGCCCCCCGAGCGCGGCGGCGGCGCCGGCGGCGTGGGGCCGCCGGTCCGATCGAAGCCCCGTCTCCCCGGTCCTGGAGGTCCGCCATGCCCTCGACGTTCCGTTCCGCACCGCCGGTCACCCGTTCGTCGCCGCCGTCGGTCGGACGGCGGATCGCGGCGGCGGGGATCGCGCTAGCGGCCTCGATCGGGCTCGCGGTCGGCGTCGACCCGTTCGGCCTGATCGCCGACGCCCCCGAGGAGACCGCCGCGCTCGGGCTGATCGCGACCGAGGCGATCGCGGCCTTTCTCTTCGTCTACCCGATGGTCGGGTTCGTCTTCGATCTCGTCGCGGCATGGCGGGGGGCGGGGCCGTCCGCCGGGGGCGGGTCGAGCGACGTCGGAGGTCCGCTCGAGGTCTGGTGGACGGCCGACGGAGCCTCCGACGGCGGCGGGGGTGGTGACGGCGGTGGGGGAGGCGACTGATCGACCATGACCGCTTCGTCTCGCCCCTCGGGATGTCCGGCCGGCCTCACGCTCCTTCCCGGTCGTCTCGATCGCTCCGCACAGCAGGCGCTGATCGAGGATCTCCGCGCAGTGGTTCGGGCGGCGCCGCTCTTCACGCCGGTCATGCCGCGAACGGGCAAGCCCTTCTCCGTCCGCATGACCAATTGCGGGCCGCTCGGCTGGGTCTCCGACCGGGCCGGCTATCGCTATCAGGCGACGCATCCGGTGACCGGACGTCCATGGCCGGCGATGCCGGCGGCGGTGCTGGCGCTCTGGGAGGAGATCACCGGATATGCCGCGCCGCCGGAGGCCTGTCTCGTCAACTTCTATGGCGCGCAAGCCAAGATGGGGCTGCATCAGGATCGCGACGAGGAGGATTTCGAGGCGCCGCTCCTCTCCGTCTCGCTCGGCGACACCGCGCGGTTCCGCCTCGGCGGGGTCGAGCGGGGCGATCCGACGCGGTCGTTTCCGCTCGCGTCCGGTGACGTGATGATGCTCACGGGGCCGCTCCGGCTCGCCCATCACGGCATCGACCGGATCGTGCCGGCCACCTCGACGCTGCTCGCCGAGGGTGGACGCATCAATCTGACGCTCCGGCGGGTGACGCGGCCGCGATCGTGACGCGGCCGGCGATTGACGGTCCGGGCCGGGGCGGGCTACCCCGGGGAGGCTTTCGAGAGGTTCCCCCGCCGATGTCCTCCCCCGTGTCGTCCGATCTGACCCGCGCCCGCGCGATCCTGCGCGACGTCTTCGGCTATCCCGATCTGCGCGTCGGACAGGACGAGATCGTCGCGGCGGTGCTCGAAGGGTCCGACGTGCTGGCGGTGATGCCGACCGGCGCCGGCAAGTCGATGTGTTATCAGCTCCCCGCCCTGGTGCGCGAGGAACTGGTCGTGGTGGTCTCGCCGCTGATCGCCTTGATGCGCAATCAGGTGGCGCAGATGCGGGCGAACGGCATCGCCGCCGGGGCGCTCAACTCCACCACCGACACCGCCGAATGGCGGACGATCATGGACGACATGAACGCCGGGCGGCTGCGTCTCCTCTATGTCGCGCCGGAGCGTCTCGCCCGGCCGGACACCCAGGACATGCTGGCGCGGGCGAAGGTCGCGATGATCGCGGTCGACGAAGCGCATTGCATCTCGCAGTGGGGCCACGACTTCCGGCCGGAATATCGCGACATCGGCGCCTTCGCCGAGCGGCTCGGCAACCCGCGCATCCTGGCGCTGACCGCGACCGCCGACGCCGCCACCCGCGAGGAGATCCGAGAGCGGCTCTTCGCGCGCGAGCCGCGGATCTTCGTGCATGGGTTCGACCGGCCCAACCTGTTCCTGGCGATGCGGCCGAAGGCCGAGCCGAAGCGGCAGCTCTTGCGCTTCCTCGAGAGCCATACCGGCGAGAGCGGTGTCGTCTATTGTTCCTCGCGCAAGCAGACCGAGGATCTCGCCGCCGCCTTCGAGGCCGCCGGCCATCGCGCGCTCGCCTATCACGCCGGCCTCGAGGCGGGCGTCCGCTCCGAGCGGCAGGACGAGTTCCTGCGCGAGGACGGGATCGTCATGGTGGCGACGGTCGCCTTCGGCATGGGCATCGACAAGCCGGACGTGCGTTTCGTGGCGCATGCCTCGCTGCCGAAGTCGATCGAGGCCTGGTATCAGGAGATCGGCCGCGCCGGCCGCGACGGGCTCCCCGCCGACACGCTCACCCTCTACGGCACCGACGACATTCTCTTGCGCCGTCGCCAGATCGACGAATCGGAGGCCTCCGACGAGCAGAAGCGGATCGAGCGGCAGCGGCTCAACGCGCTCGTCGCGCTCGCCGAGACGCCGCGCTGCCGGCGGCAGGTGCTGCTCGCCTTCTTCGGCGAGGAGAGCGAACCCTGCGGGCATTGCGACGTCTGCCGCGACGGGGTCGAGACCTTCGACGGGACGCTCGCGGCGCAGAAGGCGCTGTCGGCGATCGTGCGCACCGAACAGCGCTTCGGCGAGGTGCATCTCGTCGACGTTCTGGTCGGCGACGCCACCGAACGGCTGGCGCGTTTCGGTCACGAGAAGCTGAAGACCTTCGGGGTCGGCAAGGAGTTCACCAAGTCGCAGTGGCGGGCGATCTTCCGGCAGATGCTGGCCTCGGGCCTCGCCGACGTCGACATGACCGCGCATGGGGCATGGTACGTGACGGAAGCCGGCGGCGAGGTGCTCAAGGGGCGCCGCTCGGTGGTGTTCCGCGCCGACGTGGTCGAGGCGGCGCGGGAGAAGGGCTCCAAGAAGGCGGCGCGGGCGGAGAAGATCACCGCCGCCGGGCTCGACGCGACGCAGACGCGTCTGCTCACGGCGCTGAAGGCGGTGCGCGCGGATCTCGCGCGCGAGCTCAACGCGCCGGCCTATGTGGTCTTCGCCGACCGCACGCTGATCGAGATGGCGAAGTCGCGCCCGACCTCGCGGACCGAGATGGCGACGGTGCACGGCGTCGGCGCGGCGAAGCTCGAGCGCTTCGGCGACGTGTTCCTCCGGGCGATCCGGGACTTCGAGGGCTGAAGCGCCGCCCGCCGAGGGCGTCTCCGCCGTCGCGTGAGGGGTGATACGCGGGCTCGTCTCCACGCAATGCGGGCTATGATCCGTCGGGAGAGAATCATCATGGGGATCCGGTCTCGGCCGGTGACCGGAGACGGGCGGCGCCAATGACCTCGCGACGGCATCGATTCGGGATCTTCGCCGGTATCGTTCTTCTCGGCGCGGCCTCCTCGGCCTTCGCCGCCGACAGGGGCGACGCGGCGCCCCTCGTTCCCGTGGTGCCGGTTCCGGCGCCGGAGGAGACCTGGGTCGTCGGCGTCCATTCCTATGCCTGGGCCACGTCGATGGACGGCCGTTTCCGCACGTTGCCGCCGGGCCAGGCGGTCAAGGTCCATCTCGGCTTCGCCGACATTCTCGACGATCTCGACGGCGCGCTGATGGTCTCGCTCGACGCGCGGCGCGGCCGCTTCGTGGTCTTCTCCGACGTGATGGTGTCGCGGCTCTCCGCCGGCAAGACCTTCACTGCGCAAGGTTATCCGGGCAGCGTGTCGCTCGCCAGTTCCAGCGTCGTCGGCCTCGCGACGGCGGGGTACAGGATCGTCGACGAGCCGACCCTCGCGGTCGACCTGCTCGGCGGCGTCCGCGGCTTCGCGCTGTCGAACACGATCGCCGTGGCGGTGGCGCCGTTCGGGCTCTCCTACGGCAAGGACCGGCAATGGGTCGACGCGGTCGCCGGCGCGCGGGTCACCCATGCGTTCACCGATCGACTGTCGGTGACCGCGATGGGCTTCGTCGGAACCGGCGGCGCTCGCTACGAATGGGACCTCTTCGGCGGCGTCGGCTATCGCTTCGGCGAGCGGATCGGCGGTTTCGCCGGCTATCGCGCCTTCAAGGTCGACTACGAGCGGGGCAGCTATGTCTACGACGCGCTCCAATACGGGCCGGTCGTCGGGATGCGGGTCTCCTTCTAGGTGTGGCGCGGCGGATGTGAACGCGCGTCTTAGCAAAACCGATACGATTTCATCCGAGACTGCGCCCCGAAACGAACGAATTCTCGCGGAGATGCCGGCCGTGCTCCGCCCCTGATCGACCCGGGTACGGGCGATCTTCCGATCGATGACGGCCGATGCCTCCGCCTTCGCCCCGCGTCGCTCGCGCGGCGGGGCGGATCGAGAGGCTGGCCATGGACGACCTGTCACGTCGCGACTTCGGCGCGCTCTTCTGCGCGATGACGCTCACCCCCCTCGGCTGGGGCCGAGCCGAGGCGGCGATGCCGAAGGCGCCGAAGGTCCATGCGATCGCCTCCGACGTGTCGACGACGGCCGAGCGGACCATCGTGCCGGGGGCCGGCCCCTCGGGCCCGGTCCGGCTCCAGGACATCGCCCATTACGGGAAATTCGGCGCGGGCAAATGGACCTGGGGCGCCCCGCTCGCCCATGTC
The DNA here is from genome assembly GCF_019160155.1 of Pinisolibacter aquiterrae. GTDB lineage: Bacteria > Pseudomonadota > Alphaproteobacteria > Rhizobiales > Ancalomicrobiaceae > Pinisolibacter > Pinisolibacter aquiterrae. Next base: position 18,320 of record NZ_JAFNIH010000009.1, read on the forward strand.
CGGCGCACCGACCTGACGGCGCCCGGCGCCGTCGCCCCGTCGACGGCCGGGCGGAGGAAGCTCCTCTCCTTCTTCACCATCACCGACATCCACATCACCGACAAGGAAGCGCCCAACCAGGGCATCTACATCCAGCGCATGCATCCGACGACCCCGGTCGGCACCTCGCTCTATTCGGGCGTGATGCTCTATACGACCCATGTGCTCGACGCCGCCGTCCAGACGATCAACGCCCTGCATCGCAAGACGCCGTTCGATTTCGGTCTGTCGCTCGGCGACGTCTGCAACAGCACGCAGTACAACGAGCTGCGCTGGTACATCGACGTTCTCGACGGCAAGACGATCCGGCCGAGTTCGGGCGCCCATCTCGGGGCGAAGACGATCGACTTCCAGAAGCCGTTCAAGGCGGTCGGCCTGGACGCGTCGATCCCCTGGTATCAGGTGCTCGGCAATCACGATCACTTCTGGCTCGGCTCGGTCTCGGTCGACCACGGTCCGCGCAAGGACCTGCGCGCCTCCTATGTCGCCGACGAGGTGTTCGCGGCCGGCGACGTCCTCGCCGATCCCACGCGGATCCGCGAGCGGACCTTCTACATGGGCGTGCTCGACGGCTCGAAGCCGCTCGGCGACGTCGTCCATACCGGGGTCGCCGCCGATTTCGACGCTCCGCCGAAGGTCGCGGCCGATCCCGATCGCCGCTCGCTGACGCGGGTCGAATGGATGAAGGAGTTCTTCACGACGACGAGCGCGCCGGCCGGCCACGGCTTCGACGCGGCGGCGGCCGAGAAGGGCTTCGCCTGCTACAGTTTCGTTCCGAAGTCGGACGTGCCGATCAAGATCATCGCGCTCGACGACACCCAGCTCGACGACGATCGGTCGCTCGACATCCATGGCCACGGCTTCCTCGACGCGGAGCGGTGGGCCTGGCTCAAGAAGGAACTGGCCGACGGCGACGCGGCGGGTCAGTTGATGATCATCGCCGCGCACATCCCGATCGGCGTCGAGCCGACGGCGCCGCATTCGGAGATGGGCTGGTGGATGGATCCGCAGAACGCGGTGACGCTGCCGGATCTGGTCGCCGAGCTGCACGCCCACCCGAACCTCCTGATGTGGGTCGCCGGGCATCGCCACCTCAACACGGTCAAGGCCTTCGTCTCGCCGGATCCCGCCGGCGCCCCGGAAAAGGGCTTCTGGCACGTCGAGACCTCGTCGCTGCGCGACTTCCCGCAGCAGTTCCGGACCTTCGAGATCTACGTCAACGCCGATCAGACGATCTCGATCGTGACCACCAACGTCGACCCGGCGGTCGCCAAGGGCACGCCGGCGGCGAAATCGCGCGACTACGCGGTGGCGGCGCAGCAGATCGTCAAGGCCGACATCCGCACCGCCAATCCGACCGAGGATCCGACCATCCATCTGATGCCGATGGGATCCTACAACGCCGAATTGGTGAAGGTCCTGAGCCCGGCGATGACGGCGGTGCTGAAGGCGCGGTATCCGGCGGGGTGATCTTCAGGACCGCCCGCGCCGACTTCGCGCGGCTCGAGGCCGAGAGGCCTCGACCACGGCGCCGGAGATCGATCGGGTGAGGACGCGAGGGCTCGTGGCCCTGAGACGGTGCGCGGCGTGGTCGCCCGCGAACCGAACGCGCCCCCATGGGGCCTTCGTCGACCGCACGCTCATCGAAATGGCCGAGCTTCGCCCGACGACGCGGAGCGAGATGGCGACGCTCCACGAGGCCGGCGCGGCGAAGCCGACGCGGTTCGGTGACGTGTTTCCGAGGGCGGTGAAGGCGTTCGGGCGATCTGGGTGAGGGGCTTCGCTCGCTTCGGAGAGGACGTTGAATTCGGTGTGCCCGCGCCGCTCGGTTCGCGCGGGCGCAGGGCGACATACAGTCGCATTTGAAATTGACTGCATGCAAATTATGAAATGTATGTATTCGTAGATGTCAGCCTCCCGGCGGCGGTTCGGGAGGGCGGGGGGAGTCCATGCGCGCGTTCGGTGCCGATGAAAGAGGCGGGGTCCCGCTTCGCCTCGAGGAGACGAAGATCTATCCGGCGACGGTCCACGGACCCTATCGACGGCTGAAGTGGGTGCTGACGTTCGCGGCGCTCGCAGTCTACTATCTGGTGCCGTTCCTGCGTTTCGATCGGGGTCCGGGGCGTCCCGATCAGGCGGTTCTCTTCGACTTCGTCGGGCAACGCTTCTGGTTCTTCGGTCTCGAGATCTGGCCGCAGGAGGTCTATTACGTCACCGGACTGATGATCGTCGCGGCGCTCGCCCTGTTCCTGACGACGGCGCTGGTCGGCCGGGCGTGGTGCGGATACCTCTGCCCGCAGACCGTCTGGACCGATCTCTTTCGGCGCGTCGAGCGTGCCATCGAGGGCGAGCGACGCGAACAGATGCGCCGCGACGCGGGTCCGTGGACCTTCGATCGGCTCTTGCGCAAGGCCGCGACCCACGCCGCGTGGCTGGTGATCGCCATGGCCACGGGCGGCGCCTTCGTCTTCTGGTTCACCGACGCGCCGAAGCTCGTCGCCGCCTTCGCGCGCGGCGAGCCCCCGGCGGTCGCGCTCGTCTGGATCGGCATTCTGACCACCACGACCTACCTGCTGGCGGGGTTCTCGCGCGAACAGGTCTGCCTCTACATGTGCCCGTGGCCTCGCATTCAGGCCGCGCTCACCGATGAATGGGCCCTCAACGTCACCTACCGCTGGGATCGCGGCGAGCCGCGGGGTCGGCTGAAGTCGGGCGAGCGGGTGCGCGCGGAGGGCGGCCGCGCGGGTGACTGCGTCGACTGTGGACGCTGCGTCGCGGTCTGTCCGACCGGCGTCGACATCCGCGACGGGCTCCAGATGGGCTGCATCCAGTGCGGCCTGTGCATCGACGCCTGCGACGAGGTCATGACACGGATCGGTCGGCCGACGCGGTTGATCGCCTACGACTCCGACGCGGCGCTCGAAGCGCGCGTTCGCGGCGAAACTCCGGTCCATCGGTTCGTCAGACCGCGGACGGTGATGTACGCGGCGCTGATCGTCCTGGTTTCCGGCGTGCTGGTCTGGCGGCTCGCGACGCGGCCGGCGGAAATGCTGGCGGTGCTTCACGATCGCAATCCGATCGCTGTCGTCAACTCCGACGGCTCGATCCGCAACGCCTACACCCTGCGTCTGTCGAACATGGCGGCGGTGGAACGATCCTTCGAGATCTCGGTCTCGCCCTTGCCGAAGGGCGCGCGCATCGAGGCGGCGACGGCGACCCCGTCGCCGTCCGGCGGGCTCGTGGTCACGGTGCCGGCCGATTCGGGGCGCGACGTCCGCTTGCTGGTCACGGTGCCGGCCGACGGCGTCACCTCGCCGCGCATGTCGTTGTGGGTGACCGCCCGCAGCGCCGACGCGCGCGATCTCACGGTCGAGGACCATTTCGCGGTTCCCTGAGAGCCGCCGCCGCGCCCGCCGAGGGGGCTCGTACCAGTCTCATGAAATTCCGACCCGTCGGCATCTCACGAGGTCACGGCCTGACCGGCCGACGCCCGTTCGGGTTTGCCTTCGCCTACGAAGTTTCGAAAAGGTCGAAGCTTCGTAGGCTCGGTATCAGACGATCGCGCGGCCCTCTTCGGGGGCGCGCGAGATCGTCCGGGCGATCAGCGTCAGGGCCTCCGCGAGACGGGCGCGATCGCCGACGCCGCCGAGCGCCAATCGCACGGCGTCGGTCGTCGGCCGTGCGACGGCGAAGGCGTCGGAGGCGACGATGCCGAGCCCCTCGCGGCGAACCGTCTGGATCAGCCGGTGGCGGTCCCAGTCGGCCGGCAGCGCCAACCACACGTGCAGGCCACTGGGATGACCGAGCGCTTGCGGCAGGACGCGGCGGGCGAGCGCCTGACGCTGTTCCGCCTCGGCCCGGACACGCTCGAGGATGTCACGCGCGAGACCGATGGTGATCCAATGGGTCGCGAGCGCCGTCATCAACGGCGCGGGCATCCGTGCCAACGCCGACAGGAGGGACAGCAACGGGTCGAGGTCCGCCGTCACGGGTGCGACCAGATAGGCCGTACGCAGACCCGGCGACAGTGTCTTCGAGAGTGAAGCGACGTACCACGTCCGCTCCGGCGCCCGCGCGGCGAGCGGCGCCGGTGCGCTCTTCAGAGCCAGCAGGGCGTAGGGGTCGTCCTCGACGATCGTGAGATCGAGCCGGCGGGCGACGGAGACGATCGCCTCGCGTCGGGCCTCCGACATGGTCGCGGTGGTCGGATTGTGGATGGTCGGCGTGATCACCACCACCTTCGCCCCGGTGCGCTGCGCCTCCTCCGCGAGCGCCTCCGGCACCATCCCTTCGCCGTCGATGGCGACGGGTATGGTCTTCCGCTTCGTCTCGACGCTCGCCGCGATCAGGCCGGGATAGGTGAGCGCCTCGCAGAGAACCGAGCCGCCGTCGGGGACCAATCTGCAGAGGAGAGCGACGAGTGCCGTCTGAGCACCCGCGCAGACCACGATCCGGTCGGCGTCGACCTCCGGCCAGAGCGGCCGCAGCCAGATCGCTGCGGCGGCCCTCTCCGCCCGTGAGCCCGCGCCGGCGTGATAGGCCATCAGCAGATTGGCGTCCGTACGTGTCAGGATTTCGCCGATGGCGTCGCGGATCGCGTCCCCCAGACGCATGCCGGTGGGCGGTGGCGGGATGTTCATACCGAGATCGATCGGTGGACCGGCCGTCTCACGCCGGGGCGAAACGAACGACCCACGCCCCGTCACCGCTTCGAGAAGCCCGCGCCGCCGTGCCTCTCCATAGGCCCGGGTGACGGTGGTGAAGTCCACGCCGAGCACATCGGCGAGCCGTCGCTGGGGAGGCAGCCGATCGCCGGGGTGGAGCCGACCGACTTCGACCGCCTCCTCGATGAATTGGACGATCTGCAGATAGTAGGGCTCGGCACCCGGCACGAGCGGGCTCACCCAATCGATCAGCCCATCCCCGCGCGCCATAGGAAGTCACCCTCGACCGACATGCATGCATTTCCGGCATTGTCGGGCAGGTGGGAAGGGCGGTCAATGGACCGAGCGTCGCGGCATCGCGACCCTTCGCGATGAAACCATTTCACGACGACAGGGATCGCGCGGTCGCATTCGGCGCAAAGCCTCCCCTCTTCACACCCTCTCCACCACCACCGCCACCAGCTTCTCCGCGACCTCGTCCTTGGCCATGTCCGGCCAGTCCGTCACGCCCGAGGCTTCGACGAGGCGGACGGTGTTGCGGTCGCCGCCCATGATGCCGGTCTCGGGGGAGACGTCGTTGGCGACGATCAGATCCGCGCCCTTCTTGGCGAGTTTCGCCTGCGCGTTGGCGAGCAGGTTCTCCGTCTCGGCGGCGAAGCCGATGACGAGTTTCGGGCGCAGCGTCGGGTGGCGGCCGACGGTCGCGAGGATGTCGGGGTTCTCGACGAAGGCGAGCGAGGGGGTGCCTTCCGGGCCCTTCTTGATCTTTTCCGAGGCCTCGGAGGCGACCCGCCAGTCGGCGACGGCGGCGGCCATCACCGCGACGTCGCAGGGCAGCGCGCCTTCGACCGCCGCCAGCATCTCGCGCGCGGTCTCGACGCGGATCACCGTCACGCCTTCCGGATCGGCGAGGCCGACGGGGCCGGCGACCAGCGTCACCGTGGCGCCGGCACGCGCCAGTGCGGCGGCGATCGCGAAGCCCTGTTTGCCCGAGGAGCGGTTGGCGATGTAGCGGACCGGGTCGATCGGCTCGTGGGTCGGGCCGGCGGTGACGACGACGCGGCGGCCGGCGAGCGGGCGGCCTTCGCCCGCCGCCTCGAACTGCGCCTCGATCGCGGCGAGGATCTCCATCGGCTCGGCCATGCGGCCGGCGCCGAATTCGCCGCGCTCGGCCATGGCGCCGCTGTTGGGGCCGACGAAGCGGATGCCGTCGGCGACCAGACGGGCGACGTTGCGCCGCGTCGCCGGGTGGCCCCACATGCGCGGGTTCATCGCCGGGGCGGCCAGCACCGGCTTGTCGGTGGCGAGCAGGACGTTCGAGGCGAGGTCGTCGCAGAGGCCGTTCGCCATCTTGGCGAGGAGATCGGCGGTCGCGGGCGCCACCACGATCAGGTCGGCCTCGCGGGAGAGGCGGATGTGGCCGATCTCGTGCTCGGCGGTGAGATCGAAGAGGTCGGTATAGACGCGGTCCTCGGAGAGGGCGCCGACGGACAGGGGCGTCACGAACTGTTGCGCCGCCTTCGTCATCACCACGCGGACGTGGGCGCCGCGCTCGCGCAGGCGGCGGATCAGTTCGAGGCATTTGTAGGCGGCGATGCCGCCGGCGATGACGAGAAGAATGCGCTTCGACGCGAGCATGGACCGTTTGTCCCCGAGGGAGGTGGCCGATGGTGCCTCGGCCTTCATGGGCGCGCACCCTAGCAGGGCGCGGGGGCGCTCGTCACGATCCGGTCGGGCGCCTCCGCCCATGGACTCGGAGGCCGTCGCGTGGCAGAGATCCGCGGACTCCCGGGGCCCGTGCCCGCCAGAGGTGACGATGACGCTCGAGGTGAAGATCTGCGGCCTGAAGACGATCGAGGCGCTCGACGCGGCGCTCGAGGCGGGCGCCGATCTCGTCGGTCTCGTCTTCTTCCCGAAGAGCCCGCGCAACGTCTCGCTCGACGAGGCGGTGGTGTTGGCGGAACGCGCGCGCGGCCGGGCGCGGGTCGTGGCGCTGGTCGTCGATGCCGACGATGCGGCGATCGCGTCGATCGCGGCGCGGGTTCGTCCCGATCTCTTCCAGTTGCATGGGCACGAGAGCCCGGAGCGGTCGGCGGCGATCCGCGCGGCGACGGGGGTGCCGGTCATGAAGGCGCTCGCGGTCGCCGAGCCGGAGGATCTCGAGGTCGTCGCCTCGTTCGTGCCGCATGTCGATCGCATCCTCTTCGACGCCAAGCCGCCGCGGCGACCGGACGCGCTGCCCGGCGGCAACGGGTTCTCCTTCGACTGGCGGCTCATCCGCGATCTCGACCCGGGTCGGCCGGTCATGCTATCGGGGGGCCTCACGCCGGAGACCGTGGCTGAAGCCCTGGCGATCACCGGCGTGTCGAGCGTCGACGTCTCGTCGGGCGTGGAGAGCGCCCCCGGCGTCAAGGATCCCGAGAGGATCCGCGCCTTCATCGCCCACGCGCGCGAGGCCGACCGGCTTCGCGAGAGAACTCGAGGTTCCCGCCCGTGACCACCATGCCCAATTCGCTGCGCAACGGACCGGACGAGCGCGGGTTCTTCGGCCTCTACGGCGGACGCTTCGTCGCCGAGACTCTGATGCCGCTGATCCTCGAGCTGGAACAGGCCTATGACGACGCCCGCAAGGATCCCGCCTTCAAGGCGGAGCTGGCGTCGCTCTCGACCCATTACGCGGGGCGGCCGAGCGCGCTCTATTACGCCGAACGGCTGACCGAGCACTGCCGGGCGCTGACCGGCGGCAAGTTCGGCGCCGAGATCTGGTTCAAGCGCGAGGAGCTGAACCACACCGGCTCGCACAAGATCAACAACTGCCTCGGCCAGATCCTGCTCGCCCGCCGCATGGGCAAGACGCGGATCATCGCCGAGACCGGCGCCGGCCAGCACGGCGTGGCGTCGGCCACCGTCTCGGCCCGGTTCGGGCTGCCCTGCGTCGTCTACATGGGCGCCACCGACGTCGAGCGGCAGAAGCCCAACGTGTTCCGCATGAAGCTGCTCGGCGCCGAGGTCAACCCGGTGACGTCGGGCGCGGGCACGCTCAAGGACGCGATGAACGAGGCGCTGCGCGACTGGGTCACCAACGTCGCGGACACCTATTACCTGATCGGCACGGCGGCGGGGCCGCATCCCTATCCGGCGATGGTGCGCGACTTCCAGTCGGTGATCGGCACCGAGACCAAGGAGCAGTTCCACGCAGCCAAGGGCAGGCTCCCCGACGCGGTGATCGCCTGCATCGGCGGCGGCTCGAACGCCATCGGTCTCTTCCATCCCTTCCTCGACGACCCGGAGGTCGCGATCTACGGCGTCGAGGCGGGCGGCCACGGCGTCGACGTGCCGAACGGTCATGCCGCGTCGATGACGGGCGGGCGTCCGGGCGTGCTGCACGGCAACCGCACCTATCTCCTGCAGGACGGCGACGGGCAGATCCTCGAGGGGCATTCGATCTCCGCCGGGCTCGATTATCCCGGAGTCGGGCCGGAACATTCCTGGCTGAAGGACACCGGCCGCGTCACCTATGTGCCGGCGACCGACAAGGAGGCGCTCGACGCCTTCGTGCTCTGCTCCAAGCTCGAGGGCATCATTCCGGCGCTGGAGCCGAGCCATGCGCTCGCCCATGTGTTGAAGCTCGCTCCGACCATGGACAAGGACAAATCGATCGTGCTGTGCCTCTCCGGTCGCGGCGACAAGGACGTGTTCTCGGTCGCGGGCTACCTCGGCGAGACGATGAGCGAGATGTGAGCGAAGCGATGACCGAAACCCGCATCTCCCGCCGCTTCGCCGCCGTCGCCGCCCAGGGCCGTCCGGCGCTCGTCACCTTCGTGATGGCCGGCGACCCCGATTTCGACACCGCGCTCTCGATCGTCTCGGCGCTGCCGGCGGCCGGCGCCGACGTGATCGAGATCGGCATGCCCTTCTCCGATCCGATGGCCGACGGGCCGGCGATCCAGGCGGCGGGCCTGCGTGCGCTCCACGGTGGCCAGACGCTCGTCAAGACGATCGAACTGGTGCGCCGCTTCCGCGCGGCCGACGCCGAGACGCCGATCGTGCTGATGGGCTATTACAACCCGATCTACGTCTATGGACCCGAGCGGTTCCTGACGGACGCGAAGGCGGCCGGGGTCGATGGGCTGATCGTCGTGGACCTGCCGCCGGAGGCGGACGACGAGCTGTGCACGCCGGCCTTGGCGGCCGGTCTCAACTTCATCCGTCTGGCGACGCCGACCACCGACGACCATCGTCTGCCCAGAGTGCTCGCGAACACCTCCGGTTTCGTCTATTACGTATCGATCACCGGGATCACCGGCGCGGCCAAGCCCGACGCCGCCCGGGTCGCGGAGGCCGTCGGCCGCATCAAGCGCCACACCAGCCTGCCGGTCGCGGTCGGCTTCGGGGTGCGCGACGCGGAGACGGCGCGCGAGATCGGCCGCAACGCCGACGGCGTCGTGGTGGGCTCGGCGATCGTCCAGGCGATCGCGGGAAGCCTCGTCGACGGCAAGGCGAGCCCGGCGACCGTCGCCGCGGTGACGACTCTGGTCGCCGATCTGGCGCGGGGCGTCGCCGCCGCCCGTGCCGCCGAGTGAGTTTTCGGGTCGCGCGCCCCCTGGGGTCGCGACCGATCATGGAGAAGCCCTTTGAACTGGCTCACCAATGTCGTCCGCCCGAAGATCAAGAGCCTTCTGACCAAGAAGGACACGCCGGAAAACCTCTGGATCAAGTGTCCGGAGACCGGCGAGATGGTGTTCCACCGCGATCTCGAGGCCAATCTCTATGTCGTGCCGTCGTCCGGGCACCATATGCGGATGCCGGCCAAGGCGCGGCTCGACACGCTGTTCGATCGCGGCGAATGGACCGCGATCCCGTCGCCGACGGTCACCCCCGATCCGCTCAAGTTCCGTGACGAGCGCCGCTACGTCGATCGCATCAAGGACGCCCGCGCCAAGACCGGCAAGGACGACGCGGTGCAGATCGGCTTCGGCACCGTCGAGGGGCTCGTGCTCACCGCCGCGGTCCAGGACTTCGAGTTCATGGGCGGCTCGCTCGGCATGGCGGCCGGCGAGGCGATCGTGACGGCGATGCTCACGGCGCGTGATCGCGGCACGCCCTTCGTGCTGTTCGTCGCCTCGGGCGGCGCGCGCATGCAGGAGGGCATCCTGTCGCTGATGCAGATGCCGCGCACCACGGTGGCGGTGCAGGCGCTGCGGCGGGCGAAGCTCCCCTATTTCGTCGTGCTGACCAATCCGACGACCGGCGGCGTCACCGCCTCCTACGCGATGCTCGGCGACGTCCACATCGCCGAACCGGGCGCGCTGATCGGCTTCGCCGGGCCGCGCGTCATCGAGCAGACGATCCGCGAGAAGCTGCCGGAGGGCTTCCAGCGCTCCGAATATCTGTTCGATCACGGCATGGTCGACATGGTGGTGCCGCGCCACCAGATCCGTGGGACGATCGCCAATCTCGCCCATCTCTTCATGAAGAAGGATCGGCCCAAGCACGGCACCGCCGTGGTGCCGGTCGCGGACGAGGCCGCCTGAGGCGCTCCGGAGGTCCGATGCCGTCGTCGCTCGACGCGCTGTTGGCGCGGCTCGCCAAGACCGTGCCGGCCGGTTGGGACCTCGGTCTCGACCGGATGCGACGGGTGCTCGCCCGGCTCGGGGATCCGCAACGGGCGATCCCGCCGGTGATCCACGTCGCCGGGACCAACGGCAAGGGCTCGACCACGGCCTTTCTGCGGGCGATGCTCGAGGCGTCGGGACGCCGGGTCCACGTCTATACCTCGCCGCATCTGGTGCGCTTCGCCGAACGGGTACGGGTCGCCGGCGCCATCGCCACCGACGCGGCGCTGGCGGAAGCGATCGCGCGGGCCGAGGCGGCCAACGACGGCGAGCCGATCACCTTCTTCGAACTGGCGACCATCGCCGCCTTCCTGCTCTTCGCCGAGACCCCGGCCGACGTCACCCTGCTCGAGGTCGGGCTCGGCGGGCGGCTCGACGCGACCAACGTGGTCGAGAACCGTCTCGTCTCGGTGATCACGCCGATTTCGATGGATCACGAGGCCTTTCTCGGCGACACGCTCGAGAAGATCGCCGCCGAGAAGGCGGGGATCGTCGAGCGCGGCCGGCCGGTGGTGGCGAGCCCGCAGGAGGACGCCGTCGTCGCGGTGCTCGAGCGCGCGGCGGCACGGGCCGGGGTGCGGCTCGCGCTCGGCGGGCGAGAGTGGAGCGCGAGCGAGGACGGCGGACGTCTGATCTTCCAGAGCGAGCGCGGGCTGATCGATCTGCCGATGCCGCGTCTCCTCGGACCGCATCAGGTCGAGAACGCCGGCACGGCGATCGCGGCGCTGGAGGCGGCGGGGTTCGATCTCGACGCCGAGACGATCGGGCGCGGGCTCACTTCGGTCGATTGGCCGGCGCGGATGCAGCCGCTGACGCGCGGGGCTCTGGTCGACCGCGCCCCGCCCGGCGCCGAGATCTGGCTCGACGGCGGCCACAATCCGGGGGCGGGGGTGAGGATCGCCGCGACGCTCGCGGCGCTCGGGCGCCGAGCCCCGCGACCGCTCCACCTGATCGCCGGTCTGCTCGAGACCAAGGATCCGTTCGGCTTCTTCGCGCCCTTCGCCGGGCTCGTCGACACGGTGACGACGGTGCCGATCACCGGCGGCGAGCATCCGGGCCGTGATCCCGAGGCTCTGGCGGCGCTTCTACGCGACCGCCTCGGGCTGGCGGCGACGGCGGCGGGAAGCGTCGGCGGCGCGTTGGACGATCTGCGGGCGGGGGCGGACGCGACGCCGCAGCGCATTCTGATCGGCGGCTCGCTCTATCTCGCCGGCGAGGTGTTGCGCGAGAACGGCACGCCGCCGGTCTGATCCTTCACCGTCCGAAGAGGCCGCCGAGGAATTCGCCGAGCGTCTGCGGATCGCGCTCGTAGGAGCGCCTGGGGAGCGAGCCGGTGGTCTCGGGGTCGGCGGGCCGGGCGCGCGGGCGCGGTGGCGCCAGCGGCACGGCGACCTGCCGGCCGGCATCGACCATCGGGATCGCTTCGGCGCGTCCCCCCGACATGGCGTCCTGGGGCGCGGGGCGGTCGGGTGCTCCGGTGTCGTCGCGGGCATAGGCGCGGCCGGTCGTGCCGGGGATCGCCATGGCCTGACGGCCGCGATGGGCGTCCAGCATGAAACGCTGCCACACCACGGCGGCGAGCGTGCCGCCGGTGCCGCGCTTGGTAGGGGCGCCGTCGTCGTTGCCGAGCCAGACGCCGGTGGTGAGAAGGCCGGTGTAGCCGATGAACCAGGCGTCGCGGAAATCCTGGCTCGTGCCGGTCTTGCCGGCGGCGGGCCAGCCGGGGATCTGGGCCTTGCGGCCGGTGCCGGTCGCCAGCGTCTCGGCGAGCATGGTGTTCATCTCGGCGAGCGGCACGGGTTCGATGACGCGGCCGATGCCGGTGCCCTTCCGCTTGTAGAGGATCTTGCCGTCGGCGCCACGAATGGTGGTGATGACGTGGGGCACCACGCCCTGGCCGCCGTTGGAGAAGGGAACATAGGCGCCGGTGATCTCGAGCGGGGTCACCTCCGAGGTGCCGAGCGCGATCGACGGGGTCGCCATCAGCGGCGAGGTGATGCCGAGGCGCATCGCCGTCTCGGCGACGTTCTTCGGGCCGACCTCGATGGCGAGCTTGGCGGCGACGGTGTTGATCGAATGGGCGAGCGCGTCCTTCAGCGTCACCGGCCCACGGAACTCCTTCTCGTAGTTCTTCGGGCTCCAGCCCTTGTAGGTGAAGGGGGTGTCGTCGCGGACGGTGTCCGGGGTCAGCCCGTGTTCCATCGCGGTCAGATAGACGAAGGGCTTGAAGGCGGAGCCCGGCTGACGCTTGGCGGCGACGGCGCGGTTGAACTGCGACTTGGTGTAGTCGATGCCGCCGACGAGGGCCTTCACCGCGCCGTTCGGGTCGAGGGAGACGATCGCGCCCTGGCTCACGTCCTTCTTGTCGCCGAACTGGGCCATGCCGGCCTGGAGCGCCGCCTCGGCGAGGATCTGGAGCGAGGAATCGATCGTGGTCTCGACGACGATGTCCTTGTCGATCGAGCCGATGTAGCTCGGCACCTGATCCATCACCCAGTCGGCGACGTAGTTCTCGGAGCCGGAGTTGGGTTGGGTGAAGATCATGCGCGGCTGGGCGATCGCCGCCTGACGCTGCTCCTCGGAGATGACGCCGGTCTCCACCATGGCGGCGAGCACGGTCTGCGCGCGCGCCTTGGCGCGATCGGGATCGCGCGAGGGGGCGTAGCGCGACGGGGCCTTGAGCAGGCCGGCGAGCATGGCCGCCTCCATCGGCGTCACGTCGCGGGCCGACTTGCCGAAATAGCGGCGGGCGGCGGCGTCGACGCCATAGGCGCCGGCGCCCATGTAGACGCGATTGAGGTAGAGTTCGAGGATCTGATCCTTGGTGTAGGTGTGCTCCAGCCACAGGGCGAGCAGGACCTCCTGGACCTTGCGGCCGAAGGTGCGTTCCTGGGTCAGGAACAGGTTCTTGGCGAGCTGCTGGGTCAGCGTCGAGCCGCCCTGGGAGACGCCGCGCGCGGTCAGGTTCACCACGACGGCACGCGCGAGACCGATCGGGTCGATGCCGAAGTGATCGCGGAAACGGCGGTCCTCGATGGCGATGACGGCACCGGGCAGCCACGGCGGCAGGTCCTTGATCTTGACCGCCTCGCCGCCGGTGTCGCCGCGATTGCCGACGAGCTTGCCGTCGGCGGAGACGATCTTGACGTTGGCCGGGCGCTTGGGCACCGCCCATTCGGAGGTCGGCGGCAGGCGCGCGCCGTAGTAGAGCACGATCCCGCCGACGCCGATGGCGCCCCAGATCATCAGAACGAAGCCCCAGTAGAAGGCCCGGCGGACGAATCGGCCGAAACCGCCGGGCGGGCGGCCGGAGCCGCCGCGGCGCGGGCGCCGGGGTTCGGGAGCGTCGGTCATCTCGGAGGCCTCCTCGTCCCGGGCGACGCGCTCGCGCCGGCGGGGGCGATCGAAATCGTCGTCGCGCTGGGCGGAGAGCGGCCGTTCCTCGATGTAGAGGGTGGGTTCGATGCGGCCGCGCCCGACTTCGCGGGGCGGGCCACGGCGCACCGGGCCGCGGCCGGCGGTGGGGCGATCCTCGGGGCGCAGGCGCAGATCGAGGCGATCGGGGGCCTCTTCGTCGTCCTCGAAGACGGGATCTCGACGTCGATCCGCTCGCTTCGCCACACCGTCCCTCCAACCCTCGCGATCGTCCCCTCTTCGGCGACGGTCTCCCTGATGGGAGGGTATTGGGGGCGTTTTAAGGCGAGGTTAACCGAGAGCGATCCGGGGGCGGGGGGCCGGGCGGCTCCCCGTCCTCGTCGTCAGGCGCGTTCGGCGAATTTGCGCGACATCGCCTCGACGGCGGCCAGCGTCGACATGTTGACGACGCCGCGCGAGGTCACCGAGGGGGTGAGGATGTGGGCGGGTTTCGCCGCGCCGAGCAGGATCGGGCCGACGTGGAGGGCGTCGGTCATCGCCTTGATCAGGTTGAGGGCGATGTTGGCCGAGTCGAGCGAGGGAAAGACCAGGAGGTTGGCGTCGCTCTTCAGGGTCGAGTCCGGCATGATTCGCTCGCGGATGGCGCGGACGATCGCCGCGTCGCCGTGCATTTCGCCGTCGATCTCGAGGCCGGGATCGAGGGCGCGGACGAGATCGAGGGCCTTGCGCATCTTGCGGGCGGAAGGCAGGTCGCGCGAGCCGAAGTTCGAGGCCGACAGGAGCGCCGCCTTGGGCTCGAGGCCGAATCGGCGGATGTGGCGCGCCGCGAGGATGGTGGCGTGGGCGATCTCCTCGCAGGTCGGATCCGGCGTCACATAGGTGTCGGTGAGGAACCAGGCGCCCTTCTGGGCGATCAGCAGGGACACGGTCGAGAAGTCCATGTCGGGGCTGTCGAAACCGACGACGTCGCTGACCACCTTGCGATGGCGTTCGAAACCGCCCTCGAGGCCGCAGATCAGGGCATCGGCGTCGCCGCGCTCGACGGCGATGGCGCCGATCACCGTGGTGTTGGAGCGCACGATGGTCTTGGCGCCGTCGGGGGTGACGCCCTTGCGGCCGACCTTGGCGAAATAGGTCTGGGTGTACTCGTTGAAGCGCCGGTCGTTGGCCGGATCGACCACCTCGAATTCGACGCCGGGACGGATCTTGAGGCCGAACCGCTCGCAGCGCGCCTCGATCACCTTGGGGCGGCCGATCAGGATCGGCTGAGCGATGTCCTCCTCGAGCAGCACCTGGGCGGCGCGCAGGACGCGCTCGTCCTCGCCGTCGGAATAGACGATGCGGGCCTTCTCGCGGGTCGCCTTCGCGGCGGCGGTGATCGGCTTCATGATCAGGCCGGAGCGGAAGACGAAGCGGGTCAGCTCCTCGACATAGGCGTCGAAGTCGCGGATCGGCCGGCGCGCCACGCCCGATTCCATCGCCGCCTTGGCGACGGCGGGGGCGATGCGCAGGATCAGACGGCGATCGAAGGGCGAGGGGATCAGATAGTCCGGACCGAACACGACCGGGCCGCCGTCGGCGTTCCTGAGATCGCCGGCCTCCTCGTGGGCGAGTTCGGCGATGGCGCGCACCGCCGCCTGTTTCATGTTCTCGTCGATCGCCGTGGCGCCGACGTCGAGGGCGCCGCGGAAGATGTGCGGGAAACAGAGGACGTTGTTGACCTGATTGGCGAAATCGGAGCGTCCGGTGCAGATCATGGCGTCGGGGCGGACCTCGCGGGCGAGGTCGGGCATGATTTCCGGCGTCGGATTGGCGAGCGCCATGATCATCGGACGATCGGCCATCTGCTTCAGCAGTTCCGGCTTCAGCACGCCGCCGGCGGAAAGGCCGAGGAAGACGTCGGCGCCGTCGATCACCTCGGCGAGGGTGCGCTTGTCGGAGGGCTGCGCATAGACCGCCTTCCACTGGTCCATGTGGACGGTGCGGCCTTCCCAGACGAGGCCCTCGAGGTCGCAGACCCAGATGTTGGAGCGGGTGGCGCCGAGCGAGACCAGGAGGTTGAGACAGGCGAGCGCCGCAGCACCTGCGCCGGAGGCGACGATCTTGACGTCGGCGAGGGTCTTTCCGGCCACTTCGAGGCCGTTGAGGATGGCGGCGGCGACGATGATGGCGGTGCCGTGCTGATCGTCGTGGAAGACCGGGATCTTCATCTTCTCGCGCAGGCGACGCTCGACCTCGAAACACTCGGGGGCCTTGATGTCCTCGAGGTTGATGCCGCCGAAGGTCGGCTCCAGCGCCGAGACGACCTCGACCATGCGGTCGACCTCGGGGGCGTCGATCTCGATGTCGAAGACGTCGATGCCGGCGAATTTCTTGAAGAGGACGGCCTTGCCCTCCATCACCGGCTTGGAAGCGAGCGGACCGATGTTGCCGAGGCCGAGAACGGCGGTGCCGTTGGAGACCACGGCGACCAGATTGGCGCGGGCGGTGTAGTCGTCGGCGCGTTCGGGATCCGCCTCGATGGCGAGGCACGGGGCGGCGACGCCCGGCGAATAGGCGAGCGCCAGGTCGCGCTGGTTGCCGAGCGGCTTGGTCGGCTGAACCTCGAGCTTGCCGGGCCGCGGGTATTTGTGGAAGTAGAGCGCGGCGTCCGAGAGTTCGTCGTTGTGCGAACGCTGGCTGAAGGTCTTGGCGCTCTCGCTGGTCGGCTCGGTCGTCATCGGGTGCTCCCGTGTGCGTGGCCCGTGCGCGACGTCGGCTCGTTCTCGAACCGATTCCGAATGAAAGTCTCGAAAACTCGACTTTCGACTGCGACCACGGGCCGCAAGCGTTAGCGCCCCAATCCGGCGGGAGCAAGTCGTCACTTCGCATGAAATGCCTCGTAATCGATTGAAAAATCAATTCATTTCATGCTGCATCGCAACACGAGGCGGGTTGCGCGGCGTGATGGCGCGTTGCGCGTGTCGCTGCCGCACCGTAAACAGGGGTGGTGGCGCCGTCGTCGTCGACGGGCGCCGCGAGGATCGAACCGGGTCGAAGGGGACGGTCGGCATGTTTCGTTTCATGGTTCGCGTGCTCGGCCTGTGGTGTCTCGCCGGCGGCTTCGCCGCGGCGATGATCGACGGGATGAAGAGCATCGCCGCCTCGAAGGTCGCCATGAGCACGGCGGCGGACACCTGGAGCGAGCTGGCGCCGGGTTCGCTCGCCGCCGTCGCCGCCTTCGTCGAGGGGCGTCTCGGCGAAGGGGTCTGGGCGGCGATGAAGTCCGCGCTGACGACCCTTCCGACCTGGGTGCTGCTCGGCGTCGTCGGCGCGCTGCTGGTGGCGGTGGCGCTGCCGGTGGAGGACGAGGCCCTGCCGCCGCCGTGAGGCGTGCCGCGCTCGGCACGGGTCCCGCGTGACGGACCGTCATGGAACCGTCGAACAAGCATCTTATCTCCTCGAAGACGACGCCCGCCCGGACCGTGATAGACTGATCGTCGCGTTCGGGATCACGAGACCGCGTCGAGCGAGGAGACCCCGTTGAACCCATTCGGCTCTCGTACCATCGCGCCGTGTCGGGACGCCGTCGGACGTCGCGGCGGCTCGGTGAACGGCACCGTCGTGGCCACCGGCGCGGCGCGGATCGGGAGGGCGGCATGACCCAGCCCGCGATGGACACCGGGCCGACGGCGCCTCCCGAGGACGTCTTCGCCCACTCCCCGGTCGGCAAGGCGCGCTACCTGCCGCGCTCCGGCGAGACCCTGGCGGGGGCGCTGCGCCGTATCCTGATCGACGAGATCACCGGCGCGCGCGCCATCGTCTGCGATCCCGATCTCTCCCGCGCCGAGAGGGTGCACCGGACCCGGCGCGCCTTGAAGCGGGTGCGCAGTCTGTGGGCGGTGCTGGAGCCTCTGCCCGGGGCCAATCGCGAGGGGCGGATCCGTCAGGTGCGCGACGCCGGCCGTCTGCTCGCCGAGGCCCGCGACGCCGACGTGATGGCGGCGGAGGCGAGCCGGCTCGTGGAGCGGGCGGCGGGGCGGGCCGATCCGGCGGCGAAGTTGCTCGAGGCGCGCTGCGCGGCGCGGGCCGAACGGGCGCATCTCGAGGTGCCGCCGTTCGACGAAGTGGCGGCGCGGCTGCGCGCCTGCGAGGCCGACGCGCGGTCGCTGCCGCTCGTCTTCGAGGGCGGGCCGCTCCTCGTCGAGGCGCTGGTGGCGAGCTATCGGCGCGGCCGCAAGGACTGGCGCGAGATCGACGACGGGGCGACCGGCAAGGCGCTGCACGACTGGCGCAAACGGGTCAAGCAGCGGCGCCATCTCTCGGCGATCGTGCCGATCGCGACCGCGGTGACCAGCCGCTCGATCCAGACCGATCTCGAGCAACTCGGCGAAATCCTCGGCGAGGAGCACGATCTGGCGGTGATGCGGCATCATCTCGAGACCGAGCCCGGCTTCCTGGCGCCGAGCGAGGGCCGCGACGACCTGCTCGAGCTGATCGCGCGGCGGCGGCGCAAGCTCAGGAAGGTGGCGCTCGATCTCGGCGGCGAACTCTACGATCTGCGCACGCGGGCCTTCGCCCGGGATCTGGAGGCCCTGCGGGAACTCTGATAGGGCTTTCGCAACGCAACATGTTCCCGGCGCCGTCGCGCCGGAGCGATCACGGAGACGGCGATGGCCGAGAAATTCATCGAACGCGGCCTCTTCGCCAGCCGCTGGCTGATGGCGCCGATGTATGTGGGGCTCGTCGGCGCGCTGCTGGTGCTGATGTTGAAGTTCCTGCAGGGGCTGGTCGAATTCGCGCTGCACGCGGTGACGGCGAGCGAGGCGCAGACCGTGCTGGCGATCCTGTCGCTGATCGACCTGACGCTCGCCGGCAATCTTCTGCTGATCGTCATCTTCTCCGGTTACGAGAACTTCGTCTCCAAGATCGACGTGGGCGATCACGAGGATCAGCCGGACTGGAAGGGCAAGGTCGATTTCGCCGCCCTGAAGATCAAGCTGATCGCCTCCATCGTGGCGATCTCGGGTATTCACCTTTTGAAGATCTTCATGGACATCGGGAAATTCACCGATCGCGACATCATGTGGATGACGATCATCCACGTCGTCTTCGTCGTGTCCGGCGTTCTCCTGGCGCTGATGGACAAGATCCACGGCGCCCACGAGACGCAAGGCGCGCTGCACTGATCTCCGGCCGCGCCGCGGCTCGCCTCAGCGCGCCACCAGCACCTCGCGACAGGCCGAGGGCAGGTCGGCGAGGGTGAGCGGCGGGCTCGGCTTTTCCGGCGGGCTCGGCTTCCACGGCTCGGGGCCGAGCCACCACGCCAGATCCGCGCCGCAGCCGTCGCCGTCGGGCGGGGCCGGCTGATCCTTGCAGGCGGTCTCGCCGTGGGGGCAGGCGAGGCGGATGTGGAAATGGTAGTTGTGGCCGTACCAGGGGCGGACCTTGGCGAGCCAATGACGGTCGCCGGTCGCCCAGTCGCACAGTGCCTTCTTGATCGGCGGATTGACGAAGATGCGCGCCACCTCCGGATCGCGCGCCGCCTCGCGCATCAGTTTCGCCCGGGTCTCGGTCCATCTGGTGCGGTCGAGTTCGCGCGCTGCCATGTTCACCATCGACACCGCCGAGATGGTCTCGCGCTCCTGCGACGACAGGGTGCGATCGGGCATGGGCGAGAACCAGATGTCGGCGTCGAGGCCGAGCTGATGGCTGGCGTGTCCGGTCAGCATCGGGCCGCCACGCGGTTGCGACATGTCGCCCACGAGAAGGCCGGGCCAGCCGACGGCGCGGCCCTTCGCGGCGAAGCGCTCGAGGAAGGCGATCAGCGCCGGGTGGCCCCAATTGCGATTGCGCGACAGGCGCATCACCTGCCAAGCGTTGCCGTCGACCGGCAGCGCCACCGCGCCGGCGAGGCAGCCGCGCGCATAGGCGCCGATCGACCGGGCCTCGAGCGGCGCGGGCGCCGCGGCGGCCCCGAACAAGACCTTGGCGGCATCGGCGGGAAGGGCGTCGCGGGCCTTCTCCATCTCGCTCCGCCCTTCCGTGCCCGAGGATTGGGCGGCGGCGGGGGCGAGCGAGGCGAGGAGCACGGCGGCGACGAGCGGAAGGGTCGATCGCATGGCGGGCCTCGAGGCGGGAGGAACGTCGCAGGATCCTACAGGCGGGATCTTTACGAATCGTCGACCATGTTCACGCGGCGGCGACCGCGCGATAGACGAGCCGCGCCGCGACCAGATCCTCGAGCGCGGTGCCGACCGACTTGAAGAGGGTGATCTCCTCGGCGCTCGCGCGGCCGGCGACGGCGCCCCGGCAGAGCTCGGCGAGTTCGCCGGCGACCGCCGCCTCGGTGAGGACGCCGGAGGCGAGCGGCTGGGTGAGGTCGCCGGCCTCCTTCAGGGCGCCGGCGCGGGTGTCGACATGGACGCGGGCGCGGGCGATCGTGGCGTCGTCGGCCTCCCGCATGGTCGGGGTGTAGCCGCCGACCAGATCGACGTGAGTGCCGGGGGCGAGCCACGCGCCACGGACCAGCGGCTCGCTCGACATGGTGGCGGCGGAGACGACGTCGGCGTCGCGGACCGCCGCCTCGAGATCGGAGGTGGCGCGCACCCGGAAGGGGCGGCCGGCGAAGCGGGCGGCCAGGGCCTCGGCCTTGGCGAGCGAGCGGTTCCAGATCGTCACCACCTCGATGGGGCGAATCGCCGCGTGCGCCTCGATCAGATGTTCGCTCAACGAACCGGCGCCGACCATGGTGAGGCGGCGGGCGTCGGGGCGGGCGAGGTAGTCGGCGGCGAGGGCCGAGGCGGCGGCGGTGCGCCACAGGGTCAGGCGGGTGCCGTCGAGCACGGCCAGCGGCGCGCCGGTGACGCCGGACATCAGCACATAGGCGCCGATCACCGAGGCGACGCCCCGGGTGGCGTTGCCGGGGACCACGGAGACGATCTTGACGCCCATCACCGCGTCCTCGGTCATGGTCGAGGAGGTGTCGCTCCAGGCCGGCATCAAGAGGAGCATGGCGTCGTCCTCGCCGGCGCGACGCATCGGATGGTGATGGCGGACGGGGGTGACGAAGGCCTCGCGGAAGCCGGCGCGCAGGGCTTCGACCATGGAGGCGCGCGTCGCGACGCGATCGATCGCGTCGGCATCGATGCCGATCATCGGGTCTTCTCCGCTCGGACGGCGCGCGTCAGGCGGCGCGGCCGGTGTCGGGGGTGGGAAGGGCGGCGCGGGTCTGGCCGGCACCGGGCAAGGTGACGAGGCCGGAGACGACGCCGTCGCGGGCGGCGACCTCCGCGGCGAGGCGCGAGCGCTCCGCCTCGAGCTTGGCGGCCTCGCGGCGGCCGGCGCGGGCGGCCTTGCGATAGCTGCCCTGACGCCACCACACGGTGACACCGCCGACGAGGACGCCGAGGATGAGGGCGCCGAGCGGCAGGAGGAACAGCGGCAGGGCGATCGACAGCGCCGGATCGTCGGGCCGGAACGGATCGAGCGACAGGGTGACGAGGCGACGGTTGGCGACCGCGAGGGCGACGACGACGATGCCGATCGGCAGCGCCAGAAGCCAGGTCAGAAAACGCTTCATCGGTTCTCGTCCCGCTGGGTGTGATGCGACTCGCGCGAGGCTCAGTCGCCGAGATCGACGCCGTCGTTCAGGCGTTCGCGCATTTCCTTGCCGGTCTTGAAGAACGGCACGTATTTCTCGGTCACCGCCACCTTTTCGCCGGTGCGGGGGTTGCGGCCGGTGCGGGCGGGTCGATTCTTGACCGAAAAGGCCCCGAAGCCACGCAATTCGACCCGATCGCCGCGCGTCAGGGCGCCGGTGATCTCGTCCAGCACCGCATTGACGATATGCTCGACGTCGCGCTGGTAGAGGTGCGGATTGCGCTCGGCCAACCGGCTCACCAGCTCGGACTTGATCATCGACCGATCCCCTCGGAATTACTCGGATTTTCGTCACGCCCAAGGTGCCAAACGGACTGCAGTCCGTCAAGCGAGCGAAGGGTCGCGATCGAGCCTTCGAGACCGAGGGCGGAGGTGACGCCACGGGTCGCGGCGGCGGCGAGGCTCTCGGCGAGCGGCCAGCCGACGCCCTCGGCCTTCGGCTTCCAGTCGAGGATCGGCAGGCCGCTCGCCACACCCTTGGCGTGCAACCACTCGACCGCGACACTCTCCTCGCCGATTTCGTCGACGAGTTTCAGGTCGAGCGCCTGATGTCCGGTGACGACGCGGCCGTCGGCGAGTTCGAGCGCGCGCTCGCGGGTGAGGCCGCGGCGCTCGGCGACGAGGCCGACGAACCAGTCGTAGGTGTCGCGGATGGCGCGATCGAGCATGGCGCGCGCCTCCGGCGAGGTCGGCTTGAAGGGGGTCGGCTCGGCCTTCATGGGCGAGGACTTCACCTCCTCGAGCTTCACGCCGACGGTCTTCATCAGTTCGGAGACGTCGCCCCATTGCACGAGGACGCCGATCGAGCCGGTCAGGGCCGAGCGCCGGGCGACGATGTGGTCGGTGCCGAGGGCCGCCATGTAGCCGGCGGAGGCGGCGAGCGAGCCGACGTGGGTGACGGTCGGCTTCTTCGCGGCGAGACGACGCAGCGCCTGATAGAGCGCCTCGCCGGCGGTGGTGGCGCCGCCGGGGCTGTCGATGTCGACGACGACGCCCTTGACCGCGTCGGACTCGGCCATCTGGTCGATGGTGGCGATGAGCGCGCGGTCGGGCAGCATCAGGCCCTTGACGGCGATGCGCGCCACATGGGGCCGGGTCTTGGAGGTGCCGCCGCCGACGAGGTCGAAGCGCACCGCGAGCGCGGCGCAGGCGACGACCGCGAGGAGAATGGCGAAGATGCGCCAGCGACCGAGCCTGCGCTCGAGGCGACGCCGATCGGCGATCGCGTCCGGGTCGAGCATCATCGAATGGGTCTCCGCCGGTGGATCCGAGGTCCGAGGGGTATCAGCCCCGGCGACGGCCTTCAACCCCGTCGACGGCGCGCGGTCTTCGGTCGCATGTCGCGAGTGAAACGAAAAAGACCCGCGCCGGTTCCCCGGCGCGGGTCTCTGCGATCACGGGGCGACCGGCGCGGATCGCGCCGGCCGACCTATCACTTGTCTTCGGTGCGGGCGCGCAGCGCCGCGCCGAGGATATCGCCGAGCGAGGCGCCCGAGTCGGACGAACCGAACTGAGCGATCGCTTCCTTCTCCTCGGCCATTTCCAGCGCCTTGATCGACACCGAGACCTTGCGGGTCTTGCGGTCGAACTGGATGACGCGGGCGTCGAGGCGCTCGCCGACGGCGAAGCGGTCGGGACGCTGATCACCACGCTCGCGAGCGAGCTCGGAGCGCTTGATGAAGGTGGTGAACTCGCTGTCGACGATCTTCACGTCGATGCCCGAATCCTTCACCTCGGTGACTTCGCAGGTCACGATCGCGCCGCGACGGATGTCGCCGGCCTTCTCGAAGGGGTCGCCGGCGAGCTGCTTCACGCCGAGCGAGATGCGCTCCTTGTCGACGTCCACGTCGAGGACCACGGCCTTGATCTTGTCGCCGCGACGGAACTCCTCGATGACCTGCTCGCCCGGACGGTTCCAGTCGAGGTCGGAGAGGTGGACCATGCCGTCGACGTCGCCGTCGAGACCCACGAACAGACCGAACTCGGTCTTGTTCTTGACCTCGCCCTCGACCACGGTGCCCGCCGGATACTTCTCGACGAAGGTCTCCCAGGGGTTGGCGAGCGTCTGCTTGAGGCCGAGCGAGATGCGGCGCTTGACCGGATCGACCTCGAGCACCATCACTTCGACTTCCTGCGAGGTCGAAACGATCTTGCCCGGATGGACGTTCTTCTTGGTCCAGCTCATCTCGGAGACGTGGATCAGGCCCTCGATGCCCGGCTCCAGCTCGACGAAGGCGCCGTAGTCGGTGATGTTGGTCACGCGACCCGCGAACTTCGCGTTCACCGGATACTTGGCGACGATGCCCTCCCACGGATCCGCCTCGAGCTGCTTCATGCCGAGCGAGATGCGGTGGGTCTCCGGGTTGACGCGGATGATCTGGACCTTGACGGTCTGACCGATCGACAGCACCTCGGAGGGATGGTTGATGCGGCGCCACGCGATGTCGGTGACGTGCAGCAGGCCGTCGATGCCGCCGAGGTCGACGAACGCACCGTAGTCGGTGATGTTCTTGACCACGCCGTCGACGATCTGGCCTTCCTGCAGGCTCTGGACGAGCTCGGAACGCTGCTCCGCCCGGGTCTCCTCGAGGACGGTGCGGCGCGACACGACGATGTTGCCGCGGCGCTTGTCCATCTTGAGGATCTGGAAGGGCTGCGGAACGTGCATCAGCGGGCCGACGTCGCGGACCGGACGGATGTCGACCTGGGAGCGCGGCAGGAACGCCACGGCGCCGTCGAGGTCGACCGTGAAGCCACCCTTGACCTGATTGAAGATGAGGCCGGTGACCTTCTCGTTCTTGGCGAAGGCCTCCTCGAGACGGGTCCAGCTCTCCTCGCGGCGCGCCTTCTCACGGGAGATGACGGCTTCGCCGAGCGCGTTCTCGACACGATCGAGATAGACCTCGACCTCGTCGCCGACCTTGAGGCCGCCGTCGCGGCCCTGGGCGCCGAATTCCTTGAGCGCGACGCGACCTTCGACCTTGAGGCCGACGTCGATCACCGCGAGATCCTTCTCGATCGCGACGATCTTGCCCTTGACGACCGAACCTTCATAGAGGTTCGAGGTCTCGAAGGACTCTTCGAGGAGGGCCGCGAACTCGTCGCGGGTGGGGTTCATCTGAGACATTCAAACTCCTGGTGCCGAAAACGGCTGCGCCGGCGGGGGCTGGTGTTCGGGGACGGTCTCGATCGCGTCCGGTTTCTCGTTGGTCGAGAAACAGCCCCGAGGTCTCCCCCGAGGTGCCGGCGCCGGCGAACATCGATCGAAATCGCTTCTGTCGTCCGAACCGCTCTTCCCATCCCCCGCGGGTGCGGGTCGGCGTGTCGGACGCCGGGGATAAGGAAGGGACACCCCGCGCGAGGCGAGGCAGCCGTCCGAACCGGCGTTCCATAGCCGAAGAGGCCGGCGCGGGCAAGCGAAAGCGGGGGGGAACCGACGATTTCGGGCCCTCGCCGCCGCTCGCGGAGGTCAGCCGCGGCGCGCCTCGACGATGGCGAGGGCGCGGGCGAAGGCGGCGTCGCGGTCGAGGTCGGAGGTGTCGAGGAGGATCGCGTCGGCGGCCGGCTTCAACGGGGCGACGGCGCGGCCGCTGTCGCGTTCGTCGCGTTCGCGGGTTTCGGCGAGGATCGTCTCGTAGACGACGTCGCGGCCCTTGGCGAGCAACTCGTCGGTGCGGCGGCGGGCGCGCACCTCGGGCGAGGCGGTGACGAAGATCTTCACGTCGGCGTCGGGGCAGATGACCGTGCCGATGTCGCGGCCGTCGAGCACGGCGCCGGGAGCGCGGGAGGCGAAGGCGCGCTGGAAGTCGACCAGGGCGGCGCGGACGGCGGGGTGGACCGCGACGCGGCTCGCCAATTCGCCCGCCTCGCGGCCGCGCAGATCGCCGCGCTTCAGGTCCTCGGGGTCGAGCGCCTCGGCGAATTGGCCGGCGAGCACGGGATCGTCGAGATCGAACCCGCGCTCGTCCATCAGCTTGCCGATGGCGCGATAGAGCAGGCCGGTGTCGAGATAGGGGAGGCGCAGCGCGGCGGCGAGGCGTTCGGCCAGCGTGCCCTTGCCGGCGGCCGCCGGGCCGTCGATCGCGACGACGAAGGGTCGGGCGGAAGGAACGTCGTTCGTCACGGGCGGATCTCTCGAGGTTCAGAAATCGAGGTCGGCGTAGGTGGCGGCCGGCGGGATCGCGAGGATGCGATCGGCGAGGAGCGTGCGGAACGAGGGCCGCGACTTGACCAGTCCGTACCAGGCCTTGGTGGTGTCGTCCTCGGCCCAGGGCACCTCGCCGAGATAGTCGACGCAGGAGAGCGCGGCGGCGGCGGCGAGATCGGCGAAGGTGAGGCGGCCGCCGGCGAGCCAGTCGCGGGTCATGGTCAGCCAGCCGATGTATTTGAGATGATGGCGGATGTTGGCGCGGGCGGCGCGCAGCACCGCCGAATCGGGCTCGCCGCCGCCCTGGGCGCGGGGGATCTCCAGTTTGAAGATCTTCTCGTGCACCAGATAGCCGACGACCTCGCCGTCGAACTTGCCGAGGAACCAGTCGACGAGGCGGCGCACCTCGGCGCGGGTCTCGGCGTGCTGGGGCATCAGGCGGCGGTCGCCCATGGCGTAACCGCGCGTCTCGTCGAGATATTCCATGATGACCGAGGCGCCGCAGATCGGCGGGCCGTCGTTCTCGACCAGGACCGGCAGGGAACCGGCCGGGTTCATCAAGAGGAAGTCGCGGCGCCGCTCCCAGGGCTTTTCCACCACGAGGTCCGGCACGATGCCGTATTCGGCGCAGGCCAGGCGCACGAAGCGGCTCGAGGTGGAGAAGGGATGGTGGAAGAGCGTGAGCATCGCGATCCGTATCAGGCGCCGGGGACGGATTCCGACGAGAATCCTTCCTATAGGCTCACGCGGGAGACCCGACAAGCCGAGCCGGAGAGACGCGGTGGAAACCCGGCCGCGCCGCCCCGCGATCCCCGCGCCTCAAGCCGCGCGGCGGTCGAACTGGCCGGTCGGGCGGAAGCGCCAGAGATAACCTTCGAGGACCGCCTCGATCGCGGTCGGCTCGATGCCGAGGCCGGCGAAGGTGCGGCCCTCGGCGACGGCGGCCTCGGAGACGACGTTGTCGGTCTTGAGCAACTCGACCTGATCCTCGGTGAGGAGCGGGTTGGGCAGGAGCTGCAGCACCTTGGCCTTCAGCTTGGCGAGGCCGAAGGGCACCGGCACCATCAGGCGCTTGCGGTGGGCGGTGGCGCAGACCAGCTCGAGGCATTCGCGGAAGGTCTTCACCTCGGGGCCGCCGAGTTCGTAGGTCGTGCCGGCCTTCGCGCCGCCCTCGACGGCGATCGCCACGGCTTCGGCGACGTCGCGGACATAGGCGGGCTGGAACCGGGTCTTGCCGCCGCCGATGAGCGGCAGGATCGGCGAGAGCGAGGCCATCAGGCCGAGCTTGTTGAAGAAGTCGTCGTCGGGTCCGAACAGGACCGACGGCCGCAGCACCACCGAGTCGGGCAGGACGTGGAGCACCGCGCCTTCGCCCAGCGCCTTGGTGCGGGCGTATTCGGAGGTGGAGGCCTCGTCGGCGCCGATGGCGGAGACGTGGACCATCGAGGGGATGCCGGCGGACTTGGCGGCCTCGGCGATCATGTGGGCGCCGTCGGCCTGGACGTCGGCGAAGGACTGCTTGCCGGTGGGGGCGAGAATGCCGACCAGATTGATCGCGGCGTCGGCGCCCTCGAGGGCGCGGTCGATCGACCAGCGATGGTCGCGGCGGATGTTGACCTGGACACCCATGATCTGACCGACGGCGCCGGAGGGCTGATTCTGACCGGCGAGATCGGGACGGCGGCAGGCGACGCGAATGCGCCAGCCGCGCCGCGCCAGCGCCCGCACGACCTGACGACCGAGGAAGCCGGAGCCGCCGAACACGGTGACGAGCTTGGCCTCGGAGGAGGGGAGGAGAGGAGCGGTCATGCGAAACCTCGTCGACTGTCGTGTGCGGCCTTGAAACCCGTTCGGTTCTTAGCCCTCCCCGGGCGTCCTGTGAAGCGCCTCGCGCACTCGTCCTTGGTGGAAAGCGAAATTCGTTTCATCGGGGCGATTGACAAGCGTCCGGGGACCGCTTAATCACGCCGCCGTTGCCCAGGTGGCGGAATTGGTAGACGCGCACGGTTCAGGTCCGTGTTCCGCAAGGAGTGGAGGTTCGAGTCCTCTCCTGGGCACCAACACCTCAGACGAGGTGAGTTCCACCAAAGCGTTAGACGGCGTTTCCGTCCCACTTGCCGTGGGCGCCGTTTTCGGTGGGACAAAGTCGCCTTCGTCCAGGCGCTTCCGCGCGTTGCGCGCCAACCTCTTCTGATCAGCCGAGCGGGTGTAGCGGTCGACCTCTTTCGAGGTCTTGTGACCTGTGAACGACATGATTTCGCGGTCGCTGGCGCCCTGTTCGGCGAGCGTCGCCGAGAAGAATTTGCGCAGCCCGTGCGCCGATCGATCCTTCAATCCCGCCTCGCGACACCAGTCTCTGAACTTGTTGCCGAAGGCTGCCGTCGAGGCGAAGGGACGCCCGTAGTCGGTCACGAGAAACGTCTCGGCGCCGTGCGCCGTCACGACGAGCGCTTCCTTCAGCGCGTCGCTCAGCGGCAAGGTGAGCGAGACCGGATTGCGGTTGCGGTTCTTCCACTGAGTGAAGGTGATGGTGCCGTCATCGATCATGGGTGGGCCGAGGCGATGAACGTCGGAGATCCGCTGTCCGAATTCGGTGAAGAGGACGAGCGCCAGCCGGGCCATGGAGCCCATGGGGTGACGCGCTTCGAATCGTTCGACGTCGGCCTTCGACCATGCAGGAATGCCGCCCGCACGAACGGCGGGGAAATAGGGCACGACGGCGGCCGGGTTGGTGTCGGCGAGATCGTTGACCACGGCGTGCTTGTAGAGCTGGCGGAGCGCCTTGATCATGCCGTTCGCCGCCCCCGGCGTCTCCGACAAGCGGTCCCGTACCGCGCGGACGTGGCGCGGCAACATCGCACGATAGGGCAAAGTCCCGAACTCGCGCCCGTCCTTGGCCTCCATCAGACAGAAGCGATCGAGGAGTGATCGGCGGACGCGGCGTGTCGAGGCATCGAGCCCCTTGAATTCGGCGCTGGCATAGTAGCGTTCGCACAAGGAACGGAACGATCCCGGTGCAGCCGGGGAGTCCTTCCCCTTCCTCTTCGGTGTCGGCTTCACCTTGCCGGCGAGGGCGTCGCGGTAGAGCGACCAGAATGCCGGGGTGTCGTACTCTTCACGGATGCGGATTTTCGCCTTGCCCGACGGGCGAACGTACCAGCGCACCTTTCCGTGCCGGTCGACGTCGCGCGAGAGGTGGGGCGGGTTTCGGCGCACCATGGGTCAGACGGCCTCGTCCCAAGGATTGACGACTTCCGGCTCTTGGGGAGCCGAGGGGGCGGGCCGATCGACCAGAACGACGATTCGGCCGTTCGGCTCGACTTCGACGCGCGGGCATTCGACACCTGCCGCGAGCGCGCCCTTGAAGGCGCGCGTGATGTCCGACGTCTTGAAGCGAGCGGGTTGTCTCGCCATGGTCACACCCCCGTCTGCGTCGCCTGGGTGCCGAGGGGCACCCAATTGGCGGGTTGGTGGTAGACGTCGCCGTTCGCGATCGGCGGTTCGTTCTCACGGCGGCGGACGTCGTTGGGCGAGAGCGCGCCGATCTCGCGGCCGATCCGGTACGCTTCGAACCGCGCCTGCACGTCGCCGCGCAGCAGCGCCGACAGGTCGTGTTCGACGTAGATCGACCGGCGGGCGGCATCGGAGAGGAGGCAGCGCATCATGGCCGCTTCGATCCGCGCGGCGAGCGGCCCCAGTGCATTTTGCACGAGGGCGCGCGCCTCCTGTTCCGTATTGGAATAGGTGCCGCGATCGGTGATGCCGACGCACGTCGGCGGGATACCGAAGACGCGGGCGACATCCTCGTTCGCGAGCTTGCGGCTCGCGAGGAATTCGGCGTCCTGCGGCGTCCACGAGATCCGTTCGAACTTGGCACCGCCGTCGAGGATCATCATCTCGCCGGACTTGCCGATGCCCTGGTATTTCTCCCTCAGCGTCTGACGAACGCGAGCGGCCTGTTCCTGGTTCTGCACGAACTTGTCGGGGAAGGAGATCACGCCCGACGGCCGTAGCGCGTTTCGGATGAAGCCCTCGGCGGTCTCGGCCTGCCCGACGGCGAAGCCCATCGCCTCGCGGGCGATGTGGAGCGGCGAGAGGCCCATCATGCCGTCGCGGGTCGGTCCGCGAACGTGCAACACCTCGTC
Organism: Pinisolibacter aquiterrae; assembly: GCF_019160155.1. Taxonomy (GTDB): domain Bacteria; phylum Pseudomonadota; class Alphaproteobacteria; order Rhizobiales; family Ancalomicrobiaceae; genus Pinisolibacter; species Pinisolibacter aquiterrae. The sequence continues at coordinate 47,946 of NZ_JAFNIH010000009.1, forward strand.
CTGCAGCAGGACTTCCGTCCCGCCATAGGGCGACGAGATCCGATAGCGCAGGCGCCCGCCGGCGAGGCGTTCGACGCCGACGTTGCCCCACGGCTCAGGCCAGAGCGCGACCACTTGGCCACGCGCGTTGCGCTCGATCCGGGCGAAGGCGTTGCCGCGGGTGTCGAGTTCGCGGAGGAGGAATTCGCGACCCTCGAAGGCCGCGAGGTTCGGATTCATCTGGTCGTGCAGTACCGCATAGAGCGGAAGATCGTCGGCCCGCTCGCGCCCGCCGTCAGCGGTGCGGCGGAAGGCGAAGAGGCCGACGCTCGCCAGCATCTCGGAACGGATGCCGACGCAGCGCGCTGCGACGGCGAGGCTCGACAGAGTGACGTCGGGAGACGCCGCGCCGCCGAGACCACGCGTCGCGAGATGCTCGGCGAGGAAGGCGTCGGGCGATGCGGAGCGCGTCTCGCGGCGGAAGAAGCGATCGAGGAAGCCCATCAGCACACCCCCACGGCGGCGAGGCGGAAGCGCGCGAGGGCGAGCGGCATGACGCCGCCAGACCCACGCGCCCGCGCGTTGACGATCGTGCCGTCATAGGCGGCGAACGCCTGGACGACGGAGATTTCGACGAGGTCGACGGCGACGAGCTCGCGCGCCTCGCCCGACCAGACGTCGCCGCCGGCCGGCACCCGGAAGCCGAAGCTCATGCCGCCGAGGTCGCCGCGCTCGGCGAGCGCGAGAACGTCGCGGCCCGCCTGGGTGTCGGGCACGTCGAGGGCGAAGGCGAGGCCACGCGTGTCCTCGGCGAGGCGCAGTGTCCCCGACCGGGTGCGGGCGAGGACGCGGCTCGGGTCGTGGTCGACGAGGGCGAGGACGTCGCCCCGCCGCTCGAGGCTCTTGGTGAAGGCACCGGCCCGGATCGTCTCGGAGAAGGAACCGATCCGCGCCTCGGCGCCGAAGAGCGCGGCGTAACCCTCGAGCGTCCGGCCCTTCGACCGGACTTCGAGGGCTCCCGCCCGCTTTTCGAGGGTGGCCGCGTCGATCATGCGATGATGTCCTTCGCGACGACGAAGCATTCCGGGTGACGGAAGGCGATGTCGGTGTCGAGGAAGGCATGCAGCAGAGCGCCGCCCTTGGACGCGACGTCCGAGTGGTAGGGGTTCAGCAGGATGTCGACCCCCGACCAGTAGGCGAGGACGAGGTCGGCCCACCCGCCGTAGATCATCGCCGAGAGATCGGCGCCGGTGCCCTTCGTCAGGTTCGACGGCACCTGATTGGAGAAGGTGACGGGCTCGTTCTGGAACACCTGCCCGATCCCGTAGAACCGCGACTGAGCGTCCTTCATCTTCATCGCCGCCGACTTCACCTTGTTGTTGGTGAGGAAGGCGAGCGAAGTCTCGTCGCAGTTGGCGAGATCGAGAGTGCGGATCATGTTGGGCACGACGTCGAGGTCGAGGGCGGCGCCGTCGGTCCCCATCTCCACCACCGGAACCGAGGCGTTGGCGAGGATGCCCACGGGCTCGTTGGTGCCGCCGCCCTTGATCGCGGCCGAGTCGAGCGCCTGGGCGATCAGCCAACCGAGATCCTTGCGCAGGATGGCCTCGATCTGCGGCGCCTGAATCATCATGCGGCGGGACATTTCGTACTCGCCGGTGACGGTCTTCGGGGCGAGCGAGACCTTGTCGAAGGCGACGTCGGAGCGGGTGGCGGCGCCACCCTCGGCGACCCAACCGACCGAGCCCGAGCCGGTCATGCGCGGCAGGTCGAGGAAGGACGTCAGGCCGGAGAGCACCGTCGCGCCCATACGTTGGATCGCCAGCATGGGCCGCAGGCGGTCGATGGTCGGCCCGAGGTCGGTCGCGACGAGGTTGCCGGCGGTGCCGCCGACGGTGGCGGCGCGGGTCTCGAGCAGGATCGAGGTCGGCACGTTGATGGCGCCCGGGCGGCCCGAGCGGTTCTCGGCGTTCCATTCGGCCTCGGCGCCGGAGAGGCGGCCGCGCTCGGAGAAGTCGGCGAGAGCCCGACCGATCGAGAAGCGACGCTCGACGTCGGCGAGGGTGTCGCGGCCACCGGCGACCGGCTCGGCCTCGGCACGGCGCTCGGCCTCCTCGAAGATGCGGGCGCGGCGCGCCACTCGACGGCGGTCGAGAGGAGGCGGTTCGGTTCGCCGAGAAGCTGGCGCGCGACGGGTTCGATGAGGTCGACGAAGTCGGTCATCTCCCGCCCTCCTCGGGTGGGACGACGCCATCAGAAAACCCAATGAAATCAGTCCGTGATTTTTCGTCCCACTCGCTGCCAACATCTTTGGCGGGCTTGCCTTTTTCAACGCCTCTCCTGGGCACCATCTCTCCCGAGAGATCGTGTTTCGCGTCCGAGTTTCAGGGTTTTCGGCGTCTTCTTCTTCGCCGCGCCGGCGTGTTCGTCCGGCGGCGCGAGAGCGCGTTCGTTCCGGCTGCTCTTCCCCGAAAAATCTCGTGATCGTCCGCTCTCGCCGATTCGTGTCGGCGGGATCGATCGGCGTGCGCGGGCCGCGCGAATCGGCTCGAGGGGGGGGGCGTCAGAGCGTGGGCGCGACGGCCAGCAGGCCGGAGAAGATCGCCAGCGAGACCAGGGTGTGGACGGTCAGGACGCGGTGGACGAGCCGGCGTTCCTCGTCGCTCTCGCGCCCCTCGGGCATGAACAGCGGCACGATGAAGGGCGGCGGCAGGATCATCAGCGTGAAGAGGGCGACGGCGTAGCGCGGCTCGAAGCCGAGGGCGAGATGGACGATCCCCCAGGCGGCGGCGATCGCCAGCGGGATCTGGAGCGCCAGCCGGAGGGCGACGATCTTCGCCACTTCGCCGAAGGCGCCGCCCTCGAAATGGAAGCCGTGGCCGACGACGATCAGGATCAGCGGCACGGTCATCGGCGCGAGCAGGCGCAGCGTCGCCATCAGCGCGTCGATCACGGGCAGACGCTCGAGATCGGCGGCATGGATGCCGAAGGCGTCGAGGACGAGGCCGGCGACGATCGCCACGATCACCGGATTGGTCAGGAAGCGCTTCAGCAGCGCGGCGAAGCTCGGGCGGCCGTCGCGGGCGGCGATCAACAGCGCGAAGAAGACGAACCAGATGAAGATCTCGTGGCCGAGCGCGACGACGGCGATGGTCGGAACCGCGCCGAGGCCATAGGCGCCGGCGAAGAGGCCGATGCCGAGCATGCCGTATTCGTAGCCGGTCATCAGGAACTTCGCCCAGGGCCGGTCGATGCCGGCGGCGCGCAAGAGGCGCGGCCCGACGACGAGGCCGATCAGGCAGACGGCGAAGACCAGCGCGATCAGCGCCCCGTAGTCCGGGCGCAGGTCGAGGTCGACGAAGGAGAGGAACAGGACCGACGGCAACACCACCCGCACGACCAGCAGCTTCAGTGCGTTGCCGGTCGCCTCGTCGACCCATCGCGACACCCTGAGGCCCCAGCCGAGCCCGAGCAGCAGGAAGATCGGCAGGATGCGCAGGAGGAGCATGGACATGGGGAAACCGCGATTCGAGGGCGGCGGCATTTTCGCATCCCACCTCCGGCGGGCAAGCGCGGGCGGGTGTGACATCGCGGCGCCGGCCCGAGGCGTGGCTTCGGTGGCGAGGGACGCGCGGGAGGGCACCGGCGCGTGGTCGGTCGGCGTTCGTCCGGGTCTCGGCTCTTCGACCCTCGGTCGCTCTTTCCGCGCTCTTCGTCGCCTCCTCGCGCCGTCCCTCGGCTCGCGGCCTCCCTCCGCGCCGGTCGTCTCCGAGCCGGCGCTCGTCCCCCTCCGCTCCGGCGGTCGCCCTCCTCCTCCGACCAGGGCCCCCTCCCGCCAGGACCCATCCCCTCCCGCGTCTCCCTCTCCCCTCGTGGAGAGACGACGTGTTTCATGTTCGTATGTCGAACTATCATGCGAGATCCGAACATCGCGATTGCGGGTCGGACGCGTGCGTGGAACGATTTGCCGGCGTTCCCCGGCCGTCGGCCAGTGGAGCGGGTGTCGGCGCGATCCCGCGAGATCGGGGCCGGCGCGAGGAAAACGCGAAGGATCGAGACCCGTCTCGATCGATCGAGGCAGGTTCGATGGCCCAGATCACGACGCTCGCGAGCGCCGTGCGGGATCTCGTGCACGACGGCGACACGGTCGCCTTCGAGGGATTCACGCATCTCATTCCGCATGCCGCCGCCCACGAGGTGATCCGGCAGGGCAAGAAGGATCTGACGCTGATCCGCATGACGCCCGACGTGATCTACGATCAGATGATCGGCATGGGGCTGGCGAAGAAGGCGGTCTTCTCCTACGCCGGCAATCCGGGCGTGGGGCTTCTGAAGCGGATGCGCGACGCGCTCGAGAACGGTTGGCCGCGCTCGATCGAGACCGAGGAACATTCCCACGCCGGCATGGCCAACGCCTACGAGGCAGGCGCGGCGGGGTTGCCTTGCGCGATCTTCCGCGGCTATCGCGGCGCCGGGCTGAAGGCGGTCAACCCGAACATCCGTTCGGTCGTCTGCCCCTTCACCGGCGAGGAGCTCGCGGCGATCCCGGCGAACCGGCCGGACGTCACGATCATCCATGCCCAGAAGGCGAACCGGAAGGGCGACGTGCTGATCGAGGGCATCATCGGCGTCCAGAAGGAGGCGGTGCTCGCGGCGAAACGCTCGATCGTCACGGTCGAGGAGGTGGTCGACCATTTCGACGACGCTCACCCCAATCTCTGCATCCTGCCGCATTGGACGGTGACGGCGGTGGTCGTGGTGCCGGGCGGGGCCCATCCCTCCTATACCCACGGCTATTACGCCCGCGACAACGCCGCCTATCTCGCCTGGAACGAGATCTCGGGCGATCGCGACACGTTCCTCGCCTGGATGAAGGCCAATGTCCTCGACGTCGGCCCCGACGTGTTCGCCGCCCGTGTGGAGGGCCTGCGCAAATGACCGCGACCTCGGACCTCGGCTTCACGCCCGACGAGATGATGACCATCGCCGCGGCGCGGGCGTTGTCGAACGACGACGTCTGCTTCGTCGGCATCGGCGCGCCGTCGGCCGCCTGCAACGTGGCGCGGCTGACGCACGCGCCGGACATCACGCTGATCTACGAGAGCGGCACCATCGGCACCGCGCCGGAGGTGTTGCCGCTCTCGATCGGCGACGGTGAACTCTGCGACACCGCGCTGACCACGGTCTCGGTCCCGGAGATGTTCCGCTATTGGCTCCAGGGCGGGCGGATCAAGACCGGCTTCCTCGGCGCCGCCCAGCTCGATCGCTTCGGCAACATCAACACCACGGTGATCGGCGACTATGCCCATCCCAAGGTGCGGCTGCCCGGCGGTGGCGGGGCGCCGGAGATCGCCACCTCGTGCGGGCGGATCTTCATCACCATGAAGCAGTCGAAACGGGGCATGGTCGAGACCATCGACTTCTACACCTCCTTCGGCCACGGCGAGGGCGGCGATCACCGCCAGCGGCTCGGCATCACCACCGCCGGACCGGCGCTCCTGGTGACGGATCTGGCGGTGTGGAAGCCCGATCCGGTCACCAAGGAATTCACCGTGGTCTCGATCCATCCGGGTGCGACCCGCGAAGAGGTCCAGGAGACCTGCGGCTGGACCGTGCGCTTCGCCGACACGGTGGAGGAGACGCCGCGGCCTTCCGCGCTCGAATTGACGACGCTCCGGGATCTCAAGGAGCGCACCCGCATCGCCCATCAGGGGGGCAAGTGACCATGGCCGAGGCCTATATCTGTGACTACGTCCGCACGCCGATCGGCCGTTTCGGCGGTTCGCTCTCCTCGGTCCGAGCCGACGATCTCGGCGCGGTGCCGCTGAAGGCCTTGATGGGGCGGCACGCCGGGCTCGATCTCGAGCGCGTCGACGACGTGATCTTCGGCTGCGCCAATCAGGCCGGCGAGGACAATCGCAACGTGGCGCGGATGAGCCTGCTGCTCGCCGGCTTCCCCGTCTCGGTCTCCGGCACCACCATCAACCGCTTGTGCGGTTCGGGCATGGACGCGGTGATCCAGGCGGCGCGGGCGATCAAGGCGGGCGAGGCCGAGCTGATGATCGCCGGCGGCGTCGAGAGCATGTCGCGGGCGCCCTTCGTGATGCCCAAGGCGGAGACGGCCTTCTCGCGCGCTGCCGAGGTCCACGACACCACCATCGGCTGGCGCTTCGTCAACCCGCTGATGAAGGCGCAGTATGGCGTCGATTCGATGCCTGAGACGGGCGAGAACGTCGCCGAGGACTTTTCGATCTCGCGGGTCGATCAGGACGCCTTCGCTCTGCGCTCGCAGGCCAAGGCTTCCGCCGCGCAGGCCAACGGCCGTCTGGCGCGCGAGATCGTCCCGGTGACGATCCCCAAGCGCAAGGGCGATCCGGTCGTGGTCGATCGCGACGAACATCCGCGCGCCACCACGATGGAGGTGCTCGCCGGGCTCTCGACCCCGTTCCGCAAGGGCGGGTCGGTGACGGCGGGCAACGCGTCCGGCGTCAACGACGGCGCGGCGGCGCTGATCGTCGCCTCGGAGGCGGCGGCGAAGGCGCACGGGCTGACGCCGATCGCCCGCATCGTCGGCGGGGCGGCGGCGGGCGTGCCGCCGCGCATCATGGGCATCGGCCCGGCGCCGGCCTCGAAGAAGCTGCTCGCCCGGCTCGGGCTCACGGTCGACGATCTCTCGGTGATCGAACTCAACGAGGCCTTCGCGAGCCAGGGCCTCGCGACGCTGCGCGATCTCGGGATCGCCGACGACGACGCGCGGGTGAACCCCAACGGCGGGGCCATCGCGCTCGGCCATCCGCTCGGCATGTCGGGCGCGCGCATCACCGGCACGGCGGCGCTCGAACTGGCGCTGACCGGCGGGCGGTATTCGCTCTCCACCATGTGCATCGGCGTCGGCCAGGGCATCGCGGTGGTGCTGGAGCGGGTGTGAGGTGAGCGAGGGGCTCGGCGCGTCCTTCTCCCCTCGTGGGAGAAGAAATCCGACGGCGCGACGTTCCGACGACTCGGGTGTCGATCGGAGGTCCTTCACCCTGAGGTGCGAGCGCAAGCTTCGCCTCGAAGGGCGAAGGGCCGAGCGGCACGGTTCGAGGCACGGTCTTCGACCGTGCGCCTCAGGGTGAATCCGAACCGGCCGAAGAGGGGTGAGCTTCCGACGTCGGATCTCACCCCATCCGGGCGCCGCTCACCCGCTTCACCAAGTGCACCATCACGGCGGTGGCGAAGAGGGGCGTGAGGAAGTTCACGAAGGGGATCGAGAGCACGAGCGCCGAGGCGAGGCCGGCCAGCATCGCGGCTCCCGAATGGGCGTGCGCCAGCCGCTTCGCCTCTTCTTTCCCCATCGTCCGACGCGCCGCGAAGGCGAAATATTCCCGGGCGATCAGCCAGCCGTTGCCGATGAAGAAGGCGACGAGATTGACGCCGGGGATCAGCAGAAGAACCAGACAGACGAGGTTGACGACGAGCGACAGCGCGGTGAAGCGCGCGGCTTGAATCAGGCTTTCGCCGAGCGGCATGGCGCGGCCGGGCGGCGCGCTCGGGTAATGGGTCTTCTCCACCACCTCGGCGACCTCGTCGAGGAAGAGGCCGGCGACGGCGGCGGTGATCGGCGCGATCAGGAACGAGAAGCCGATCATCAGGGCGAGGCCGGAGAAGATCCCGGCGATCCAGAACACCCCGTCGAGGAAGAACGGCACGTTCAACGGATGGGCCCCGGCCATGTCGCCGGCATAGCCGGTGAAGAGCCGCGTGCCGAGCGCCCAGAGCACCACGACGATCAGCAGGGTCACGCCGAGCGAGCGGATCGCCACGCCGCGAAAGGGCGGCGAGGCGAGATCGGCGACACCGTCGCGGATCGCGGCGCCGACATGGTCGAGCGAGGACGCCATGGTCAGGCCGCCGCCTCACCGGGGGCGACCCCGGCGGGGCCGTGGACCATCTCGTCCTGCAACCGGCGCAGCTCGACGATCTTGGAGCCGACCGGCGGGGCGACGTTGGCGCGGGTCAGCAATTCGCCGCGCTTGATCGGTTTCACCACCGTGCCGCCCTCGATCAGGCCGATCGGCATGGCGCCGGCCGCGCGGGCCGCCTCGTATTCGAGGGTGAAGGCGCGGTAGCACCATTCGCCGATCGCATCGAGCTTCTCACCGGGGGCGAGGTCGCGCTTGGCGAGGGCGGAGACCTCGGCCGAGGGCTTGGCGAGCGCGCGCATGTCGACGCGGCCGTGGAGCACCGCGCGGGCGGCCGACAGCGGCACCTCGAGGCTGGTCAGGTGATAGGGCCGGTAGAAGGTGTAATAGGGGCCGGGGCCGAGCTTCAGGTCGTTCATGCGCTCGCGCAGGCGCGGGTGGCTCATCTCGGCGACGACGAAGACGCCCGGCGCGACGCCCTTGCCGATGGTGTAGTCGACCACGCCCTTGCGCGAGAGAATGCCGCCGTCTTGCCTCGGGCAGAGGATGGTGTGGAGGTTCTCGAGCGTCGCCTCGGGGCCGTGCATGCCGGCGACGTCGGGGACGAGGCCGGTGGCGTTGGCGATGTTGGCCATCTCCACCATGGTCTTCGACCCGTCGATGAACTCCACGAGCATGCGCGGGTTCATGTTGCGGCGGGTCGCCTCCTCGACGTACTGGTCGGGGGTGGCGGTGATGTCGAGCGGGTTGTTCTTGCCCTTGCCGGCGGCGATCACGGGATAGCCGAGCGCGGTGACGAATTCGATCAGTTCCATGGTCGAGGAGGGCTCGTCGCCGGCGCCGACCGTGTAGACCACCCCGGCCTCGCGGGCGCGGTTCTGCAACCAGGCGCCGACGGTCACGTCGGCCTCGACGTTCATCATCACGACGTGCTTGCCGGCCTCGATGGCGCCCAGCGCGATGATCGCGCCCATCTCCGGCTTGCCGGTGGCGTCGATGACGACGTCGACGTGATCGGACGTGTAGAGCGCCTCGACGTCGGTGGTGACGGCGGTGTAACCGGCCTCGACGGCGCGGGCGATCGCCGGGCGGCTCTCGACGACGCGGACACGCTCCGGGTCGAGCCCGGCGATCACATGGGCGTGTTCGGCGTGACGCTTGGCGGGGTCGCGCACGGCGATGACGGTGATCCGGAGACCCTTCATCAGCGCGACCTGGGTGACGATGTCGGTCCCCATCTCGCCGACGCCGACGAGGCCGATGCGGATCGCGCCGCCGGCCTCCTCGAGGGCGGCCAATTCGGCGGCGAGCCCGGTCCGGGCGACGAAGCGCTGCGTGGTGTCGGCCGACGGGAACGACCCTTCTCTGCCCATGATCGCTTCCTCTTCGGCGCTCGTCTCTACGGCCACCCTCGCGAAATAGGGCAGGGGCGGCGCGAACTCAAGGTCATCCGGTCCGCAATCCGCGTTCCTCCCGTCGGGTGAGGCGTGGTTGCATGGGGATCGCTTTTCCTTGTACCACGGCGGTCGACGGTCGTCGCTCCGGCTCGGACGGTCCCGTTCCCAGTCCCTTGCGCCGGTAGGTTCCCCTCATGACCGACACCCGTTTCGACGTTCTCGGCATCGGCAATGCCATCGTCGACGTCATCTCCCGCACGACGGACGACTTCCTGGTGCGCGAGGGGTTGGTCAAAGGGTCGATGCGCCTGATCGACGCGGAGGAGGCCGAACGCCTCTACGAGCACATGGGGCCGACCAAGGAGGTCTCGGGCGGATCGGCCGGCAACACCATCGCCGCGCTGGCGGGGCTCGGCGGGAAGGCGGCCTATTTCGGCAAGGTCTCGGACGATCATCTCGGCAAGGCCTTCGCCCACGACATTCGCGCCGTCGGCGTCCATTTCGAGACCGCGCCGCTGATGCGGATCGCCCCCGATCACGCGCCGACCGCACGGTCGATGATCCTGGTGACGCCCGACGGCGAGCGCACCATGAACACGTTCCTCGGCGCCTGCACCCATCTGACGCCGGCCGACATCGACGTGGAGACGGTCGCCGCCTCGAAGATCGTCTATCTCGAGGGCTATCTGTGGGATCCGCCGGCGGCCAAGGAGGCGTTCCGCGAGGCCTCGCGCATCGCCCATGCCCATGACCGGCGGGTGGCGCTGACGCTCTCCGACAGTTTCTGCGTCGAGCGCTGGCGCCCCGAGTTCCTGGAACTGATGCGCGGCGGTTTCGTCGACGTGGTCTTCGCCAATCAGGCGGAGGTGAAGGCGCTCTACGAGACCGCCGACATCGACGCGGGCGTGGCGGCGCTTCGGGCCGACGTCGGTCTGGCGGCGGTGACGCTGTCGGAAGAAGGGTCGCTGGTGGCGAGCCGCGACGGGGTGGTGCGGGTCGCCGCCGCGCCGGCCGCGGCGGTGGTCGACACCACCGGCGCGGGCGATCTCTACGCGGCCGGCTTCCTCTACGGTCTCACCCACGGTTTCGATCACGCCACCTGCGCCGAGCTCGGCGGCCTGCTGGCGGCGGAGATCATCGGCCACATCGGCGCGCGCTCGCAGTCCGATCTCGCCGATCTCGTGCGTCAGGCCGGCTTTCCGGTCTGATCGGCGGCGGCGTCGGGAGCGATCGTCCAACGATTGCGCCCGGCGTGTTTGGCGGCGTAGAGCGCGGCATCGGCGCGCTCCAGCACCCGGCGTCGCGCGCGCGGGTCGCCGTTCTCGACGAGGGCGCAGCCGAGCGAGACGGTGACGAGGCCGTCCGCGCCGTCGATGCCGGCGTGGGGGATCGACAGTTTCTCCACGGCGCGGCGCAGACGCTCCAGCACGGTCACGACGTCGTCGCGGCCGAGGCCGGGGGCGAGCGCCACGAACTCCTCGCCGCCGAGGCGGGCGATGAAGTCGGCGTTGCCGCGCATCTCGGCGGCGAGCGCGCGCGCCACGGCGATCAGGCAGCGATCCCCCTCGACATGGCCGTAATGGTCGTTGAACGCCTTGAAGTGATCGATGTCGATCATCACCACGGCGAGGGTGGCGTCGTGCGGGGCGGCCATCGTCTCGGCGAAGCGCTCCTCGAAGGCGCGGCGGTTGGGAATGCCGGTCAGGGGGTCGAGCGTCGTCATCTCGCGCAGCTCGGCGTTCCGTTCGGCCGTGTCCTCCGAGAGCAGGCGCTCGCGCGTGAGGAACAGGAAGAGGGCGCGGTGGTCGCGATCGTCGCGCCAGTTGCCCCAGAGCGTCATGGCGCTGACCGAGATCACCAGGAGCAACGCCGGCACGTGCAGCGTCATGTCGAATTCGGGATCGCCGACGAGCGCGACCGCGTAGATCACGTCGACGACGACGATGGCCGTCAGCGCCTGCCGGAAATGCAGCGAGGCGAGGTCGGCGGCGGCGAGCGGCACCATCATGAAACAATAGATGCCGACGGTCGCGGCGGCGCCGCTCTCGACCCGGAAACCGACGCAGACCAGGGCGCCGACCGCGACGACGCCGGAGATCGTGGCCCGATCGATGGCGCGATGGGTGCGCGACAGCGCCGTGACGACGAGGGTGAGGAAACTCACGGCGCCGATCGCCGCCATCGTCGCCAGCCAGCGCCGGAAGGTCTCGGGATCGGCGGAGGTGTCGGTGAAGAAGGCGCGCTGAACGACGAAGGCGGCGAGGACCGAGAGACCGATGCTCGAGGCGATGATCATCGAGCGGCGGCGGCGGTCGGAAATGGCGGTGCGGTAGTGTTCCTCGAGCGTCGGCGAAAAGGCGAGGACCCCCGGCGGGGTCTCGAGATTGCGGATCACCTCCGCGATCAGCTGCTCGCGTCTCATCGTCGTCGTCCGCAGGTCGGGGGGGAGGCACGGGCGGGACGGCGCTCGGCCCGCAATCGGCGTCCTTAGGCCGGGTTCGAGCCCCTGTCCACGTCACGAGCGCGTGACCGGACGAAAAAGCGCTCTTCTCGGACGTTTCGTCGCGCCGACGCGCTCTCGTCGAGCGTCTCGTCGCGCCAACGCGCTCTCGGGACGTTTCGTCGCGCTCAGAAGCTCGGCGGTGTGCAGGCGGAGACCACCACCAGATCGTCGTCGCCGAGATTGCGGAAGGCATGGGGGCGGCGGCTGTCGAAGAAATAGGCGTCGCCGGTGCGCAACGTGTGGCGGACCCCGTCGACTTCGAGCTCGAGCAGACCGCGCACCACCAGTCCGGCCTCCTCGCCCTGGTGGGAGAGGAGGGCCCGGCCGGAGACGGCGCCGGGTTTGTAGCGTTCGTGCAGCATCTGCAGCGAGCGTCCGCTGAGGTCGCCGCCGACCTGGCGGTAGGAGATCGGGCCGCCGGCGATCTCGGTCAGTTCGTCGGCGCGCCACACCACCTTCTCGTGCTCGGCCTCCTCGGTCGAGAAGAACGCGGAGAGGCCGATCGGGAAACCGGCGAGGATCTGTTTCAGCGCGGCCACCGAGGGGCTGACGCGGTTCGCCTCGATCATCGAGACGGTGGCGTTGGAGACGCCGGCCCGCTTGGCGAGCGCGCGTTGCGACAGGCCGCGCGCGAGGCGCAGCTCCTTCAGGCGGAGGCCGACGTCGATGTCCGAGGGTGTGTTCATATGTTCAGAATACGGAACGGATCGAACAGCGTCCAGGGATTGTCGGGGGGCCGAGAGGCTTCTAACGTTCGATTTAGCGAACTGTTTCGACCCCGAGGTTCTTCATGACCGACATGCCGCGCCCCAACGATCTCGCCTCCTTCTGGATGCCCTACACCGCCAACCGGCAGTTCAAGAAGGCGCCGCGCATGTTCGTGAGCGCCGACCGGATGCGCTATCGCACCGACGACGGACGCGAGGTCCTCGACGGCACCGCGGGTCTGTGGTGCTGCAACGCCGGCCACAACCGGCCGAAGATCGTCGAGGCGATCCGCGCCCAGGCGGGTGAGCTCGACTATGCCCCGGCCTTCCAGATGGGTCATCCGAAGGCGTTCGAATTCGCCAACCGGCTGACCTCGATCGCGCCGGACGGGTTCGATCACGTCTTCTTCACCAATTCGGGTTCGGAATCGGCCGACACCGCGCTGAAGATGGCGCTCGCCTATCACCGCATGCGCGGCGAGGCGCAGCGCACCCGCCTGATCGGCCGCGAGCGCGGCTATCACGGCGTCAACTTCGGCGGCATGTCGGTCGGCGGCATCGGCGGCAATCGCAAGATGTTCGGACAGCTGCTGCCGGGCGTCGACCATATCCGCCACACCCACGATCCCGCCCGCAACGCCTTCACGCGCGGCCAGCCCGAGTACGGCGCGGAATTCGCCGACGAGCTCGAGCGGATCTGCGCGCTGCACGACCCCTCCACCATCGCCGCCGTGATGGTGGAACCGATGGCCGGCTCGACCGGCGTGCTGATGCCGCCGAAGGGCTATCTCGAGCGGCTCCGGGCGATCTGCGACAAGTACGGCTTCCTGTTGATCTTCGACGAGGTCATCACCGGCTTCGGCCGTCTCGGCAGCCCCTTCGCGGTCGACCACTACGGCGTGAAGCCGGATCTCTTCACCGTCGCCAAGGGCATGACCAACGGCGTCATCCCGATGGGCGGCGTATTCGTGTCGTCGAAGATCCACGACGCCTTCATGTCCGGCCCCGAGCACATGATCGAGTTCGCCCACGGTTACACCTATTCGGGCAACCCGATCGCCTGCGCCGCCGGCATCGCCACACTCGACACCTATGCCGAGGAGGGGCTTCTGACGCGCGCCTCCGAGCTCGCCGGCTATTGGGAGGACGCGCTGTTCTCGCTGAAGGGCCTGCCGCACGTGATCGATCTGCGCAACACGGGCCTGATCGGCGCGATCGAGCTGGAGCCGATCGCCGGCGAGCCGACCAAGCGGGCCTTCTCCTGCTTCCTCGACGCGTTCGAGAGCGGCCTGCTGATCCGCACCACCGGCGACATCATCGCGCTGTCGCCGCCGCTGATCATCGAGAAGGCGGAGATCGACGAACTGTTCGGCAAGCTCACCGAAGTGCTGAAGCGGGCGGCCTGATCGCTCGCCCAGGGCCGCCCCCGGACGACGGGGGGCGGCCTCAGGCGCTCATCTCGAGCGCCTCGGTCTCGCCTTCGGCGGTGGCGTCCACCGCCGGAGTCTCGGCCGCGGCCTTCGGCGTTTCGGCCGGCTGGGCGCGGGTCAGGACGATGGCGTGTTCGCCCAGTCCCTCGGCGTCGGCGATGTGCTCGACCTGACCTTCGATCTCGGCCATCAGACCGGGGACGGCCTGGGCGGGCACCGCCTCGGAATAGAGGAAGCCCTGGCCGAGGGTGCAGCCGAAATCCCGGAGGATGTCGGCGTTGCCGGAGGATTCGATGCCCTCGGCGGTGGTCGGCAGACCGAGACTGCCGGACAGGCCGATGATCGCCTTGACGATCATGCGGCTGTCGGAATTCTCGCGCATGGTCTTCACGAAGGACTGGTCGATCTTGATCTTGTCGAACGGCAGCATGCGCAGCTGATGGAGGCTGGCATAGCCGGTGCCGAAGTCGTCGAGGGCGATCGAGATCCTGGTTCTTCAGGGACAGCAGGGTCTGGGTGGCCTGATCGTGGTCGACGACGAGGGCGCTCTCGGTGATCTCGATCTCGAGACGGCGCGGGGGGAAGCCGACCTCGACCAGGATCGCCAGGATCTCCTGGGCGAGCCAGGGGTTCTTGAAGTCCACCGGGGAGATGTTGACGGCGATCTTGATGTGGTCCGGCCAGTCGCGGGCGCTGGTGCAGGCCTGACGCAGGAGCGAGGTGGTCAGGCGCGAGAGCAGCCCGGTCTCCTCGGCGATCGGAATGAAGACGCCGGGCGGGATCTGGCCGCGCGTCGGATGGGCCCAGCGCGCCAGCACCTCGAAGCCGGTCAGGCGGCTCGACGAGAGATCGATGACGGGCTGGAAATGCGGGGTGATCTGCCCGGAATCGATGGCCGATTCGAGCGCGGTCTCGAGCTCGGCGCGCTCGCGGATCGCCTCTTCCATCTCCGGCTCGAAGACGGCGATCGAATTCTCGCGCTTCTTGGCGTTCTGCAGGGCGATGTCGGCGCGGCGCATGATCACGTCGACCTCGGCGGTGCCGTAGGCGCCGCCCCAGAGGGTGACGCCGGCGTCGGCGGTGATCGGCAGCGGCGGGTCGAAATCCTCGAGCCGCATGGCGACCGCGGCCACCAGACGGGCGGCGCGGGCCTCGGCGGTCTCGACGTCCGGCACGGTGGTCAGGATGTGGAACTCGTCGGGGCCGACCCGCGCGACGAAATCCTCGGGGCCGACCGCCATGGCGAGGCGATCTGAGAATTCGATCAGGACGCGATCGGCGACGAGGTGGCCGCTCACCTCGTTCAGGGACTTGAAGCGGACGATGTCGATGGCGACGACGCAGCCGAGGTCGCCGGACGCGACGGGGGCGGCGAGGCGGGCGCGCAGCGCCGCCTTCAGGCCGACGCGATTGGGCAGCCCGGTCAGGCGATCGCAGATCTCGGCGGTCTCGGCGTTCTGCTCGGCCTCGGCCTTCGCCACCATCGCCTGGTTCAGCTCGTGGCGGCGGCGGAAGGCATAGGAGAAGACACCGGCCCAGGAGGCGACGAACAGCGCCATCAACGCCGAACCCAGCGTCGTGTCGGCGGATTCGAGCATGGCGACGGTTCGGTGAAGAACTCCGAAGCGGTAGTCGAGTAAGAAGAGCAGCGCGATGATGCCGAGCAGGACGATCCGTTCGCCGGTCGCCGAGAGCGATCGTCTTCCGGACGGTACGAGGACGGACTTCAGACGACTCATCGAGCGGGCTCCTCGCGTCGCGGCACGTTCCACGACCGATCCGGTCCGTTCTACGCCGCGACCATTTAAGGAGCCCTTTCCAAGGGTGGGTTGCGTCGGGGTAGGGGCACGTATGGTTGAGGAAACGTTCACCGCGTTTCGACGAACGTCCGCAACAGGTGGTGGGCGATGGCGATCGGCGGCGGCGCGACGAGGCCGTCGGGATGGCGCCGGTCGAGGAGGAGGCGGGCCTCGTCGCGGTCGAACCAGCGGCAATCGGCCAGTTCCTTCGGATCGATCCGGATCGTGCGGTCGAGGGCGTGGGCGCGCACGCCGATCATGAGCGAGCCGGGAAAGGGCCAGGGTTCGCTGGCGACATAGGCGATCGCGCCGACGGCGATGCCGGCCTCCTCGAGGGTCTCGCGGCGCACCGCCCCCTCGATGGTCTCGCCCGGTTCCATGAACCCGGCGAGGCAGGACCACATCCCCTCCGGAAAGGCGTGGCCGCGTCCGAGCAGGCAGCGCTCGCCGTCCTCCACCAGCATGATCACCACCGGGTCGGTGCGCGGGAAATGCTCGGTCGAGCACGACGGGCAGACGCGTTTCCACCCGGCCGAGGTCGGCCGCGAGGCGGCGCCGCAACGGGCGCAGAAGCGATGTCCCTCGTGCCAATGGTGGAGGGCGCGGGCGGCGGCGAGGGCGCCGTAATGCGTGTCGGGGAGCGTGCCGGCGATCGCCAGGGCGCGCAGTTCGATCAGTTCGAGGCCGGCGGCTGCCGCGCGGTCGGGGTCGGCGAGAGGCAGGGCGAACCAGCCGACACCGGCGTCGGTGCCGAGGAAGATCGGCTCGGCGTCGGAGGGGGCGAGGCGGGCGGCGAGGTCGCCGTCGAGGGCGGCGTCGAGGCCACCGTCCGAGCGGCGGGCGACGACGACGCGGCTGCCGGAGGTCACCAGGGTTCGGGCGCGGCGGTCGGCGGCGAGCGCGGCGAGGGCGGGAACGTCGTCGCGCAGGTCGGCGCGGCGGTCGAGCGCCGTGCGGGCGAAGCGGAAGTCGAGCGACGGCTCGGACGGCGGAGCGGGCGGGAGCATGCGTCGACCTCTTCGCGTCGGGCGGCTCAGGCGAGCCGGCGGGTGAGGCGGTCGGCGAGATCGTCGAGCGCGGCGTCGGCGAGCGGACGCGCGAGTGGGCGCCCCCAGACCGGGTTCGGCCAGGCGGGATCGTCGCGGAAGCGGGCGATCACGTGAACGTGGAGCTGGGCGACGACGTTGCCGAGGGCGGCGACGTTGAGCTTGTGGGCGCCGGTCTCGGCGCGCAGGGCGTCGGCGACGCGAGTGATCTCGTCGAAGAGGAGGGCGCGGTCGGCCGGCTCGAGGTCGAGGATCTCGACCAGATCGGCGCGGCGCGGCACCAGGATCAGCCAGGGGTGATCGCTCGGCCGCATCGCCAGCACGCGTGAGAGGGCGAGATCGCAGAGCGGCCGGGTGTCGGCGGCGAGGCGCGGATCGAGAGTGAAGACGGTCATGGCGAACCCAGGTTTGCGAGACGGTCCGGCCGCGCGGGAGCGCGTCGCCTCCGCCGCCTCATTCCTCGTGGAAGCGGGCCTCGACCAGATCGACGATGGCCTGCATCGCCTCGGCGGCCTGGGGGCCGCGGGTGGTCACGTGGATCGAGGTGCCGATCGAGGCGGCGAGCATCATCAGACCCATGATCGAGGTGCCGCAGACCGACTGATTGTCCTTGGAGACCTCGACCTCGGCGTCGAAGGATTCGACCGTCTGGACGAATTTGGCCGAGGCGCGGGCGTGGAGGCCTCGCTTGTTGGTGATGGGGATGTCGCGTTCGATGCCGGCCGTCGCGTCTGCGCTCATGCGTTCCTCAGCCCTGGAGAACCTGACTGGCCACGTTGATGTACTTGCGACCGGCCTCCTTGGCCTCGATCACCGCGTCGAGCAACTTGCGCTCGCTGCGGACCTTGGCGAGCTTGACCAGGAGCGGCAGATTCATGCCGGCGACCACTTCGATCGAACCGCCGTTCATCACCGAGATCGCCATGTTGGAAGGCGTGCCGCCGAACATGTCGGTGAGAATGGCGACGCCCTCGCCGGTGTCGACGGAGGTCACGGCGGCGAGGATGTCGCCGCGCCGCTGCTCCATGTCGTCCTCCGGGCCGATGCAGATCGTGGCGATCTGGCGTTGAGGGCCTACGACGTGTTCCAGAGCCTTGACGAACTCTTTGGCGAGATCCCCGTGCGTGACGAGGACGAGACCGATCATGGAGTGCGCTCCTGCGGGCCGACGGGGAGGCGAGCCGGCGCGTCTCTCTCGCGAGAGGACCACGCCACACCCGCTTCCGGGTAGCGCGCAAAAATGGGCGGGACGAGCGCGAAGTTCAAGTGAGAATGTTCGGATATTGCAAAATCCTGCAGTGCGTCACGGGTTTTCGTCGAGCGCGCGCAGGGCGTTTCGCACACGCAAAACCGCGCGGCGATCGTCGCGCCAGAGCCTGAGACAGGGCAGGCGGAGGCCGTCGAGCACGGCGAATCGCGCCTCGTCCTCGGGCATGCGCGGCGGCAGGGTCGCCTCGATGTCGACCACCAGGGCGATCACGGCGGCCGGCTCGTAGGGCAGGGTGACGATGCCGAGACCGCGCAGTTCGATCAGGCCGGCGATGGTCGTCGGCGTGCGGGCGACGAGGCGCCCGTGGGCGGCGCCGACCACGACGCGGTCGTCGGCGATCAGCGCGGCGTCGCGGCCGCGCGCCAGGGCGTCGTCGAGGAGATCGAGCACCAGGCACGACTTGCCGGCGCCGGAGGCCCCGCGTACCAGCACGCCGCGCCCCTCGTAGAGAACGGCGCAGGCATGGATGGTCGCGCCGTCGGCCATGTCAGGTCACCGCTCCGCCGGGAAGGGACACGGTGAAGCGGGCGCCGGAGACGGTGCCGTCGGCGGCGGTGCGGTTGCGGGCGATCAGCGTGCCGCCGTGCGCCTCGACGATCTGGCGGGAGATGGCGAGGCCGAGGCCGGAGTTGTTGCCGAAGCCCTCGCTGTCGGGGCGGTCGGTGTAGAAGCGCTCGAAGATGCGCTCGGCCTGATCGGGGCGGATGCCGGGGCCGTCGTCGTCGACGACGATCTCGACGCGGCCGCCGGTGGCGACCAGTTCGACCCGCACCTCGCCGCCGTCGGGCGAGAAGGAGCGGGCGTTGTCGACGAGATTGGTCAGCACCTGACCGAGGCGGCTGTCGTGGCCCATCACGAAGAAGGCGAGATGGGGCGCGCCGAGCGGACGGGCGGAGAGCGTCACCTTCTGATCGCGCTTGGCGGCGAGGTCGTTCTGCAGCGACACGACCGCCTCGACCAGAGCCTGGACGTCGACCGGGGCGCTGTCCTGGCGGGCGAGTTCGGCATCGAGGCGGGAGGCGTCGGAAATGTCGGTGATCAGGCGGTCGAGGCGTTTGACGTCGTGCTGGACGATCTCGATCAGGCGGGCGCGCGAGGTGTCGTTGCGGGCGAGCGGCAGGGTCTCGACGGCGCTCCTGAGCGAGGTCAGCGGGTTCTTCAATTCGTGGGCGACGTCGGCGGCGAAACTCTCGATCGCGTCCATGCGGCCATAGAGCGAATTGGTCATGTCGCGCAGCGCCCGCGAGAGATGGCCGATCTCGTCGCTGCGCTCGGAGAAGTCGGGGATCTCCTCGCGCGCCTTGACCGAGCGGCGGACCCGGTCGGCGGCGGCGGCGAGGCGGCGCAGCGGCGCGGCGATGGTGCCGGCGAGCAGGGTCGACAGGAGCACGATGACGATCGCGGCGACCAGGAAGACGCGCAGGATCGCCATGCGCTCGTTGCGCACGATCGCGTCGATGTCGCCGCCGGGGGTGGAGAGTTGAAGGGCGCCGAGGATGGTGCGGCCGCGGCGGATCGGCACCGCCACGGTGACGATCATCTCGCCGTGGGTGGTGACGCGGACGATCGGTGTGGTCGTGCCGGCGAGGGCGGCGGCGACCTCCGGATAGTCCTTGCCGGCGGAGATGCCCAATTCGCGATAGACCGGCAGATCGTGACCGCCGCGCATCCAGCGCGAGACCACCTCGAGGGTGCGGTGGAAGAGGCCGGGATCGGGCGCCGGCGCCGGCGCCACCAGTTCGGGCGAGAAGAAGCCGCCGGCGCGGTAGAGCGTGCGGCTGTCGAGCACCAGGAAGCCGTCGCGGTCCCAGACGCGGGCCGGGGTCTTGGCCGGGGAGATGAGGCGGCGCAGGATCGGCGCGACGCGCATCGGGTCGATCGGGAATTCGAGCGGCGAGATCTCGTCGCCGGTGTCGGGTTGTTCGCTCTTGTCGCCGATCTCGGCCCGGAGCAGGGCGTCGAGATCGATGCCGGAGGCGCCCGATTCCTTCTGAGAGGAGGCGCCGATCGCGGCGGCGATGATCTCGCCCTGGGTCTGGAGGCTCTCGATGCGGGCGTCGGTCAGGCCGGCGCGGAACTGATTGAGATAGAGGATCGCCAGCACCAGCGCGAAGAGGCCGGTGAAGTTCAGGAGAACGATGCGGCGGGTCAGGCTCGAGAAGGCGGTGTCGCCGAACAGGCGCAGGAGGCGGCGGGCGAGCAGCCGCAACACCCGCGTGCCACGTCGAGGCCGCGGGAGCGTCGCCGCCGGGTCGTCGTCGATCTCGACCGCCACTGGACCGTCACATCTCCTTGAAGCGGTAGCCGACGCCATAGAGCGTCTCGATCATCTCGAAGTCGTCGTCGACCGCCTTGAACTTCTTGCGCAGCCGCTTGATGTGGCTGTCGATGGTGCGGTCGTCGACGTAGACCTGATCGTCGTAGGCGGCATCCATCAGGGCGTTGCGGCTCTTCACCACGCCGGGGCGTTGGGCGAGAGAATAGAGAATGAGGAACTCGGTGACGGTGAGCACCACCGGCTCGCCCTTCCAGGTGCAGGTGTGGCGCTCCTGGTCCATCGACAGCGGGCCGCGCTCCAGGATCCGGGCGGCGTCGGTCGGCTTGACCGCGCCCTCGCCCTTCGGAGCGACCCGGCGCAGAACCGCCTTGACCCGCTCGACCAGAAGCCGCTGGGAGAAGGGCTTCCGGATGAAGTCGTCGGCGCCCATCTTGAGGCCGAACAGCTCGTCGATCTCGTCGTCCTTGGAGGTGAGGAAGATCACCGGCAGCTCGGACTTCTGGCGCAGGCGGCGCAGAAGCTCCATGCCGTCCATGCGCGGCATCTTGATGTCGAAGATGGCGAGGTCGGGCGGATTGGCCTTGAGACCGTCGAGCGCGGAGGCGCCGTCGGTATAGGTCTGGACCCGGTAGCCTTCGGACTCGAGCGCGATGGAGACGGAGGTCAGGATGTTGCGGTCGTCGTCGACGAGGGCGATGGTGGGCATGGGTATGCCGATCTCCGTGCGGGGGGCGTCATTCGGGGCCCAATACCACGGCGAATGCGCGCAAATCATGGCGGTGATCATAACCGAGACCGTCAAGTCCCGCCACCGCCGCGAGAATCGGTTGCGGGCCGGGACGGGCCTCGCCCCCGCGCGGATTGACGCGGGGGCGCGCCTCGTCCGACATGGACGCCGCCCGCTTCGCTTCGAGGACGTCCGATGACCGAGCCCGCCTTCTCTCCCGTCGAGACCTCGCGCCGCCTGATCCGGCAGGCGCGCACCGCCGCGCTGGCGACGATCGCGCGGCGCACCGGCCATCCGTTCGGATCGATGGTCTCGGTCGCCTGCGAGCCGGACGGAACGCCGATCCTGCTGATGTCGACGCTGGCGGCGCATTCGCGCAATCTCGCCGAGGATCCGCGCGCCTCGCTCCTCTACGAGGATCGCACCGTGCCGGATCCGCAGCAGGGTGGCCGCGTCACCGTGGTCGGACGGATCGAGCGGATCGAGGCGGCGACGGAGGCGGCGCGGCGCTATCTGGCGCGACTGCCGGAGGCGGCGCTCTATGCCGGATTCGGCGATTTCGCCTTCTTCCGGCTGGTGGTGGAGGAGGCCCATCTCGTCGCCGGATTCGGCCGGGCGATGCGGGTGCGGCGCGAGGATCTGCTGCTCGATCCGACCGGCTGTGAGGCGCTCGTCGCGGCGGAGGCGGCGGTGGTGGCGGCGATCGAGGCGGAGGCGGGGCGCGTCGCGCCTGGCGGCGAGGCTCGGGGCGCCGGCCGGCGATTGGCACGTCGTGGGTCTCGACCCCGAGGGGCTCGATCTCGCCACCGGCGATGGGCCGTATCGAGCGTTTCGACGCCTCACCTTCGGCGAAATCGCGCACACGGGCGCGGATTTCGAGGCGGCGCTGCGTCGTTGGGAAGAATCCAGTATCTTGCAATAAATTTCTTAAATCGTTGTAGTTCGCACTACGCATTCGATCCGACTTACGACTCCCTTGTTTACATCGGGAACGATGTAGTATTTTGCGCGCGCTCGATGGAACGAGCGCAAAAGGATAGTCAACCGACAGGGCGTGGGCCGAGCCCCGATTTCGAAGACTTCGAAAAAGGGCGCCGAACCGACGTCGCTGTTCAGGGTGGAGTCGTTTTTTTGATGCGGATCGGGGGATCGCGTTCGGGGGTCGAGGGGGGAGCGTTCCATCGCGAACGCCTCGTGAGCCCGAGCAGAATCCATCTCGAATAGGGGCGTTTCCGTCCTCGGGTGGTCTTCGTGCCGCCCTCCGAAGTCGTTTGCCTCCACCGGCGAATCGCAAGCCCTATCGACACGCGCTCCCGGTCCCCGTCAGGTCGAAGCCCGGGCGGGGCGAGAGCGCGACACCTCCACCGGAGAACCTTGATGTCTCGAGCTCCCACCATGAACGCCAAATTGATCGCCTGGGTCGACGAGGTCGCCAAGCTGACCAAGCCCGCCAAGATCCATTGGTGTGACGGTTCGCAGGAAGAATACGACGCTCTCTGCCAGGAACTGGTGGATGCGGGCGTGTTCACGCGCCTCAACCCCGACAAGCGCCCGAACAGCTTCCTGGCGCGCTCGTCGCCGTCCGACGTGGCGCGTGTCGAGGATCGCACCTTCATCTGCTCGAAGCTCAAGGAAGACGCCGGCCCGACCAACAACTGGGCGGATCCGGACGAGATGCGCGCGACCATGACCGGCCTGTTCGACGGCTGCATGAAGGGGCGTACCATGTACGTCATCCCCTTCTCCATGGGTCCGCTCGGCTCCAAGATCGCCCAGATCGGCGTGGAACTGACCGACTCGGCTTATGTCGCGGTCCACATGCGCATCATGACCCGGATGGGTCAGAAGGTGCTCGACGTGCTCGGCGACGACGATTTCGTTCCGGCGATCCACTCGGTCGGCGCGCCGCTCGAGCCGGGTCAGAAGGATTCCACCTGGCCCTGCAACGACACCAAGTACATCGTCCACTTCCCCGAGACCCGTGAGATCTGGTCCTACGGCTCGGGCTACGGCGGCAACGCGCTGCTCGGCAAGAAGTGCTTCGCGCTGCGCATCGCCTCGGTGATGGCGCGCGACGAGGGCTGGCTCGCCGAGCACATGCTCATCCTCGGCGTGAAGAACCCGCAGGGCGAGAAGACCTACGTGGCGGCCGCCTTCCCGTCGGCCTGCGGCAAGACCAACTTCTCCATGCTGATCCCGCCCAAGGGCTACGAGGGCTGGGAAGTCACGACGATCGGCGACGACATCGCCTGGATCAAGCCGGACGCCAAGGGCGTGCTGCATGCGATCAACCCGGAGAACGGCCTCTTCGGCGTCGCTCCCGGCACCAACGACGTCTCCAACCCGAACGCCCTCGCCACGCTCTACGCCAACTGCATCTTCACCAACGTGGCGATGACCCATGACGGCGACGTGTGGTGGGAAGGTCTGACCGACGAGGCGCCCTCGCACCTCATCGACTGGACCGGCCAGGACTGGACCCCGGGCTGCGGCCGTCCGGCGGCGCATCCGAACTCCCGCTTCACCGCGCCGGCGAGCCAGGTTCCCTCGATCGACCCGGCCTGGGAAGATCCGGCGGGCGTGCCGATCTCGGCCTTCATCGTCGGTGGCCGCGTCTCCAAGGCGTTCCCGCTGGTGTTCCAGGCGTTCGACTGGAGCCACGGCGTCTATCTCGCCGCCACCATGGGCTCGGAAGCCACCGCCGCGGCCGTCGGTCAGGCGGCGATGCGTCGCGATCCCTTCGCCATGCTGCCGTTCTGCGGCTACAACATGGGCGACTACTGGGCGCATTGGCTCGATCTCGGCCGCAACCTGCCGAGCGCGCCGGGCATCTTCCGGGTCAACTGGTTCCGTAAGGACGAGAACGGCAAGTTCATCTGGCCGGGCTACGGCGACAACATGCGTGCCCTCGAGTGGATCGTCGCGCGCGTCCACGGTCACGCCGAGGCGGTCGAGAGCCCCTACGGCTGGGTGCCGCGCTATTCCGACCTGAACTGGAAGGGTCTCGACTTCCCGAAGGCCAAGTACGACGCCATCGTCAAGGTCGACCGGGAGAAGGGTCTGGCGGAAGCCGAGGAGCAGGTCGCGCACTTCGCTCAGTTCGGCGCCAAGCTGCCGAAGGAAATGGAGCTGCATCGTCAGCTCTTCGCGGCGCGCCTCGAGCGCTCGCCGGCGGTGTGGGAACTGCAGGACTGATCCGAGGCTTTCTCGCGATCCGATCTTCGACGGCCCCGGAGCGATCCGGGGCCGTCTTCGTTTCCACGGGTCGTCGGCGGGCGGCGTTCCCGACGGCCGCGATGAAACTCTATGTGCGCTGCATCGCGAATGAGCAGGTGCAATATGCTGCCGAAGGTGACCCTACGGGAAAGTGCATGATTTCCGCGCCTTCCCGAGATGGCACGAAGCTTGATGAAGAGCGTCACGTTCGATCGGGGACGGATCGAGCCATCGACGTATCTCTCTGGGGGAGGTCGCTCGAAGCGAAGGTGTTCATCGGGTCACCGTCGTGCAGGGCGGTGACGAACACTTCGGTCGGGTGATTTCGCCGATGTGCAATCGGGGGTCTCACATGGCTTATCTCGCGCCTTCGGAATTCGTCGCCAAAATGGTGGACGCGGGGGAATCGAAAGTCCTCATGTCGACGCGGGACACGGTGATCCGGGCCTATATGGCCGGGGCCATCCTGGCGCTCGCCGCCGCCTTCGCGGTCACGATCAACGTCCAGACCGGCCAGCCGCTGGCGGGCGCGATCTTGTTCCCGGTCGGCTTCTGCCTGCTCTATCTGCTCGGCTTCGATCTGCTCACCGGCGTCTTCACGCTGACGCCGCTCGCCCTGATCGACAAGCGGCCGGGGGTGACCATCGGCGGGGTGCTGCGCAACTGGGGACTCGTCTTCGTCGGCAATTTCGCCGGGGCGCTGACGGTGGCGCTGTTCATGGCGATCATCTTCACCTTCGGCTTCGACACGGAACCCAACGCGGTCGGCAAGGCGATCGGCCACATCGGCGAGGGGCGCACGGTCGGCTATGCGGCGCATGGGGCGGCCGGCATGCTGACGCTGTTCATTCGTGGCGTGCTCTGCAACTGGATGGTGTCGACCGGCGTCGTCGCGGCGATCATGTCGACCTCGGTGTCCGGCAAGATCATGGCCATGTGGATGCCGATCATGCTGTTCTTCTACATGGGGTTCGAGCATTCGATCGTGAACATGTTCCTGTTCCCGTCGGGGCTGATGCTGGGGGGCAAGTTCTCGATCATGGACTACATGATCTGGAACGAGATCCCGACGGTCGTGGGCAATCTCGTCGGAGGTCTGACCTTCGTCGGGTTGACTCTCTATTCGACCCACGTGAAGACGGCGCCGAAGCGCGCGATCGGCTGATCGAGCGACGCGAGGTCCCGCCGACGGCGGGGCCTCGCTCCATGCGCCGGGGGCGTCGATGGCCGCAATCCTCTCCCTTTCGATCGGCCGCCATTCCGCGGCCGGCGCCAAGGCGTCCAATCAGGATTTCGACGGTTTCGTGGTGCCGGAGCCGCCGCTCGCGGCGACCAAGGGCGTGGCGATCGCGCTCGCCGACGGCATCTCGACGTCGCTCCATGGTCGGATCGCCGCCGAGACGGCGGTGAAGAGCTTTCTTTCCGACTATTACTGCACCTCCGAGGCCTGGTCGGTGAAGTCCTCGGGGCTCAGAGTGCTGGCCGCGACCAACGCGTGGCTCCATGCCGAGACCCAGCGTGCCCGCGTCGATCGCGATTGCGGTCACGTCTGCGCCTTCTCGGCGATGGTGGTGAAGTCGCGGACGGCGCATCTCTTCCACGTCGGCGACGCGCGCATCCTCAGGCTCGAGGGGCGGTCGCTCGACCCCCTGACGACCGATCATCGCATCGTCGCCGGCGGCGAGAGCCTGCTCGCGCGGGGCTGGGGTCGGATCCCTTCGTCGAGGTGGAGACGCGGGCGGTGCCGGTCGAGATCGGCGACGTCTTCGTGCTGGCGACCGACGGGGTCCATGAACACGTCGCCGCCGGGTTCGTCGCCGATGCGATCCAGGCCGCGGGTGGCGATCTCGACGGCGCGGCGCGGGCGATCGTCGAGGAGGCCCTTCGCGCGCGGCAGTCCGGACAATCTGACGGTGCAGGTCGTGCGCGTCGACGCGCTGTCGGACGGGCACGCCGAGGAGGTGTTGGGGCGGGCGGCGGATCTGGCGCCGCCGCCGCCGCTCTCGGCGCGGATGGTCTTCGAGGGCTACCGGATCCTGCGCGAGCTGAAGGCGACCCATCGCAGTCACATCCTTCTCGCCGAGGACGTCGAGACCGGCGAGACGGTGGTGCTCAAGACGCCGTCGGTCGACGCGGGCGCCGAGCCGGAGCGGCTCAAGCGGTTCATGATGGAGGAGTGGATCGCCCGGCGGATCGACAGTGCCCATGTGGTGAAGGCGCGGGCGCCGGACCGGCGGCGCGATCATCTCTACGTGGTGATGGAGCCGCTCGAGGGCGGACCCTGACCCAGTGGATGATCGACCATCCGCACCCCGATCTCGAGACGGTGCGCGGCATCGTCGAGCAGATCGCCAAGGGGCTCCGGGCGTCTCATCGCAAGGAGATGCTGCATCAGGATCTGCGTCCCGACAACGTCATGATCGACGCGGCGGGGACGGTGAAGATCATCGACTTCGGCTCGACCCGGGTGGCAGGGCTCGCCGAGATCTCGCCGATCGAGGACGAGGAGATCCTCGGCACGGCGCAATATACGGCGCCGGAATATTTCCTCGGAGAGCGCGGCACGACCCGGTCGGACCTGTTCTCGCTCGGGGTCGTCACCTATCAGATGCTGACCGGACGATTGCCCTGCGGGGCGGAGGTGGCGCGGGCGCGGACCCGGGCCGAGCAGCGGCGGCTGCGCTACGTCTCGGCGCTCGATCCGCAGGGGCGGATCCCGCTGTGGATCGACGGGGTGCTGGAGCGGGCGGTCGATCCCGATCCGTCGCGGCGCCAGGAGGCGCTGTCGGAATTCGTCGAGGATCTGCGCCACCCCCGGGCGATCCCTCTGCGCGCCGGGCCGCCACCGTTGATGACCCGCCATCCGGTGCTGTTCTGGAAGGCGGTGTCGGGACTTCTGGCGGCGATCCTGATCGGGCTTCTGATCGCCCGGCATTTCGGCCGGTTCTGACGGGCCGCTCGGCCGGGGATCAGCGGTTCACGCCCTCCCTGCGGCAGTCCTGGACGCCGCCCATGGCGGAGGCGGTCTGATCGAGGCGCCAGGAGCGCGATTGGCCGCCGACGTTCACCTGGAGGAAACCGCCGTCGCGCAGCGCGGAGAGCATCCCGTCGTCGATGGTGACGGTCGGGCGGAGCCCCGCGGTGGTGGTGATCTCGAAGGGCAGCGAGGCGCGATTGAACTCGAGCATCCCGTCGAATTTCCGGCCGGTCGGCCAGCCCAGGTTGGGGATGCCGATCGACCATTTGCCGTTCTCCCATTGGATCAGGGAGAGCTCGCCGTCCCTGGTCTTCAGTCCGGCGCGGCAGCGGTTGAACTTCGGGCCGACGGTCACGGTGGAGACCTTCCACGGACCGACGTCTCGCCACGGCGTGTAGACCTCCTTGGCGCGGGTGGGAGTTGGCGCCGCGGCGGGGCCGCCGCCGGCGGCGCCGAGATTGCGGCAATCCTGAACGGCGCCGATGGCGCCGGCGCCGTTGTCCATCCGCCAGCTGAAGGTCTTGCCGCCGACGTTCGCCATGAGATTGCCGCCCTGGCGCAGCGCGTCGAGAATGCCGGCATTGATCTTGATCGCCTCGCGCAGACCCTTGCGCGACACCGTCAGGGTGAAGGGCTCGGAGGCGCGGTTCATCTCCAGCATGCCGGAGAGCTTCTGCCCGTCGGGGAAGTTCATGTCGGGCAGGGTGACGACCCAGGAGCCGTTGGCATATTGCAGGACGCCGACGATGCCGGTCGGGGTCTTGGTGTTGGCGCGGCAGCCGAAGAACTTGCCGTTTTCGGTGACGTGCTCGATCGACCACTGGCCGATGGTCTTGATCGGTTTGCCGACCTGTTGCGCCCGCGCCGCGCCCGAGGCGACGAGACACACGGCGGCGATCGTGGCGAAGATACGGGATCTCGTCATGCTCGTCTCCTCTCGGGGAGAAGGTGGGAAGGCGGAAGAGAAGGCAGGGATCAGGCGGGCCGTTCGGCCAGCATCAGATAATTGACGTCGAGATCGCCGTTCCTCAGCGACCACGATCCGCGCAGCGGATCGAACACCATGCCGCAGGCGTCGAGGACCTCGAGCCCGGTCGCCTCGACGGCGCGCTCCAGCTCCTTCGGGGTGACGAACTTCGACCAGGTGTGGGTGCCGGGCGGCAGCCAGCGCAGGACGTATTCGGCGCCGACGATGGCGAGCGCGAAGCTCTTCAGCGTGCGGTTCATGGTGGCGAGGAAGAGGAGCCCGCCGGGGCGCACGAGCTTGGCGATCTCGCGCAGGAAGAGCGGCAGGTCGGCGACGTGCTCGACGATCTCCATGGCGATCACCACGTCGAAGGTCTCGCCGGCCTCGGCGATCGCTTCCGCGGTGGTGGAGCGCCAGTCGACCTCGACGCCGACCTTCTCCGCCTGGACCCGGGCGGCCTCGACGTTGGCGGCACCGGCATCGGCGCCGACCATGGCGGCGCCGAGGCGGGCGAGCGGGATCGTCAGGAGGCCGCCGCCGCAGCCGATGTCGAGGATCCCGAGCCCCTCGAGGGCGCGCGTGTCGGTCTCGTCGCGGCCGAAGCGGCGGCAGATCTCGCGCTTCAGATAGGAGAGGCGGACCGGGTTGAGGTCGTGCAGCGGCCGGAGACGGCCGTTCGGGTCCCACCAGTCGGCGGCCATGGCTTCGAAATTGCCGATCTCGGTGGAATCGACGGTGCCGTGGGCATGGGGGATGGTCATGGATGGATCCTCGTGTCGAGCGTCAAGGTATCCGGCGCGGGTTCCCGGTCAAGAGCGGGTTCGGGCCGGCGGCGAAATGCGTGCGACCTCGGGTTCTCACGAGGGTCGGCGGCGTTGCGCGGGCCCCGGCTTTCCAGTATCAAGCGCGCGATCCGAGCCGTGCGGGCCCTCCCGTCGCGGCTCTTCCGTCTTCGGTACAGATCTCGAGTGGCACGATGGCCCGTCTGGTCCTGAAATTCGGCGGCACCTCCGTCGCCAACGTCGAACGCATCCGCAACGTGGCGCGCCATGTCGCGCGCGAGGTCAAGGCCGGCCATCAGGTCGCGGTCGTGGTTTCGGCGATGTCGGGCGTCACCAACACGCTGGTCGGCTACGTCCAGGACGCCGCCTCGACCGGCAACCGCGACGGCCACATCTTCGATCAGATGGAATACGACGCCGTGGTCGCCTCCGGCGAACAGGTGACGTCGGGCCTCCTCGCCATCGTTCTGCAGGCGATGGGCATTCCGGCGCGCTCGTTCCAGGGTTGGCAGATCCCGCTCACCACCGACGACGCCCACGGCTCGGCCCGGATCATGGACATCGACGGTGCCAAGATGATCGAGGTGATGAGCCGCGGCGAGGTCGCGGTGATCGCCGGCTTCCAGGGCGTCGGCCCGACCGGCCGCATCGCGACGCTGGGGCGCGGCGGCTCCGACACCAGCGCGGTGGCGATCGCCGCCGCGGTGAACGCGGATCGCTGCGACATCTATACCGACGTCGACGGCGTCTACACGACCGATCCGCGCATCGTGCCGAAGGCGCGGCGGTTGGAGAAGGTCGCCTTCGAGGAAATGCTGGAGATGGCCTCGCTCGGCGCCAAGGTGCTGCAGGTCCGCTCCGTCGAGCTCGCGATGGTCAAGAAGGTGCGCACCTTCGTCCGCTCGAGCTTCGACGATCCCGACACCGTCGGGGTCGATGCCCACGGCAATCCGCCGGGAACTCTCATTTGCGACGAGGACGAGATCGTGGAAACTCAGGTCGTCACCGGGATCGCCTATTCCAAGGACGAAGCCCAGATTTCGCTGCGTCGCGTCGCCGACAAGCCGGGCGTCGCGGCGGCCGTGTTCGGCGCCCTGGCCGAGGCCAACATCAACGTCGACATGATCGTGCAGAACACCTCCGCCGACGGCTCGACGACCGACCTCACCTTCACGGTGCCGGCGATCGACGAGGCGCGCGCCCGTTCGGTGCTGGAGGCGGCCCAGGCCGAGATCGGCCCGACGCTGATCGAGTCCTCCGCCGACGTGGTCAAGGTCTCGGTGATCGGCATCGGCATGCGCAGCCATGCAGGCGTCGCCTCCCAGGCCTTCACCGCGCTCGCCTCCAAGGGCATCAACATTCGCGCGATCACCACCTCGGAGATCAAGATCTCCGTGCTGATCGACGCCGCCTATACCGAACTGGCGGTGCGCACGCTGCACACCGCCTACGGTCTCGACAAGGCGTGAACGGCGCGGACGGGCGACGACGCCCGTCCGTCTTCACCTGGGTGTACCGATCCGATTGATTTTTCGGACGGTTCGGTGACATGCTGGTGCCGACCGGGGTGTGTCGCCTCGAGCGGACCCGTCGAGTAGGAGAACGGAGATGCGTGGATCTCTGGGCGCGCCGCGCATTCTTCTCCGCAAGCTCCGCGAGTTGATGGCCGAACCCATCAATCCGCAGGAACGCCTCGACAAGATCGTCGAGCAGATCGCCACCAACGTGGTCGCCGAGGTGTGCTCGGTCTACGTTCTGCGCGACGACAACGTGCTCGAACTCGCCGCCACCGTCGGCCTCAAGCGCGAGGCGGTGCATCAGACCAGCCTCAAGGTCGGCGAGGGTCTGGTCGGCCTGATCGCCTCGGAGGCGCGCTGCCTCAACCTGCCCAACGCCCAGTCCCATCCCGCCTTCGCCTACAAGCCGGAGACGGGCGAGGAAATGTTCAACGCCTTCCTCGGCGTGCCGATCCTGCGCGCCGGCCGCATCCTCGGCGTCCTGGTGGTGCAGAACAAGGCGCATCGCACCTATCAGGAAGACGAGGTCGAGATCCTCCAGACGACGGCGATGATCATCGCCGAGATGATCGCCGCCGGTGGGCTCGAACGGCTCCTGAAGCCGGGGTCGTCGCTCGACGTGAAGCGGCCGATGCAGTTGAAGGGCGTCGGCCTCGGCGAGGGCGTCGGGCTCGGTCACGTGGTCCTGCACGAGCCGCGCATCGTCGTTTCGGCGCTGATCGCCGACGACGTGCCGCGCGAGGCGAACCGGCTCGACACGGCGATCGAGAAGCTGCGGCTCTCGGTCGACGCGCTCCTGTCGCGCTCCGAACTCGATCAGGTCGGCGAGCACCGCGACGTGCTCGAGGCCTATCGCATGTTCGCCTATGATCGCGGCTGGGTGCGCAAGATGGAAGAAGCGGTCAAGAACGGCCTGACCGCCGAGGCCGCCGTCGAGAAGGTCCAGTCGGACACCCGCGCGCGGATGCTGCGCCAGACCGACCCTTACTTGCGCGAACGGCTGCACGACTTCGACGCGCTCGCCAACCGGCTGATCCGCGAGTTGATGGGACGGCCGCACGGGCCGATGGCGGGCGAATTGCCCAAGGACGCGGTGATCGTCGCCCGCAACATGGGCGCGGCCGATCTCTTCGACTACGACCGCGACCGCATCAAGGGTCTGGTGCTCGAGGAGGGCGCGCCGACCAGCCACATCTCGATCGTGGCGCGGTCGATGGGCATTCCGGTGGTCGGGCAGGTCGAGGGCGTGGTCTCGCTGGTGGAGACCGGCGATTCGATCATCGTCGACGGCGAGAGCGGGGCGGTCCATCTCCGCCCGGCACCGGACGTGGAGAGCGCCTTCGCGGAGAAGGTGCGGTTCCGCGCGCGCAAGCAGGCGCAGTATCGGCGCCTGAAGTCGCGGCCGTCGATCACCAAGGATGGGCACCACGTCCAGCTTCTGCTGAATTCCGGTCTCTTCCTCGACCTGCCGCATCTGGAGGAGAGCGGCGCATCGGGCATCGGCCTCTTCCGCACCGAACTCCAGTTCATGGTGGCGACGGCGTTCCCGCGCATCGGCGAACAGGAGGCGCTCTACGCCCGGGTGCTGGAATCGGCCGGCGGCAAGCCGGTCACCTTCCGCTCGCTCGACATCGGCGGCGACAAGGTGCTGCCCTATGCCCAGCGGCTCGAGGAGGAGGAGAACCCGGCGATGGGCTGGCGGGCGATCCGCATCGGGCTCGACCGGCCGGGGCTCCTGCGCATCCAGGTGCGCGCGCTCCTGAAGGCGGCGGCCGGGCGCGAGCTTCGGCTGATGTTCCCGATGGTCGCCGACATCTCCGAGTTCGAGCGGGCCCAGGCGCTGGTCGAGCGGGAGAAGAACTTCCTCAAGCGTCTCGACTACGAATTGCCGGAGACGATCAAGCTCGGCGTGATGATCGAGGTGCCGTCGCTCCTGTTCCAGCTCGACGAGCTGTTCGGCAAGGTGCATTTCGCCTCGGTCGGGTCGAACGATCTCTTCCAGTTCGCCTATGCCTCCGATCGCGGCAACACGCGGATGACCGGGCGCTACGACGCCATGTCGCTGTCGTTCCTCCGGGTGCTCAAGCTGATCCAGGACAAGGCGAACGAGCATCACGTGCCGCTGACGCTGTGCGGCGAGCTCTCGGGCCGGCCGCTCGAGGCGATGGCGCTGATCGCGCTCGGTTATCGCTCCTTGTCGATGTCGTCGTCGTCGGTCGGTCCGGTCAAGACGATGCTGCTCGAACTCGACGTGGCGAAGCTCAGGGCGCGGCTCCTGCCGCGGCTCGAGCCGGGGCGGCCGAACGAGGACATCCGGGCGATGCTGCGCACCTTCGCCGAGGAGCAGGGCGTGCCGGTCCAGCCCTAGCGGGGTGGTTCGATCGCCCCCGCCCGCTCCCTTCCTCCACGCGCCTCGGTCCCGATGTCCCTTTCCGCCAAACTCGACGCGGTCCTCGATCGTTTCGCCGTTCTCGACGCGCGCATGGGCGCCGGCGGCGGCGACTATGTGGCGCTCGCCCGCGACCGGGCCGAGTTGGAGCCGCTCGTGGAGGAGATCCAGGCGTTGCGGGCGGCGGAGAGCGAGCTCGCCGGGCTCGATCAGTTGCTGGCCGATCCCGGCACGGACGCGGAGATGCGGGCGTTGGCGGCCGAGGAGCGCGCCGCCGCCGTGGCGCGGGTCGAGGCGCTCGATCAGGCGGTGCGGCTGGCCCTGCTGCCGAAGGACACGGCCGACGCGCGCAACGTCATCCTCGAGGTGCGGGCCGGAACCGGCGGCGACGAGGCGGCGCTCTTCGCCGGCGATCTCTTTCGGATGTATGCCCGCCACGCCGCCGCGCACGGCTGGGGGATGACCATCCTCTCGGCGAGCGAGAGCGAACTCGGCGGCTACAAGGAGATCATCGCCGAGATTTCCGGCGCCGGCGCCTATGGGCGGCTCAAGTTCGAATCCGGGGTGCACCGGGTGCAGCGGGTGCCGGCGACCGAATCGGGCGGGCGGATCCACACCTCGGCCGCGACCGTGGCGGTGTTGCCGGAGGCGGAGGAGGTCGATGTGACGATCGCCCCGTCCGATCTCTCCTTCGACACGTTCCGCGCCTCCGGGGCCGGCGGCCAGCACGTCAACAAGACCGACAGCGCGGTCCGGGTGACCCATCTGCCGACGGGGATCGCGGTCGCGGTCCAAGAGGAGCGGTCGCAGCATCAGAATCGCGCCAAGGCGCTGGCCCTGCTGCGCACCCGTCTCTTCGAGATCGAGCGGGAGAAGGCGGCCTCGGCGCGCGCGGCGGATCGTCGCGGCCAAGTCGGGTCGGGGGATCGGTCGGAGCGGATCCGCACCTACAATTTCCCGCAAGGTCGGGTCACCGATCACCGCATCGACCTCACCTTGTACAAGTTGCCGGAGGTGCTTGAGGGGGGGGCGCTCGACGAGATCATCGACGCGCTGATCACCGACCATCGCGCGGCCCTCTTGGCGGAGGCGGAGACGTGAGCCGGGCGATGCTGGAGCGGCTGACGGCGGAGCCGGCGCCGACCGTCGAGGCGACGCTGCGGGCGCTGCGCGCGGTCTTCGCCGGATCGGGCGAGGGGGCGCGGGCGGAGGCGCGGATGATCGTCGGCCATGTGCTCGGGCTCGATCTCGGCGGGCTGATCCTCGGCGGCGACCGGGTGATCGAGAGCGCCGCGCTCGCCCGCATCGTCGAACTCGCCTCTCGGCGGCTCGACGGCGAGCCGGTGCAGCGGCTGATCGGCGAGGCGGACTTCTACGGTCTCGCCTTCGCTCTGACGCCGGAAACGCTGGTGCCACGGCCGGATACGGAGACGCTGGTCGAGGCGGTCCTGGCGCGGCTCGAGGGGGTTTCGGCGCCGGTCCTCGCCGATCTCGGGGTCGGATCGGGGGCGATCCTGGTGGCGCTGCTCCATGTCCGCAGCGATGCCCGGGGGGTGGCGAGCGATCTTTTCGGCGAGGCTCTCGCGACCGCGCGCGGCAATGCCGAGCGTCACGGGGTGGCGGCGCGGGCGCTCTTCGTCCGCGGCTCCTATGCCTCGATGCTGGCGCCGCGGGCCTTCGACGCGATCGTCTCCAACCCGCCCTATATCGAGACGGCGGCGATCGCGCAGCTCGACGAGGAGGTGCGTCTCCATGATCCGCTCGCCGCGCTCGACGGGGGCGCCGACGGGCTCGACGCCTATCGGGTGATCGTCGAGGAGGCGCGCGCGGCGCTGCGGCCGGGCGGGCTCCTGGCGGTGGAGATCGGTCACGAACAGGGGAGAAGCGTCGCGGCGCTCTTCTCGGCGGCGGGCTTCGTCGCGGTCGAGACGACGGCCGATCTCGCCGGTCGCGACCGGGTGGTCAGCGCGCGGGCGCCGGGTTCTCGAGCGTCACCGTAAAATAAATCTTGGAATGCGACCGAGAAATCGCTAGTTTCCGAGCACCGAAGCAAATCGTCGACGGATGGGGATCCGAGGAGCGTCATTCACGCTCTCCCTGGAGAATGCTCCAGTGGGTCCGATCCCGTCGGACGTGGGGGCGAGATCCGAAGCGGACTGGTCCCCTGATCTTCGGTCCGTCCAACACTTCCAGGGGCTGGAACGCCCGAATTGATCCGAAACGTATCGATCCACCGGCAACGGTGTCTTCGCCGGGCGCGTGACGTCGTCGCGGCGCGGCTCGATCGAAATACGGAACGGATGGAAGCGTCGGCGCCCGGGGCAGGGGCTCGGGAGCGGAACCGCCATACCCCTCGGACGGATGAGATCACGTAACATGTTCCTCGGCAAAGATCGCACGGGTATGAGACAGGGAAATTCCAACAAGCGCATGCGCGGTCGTGGTGGCGGTGGCAACAACGGCGGCAATGGTGGCGGTGGCCGCAAGGGTCCCAATCCGCTGAGCCGCAGCTACGAATCGACGGGTCCCGACGTCAAGATCCGCGGCACGGCGCTGCACATCGCCGAGAAGTACGTCGCCCTGGCGCGCGACGCCCAGTCGAGCGGCGATCCCGTCTTGGCCGAGAACTATCTCCAGCACGCCGAACACTATTATCGCATCATCGCCGCCGCCCAGGCGTCGTCGCCGCAGCCGGTGGCGATCGTCCGCTCCGACATTCAGGTCGAGGAGGACGAGGAGGATTTCGAGGAGGCTCAGCAGGAGGCTCGGTTCGAAATGCGCGGCGAGCCGCGTCCGGCGATCGGCGAGGACGGCTTCATGTCGGCCGACATGCCGCAGCCCTTCGTCGACGATCTGCCCGTCGGCGACCGTCCGGTCGAGGGACGGAGCCGCGACGAGCGTCCGCGTGGCGATCGTCCCGAGCGCCTGCAGGATCGCGGCGGCGATCGCAATCGCGGCCGGGGCTTTCGCTCCGGGACACGCGGCGATCGTCCGGATCTGCCGGCGCGTGAGGCGCGCGAGCCTCGCGAAGCCCGTGAGCCGCGCGACAACCGTCACGAGGCGCCGTCGCGTCCGCCCCGGGCCGAGCGCGCGCCGCGCGTCGAGGCCGCCCGCGTCGAGGCCGAGGTCGAGACCGATCTGGCGGCGCTGCCGGCCTTCCTGACCGCCGCTCCGACCCGCGCCGCGACGCCGGCTCCGGCCCCCGCTCCGGCCCCGACCCCGGTCGAGGCGCCGGTGGCGGCCGAGACCCCGGTGCCCGAAGCCGCCCCCGGCGAGGTCGCGGACGAGGCGCCGCGCAAGCGCACCCGTGGTGGGCGCGGCCGTGGTCGCCGGCCCGAATACGAGGCGGGCGAGGCCCCCGCCGCGGAGACCCCGACGCCCGCGCCGACGGTGGCCGCCGACGAGTGATCGTCGCGGAAGGCACGTTCCAAGGCCCGGACCGGCGACGGTTCGGGCCTTCGTCGTTTCGGGGGTCTTGCGGGCTCAGGAAATTCGAAGGCGTCCGGCGGTCGTGAGTTCGGTCTCACACGGCGAGTTCGTCGCCGACGGCGAGGCGGCCGGGGGAGAGGACGCGCAGATAGACGCCGCAGTCGGCATGGCCGACGGTCTGCATCAGATGGCGTGGGATCTGGAGATCGCGGAGGCCGGTCGCCGGATCGACGTTGGTGGCGGCGCAGCGTTCGGTGCGCTTGACCACCTCGAAGTCGATCCCGCCGATCGAGAGCGGCATGTCGCGCGGCCAGCCGAGCTCGGCGCCGGGGGCGAGGCCGTCGACGACGAGGTTGGGGCGGAAGCGCAAGGGGGCGAGGGTGACGCCCAGCTCCGCGCCGAGGGCCCGCACGGTCTCGCGATTGACGAGATGCAGCACCTTCTTCGCCACGTCGGAGAAGGAATGGCCAGAGGCGCGGAGCACCTTCGGGGGACCGCGCAGGACGTCGGCGAAGCGGGCGGCGAGGAAGGTCTCGATGGCCGTGCGCCCCTCCTCGGTGTCGAGGCGCCCCTCGGCGAGGGTCGCGCCGGCCTCGGCGATGGTGAAGAGGGTCGTTTCGGGGTCGAAACGGGTCGCGAGCCGCGCCAGTC
This sequence comes from Pinisolibacter aquiterrae, assembly GCF_019160155.1. Taxonomy (GTDB): domain Bacteria; phylum Pseudomonadota; class Alphaproteobacteria; order Rhizobiales; family Ancalomicrobiaceae; genus Pinisolibacter; species Pinisolibacter aquiterrae. The sequence continues at coordinate 84,914 of NZ_JAFNIH010000009.1, forward strand.
CCTCGTTGCGCATCAGGCAGAGGAATTTGATCTTCGGCATGTGCACCGGCGCGGCCGGGTCGAAGCCGGAGGGGCCGTTCTCGACCGCGTAGGCGCGATCGAAGGGCATGGTCTCGCCGGGGACGAGGTCGACGGCGGCGAGCGTGTCGGGCGAGAAGCCCTTGACGGGATACCGCCACAAGGTGGTGACGCGAGCGCTCATGCGGGGTCCTCTCGAGGATCGACGGTCGTCGGTGGCCGGTTGTCCGACCGGCCGGACGAGGCGTCAAGCAGAGTTCGCGCAATTCCCCTCTTCACAGAGCGGTGAAGGCTTCCCACATGGGAGACGAAGGTCGTTTCCCGTCTCCGCCCCGGGGGAGCGGGAGGCGCCACCCCAGAATCCAGACGCCGCGCGGACCGTGCCCAGAGGGGCGGTGAGGCGGCGGGCCAGGAGGGCAACCATGAATCTCGAGAAATATACCGAACGCGCCCGCGGCTTCCTCCAGTCGGCGCAGACCGCCGCTCTTTCGGCCGGTCATCAGCAGTTCACGCCGGAGCACGTCCTCAAGGTCCTGCTCGACGACGATCAGGGGCTCTGCGCCGGTCTCATCGACCGCGCCGGCGGCCGTTCGCGCGAGGCGCTCGCCGCGACGCAGAAGGCGCTCGACAAGCTGCCCAAGGTCTCGGGCGGATCCGGCCAGCTCTACATGGCGCCGGCGACGGCGCGCATCTTCGAGAATGCCGAGAAGATCGCCGACAAGGCGGGCGACAGCTTCGTCACCGTGGAGCGGCTGCTGGTCGCGGTCGCGCTCGACAAGGAGAGCGAGGCCGGCAAGATCCTCACCGCCGCCGGGGTCACCCCGAACGCGCTCAATGCCGCGATCAACGATCTGCGCAAGGGCCGCACCGCCGACACCGCCTCGGCCGAGAACCAGTACGACGCACTCAAGAAATACTGTCGTGACCTGACCCAGGCGGCACGTGACGGCAAGCTCGACCCGGTGATCGGCCGCGACGAGGAGATCCGTCGGACCATCCAGGTTCTGAGTCGGCGTACCAAGAACAATCCGGTCCTCATCGGCGAGCCCGGCGTCGGCAAGACGGCGATCGTCGAGGGGTTGGCGCTGCGCATTCTCAACGGCGACGTGCCCGAGAGCCTCAAGGACAAGACCCTGATGGCGCTCGACATGGGCGCGCTGATCGCCGGCGCGAAATATCGCGGCGAGTTCGAGGAGCGGTTGAAGGGCGTCTTGAACGAGGTTCAGGCGGCCGAGGGTGGCGTGATCCTGTTCATCGACGAGATGCACACGCTGGTCGGTGCCGGCAAGTCGGACGGGGCGATGGACGCCTCCAACCTCTTGAAGCCGGCGCTCGCGCGCGGTGAACTCCACTGCGTCGGCGCGACCACGCTCGACGAATATCGCAAGCACGTCGAGAAGGACGCCGCGCTCGCCCGCCGGTTCCAGCCGGTCTTCGTCTCCGAGCCGACGGTCGAGGACACGATCTCGATCCTGCGCGGCCTGAAGGAGAAGTACGAGCTGCATCACGGCGTCCGGATCGCGGATTCGGCGATCGTCGCCGCCGCGACGCTTTCGAACCGCTACATCACCGATCGCTTCCTGCCCGACAAGGCGATCGATCTGGTCGACGAGGCCTCGGCGCGGCTTCGGATGCAGGTCGATTCGAAGCCCGAGGAACTCGACGAACTCGATCGCCGGGTGATCCAGCTCAAGATCGAGCGCGAGGCGCTGAAGAAGGAGACCGATCAGGCCTCCAAGGATCGGCTCGCGCGGCTCGAGCGGGAACTCTCCGACCTCGAGGAGGAATCGGCCGAACTCACCTCGAAATGGCAGAGCGAGAAGGACCAGATGGCTTCGGCCACCAAGCTCAAGGAGAGCCTCGATCAGGCCCGCCTCGAGCTCGAGCAGGCGCAGCGCACCGGCCGGTTCGACCGGGCGGGTGAGCTCGCCTATGGCGTGATCCCGGGCCTCGAGACCAAGCTGAAGGAGATCGAGGCCAAGGGCGAGGACGGCGGCAAGCCGGCGCAGGAGGCGGTCACCGCCGACATGGTGGCGCAGGTCGTCTCGCGCTGGACCGGGGTCCCGGTCGACAAGATGCTCGAGGGGGAGAAGGACAAGCTGCTGCGCATGGAAGACGAACTCGCCAAGCGGGTGGTCGGCCAGGCGGAGGCGGTGCACGCGGTCTCCACCGCCGTGCGGCGCGCCCGTGCCGGGCTCCAGGATCCGAACCGGCCGATCGGCTCGTTCATGTTCCTCGGCCCGACCGGCGTCGGCAAGACCGAGCTGACCAAGGCCTTGGCGGCGTTCCTCTTCGACGACGATCAGGCGATGGTGCGCATCGACATGTCGGAATACATGGAGAAGCACTCGGTCGCCCGGCTGATCGGCGCCCCTCCGGGCTACGTCGGCTACGAGGAGGGCGGCGCGCTCACCGAAGCGGTGCGGCGGCGGCCCTATCAGGTGATCTTGTTCGACGAGGTCGAAAAGGCGCACGGCGACGTCTTCAACGTGCTCCTCCAGGTGCTCGACGACGGGCGGCTCACCGACGGGCAGGGACGCACGGTCGATTTCCGCAACACGATCATCGTGCTCACCTCGAACATCGGGGCGGAGTTCCTGGTCGAGTTGGGTGAACTCGACGACGTCGACAAGGCGCGCGACGACGTCATGGCGATGGTCCGGGCCCACTTCCGGCCCGAGTTCCTGAACCGGCTCGACGACATCCTGCTGTTCCACCGCCTGAAGCGGTCGGAGATGGGCCGGATCGTCGACATCCAGTTCGCGCGGTTGCAGAAGCTGATCGCCGATCGGCGCATCGAGCTCGAGCTGGAGCCGGGCGCGCGGGAGTGGCTCGCCGATCGCGGATACGACCCGGCCTATGGGGCGCGGCCGTTGAAGCGGGTGATCCAGCGCGAGGTGCAGGATCCGCTCGCCGAGAAGATTCTGATGGGCGAGATCGGCGAAGGCGTGCGCGTCGACGTCACGACCGGCGGCGATCGTCTGCAGTTCCACGTCGCCGGGCCGGTGGCCGAGGCGGCGTGATCGGAAGATCCAGGAGAGAAGAGGAGGCCGCGCTTCGCGAGAGGCGCGGCCTCCTCGCGTTCAGGACGGTCGACGGGAGGGCGCCGAGCCGATAGGACTGCCGCGACGAGGCGATCCGAAGTGGGGACGCCGTCGCGAGCGGAGGATCCTCGCAGATGACGGACGCGGGAGCGGTGCGCCACACGCCGGTCGAGGATCTCTTCGCGCTGGTGACGGGAACCCTGCTGGTGGCGGCCGGGCTCGAGATGTTCCATCGCACCGGGGTCGGCACGGGTGGCGCGCCCGGGCTCGCCTTTCTCGTCACCTATGCCGGCGGGGTGAGTCTTCCGGTGGCGCTGCTGCTGGTCAATCTGCCATTCTACCTCTTCTCGATCTGGCGGATGGGGTGGCGGTTCACGCTGAAGACGGTGGCGGCGGTGAGCCTGCTCGCGGCCGAGACCTGGGGGTTGCCGCGCCTGCTCGAGATCGCGCGGCTCGAGCCGATCTTCGGGGCGGGGTTCGGCGGGCTCCTGGTCGGGGTCGGGCTCTTGATCCTGATCCGCCACAAGGCGAGCCTCGGCGGCGTCGGCATCGTCGCGCTGTGGCTGCAGGAGCGGCGCGGCTGGTCGGCCGGCAAGGTGCAGATGGCGATCGACGCGGTGATCCTCTCGGGCACGGTGTTCGTGCTCGACGCGCCGCACGTGGCGCTGTCGCTGCTCGGGGCGGTGACGATGAACCTGGTGCTCGCCGTCAATCACCGCGCCGGGCGCTATCTCGGGTTTTGATACCGAGCCTACGAAGTTTCGACCTGTTCGAAATTTCGTAGGCGAAGGCAAGCCCGAACGGGCGTCGGCCGGTCAGGCCGCAACCACGGGAAATTCCGACGAGTCGGAATTTCCCGTGATCGGTATGATCAGTTCGCGGCGGTCTTGGTGGTGCTCGACTTGGCCATCAGCGCGTCGATGCGATCGCGCTCACGGCCGAATTCGGCGAGCATGCCGCCGCCGAGTTCCTTGCCGCGCGGCAGTTTCACGCGCATCGGGTCGACGAAGGCGGAGTTGATCAGCACCTCGTAGTGGCAATGCGGGCCGGTGGAGACGCCGGTCGAGCCGACATAGCCGATGATCTGGCCCTGGCGGACGCGGACGCCCTTCTCGATGCCCTTGCCGAAGCCGGACATGTGGCCGTAGCCGGTCTCGTAGCCGTTGGCGTGCTGGATGCGGACGTAGCGGCCGTAGCCCCCCTTCCAGCCGGCTTCGGTGACGGTGCCGTTACCCGAGGCGAAGATCGGGGTGCCGGTGGGGGCGGCCCAGTCGACGCCGGTGTGCATGCGATAATAGCCGAGAACCGGGTGGCGGCGGCCGCCGAAGCCGGAGCGGAACACGCCGCCGTCCATCGGCTTGCGCATCAGGAACTTCTTCGCGCTCTTGCCGCTCTCGTCGTAGTAATCGACGGTCCCGTCGTCGGGGGAGCGGTAGCGATAGTATCGCTTCGGGATGCCATTGGTGTTGATCGCCGCGTAGAGGATCTCCTGACCCGCCTTCGGGTCGTTCTCGTCCTCGGCCGCGTAGAGAACCTCGAACTGATCGCCGTGGCGGACGCGCTGATTGAAGTCGACGTCGAAGGAATAGATCTCGACGAGCTTCTTGATCAGGGCGCGGGGAATCTGATTGTCGATCGCGGTCTGATAGAGGCTGTAATAGAGTGAGGGCACGCCGCTCGCCGCGGCCACGGTCTCGTCCTCCTCCTCGGGCGTGATGTCGTCCTCGCCGAGACCGGGCTCCTGAGCGGTGACGAAATTGCCGTAGTCGTCGAGGGCGATGGTGGCGATGTGGGCGTTGTCCTTGCCGTAGAGGGTGATGCGGACCGGCTTCAGCTTGTCGGTCGTGTCGATCTTGGCGGTGCCGATGCGGATGCGATAGCCCGGCTCGATCGACTTCAGCTCGATGCTCTTGGCGAGGGCGCGCAGCGCGTCGGTGATCGTCTTCTCGTCGGCGCCGGCATCCTTGAGGAGCGCGCGCAGCGTGTCGCCCTTGTCGATGGTCGAGGTCTTCTCGTCGAGGCCGTTGCCGGTGGCGGCGCCGGCGCGCTCGACGTCGGACTTCGGGAAGAAGGACACGTTCTCCGGCACGATCCGCATGGCGAGCGCCGAGGCGATGCCGCCGGGGCCGGTGGCTGTGGAGAAGGCCGCGTCCGACATCACCGGAAGCGAGGCGACCTGGATCGAGCCGTCGGAGAGGAAGCGCGCCTGATCGCCGACGATCAGCTCGACCTCGTTGGAGGCCATGATCACGTCGGGATCGAAGGAGGCGGGGTCCATCGGCAGATCGCGGGTGCGCAGGGTGATCTCGCCCTCGACGGTCGCGTCGTAGAAGGCGGGGTTGCGCGCGGTCGAGCCGCGGCCGGAGAGGATCTCGGTGTCGGCGAAGACCTTCAGCGGATTGAAGGGCGGAATGTCCGCCGTCGCCTCGGTCTTCTTCAGGCTGAGGCCGGCGGCGATGCGCACGAAGGGACGGACGCGGACGAGGTCGCGGTCGCCGATGCGGGTCATGGTCGAGAGGTTGAGGACCTGTCGGGTGACGCCCTTGTCGGGGCCGATGCGCAGACGATCGCCCTTGGCGAGGACGCCGGTGTCGGCATTGACGGTGCGCTCGAGCGCCGGGGGGGCATCGACCGGGCGCGCGACGAGCTCACGCGGAACGGCGGCGAGCGTATGGCGTCCGTCGAGCGCGACATAGAGCGCGCCGCCCATCAGGAAGGTCGAGGTGCAGGCCGTCAGGAGAGTGCCGGCCAGCCAGCGCAGCGACAGGGCGCGCCGATCGAGACGGCCGACGCCGCCGTCGACGAGCAACGGCAGTTCGGATCCCAGGTCGATGGTGTCGCGCGGGTGGGCGTGTCGGCGGTATCGCATCTCGTCTCGTCGGTGGCGGGTCTGTCCCGTTCTCTCGTGCGAGCGTCGGCCGTTCGAATGCGGACGAGGTGAGAGCGGCGGGCTCGGTGCCGGCGTCACGGATCGCAAGCGGATGGGGCGAACTCGTGGCGAAGCAGGACCCAAATTGGCCCCTGGGGGACGATCCGTCAATGCGAACCCGGGGAGAGGGAGGAACGAAACGTGCGCCTGCACGCGTATGCGCGAGGGGCGGGGCGGCGACACCTCGTCACGGGGGAGAGCGGGAGAGAGGACCGGACGGGGGAGGGGCCGAGCAGGGGTGAAAAGCCCGGATTTCGTGCCGCGATCGGGGGCGTCTTCGAGCGCAGAATTTATCCACAGAGACAACCTTTTGATTTCGTGCGATTTTTCATGTTCGCCGAGAAATCTTCGATGCGGCGCAAAAAACTTCGAGATGGCTGTTGACGGGGCGCCGGGCCCCCCTTATAAACCGCTCCAACGACGGCGGCGGTGCCGCTGGCGACGAAATCCTTCGCGCTGCGAACTGGTGATTTTCCTGAAAAGGGGGATTGCCAAACGGTTCGGAAAGGTGTTGAAGGTCACGAAATTCG
>NZ_JAFNIH010000002.1 GCF_019160155.1 Pinisolibacter aquiterrae
CGCTCTATCGACGTCTGTTCGTAGGGTAGGGCTGAGCGGAGGCCTCGTCCGAGAGGAGAGACGTCCTACCGCTCCGAGCCGGAGTCAGCCGTCGGAGGTGGGCGCGGCCGCCGGGGGCGGGAACAGACCGGCGAGAGCCAGATCGACGAGACTGTGCAAGTCCTCGCGCGTCGCGCCGGCCGAGGCGCGCACGTCCATGCCCTGGATCAGCGTCATGACGAGGCTCGCCAACACCGCCGGAACCGCGTCGGGCGGAAGGTCGCCCTCGGCGGACGCCTGTTCGAAACGCTCGCGCAGCGCCACTTCGGCGCGGGCGCGTCGGCGGGCGAGTTCGGCCGGAACGTTCTTGGCGTCTTCGCCGCAGGCGAGCCCGCCCTGGACATAGAGGCAGCCGGGCGGGTTGGCGGGATCGGTCAGGTAGTCGGCCTTGCCGTGCAACATCCGTGAAACCACCTCGCGCGCCGTCGGGGCGGCGAGGATCTCCCGCAGATAACTCTCGATGCGGGCGCTGTAACGGTCGAGCGCGGCGGTGAAGAGACCTTCCTTGTTGCCGAAGGCGGCATAGAGGCTCGGCGGATTGATGCCCATCTCGCGCGTCAACTCGGCCAAGGTGGCGCCCTCGTAGCCCTTGCGCCAGAACACGTCCATCGCCCGGTCGAGCGCCGCTTCGCGGTCGAAGGCGCGGGGTCTGCCCATCGCCATGTTGCATGTCTCCCGACACTTTCTTATCATTCGCTACATAAGAGGCTTGACGGCCGCTGTCCAGCGCCTCATTTGTAGTGATCACTACAGATGTGAGGCAACACGATGTCGTCACCCCTCGATCCTCCCCCTCCGAGCACCTCCGACCACCCGCGCCGCCGCGGCTCGCCCGTCGTGGCGTTGGTGGGCTTCGCCGTCGCCGCCGTCGTTCTCGCCCGATCCGGCCTTCCCGGTTCCTTCGCCCCCGCGGCGGAGGCGACCGTCACCGCGGCTCCGGCCGTGCCCCCTGCCGTCCCGGTGACGGTCGCCACGGTCGCGCGTCGCGACACGATGTTCTGGGACGAGTTCTCGGGACGTCTCGAGGCGGTGGAGAAGGTCGAGGTGCGGGCCCGCATCGCCGGAGTGGTCGAGGCCGTCCACTTCGCCGAGGGCCAGCCGGTCGCGGCCGGCGACCGGCTCGTCACCATCGATCCCGCCCCCTACGCGGCGGTCGTGGCCCGAGCGGAGGCCCTGGTGGCGGGGGCCGAAGCGCGGCTGGCGTTGGCCCGGTCGGATCTCGAGCGAGGGCAGAAGCTGTGGGACACCCACACCGTCTCGTCCCGCGAGCTCGACGGGCGGGTCAACGCCGAGAAGGAGGCGGAGGCGAACCTCCGCGCCGCGCGGGCGTCCCTGACCTCGGCTCGCCTCGATCTCGGCTACACCGAGATCGTCGCTCCCGTCTCCGGGCGCGTCGGCCGGCGTGAGATCACCGTCGGCAACCTCGTCGCCGGCGGACCGTCGGCGCCGGTACTGACGACGCTCCTGTCGATCGATCCGATCCGCGCGAGTTTCGACGTCGACGAGAGCGTCCTGCGGCGGGCTCTCGACGGTCTCTCCGACGGCGGCGGCGACGCCCGCGCCGGGCTCGACCGCATTCCGATCGAGATGGTCACGGCCGACGGTCGCGGCACGGCGGTCGGCCGACTGCAGTCGATCGGCAACCGCGTCGATGCGGCGAGCGGGACCGTCCATCTGCAAGCCGTCTTCACCAATCCGACCGGAGATCTGATGCCCGGCCAGTTCGTCCGCCTGAAGATGGGGCGCGCCAAGGTCGAGTCGGTGCTGCTGGTCGACGAACGGGCGGTCGGTTCCGATCAGGACAAGCGGTACGTCATGGTGGTCGACGCCGACGATCGCGCCGCGTTCCGCCTGGTCACGCTCGGTCGCTCGGTCGACGGCCTCAGGGTCGTCACCGACGGGCTTTCGCCGGGTGAACGCGTGATCGTCAACGGTCTCCAGCGCGTGCGTCCCGGTTCGCCGGTCAAGGCGCAGGAGGTCGCGATGGGCGCGCGCGGCACCCCGCGCCTCGCCTCGAGCGACTGACGTTCGGCCGGGCCACCACGGTGAAGCGGTGGCGTTGCTTCTCCCTTTCGTCGTTCCCACCCCGCGGCGCCCGCCGGCGCCGCGGCCGGTCGGCCGTCGCCTCACGAGGATCGCCATGAACCTCTCTAAATTCTTCATCGACCGACCGATCTTCGCGGGCGTTCTCTCCGTCCTGATCTTCGTCGCCGGCCTCCTCGCGCTCGTCTCGATGCCGGTCTCGGAATATCCCGAAGTGGTGCCGCCCTCGATCGTGGTGCGGGCGCAATACCCCGGTGCCAGCCCCAAGGTGATCGCCGAGACGGTGGCGACCCCGATCGAGGAATCGATCAACGGCGTCGAGAACATGCTCTACATGGCGAGCCAGGCGACCACCGACGGGCTGATGACGTTGACGGTCACATTCCGGCTCGGCACCGACGCCGACAAGGCCCAGCAGCTCGTCCAGAACCGCGTCGCTCAGGCCGAGGCGCGATTGCCGGCCGAGGTGCGGGCGCTCGGGGTCACCACGGTGAAGAGCTCGGCCGACCTGATGATGGTCGTCCACGTGCTCTCGCCGAACGACCGCTACGACGTCACCTACCTGCGCAACTACGCGGTGCTCAACGTCAAGGATCGGCTCGCCCGCATCCCCGGGGTCGGCGACGTCCAGATCTTCGGCGCCGGCGACTATTCGATGCGGGTGTGGCTCGACCCGGAAAAGGTCGCCGCCCACGGGCTTTCGGCGACCGAGGTCGCCGCCGAGATCCGTGCCCAGAACGTCCAGGCGGCGGCCGGCGTGGTCGGCGGGGCGCCCTCGGTTCCCGGGCTCGACCTGCAGCTGTCGATCAATGCCGAAGGTCGTCTCCGAACGGCGGAGGAGTTCGGCTCGATCATCGTCAAGTCCGGGCCGAACGGCGAGATCACCCGGCTCTCCGACATCGCCCGGATCGAGCTCGGCACGTCGTCCTACGCGCTGCGCTCGCTGCTCGACAACAAGCCGGCGGTCGCCGTGCCGGTGTTCCAGGCGCCGGGATCGAACGCGATCCAGATCTCCGATCGCGTCCGTGAGGTGATGGCGGAGATCCGGGAGACCATGCCGGAGGGCGTCGAATACCGGATCGTCTACGACACCACGCGGTTCGTCCGCGCCTCGATCCGCGCCGTGGTCGAGACCCTGTTCGAGGCGATCGCCCTGGTGGTGATCGTCGTCGTCGTGTTCCTGCAGACCTGGCGGGCGTCGATCATTCCGCTTCTGGCGGTGCCGGTGTCGATCGTCGGCACCTTCGCGGTGATGTACGTCGCCGGCTTCTCGGTCAACGCGCTCACTCTGTTCGGCCTCGTCCTGGCGATCGGCATCGTCGTCGACGATGCGATCGTCGTGGTCGAGAACGTCGAGCGCAACATCGAGCAGGGCCACGGCCCACGCGAAGCCGCCTATCATGCGATGCGCGAGGTGTCGGGGCCGATCGTCGCCATCGCCCTGGTGCTGGTCGCGGTGTTCGTGCCGCTCGCCTTCATCACCGGGCTCACCGGCCAGTTCTATCGGCAGTTCGCGCTCACCATCGCCATCTCGACGGTGATCTCGGCGATCAACTCGCTGACGCTCTCGCCGGCGCTCGCCGCGCTGCTGCTGCGCGACCACGCCGCGCCGAAGGATCGGCTCGGCCGGATCATCGACTTCACCCTCGGCTGGTTCTTCCGCGGCTTCAACGCCGTCTTCCGGCGCGGCTCGGCCGCCTACGGCGCGAGCGTCGGCCGCGTCGCGCGGCACAAGAGCCTCGCCATGGCGGTCTACGCGGTGCTGCTCGGCGGCACCTGGATGGTGTTCCAGGCGGTGCCCGGTGGCTTCGTGCCCGGCCAGGACAAGCAATATCTGGTCGGCTTCGCCCAGTTGCCCGACGGCGCCACGCTCGACCGCACCGAGGAGGTGATCCGTCGCATGGGCGAGATCGCGCTGGCCGAGCCCGGCGTCGAGAACGCGCTGGCGTTTCCGGGGCTTTCGATCAACGGCTTCACCAACAGCTCCAACGCCGGCATCGTCTTCGTCGTGCTGAAGGACTTCGAGGAGCGGCGCTCGCCGGTGCTCTCGGGCGGGGCGATCGCGCTCGCGCTCAACAAGAAATACGCCGGTATCCAGGACGCCTTCATCGCCATGTTCCCGCCGCCGCCGGTGCAGGGCATCGGGACCATCGGCGGCTTCAAGCTGCAGATCGAGGACCGCGCCGGGCGCGGCTACGAGGCGCTCGACGGCGTCGTCAAGGCGTTCCTGGCGCGCGCCGCGACGGCGCCGGAACTGGCGCGCCCGTTCTCCGGCTATCAGATCGACGTGCCGCAGCTCTTCGCCGACGTCGACCGGATCAAGGCGCGCCAGCTCGGCGTCTCGGTCACCGACGTGTTCGAGACCATGCAGATCTATCTCGGCTCGCTCTACGTCAACGACTTCAACCGCTTCGGCCGCACCTATTCGGTGCGGGTGCAGGCCGACGCGCCGTTCCGCGCCCGGCCGGAGGACATCGGGAGGTTGGAGGTCAAGTCGAAGTCGGGCGAGATGATCCCGCTGTCGGTGCTGCTCAAGGTGCGGCCGGTGGCCGGCCCCGAACGGGCGATGCGCTACAACGGCTTCCTCGCGGCCGACGTCAACGCAAACCCGGCCCCCGGTTTCTCCTCGGATCAGGCCCAGGCGGCGGTGGCGAGGATCGCGGCGGAAACCCTGCCCAAGGGCTTCGGCTTCGAATGGACCGAGCTCACCTATCAGCAGATCATCGCCGGCAATTCGTCGACGATCGTGTTCCCGTTGGCGCTGCTCCTGGTCTTCCTGGTGCTCGCGGCGCAATACGAGAGCCTCGCGCTGCCGATCGCGATCATCCTGATCGTGCCGATGGCGCTGCTCTCCGCGATGACCGGCGTATGGCTGTCGGGAGGGGATGCCAACATCTTCACCCAGATCGGCCTGATCGTGCTCGTCGGCTTGTCGGCGAAGAACGCCATCCTGATCGTCGAATTCGCCCGCGAGCTGGAGTTCGCCGGCCGGACGCCGATCGCGGCGGCGATCGAGGCGAGCCGGCTCCGGCTCCGACCGATCCTGATGACCTCACTCGCCTTCGTCATGGGTGTGCTGCCGCTGGTCACCTCGATCGGCGCCGGCGCCGAGATGCGCCGGGCGATGGGCGTCGCGGTGTTCTCCGGCATGATCGGCGTCACCGTCTTCGGCCTCGTGCTGACGCCGGTGTTCTACGTCGTCATCCGCGCCCTGACCGGCAACCGGCCGCTGACGCACCACCACGTCTCGACCATCGAACCGGAGCGGGACCGGATCGCGACCGAGGCCGCCGAATAGGCGTCGATCGACCTCATACGACGCGCGGCTCGGTGGTCTCACCGGGCGCCACGCTCTTCACTTGATGTCCATCTTGTTGTTCGGCAGAAGCCGGAACGTGTTCTTGTCGGTGAACTCGGCGACTTTCAATCTCGAGAGCCGCTGCAATCCCCGCGAGAGAGATTCCGGAGACGTCCCGACGAGAGCCGCGATGTCGCGCTTCATCAGGGGCGTCTCGACCTCGATCACCTCGCCTTCGAGCTCGGGCGAGCCCGCGAGAGTCCAGAGCGTACGATAGAGCCGTTCGGGAACATCGAGTGTCGATAGTCTGAAGATGTGCTCCTCGTAATAATTCGTCTGTATCGCCGCTTGTTGCATCAGCTTGAGCAATAGATCTTCGCTTTCGCGCAGAGCACTCTCGAAACGCTCCGTCGGAATGGTGATGAGATCACTCGCGCAGATCGACTGACAACTGCTGCGATGAACATGGCCGTCCAGAAGATCCTGCCAACCCAGCAAAGTGCCGACCGGCTGCGTCCCGAACATCACCGTTCGCCCCTCTTCGTCGATGCGCTCGAGGACGAGCGTCCCCCGCACCACCAAGTGGACGACATCGACCGGCGAGCCCTGATGAAAGACGTATGACCGCGGCCTTTGATGAGTCGTGGCCGCGCATTCCTGCGGAAACAGGCGTTGGATGACATCCGCCAGGGCATCGCCCGGTGACGTCCGGGCTCTTGAATTCAGTGATCGCGCTTCGACCATCGGGATGACCTCTCGAGACGAATGACGTTGCCCACCGGAGCCGAGGCGACCGGGAGGAAAATTTCGAGCGTGCTGCCTCCATGGGCGGTGACCCGTGACTGAACCCAGCCCCGGGCCTCGTCGACGACGAGCCGTACGATGGCGAGCGAGAGCTCCTCGCCTCGCCCCTCGGCGACGCGACTGGTCTGCATGCGCAGAACCCTGGAGAGCGTGCGCGGTGTCTGAACGGAACGATCGTCGCGGATCGAGATGCAGAGGTGGGACCCTCCCTCGACGGTTCGGACCTCCGTCCGGATCTCGACGATTCCGGGTTCGAACCCGAGCGTCTCGCCGATGTAGCTCACCAGATTTGCGACCATGTGATCGACCGCTTCCCGATCGCACGCCACCCGCGCTTCGCGCCCATCGAAATGCGTCTCGATCAGCACGCCCTCGGGAACCTGGAGTTCCTCGGTCGCCAGTGCGGTCGCCAGCCGATCGACGACGTCCACCGCGCCCTCCGTCCGACCGTCGTCACGCGTGAGGCACAGCTGGTCGGCGAGCCGTTGGGTGCGCAGGGCAATGTCGTGAATCGCCTTCGCGGCCCTCCACGAGGGCGTTCCGGAGGGGAGGTCCTGGAGAATTCGTTCGGCATTGGCGCGCAACGGTGACCACAACTGCGCCAGTTCTCCGCTGATTCCAGAGGCGAGACGGTTGGTGGCCTGTGAGAGATGGCGACGATCGAGCTCCTCTTGGAGGCGCCGTCGCTCGGCTTCGGCGAGTTTGGCCGCCGTCACGTCGAGAGCGACGCCGTCCCAGAGACGTCCATTGCCGGTTTCGACCGACGAGGCGAGGATGCGAACCCAGACCTGACGCTTGCCGATGCCGCGCCGCAGACGACATTCGAAATCGAACGGGCCACCGCCGACCCGACGCAGGAAATGGAGCAGCGCCAGACAATCGCTCGGCTCGATGCACGCCCTCAGGACCGTTCCGAGCGGCCGGTCGACGACATCCTTGTCGTGCAGGTCGACGAGATGCTGGAACTTGCGGCTCACCGCCACCACGCGCGCGGCTCGGCCTTGCATCTGCGCGACACGGAAGACGACGCCGGGCAGGTTGTCGAGCGTGGCGCGCAGACGATCGACCGTCTCCGTTCCTCGCCGCGCTTCGAGCAGGTCGCCTTGGACGAGACGGTCACGCAGCGCGACGACCCCTCGTGCCAGCTCGGCGACGTCGTCACGCCCGTTCGTATCGGGAACAGGGACGAGCCGTTCGCCGTCGGCCAGTCGGCGCAGGGCGGTTCCCAGCCGATGCAACGGCGGTAGGACGCTCAGTCCGAGAAGCGAGATCAGTGCGAGCGACGTCGAGACGACGAAGAGAATGCCACCCCCCATCAGCGTGACGTGACGGCTGGACTGCTCGTGGAACGTCTCCGCCTGAGCTTCGATTTCGGTGGCGAGCTTCCTCGCGACGTCGCGCATCCGTTGGAGGCGAAGCCCGGCCGTGTCGGACCAGTCGATCGCCGAGGGGCGGCCACTGGCGTCCGTGTCGAAACTCCGCCGCATGTTGTCCATCATCGGCGACACGGTCATCGCGGCGGCGAAGAGGGCGGCGGTCCGCTCGTCGGTGAGGCCGAGGAAGGTGCGAGCCAGAGTCTCCTGTTCCGTGACGAGCTGCGAGACGAAGCGGGAATCGCGCGCCTTCACGTCGATCATGACGCCGGAAAGAAGCGACGTGCCGAGAAGCCGTTCGGCACCGGCCCGCTCTCTCGCCTTCGACAGGAAGATCCAGGCACTCATCCTGCGCGCGACGTCGGACGGCACCAATTGCCGCGCCACTGCCGGAGAGATCTCCATCAGATCGGTCACGATCGTCTGATAATACTCGATCGTGCTGTAGACGTCGTAACTGCCGATCTGTACGTCCGAGCGCGATCGCGGCAAGAGCGCCAACGAAGACTCGGCATTGTCGATCGCGTCGAGGACGGACTTGTCCTGGGAGATCTCCCGAATATGCCCGATGATCTGGTGGAAGCGGGAGAGCGCCGTGTCGGTTCGCGTCAGTTGTTCCTCGAAGAGGGCCCGCTGACGGCGCGGTGAGCCGACGATCATGATCGCCTGATTGCCTTCCTCCTGGAGCTCGAAGACGAGGTCGTCGATGCGGGCCTCGATCTTCACCGCCTCGCGCAGCTGGTCGGCCGAGCGGAGGCCGTCCAGCAGCTCGACGAAGAACATCGATGTCAGACCCAGCACGACCGCCAGCGGGATCACGCCGATCAGCATCAGGCGCCAGCGGAGGGGAATGAAGGCGAGGCCCGCGCGCAGCTTGAACCACCCCCGCGGCGAGGGGCCGTCGATGGACTTGCCGAGAGCGCTGTCCTGCCGCCCGACGTGGTCGAACAACCAGGCCCGCACGAAGGCGATGATCCGTCCCATATGCTCGGAATCGCTGAGATCGAGCGGATGCGAGACCAGCCAGGAGCGCGACGTGATGAACTCGGAATGACGACGGTCGAGGTCGGGATATCCGAGATCGCGCAAGACGCTCGTCTCGACCTCGAAATGACGATCGAACGCGGTGAGGAACGAGCGCAACAAGCGAGAGACGGCACGCCGATGGCCGCGCGCGTGAGCGGCCTCGATCTTCGCCAGAAGGTCGAGCAGCCGGGCATGATCGCCTTCGATCATCCCCATTCCGATCCGGACGGGCTCATATGGCATGACCACGGCCCCGTTTCTCCCGCCACGCAGTCCCCACATCGCGCCGGAAGACACGTCGCCGTCGTTCCTGGCATTCGAAGCGCTGTCGCAAGGTAGTCGACTGTTCGAAGCGGCAATGCCGTGATCCAAATCAAATCGGGATCGCCTCGAACTGTGTCCGAACAGCGCAGAGTTCTTCTCCGTATCATCGGCGCCTTCGCGCGCCGTGACGTCGCCCCGGGTTTCGGCCGGTGCCGAGCGCGGTCCGGCCGATCATCGGTGGTCCAGCGACGAGGATGGCTTCAGGTTCGATCCGGGATACGGGCGACGACCTTGATCTCGAAGTCGAAGCCGGCGAGCCAGGTGACGCCGATCGCGGTCCAGTTCGGATAGGGCGGCCGCGAGAAGACCTCGCTCTTCACTGTCATGATCGTTTCGAACTGGTTTTCCGGATCGGTATGGAACGTCGTCACATCGACGATGTCGTCGAAGGTGCAGCCGCCCGCCGCCAGCGTCGCCCCCAGATTGGCGAAGGCCAATCGAACCTGCGCGGCGAAGTCCGGTTCCGGCGAGCCGTCGGCGCGACTGCCGACCTGCCCGGAAACGAACAGGAGATCGCCGGATGCGATCGCGGCCGAATAGCCATGGGCTTCATAGAGGGCATGGCGGTTCGTCGGGAAGACGGCAGTACGGCTGGTCATGGAAACGACCTTTCTCGAAGCGGCTCGGCCTGCGACGTCGGCGTTCGTCGCCGCCGGGGCAGGGTTCTCATGCGCGGCGCAATTTGATATACGCTGTGTATGTGGATAGTTGGCATACGCTACGTATGTCAAATGAAATGCACTGCGTATGTGAAAGGACGGCCCTTCGTGACGCTGCGTCGACGCATCGAGACCATGGAACAAAACCGCGCCAAGCTGATTTCGGCGGCGCGCCGGGCCTTTGCCGCGAAAGGGTTCGCCGCGGCCTCGATGGACGAACTCACCGCCGATGTCGGGCTGACGCGCGGGGCGCTCTACCACAATTTCGGTGACAAGAAGGGGCTGCTCGCCGCAGTGGTCGCTCAGGTCGACGGCGAAATGGCCGGGCGGGCGCAAGGTCTGGCGGCGGCCGCGCCGAACGATTGGGAAGGTCTGCTCACAGAGGGGTCGGCCTATATCGAAATGGCCCTCGACCCCGAGGTCCGCCGGATCGTGTTGCTGGACGGGCCCGCTTTTCTGGGGGACCCCACACGATGGCCCAGCCAGAACGCTTGTCTGGAAATGACGAGGCAGACCGTCGGCAGGCTGATCGCGCAAGGGATCATGAAGCCCGTCGACGATGAGGCGGCGGCGCGTCTTCTCAACGGCGCGGCGTTGAATGCCGCGCTATGGGTGGCGGCAAGTGACGAGCCGAGCGCCGTCCTTCCCAAGGCCGTCGAGGCTTTCCGCGTCCTGGCGACGGGTCTTCTGGCCGAGGAGAAGCCGTTCTGAAGTCTCGGCCGGATCGCGCGACGCTCCCGGGGCACTGGAAATCGCAGGCAAAACCATGTGCGCGATTTCGCGGCGAAGGGCAGGGGAGGGCCGACGGGGCATCGAGTTCGGGAAGCCGGTGCATCGGGACCCGGCTCGTCCCGGTCGGTGAGGCACGGTCGGGTGGCCGTCCGCCTTCATCGCTCAGGAGCGGGCGAAGAGGAGGAGGGGCCGAATGTCATGAGCGTCGGCCGCTCGGAGGGCTTCGACGTAGCGGGCGCGGGTCTCCCCGGCGTCGACCAGATCGGCGCGCCCCCAACTGAACGGTGGCCGCCCGAGCCGACGCGCGAGCAGATCACCGACGAGGCGGGAGAAGCGTCCATTGCCGTTCGGAAAGGGATGGATGGCGACCAGTCGATGGCTGAGGCGCACGGCGATTTCGTCCGGCGGAAAGGTCTCGTGTTCGACCCAATATCGAGCATCGTCGACGGCCTGCCGCACCTCCATC
Organism: Pinisolibacter aquiterrae; assembly: GCF_019160155.1. Lineage (GTDB taxonomy): Bacteria > Pseudomonadota > Alphaproteobacteria > Rhizobiales > Ancalomicrobiaceae > Pinisolibacter > Pinisolibacter aquiterrae. The sequence goes on from NZ_JAFNIH010000002.1 coordinate 10,765, forward strand.
GGGATCCGGTAGGCGTCGACGCCGATGTTGCGGGCCGTCGTCCGATACCGCCCGGCCCAGCGCCAGACATCGCCGAACATGCGTGCATGAAGGGCGCTCAGAAGATCCGGGTCGAGCACGTCGCGCTTGCGTGACGTCGCCCAGCGCAGGGCCTGACCGATGTTCACCTGCTCGGCTTCGTTCAGTTCGTGTCTGAGGGTGATGTAGGAGGGGATGAGTTGCTCTCGCTCTTCCGGGGTGAGAGGCGTGTTGGCTTCGTCGTCGGCTTGGAACAACGGGTCGGGCATGGTTCAGTCGTCCTCCCAGAGCCCGCGCAACGAGCCCGACGAGAGGAGGTCGACCATGCGGCGCCGTTCGTCGTCGAGGTCCGACTTCAGGAGCGCCTGATTTTCGAGGCGCATGGTGTGATCGAGCCGCGCGACGTCGAGAGCGGCCTTCCGCGCCGCTCGCTCGCGCAGGATCTCCTCGAGCGGCTTGTTGGGAACGAAGGCGTAGACGAAGGTGCAGTCGAGCGCCGCCGCCGCCTCGCGCAGCGTCTTGATCGTGGTGGCTCCGGAGACCTCGGCTTTCTCGATCGCCGAAATGCGTGACGGAGCGACCTTCATCCGCGCGGCGAGCTGGCGGGTCGTCATGCCCAAGGCTTCACGGATGGCACGCAGCCAACCGCGTGGTGGCAAGGCGGGTTTGGCCGCGCGCAGCGGAGCGAGGCGTCTGTCGATCTGCTTGCGTGCGAGCGCAGCCTGATTGCTGTTCATATGGGAATGTCCATTTTCCGGATATGATTACATATATGAGTGAGCAAGGCAATTCGCTATGACCATATATATGTGTTCAAAAATATGCTGTTTGACCATATGTGAGTGAATGATCTGCGATGCCGGTCTCGTCCGACGCCTCCCTCGGAGGCTCGGATGCCGTGGATCACCTACGAGATCGGCGCGGCGTGCCGGAACTTCGCCGAGGTGCTCGAACGCGCCGAGCAGGCGAGGAGATCGTCATCCTGCGTGGTAACGAGGCCTATGCCCGCATCGGTCCGGCCGCGCCCGAGGGCAGGCGTCCCTTCGGGCTTCCGCGTCGGCGCCGTCTCCCCGACGACCGCTTCGACCATCTCGATCCCGATCCGGCGGCGATCGCCGCCGGCGCCGGGAACGACGATCTCGGCATCCGGCAGGGCGTGCCCACGCGGGACGACTCCTTGCCATGAAGCGGCGAGCGCCTCGTGAGCGGGTCAGATCTTCTGAAGCCGCACGCGCTCTTCGAGCTTCGCGGCGGCTTCCTTGCGCTCGCCGTAGCGACTGGTGAGGTAGTCGGTGCGGTCACGCGTGAGCAGGGTGAACTTGACCAGTTCCTCCATCACGTCGACCACCCGATCGTAATAGGACGACGGCCGCATCCGCCCCGCCTCGTCGAATTCCTCGAAGGCCTTGGCGACGGACGACTGGTTGGGGATCGTCAGCATTCGCATCCAGCGCCCGAGGATGCGCATCTGGTTGACCGCATTGAACGACTGCGATCCGCCGCAGACCTGCATCAACGCCAGCGTCCGGCCCTGCGTCGGCCGGATCGCGCCGAGGGCCAGCGGCACCCAGTCGATCTGCGCCTTCAGCACGGCGCTCATGGCGCCGTGGCGTTCGGGGCTGGTCCACACCTGGCCCTCCGACCACAGCATCAGGTCGCGCAGCTCCCGCACCTTGGGATGATCGACCGGCGCACCGTCCGGCAACGGTAGACCATGGGGATCGAAGATCCGCGTCTCCGCCCCGAAATGCCGGAGCAGACGCGCGGCCTCGAAGGTCAGCAGGCGGCTGTAGGACCGCTCCCTGAGCGATCCGTAGAGCAGCAGAATGCGTGGCGGATGAGTCGACGGAACAGGGACGTCGAGCTTTTCGCGCGTCGGGATGTCGAGGCACGTCCCGTCGACATTGGGAAGATCGGCAATCATCGGGGGGCTCTGCTCTCCATCCCTTTCGGGAACGACGTGGTGCATGTCGGCGCCGAGGACCGGATCACCCGGCCGCGACCGGGCGGCCTTCGCCGTCGAGCACCAACTCGCCGTCTTCCTTGCGGAATTCGCCCTTCGGCATCGCGGGAAGCAGGTCGAGCACGGCTTCGGACGGGCGGCACAGGCGGACGCCCTTCGGGGTGACGACGATCGGTCGGTTGATGAGGATCGGATCGGCGATCATCGCGTCGATCAGCTGGTCGTCGCTCAGCGTCGGATCGGCGAGGCCGCGCTCGGCGTAGGGTGTGCCCTTCTCTCGGATGACCGAGCGCACCGGCACGCCCATCGCGGCGATCAGCTCGACGAGGCGCTCCCGCGTCGGCGGCGTCTTCAGATATTCGATCACCTCGGGCTCGATCCCGGCATGGCGGATGAGAGCGAGCGTATTGCGCGACGTGCCGCATTTCGGGTTGTGGTAGATGACGACGTTCATGAGAGACGGTCCTCGGATGCGGATCGGAAAGCGACCGAGCGCCGCCGGTGGGGCGCTCGGCCGACGAAGGATCGGGGATGGCCGGGTCAGCCGGCCCGCGTCGCGGGGAAGTACCGCTCCCGGGTCCACAGGGCGACGTTGACCAGCGCGATCATCACCGGCACCTCGACCAAGGGCCCGATGACGGCGGCGAAGGCGGCGCCGGAATTGATGCCGTAGACCGCCACCGCGACGGCGATCGCCAGCTCGAAATTGTTGCTCGCCGCGGTGAAGCAGAGCGTGGTGCAGCGGCCGTAGTCGGTGCCCATGCCTCGGCTCATCACGAAGGAGAGCGCGAACATCACCACGAAGTAGATCAGCAGCGGAATGGCGATCCGCACCACGTCGAGCGGGATCTCGACGATCAGCTTGCCCTTGAGCGAGAACATCACGACGATGGTGAAGAGCAGCGCGATCAGGGTGAGCGGCCCGATCTTGGGCACGAAATGCGTATGGTACCACTCCTTCGAGACGAACCGCAGCATGATCACCCGCGTCAACACCCCGGCGAGGCAGGGGATGCCGAGATAGATGAAGACACTCTCGGCGATCTGGCCGATCGAGACGTCGACCACCGAGCCGGAGAGCCCGAACAGCGGCGGCAGCACCGTGACGAAGAACCAGGCGTAGACGCTGTAGAACAGCACCTGGAAGATCGAGTTGAAGGCGACGAGCCCGGCGGCATACTCGGTCGAACCCTTGGCGAGTTCGTTCCACACGATCACCATGGCGATGCACCGCGCCAGACCGATCATGATCAGGCCGACCATGTATTCGGGCTTGTCGGGGAGAAAGACGACCGCGAGCACGAACATCAGGATCGGACCGACCACCCAGTTCTGCACCAGCGACAAGCCGAGTACCTTGCCGTCTCGGAAGACGTCGGGCAGTTCCTCATAGCGAACCTTGGCGAAGGGCGGGTACATCATCACGATCAATCCGATCGCGATGGGAATGTTCGTCGTTCCCACTTGGAAGGAATTGATGAAGCCTTCGACACCCGGCACCGACCAGCCGATGGCGATGCCGAGCGCCATGGCGGCGAAGATCCACAGCGTCAGCCAGCGATCGAGAAACGACAGTCTGCGAGATACGGCACTCATTTCACTACTCCCCGCGCGCCGGTCGCGCCTTCGAGGCGACCGATTTCGCGCAACTGGTTGCCGAGCACCATCTTGTCGATGCTGGCCAGGGGCAGAGACCGGAAGGCCGAGATCCGATTCTTGAGATATCGGAAGGCGGTGACGAAGGCGGTCTCCTTCTGGAGGTCCGTACCCTCGACCGCGGCCGGGTCCTCGATGCCCCAATGGGCCGTCATCGGCTGACCGGGCCACACCGGGCAGGCTTCGCCGGCGGCGTTGTCGCAGACGGTGAAGACGAAATCCATGGCGGGCGCACCGGGGACGGCGAATTCGTCCCAGCTCTTGGATCTGAACCCCTCGGTCGGGTAATCGGCCTTTTCGAGCACCTTCAAGGCGAAGGGATTGACCGTGCCCTTCGGGTGGCTTCCGGCGGAAAACGCCTTGAAACGCCCGGCGCCGTCCTTCGTCAGAATACTCTCGGCGAGGATCGAGCGGGCGGTGTTGCCGGTGCAGAGAAACAGCACGTTGTAGATGCGGTCAGCCATGGCGGGCCTCGTCGGTGGAGGGAATTTCCGTCGAACAGGGGGACGAAACCGTCGTTCCGAGTTCGGAGCAGACCGACGGGTTGCCTCCGCAGCAGTCGTGCAGGAGGAATTCCGCGAGTGCCGCGACGCTCTGCGTCCGCGCTCGGTAGATGATCGAACGGCTGCGCCGCTCCGGCGCGATCAGGTCGGCGCGCGTCAGGACTGCGAGATGGGTCGACATCGTGTTCTGCGGAACGTCGAGACGCCGGGCGACTTCGCCCGCCGGAAGACCCTCGGGTTCATGGGCCATCAGGAGCCGGAAGACCGCGAGGCGGGTCGGCTGGGAGAGCGCGCCGAACGCGAGAAGTGCGTTTCTTTCATCCATGAATCGACGATACTCGATATTACGATGGATTGACAAGATGCAATCTCGCCCGCTCTTCGGCTCCTCCGCCGCCCGACGGAGGGGCAGCGGTCCCCGAGTTTCGGAGGCTGCGAGTGGCGAGGTCGACGGCATCCCACGCGATTGCGCGTCCCGCCGGTTCTGCGATACGATATTAATCGGTTCGTAAGCAGAAACATCGACGAAGACGAACGAACCGCGGAGGGAAATGCCTTGCGAGCCGTCCGGCCGACCAGCCGACGCGAGGTCGTGCGCGCCATCGGTGGAACCTTCGGCGCATTGGCTGCGCCGCGTGTCCTGCGCGCCGCCGAACCGGACCTGCGCTTCGGCCTGACCCCGGTGTTCCTCACCTCGGATCTGGAACTGCTGCAACGCCTCAAGAGCCGTCTCGAGCGGGCGACCGGCCGATCGGTCAAGCTGATCACCCGCCGCACCTATCAGGAGATCACGGCTCTTCTGGTTTCCGGCCAATTGGATGCGGCCTGGATCTGCGGCTACCCCTTCGTCGCCTATCGGGCACGGCTCGCTCTGGTCGCGGTGCCGATCTGGAAGGGACGTCCGCTCTATCGGTCCTATCTGATCGCCTCGGCGGATCGGTCGGCCGCCGGGCTCGAGGACCTGAGGTCCGACATCCACGCCTTTTCCGATCCGGACTCGAATTCCGGTTGGCTCGTCACCGCCGCCGCCCTCGCGGAGATGGGAACCGACCCGGCGCACTTCTTCCGCCAGACCTTCTTCACCTACGGCCATCGCAACGTCATCCGCGCCGTGGCGGCGGGTCTCGCCGGCAGCGGCAGCGTCGACGGCTACGTCTGGGAAGTGATGCGGGAGACCGAAGCCGAGCTCGTCGCGGCGACGCGGGTCGTCCAGGCTTCGGCCTGGCTGGGCTTCCCACCGATCGCCTGCCCGATCGCGCTCGCCGACGACCCGGCGATCCACCGCCTGCGGCATGCGCTGACGGACATGGAGAACGACGACGACGGACGCGTCGTTCTGTCGATGCTGCGGCTGGACGGATTCCGCGCGGAGGAACCGTCGCTCTTCGAGCCGATCGCCGAGGAGATGCGGAAGGTCAGGGGAGGGAGCACGGGATGATGCCGCGGGTCTCTCTCGCCATCAAGGTCCCCGCGGTCGCGGCGGTCTTCCTGCTGGCGGTGTCGCTGTTCCTCTCGGAGCGGGTCCTGTCGCGCCTCGCGGAGATCCAGACGGCCCATCTGGTCACCTTGACGCGGGTCTATCTCGACGGCCTGTCGACGGCCCTGGTGGACGCGGTTCTGCGCGAGGACGTGTGGGAGGTCTACGCCGTCCTCGACCGAACTCGTCAGGGCGACGGCGATCTGACGGCGGCCGAGACGATCGTGACGACCCCGGACGGTCGGGTGATCGCGGCCGGCAACCCACGCCGCGTCCCCTCCGCCTCCATGCTGCCGGCCGACTATCCGGCCGCCGAGACGCTGTCCGGCGAGATCGTCCTGCGCGAACCGGAGGCGCGCGCCTATGTCCGCCGCGACGTGCTCTACAACGGGCGCGCGGTCGGCGCGATCCATGCAAAGCTCGACATTTCGTCTCTGCTGGACGAGCGGCGACGGGTGTTGTGGACGCTGGTCCTGTCCAATGCGGTGCTGACCCTGATCCTGGTCGTCACCGCTTGGGTCACGGTTCGCCGGATGATGCGGCCGGTGGCGGTTCTGGCCGCCCACCTCGAGGCCGGCATCGCCGGTGAGGTCACGCCCATTCCCTCGCCGGCGGTGGCGCGGGCCGGCCACGAGTTCCGGCGCCTCTTCGCCGCCTTCAACACGTTGGCGCTCAGCTGCCGCGAGCGCGAGGACCTGATCCGCCGGCTCGCCGACGAGGAACGTCTGGCGAGCCTGGGGCGGCTGGCCTCCGGTCTGGCGCACGAGATCAACAATCCGCTCGGCGGCCTCTTCAACGCCGTCGACACCCTGAAGCGCCATGGCGAGCGGCCGCTGGCGCGGGCGACCGCGCTCGATCTGATCGACCGTGGTCTGCGCGGCATCCGCGACATGGTCCGCACGACGCTCGCCACCTATCGCGCCGACGGCGACGGGCGCACCGTCGACGTCCAGGATCTCGACGATCTGAAGATCCTCGCCGGTCCGGAACTGCTGCGCAACGATCTCGTCCTGATCTGGCGGAACGGCCTGACGGGCCCGGTCGACCTGCCGGCCTCGCCCCTGCGCCAGATCCTCCTCAATCTGCTCCTCAATGCCTGCAACGCCTCGCCCCAGGGCGGGACGATCGAGGTGCGGATCGCCGAGGCCGACGGCGGTCTGCGGCTCGAAGTGGCCGACGACGGCCCCGGCATGCCCGCCCGGGCGGTCGCCGTCCTCGTCGACACCACCGGGTCGGTGACACCGTTCGGACGTGGCCATGGTCTCGGCCTGTGGATGACCGGCCGGCTGATCCGCGATCTGCGGGGTACGGTCGAGGTTTCGCGCAGCCCATCGGGAGGCGCCCTCGTCACCGTCGCCCTTCCTCTCGATCGCGAGGGAGGGATCGCCCGTGTCGCTTGAGAACCGCACCATCGGTCTGGTCGAAGACGATCCGCTGATGGGGGAGTCGCTGGCTCAGGGCCTCGCGCTCGAAGGCGCCGACGTTCGCTGGTGGCGGACGGCGGCCGAGGCGATCGGCGCCATCGAACGCGATCAACCCGATGCGGTCGTCTGCGACATCCGCCTGCCGGACGCCTCCGGCGAGGTGGTGTTCCGCGACGTCGCCGGCCGGACGTCGCCGCCGCCGTTCCTGTTCATGACCGGCTTCGGCGACATCGACCAGGCGGTGCGCTTGTTGCGCGCCGGCGCCGGCGACTATCTGACCAAGCCCTTCGAGATGCCGGATCTGCTGCTGCGGTTGGACCATCTGATGGAGTTCGCGGCACCGCCCCGGACCTGTGTGCTCGGGATCTCCGAGGCGATGGGACGGGTCGAGCGCCTGTTGACCCGCGTCGCCAAGGTGAATTCCAATCTGTTGATCGGCGGCGAGACCGGCGCCGGCAAAGAGGTCTGCGCGCGTTTCGTCCACGACCGTTCGGCCGGTGGCGCCGGACCCTTCATCGCCGTCAACTGCGCCGCGATCCCGGCCGATCTCATGGAGAGCGAGCTGTTCGGCCACGAGAAGGGCGCCTTCACCGGCGCCGCCGGGCGTCACCTCGGCTATGCCGAACGCGCCGCGGGCGGCACGCTGTTCCTCGACGAGATCGGCGAGCTGGCGCCGAAGCTCCAGTCCAAACTGCTGCGCCTGATCGAGGAGCGATCCTTCGTCCGTGTCGGCGGCGAGCAGGCGATCCCCTTCGCGAGCCGGCTGATCGCGGCGACCAACGTCGACCTCGACCGCCTCGTCGAGCAGGGCGGCTTCCGCCGCGATCTCTACTACCGCATCAACGTCGTGTCGGCCGTGGTGCCGCCGCTGCGCGGACGCCGCGAGGACATCGGCTGGCTCGCCGATCGCTTCTTCGCCGATTTCAACGCGCGGCTCGGAACCGAGCTCGCCGGCCTCTCCGAAATGGCCCTGGAGGCGCTCCTCGCCCACTCCTGGCCGGGCAACGCGCGGGAGCTGCGCAATCGGATCGAACGGGCGGTCGCCCTGGCGCTCGGTCCCTGGGTCATGCCGGGCGACCTCTTCCCCGAACAGGCGACGGGCGGGCTCACCACGGCGGAGGCCGCGCGTGGCGAGACCCTCGTCCCGCTCGATGCCGCACGCGACGACGCCGAGCGCCGTCACATCCTCCTGGCGCTCGCCAAGACCAAGGGGGCCATCCTTCCGGCCGCCAAGATGCTGCGCGTCTCCCGCACCACGCTGTGGGAGAAGATGCGGCGCTACGACATCGCGGTCGACGGCCGCTGACCGCCCGCGCCTCGGCCGGCGACCTCCGATCTCCTCTCCACCCTCGCCTCGGATCCGTGAGAGGGCGAAGCGCGTCGCCCCGTCGGGCTCCCGGTCGTGTTCGCCTTTCCGGACCGAGGACGGCCGTGGTTCGGCCGGGCGAACGTCGGCCGCCGCCACGCAGGTTCGAAACCGCCGGGAAATCACGGATTTTCGTCGATCCCGGCGATGGCACGTGGATTGCGGTTCGCCTCTGGTCAGAAGAAGACTTCGGAGGAAGCATCCATGTCGAAATGCGAAGGGCTGGTCCAGGCCGGGCGACGGCAATTTCTGAGGGGCGCGGGGTTCGCGGTGGCCGGCACCGCGGTCACGGTGGTCGCGCCGGCTCCCGCGAAGGCGGCGACGCCGTCCGCTCGCGTCCAGTATCCCGCCGGCCGTCTCGCCAATCTCAAGGATCTGGCGGTCGACGTTCCCAAGGACGTCAGCTACCCGGACGCCGACTCGCCCGGTGTCCTGTTGAAGCTCGGGACCCGGGTCGAAGGCGGTGTCGGCCCCGACGGCGACGTCGTCGCCTTCTCGGTGCTCTGTCCGCACAAGGGGTTCCCGCTGAACTACGCCAAGGCGGATCGGACCCTCAATTGCCCCGGCCACTATTCCCGCTTCGACGTCGAGAAGGCCGGGCAGGAGATCTGGGGCCATGCCACCCAGAACCTCGCCCAATTCGTGCTCAGGGTCGACGCCAAGGGCGACATCTTCGCCGAAGGCGTCGACGAACTGATCTACGGCCGTCTGTCCAACGTGCTCTGAGAGGGGAAATCGCCATGACTTTCAAGCGTCAAGTCGATCGGCTCCCGATCATCCCGGCGGATGCGAAGGAGCACAACGTCACCTGCCACTACTGCATCGTCGGCTGTGGCTACAAGGCCTATACCTGGGACGTCAACAAACAGGGCGGGACGGCGCCCGCCCAGAACAAGTTCGGCGTCGACCTGTCGAAGCAACAGGGCGCCGAGACACCGGCCTGGTACGCACCGTCGATGTACAACATCGTCAAGCAGGGCGGCCGCGACGTCCATCTTGTGATCAAGCCCGACCCGGCCTGCGCGGTGAACTCGGGCCTCGGCTCGGTGCGTGGCGCCCGCATGGCCGAGAACCACACGTCGCAGGCGCGCGGCACCCAGCAGCAGCGGCTGACCGATCCGATGGTCTGGCGCTACGGCGAGATGCAGCCGACGACCTGGGACGACGCGCTCGACCTCGTGGCGCGCGTGACCGCGGCGGTCATCGACGAGCAGGGTGAAGACGGGCTCTTCGTCTCGATGTTCGACCACGGCGGCTCGGCCGGCGGCTACGAGAACACCTGGGGCACCGGCAAGCTCTACTTCGGCGCCATGAAGATCAAGAACGTCCGCATCCACAATCGTCCGGCCTACAATTCCGAGGTCCATGCGACCCGCGACATGGGGGTCGGCGAACTCAACAACTGCTACGAGGACGCCGAACTCGCCGACACGATCATGGTGGTCGGCGCCAACCCGCTCGAGGCCCAGACCAACTATTTCCTCAACCACTGGATCCCGAACCTGCGCGGAACGTCCATCGACAAGAAGAAGAAGGAGTTTCCGGGCGAACCCGTCGAGCAGGGCCGGATCATCATCGTCGATCCGCGCCGCACCGTCACGGTCGCGGCCTGCGAGGCGGAAGCCGGGGCCGACCGGGTGCTGCATCTGGCGATCGAGCCGGGCACCGATCTCGTCCTCTTCAACGGCCTCCTCACCCACATCGTCGACAAGGGGTGGATCGACAAGGACTTCATCCAGGCCTCGACGGTCGCGGCGGCGGCCGGCGGACCGCAGTTGATCGCCCGGCCGGGTGCCGCGGTGCCCGAACGCGACCACGAACTGACCGACTTCGCCGCCGCGGTCGCGGCCAATCGCACCACGCTCTCCGAGTGCGCCCGGCTCACCGGCCTGAGGGAGGCCGACATCGTCAAGGCGGCGGAATGGATCGCCATGCCGAAGGCCGGGGGCAAACGTCGCCGCACCATGATCGGCTACGAAAAGGGCCTGATCTGGGGCAACGACAACTACCGGACCAACGGTGCACTGGTGAACATCGCGCTCGCCACCGGCAACGTCGGCCGCCCCGGCGGCGGCGTGGTGCGTCTGGGCGGGCATCAGGAGGGCTATGTTCGCCCCTCCGACGCCCACGTCGGCCGTCCCGCGGCCTATGTCGACGAGCTGCTGATCGAAGGGCGCGGCGGCATCCACCACATCTGGGCCTGCGACCACTACAAGACCACGCTCAATGCGATGCGCTTCAAGCAGACCTACAAGAAGCGCACCGACATGGTGAAGGACGCCATGAACACGGTGCCGTGGGGCGATCGCGACGCCATGGTGGCGGCGATCATGACGGCGATCCGGCAGGGGGGCCTGTTCTCCGTGGACGTCGACATCGTCCCGACCCAGATCGGGCAGGCGAGCCACGTCTGGCTGCCGGCCGCCATCGCCGGCGAGATGAACCTGACCTCGATGAACGGCGAGAGGCGGATGCGCCTGACCGAGCGCTACATGGACCCGCCCGGTCGCGCCATGCCCGACTGCCTCATCGCCGCCCGGATCGCCAACAATCTCGAACGGGTGTTCCGCGCCGGCGGCAAGGCGGGATATGCCGATCGGTTCAAGGGCTTCGACTGGAAGACCGAGGAGGAGGCCTTCGTCGACGGCTACGTCGCGAATGCCGGCGGGGGGCGGCACGTCACCTACGAGCGTCTGCGCGCCATGGGCACCGACGGCTTCCACGAACCCGCCGTCGACTTCAAGGATGGCAGGATCGTCGGCACCAAGCGTCTCTATGCCGACGGCAAGTTCTCGACCAAGGACGGCAAGGCCAAGTTCCTGGCGGCTCCCTGGCGAGGATGGGCGGCGCCGGGCAAGGCCGAACAGAAGGCGAAGTTCCCCTATCTCGTCAACAACGGTCGCGCCAACGTCGTCTGGCAGAACGCCTTCATGGACAGGGACAACGACTTCGTGATGGGACGCATGCCCTTCCCGGTGATCGAGATGAACCCCGACGACATGAAGGAGCTGAGCGTGGCGGCGGGCGACCTCGTCGAAGTCTACAACGACGCGGGCGCGACCCAGGCCATGGTCTACCCGACGCCGACGGCGCGCCGGAAGCAGACCTTCATGCTGTTCGGCTTCCCGACCGGCGTCGCCGGCAACGTCGTCAACGCCGGCGTCAACGAGTTGGTGATCCCCGACTACAAGCACAATTGGGCGGGGATCCGGAAGATCGCGGCGGCCTCCTCCGAGACGGGGGGGCTGAGTTTCAAGGCGATCGAATACAAGGCGTGACGTGACGTTCGGCCGATCCCTCGGGTTTCGAAGCGAGGTCGGGAAGGAAGACCGGGCGGGCCGCGACGCGGCTCGCCCGAATGCGTCGGAGTTCGATCGACGCGGCCCCTCGGGTCATGCGAGGAACCAGTACATCCCGGCGCTTCGTTCCGGCTCGATTTGCGGTCACATTGTCGCCGATCGACGTCGACGATTCCGATGCCCCAGGCGCGGAGGCGGTCGCGTCTCTCGCGGTCTCCGGTGAGCGAACCGACGTTCGCCGGAGCCGCACGCCGGTCGTTCGGTCGGCTTCGTGGGACCGGGTCTGCGAGGGGAGGGACCATGACGAGTTCCGGCATCGTCTTCCGCGGCATGATCGTGATGTCGATCTTCGGCGCGGCGACCGCGGCGACGGCGAGTGGCCGGATGGCGATGCCTCCGATCACGACCGTGCTCGCCTCGCCCGCCGCCTGCGCGGCCGAGATCGAGCGCCTCGCGGCGGAGGATCGGAGGGCGGTCGTGGCGAAGACCACGGCGCCCGACGGCGCCACGCGCGAGGTGACGCTCCAGACCGACGGGGTGCGGAAGTCGCCGCCGGATCGTCTGCATTACGAGGCGACGCTGTGGTTCCACCACGGGCGGATGCGCGCGGACCTCGGTCGGGTCGAGATCAGCCACAGTTTCGAGACGACGATCCGCGACTGCGTGGGGAACACGTTGACGATCCGGGGCGAGAGAGGTTACGGGCTCGCCACCTTCGAGCCGCCGGCGAGGTGACGGTCATGACCCTTCTTCCCTCCCGCCGAGCGCTCCTCGGCCTCCTCGCCGTCGGCTGGATCACGCCCGTGCGGGCCGGCCCGTCCTCGGCCGACGTCTTCGCCGATCCGCAGGTCGCGGCCCTGGCGGACGCCGCGCTCACGCGCAACGCCACCCGTGCCGCCGAGTTGGTGCGCGCCGGCACCAGTCCGAACGCGCGCGGCGATCGCGGCGTCACGCTGTTGCAGTGGATGATGCTCCGGAAGAGCCACATCGGCTTCGGCATTCTGCTCAATCTCGGAGCGGATCCGGCTCAGACCGGCCTCGACGGCGACAGCGCCGTTCATTTCGCGGCGAAGGCGAACGATACCGTCTATCTGCGCATGCTCCTCGACCGGCACGTCGACGTCGATACGCGCAACGCGAACACGGGGCGCACCCCCTTGATGGAGGCGTTGATGGGGAGCCGAACGGTTCAGGTCGAGATGCTGCGGGGCGCCGGGGCGCGTCTCGACGTGAGCGACCACATGGGCAACACGCCGCTGCACGTCGCGGCGCAGATCGGCGCATCGGCCGAGGTCCTGGCGTTTCTCGAACAGGGGGCGCCGCCGCACGCGCGCAATCGCCAGGGCAAGACCTTCCAGACCTATGTCTTCATGACCCCGGAGAGGGTGCTCACCGAGCGCGCCCGGGCGGAGCGGCGTGCCGTCGCGGATTGGCTGGCGCGCCACGGCATCGCGCCCGAGCGCTAGAGCGGGCCGGTCGGGCGGCCCGCCCGACCGGCGAGAGCCGCCCTAGGGCTTCAGGAGGCGCGCCCTGACGGACGGCCCATAGGTGCGTCCGACCCGCAGCTCCGTGCCGTCGTTCAAGACCGCGATCAGCGCTCCGAACGGGGCCGGACGCAGCCGCGCGATGGCGCCCAGCCGAACGATCGCGCCGCGATGGATGCGCATGAAGGTCTCGCCGTCGAGGCTTCGTTCGATGCCGGCCAGACTGTCCTGGTAGAGATGAGCCGCGCCGGCGACGTGGATGCGGACATAGTCGCGCTCGGCCTGGAACCAAGTGACGGCATCGAGCGCGAGGCGCTGATAGTCCCCGCGCGCCTTGACCCAGAATTCGCGCCGGAGACGCGGCTTGTCCTCGAGCGCGCGCCGCAGCGCGGCGACCGTCTCGGCGAGCTCCGCCAGACGATCCGCCTGCGCCCGCCCTTCGAGCGCGAGGCGCGCCCGTTCGAGCGCATGGGCGAAGCGGGCCGGTTCGACCGGCTTCGTCACATAGTCCACCGCATTCGCCTCGAAGGCCCTCAACGCGTGGTGATCGAAGGCGGTGACGAAGACGACCACCGGGGCACGGCCGGGGAGCCGTTCGAGCACGTCGAACCCGCTGCCGCCCGGCATCTGGATGTCGAGGAGCAGGATGTCGGGCTCGGTCTCGGCGATGCTCCGCAGGGCCTCGGCGGCGTCCTTCGCCTCGAGGATCGGGCCGATCCAATCGAGTTTGGCGAGCATCCGCACCAGCCGGCGCCGCGCCAGAGGTTCGTCGTCGACGACGAGGACGCCGGCGCCGGTCATGCCGGCCTCCATGGGAGATCGATGGAGACGCGGAACCGGCCCGGCGCGACCGGACCGGAGCTGAAGGCGCTCTCGTCGTCGAAACGCCGGCGCAGCCGCTCGGCGACGTTGCGCAGGCCCATTCCCATCCCGGGCGGCTTCCGGGCGGACGTCGTCTCGAGGGGCATGTCGTTCTCCACCACCAGATGCAGCCGGTCGGCCTCGCGCCGGGCGCTGAGGGCGATCTCCACCTGCCCGGAGGTGACGTTGACCCCGTGTTTGATCGCGTTCTCGATCAGCGGCTGGAGGATCAGGCTCGGCACGAGTGCCTCCCTCACCTCGTCCGGCATGTCGATGCTGAGCGCCATCCTGTCGGAGAAGCGCTCGCGCTCGATGGCGAGATAGCCGCTCTGCAGGGCGAGTTCGTCGGCGAGCGGCACGTCGCTCATGGGGTCGATCGAGAGCGTGGTGCGCAGGAAGTCGGACAGCGAGAGCACCATCTTGCCGGCGCGGGCGCCGTCGCCCTCTTCGATCAGACCGGCCACGGAATTCAGCGTGTTGAAGAGGAAGTGCGGGTTCACCTGATAGCGCAGCGCCCGCATCTGGGCGGCGAGCGCCTCTTCGCGCACCGCCGCGAGTTTGAGCTCGCGCTCGTGAATCTCGAAGCTGAAGAGCAGGGTGGTGAAGAGGCACGACCAGCCGAAGAAGAGCGCCGCGCCATAGGCCATGTCGTAGGCGAAGTCCTTCCAGTCGAAGACCGCCGGCTGCGGCCAGATGAAGACCGCGTAGACGGCGTAGCCGAGGAAGGCCCACAGCGGCGCGGCGGCGAGCGAGAGCAGGAAGGACGCCACGACGAGGAGCGGCAAGGAGAAGTCGAGCGAACGAACCTTGCCCCATTCGTGCAGGCGGAAGAGCACCACCGAAAGGCCCGCCGTGATCAGAGAGCAGAGCAGGTAGTGGACGACCTTGCCCAGGGCGGACTCGATCGGATCGGTCCCGACGAGCCCCCAGAGCACGCTCGAGAAGATGAAGACCCCGCCCCAGAAGACGAGGCCGAAGCGCAGGGCCGCCCGCCGAACGGTGCAGCTCATCGTTTCGCCGTCCATCACCCTGCCTTCTCTTCGCCGTCCGCCACGGGGACAGCCGTTCGTCGGCGTCCTCGAGCCATTCGCAGAAAACGCCCGCGGTTCGTCGGCACGCGCTCGCCCGTCGTCGGAGCGAGAATGCGCCGGACTTCCGCCGCCGATAGCCTGCTCTCGAACTCGATCGGCAGTCGGCTCTCGGCGAAGGAGGTTTCCATGCTCGGCAGCTCCGTATCAACCGTCTCGCGGTCCTCACTCTCGCCGCGGCCCCCCATGCCGCGTGGCGACAGGGTGCTCGTGTCGTTGCGCGCCGAGGACGCGCCGTCCTTCCTCGCCTCGCTGCGGACGCTTCTGCCGGAGGGGGCCGTGGTCCTCGACCCCGTGGGAGCGACGTCGGAATGTGCCGAGACCGGCCGCGATCGCCTCCGGCCCCTGCTCACCGAACGCCAACGCGACGTCCTGCGTCTGCTCGCCGAAGGGCTCTCCAACAAGGAGATCGCGCGACGTCTGGCGCTTTCCCACTTCACCGTGCGCAATCACGTCTCCCAGATCCTGCGTTCCTTCGATTTCTCGACCCGGCGTCAGGCCGAGGCTTGGGGCCGGGCTTCGGGATGCGTCGAATAGGCCTCGGAGAGCCGCTCGCTTCCGGACGCCGCCAACCGACGTCCGAGAGGCTCGCCGCGCTCCATTATTCGCCGCCCGCCGCCGATCGGCAAACCGCGATGCGGACCCCGTGCCGTGGAACCCACCGCGAGACGGGCGGGCTTCAACGGGATGCGAAAACGAGCGCCGCGCCGATCGAGGCCGCCGACCAGCCGACCAGCATCAGAACGTCGTCGATACGAGAGTAGGCCGGGACCGCCTTTCCGCCGTCGTTCGGGGCGCGCGTCAGACCCAGAGACTGCATCAGTCCGGCGAGACGGCCGTTCGTGAGCTTCGTTCTTTCCAGTGCCCATTGCAGCACGACGGCGATCGCCGCCTTCCGCAGCAATCGGACGATCCGGCCGACGCCACCGACGTAGAGGACACCGCTTCCGGCGGTCGCGGCGGCGATGCCGATCCAGAAGAACCACCAACGCAAGGGCTGCTCGGCCGAGCCCGTGAGCAGGAGGCGCGCGGCGATCGACGTGAGAGCGAAGGAGCCTACGACCAATATCCAGAATCTCATCGGCGTGTGCGGTCCCTTCCGTTCGAACAGAGAAGCTCTCGGAGATCATCGATACCGGCGAATTCGGCCGACGACCATCGCCGGGGGCGTACCGGGACACCGGGACCGGCCGACGACCGCGCGAAGCACCAGTGCATACCATCGCTTTGCCGGTTCGGTTGACCCGATTACCGTCACGGAATTTTCCAGGAGATCACGGCGCATCGCACCGAAAGGCGCGGAGAAGACGCCAGAGGACGGGACATGAAGGCGAAGAAACTGTCGCGGCGCGAATATCTACTGCTTCTCGGTCTCATCCTGTCGCCCCTTGGGAACGTCGCGCCCGCGGCGGCGGAAGGCGCCTGCCCTCCCGGCTACATTCCCGGCGGCGCCATGGTGCCGGGTCAGGAGAATGCGGGCTGGACGGGGTGCCTCCATGCCTATGACGCGGACGGCGGGGATGGGCGCGCGGGGGGCATCGATCCCGGTCCGCCGCCCTTCGACCGGGAAGAGTTCCGCAAGCTCGGAGAGTGGGAAAGAGCGATCGCCAGGAAGAACGAGGAAGAAGCTCTGAGGAGAGATCCGGTTCTGCGGGACTTGAAGAACGGTGTCTGGAAATTCTCGAAATCGAATCCGGGCGACCGGCGACAGGTGTGCTCGGCCGTCTTCCTGAAGCAGGCTGCCGGCGTGATGATCATGGATTGGGGAGGAAGCTCCGGGGGGACGTCGATCGGCTATTTCGGTGGGCTGATCCCTCCGGCGCAGACGATCCGCCGGGAGCGGGTGAGCCTCGTTCAATCCGGCAGGACCCAGACCGTCGTCGCCTCGCACGCGAGCCTGCCGTGGGCGGCCGACATCGGCATGATCCTGTTCGCCGTTCCCTCCACCGAGGCTCTGCTCGGCGCGATGGAGGACGAGCAGGACTTCTCGGTGCGGATGGGCGGCGAGACCCTCCTCACCGGAAAATGGCACGGCGGCGGCGCCGCGAAGAAATGGCTGAGCAGATGCGTCCGTGAACGGCGCTGACGCACATGGAAACGAGATCATGGAGCGCGGCCTCCCCGGCGGAGCGCGCGCACGGCCGCTCGGCGGCGCCCTCGGAGGACCCGAAGATGACACCGCGTCTCGCGCTCGCCCTGGTCTTGATCGGCGCCGTCCCGCTCCACGCGCAGGAGCGGCCGCGGACGCTCGACGAGTGGATCGGCGACCCGACCCACACCCATGACGGTCGCATTCGTCTGACCGGGCTGAAGCACGGGACCTATCATCGCGGCTATCGCTGCCCGACCCTCGAGGCGGCGGCCGCCGTCGTCTCGACGGTCACCGCCGCGCGGAAGGGGCGGACGACGGCCGAGCGACAACGCGCCCTGTTGTTGCGCACCCTGCCGAAACACGGATGCGCCGCCGCTGCGCGTGGCGACTACGTGCCGCTCGCGCTCGGGCCGATGGTGTCGCTCGACCTCGGCTACGAGGCGAACGAGGATTGGACGGCGCTGCGGGTGCGGACACCCGACGGGGTCGAGGCCGGCCTCGTCTACGACGCCAGCGTCTACGCGATGGATTGACGGCGATGCGGCTCGGTCGGTCCCTTTCGAAGCATCGCGCGCGCCGCCTCGCCCTGGTGGGGGCGAGCGTCTGGGCTCTTCTCGTGTCGCCGTTCGTCGGACAGGGTGTCCTCGCCGCCTCCGGCGGGCCGCTCGTCCTGTTGCGCGACACGGTCACCACGCACGAATGGGTCTATTCGAGCGGTCTCGGCGGCGGCATGACCCGGATCCTGGGGCCGGAAGATCCGAACGACCCGCGATCGTCGTTTCTCCAGGGCGCGGGCGTCCGCCTGAGGCTGGGCTGCGACGGGTTCGACCCGGCCCGGAGCCGGTGGGGGTTTCATGTCTACGTCACGGCGCCGCGCACCGGGTTGACCGGCGACGAGGAGCGCGCCTTCGACGCCGGCTCGCGCGTCCTCCTCTCCGCGCCGGGACGCCTGGTGCTCTTCGACGAGCGCGACGAGCCCGTCCGGCGCTTCGCCCTCGTGCCGACGAACGGGGCCTTGATCGTCGAGGCGTTCCGGCCGGAGAACGTCCGAGACTTCATGGACGCGTCGCGCCTCGTGATCGAGACGCCGAGCCTGCGCCTCGAGACCGGAATGATCGGGATCTTTCCGGGGGACGAGAGCCTGCGGACGAAGTTCGCCTGTCGGCGCGACGCTCCCTCCGCGCGCCACCACACCGATCGGGACTGACGCTCATGCCCCTCTCCACGACGAGACGCCTCGCCCTGTTGCCCTTCCTCGTGATCGCGGCCATCGTTTCGGTGGATCCGATGGTCGGCGCCGCCGCGCCCTCTCCGCCGGCGCTCGTCGAGCACGGCGAGACGGCGGATTGGTCCGAGAGCCACGCCTGGGGCGGAGGCGTGCGGCACGTCTTCGCGGAGCCGGGGACGGCCGGGGCGGGTGACCTCTCGCTGCCGGGCGGGGCGGCGATCGAGTTCGTCTTCGGCTGCCGCGCCGACGCCGTCTCGGGCAAGGGCTATTGGCGGTTCCGGGTCGGCGCCACGCCACCGGGAACGGGGATCACGGCGGTCGAGGAGAAGGCCTACGGCAAGGCGGTGAACCGGCTGTTCGGCGGGGCGGCCTCTCTGGTGGTGGTCGACGCTTCCGGCCGGGAGGCGGATCGTCTCGCCCTGCAGCCGGTCGACGGCGGTCTCGAGACCGTCGGGCTCTGGGACGAGGTGATCGCGGCGATGTTCGACGCCTCGGCGATCCGCGTCGAGAGCTCGCGCTTCGTCCTGGAGACCGGATCTCGGGACATGAAGGCCACGCTCGACGGGCATCCCCGCATTCGCTGCAAGCGGTGACGCGCCGTCTCGCGGCTCGGTCGTCCCCACGGCGGTCGTCGTGGTGGGACGACCTGTGATCCTCAGGGGGCGGGGCCGGCTCGGCCGCGCCGGATGGTGGCGCGGAGGGCGAACGTGGCCTCCTTCTGCGGATAGAAGCCCGGTCCCTCGCCGAAGACGGCGGTGATCGGCGCGGGGGGCGGGCGCCGGAAATCGGCTTCGAGATACCACCACTCCAGAGGCCCCGATCGCCCGCTCGGCTCCGGCCCCGTCGAGGCGACGAACGGCACGGCGTGGTGTGGGGAGCGGAAGGTCAGGCGGACGTCGGCGAGGCGCCATCGACAGAGGCCGAGGCCGAAAGGATCGGAGGCGGCGAAGGCGTCGGCCCAGAGGGTGGCGTGAAGGACGCCATCGGTCGGAGATCGGCTCGCCACCCGTACGGAGTGGATCGGGCGCAACCGCACGCCGCCGAGGGCCGCGCCGGGATCGGGCGGGATGCAGGCGACGTTCTCGACCTCGAAGACGGCGACGATCTCGGCCTCGCGGGTTCGGCGCGCTTCGCCGCCGAAGCGCCATTCGATCTCGATCCGATCTCGCGGCGCCGGATTCGGCCGTGGCGTGACGGCCGGCTGGCCCCATGCGGGGCTCGCGAGAGCGGCGACGGCGACGATCGATCGGAGGAGCGCGCGCATGGATCTGTCTCTGACTTCGTTCGGGAACCCTAGGTCACCTCTCGAATTCGGTCGACGCACCCCGGCGTACCAGTGCGCCGCCGGTGATCGACAATGCAGTCGGGCGCGACCTAAGCTCGCCCATCCTCCACGCGACGAGATGCCGATGCGCCCTTTCAGTGCCCCCTCCGCCGTTCTCCTCTCCTGCCTTCTTTTGGCCGTGCCCTTCGCTGCAGTCCGGCCGGCCGAGGCGCGCGGCCCTGAAATGAGCGAGGGCGAGCGCCGCGCCTTCGAGGCGCGACAGGTGGAGGAGGCGAAGCTCGCCTGCCGCTCGAACGACGCGAACGCGTTCTTCGGCCTGATGGTGCAATCGCCCGCGGTGCGGCGCGCCTTCACCGCCGAGAAGGTCGAATATTCGGAGCTCGACGCCAAGGGCGCGGGCAAGACGACGCTGGTTCCTCGGGAGGCCTATGACCGTTTTCCGATCCGGATGGTCGACTTCATGTGGAAGGCGGCGCAGCCTCTGCTGCGGGGGCGCGACGAGCACGTGGTGATGGAGCTGAACGTCAGCCAGACCAACGACGTCGCCGTGGACTGGACACGAGTGATCTACGGCCCGCCCTACGACGGCGAGGAGAGCCTGGGGACGGCCCGTGATCTCGACGGCCGGGTCCACGACCCCTCCCGTCCCACCGACGGCACTCTCTTGCTCCGACCGCGCAACGGCTGCTGGTATCTCGTGGCGGACACTCGTCGGGTGCGTCGCTGAGGCGGCGCCTCGCGGCGAAACCGTCTCCGACCGCCGGTGAAGCTTCCCCCGCCGTCGTCTCGCATGGGACGTCACGGCGCGGGGGAGTGGAGCGTGCAGCCGCTCGCGGTCATGTCCTTGCCGGGCGTGAAGAGCGAGAAGGTGAAGGTGGTGCTGCCGGGCCCGGAATTGCCGCCGTCGGGATCGGGCCTCACCAGGGCGAAGACCGCGGTCGGCGCCTGGGGCAGATCGATCCGGTAATAGGTCGAGCGCGCCGTGAGGTAGGGCCGACCGAGGGAATCCCGCGTGCATGCGTCGGCGAGCACCACCACCCGCGCGCCCGGAAGATTGCGCTCCAGAACCGCCCGGTGATCCGCGCTCGGGTAGAGCTTGATCATCGTGATCTGCAGCGGTCCCCGGATCGCCGGATTGTTCGCGCTCGAAAACCGAACCTCGAAGCTCGCCTCGCCCTCATTGGCCTTGCGCGTCGTCTGGTCGGCCCCGACGCCGACCGGCGCGTCCACCTCGCCGAAGCCGATCAGGCGTAGCCGTCCCTGCAGCACGTAGACGTAGGAATTGTCCTTCTCGCTGTCGGTCGGATAGCTCACGCCGTTCCATTCGATCGACGGAATCGTCTGCATGGCCTTTTCGTCGCGTCGTTCGGCAAAGGCATGGAGGAGCGTCTCCAGCGCGGGCTTGCCGGGCCGCTCGGCGAGGGCGGGAGAGGCGACCGACGCGAGGAGCGCCGCCGCTCCTGTAAGGCCCAGGAGCCGGGACCGGAGCGTGCACGACGGCAAGGTCGAACCCTGCGACATGGGCTTCGGAACATACCGAAGGGCCGGCCGGTCAGTTCGCCGGGGCGCAATGGATGGTGTCGCGCCGCTCTTCACGCCTGCCTCGCCTCTTCTCACGGACGGGACCAGCCTAGGCGAAGATACACGGACACGGCACCTCTCGACTGGTACTGGTGCATCGTGCCGTCGGTGGTATTCACCCAGGTGTCGGGCAGGTCTCGGGCCGAGATCACCCCGATCGACGCTCAGATCACCAGGACCGCGAAGCCGGTTCCCGATGCGAGACACAAGGGGCCGTAGAGGCGGCGGTCCAGGGTCGCGAAGGGTTCCTCGGACTGGCTGGCGCGGAACCATGGCGTGAAACTCGCGATACCCCGGCCGAGGAAGACGACCGCGAGCACCGTGACCGCGACCGACTGCAGCATCGGCGGCAGTGGAACCGGAACGAGGTCGACCCGCGCGAGCGCCACGACGCCGGCGAGGAAGATCACGACCGCGACGGCCAGGGTCGGCCCGCGCGCCGGCATCGCGGTGATGCCCTTCGAACCGACGACCATTCGCGCCAGAGAAGGCTCGTCGTGTCCCGGCCATCGCCCGCCGAAGGCCCAGTAGGCGTGAAGCAGAGCGACGATCGTGAGGACCACGAAGATCGAGACGGCCAATCCGGCGATCATGCTGCGATTTCCTCCGATTGCCGACGGCCGTTCACGACGGGTCGTCGAGAGGCGACGAAGGCCCCGTCGTCCTCGCGCGAGATCTCAGCCCGATCAGCGCCGTGGCGGACATCGCGACGAAGGCGATCCATTGCGGCGTGACCACGAGGGATCCCAGGCGGTCGAGGCCATAGCCGACGAACAGGGCGGCATAGGCGAGGTACTGACCCGTCACGATCCCCACCAGCGCGCCTCTCGACCCGCGATGAAACGCCGCCACGAGCAGGGCGACCGCGTCGAGAAGGAGAACGGCGGTCGTCGCGTGCCAGAGCACCGAGACGTAGGTGTTCAGGATCGCCGAGGCATTGGCGGCGAGCAGCGGGTCGTGGACGTCCGGCCCACCCGCGAAGACGTGCACCAGCACGACCACGAAGGACAGAAGGCTCGAGGCGAGGATCCAGAGGTTCATGGCCGTGTCTCCCGCTCGAAGTAGAACCATACGGTGGCGTATGTACGACGGTCCCTTGCGACGGTCAATACGGCAGCGTATGGAAAAGCGATGACGACCCGATCGACACTCTCCGCGGAGGACTGGATCAAGGCGGCGTTTCGTGCGCTGAGCGTGGGCGGCGTCCAGGCGATCCGGGCGGAGGCGATCGCGCGCGATCTGAACGTCAGCAAGGGGTCCTTCTACTGGCATTTCAGGGACGTCGCGGCGTTGAAGTCCGAGATGCTGCGGCATTGGATCCAGCGCGGGACGAACGAGATCATCGATACCGTCGAGGCGTCAGGGGCTCCGCCGGCCGAGCGGTTGCGGTTGCTCGTCCGAGAGGCCACCGGCGACCACGGCTCCGACTACGGGGGCGAGGCCGTCGAGGCGGCCATTCGCGAGTGGGCCCGGTACGACGAGGCGGCGGCGGCGGCGCTGAGGTCCGTCGACGCGCGGCGCCTCGCCTATGTCGCCGAACTGTTCGGGAGGCACGGGGTTCCGGCGAACCGAACCGGCGCGTACGCTCGGCTGCTCTACGGCGCGCTCGTCGGGCTCGGGTCTCTCGCCTCGGACGAGGCGACCGAGCGGCGGGGCGACATGTCCCATCTCGTGGATCTGCTTCTCGCCGAAGCGTGACGAGGTGATCCTCGATCGCCGGCTTTCGACGTCGACGGGCTCATCCTCCTCCGGTCGCTCGGTCGGAGGACTTCGCGCGGTCCGATCCGGCGGGATCGGGAGCGGCCTCGGAGGGGCGGCAGGGCGGCGGTTCTCCGTCGCTCGCCGTCTTCACATAACGCGCGCCCACGCGCGTGAAGACATGCGTGAAATCGGACGTTCCGCGGAAATGTACCGCGAAGGAGCGTCCCTTCAGGATGTTGCGGATCGATCCGGAGACCGACACGGCCTTCGCTCTTTCGCCGCCGGCGCCGACGTCGTCGTAGCCGGACGGAAACACGGCCAGCGGCAGCGGCGCGCCGCCACCGAGCGCGTAGAGTGCCGTGGTCGCGCAGGTGACGCCCCGACGCCAGTCGAACGTGTCGGTCACGACCACGGGATCGTCGCCGAAGTCCGTCGAGACGACCCATTGCGGTGGCCCGCCGGCGAGCCCGCCCTCGATCCCTTTCGGATGGGCGCCGACGACCCGGAACGTCGTTCCCTCCGGTTTCAGGTAGTGAACCGCGATCGCGCCGAGATCGTCCGGGCCGGCCCTCTCGACGAAGCCCGAACTGACCAACACGGCGCCCGCCGACGTCCAGACCAGCGCGCCCGGCTCGTAGATCAACGGCTCGCCGCTCGCGAATGCGATGCGTGCGCCGCCGCCGAAGGCCGCCGCGAAGGCCCTCGCCGTCTGCTCCTTCACGGGCAGGGCGCGCATCGCCGCCGCGTCTCTCGTGACCGGCACCTCGCCGACGGAGGCGTCGAGCCCTTCGCCCCGTGCGACCGCTACGAGCGTCTCGCGCCCGACGCCGATCGCGAGCGCGAGGACGAAGACGGCAAGCGAGGCGCTCCGGCGCGGCGATCGTCTCGGCGTCATCGCGCCGTCTCGAAGCGAACGCCCTCACGGGCTTCCGAACGGTCGCGGACCGGCGCGAACGGGTTCGCGAGGAGGGTGGGCAAGGGGAACACGGTCGATCACCTCACGGGTGGGGCTCGTCGGGAGCTCCAGAGTACGACGCGCCGCGATCGGCGGCAGCCGCCGTGACGTACTGGTGCGACGTTCGCCGCCGGCTCGGCGTCGCGATGCACCGGGTCTTCGACGGGTTTGACCGGCTCGCCGGCGCCACCTAGCGTCGCCTTCGTCCCGATCCGCGAGGATCGCGGGCGAAGGCGGAAGAGGAGAGTGCTCATGGCGGAGCATCGCAAGGCAGGACCCGTGAGGCGCGACGGTCTTTCGGCCCGCGACGCCCTGTGCCGATGCCTGGCGAAGAAGGGGTGATCCGATGGGACGGACGTCGATCCTCGCCACCGTGCTGATGGTGGTCTCCGCGACGGTCGCGGCTCCCGCCGAGGCGTGGAGGACCCACCACGGCCCGCGCTTCGGCACGCTGGTGGACTATCCCGCAGGGGTGTTCGGGGTGGCCGAACCCTCGGACGGCGGCGACGGCACGACCTGGACGGCGCCCGGCGGCACCGGCCTGCGCGTCTTCGGGTTCTGGAACGCGCTCGATCAGACGCCCGCCGGCTACGAGACCTTTCTGCGCGAAGGGCGGCCGAAGCGCCATGCCGGCGTCACCTACCGGGGGTGGTGAAGCGCGATCTCCTGATCTTGTCGGGCATCGACCACGGTATGATCTTCTATGAACGCTATGCCTTCGGCGACCCTTCGGGAGCGGTTCACGCGCTGGTGCTGGATTATCCCGCCGCCGCGCGCGCGACCTTCGACCCCTTGATCGGACGTCTGTCCACCTCGCTGCGATGGGAGGGCGCCGCGGCGAAATGAGGACGTGCTCCTCATTCGGCCATCGGCTCCGCCGACGAGCGAAGGCAGGGTATCGGCGGCGGGCCCGTCGCCACGAACACACGGATCTCGCCCGGGACGCGCTCTCGTCCGTCTGCGTCGCGTTCATTTCTCTGGTCTTCGAGACAGCCGCTTGATCGCGAGCACGAGTCCGATCGACGAGATCGCCCCCAGGACTGCGCCGATCATCGGGAGATAGGCATGGTCCCGCGTGCTCGCGACGACGACGTCACCGAAGCCGGCGCCTCGCAGTCGCATGACGTGGAGTTCCGTTCCGACGACGTTCCAGAGCACGAAACCCAGACCGACGAGCCCGATGACGATCGTCGTCGTTCGCTTCGGCCGTCGAGACGGGGTCGAAACGCCGGTGTCTTCGGGAGGGGAGCGGGTGTTCGACATGTTCGGACACGGATCCTTTCGAGATTTCGTTTCGGAACCATGCTGACCGTGCGACAGGGGAGCGACAAGCCGCGCCGTCGTACCAGTGCATTCTCGCGCCATCGCGGCGCGGCCTCTCTCGAAAGCACGCGCACATGTTCGAAGCGGAAGTGTTCGGGATCGACGTCGGTGTGCCGCGTCTGGTGGCGGCGATCGTCGGCCTGGCGATCGTTCGATCGACCGATCTCACCGGCAACGATGAAGCCGCGTCGCCGGTCCCGGATCCGGGCCGATCCGTCGCCAGTCGAGGATCCGCCGATCCTTCGACAGGGTGAATTCCTCGACCGTATCCCATTCTTCGCCGCCTCCGGAATTGTGGGCGTCGAGGGAGATCCGTTCGAGATCGCCGGGCGTTCGCAAGACCCGCGTGACGACGAAGCC
The DNA here is from genome assembly GCF_019160155.1 of Pinisolibacter aquiterrae. GTDB lineage: Bacteria > Pseudomonadota > Alphaproteobacteria > Rhizobiales > Ancalomicrobiaceae > Pinisolibacter > Pinisolibacter aquiterrae. The sequence goes on from NZ_JAFNIH010000002.1 coordinate 36,429, forward strand.
GCCTTCCATCTGTTTCAATCCTTCGGCGTCGATCGTCAGGACCGGGGCGGCGCGGATCGCCGACAGGCCCGCGCGGCAGTCGGCGGCGACATGAGCCCAGAGCCCGCGAAACGCGGGCGGAATCTCACGGACCGCCTGCCCCGGAGGCGAGGCGGGACCGGAAGACGGCGCGACCTGCGCGTCGGCGTCGGAGGCGAGAACGAGAACCGACAGCGCGGCGGCGCGAAGCGACATGGAGACGGGTCGTGACATGGAAAGCCTTCGAACGATCGAGATCATCCGCCGCATTCGAGGGGCGGCTCGGGTGCCTCTCGCCGTTCGTCGGCCACGGCGATCATCGGCATCCGCCCATATCGATCCGTCGTCGCGTGGTTTCGACAAGGGGCGGAGGCGCACCAGTGCATCGTCGGGGCGTCCGGTCGGCGGACCGGACCCCACGCGGGTCGGATCTACCGCCGGTCGGCGGAGCCCGCCGCGAGGGCGACGGCGTCGGCCCCGGCCGGAAACCGCAGCCGATCGGACCCGTCGTGGACGGCGGTCCAGACGGCTTCGGCGACGTCGGTCTCCTTCGTCGTCAGCGCCGGGGCGGCGAAGGCCGCGAAGATCGGCGCGGCGTAGTCGGCATAGGGCGGCGGGACGAGATCCTCGATGCGCAGCTCGGTGTTGTGCGCGAACCGCGTCGTCGGAGCGTAACCGGGTTCCACCAGCTTGGCGCGGACGCCGAAATGGCCGAGCTCGTGGGCGAGCGAGCCGGTGAAACCCTCGATCGCCTGCTTGCTGGCGGTATAGGCCGCCGCGAGCGGCATGGAGGTCAGCGTGACGCTCGAGGTCACGTTGACGACGACCCCGGATCGGCGCTCGCGCATCCCGGGGATGACCGCCCGGCACATCGCCATGACGCCGAAGGTGTTGGTCTCGAACACCTTGCGGACATGCGCCATCGGTGTCGCCTCGAAGGCGCCGACGACGCCGATGCCGGCATTGTTGACCAGTACGTCGATCGGCCCGGCCGCCTCGACGGCGGCGGCGATGCTCTCCTCGCGCGTCACGTCGAGCGGCAGGAGGCGCAAGTCGGGCGAAGCCGGCAGGAGCGAGGGGTCGGGGCGGCGCATGGTCGCGACGACCCTCCAACCCTCGCGCAAGAAACGACGCGCCGTCTCCAGGCCATAGCCCGACGACGTGCCGGTGATCAGGATCGTCTGCATGGGAACCTCCATCCATTGGGAACACATCCTGGATAGGCGGTGCCGGTTGGATGATCCATAATCGAAAGTCCAGTTTTGATTTCCAACTATCCAATCTGCGCGCGCGATGATAGAAAGGACGCGGTCCCCCGGTGCCCGCTTCCAGAGAGACGAGACCCCCGATGCCGACGGTTTCACGGACGTGGTCGATCGATGCCATCCTCCTCGACATGGACGGCACGATCCTGAACTCCATCGCGGCCGCCGAGCGCGTCTGGACGGCATGGGCGATCCGACATGGGCTCGACGTCGCCGCCTTCCTGCCGACGATCCACGGCGTCCGGTCCATCGAGACGGTGCGGCGGACGGGTCTCGCCGGCATCGATCCGGAACGCGAAGCGGCGGCGATCACGCGGGCCGAAATCGAAGAGGTCGAGGGGATCGTGGAGATCGCCGGCGCCGCCGCGTTTCTCGCCGCGCTGCCGGTCGCGAGGTGGGGTGTCGTCACCTCGGCGCCGCGGGCGCTCGCTCTGCGCCGGATCGGCGCGGCCGGCCTTCCGGTTCCGCCGTTGCTGAGCTCCGCCGAGGACGTCGCGCGCGGCAAACCGGCGCCCGATTGCTTTCGCCTCGGCGCCGAGAGGCTCGGGACCACGGCCGAGAGATGTCTGGTGATCGAGGATTCCGCCGCCGGCATCGCCGCAGGGGAAAGCGCGGGAGCGACGGTGATGGTCGTCACCGCCACCCATCACCGGCCGATCACGACCGACCATCCGGCGATCCGCGACTACCGCGACCTGAAGCTCGAGCGTCTGCCGGACGGCTCTCTCGCGATCGACGCCGCGCGCGACGTCTCCGCGCGAGCGGAATGGCGCTTCCTATTGCAGGATCGGCGCGTCTGATCGCTCTTCGAGGGAGGCGGCGACGCCGTGGGTCCGGGCGAATTTGCCGGGTGGGCAGCCGAGCCGTTTGCGGAAGGCGGTGCTGAAGGCGCTCGCCGATTCGTAGCCGATCTCCTCGGCGATCCGGTCGAGCGACTTCGTCCCGTGCAGCAGAGCGTCTTTCGCCAGCGCCATCCGCCAGCGGGCGAGATATTCGATCGGACCGCAACCGAGGGCCGCGCCGAAGCGCGCGGCAAAGGCGGAACGCGACTGCCCGGCGATCCGGGCGAGGCCGGCGACCGTCCACTCGGCCCGCACATCGGCGTGCATGGCACCGAGGACGCGCGCGAGCGCCGGATCGCGCAGGCCGTCGGTGAGCCCGGCGGGGGGCTCGTCGCCCGCGATGCCGCGCCGGCGCAGCGCCTCGACGAGCAGAACCTCGAGCAGGCGCCGAAGGATCATGTCCTTGCCCGGCTCGTCGCCGCCGCATTCCTCCGTGACGAGGTCGATCAGACGGCCGAGCCGCTCCGCGCGCCCGTCCGAGGGAGGGACATGGATCCTGCGCGGCAGGAGCGCGAGCAGAAGCGGGGCATTGGCCGCCTCGATGCGGAACGTGCCGCCGAGCGCCTCGAAATCGGCCTCTCCCTCCTGCTCGCCGTGGCGGACGGGTACGTCCATCGGATCGCGCGTCGCGCCGGCGATGCCGGGATGACTGCTCAAGGTGAAGGCCGGCGTCGCCGGCAGGAGAAGAAAGGCGCCTTGCTCGAGCTTCCAGGGGGTCTCTCCCTCGAAGGCGATCCAGCAGGCGCCTTTCAGGACGATCGTGAAGCCGGGAGCGGCATGCGCCGCATAGCGAACGCCCCACCGGCCTCGCCCGCTGATGGGCTTGGAGATGGCCGTATTGGGTCGGAGCAGAGCGATGACGTCGCTGAGAGGATCCAAGCCGGACGACCCGTAATGAATATGGGAGATCGATTCATATATCGTCTCGAAGACCTCGTCCAGCGGCGACCGACGAGGAGGAGCGCTCCGCCGCGGCGGAATGACCTCCGGGGCGGGGGCCTCTGTCTCTTCTCGCCTGCGTCGCAGATCCCGCGCCCTGCGCTCGCGGGCCGCCGTTTCTCGGAGGATCCCGAGGAGAAACGGGCCGATCTACCTGCCCGCCTTCCTGCACTTCATCGTGCCCCGCGACTCGCGCCGCCTTCACCGATTTCCGGTCGAAAGTCACGAGGTGTTCGCAGGCCCGAGCTTGTCCGAGATGGAGGGCGTCGGCGAAGTCCATTCCCCTGTCCGCGACGGCGCATGGCGGCGTTCTTTCCCGGCGAACGGGTTCGCAGTCCTCGCGGGACGAAAAGGCTCCTCTCGCGCCGTCTTTCGCCGAGGCTTGCGGCGCTGGCGGGCGTGGCTGCCGGGGCCTCGATCCCCATCCGCTCTGGACGGGGTCTCGTCGAGATACGAGAGACGGCTCGCGGAGGCCGGTCAATCGCGGATGGACCGCCCGACGTAGCCGCGACGGCGTTTCGAACGTTCGAGACGGGCGAACGATCCGATCGCGTCGGCCGACGTGTCGAAGATCTCGATCTTCGCCCGCGACGTTCCGCCGATCCACCCCCAAGTAGGGCGCTTCGTGGGCGCCTTCCTCAACCGGGAAGGGACGGTGAACGTGGGCCGTGTCGTCGAGGTTCTCGGTTTGAGCAAGGCGCAATTCACCGAGACGGTCGGGCTCGACAAGACGACGCCGCATCGCGCATCGCGTCTGACCGCGCCCAAGACACAGGCTCGTACCCAGGAGATGCTCGCGATCGTCGGTCGCGTCATCGACTGCGCAGGCGGCGAGAAACTGGCGCTCGCCTGGTATCGGGCCGAGCGGCTGCCGGGCTTCGGAGGGCGGACGGCGGAAAGCCTCGTCAAGGACGGGAGGGCCGCGGCGGTCCGCGATCGGCTCGATCACGTGGCGACGGGTGGCTTCGTGTGAGATGGGTGGGGCTCGCCTACCGTGCCCACGATCCCCAGTGGGCTCAGGCTCCGCTCCCCGGCGAGGGGGGCGAAGGGCGGGCGGTTCAGCCCCGAGGGCCTGTCGGGACACTATCTCGCGTTCACCATCGAGGGCATATGCCAGGAGGTGTCGACGGTCTCGCGCATCGGTTCGAGCCGTCGACCGTGGTCACCGACGAGGTCGACGTCGACGATGTCGTCGATTTGCGGAGCGACGCCGATCGAGCCGCGGCAGGTGTCGCTCCGTGAAGGAACTCGACAGAAAAGTTCCGTAAGAGAGATTCTGCGAATCCATGATGCCGGCGGGTAGATTCTGTTCTGAAATGCGAAGGCCCCAATTTTTGGCTGAAAACAGCCGGCGGAGACATCGCATGGTCCGCTCCTTCACTCATCTCACCCTCGACGAACGTCGCCTGCTCGCCCGCAACCCCAGCCGATAGTCGCCCGGCGTGATGTCCGGCATCGCAGCGCGTTTCGACGAGCTCCCTCCCCGCGCCCGCCGCGGCGTCACCTTCGATCAGGACACCGACGCCGGAACGGCTCTCGGACGCCCTGGCGTGACGGGAGACCCGCTACGTCGGCGCGGACCTGTCGCTCTCCTACGAGCACAAGCGGATCATCCTCGATCGCAGCGCGCGATCGAAGGCGACGGCCGGGCGCCACGTCGACACCTATGCCTTCGCCGATGGGCGGCTCGAGGTGTGTTGGAGGGGTTTTTCCCTGCCCTGGCGGGTGTTCGACGAGGATCGTCGGGTGACGCATGCGCGATCGTCGAGAACAAGCCGTTGTCGGAGGTTCTGGCCTGGGTGAAGGAGCAACAGGACGCGCCTCTGCCGGTCCGGATCGAGACGAGCAGCGAGAAGGGGGGCTATCGGAAGGTGGCGGCGCCGAAGACCCGGCGGCGTCTGCTGCGCGGATCGAAGCCGTCGAGCGCCCGTGCCCACCACGGACGAGGCTGGTGCGGTGGGTGAGGCCTGCGCGGCCTCGCCCGCGGCGCGAGAGGCCGCGGAGTGACGTTTCTATTCTGCGGCCACCCGGGACGTTTCGAATCGGTTGCAACACGACGACGTATAGGCGGCTTTGAGCGCATTCGGACCTCGCCGTTGCCGGTGACGTCGCCGAGAGGAATGGTGAAGCCGTCGATGTCGTAGGTGGACCGGCCGATGTCGTGGCGGTTCGACGTCACCACGCCTTCTCCGTGACGTCTGCCGAGGTCACGCCTGAGGATTCCCTTGCGGAGCGAAGCCTCAGGCGGGGCGTGAATCCGCCTCGAGGATCGCATCCAGTTCGGTCGGGTCGATCGAGACGATCTGCCGCGCCGTCGAGGAGACCTCGAGCGCGGGGATCTGCAGCATCGTCGCGGTGCGGCGGAAGGCGAGGAAGGAGAGACCGATGATCTCCTCCTCGTCGGTCGTGACCCGGTAGGTTCCGGCCGGTTGGATCCGGTCGAGCGCCGCCGTGCGGAAGGGATGGGAGAGGGTGACCGTCGATTCGGTGGTGCGGACCGCCATGGTCATTTCTTCTTCTTCGGCGTGTTGATCGCCGAGAGCATGGCGAGGCCGGAATTGGTCGGTGCCTCGGCGACGACCTTGGGTTTGTCTGCCTTGGGCTTGCGTATTTCGCGGTTCTTGCGGTTCTGACTCTTGGCCATGGAGGCCTCCTCGTCGCCGGAGACGGCCGGGTCCGCTCCCGGGGCGGGGTCCGCCCCTGGGGAGACGTCGCGGCACTCGCGAACGAGCGCCGCCGCGCTCGCTCAGACCAGAACAGAGAGCCGATCGGCCGAGATCTTGCCGGTGCGCGGATCCGACACCAGCTCGAAGTCGAGCTTCTGCCCCTCGTAGAGGCCGGGGATGCCGCTGCGCTCCACGGCGGAGATGTGGACGAAGGCGTCCTTCGAGCCATCGTCGGGCTGAATGAAGCCGAAGCCCTTCTGGGCGTTGAACCATTTCACGGTGCCGGTCGACATGAGGAAGTCCTTTTTCATATTCGTCGTCGTTGAATCGTATCGTTGAATGAATTTTTCTTTTTGAGAGAACAAAACTGCGCGCCGATGGCGTCGGAGCGAAGAATAGTATCTTCAATTTTTCATTCGGTAGAACCAATATGATCTCTGTCGCCGATGATTTCAATGGTTCATTTTTTGTCGACGCCGAATTCGTCGATGAGAGAAATCGGTAGGAAGGTCGCTCAATTCACGAAGAAGACCTGTCTTCGAATCGGTTCCGGCTCGAAGGGCACCGCCATGACGGTGGTTTTCACCTGAAGGACCGTCGTCGCCGACATCGCCTCGCCCACGCGTCGCCGATACCGGACCTCTCCGCCGGACCCAGGCCCGTCGCTCGATCCGCAGCCGCCCGAGACACCGCGCGGAGGTCCACCATCAGGAGTCTTTCGACATGCGAGAATGCTCGAAGGGGCGCATGCTGGCACACGCGTCGGCCGATCGTGGGCCGCACGCGCCGTCTCGGGAGTCACCGATGAGTCGCCTGCACACCGAACGCCATCTCGTCACTCGCATCGGCTGGCTGCGCGCCGCGGTGCTCGGCGCCAACGACGGCATCGTCTCGACGGCGAGCCTGATCCTCGGCGTGGCGGCAGCTGCCGCGCCGGCATCCGATGTCCTCGTCGCCGGGGTCGCCGGGCTGGTCGCCGGCGCCATGTCGATGGCGGCGGGCGAATACGTCTCGGTCAGTTCGCAATCGGACACGGAAGCCGCCGACCTCGCCCGCGAGGCGAAGGAACTCGCCGGCCAACCCGCCTTCGAGCGCGAGGAACTGGCGCAGATCTACGTGGCGCGCGGCGTCGAAGTCGATCTCGCTCGCAAAGTGGCGGATCAGTTGATGGCCAAGGATGCCCTGGCGGCGCACGCCCATGACGAGCTCGGCCTGTCGGAGGCGACCACGGCGCGGCCGATCCAGGCGGCGGTGACGTCGGCGGCGAGCTTCGCCGTCGGCGCGGCGATGCCGCTCCTGATGGTGGTGGTCGCGCCCACGGCGCGCCTCGTCCCGGTGGTGGCGATCGCATCGTTGCTGTTCCTCGCCCTGCTCGGCGCCGTCGGGGCACGCGCCGGTGGCGCGAACGTGGTCCGAGCGACGGTTCGCGTGACCTTCTGGGGCGCGATCGCCATGGCGGCGACGGCCGGCATCGGCGCGCTGGTCGGCACGGCCGTGTGATGAGCGGGCGGCGCCCGCGAGATCCTCGGAGGGGTGAGTGACGGCGATCTCGCGTCACCGGCGCGGCTCGGGCGGCGAACCCGATCGCGGCGTCAGCGCCGAGCGAGGCATCGCCGAAGCCGTCGTCGGCGATGCTCGTGAACGCTCGGCCTCCTCGACGCGCTTCAGCGCAGCAGACCGAGGCCGAGGATGCCCGAAACGATCAGGAAGCCCGCGACGATGTAGTTCAGCAGTCGTGGCATCACCAGGATCAGAACCCCGGCGATCAGGGACACGATCGGCTGCAGATGCATGAAATTGATGGTCATGAGAGGTCCTCCTGGGCAGATGTGGATGATCGTCGTACTCGTGAGATCGAACGGCCCCACCGCGACCGGCGCGGCCGGACGAGAGACGCGGCCGTCGCCGATCAGGACCGGGCGGCATCCCAGGGCACGATCGCACCCGTCGCGTCGACTTCGTCGCTCCAGACCCGAAAACTCTCCAGCACATGGGGGCCGAACGAATTCACCAGTGGCACGTCGGCGGCGTCGCGTCCTCTGGCGATCAACAGGCGACCGATGCGCGGACGGTTCGAGCGGGCGTCGAACGTGTACCAGCGGCCGCTCAGCCAGACTTCGAACCAGGCGCTGAAGTCCATCGGTTCGGGGCTCGGCGGCACGCCGATGTCGCCGAGATGTCCGTTCACGTAGCGGGCGGGGATGTTCATGCAGCGGCACAGCGTGATCGCCAGATGGGCGTAGTCCCGGCAGACACCGACCCGTTCGTGATAGGCCTCGAAGGCGGTGCGCGTCGAACGCGCGAAGTGATAGCCGAAGGTGATGTGTCCGTGGACGAAGTCGCAGATCGCCTGCACGCGGTTCCAGCCGGGCGCCACCCCGCCGAACCGATCCCAGGCGATCTGGCTCAGCCTGTCGGTCTCGCAATAACGGCTGCCGACCAGATACATCATGCAGTCGTCGGGAAGATCGGCGACGGGAACTTCCTGGGCGTAGGGCGCGACCTCGTCGGGTCGGCCGTCGTTCTCGATCACGCCGCCCGCCGCGATCCGTAGCCGCCCGGCCGGTGCCACGAACCGGCGGCTGCGATTGCCGAACAGGTCGGCGTAGAGCGAGGAGCGCACGGGCGGATCGGAGGTGAAGGGCATCTCCGTCCGCACCGCCACCGCGAGGCTCGGATGAATGTCGAGTTGACACACCATCGGAGTCGGCGCCGGGCAGAGGAAAGTCATTTCCCAGCCGTATCGGATCAGCATGTCGCAGGCCTCTCGGGGATCTGGATCGAACGTCCCCCACCGATGGGCGGGCACGTCACTCGTTCGGGTGTCCCGGTGCCCAGTCTACCTCACGGGGAGCGGTTCGGACGTCATGACGTCATCGGCCTCGAGTGGGCGGCGTCGAGGGTCGCCCGGTCGGGAGCAACTCCTCGGCCGGCGCGGGCCCTACCGGCTTCCCGCCTCGCCCGCTCGCAGCCTCATTTCTGTTCGATCGAGATGCCGTGATCGCCGACATGGATCTCCACGCCTTCGGTCTTCTGTCGTTCCTGATAGAGCCGATACCCCAGGGCGATCGAGGTGACGGCGAGCACGGCGATGATCAGAGAGACGAGGTTGCGGGTCATCGACGCAACCGTTCCGGGGTGTCCCCCGCCCGGCCGCGCCATCGCTCGGCGCCGATCGCGCAAGCCCTGGCCGCACGCGTCGAGCGAACCGGAACGAGGACGAGGGGCGCTCGATACCCGGCTTCGAATCGCTCCCACGCGGCGGCGACCGCGGCGAAGCAGGCTTCGAGAAACATCGCGACACGGTCGTCGGCACTTCGAACGGTTCTCTCGTCGATCCTGTTCATGGCATCATCTCCCGGGGCGTGCACACCGCCGATCACTCGCCGTCGGACGACGAGAGGCGGAACCGTGCAGCCCTCTCTTCGGACCATCCTAGGCAGCGGGGCGGCGACGGCGCAGTATCGGAAACTACTCAATCGCCGGCGCGACCGTTTCGACCGATCGCGGTTCGAGCGTCGCTCGCGCCGACCTCGGCCGTCTCGCCACCTCCGCCGGGCCTCGAGCCGATCCGAAGGCAGCGTCCGCGGGCGCCCCCGGGCGGCGCCCTCGGCATGACCATCGAGATCGCCGTCACGCTGCGAGGCGCGAAGGCATTCTGGGCCGAGACGGGGGCGACGGGTCGCGTCTCGGCGCCGTCGCGCGGGGGGCCGGAGACCTCTTCTAGGTATATTCCGACGCTCCTCCGCGCCGATGCCGCCTTTACGGTGGAGCCACGGCCGCTCCCCGATCACGGCGCGCGGCGCGAGAGGTCCGTTCATGCTCAAGGTCATGATCGCCGAAGACGACCTCATCATCGCCGACATGGCGGCGGAGTTCCTCTCCACCTGCGGGTATGAGGTCTGCGGGACGGCCCGCACGGTCGAGGCCGCGGTCGCTCTCGGCTTGGCGCGCCGACCCGACCTCGCCGTCATCGATCTTCGCCTCGCCGACGGCGATCTCGGTACCGAGATTCTTCCTCGGCTGGCATCGCTCGGTCGCATCGGGACCCTCTATGCCACGGGAAACATGGCCCATCTCTTGGCAATCGGTGCGCCGGGAGACGCCTGTGTGTGCAAGCCCTACAGCTTTCCCGATCTCCGGCGCAGTCTGGAGATCGTCGTCGAAATCGTCGCCACCGGGCATGCGTCGCCACCGTTCCCCCGGGGGTTTCGGATACTGCGGCCGCCCGGCGCGCCTCGAGGGTAGGTCCGCGCCTCGTTCGGCCGAAAAGGCCGGTCGGGACGCTCTCGGATCCGGTGAACCGTCGGATCAGATCCGTCCGAGCAGCAGCAGGACCACCACGACGGCGAGGACGATGCCGATCCCACTACTGGGATAGTAGCCCCAGCGGGCGCTGTGCGGCCACCTGGGCAGCGCGCCGATCAGAAACAGGACGAGGACGATCAGTAGAACGGTGCCGATACTCATGAGGTGTCTCCCGGTGATGCCGAGGGGCATCTGGCTCGCGACGTCAGTCGGCGCGGAGTGGGGACCGGCCTCGACGGATCGAACGGAAGGCTACACGAGCTCCACGTCGACGAGGCAGCCTCGGAAACTACTCGAGACCACGCCGCCCTCTGCCGACGGATTCGACGATGCTCGGGACGAGCATCGTTTCGAGGGCGAAAGCCGGCGTCAATCGGTGGCGACGATCAGGCGCGCGAGGGCGGGGAGAGATCTCGCTCCGGTCTTCCTCATGATCGCCGCGCGGTGATTTTCCACCGTGCGGCGGCTGATGCCGAGATCGGCGGCGATGTTCTTGCTCGGATGTCCGTCGAGAACCATCTTCATGATCTGAATCTGGCGTGGTGTCAGATCGGAGATGTGGCGGACCGCCGCCGCGCGGGAGGCGATGCGCGCGCCTTCGTCGCGGGCATGCTCGAGAGCGCGCGCCACACCGGCCAGGAGTTCATCGCGCGCGATCGGCTTCTCCAGGAAGTCGCTCGCGCCCGCCTTCATCGCCTGCACCGCCATCGGCACGTCGCTGTCGCCGGTGATCATGATCGACGGCAGCGCGTGGCCTTCCCGGTTCAGGCGACGCAACAGATCGAGTCCGCTCATGCCCGGCAGATAGGCGTCGATCAGCAGGCAGGCTTCTCCGCCGGGACGAAAGGCGGCGAGAAACGCCTCGCAACTGTCGAAGGCCGCGACCTCCAGCCCCTCCCCCACCAGCAGCGCGCTCATCGTCTCACGGATGTGGGCGTCGTCGTCGACCAGATAGACCCGCGCCGCCGGCGCACGAGCCTCGGTCTCGGCCGGGCGCGCGACGACGCGTGCCGGCGGTGACGCCAGCAGCCGCCCGACAGCCTCGGCCAAGACTTCGGCCTTCACCGGCTTGTCCAGGTGCAGACAGTCCAGCCCGGCGATGTCGCGCAGTGTGTCGGTCGAGATGTCGCCGGTCAGGATGATCGCCGGGAGGGGGCGACGGATCTTCTCCCTCAGCCGAGCGGCGATCTCGACCCCGGTGAGACCGCCGGGCAGATTGAAATCGGCGAGGACGAGGTCGGGACGCAGCGTTCCTTCGATCACCAAGTCCAGCGCCGCGGCCCCGTCGGGCGCCACCACGACCCGGTGTCCCTGACGTTCGAGAACCAACTCGAGCAGGTCCCGCACCTCCGGCTCGTCCTCGACCACCAGGATCGAACCTGTGCGATGTCCGAGGGTGGCGGCCGCCCGGGCGTCGCCGGCCGGTCCCGCGACCGTCGGCCGCATCGGCTCGTCGACGGCGAGCGGGACGTCGATCGAAAAGACCGACCCCCGTCCCGGCCACGAGCGAACCTCGACGGGATGGCCGAGCAGGGCGCCGAGGCGCCGGACGATCGACAACCCGAGACCGAGGCCCCGGCTGCGATCCCGAGCGGCATTGTCGACCTGACGGTATTCCTCGAAGATCATCTGGAGTTCCTCGGCGGCGATGCCGATGCCGGTATCCCACACTTCGATGCGCAACCGCGCGCCATGCCGCCGACAGCCGACCAGAACCTTGCCGTGCGGGGTGTATTTCAATGCGTTGGCGACGAGGTTGCGCAGCATCTGCTCGAGCAGACGCCCGTCGGTGCGCGCGACGAGATGCGTGGGAATGATCCGCAGCGTCAACCCCTTGGCCTCGGCGGAATAGGTGAACTCACTCGCCATCCGCGCCAGGACGGCGTCGAGCGCGACGACGGCCATCTCGGCGCGAACCGTCCCGGCCTCGATCTGGTTCATGTCGAGGAGCCCGTCGAGCATCCCCGTCATGGCGCCCAGCGCATCCTCGAAGCGCCCCACCAACCGCTTCGCCCGATCCCCCTCGACCGCATCCGCCAACAGACCCTGCAACAGGCAGAGCGTCTGCAGGGGCTGGCGCAGGTCGTGGCTGGCGGCGGCGAGAAAGCGAGACTTGGCGATACTGGCGAGTTCGGCGCTGCGCTTGGCGGCATCGAGCGCCGACGCGGTCCGCCGCCGTTCGGTGACGTCGACGAAGGTGATGACGACCCCGGCGATGCCGTCGTCGATGGTGCGATAGGGCAGCACGCGGCGGACGAACCACGCCTCGTTCGGTGCCTCGATCTCGCGTTCGATCGGCGTCGCGCTCGCCATCACCGCCGCGGCATCGGCGAGCAGGGTGTCGTCGGTGGCGAGGAAGCGCAGGTCGGCGAGGGGGCGCCCGACGTCGCTCGGCAGAATGTCGAACAGCGATCGGGTCGCCGGGGTGAAGAAGCGGACGGCGAGCGCGGTATCGAGGAACAGCGTCGCCACATCGGTCGAATAGAGAACGTTCTGGAGATCGCTCGAGGTCGTCCGCCACCGCTCCAGGGTCTCCTGAAGCCGGCCGTTGAGAGCGGTCGACGCCTCGTTCGACGATTGGAGCGCCCTCTTGGAGGTGGACAATTCCTCGTTGGCCGACAGCGCCTCTCGGTTGACGATCTTCTGTTCTTCGTTTGCAGCTTCGAGATTGCGGATGGCCCCTTCCAGGTCTCGGCGGGTCGCGTCCAGTTCCGCCTCGAGTGCGGCGATCCGCCGGCTGTCGGACCGCGGGGTCTCGGCTCGCGACGGATCGTCGGTCCGATGCCGGTGTGCGATCAGGGCGGGGCCGATCCGGTCGACGCCGAGGACGAGATCGGCCGCGCCGGTGGCGATGGCACTGCGCGGCATGCCGTCGAAACCGGCCTCGTCGGGATCCTGGACGACGACGAAACCGCCGGCCGCCTCGACGGCCTTCAACGCGGCGCTGCCGTCGGCACCACTGCCGGAGAGAACGACCGCCACGGCGCGACGACCGTAGGACCGGGCCAGCGACTCGAGGAAGACGTCGAAGGGAAGCCGGGCCCCATGCCGCGCCTGCGGCCGGCTCGGCCGCAACGTGTCGTGATCCACCGAGAAAAAGGTGCCCGGCGGAAGGAGATAGAGGTGGTCCGGCTCGAGCCGCACGCCGCCTGTCGCTCGGCCGACCGCCATCGTGGTGTAGCCGGCCGGCAGATCCGCCATCAGGCTCTCGTGCATGGCATCGAGCTGCCGCACCAGGATCAGGGCCATGCCGTGACCCGCCGGCAAGGACCTCAGCAATCGCCGACAGGCTTCCAGCCCGCCGGCCGAGGCCCCGATGCCGACCACCGTGACGTCGTCGTCCGATCGCGGAAACGCGAGGGACGCATCGACGTCCGCCGGATGAGCTCGGCCCTCGTTCATTCTGGTTCTTGTTCTCCGAGCGCCCGGTTTCGTCCCGAGAGCGATCGCCACTCTATCACGTCCGGCTCGCCCATGGGTTCCGGAACGGCGGCCGGCGGACCGCTCGCCTCCGTCCGAGGGGACGACGGCGACCCGACGGACCGAAGTGTCCGTGTCGACCGACATCGATGGGGTCCTCGCGACGGGACGAGGCGAAGACGAGCGCCGTCGCCTCGGTCGATCAGCGGCTCGGATTGAGTAGTTTCCGACCCTCCATTCACCGAGCGCTTCCCTGGTATCTCTCTGGTCCGAGACCTTCGAAACCACGTCTTCGGACGGACATCACCCGAACCCGGCGACCGTCGGTCGAGATCTTCGCCGATACCGTCGCCGAAGGGACGCGCCGCGTCGGTCGGCGGTCGAGGTGGGGCGCATTCCATTTCGCCCACGCCCGCATACGGAGTGTCGCGATCGAGGCGGCGAGCCGAGCGCCCTCCGATGCCCGTGCCATCGCCTTCGGACACCTTCGAAACGACTGGGGGACCCCCATGCAGACCCGTTCCATATTCCGCGGACTGACGTTCGCCCTCTGCGTTCTGGCGTTGCCGGCGAGCGTCTCCGCCGCCGAGGGCTTCGCCCGCCGGTCGGGCGTTCTGCGGGCCGGCGCAGGCACGGACTATCCGTCGATCACACGCGTCTCCAAAGGCACCAGCCTCGAGGTCTACGGCTGCACTCGCCGGTATTCCTGGTGCGACGTCGACGCCGAGGGCGAACGCGGTTGGTTTCCCGGTGCCCGTATCGATTTCGCGCAAGACGGCCGGCGCATCCCGTTGTCGGAAGGCGCTGCCGCGATCGGACTGAGCATTCTGAGTTTCGGCATGGCCGACTACTGGAGCAGCCACTACTCGGATCGCTCCTTCTACGGCGAACGCCGTTGGTGGCGCGGCCACGGCGCCACGCCGCCGCCACAGGGCGGTTCGTTCGTCCATGTTCCCCGCCCGCCGGTCGTCCAGGCTCCGCCCGCCGCAGTGCGGCAGCGGCCGCCCGGCGTCCACGCCACCCCCCCCGGTGCCGGCCACGATTCGACCGGCCGAGTGCCGCGCGGGCAGGTCGAGCAGTCGATCCGGCGCGGTCAGAACCATGGCCCGATCGGCGACGTGCCGGGTCGGTCGCGTGCTCCCGACCGTCGACCCGGCGGCGGAGCACCCGTCCTCCCGTCCAGCGACATCGGGCGCTGAATGGAATGCCGACCATCCCCCTTCCCTACCGGGGCCTTCGCGACGGCATCCGCCGCATCGACGGCCCTCGATCCTCGAGAGGACGATCCATCATGAACGCGACCTGGAAGAAATTCCTTCTGCCTTGCGCCCTGGCTCTCACGCTCGGTGCCTGCGCCAATGCTCGTGACACCCGCATGGCCGAAGGTGCCGGCCTCGGCGGCGCCGGTGGCGCCCTCATCGGCGGCATCGCCTCGAACAGCGTCGGTGGCGCCGTCGTCGGCGGTGTCGCCGGGGCCGCGGTCGGAGCCGTCGTGGCCGACGCGACCCGTCCGCGCCATGCCAAGCGCCACTGCTATTTCAGCGACACGCTCAACCGCCGCGTCTGCCGTTACCGCTGATCGCGTCGACCATCGCTCGATGCACGCGCCTTCGCTGCCGGGCCCCCCTCCCGGCGGCGAAGGACCGTTCGAACGAGCGCGAAATCACCGCGGCGGATCGTCCGACGCCGGCACGGATCCACGAGGAAACGACATGAACGCCGCTCACGCGATCGCCCGCCGCGCCACACCGATCGTCCGATCGAAGATCGACGCGGGCGGTCGAGCGGTTCGACGGTCTTCGGAGAGATGCTCATGATCACGATCTTCGGCCACGGATTCGGGCGCGCGGGCGCCGGTTCCCCCTGGAACGAGACGTTCCCGGTGCGCGAGGAAATCTTCGGCATCGAACGGCTGGAACAGCATGCCGCGAGCCTCGCCGCCGCTCAACCGATCACGTCTCGACCGGCATCGGTGCTCTCCCTGCGGGCGCGGCTCGACGACAACGCCGTCGTCCTACTCGCGGCCTATCGGGCGAGCGCGGCCGAGATCGAAGGCGGCCGCAGCGTCGTTCCGGCCGCCGAATGGCTGCTCGACAACTATCACCTCGTCGAGGAACAGATCCGTGAGATCCGCGACGACCTGCCCGCCGGCTACTATCGGCAGTTGCCGAAATTGGCGGAAGGGCCCTTCGTCGGCTATCCGCGGGTGTTCGGGCTCGCCTGGGCCTTCGTCTCCCACACCGACAGCCATTTCGATCCCGAGACGCTGCGCCGGTTCGTCGTCGCCTATCAGCGGGTGCAACCGCTCTCCATCGGCGAATTGTGGGCCGTCGCCATCACGTTGCGCATCGTTCTGATCGAGAACCTGAGGCGATTGACCGATCAGATCAGCGTCGGGCGCGCGGCACGCGCCGACGCCGATGCTCTCGCCGATCGACTGCAGAAGGTCGGCGACGCGCGTTCGGCCCTCGAGGCCGACATCTCGGCGCGGTCACACGGCCCGCTCACCGAGGTCTTCGCCGGCCAACTCGCCAAGCGGCTTCGCGATCTCGATCCCCGGACCATGCCCGCGCTCGACTGGCTGGAGGAGCGGTTGGGCCGCCAGGGCATGACGACCGCCGAAGCGGTCCGACGGTCGCAGCAGCGACAGGGCGCGTCCAACGTCACCGTGCGCAACGTCATCACCAGCATGCGTCTGATCTCCGACATCGACTGGGCCGATCTGTTCGAGAGCGTCAGCCTCGTCGACGCCCGTCTGCGCGAGACCAGCGCCTTCGCCGCGATGGATTTCCCGACCCGCAATCTCTACCGCGGCGCCATCGAGCAATTGGCGCGTCGCTCGCCGGTCTCCGAACTCGAGGTCGTCGATCGGGCGGTCGCCGCCGCGACGGTGGCGGCGGCGACCGCCGTCGATCCGATCGAGGCGGCGCGCGTCGGCGATCCCGGCTACCACCTGATCGGCAAGGGCCGCCGTGCCCTCGAGTCCGACCTGAAGTTTCGCCCGCCGCTGCGGCTGCGGATCGGTCGTCTCGACACCCGCCTCGGCATCGGCGGTTATGTCGGCACCCTGGCTTTCGTCACCACGGCGCTGCTGGCGGCGGCGCTGTGGACTCTCGCCGGTTCGGACCTCGGGATCGGCTGGTTCGTGGTTCTCGCCGTGGTCGGGTTCGTCCCGGCGAGCGAGCTGGCGACGACACTGGTCGACCGGATCGTCACCTGGAGCTTCGGCCCGGTCGCCCTGCCGGGCCTCGCCCTCACCGAGGGCGTGCCGACGCCGCTTCGAACCCTGGTGGTCGTGCCGACGCTGTTGACCGGCACCGTCGATCTCGTCGAACAGATCGAGCGGTTGGAGATCCACCATCTGTCCGGCATCGGCGGCGATCTCGCCTTCGCGCTGTTGACCGACGGTCTCGACGCCGATCGCGAGACGATCGAGGGCGACGACGAACTCCTGGAAACCGCGCGGCAGGCGATCGACGCCCTCAACCGTCGGCACGGTCCCGCGCCGAGCGGCGACCGCTTTCTGCTGTTGCATCGCCGTCGGGTGTTCGACGCCGCCGAAGGCGTATGGATGGGGTGGGAACGCAAGCGCGGCAAGCTGCACGAGCTGAACCGGCTCCTGCGCGGCGCCTCCGATACGACCTATCTGCCCCGGCCCGACGGCGGCCCGCTCGTTCCCTCCGACGTCCGTCACGTCATCACCCTCGACGCCGATACCCGGCTTCCCCGCGACGCGGCGATCCGGCTGATCGGCAAGATGGCCCATCCGCTCAACCGTCCTCGCTTCGATCCCGAGGTTCGGCGGGTCGTCGAGGGCTACGGCATCCTGCAGCCGCGCGTCACGCCATCCTTGCCGTTCGACCACGAGGGATCGGCCTATCAGAAGGTCACCTCCGGCCCCGGCGGCATGGATCCCTATGCGGCGGCCGTCTCCGACGTCTACCAGGATCTGTTCGGCGAAGGCTCCTACACCGGCAAGGGCATCTACGACGTCGACGCCTTCGAGGCGGCGCTCGCCGGGCGCGTGCCCGACGACACTCTGCTCAGTCACGACCTGTTCGAGGGCGTGTTCGCCCGGGCAGGCCTCGCCTCCGACGTCGAGGTGGTCGAGGAGGCGCCGTCGCGCTACGACGTCTCCGCCAAGCGCCAACATCGCTGGACCCGGGGCGACTGGCAGTTGCTGCCCTGGATCCTCGGGTCGAAGCGGGGCGCTGCGGCGGTGCCGCTGGTCGGCCGCTGGAAGATGATCGACAACTTGCGGCGTTCCCTGCTGGCGCCCTTCACCCTCGCCGCCCTCGTCGCGACGTGGATGCTGCCGAGCCCGGCCGCCGCGCGAGGGTCGCTGCTGGTCGTCGCCGGCATCGCCCTGACCGCGATCTTCCCGCTGCTGTTTTCCGTGATTCCGGCCCGATCGGGCATCCGCCTCGCCAACCATCTGCGGGCGTTGGGCGGCGACCTCCGCCTCGCCGCCGCGCGGATCGGGCTCGCCGTCGCCTTTCTGGGCGATCGCGCCTGGCGCATGGGCGACGCCGTCGGCCGCACCCTGGTGCGCGTCTACGCGACGCGGCGCCATCTGCTGGAATGGACCACGGCCGCTCAGTCGCACGGCAGCCCGCGACCCGGCGTCGCCGGCTTCTACGGCCGCATGGCCGGCGGTACGGCGCTGGGTCTGGCGCTCGCCGTCGTCGCCGTCGCCGTGCGTCCGTCGTCCTGGTTCGTGGTCGCGCCCTTCGCCCTCGCCTGGGCACTCGCCCCCGTCCTCGCCTTCCGGGTGAGCCTGCCGGCGCGGATCGACCGCGTACGCACCGCCTCCGACGACGACGCCCGCGAACTCCGCCTGATCGCGCGGCGCACCTGGCGTTTCTTCGAGACCTTCGTGACGGCGGAAGGCCACATGCTGCCGCCGGACAATTTCCAGGAAGACCCCGATCCGGTCGTCGCCCGACGCACCTCACCGACCAATCTGGGGCTCTACCTGCTCTCCGCGCTCGCCGCCCGCGACTTCGGCTGGACCGGGCTGACGGAGACGGTCGAGCGGTTGGAAACCGCGGTCGCCGCCATGGCGAAGCTGCCGCGCCACCGTGGGCACTTCTACAACTGGTACGACACGCGCGATCTCAGGGTGCTCGAGCCGGCCTATGTCTCGACCGTCGACAGCGGCAATCTCGCCGGCCATCTGATCGTCGTCGCCAACGCCTGCGAGGACTGGTGCGACGGGAGCACCTCGCCCGATCTGCGTCGCGGCATCCTCGACCATCTCGCTCTGGTGCGTCGCGCCGCCGCTGCGTCGTCGATGGTCGACACCGAGCGTCGGTCCGCCTTCACCGGGGCCCTCGACGAGATGGAGTCCGAACTGCGGGGCGGCCGCGCCTTCGAGACGCTGCTTCCGACCCTGGCGCGGCTCGCCGCGAAGACCGTGAAGGCCGCTCGCGACCTCACGCCGATGCCCACCGATCGCGATCCGACCGATCTGATCTGGTGGAGCGAGGCCCTGTACGCCGCGATCGAGGCGCACGGCCGCGACCGCCGGCCCGACCCGACGCTGCCCGATCGGTTGCGCGCCCTGGCGGCGGCGACGCGGTCGATGGCCATGGCGATGGATTTCGAGTTCCTGCTCGATCCCGAACGCAGGCTGCTGTCGATCGGCTATTCGGTGAACGACCACAGCCTCGACCTCAACTGTTACGACCTGCTCGCCTCGGAAGCGCGCCTCGCCAGCCTGTTCGCGGTGGCCAAGGGCGACGTCGACACCAAGCACTGGTTCCGTCTCGGACGCGCGGCGACGCCGCTCGGCGCGGGGTCGGCGCTGATCTCGTGGTCGGGATCGATGTTCGAATATCTGATGCCGTCGCTGATCATGCGGGCGCCGGACGGCAGCCTGCTCGAACAGACCAATCGTCTGGTGGTGGCGCGCCAGGAGGCCTACGGCCGGATGCACGGTGTGCCCTGGGGCATCTCGGAATCCGCCTACAACGCCCGCGACATCGAATTCACCTATCAATATTCCAACTTCGGCGTCCCCGGCCTCGGGCTGAAGCGCGGTCTGTCGCAGAATCTGGTCATCGCCCCCTATGCGACCGGACTGGCGACCATGGTCGATCCCCACGCCGCGCGTCTGAACTACGCCCGGCTCGCCGAGATCGGCGGCGAGGGGCGCTACGGCTTCTACGAGGCGCTCGACTTCACGCCGTCGCGCCTGCCCGACGGCACGCGTGTCGTCGTCGTCCGCAACTTCATGGCCCATCACCAGGGCATGACCATCGTCGCCATCGCCGACGCCCTGCAGGGCGGCCGCATGCGGACCCGGTTCCATCGCGAGCCGATGATCCGCGCCTGCGACCTGCTGTTGCAAGAGCGCATGCCCCGCGACGTCGCCACGGCCCCGCCTCGCGCCGAGGAGATGAAGGCATCGGTTGCCGTGGGCATTTCCGCCGGCCCGACCGCCCGTCGCGTCTGGGCGCCGGGGGGGCGACCCGCGGTCACCCATCTCCTGTCGAACGGTCGTTACGCCGTGATGCTGACCGCCACCGGAACCGGCTACAGCCGTTGGCGCGACGTCGCCGTGACGCGCTGGAGGGAGGACGCGACACACGACGACCAGGGCACCTTCATCTTCCTGCGCGACACCTCGAGCGGCAACGTCTGGTCGGCGGCGGCACAGCCCTGCGGCAACGACGCCGAAGACGACGAGGTGGTGTTCGGCGAGGATCACGCCGAGTTTCTCCACCGCGACGGCTCTCTGATCACCACCATGGACGTCCTCGTCTCCGGCGAGGACGACGGTGAGGTCCGGCGCATCTCGCTCGCCAATGCCGGACGCCGGACGCGCGAGATCGAGGTCACGTCCTATGCCGAGCTCGTCCTGACGAGCGTGGCGGCCGACGACGCCCACCCCGCCTTCGCCAAGATGTTCGTGGAAACCGAATACCTGCCGGACTACGGCGCCCTGGTGGCGACGCGCCGGCCGCGCTCGCCCGAAGAGACGCCGGTATGGGCCGCCCATTTCGCCGTCGTCGAAGGTGAGATCGCCGCCGATCCGCAATGGGAGAGCGATCGCGCCCGCTTCCGTGGTCGCTCGCGGCCGATCGCCGCCCCGGCGGTCGTCCTCGACGGTACGGCGCTCTCCGGGACGGTCGGCACCGTGCTCGATCCGATCTTCTCGCTCCGGCGTCGCGTGAAGGTCCCGCCCGGCCGCGCCACCCGGATCGCCTTCTGGACGGTGGTGGCTTCGTCGCGCGACGAGGTGCTGGCTCTGATCGACACCCATCACGATCGCAGCGCCTTCGGCCGCGCCAAGACGCTCGCCTGGACCCAGGCTCAGGTGCAGCTGCGCCATCTCGACGTCGATCCGGCCGAGGCGGCCGACTTCCAGCGCCTCGCCGCGCCGATCCTCTATGCCGATCCGCGCTTCCGCGCCTCCTCCGAGGCGATCATCCGCGGCGCCGGACCGCAGTCGGGTCTGTGGCCGCAAGCCATCTCCGGCGATCTGCCGATCGTCCTCCTGCGTATCGACGACGGCGAGGACATGCCTCGGGTCCGCCAATTGCTGCGCGCCCACGAATATTGGCGCATGAAGCGCCTCGCCGTCGACCTCGTCATCGTCAACGAGCACGCGCCGTCCTACGTGCAGGACCTCCAGATCGCGATCGAAACCGCCGTGCGCAGCAGCCAGTCGCGCCCGCGTCTCGGCGAAACGATCAAGGGTGGCTCCGTCTACGCCCTGCGCGCCGATCTGATGCGCGTCGAGGCTCGGGCCCTGCTCGAGGCGGTGGCGCGCGTGGTGCTGACCGCGCGCCGCGGGTCGGTCGCCGACCAACTCGCGCGTATCCTCGAGCCGCCGACGCCGACCGTCGCGACCCCACGCGTCTGGGCGACGACCACGGCACTCCATGCGCCGCCGCAGTTCCCCACCCCGGTCCTCGAATTCTTCAATGGCCTGGGTGGATTCGCCGAGGATGGGCGGGAATACGTGACCATTCTCGAAGCCGGCGTCACCACCCCCGCCCCGTGGATCAACGTCGTCGCCAACCCCGACTTCGGCTTTCAGGTGTCGACCGAAGGCAGTGGCTACACCTGGGCCGAGAACAGCCGCGAAAACCAGATCACGCAATGGTCGAACGATCCCGTCGCCGATCCCTCCGGCGAAGCGATCTACATCCGCGACGAGGAGACCGGCGAACTCATGAGCGCCACCGCTCGGCCGATCCGCGACCAGGGGACCTACGTCGCCCACCACGGTCGCGGCTACAGTCGCTTCGAACATCGGGTGAACGGCCTCGACCTCGATCTCGTGCACTACGTGCCGGTCGCCGATCCCATCAAGATCACGCGCCTCACCTTGCGTAATCTCTCCGGTCGCGCCCGCCGGCTGTCGGTCACCGCCTATACCGAATGGGTGCTGGGAACCATGCGTGGGATGTCGGCGCCCTTCGTCACCACGGCGCTGGACACCGAGACCGGCGCGATCATGGTCCGCAATCCCTGGAGCATCGACTTCTCCGGCCGGGTCGCCTTCGCCGACCTGGCCGGCCGCCAGACCGCCTGGACCGCCGATCGCACCGAGTTTCTCGGCCGCGACGGCGATCCTGCCGCGCCCGCCGCTCTGGCGGGAAGCACCCGCCCGATGAGCGGGCGCGTCGGGGCCGGCTTCGATCCTTGCGCCGCCCTGCAGTGCGACATCGAGATCGCCGCCGGCGAAACCGTCGAGGTGGTGTCGTTCATCGGCGAATGCGCCACCATCGAACAGGCGCGCGCCCTGATTCTGCGCTATCGCGCGATCGATCTCGACGGCGTGCTGGACGAGGTCCGCGCGCATTGGGACGCCCTGCTCGGAACCGTCCGGGTGACGACACCGGACCGGGCGATGGACCTCATGCTCAATGGTTGGCTGCTCCAGCAGACGCTCGCCTGCCGCATCTGGGCGCGTTCCGCCTTCCATCAGGCGAGCGGCGCCTACGGCTTCCGCGACCAGCTCCAGGACGGCATGGCGCTCTCCACCGCCCTGCCGGCCGAGACCCGGCGCCATCTCCTGCGCGCCGCCGCCCGTCAGTTCGTCGAGGGCGACGTTCAACACTGGTGGATGCCGGCGACCGGCATCGGCGTGCGCACCCGCATCTCCGACGATCGCGTGTGGCTCGGTTTTGCCGTCGCGACCTACGTCGCCGGCTCCGGCGACGTCGCGGTCCTCGACGAGGTCGTGCCGTTCCTGCAAGGCCCCCGTCTCGGCGAGGGCGATCACGACGCCTTCTTCCAACCGATGATCGCCGACGAGACCGCCACGCTCTACGAGCATTGCGCCCTCGGCATCGACCAGTGCATCGCGCTCTCCGGCGAGCACGGCCTACCGCTGATCGGCACCGGCGACTGGAACGACGGCATGAACCGGGTCGGCGAGGCGGGCCGCGGCGAGAGCGTCTGGCTCGGCTGGTTCCTGATCGCCACCATCGCCCGCCTCGCTCCTCTCGCCGAGACCCGCGGCGACCCGCGCGCGAGCCTCTGGCGGGCCCATGCCGCGACGCTCGCCGCCACCATCGAGCGCGAAGCCTGGGACGGCGCCTGGTATCGGCGCGCCACCTACGACGACGGCACCTGGCTCGGCTCGAAGGACGGCGACGAATGCCGGATCGACTCGATCGCTCAATCCTGGGCCGTCTTGTCGGGCGCCGCCGACCCGGCCCGCGCCGCCACCGCGATGGCCTCGCTGGAAGAACATCTCGTCCGTCCCGACGACGGTCTCGCCCTGCTGTTCACCCCGCCGTTCGATGCGACGACGCACGATCCCGGCTATATCCGCGGCTATCCGCCGGGCCTGCGCGAGAACGGTGGTCAATACAGTCACGCCGCGATGTGGGCGATCCTCGCCCACGCCGCCCGCGGCGACGGCGACGCCGCCCATCGGCTCTTCGCCCTGGTCAATCCGATCAATCATGCCCTGACGCCCGAGGCCGTCGCCCGTTATGCGGTCGAGCCCTATGTCGTCGCCGCCGACGTCTATTCGGTCGCCCCGCACGTCGGGCGCGGCGGCTGGACCTGGTACACCGGCTCGGCCGCCTGGATGTATCGCGCCGGCGTCGAGGGCATCCTCGGCATCCGCCGCGACGGCGCCCACCTCGTCGTGGCGCCTCGTCTGCCCGCCGACTGGCCGGGCTTTACCGCCACCGTGACGATCGGCGAGGCGCGCATCGACATTCGAGTCGTCAAGCCGGTGGGGCGTGCCGGCCCGATCACCGAGGCCCGGCTCGACGGCACGCCGATCGACCCGGACGAGACCGGCATTCGCGTCACTCTCACCCCCGGTCGGCAGGATCTGTCGATCACCATGGCGCCGAGTTCGGCGGAGGTGGTCTGAGCCGAGCTCGAACGGCATCGCCGATCCGCGTGAAGAGGGGTGACGTCGGACCCGTTTCGACGAACTCACTCGCTTCTTCTGGCCCGGCCGTGATCTCCGTCATCGTCCCAATCCGGCATTCGACCACGGGCGCTCGTCGCCCGGTTCCTCGAGATGCGCCGAGGGGCGCATTCCCTCGGAGCAAGAAGGCGTTCAAGGCCTGCATCCTCACTCCCGATAGGCCCCCGGCGGCACCAAGTCCCTGTCGACGAGCACGTCGAACCGCGACCCCGGCCGGATCTCGAGCATCGGCTGGATATCGAGGGTCTCGGTCGAGAGCCGCGCCATGACCTCGCCGTCGGCGCGATCGACGACGAAGGCGAGTGGAACCGCCCTCCCCTCGCCTCCTGCACCGATCGCATAACCCTTGGCGCGGAACGAGGCCTCCAACGCGGCGCGGAAGGGCGACCCGTCGGCGGGAAGCATGATCGTGCCGCTGGCGGGACCGATGTCCTTGCCGAATTGCTCGACGAGATCCGCGGCGATCGCTTCGGCGACCGGCGGGGCATTTCAGAGGCGGCGGCGCTGGCGATCAGGCGATCGGTGCCGAGCGTCTGACAGGCGGCGAGACGACCGGCGACGGCGAGCACCGGCAACAGCCGGAGGCGCTTCTCGGAACCGGCCATGATCACCCCTCCCCTCGCGATCGTGATCTTCTGCTGACTCCAGCCGACCCCGAAGACGAGGATCGCCCGGCCGACGAGGTGATCGACGCTCATCAGGTCGTCCTTGATCCGGGAGTTGGCGATGCGGTTCTCACCGCCGGAGACGACGAAGAGGACCGGCGTCTCGGTCGAGGCCATGGCTTCGGGGAACTGGATGGAGGTCTTCACCCGATCGGAACAGACCCGGGTCGGCCGCCAAGGCGCGCTGCCACTCATCGAATAGCCGAAGTCGAGGCGCTCGGCCGGACCGCTGGTGCCGGGCGGCACCGAGGCCTCCATCCGCGCGTTGACCGCCGCGAGCTTGGCGTCGACGTCCTCCGGATAGGCGAAGCCGACGCGGGCCACGTACTCGGTCGGATGTGAGCGGAGCTTCAGGTGATAGGGTCGTCTCGATGTGGTGACGACTATCGAGGTGACGAGATCGGGTTCGGCCGGCTTGTTGACCACCAGATGGACGGCCTTGGCCTTCATTCGGAGCGCCCCGAGGACGACGATCCAGATCGCCACGCCGATGACCGCGGCCAACCAATCGAGGAGGACGAAGATCAGGATCACGGGAGCGAGGCCGGTGACGAGAACCAGTTCGCGGCGGCTCCCATCAAGAGGTTCGGCCGCGACAGGGCCCGATGGATCCGGGTGCGCTCGAGCGGGGAAGGGGCGTCGGCCATCGGTCCCCTCCCCTCGCCCATCGGTCGAGAGACCGATCGAAGCGCCGGTCGCACCGAAGAGCGCGACCGGCGGATCGAGAAGGCCGGCCCAGCCACGACCGGCGGCGGCAACCCCTCGAACCGATGGCCGCCGACCGGCAGTTCTCCCGAGACGAGCGGTCGGTCGATATCGACTTCCTGACCGAGTGCATGGGCAGCGCTGCCGATGACGATCTCGGCGGCGCTCGCCGACATGCGCCGATCGCCCGCATCCCCTCCCCCAGCCGCTCGACGAAGAGCCGGTCATCGGGATCGAACATCCCCTCG
Organism: Pinisolibacter aquiterrae; assembly: GCF_019160155.1. Lineage (GTDB taxonomy): Bacteria > Pseudomonadota > Alphaproteobacteria > Rhizobiales > Ancalomicrobiaceae > Pinisolibacter > Pinisolibacter aquiterrae. The sequence goes on from NZ_JAFNIH010000002.1 coordinate 61,913, forward strand.
ACGACGGTCGCTTCGATCATCCGCGCGTGCGCGTGCGCCTCGAACCGGCCGGGCGCGAGCACCTGCGGGAACGTGTGCGCCGACATGTTGGGACCGAGCCGATCGCTGTTCCCCGAGCGTCCATCGCCAGGACGTAAGTCGGGCCGACGTCGTCGTGGCCGTCGACCTCCCTGCCCTCCTCCACCGCGACGTCCCAACCGAGCCGACCGGCGAAAACCCGTGCCCGGAGACGGAACATCTGGTCGAGGAGATCTGCCGCTCGACCGTACTCGCCCCGCTCGATCTCTACTGCCCGCATCGCGCACTCCTCGATCTCGTCGAACGAGGTCGAGGTGAACACGAACGATGCGCGCCGTCGGACCGGCGAATTTGAAGGGGGTGAGATGAGACGATTCGAGAGATCGATGACGATGCGGGGAGTTTCGCGAATACTCGCGTCGATCGATGGTTGGTTTCCCCGTCATACTCGACGGGTTCGATCAATCAAGGAATCGGGCGATACTCGGCGCCAACTTGCGGAACTGGCGCACAGAATCGGGAATCCGATTCGACGTCGCCAGCGAGTGCGGGGTGTCGGTAAGTTTTCGTTAACCATTAAGTCCTTGCCTGCCCATGAGAATCGCACATACTGGCGCCAACACGGCCAGATCCTCGTTTCTGGCGCCATTTTCTCGACAGGTGGAAGGCGACATGCTCCCGCTCCCCTCATTCGAATTCGACGACAAGATCCTGATGCAGGGGGCGGAAATCTCCCGCAAGTTGGATCAGTTGCGTCAGGAGAAATTCCCCCCGGATGCCAAGAAGAAGCTTCGCCTGTTCGCCATGGCGGAGGTCGCCCACTATCTCGGGGTCAGCCCGAACAATCTGAAGCGTCTTCACCTCGAAGGCAAAGGGCCTGAACCCCAGATCGCTTCCGGCGGTCGTAGGTTCTACACGGCCGAGCAGATGGCGGAATTGCGCGACTATCTCGACAAGAACGGTCGCTCGGACGCCAAGAAATACGTCCCCTGGCGCAAGCCGGGTGAGAAGCTGCAGGTCGTCGCGGTCGTCAACTTCAAGGGCGGCTCCGGCAAGACGACGACGACGGCTCACTTGGCGCAACATCTCGCGCTGACCGGCCATCGCGTCCTGATGGTCGATCTCGATCCGCAGGCGTCGCTCTCGGCGCTGCACGGGTTCCAGCCCGAGCTCGATCGCAACCCTTCGCTCTACGACGCCATCCGTTACGACGGTGCGCGCAAGCCGATCTCCGAGATCATCCTGCCGACCAACTTTCCGTCGCTCGACATCATTCCGGCCAATCTCGAACTTCAGGAATACGAATACGACACGCCTCTCGCCATGCAGGGCAACGGGGAAGGCCGGCGCTTCTTCACGCGCTTCGGTGCCGCCCTCGCGGAGGTGGACGACCGCTACGACGTGGTCTTGATCGATTGCCCGCCGCAGCTCGGCTACCTGACCCTGACCGCGCTGACGGCGGCGACCTCCGTCCTCATCACGGTTCATCCGCAGATGCTGGACCTCATGTCGATGAGCCAGTTTCTGCTGATGCTCGGCAACATCGTCAAGACCATCCGCAAGGCGGGTGCCGAGGTGAAGATGGATTGGCTGCGCTATCTCATCACCCGCTACGAGCCGACCGATGTGCCGCAGGCCCAGATGCTGGGGTTCATGCACTCCATGCTCGCTGGCGAGATCCTGAAGCATCCGATGCTGAAGTCGACGGCGATCTCGGACGCCGGTCTGACCAAGCAGTCCCTCTACGAGGTAGAGCGGTCGAACTTCAACCGAGACACCTACGATCGCGCCATCGAATGCATGGATGCGGTCAATTTCGAGGTTCAAGGCCTCATTCACCAGGCTTGGGGGAGGCTGTGACGTTGACGGCCGTCAAAAGAGGGGAAACCCCCTGCCCTTTCAATCAGATGCAGGTCTGACGCCATGGCTCGCAAGAACCCTTTCGCCAATCTCATGGACGAAGGTGCGCCGGAGGCGGAGCGTCCGGCGCTCGACTACACGATCAAGGGGGCATCGCGCTCGATCATCAGTTCGATCGGCGAGTTGGCGGCCCAGGCCGATCGGCTCGCCGAAGGTGAGACGATCGTCGACCTCGATCCCGATCTCGTCGACGCCTCCTTCGTGCAGGACCGGCTCGAGGACGACGAGGTCGAGTTTCGGGAGCTCGTGGAGGCGATTCGCGAGCGTGGGCAAGACAGCCCGATCCTGGTCAGGCCGCATCCGACGGCCGGCGGTCGATACATGGTGGTCTTCGGACGGCGCCGGCTGAAGGCTGCTCGTCTGCTCGGTCGCAAGGTGAGGGCCGTCGTCAAGGCGCTCTCCGACAAGGACCACGTCGTCGCGCAGGGCCAGGAGAACTCCGCCCGCGCCAACTTGACCTTCATCGAGCGAGCCGTCTTCGCCGACGCGCTCTGCCGGTTGAAGTACGACGGAGACAATGCCGTCGTCCTCGCCGCCCTGTCGATCGACAAGGCGACTCTGTCGAAGATGCTGTCGGTCGCGAGCCTCCCGTCGGAGATTCTCTCCGCGCTCGGCCGAGCCAAAGGCGTCGGCCGCGATCGTTGGTACGAACTGAAGCAGCTTCTCGAAAAGCCGGCGAGGCTGGAGGCGGCTCTGGACGTCGTCGGAGACGACGGCTTTCGGCGTCTGCCGGGCGAGGAGCGCTTCAATGCGCTGATCGCTCGGATGAAGACCACCCATGCGGCGAAGCCCCGTCGAGCGCCGGAACGGCGAAGTTGGAGCCCGCGAGACGGGGCACTGGCCGCGGAGATCATCGAAGACGGACGCAAGTTCACGCTCGCGCTGAAGGCGCGAAGCGGCGAGGCGACCGCCTTCGGAGCCTTTCTCTCTGCCAATCTCGATCGCTTCTACGAGGCGTTTCGGCAGGAGAATTCGTCGAACGAAAATGGAGAGTGACGCAAAGAAAAAAGGCCCCCGAAACGACCGTTCCGGAAGCCCTTCTCTCGTGTAGCAACTAGAGATTCGCATTTCCGGGAATCACCGTCAAGCGTTTTCCACGCCGTTTCGGCGAGCGGATTTTCTTTGCCTGAACAAAGGCAAAGGCATCATGCAGCCCTATCAGTCACGCACGCCCTTCGGAGGGCGATCGCTGACGCTCGCCCATGTGGCGGCGCAGTCCAAGGCAGAGGCGCGAGCCCCGGAAAAGGTCGTCCACAAGTGGGAGGTCTTCCGTTCGATCTGCACTGCCAAAGTCCGGCTCGGGGTCTCCGAGCGGGCGCTGGCGGTGCTCGACGCGCTCCTGAGCTTTCACCCCGAAACGACGCTGTCGGGTGAAAAGCTCGTGGTGTGGCCGTCGAACCGGCAGTTGGCGCTCCGGGCGCATGGAATGGCGCCGGCGACGCTGCGGCGTCACATTGCGGGCCTCGTCGACGCCGGCCTCGTCGTGCGTCGTGACAGCCCCAACGGCAAGCGCTACGCCCGCAAAGGGGAGGGGGGCGAGATCGATCAGGCCTTCGGCTTCGATCTGACGCCGCTGGTGGCGCGCGCCGAGGAAATCGAGAGCCTGGCCGAAGACGTTCGCGCCGCCGATCGGGCGCTGCGGCTGGCACGCGAGCGCATCACCATCTGCCGCCGCGACATCGCCAAGATGATCGCCGCCGGGATCGAGTCGGGTGTCCCGACGCGCCGAGAGGGCAGGGGACCGGCCGACTGGAGCGAGGTTCACGCTCATTTCCGCTCGATCGTCGAGGGCATTCCGCGCAATGCCGGCCTCGCCGAGCTCGAAGGGATCGCCGAGGATCTCTCGACGCTCGCCGACGATGTGTTCATGCTGTTGGAAACGCATGGAAAAGACGAAAATACGAGCAGCGATGAGTCTCAAATTGAGCGTCACATACAGAATTCAAACCCACACCCCTCTACTGAACTTGAACCTCGCTTCCGAGAAGTGAGGGCGGAGGGGGCAGAGGTCGAACCACGAGCGCCCAAACTCGCGGAGGGGGCCTTCCCCCTGAGGATGGTGCTCCAGGCCTGTCCCGACATCGTCGACTATGCCCGAGACGGCATCTCCAACTGGCGAGACTTCCTCGCCACCGCGGCCGTGGTGCGGCCGATGCTGGGGATTTCGCCGAGCGCCTGGGAGGAGGCGAGGGGGATCCTCGGCGAGGTTCGGGCGGCGGTCGTCGTCGCGGCGATCCTGCAACGCCACGCGATGATCGCCTCGGCCGGTGGTTACCTGCGCAGCCTGACCCGCAAGGCGGAGGAGGGCGGCTTCAGCCTCGGCCCGATGTTGATGGCGCTGATCGGCAGCAGGAAGCGTGAGAAGGCGAGGGCGTGAAGGCCGGATTTCGAAGAGGGCGAGGTGTTCGGATGGGAGGTTCGGCCGTGCGGTAACGGTTCATCGAGATGAGGAAACCCGTGGTGTGGCGTCCGCCGACGCCTCGGCTCGATTGACGGAGAATATGCGATCCATATATGTTTCATATGTTCATTGGATCGAGGGAGCACCATGGGTATCGTGAAGATCGACGACGGGCTGCACGAGGACGTGCGCCGGGCCAGCGCGGTGATGTGCCGGTCCATCAATGCTCAGGCCGAGTTCTGGATGAAGATCGGCAGGCTCGCCGAAGCTCACCCGACCCTGTCCTTCAACGACATCGTGAAGCGGCAATATGCGCTGGCCGAGGTGCGTCTCGACGACGCGGCGGCAGCCTGAAATGGTCAAGTCGTCGGACGAACTCGCGATGATGCGGATATCCGGCCGTCTGTTGGCATCCGTCTTCGAGATGTTGGATGGGATCGACCTCGCCGGCCGATCGACTCTCGAGATCGACGCTCTGGTCGAACGCTTCATCACCGTCGATCTCGCCGCACGTCCCGCGAGCAAGGGACAATACGGCTTCGCCCATGTTCTGAACTGCTCGATCAATCATGTCGTCTGTCACGGCGTGCCCGACGCGAGCGAGATCATTCGCGACGGCGACATCATCAACCTCGACATTACCCTCGAGAAGAACGGCTTCATCGCGGATTCCAGCAAGACCTACGTCGTCGGCGACGCTTCACCGGCGGCTCGGCGACTTGTGCGGGTCGCCCGCGAGGCGATGTGGAAGGGGATCGGGCAAGTACGCCCCGGCGCCCACATGGGCGACATCGGCCACGCGATCGAACGCCATGCCAAGCGGAACGGATGTTCGGTGGTTCGGGAATACTGCGGTCACGGCATCGGGCGGGAGATGCACGAGGAGCCTCAGGTGCTCAACTTCGGCCGCCCGGGGACGGGATTGGAGTTGCGTGAGGGCATGGTCTTCACCATCGAGCCGATGGTCAATCAAGGCACCCGCCGGGTTTCGACGGCGAGCGACGGTTGGACGGTGATGACCGACGACCGCAAGCTCTCCGCCCAGTTCGAGCATACGGTCGCCGTCACGCGGACCGGCGTCGAAGTCTTGACCTTGCGCCGCGATGAGGTGTCGATGCCTGAAGCAAAAGTGTGACGGTACTGATCGCGGGGACTTCATGGCGCGCGAGAACGTTATAGGCCATTCCTGCGACGGCCCTTCGTCAGGGATGTAGACGATCACCTCCACAGCCATGGCTTCCTGCACGTCGACGGTGGCCTGTGGCGCTCGGTGCCGGCGTTCGACGTCAATCCCTTTCCCGAGCGGGCGCGCGAATTGAAGACCCGGATCTCCGAGGAGGCCGGACCGGAGGTGAGGATCGACGGTTTGATGAGCGTGCTGCCGTATTTCCGAATGTCGCGCGACACGGCCGTGACGATCCTCGCGCAAGTGGAGGAAGCGGTTTTGCGATGGCGTGACATCGGCCGCCAGATCGGGATGACCACCCGAGAGCTCGACCAGTTCGCTGATGTCATCGAGCACGAGGAGAGGGCTTGAGGCGAGGAGGATCGTCGCCGCGGCCTGACGGTTCTCGCGAGTCCGCATCATCGGTGGTTCGTCACACCATGGCCGCCGGCACCACCCAGCGATCGAAGTCCTCGGCGCGGATCTTGCCGGAGGCGATCGCCTCCTGCCGGAGCGTCGTTCCGTTGTGATGCGCCGCCTTGGCGATCGCCGCCGCCGCGTCGTAGCCGACATGGGGGGCGAGCGCGGTGACCAGCATCAGCGAGCGCTCCACCAGATCGGCGATCCGCGCTCGATCCGGCTCGATGCCGCGCGCGCAATGGGTATCGAACGAGGTCATGGCGTCGGCGAGCAGGCGGATCGACGTCAGCATGTCGAAGGCGATCACCGGCTTGAAGACGTTGAGCTCGAATGCCCCCGACGCCCCGGCGAAGCCGATCGCCGCGTCGTGGCCGAAGACCTGGACACAGACCATGGTCAGCGCCTCGCACTGGGTCGGATTGACCTTGCCCGGCATGATCGACGAGCCCGGTTCGTTCTCCGGAATGGTGATTTCGCCGAGCCCCGAGCGCGGCCCGGAGGCGAGCCGGCGAACGTCCTCGGCGATCTTGAACAGGCTCGCCGCCAGTCCTTTCAGCGCGCCGTGGGCGTGGACGATCGCGTCGTGGGCGGCGAGCGCCTCGAAACGGTTGGGCGCGGCGACGAAGGCGAGGCCCGTCGCCTCGGCGAGCCCGGCCGCCACCCGTTCGCCGAAGCCTTTCGGCGCGTTGAGCCCGGTGCCGACGGCGGTGCCGCCGATCGCCAATTCGAGGAGATGCGGGAGGCTCGCCACGACATGGGTCTCGGCATGCGCGAGTTGCGCCGCCCAGCCCGAGATCTCCTGCCCGAGCGTGAGCGGCGTCGCGTCCTGGAGATGGGTGCGGCCGATCTTGACGATGTCGGCGAAGGCCGCCGCCTTGGTGTCGAGTGTCGCGCGCAGCCGCCGCAGGGACGGCAGCAGATCCTCGACCAGCGCGCCGGTGATCGCCACGTTCATGGCGGTCGGGAAGACGTCGTTGGAGGACTGCGAGCGATTGACGTCGTCGTTGGGATGGACGAGACGCCCCTCGCCGATCGGCCCGCCGAGGAGCTGCGAGGCGCGGTTCGCCAGCACCTCGTTGACGTTCATGTTCGACTGTGTGCCCGATCCGGTCTGCCAGACGACGAGCGGGAACTCGCCGTCGTGGCGACCGGCGGCGACCTCGTCCGCCGCCCGGCCGATGGCATCCGCCTTCGTCGGGTCGAGCCCGGCGAGTTCGGTGTTGACGCCCGCCGCGATCTTCTTGATCAGCGCCAAGGCGTGGACGATGCGCGGCGGCATGCGATCCTCGCCGATGGCGAAATGGGCGAGCGAGCGCTGCGTCTGCGCCCCCCACAGCCGATCGGCCGGGACGGCGATCTCACCGAACGTGTCGCGTTCGAGCCGACGGGCGGCGTCACGGATCTCGCTCATCGGGCGTCTCCCCGCGCGTCGACCAGATGCCGCAGCACCGCCGGCAGGATGCCGCCGTTGCGGAAATAGTCGAGTTCGTCGGCCGTATCGATTCGCGCCGTCACCGGCACGACGATGCGCGAACCGTCCGCCCGCACGATGTCGAGCGTCAACTTCGCCCGCGGGGCGAGGGCGGTGAGCCCGCCGATCGACACGGTCTCGGCGCCGGTCAGCCCCAGCGTCTCCCAGCCGGTACCGTCCTCGAACTGCAGCGGCAGCACGCCCATGCCGACGAGGTTGGAGCGGTGGATGCGCTCGTAGGACCGCGCCACCACGGCCTTGACGCCGAGGAGCCGCGTTCCCTTTGCCGCCCAATCGCGCGACGAACCATTGCCGTATTCGACGCCGGCGAAGACGACGAGCGGCACGCCCTCGTCCGCATAGCGGCGAGCGGCATCGTAGATCGCGACCCGTTCGCCCGAGGGCTGGTGAACGGTGAAGCCGCCCTCGACGATCGCCCCCGCCTCGTCGCGGACCATGGCGTTCTTGATGCGGATGTTGGCGAAGGTGCCGCGGATCATCACCTCGTGATTGCCGCGCCGGGTGCCGTACTGGTTGAAGTCCCGCGGCTCGACGCCGTGGGCGAGGAGATACCGGCCGGCCGGCGAGGTGGGTTTGATCGAGCCGGCCGGCGAGATGTGGTCGGTGGTGATCTTGTCGCCGAGGAGGGCGAGGATGCGCGCGCCCTTCACGTCGGAAATCGCCGGCGGCGACCGCGTCATCCCCTCGAAATAGGGTGGGTTGCGGACATAGGTCGACGCGTCGTCCCAGGCGTAGGTCTCGCCGCCGGTCACCTCGACCGCCCGCCAGCGCTCGTCACCGGCGAAGACCTCGGCGTATTTCTCGCGGAAGAGGGCGCCGGTGACGTGTTTCGCGATCACCGCGTCGATCTCGGCCGTCGACGGCCAGATGTCGGAAAGGAAGACCGGCTTGCCGTCCGCACCCATTCCCAGCGGTTCGCGAGTCAGATCGATACGGGTCGAGCCGGCCAACGCGTGGGCGACGACGAGGGGCGGCGAGGCGAGCCAGTTCGCCTGTACGTCGGGCGAGATGCGGCCCTCGAAGTTGCGGTTGCCGGAGAGCACGGCGCTCGCGACGATGCCGTTCTCGGCGATCGTCCGGGAGATCGCCGGGTCGAGCGGGCCGGAATTGCCGATGCAGGTGGTGCAGCCGAAGCCGACGATCTGGAAGCCGAGCGCGTCGAGATCGTCCTGCAGGCCGGAGGACTTCAGATAGGCGGCGACCACTTGGCTCCCCGGCGCCAGAGAGGTCTTCACCCACGGTTTGGTCCTGAGCCCGCGTTCGCGCGCTTTGCGGGCGAGGAGACCGGCGGCGACCAGCACGGAGGGGTTGGACGTGTTGGTGCAGGAGGTGACGGCGGCGATGACGACGTCGCCGTGGCCGAGGTCGAAGTCGGTGCCCTCGACCTTCCAACGCCGTCCGGCCTCGCCGGGCTTGCGATACTCGCCCGCCAGCGCCGCGTCGAAGACGACCGGCACCGAGCCGAGCGCCACCCGCCCCTCCGGCCGCTTCGGCCCGGCGAGCGACGGCTCGACCTCCGTCAGATCGAGTTCGAGCGTGTCGGTGAAGAGTGGATCGGCGGTCGTCTCGTCGCGGAAGAGCCCCTGCGCCCGCGTATAGGCCTCGACCAGCGCCACCTGCTCGTCGGAACGGCCGGAGAGGCGGAGATAGTCGAGGGTGACGGCGTCGACGGGGAAGAAGCCGCAGGTCGCGCCGTATTCCGGCGCCATGTTGCCGATCGTGGCGCGGTCGGCGAGACCGAGCGCCGAGAGGCCGGGGCCGAAGAACTCGACGAACTTGCCGACGACGCCCTTCTTGCGCAGCATCTGCGTCACGGTGAGGACGAGGTCGGTCGAAGTGACGCCCTCGCGCAGCCGTCCCGACAGACGGAAGCCGATCACTTCCGGAATCAGCATCGACACCGGCTGGCCGAGCATCGCCGCTTCCGCCTCGATGCCGCCGACGCCCCAGCCGAGCACGCCGAGACCGCCGACCATGGTGGTGTGGCTGTCGGTGCCGACGCAGGTGTCGGGATAGGTGACGACGGTGCCGTCGGCGCTCTCCCGCGTCCATACGACCCTGGCCAGGTATTCGAGATTGACCTGATGGCAGATGCCGGTGCCCGGCGGCACCACACGAAAGTCGCGGAACGCCTTCTGCCCCCATTTGAGGAAGGTGTAGCGCTCCTGGTTCTGCTCGTATTCGCGCGCCACGTTGCGCGACAGGGCGGAGGCGTTGCCGAAGTAGTCGACGACGACCGAATGGTCGACGACGAGATCGACCGGGATCTGCGGATTGATCTGGTCCGGCGAACCGCCCAGCGCCACGACCGCGTCGCGCATCGCGGCGAGATCGACGACGGCGGGAACGCCGGTGAAATCCTGCATCAGCACGCGGGCGGGGCGATAGGCGATCTCGCGCGCGGCCCGCCCCCGTGTCTCACCCCAGGCGGCGAGTGCCCTGAGATCGTCGGCGGTCACCGAGCGGCCGTCCTCGTGGCGCAGGAGGTTCTCCGCCAGCACCTTGAGCGAGAAGGGCAGGCGGGAGAGCCCCGAAAGGCCGTTCGCCTCGGCGGTGGCGAGATCGAAGCAGACGAAGGGCCGTCCGCCGATCGTGACGGTGCGGCGGGTGGAGAACGTGTCGGGGTGGGAAGCGATCATGTCCGGTCTCCAGGGAGGGGGGAGTACGGCGTATCCCTTCCATATGGGCCGCGCGGACGAAGATTGCAGGACGCTTCACCATCTCGTGTCGTCCGACCGCGACGCCGGCGATCGACCGGGAACACCCTTGCAAAGTTGCTCGAGGTCATTTCTTCGAAGGGGTCCTGTAGAGACGGGGTTCGGTCGCTCGATCGACTGACCGTGATCGCATCTTTCCTCGTCACCGAAGCTCCGCCGAGTTTCGGGCGAGACGAAGCTTGACCGATCAACTCTCAGCAAGGAGTATCGGTCATGATCGTCCGCCGTGCATCGAAGGATGGCCTCCAACTTGCCGATGATTCCGTCGCAGCGCTTTCGGGAGGGTAATTCATGAAGTGTCCCCCGATCCCGCCGAACGAGACCGAGCGACTGAAGGCTCTGTCCGATTACGGTCTGGGGGACGAACGCCCGCTGCCCAGTCTCGACTCGGTCGTGCGGATCGCGGCGCGCATGTTCGACATGCCGGTCGCCGCCGTGAACATGATCGGCTCGGACCACGTCTTCTTCGCCGCCAGCGTCGGCGTCCGCGAGGTGGACATGCGGCGCGACGTATCGTTCTGCGCGCATGCGATCACGCGCGACGGCGTGATGGTGGTGCCCGACGCGACCGGCGACGAACGTTTCCACGACAATCCGCTGGTCACCGGGCCGGCCGGACTGCGGTTCTACGCGGGGGTTCCGCTGGTCTCCGCCGGCGGTCAGGCGCTCGGGGCGCTCTGCGTGATCGATCGCCGACCCCACCCGGAATTCTCGCGTGACGACGAGGAGCGCCTGCGCGAACTGGCGCTCATGGTGTCGGACCGGCTCGAACTGCGGCGCATCGAGGTCGCCGCCGAGCCGACTGCGCAGGTGGAGCTGCCGGCAGACGTGGCGGCTCGTCACCGCGAGACCGAGGAACTCTTCCGGCTCGCCAACTTCGACCTCCTCACCGGCCTCGCCAATCGCGGGCGCTTCTTCCGGCTGGTCGAGGAGACCTTGGCGGAACCGACGGCCGCCGCCGTGGTGATGATCGATCTCGACGGCTTCAAGGACGTCAACGACACGCTCGGACATGCCGTCGGCGACGGCATCCTGCGCGAGGTGGCAGCGCGGCTGGCGCTCCGCGTCGGGGAAGACGACGCGGCGGCGCGGATCGGTGGCGACGAATTCGCGATCCTGTTGCGCGGTGTGCGCGAACCGGCACGGGCCATGTCGGTCTCCGATGCGATCAACCACGACATCGCGCGTCCGATCGTCATCGACGGACAGGAGATCCACGTCGGGGCGAGCTGCGGCGTCGCGCTCGCCCCGCTCCACACCGGCAATCCGATCGAACTGCTCGGCAACGCCGATCTCGCGCTGTTCCGCGCCAAGACCGACGGACGCGGCCGATCCTTCGCCTTCCAGCCTGCGCTGCGCATGGAGGCGGCGGCGCGGCGTCTCTACGGCATGGAGATCCATCGGGCGGTGAAGGCGGGCGAGTTCCTCCTCTTCTATCAGCCCCAGGTCCGCCTGACCGACGGCGCGCTGACCGGAGCGGAAGCCTTGATCCGCTGGTTTCACCCGCAGCGCGGGCTCCTCGCTCCCGCCGCCTTCCTACCGGCCCTCGAGCGCGGTCCGCTGGCCGCGACCGTCGGGTCCTGGGTCCTCGACCAAGCCTGCGCCCAAGCGGCCTTCTGGCGTCGCAACGGCGCGGAGACTTTCCGCATCGGCGTCAACCTCTTCGCCGCCCAGTTCCGCGTCGGCGACCTCGCGACCGAGGTGATCGATGCCCTCGACCGCCACGGCCTTCCGCCCGACGCGCTCGAGCTCGAGATCACCGAGAACATCGCGCTCGATCTCGACGAGATCGTCCTCGAGCGGTTGGGGCGGCTTCGCGCCCACGGCGTCGGGCTCGCCGTCGACGACTTCGGAACCGGCTTCGCCTCGCTCAGTCTGTTGAAGAGCTACCCGCTGACGCGCATCAAGATCGACCGCTCCTTCGTCACCGGCATGCTGAACTCGGGCAAGGATGCTTCGGTCGTCCGGGCGATCCTCGACATCGCGCGGGCCTTCGATCTCGAGACGATCGCCGAAGGCATCGAGGAAGAAGCGCAACGCGACGATCTCCTGCGCCAGGGATGCCGAGAGGGGCAGGGCTACCTCTTCGGCAAACCGATGCCGGCGCCGCTCTTCGCCGAGACCTTCGGCATCGCGCCCGCCGTCCATTGCCCGGTCGCTCACCAGGAGGCGGGTTGATCGCGCGAACGGGGACGAAGTCGGGAGGGAA
>NZ_JAFNIH010000039.1 GCF_019160155.1 Pinisolibacter aquiterrae
CTTCAACAGGTTGAAGAACTGGCGCCGCCTCGCCACCCGCTACGACAAGACCGCCGACAGCTATCTCGGCTTCGTCCTCATCGCCGCCGTCCGCCTATGGATACGCTTATTCGTCAACAGGACCTAGCCGCCCGGCCAGATGCTGTCGTCGCTGGCTCCAGTCGAGGCAGGCACGGCACAGGGGACGATTGCTTAGCGGAAGGTTCTCAATATTCAGCCCGATCTCAGCCAGCTTTTCTCTGCCGTAGCTGGTCACGGTCAAATCATCCGCCAACCACTCATCCGCCAGCATCTGCTCGAAAAGCCGGACCCCCATCTCTCCAGCCAGATGATCGTAGCAGATGCGGGCCTTACGCAGCGCAGGATCACACGGGCCGGTCCGCAACGGGGGCGCAGCATCGCTGGAAAACACCATAAGTGCTTCAATCAGGCTGGCAACATGCGGGCCCGCCAGACGGAAGTAGCGGTGCCGTCCCTGCGCCTCGACGACCAGCACCTCACCATCCACCAATTTGGCAAGGTGAGAGCTGGCGGTTTGCTTCGTGATGCCGCCAACGCCCGCAAGTTCGGTCGCGGTCAGGGCACGTCCATCCATCAGCCCAATCAACATCGCGCTGCGCGCAGGATCGGCCACAAGGGCGGCGACACGGGCGATATCAGGTCCTTCTCTCATAGTTCGATCATAGCCGAACCTTTTGTAGCATCCAATCGGCTAGGCTCGGTTTCAGCAAGAAAGGCCAAGCCCATGATTACCTGCGTCATCACCTATGACATCGACCCGAACCGGCGCGAACTCTTCGCGCAATACGCCCGCATCTGGGGAGAATGCAGCCCGCGCTGCGGTGCTGAACTGATCGGCTATTTCGCTCCGCATGAAGGGTCTACTTCGACCGCCTACGGCATTTATTCGTTGCCGTCATTGGCAGAATATGAGGTCTATCGCGCACGATTGGCGGCAGACCCGCTTGGACGCGAGAATTACGAGTTCGCCAAACGCGAAGGATTCATCCGGTGCGAAAGCCGCCTGTTTGTTAAACTGGCCTCGGCCCCGCATGGGGTGCGCGCATGATCGCGGTCATCTTCGAGGCTTGGGTTCCCGGTGAGGCACAGACCGAGTATCTCGATCTGGCGGCTGAACTGCGTCCGCTTTTGGCAGACCTCGATGGCTTCATCTCCATCGAACGGTTCCAGAGCCTGACAAATCCCGGCAAGGTTCTGTCGCTGTCCTTCTGGCGCGACGAGGCGGCAGTCGCGACCTGGCGAAACCTGCCGGAACACCGGCGTGTGCAGGCCGCTGGCCGCGATCACGTTTTTGCCGATTACCATCTGCGTATCGCTGCGGTGACGCGGGACTATAGCATGTCCGCCCGTGCCGAGGCTCCGACCGACAGCCGCGCGATCCACAATGAGAACTCCGATCATGTTTGACCTTGAGTTTCATCTGGAAAACCGTCCCGGTGCGCTGGCAGAGCTTGGCGAGGCGATGGGCCGCGCCGGAATCCCTTTCGAAGGTGGAGGGGTATTCAGCCACGGCGGGACGTCCATCGCACACTTCCTGTTCCGCGATGGCAAGGCCGCAGCCCGTACTGCAAAAGACGCTGGGATTGCGGTTATAACAATCCGTGAGCCGATCATTCGAAAGCTCAAGCAGGGCACACCCGGCCAGTTGGGCGCGATCTCGCGCGCATTGGCCGAAGCAGGCGTGAACATACTGGTTCAGTACTCCGACCATCATAGTCAGCTTGTTCTGGTCTGCGACAACGAAGAACTGGCGAGAAATGCGACCACCGAATGGCCCGGCGTCGGGTGACCGCTTCGGGTCGGAGAGCGCCGCCGACCGAGAGCCGCTTGAGCCGTGGTATCTTTGCGGAGCCCCTGCGCGGCTCCTTACGTATCCAATGTCGGGGCCTTCTGGGGACCCGCGTCAATGGCCGTGCCTGTGATGGAGATCGGGGTAGTGGACGTGGGCGTGAACCAGCGGCGCATGCCGGTGGAGATGGGCGTGAGGCTCGCTCACCAGCCCTTCGTGAGTATGGTCGTGGTGTTCGTAGTGAGAATGCACGTGGTCGTGCTCGGTCTCTTCATGGGTGTGGTCGTGCTTGTGGCGTTCGGTCAGATGTAGCCACAGACCGGTTGCCATGAGGATGGCGGCGAGGCCGATTTGTGGCGTCACCGGCTCACCGAAGAGGCCGACCGCCAACAGCGCACCGATGAAGGGGGCGAGCGAGAAATAGGCGCCGGTGCGGGCCGACCCGAGATGGCGCAATGCCCGGATGAAGAGCACGAGACTGACACCGACGGCGAAGAAACCGAGCAGTCCGGCGAGCGCCATCTGCATCGGCGACGGCATTGCGTTGCCGCTCGCCAAGGCGAGGGCGACGTTCACCGATCCGGCGACGAGGCCCTTCCAGATGGTGATGCGAACGGGATCCGCCGCCGAGACCCGGCGGGTCAGGTTGTTGTCGATGCCCCAGGCGAGGCAGGCGCCGGCGACCAGGAGCCCACCGACGTCGAGCGACACGCCCTCGCCGGTCCAGGAAAGGACGACGGCGCCCGCCAGGATCGCGGCGGCGCCGAGGAGCAGTCGCCGATCGACATTCTCGCGGAAGACGATCCAAGCGATCGCCATGGTCGCGAGCCCCTCGAGATTGAGGAGGAGCGCACCGCTCGAGGCGGTCGTGCGGGCCAGACCCGACATCAACAGCACCGGCGCGACGATACCCCCGGCGAGGATCGCCGCTGCCAACCAGGGCAGATCGGCGCGCGAGATCTTCGCTTCCTCGGTCTTTGCCGCGTCCGACAGGCTCCGCACCGCTTCGACGACGGCAAGGCCGAGGCCGGCGCCGAGATAGAGGAGACCCGCGAGCAGGAAGGGCGAGATCTCGGCGAGGAGAAGCTTCGCCACCGGCGGCGTCGCGCCGAACAGCTCCGCCGAGGAGAGCGCCAGCGGCACACCGGGCCAGAGGTGAGCATGTCGGTTACCGTCGCCATGCTCCATCGTTCACTCCCGAGATCGGATTGTTTCCAACTCCACTCCGACGGAGTGCCGAAGTCGGCGCCTCAACGCAAGAGAGACGCCGCCAATCCGATCGCCCCGCAGACCGCGATCACGGTGACCACGTTCCGACGGAAGCGGAAGAGCGCTACCGCCGCACCGAGCGCCATCGCGGCGGAGATCCAATCGAACCGCCCGGCCCAGCCGTCCGGCCACAGCACGTGCCAGCCGAAGAACAGCGCGAGGTTCAGGATCACCCCGACCACTGCCGCGGTGATCGCGGTCAGCGGTGCGGTGAATTCGATGTTGCCGTGAGTGCTTTCCACCAGCGGCCCGCCGACGAGGATGAAGACGAAGGACGGCAGGAAGGTGAACCAGGTCACCAGCACCGCCCCGGCCAGCGCCGCGACGAGCTTCGCCTCCGGCCCGAACGGCGCCTGAGTCCAGCCGCCGACGAAGCCGACGAAGGTCACCACCATGATCAGCGGTCCCGGCGTCGTCTCGCCGAGCGCCAGACCGTCGATCATCTGAGTCGGGGTCAGCCAATGATAGTGGCCGACGGCGCCCTGGTTGACGTAAGGCAGCACCGCATAGGCGCCGCCGAAGGTGAGCAGTGCTGCCTTGGTGAAGAACCAGCCCATCTGCGTCATCGTGTGGTCCCAGCCGAAGGCCGCCGTCAGGCTCGCCATCGGTGCCAACCAAAGGACGAAGCCGCCGATCGACACCACAGCGAGACGCCCCCAGGAGAACCGGGCATGGGGCGGCGGCGGCGTCGCGTCGTCGATGAGCGCGACACCCCAACTCTTGCCCGCCGCGCCGTGACCGCCGCCGACGTGGAAGGCCCGCGGCAGGACCCGTGAGCCGACCCAGCCGACGAGCGCAGCCAGGCCGACGATGGCGGGGAACGGCACGTCGAGGAGGATGATCGCGACGAAGGAGGCCGCAGCGATCCCCCACAGCACGCGGTTCTTCAAGGCCCGCATGCCGATCCGGTGAGTGGCCTGGAGGACGATGGCGGTGACCGCCGGCTTGATGCCGAAGAACAGGCCCGCGACCAGCGGCACGTCGCCGAAGGCGCAGTAGATCCACGAAAGCGCGATCAGCACGAACAGCGACGGCAGGACGAAGAGCCCGCCGGCGACGATGCCGCCGAGCGTGCGGTGCATCAGCCAGCCGATGTAGGTGGCGAGTTGCTGCGCCTCCGGTCCGGGCAGCACCATGCAGTAGTTGAGGGCGTGGAGATAGCGGCGCTCGGAGATCCAGCGCCGCTCCTCGACCAGTTCGCGGTGCATTAGGGCGATTTGCCCAGCAGGGCCGCCGAAACTCAGACAGCCGATCTTCAGCCACAGGGCGGCGGCCCCGGCGAGGCTCGGGGCCGCCGGGCGCTCGCTGCGATCGGCGGGGGAGGAGACGGTGTCGGTCATGGCGGCCTCCTCACTTCCGTCCCCGAGAGGCAGGCCAGTCATGGGTCTCCTCGACCGCGTCGCGGCACCAGCGATAGAGCGCGTCATAGAGGGCCATGCTGGCGTCGAGTTGTTCGAGGTCGTCACGATACATGCGTGACAAACCGAGCGAGGCGGCGAGGAGGCCCGCCGCCTGGGGGGCGAGGTCGTGGCGATCGGTGTCGGCGCCGCGGACGATCGTCGCGAGACGGGCGAGCGCCTCCGAGGCGAGGCCAAACTCGTCGAGCATCGTGTCGAAGGTGCAGCGCTCGCCGCGATGGCTCCAGAAGGCGCCGTCGATGTCGAAGGGCGTGGCGCCGAATACCTCGGCGACGGCCGACACCTCCGCCGCATCGACGTAGAGAAAGACCGCGCGGGGATCGACGAAGCGGCGGATCAACCAGGGACAGGCGATGCGATCGATCTTCGGGCGGGCACGGGTGACCCAGACGGCGCGGCCCTGGTCGTCGCGGGTCTGCAGCACCGACCGGGTCACGAGGAGCGCGCCGCCGTCGCGCCATGCCTCGAAGCCACCCTCCAGCGTTTCGGCACGGATGCCCTCGGCGCGCAGTCGCGCGGCGGTGCCCTGTGCGAGCTTGCCACCCTTCTGGCAGGTCACCACGACCTGCCGACCGGCGTAGAGCCGCGCCCAGGTCTCGATGGCGCGCGGGTCGCGGTGATCGGCGGCGGGCAGAGATCGCGGGTCGGCCGCGACGTCCTCGGCGGTGCGCACGTCGATGACGGCAGGCGCAGCGGGTGTACCGACGAGCCGCGCGAGCTGGGCGGCGGAAATCTCGGTGTTGGAAGGCATGTGCGTCCATCCCTCTTGCAAGGTCGGTGGACGCGATCTTTGGGCCGAGGCCTCACGGGGTAGTCGCGCGAGACCCCCTGGATTCGATCTAACCGATAGCACTTCACGGTGCAAGCCGGTGACCATCGTCGGGATGGTCGGCCCTTCATGCCTCGGCTGTTCGTGCCCGGCCGAGGCGTAATGATGCGGCAAATCGGCATCGATGGAGTTGGCCGACTCGACGGTCATCGCCGGAGTTGCGAGCAAAGCTGCGGAGACACGGCGAACGACCGGGCCGCGGCCGATCGGGCGTCCGCGTCAGTCTGCCACCGACCCGTGACGAAGAGCATCCCGGGGCCAATCCTCCCCGAACTCACTTGGCGGCACGGTTCCGCTTCGCGATCTTGGCGATCGTCGATCGACTGCATCCGGTCGCCGCTTGGATGGTCGACCACGATGCGCCGGCCTGTAGCATGGTCGCGAGACCAGCATTTCGGGCCACGTTCTCGACCCGGCCCGTGTACTTGCCCTCCGCCTTGGCTCGAGCCTGCCCCTGCGCTTGGCGACGGCGCCGGTCCTCGTAGTCCTTCCGCGCGACGGCTGCGAGAACGTCGAGCATCATCGCGTTGACCGCCGCGAACATGCGCGCCGTGAACTCGTCGGCAGAGGAGGTCAGCATCCAGGAGGTCGGCAGGTCGAGAGCAACCACACGGATCTGCCGGGCGTCCAGTTCCGATCGAAGCCGCTGCCAGTCGGCCGAAGTCAGACGCGACAGACGGTCGACCTGCTCGATCAAGAGAATGTCGCCGGGGCGGCTGTCCGCGAGAAGCCGGAACAGTTCCGGGCGGGCCAGCTTGGCGCCGCTCTCGTTTTCGACATAGAGCCCGACGACCGGGATGTCACGTTCCGTAGCGAAGTCGAAGACCTGCTGCTTGGCACGGAGAGCGTCCTGTTGGTCGGTGGAGGCTCTGAGGTAGGCGCGCGCGTGCATTTTTGCTGTCGCCCAGTTCGCTTAGGATGGTCTTATCCTATCGGTTCGCTTTGAATGGTCAATGTAGCTTATTCGAACCGGCCTTATGGTGGTGCTTTTTGGGCATACCTCACTCGAACCGCCATCTTCGCAGCTGATCAATTCCTCAGTCTGGGCAGCACGCGACGTTTCGGCCGAGGTGAGCCTCGGAGGAAGGCGCGGCCGCTGCCCCGTATCGCAATGCCACATCAGATCGAAGCCCTCATCCGTCGCGCAAGCTCAAGCGGGGGCCGCACGGCATTCTCGACGGCCTCCCGCTCCTGCCCGACCACTCGATGGTGGTCTCCGACTGACGGGCGATCGATCCGTTGACGGCCGGCACCATCGCTCGGCTCGCCGTCGACGTCTCGAAGAACGAGATCTGGATTCCGGCGACGCTAGACGGCGCCGTCGTGATCGCACTGTTGAAACCTTGAGCCGATCAACGACGGTCGACTCCGAGCTCAGTTCGACGCCCCCTGCGCCTCATCCGCCGAGGATCTTGATGAAGTTCCGCTTGGCCTTGAACTTCACACGTAGGCGGCCGACGTGGCCGGCCTGATCCTCGGCGCTGCACAAACGCGCCATTCCGGCGATCAGACGGCATGCTTCTTCGTAATTGCCGTTGCCCCCAGCGGAAGCCAGTTCGTCGACGCGGGTGGTGTAGACGGCGAGCGCCTCGCCGGGATGGCTCGTCTCGCTGCGTTCGGCGAGAGCAAAAGCGAGGCGGCCGGTCACGCCATGGGCGCGCACGGCATCCCACGCTTCGGCGAACAGCCCCTCCGCCGTCGGCACCTCGATCAGCAGGTCGGCGGGAGCGCTCCAGCGGGTTCGCGGCGGGGCCTGATCGAGCTTCGTCCGAAGAACGGCGAGCGCCCGGTCACGCGCCACCTCGCCGCCGACCGCGCGCAGACGCCGATAGAGGCCTGCGTTCGGCCGCCGTTCGAACGCGCGTTGCAGTACCGCCAGCGCGGCATTGGTCGCACCGGCGGCCAGATGCCGTTCCGCGACGAAAGTGATCAACCGCTCATCCGGTGGATCGTCCCCGAACAGCCACAGCCCCTCCTCGGCGTGACGCAGCGCGTCCGCCTCGCGTCCCTGCTCCAGACAGAACCGGGCGAGGTCCAGAAAATGCCAAGGCGACGACAGATCGCGGCTCCGCAGCGCGATGCGGGTCTCGACGTCGCCGGCGCACGCGGCAAAATGATCGAGGATCCGCATCAACCGATCGTGTCTCGGCGAAAAGTCGTCGCGGGCGGTTCGCCTCGCCTCGACCGGCGGGATCTTCTCCCATGCCGCGGCGGCGAGCTCGCGATAGGCCGTGAGACCCGCCTCGCCCAGAACATCGGCGTAAGTCTCGGCGGCTCCGTCGAACGTCCCCCATTCACTCCCGATCTCGCGAGCGAAGAGATCCTCGGCCAGCGCGATCCGCTCGGGCGGCGCGGCCTTGCAGGCGGCGAGATGGATGTCTCGAGCCTGCTCCAGAAGACCGGAACACCAACCGCCGGAATCGTCGATCCGGCCGAGCGCCGCTTCGATCCGCGCGAGCGCATCGTCCGCCAGTTGCCGCGCGACGACGGCACGGCCGGCGGGAACCAGTGTCGCGACGAGATCGAGGGCATCCTCGACGCCGCACGCCCAGTCCTTCGCCTCATGATGATCGATGAAGCGGCCGGTCGCCGTCGCTGCTGTGATCGCCTCCCGCAGGCGCACCGACACCGTCTCGTCGCCACCCGAGGCCGCGCTCGCCATCATGTCCAGGCGGCGAAACAAGCCGTCGTCGCGTTCGGCCTGCTCGACGAGGAAATCGATCGGAGCCGCCGGGTCCCGGGTCGAAAGCCAAGTTCTGATCCGCGCCACCGGCCCGCCGTCGTCCTGCGGCTCGGCTGCGGCGAGCGCCGTCGCCACCAGGTGTTTGCAGAACCCCTGATCACTGAAGGCCGGGCAGGAGCATTCACCGCCGATCGCCTCGTCCGGTGAGGATGGTGCGATAGGTCTCGTTGCCGGATACACGCGCCCGCACGTGGTCCGGGCCAATGTCGACGATGCTCACCCGACCCTCGGTGAAATAGGCCTCGCCACGGGTGAAGACGTCGTCGCCCGCCTTGCGGCGGATCGCATCGATGTCGAAGCGAGGCGTCATCGCGGCTGGGCCAGTTCCTCGGTTTCGATGGCTTCCAGCGCTTCGGCCAGCGTCAGCCTCGGATGGAGGCACAGCCACTGCCCGGTGTGGCGATGCCACATCAAATCGAAGCGCTCGCCGCCCACGTGATCGAGGCGTGCGAAGCCGACGTCGAACTCCTCGCCGGCGTTTTCGGGAAAGCCGGAACGATATCGTTGAATGCAGCTGAAACGCTCGCCTCGCCATCGACCCATCAGGGCGATAGGGTAGTTGAACGGTGTCAGCCGGATCTCGGGCAGGAAGCGCGGCACCAGAACCCGGACGATGAACTCTTCACAACGGGCGGAGATCCTCGCCTTGTCCGCCTTGGACGACGCCTGCGCCCAGATCTTCCGCTCACCGGCCATCGCTCGCCCCCGCGTTCGAGCTCCGTTCGCTCCTCGGCCCACCGTCACGATGCAGAGACCGAAGCCGACGCATTCCCGGATCAGAAATCCCAGGGAGACGTCAGATCCAGCCCCGTCGTCGCGAAATCATCGAGATTGCGGGTCGCCAGGTGCGCGCCGTTCACGCGCGCGATCGCCGCGATCATTCCGTCCGGCGCGGACATCGGCCGCCCCTGACGGACTGCCGCCCCATGATCTCACCATAGGCCAGCGCGGCGCTCTCGGTCAGGCCGAAAATACGGTCGGCAAAACGACGGCTCCAATCGGCGAGCCCCTGCTCCAGCCGCGCGGCCCGCTGGTCGGGCCGGATCTTCTCGATGCCGTAGGCGATTTCGGCGATGGTCACAGTCGGCAACGCGAGTTCCGCGTCGTGCCTGACGAGCCAAGCGATCACCGCCTCGTCCGGCACCTTCTTCAGGGTTTCGGAGACGACGTTCGTATCCAGGAAGATCAAAGGTAGATCCCCCAATGCGTCCGACGGCTCTCGCGAACGACGACTTCGAGATCCAGGTCCGTACCGGACTGAGCCGACAGGCGCCCATAGAAGGACGAGGCCGGTTCGCGACCCGCTTCCCGGACTTCATAGGCCTCGAGCGCCCGTTCGACCACGTCCGTGATCGATCGGTTCTCCCGGCGCGCGAAACGATGCACGAGAGCGCGTGCCCTGGCACTACGGACGGACAGTTGTGGTTCGGCCATCGCGATCTCCTCGTCGTCAGGACCATGAGCGCGAAAGTCTGTGCCATCAAGATGGCTGGAGATGGCAATCCGCGCAAGGGGACGCGGCGACCGTCGGCCGCCCGATCGATCCGGCGACTTCGGCCTCTTCGATCACCGGCACGGCATCGTCATCGCAGACCTCGCCGCCGCCCACTCCGTTCTACCGGAAACGACGACCTCCGCGTCGCGCGCTCGTCTCGTTGAAATGACCTCGAAGGCCGCGCGGTCAGGGCGGCGTCGGCAGAGGAAGAATATCAGCTGTGCTAAGGCACCTTGCCCGCCATCTTTCTCCCGTCCTTCTCCGGAGCCGAACCCATGGACATCCTCGCCGTCTCCACCGCCTTCCTGCGGCACTGCCGCACCGGCCGCGATCTCTCGGCCAACACGATCAAGGCTTACACCCAGGATATCTTGGTGATCTGCGACGGTACCTCGCCGATGGCTCGCATCCCTCGCCCACGACGTCGTCGGGTCTAACGGCCTATGCAGAATGGCTGATCGGCCCGCGCAGCCTAGCTCCGGCGACGGTGAAGCGACGCCTCGCCTGCCTGCGCGCACTCTTCGCCTGGGCCGAGCGGCAAGGCGACATCGCTGCCTCACCGTTCCGAACCGCCGAGGTACGGATCCGCCTGCCCAAGCGCCTGCCGCTCTGCCTCACCGCAGTAGAACTGCGCCGTCTCTTCACCGGCCGCCGCCAAGCGTCGGCGCCGATCGCGCTCGCGGTGCTGCTGCTCTTCACCACCGGCATGCGCGTGACCGAACTCACGGCTTTGCGGGTCGGCGACATCGATCTCGAGCGCCGGACGCTCCGGGTCCGCGGCAAGGGCAATCGGGAACGGCAGGTGTTCCTGACGTCGAGCGAGGTGGTCCTTGAACTGCGCGCGTTCCTCAGGGATCACGGTCTCCATCGCGCATCCCCCACGACGCCGCTCTTGCGAACCGAGGTCGGCGGCCGGATGTCCACCGACCGCATTCGCCGAGGCCTACGCCGTCTCGCCGAACACACCGGGCTCAATCGCCGCATCACCCCACACACGCTACGTCACTCGGCCGCGACGAGCCTGCTCGAGGCCGGCATCGATCCTTGGACCCCCAGGGGATCAACTCGGCGCGAGCGATGCCCGCAACGATCGGGCGTCATGCACGCGACGCCAATCGAGCCCCTCGAGCAGTGCCGACAGTTGCGCCGGCGTCAGGCGGATCGCCCCACCGCGCGGTGTCGGCCACTGGAACTCGCCGTCCTCGAACCGTTTGGCGTAGAGGCACACGCCCATGCCGTCCCACCAGATCAGCTTCACCCGATCGGCCCGTTTCGCTCGGAACACGTAGATGGCGCCGTCGAACGGATCGGCGCGGATCTCGTCCCTCACCAGAGCCGCCAAACCGTCCGCTCCCTTGCGGAAGCCGACCGGCTTCATCGCGACCATCACCCGAATCGAGCCGGTCGCGCCTATCTTCCTTGCGACAACAGAACATCAACCTCGCACAGCTTCGCTACGATATCTTCCGGCTTATGCTTCTTCTGGGGCATTCCAACGTCCTCACTTAGGTTCGATAGCCTACTTCAGTGGGGACCACTTTTCAGGGGGTAGACCAATCGACGCGAGGCGCCGAGGCACGACAATCGCCCGAATTTCGCTGACGTTCGGCGGGCACGGGCCTGTTCGACGGGACCGCGACGTTGCCCGCTGGCCACCCGTTCATTTGATCCCTGATCAGAAGGAGGTTGCGAGGATCCGTTCCGAAGTGCGGCTCACGTGGGTCGCCAAGGCGGCGACGGCTTCGTCCGCCCGCCGCGCTATGGTGAGCCGAAAGATGGTCTCGTGCTCGTTCCAGACGCTACGATCGGGATCGTTCTCACGGACACAGATCCGGCGAAAGCGATCGGTCACACGACGAGCGATGCCGCAGAATTCGATCAGCATCGGCGAACCGCATCCGCCGATCAGGCTCTCGTGGAACTTGTGGTGGTGCTTCTCCCACTCGGCGAGTGTGGAGTCGGTCCAGGTCGAAGTCTCCAGCTTGTTCAGCTTCCAGAAGCTGGCCACGACCTCCGATTCCCAATCGTCGTCGCCCTGTTCGATCGACGCGCGCAGACACAGGGTCTCGAGGGCGACACGCGCCTTCGTCGCGTCCACCAGATCCTCGCGCAGCAGCGGGGCGACCTTGTAGCCACGCTGTCCGACCGGCGACACCAGCCCCTCATAGGCGAGGACCGACAGGCTTTCACGGATCGGGCTGAGGCTGACCTCGAATTCGTCGGCGATGTTCTGAAGGCGCAGATAGTCGCCCGGCGTCTTGCGCCCCGTCAGGATGTCGTCACGCAGCCGATCCGTCAGATCGTTGGCCAGTGATCGTCGCGTGTTCTTCGTCAGCACGGAACGCCTCCTCGGGCCGGCCCGCATGGCCCGCCTCGGTCCGATCCAGCAGGGTGTCCATCATGTGCGATATGATGTCAAGTCATATTTTATTCTTGACAATATATGATATTATCAAGAACGTGATACGAAATTGGTCGCCTGAACGACCCTATCGCACGACAGAGGAAACAGAATGTCCCAGGCCTCCCCGGAAATCGCCAAGTCCTTGCGGATAAAGGGCATGTCCGTCAATTTTCACGACCGGGGCCAGGGCGATCCGATCCTCCTGATCCACGGATCGGGGCCCGGCGTGACCGCTTGGGCGAATTGGCGCACGATCATTCCGGAGCTCGAAACCTCCCACCGGGTGGTCGCGCCGGACATGGCCGGGTTCGGCTACACCGCCACGGACCCCGATCTGCCGATGGTGCCCGACGTCTGGGTGCGCCAGATCGTCGAACTGATGGACGCTCTCGGCATCGGACGGGCCGTGCTGATCGGCAATTCCTTCGGCGGGGCCGTCGCCCTGGCCACCGCCGCGCGCCATCCCGAACGTGTCTCGGGTCTGGTGCTGATGGGGGCCGTCGGCACGAGCTTCCCGATCGGTGAAGGGCTGGAGAAGGTCTGGGGCTATCGCCCCTCGCTCGAGGCGATGCGCGATCTGCTCCATACCTTCGCCTACGACGGCTCGATCATCACGGACGATCTCGTCGAGATGCGCTACCGCGCCAGCATCCGCGCGGACGTTCAGGATCGTTTCGCGAAGCTGTTTCCCCCACCGCGTCAGCGCGGCGTCGACATGCTCGCGCTCGACGATGCGGCGCTCGCCCACATCGACGTCCCGGTGGCGGTGGTCCACGGCCGCGACGACCGGGTGATCCCCTTCGCGGTCGCCGAGTTGCTGCGGGAGAAGCTCCCCGACGCGACGTTGCATCCGATCGAGGCCTGCGGCCACTGGGTGCAGATCGAGCGTCGCGACGAGTTCCTGAGCGTGGTCCACGAACTTCTCGGGCGTGTCGCGTCGAAGGAGGCCGCCCGGCGCTCGCCGGCCGCAGCCATCGAAGGGCGTTGGGGCATTCTCGCCTGGCGTCAGGACTATGACGACGGCCGCGTCGTTTTGCCGATGGGCGAGCGACCGACCGGGTTCATCCAATACGGCGGCGGCCGGATGGTTGCGATGATCACGGCGGGGGATCGGCAGAAATTCACCACCGGCGGCCAATGGGACGCCTCGACCGAGGAGAAGGCTCGGGCCTATGAGACCGGCCTGTTCTATTCCGGTCCCTATCGGGTCGAGGGCGACACCGTCTTCCACGAGGTGGAAATCGCCTCGTTTCCGAACTGGGCCGGGGTCGTGCAGAAGCGACGGATCCGCTTCGACGGCGAACGGCTCGCGTTGACGGCTCGCCTCGACGACGGCACCGGCGAGGCCCGCACGGCCGTCCTCGAATGGCGGCGTCTCGCCTGAACTCACCGTACGGAGTCCCTCGATGACCCTTCTCTCGCTCGGATATGTGGGCCTGTCCGCGCCCGACCTCTCTGAATGGGCCGACTTCGGCCGCAATCTGCTCGGCCTCGAGCTGGCGGATGCATCCACCGAGACCCTCGCCTTCCGTATGGACGATCGACGGGCCCGGCTGCACGTCGCCGCCGGCGACGCCGCGCCGCACTTCGGTTGGGAGGTCGCCGACGCCTCGGCGCTCGACGCCATGGCGGCACGATTGGAGGCGAGGCGTGTCGCCGTCCACCGCGCCGACGCCGGTCTCGCCGCGCGGCGATGCGTCCGCGAGATGATCTGGTTCCTCGATCCCGACGGCAATCGGGTCGAACTGTTTCATGGGGCGGAGATCGCCGCCGCGCCGTTCGCGCCCGGCCGCAACATCGCGGGGTTCCGAACCGGCGCGCTCGGTCTCGGCCATGCCGTCCTGACCTGCGTCGATCTCCCAGCGCAGTTGCGCTTCTATACCGAGATGCTCGGCTTCGGCGTCTCGGACTACTGCTTCAGTCCGTTCACGGCCTATTTCCTCCACGTCAATCCGCGCCATCACTCGTTGGCGCTGGTGGGGACCGGCGTCACCGGCGTCCACCATCTGATGATGGAACTGCAGCAGTTCGACGATGTCGGCCACGGCTACGACCTCGCCTTCGACCGAGGAGAGGACATCGGCGTCACCCTGGGGCGCCATTCGAACGACTACATGACGTCGTTCTACGTCCGCACGCCGTCGAATGTTCTGCTCGAATACGGTTGGGGCGGTCGCATCATCGATCCGGCCCGATGGCAGGCCGAGGAGCTGACCGTCGGTCCGAGCATCTGGGGCCACGAACGCAGCTGGCTGAGCGACGAGGGGCGGGCGGTCGCTCGTGCCATGCGCGTTCGCAATGCTGCCGAGGGCCTGCGCCGTCCGCTGCAGTATCTCCCCGGCGCCGCGGTTCCCTCGGTCCCGCAGGCCTCGACTCCGCAGGTGGAGTCCTCCATCACGGCCTGATCCCTCCGCGATCCTGCAGCCACCCCCGTGAGAAGCGTGATGCGCCGCCCCTCCCGGCAATGGGTGGGCGTCGTCCCACGCGCGCCGGTGCCGTGGCTGACGATGGCACGACATTCGACGTCACCCGAACGAGAGCGATACCATGACCACCTCTCCCGAAGCGATCCGCCGCGCGGCCGATCTGTTGTTCGAAGCCGGGACCTCCGGCGTGCCGGTGGCGCCGATCCGCGATCTGCTCGAGGCCGGCGACGTCGCCGCCGCCTATGCGGTGCAGGAGATCAACACCCGCCGCGCCCTCGACGCCGGCCGCCGTCTGGTCGGCCGCAAGATCGGCCTCACTTCGCTCGCGGTGCAGAAGCAGCTCGGCGTCGACCAGCCCGACTACGGCATGCTCTTCGCCGACATGGCCCGGCCCGAGGCGCTCGACGTCTCGCTCGCCGACGTGATGCAGCCCAAGGTCGAGGCGGAGATCGCCTTCGTCCTCGGTCGCGATCTCGACGGCGAGCAGCTGACGGTCGCCGATCTCTTCCGGGCGATCGACTACGCCGTGCCGGCGATCGAGATCGTCGGCAGCCGCGTCGCCAAGTGGGACATCCGCATCACCGACACGATCGCCGACAACGCCTCGTCCGGCCTCTACGTGCTCGGCTCGCGCCCGGTGCGCCTCGGCGATTTCGACCCGCGCCTGTGCGGCATGGTGATGGAAAAGGCCGGCGAGCCGGTCTCGGTCGGCGCCGGCGCCGCCTGCATGGGCTCGCCGCTCAACGCCACTTTGTGGCTGGCGCAGGTGATGGCGAAGGCCGGCTACCCGATGCGGGCCGGCGACACCATCCTCTCCGGCGCGCTCGGGCCGATGGTGCCCGTGGCGCCGGGTGACGTCTTCGACGTGGCGATCGAGGGCCTGGGCTCCGTTCGCGCCGCCTTCTCCAAGGAGTGAAGCCTCATGTCCAAGGTCAAATGCGCGATCATCGGATCGGGCAACATCGGCACGGATCTGATGATCAAGATCATGCGGACGTCGCAGAACCTGGAGATGGGGGCGATGGTCGGCATCGATCCCGCCTCCGACGGTCTCGCTCGCGCCGCCCGGCTCAAGGTTCCGGTCACCCACGAGGGCATCGACGGCCTGCGCAAGATGCCGGAATACAAGGACATCCAGGTGGTCTTCGACGCCACCTCGGCCAAGGCGCATCTCCACAACGATGCCCTGCTCCGGGCCGACGGCAAGAAGGTCATCGACCTGACCCCGGCCGCGATCGGCCCCTTCACCATTCCCGCGATCAACGGCGACGCCAACATCGACGAGACCAACGTCAACATGGTCACCTGCGGCGGCCAGGCGACGATCCCGATGGTCTATGCGGTGAAGCGCGCCTCGAAGCGCGTGATCTGGGGCGAGATCGTCGCCTCGATCTCCTCGAAGTCCGCCGGTCCCGGCACCCGCGCCAACATCGACGAGTTCACCGAGACGACGTCGAAGGCGATCGAGGTGCTCGGCGGCGCCGAACACGGCAAGGCGATCATCATCCTCAACCCGGCCGAACCGCCGCTGATCATGCGCGACACGGTGTTCACGCTGAGCCAGGGCGGCGATCCCGCCGCGATCGAGGCCTCGATCCTGGAGATGGTGGCGACGGTGCAGAAATACGTGCCCGGCTACCGTCTGAAGCAGAAGGTCCAGTTCGAGGTGATCGGCGACAACGCGCCGGTGCGGATCCCCGGCGTCGGCCTCTGCTCGGGGCTGAAGACCACGATCATGCTCGAGGTCGAGGGCGCCGCCCACTACCTGCCGGCCTATGCCGGCAATCTCGACATCATGACCTCCGCCGCCCTGGTCACCGCCGACCACTGGGCCGCCAAGGTGCGCACCGAGGAGGCCGCGTGATGGCTCGTCCGAACCCGAACAAGCTCTACGTCCAGGACGTCACGCTGCGCGACGGCATGCATTCGCTGCGCCATCAGTTCGCGCTCGAGACCGTCCAGAAGATCGCGCGCGCCCTCGACGAGGCCAAGGTCGACGCGATCGAGATCACCCACGGCGACGGCCTCACCGGCTCGACCTTCAACTACGGCTTCGGCAGCCACGACGACACCGATTGGATCGGCGCGGTGGCCGAGGTCTGCACCCATGCGGTGCCGACGATCCTGCTCCTGCCGGGCATCGGCACGGTGCACGATCTGAAGGCCGCTTACGGCGCCGGCGCCCGCTCCGTCCGCATCGCCACCCACTGCACCGAGGCGGACGTGTCGCGTCAGCACATCGAGGCGGCGCGCGGGCTCGGCATGGACACGGTCGGCTTCCTGATGATGGCCCACATGGCGAGCCCGGAAAAGCTGGTCGAGCAGGCGCTGCTGATGGAGAGCTACGGCGCCGAATGCGTCTATGTGACGGATTCGGCCGGCGCGCTGCTGCCGGAGGATTATTCGGCGCGGGTGAAGGCGGTTCGCGCCGCCTTGAAGCCGGAGACCGAGATCGGTGTCCACACCCATCACAATCTGACGCTCGGCGTCGCCAATGCGGTCGCCGGGATCGAGGCGGGCGCGGTACGCGTCGACGCGAGCCTCTCCGGGCCCGGCGCCGGCGCCGGCAACGCGCCGCTCGAGGCGCTGATCGCGGTCCTGAACCGCAAGGGAATCGAGACCGGCTGCGATCTCTTCAAGCTGATGGACGCCGCCGACGATCTCGTGCGTCCGCTCCAGGATCGCCCGGTCCGCGTCGACCGGGAGAGCCTCTCGCTCGGTTACGCCGGGGTCTATTCGTCGTTCCTGCGCCATGCCGAGAACGCCTCGAAGGTCTACGGCGTCGACACCCGCGAGATCCTGACCGAACTCGGCAAGCGCCGCATGGTCGGTGGTCAGGAGGACATGATCATCGACGTCGCCCTCGACATCCTCGAGGCGCGAAAGACGATCGGAGCGTGACCGGCCGTCGCCCGCGGATGGTCGGCGATCGATCACCGTCTTCGGCGAGCGGCCCACCGCGAACTCTCGGACCTCGCCCCATCCGAACCAAGAATCGAAAAATCGATAGAGAGGAAACGACATGAAGACATCGCTTGCCGGACTGGCTCTCGCCCTGGCTCTCACCACGACCGGGTCCGCCACCCTCGCCGCCGACGGACCCATCCGCATCGGCACGGTTCTCTCCGTCACCGGCCCGCTCGCCTATCTCGGCGATCCCGCCGCCAAGACGCTCGACCTCTGGGTCGATCGCCTCAACGCGGCCGGCGGCGTTCTCGGCCGCAAGCTCGAACTCGTCTCCTACGACGACGTCGGCGAAGCCTCCAAGGCGAACGGACTGGTCAAGCGCCTCATCGACAACGACCATGTCGATGTGGTGATCGGCAGCCATTCCACCGGCGCCACCATGGCGATGGTGCCGGTCGTCGAGAACGCCCACATGCCGCTGATCTCGCCGGCGGGCGGTGCCATCATCATCGATCCCGTCAAGAAGTGGGTCTTCAAGACGCCGCCGACCGATCGTATGGCCGCCGAACGCGTCTACGGCCACATGAAGGCGAAGGGCATCACCAAGGTCGCGCTTCTCTGCGAGACCTCCGGTTTCGGTCAGTCCGCCCGGAAGGAGGCGCAGGCCGTCGCCGCCGGTTTCGGCGTGTCGATCGTCGCCGACGAGGCCTTCGCGCCCAAGGACACCGACATGGTGGCCCAGTTGACCAAGATCCGCGACGCCGCCCCCCAGGCCGTCTTCGTGCTCGGGACCAACCCGGCTGCGGCGATCGTGACCAAGAACTATCGCCAGGTCGGCCTCACTCAGCCGCTCTATCAGGCGCACAGCGTGACTTCGCAGGAATATGTCGACCTCGCCGGAGCCGCCGCCGAAGGCGTGGTCGCTCCCGCCCTTCCCGTCGTCGTCTTCGACGACCTGCCCAGCTCGGACCCGCAATATCCCCGGCTCGCCGACTATGTCGGCGCCTATCGGGCGAAGTTCGGACAGGATCCCGCGGCCTACGGAGCTTCGGCGCTCGACGCGCTGCTGCTCTACGTCGACGCGGTCGGCCGTGCCGGCACCACGGACCGGACCGCCGTGCGCGACGCACTCGAGAAGACCTCCGGCTTCGTCACGACCGCCTCGATGGTGAGCCTCTCGGCGACCGATCATCTCGGGCTGAAAGCCGACACCTTCCGCATGATCGAAGTACGCGGCGGGAAGTGGCACCTCGCTCCCTGACCATCGTCCTTCCGAGGGTTCGCGCACCGCGAGCCCTCCACCGCGCGGAGTCGCCGTCGTGTTCCAATTCCTCCAACTGTTCTTCACGGGGCTGACGATCGGCTCCTCCTATGCGCTCGCCGCTCTCGGGTTCTCGATCATCTACAACGCCTCGGGGGTCATCAACTTCGCCCAGGGCGAGTTCATCATGCTCGGCGGGATGATCGCTGCGTTCCTGAGCCTCGCCGGTGTGCCTCTGCCGGTGGCGGTGATCGCCGCCGTTGTGCTCGTCGGCCTCGTCGGGCTCCTCGTCGAGAAGTTGGCGATCGAGCCGGCCGGAAAGACCGACGCCACCGGCATCGTGATCGTCACCATCGGCGTCTCGATGATCCTGCGCGGGCTCGTCGAGGTGACCCTCGACAAGAAGAACCACGCCCTGCCGGCGTTCTCCGGCACCACGCCGATCTCGGTGTTGGGCGCCACCATCCTGCCGCAGAGCCTGTGGGTGATGGCGACCACGGCCGTGGTGGTGATCGCGCTCGCCGTGTTCTTCGGTCGGACGCGCTGGGGCAAGGGCATGCTCGCCACCGCCCACAACCGCATCGCCGCTCAGCTCGTCGGGATCGACACCAAGCGGGTCCTGCTCGCCAGCTTCGGGCTTTCCGCGGCCCTCGGTGCGACCGGCGGCATCCTGCTCGCTCCGATCGCCACCACGTCCTATGACGTCGGCATCATGCTCGGTCTCAAGGGCGTGGTCGCGGCCACCCTCGGCGGGCTCGGCTCGGGCGTCGGCGCCGTCGCCGGGGGGGTTCTTCTCGGGCTCGTCGAGGCCTTCACCGCAGGCTACGTCTCCTCCGCCTACAAGGACGCGGTTCCCTTCGTCCTCGTGCTCGTCATCCTCGTCGTCCGTCCGCGCGGCCTGTTCGGCCTCGGTCCGGCGACCCGCGTCTGAGGAGCCGTCATGACGTCGCTCTCGTTCCCGAACCTCCTCGAACCGCGATCGCCGATGCGTTTCGTGCCGCTGGCGATCCTCGTCGCAGTGCTCGCGACGCTGCCCTTCGTGCTGCCCAACGTCTGGTACTTCGACGTCGCGATCCGCATCGCCGCCAACATCACTGTCGTGATCGCGCTCAATCTGCTCATCGGCCATTGCGGCCAGATCAGTCTCGGCCACGCCGGCTTCTTCGGCCTCGGCGCCTACGGCTCGGCGATCCTGACCAGCCTTTACGCCTGGCCACCGATGCTCGCGCTGGCAGCGACCGCGATCGTCGTGGGGCTCCTCGCTTGGCTCGTCGCCGTCGCCATTCTGCGTCTCCAAGGTCATTATCTCGCCATGGCGACGCTCGGCCTCGGCATCATCGTGTCGATCGTGCTGACCAACGAATCCGCCTTCACCGGCGGCCCCGACGGCATGTCGGTTCCCGACTTCGCCGTCTTCGGTCTGCGCATCGCGGGGGAGAAGGCGTGGTACTGGGTCTTCGCCGGTCTCGTCGTCGCTGCCGTGGTCTTCGCCACGAACATCGTCGAGAGCCCGGCCGGGCGGGCGCTCAGGGCGCTGCACGGCTCGGAGATCGCCGCCCGCGTCGTCGGCATCGACACCGCCTCGTTCAAGACGCGGGTCTTCGCGCTCTCCGCGGTCGTCGCCGCGGTGATGGGATCGCTCTCGGCCCACTACATGGGCTTCATCACACCCGGCGTCGCCGGGTTCTCCAAGTCGGTCGAATTGGTGACGATGGTGGTGGTCGGCGGTCTGGCCTCCGTCTGGGGCTCGGTCTTCGGTGCGGCGCTGCTGACGCTCTTGCCCGACGTTCTCGCCCATCTCGAGGGGTGGGAGACGCTCGCCTTCGGCATGATCCTGGTCGCCACGATGATCTTCCTGCCGCGCGGCATCGTTCCGAGCCTCGTCGCGTTCTTCACGAAGAAGGAGGGCTGAGACGATGCTGGTCGTCGAAAACCTCACCAAGACCTTCGGCGGTGTCACTGCCGTCTCCGACGTGAGCTTCACCGTCGAGAAGGGGACGACCCATGCGGTGATCGGCCCGAACGGTGCCGGCAAGACCACACTGTTCAACCTGATCACCGGCGTCTACACGCCGACGCTGGGCTCGATCCGCCTCGAAGGTGTGGAGATCGGAGGCATCGCCCCCGAGAAACTGGCGCGGCGCGGCGTCTCGCGCACCTTCCAGAACCTGCAGGTGTCGATGAACCTGTCGGCGCTCGAGAACGTCATGACCGGCGCTCACCTCGAGCTGAATTCGAGCCTCGTCGCCGCCATGGTGCGCTGGCCGGGCATCGCCGCGAAGGATCGCGCGCTCAGGGCGCGTGCCGCCGAACTGCTCGATTTCGTCGGTTGCGGCAGATACGCCGGCGCCGACGCCCGCTCGATGCCCTATGGGGCGCTGAAGCGGTTGGAAATCGCCCGAGCACTCGCCGCCGATCCGAAGATCCTGTTCCTCGACGAACCGGCCGCCGGCCTCAACCACACCGAGACCCACGAGATCGAGGGCCTCATCGCCGAACTCGGCCGACGGGGCATCACCGTCGTCCTGGTCGAGCACGACATGAAGCTCGTCATGAGCGTCTCCACCCGCATCGTCGTCCTCGACTACGGCAAGAAGCTCGCCGAGGGCACCCCGGAAGAGATCCGCACCAACCGCGACGTCATCGCCGCCTATCTCGGCGCCGAGACCGAAGGGGCCTGAGCCATGCGCGCACTCGACGTCATCATCGCCGAACACGGAAACATGTGGCGGGTCACCCGGGCGCTCGGCACGCTCGCCGCCCGTCTCGGCGAACGGCCGGAGGCCGACGACCTCCACACAGTCGAACTCGCCGCCGACTATCTCGACGGCTTCTCCGAACGCTACCATCACCCCAAGGAGACGGATCTGCTCTTCGCACGCATCCGCCGGCGCTCGAACGAAGCCGCCGAGGTGATCGAGCGGCTCGAGCGGGACCACGAGATGAGCCCGCTTCAGATCGGTCGGATCCGTGATCTCGCCCGCGCGACCCCGCCGAGCGACGTCGACGGGCTCGCCACCCTCGTCGCGGAGATCGACACCTTCACTGCGCGGCTCGAAGAGCACATGCGGGTCGAGGAGGAAGTGACTTTTCCGCTCGCCCGGCGCGTGCTCACGCCCGACGACTGGCGTGAGGTCGACGCCGCCTTCGCCGCCCACGTCGATCCACTCGGCGATCCCGGCGTCGACGGCGACATCGCATTGCTTCGCGCCCGTCTCACCCAGTTGCTGCCGGCGCCGGACGGCCTCGGCGGCCATCGCGACGCCGTGGTGATCGAGTTGCCGCGCCGCGAGGCTCGCACCCGTGGAACCCTGCTCGAAGTCTCCGCCCTCGTCTGCCGTTACGGCCGTATCGAGGCACTGCACGGCGTCGACCTGAAAGTCGGGGCAGGGGAGCTGGTCGCGCTCGTCGGGGCCAACGGCGCCGGCAAGACCACACTCCTGCGCACCATTTCCGGCGTCCAGCCGGCCGCCGCCGGGGTGGTCCGCTTCGGCGGCGAGGACATCACCCGCATGGCGGCCGACGCCCGGGTGCGCGCCGGGATCGCCCAAGTGCCGGAGGGGCGACAGGTGTTTCAGCCGATGTCGATCGAGGACAATCTGGTGATGGGCGCCTACACCCGCCCCGCCGCCGAGATCCGCGACGGAATCGAGGAGGTCTATGACCTCTTTCCGATCCTGCGCGAGCGCCGGAAGCTCCCGGCCGGCACCCTCTCCGGTGGCCAGCAGCAGATGCTGGCGGTCGGTCGGGCGATGATGTCGAAGCCCAAGCTCCTGCTCCTCGACGAACCGTCGATGGGCCTCGCGCCGCTGATCGTCGAAGAGATCTTCCGCATCGTGAAGATGCTCAAGGCGGCCGGCATCACCATCCTGCTCGTCGAGCAGAACGCCCGGGCGGCGCTGGCCGTCGCCGATCATGCCTACGTCCTCGAGACCGGATCCGTCACTCTCGAGGGGCCCGGCCCCGAGCTCTTGCGGAACGACGACGTTCGCCGCGCCTATCTCGGCATGTGAGCCGAACGGCGGCATGAACGCCTCACGGGCGGCTTCCGGCCCGGGCTCGCTCCGTCTTCGAGACGTGAGCGGCCCGACGGCGGTCATCGTCTGACGACCGATATATTTCATCAGCCACCAGCCATCTGAAGGAACCGTGGTGTACAGTCGCATCGAGGCGACCGGACGACATCGAAGTCGCGTCTTCGAACGCTCCTCCAACGAACGCCGGTCGTCGCGATGACCCGAGACCGACGAGGCGGCGGGCTCAGGCGGCCCATTGCCTCACGACTCTCACGACCTCGTCGATGTCCGCGTCTTCGAGATGGGGCCCGATGGGGAGACCGAGGAGCCGCGCGGCCGAGACTTCGGTCACGGGGAGACTTCCTCGGCCCCGGCCGAACTTCTCATAGACCGGCTGAAGGTGCATCGGCGGCGTATACAGTGCATTGCATTGCACGCCGTGCATGACGAGATGCGCGGCGAGCGCGTCCCGGTCGTCCACCTCGATCACGTAGTTGCGCCAAGCGTGGAGCCGACCCGCCTTTTCCAGGGGAATGGTCACCACGTTCGCCAGACCTTCCGCGTAGCGTTTCGCCTGAGCGCGGCGGCGTGCGAGCGTCTCGTCCAGTCCGGGCAGCTTGGCTCTCAGGACGGCGGCCTGAATCTCGTCCATCCTGTCGTTGCGGCTTTCTTCGACGTGGTGGAGAGCAAGTGGGCGCGGAACGGCGTAATGACGCGACCGAGCTTGACCATCGCCGGCGACCAACTGTAACCGCTCCGCGACATCCGCGTCCTCCGTCGAACACCCGCCCGCGTTGCCGAACGAGCCGAGGTGCTTGCCGGGGGCGAAGCTGAAGCAGGTGACGTCTGCGAGTGTTCCGATTCGTCTTCCGTCGATCTCCGCCCCCAACGCGAGGCAGGCGTCCTCGATCAGAGCGAGGCCGTGATCGTCCGCCAAGCGGCGAAGCTGCGGCATGTCGGCAGGGTGGCCGTAGAGATCCACGGGCATCAACGCACGCGTGCGTGGTGTCACGGCGGCCGCGCAGGCGCCGACATCCATACACCGCGTCACCGGATCCGTGTCCACCCAGACGACCTCGGCACCGACCGAATGAATCGCGGTCGAATTTGCCATCTCGGTATTGGCGACGGTGATGACTTGGTCACCCGGACCGACGCCGAGTGCCCGCAACGCCGCCGTCAACGAGGCCGTCCCCGACCCGGTCGCGACGAAGTGCGAGGCGCCGAGCCAATCGGCGAGTTCATTCTCGAACTGGGGGACTTCCTCACCCCAGTCGAAACGTCCGCTGGCGAGGACGCGAGCGATGCCCGCATCGATCCGTTCCCGGTCGTTTCGGTAGAGCTTGGCCCGGTCGTAGAGCAGGATCGTCATTTCGTTCCCTCGATCCTCGGCGAATAGGCAATGACCTCGACCTCCATACGGATTTCGGGATGTCCGAGGACGGGAACGTAGAGGCCGGTGTGCGGCGGCCGGTGATCTCCGAGATATTCGAGCCTCACGTCGGTGACGTCCTGACGATCGGCGACATTCGTGAGAATGGTCGTGATCTTCGCGATCTGCCGGCGCGTGACGCCCATGTGGCTTAGAATGCGATCGATGTTGCGGTAGATTTGACGAGCCTGATTGGTTGCGTCGCCACCGACCCAGTTACCATGCTCATCCTTCGCGACCTGCCCGGACATGAAGATGAAATCGCCGGTGCGCGAAGCATGTTCGTAACTGGCACCAGGTGCCACGCCCGGCGGACTGAACACTTCCACTTCTTGCTTCATGTCTGCGACTCCGAATATCGAATTTCGACGACCAGTGTCCCGCGATGAACGTTCGACGTCCAACGCGAAAACACGATGGCGCCATAGGTGGGGATTATGCTCGAATCTCGAGTGCGAATGTCATCGTCCGGGCGGGCGCGTGGGCCGCACGTCGTCGCATGACGATCGTCGATCTCGGCTCGGGCTTCATGACGGGATCCTCGTCCGACGGGCAGTTCGCCGAGCTCGGGTCGCCCCGAGAGAAGGACGATCCCGATGACGTGGAAGCGGAAACGACATGGACTGCACCGGCCTTCGGCTCGGTAGAGTTCGAGGCCGAGGTCGCCCCAGCAGCAGGCCGCTGAAGAGGGCGCTCTTCAGCGGCGTGTCGGTGTGATTCCGTCTTCTGGTGAGGACGGCGTGGTTCGACGCGCGGAACGGACGAAAGAGAGGGATCGCCGTTCAACCATGT
Organism: Pinisolibacter aquiterrae; assembly: GCF_019160155.1. Classification (GTDB taxonomy): domain Bacteria; phylum Pseudomonadota; class Alphaproteobacteria; order Rhizobiales; family Ancalomicrobiaceae; genus Pinisolibacter; species Pinisolibacter aquiterrae. Next base: position 24,803 of record NZ_JAFNIH010000039.1, read on the forward strand.
CGACATCGAGAGCCGGATGCCGCCGAAGCACCTGCTGCGGAGGCGCCCGTGGCTTGCGGAACCAGCCGTCGATGCCGAGATCGCGCTTCACGTCGAGAAGAATGCGAACTCGGCTCCCCGGTCGAAAGTGATGCTGCGCTGGTACCGAGAGGGAGCTCGCCGAGACGGCACACGATGCCGGACATCACGCCGGCCGAGTGCCGGCTCGGGTTGAGGGCGAGCAACAGACAGCGGCTCTTACGCTCGGCCAGCGAGGTGAGGTCTGCCTTGCCGAACTCTATCGCGAACGCCACGAGATCCCCCTCTCAGCGACCGAAATCCGTTCTCTGAGCGATGGTTGCAGGATGCGCGGCGATAGTGGCACGAAGAGACCGCGCGGCTTCCGGGCGAAGCGGGAACGACGCCTTCGCCGTCCGGTCGGCAACAGGCGGAAGAGTTCGTCGCGGCGCCGTCCGGGCCGTAGACATGGCGATCGATCGTCTCGTGGCAGAGCCTCGACGCTGACGATCGGCACTGCGGGTGGCCGGCGATCTGCTCGGGAGACCAAGCCGCGCGAAGGCGATCGACGACGAAGGCGGCGAGATCCGGATCCCGGCGAAGCTTGCCGTCGCGAGCACGGCGTTCCTTCGCGAACTCGTTGGCCACGACGGCGAAACAGCCGGCGAGCCACTTCAGCAATGCCTGCAACTGGCGCTCGAGAGCTCCACGACGCCGTCCTCCGGCCGCTTGGCGAACATGCATCGGCCCGCTTGGCGCGGAACACGTAGACCGCGCCGGAGAACGGAGCGGCCCCCATGGTCTCCCGCACCAGCCCCGCCGGCCCCTCCGCCCCCTTGCGGAAGTCCACCAGTCGCGTCGCCACCATCACTCGCAGCAAATGGCCGGACTCCCCGCGGACGCCGCCTGCCGCTCACCGTTCGTTGCCGGCCTGGGAGGCAACCTCTGTGAGGGGTGAGAGCAGGTACTCGAGAATGCTGCGGCGACCGGTCTTGATTTCGGCGGTCACCGCCATGCCGACGCCGAGCGGGACCAAGACACCGTCGACGTCGATCGTCGTGCGATCGAGCGTGATCGTCACCGGGAAGACGAGGTTCTGAACGCGCTGGCTGCGGCCGCTCTCTCCGCGCGTGACTGACGCCGCTCGCCCACCGGTCTCGATCTGGGCTGCATCCTGCTCGGGTATCGCGTCGCTCGCCACCTTCACCACGCGACCCGACACCGTGCCGTAACGGGTGAAGGGGAAGGCCTCGAACTTCACCGCCACTTCGTCACCAGGGTGGACGAAGCCCATGTCCTTGTTGGGCAGATAGGCCTCGACCTCCAAGGTCGAGCCCTCGGGGACGATGCGCATCAGCTCCTCCCCGGTGGTCACGACCTGCCCGATCGTGGTCACCGTCGAAGCCTGTATCGTGCCGGTGATCGGGGCGGCCAGAGTCGTCCGCGCCGTCCGGGCTTCGGCCTTGTCGAGGCGTTGTTCGACGTCGTCGAGTTGGCGCCCGGCGTCGGCGAGCTTCTGGATGTTGTCGGAGAGCGCGGTCTCCTTGGTCCGCGCGATCTCGCGGCGGATCAGCTCCAGGGCCGCGCCGTTCTCACTCAGCTGGCCGATCTGGATGGCGAGCGTGGCCTTCTGGGTGAGGAGCGTTTCTTGCGCGTCGATCAGGCTCGCGCGGGTGCCGGAAGCTCTGTCGACCAGAATCGAACGCATGTTGACGCGAGCCGCGAGAGCGTCGATCAGCTCGCGCTCCGCGGCGATGGTCGCCGTCAGACGATCGCGCTCGGCGATCTTCTGGGCATGCTGCGCATCGAGCCCGGCGAGCGTCGCCGAGAGCTGGCGCAGATCGGCGGAGAGCACGGCTTCCTCGCGCATGCGGATCGCCGAAGGGATCTCTTCGGGCCAGACGAGGGGCGGGATCTCGATCGGGGTGCCTTCTCCCGCCCGTCGGATCGCTTCGACGACCGTTCGCCGGCGCAAGATCTCCGCACGCCAAGCATGCTTCGAGAGCGACAACGCCGTCTCCTCGGCAACGGCGTCGGTGGGGTCGAAGCGCACCAGCGGATCGCCGGCCACGACGCGGCTCCCGTCGACGACCTCCACTCCGACGACCCGGCCCGTCTCCAGCGGCTGCACCACCTTGACCCGCCCGGTCGGCCGAACCTTGCCTTGGGCCACCGCGACGATGTCGAGCTTGCCGATCGCCGCCCAGGCCAGCGTCACAGCGACCAGAGTGCCGATCAGCAGGATCATCGCCAAGCGGACCGGCGAGGGCGGCACTTCGAGAATTTCTAGCGCCGCCGGCAGAAATTCGCGATCCCCTGGGCGCATCGCGCGTGGATCGATCGATCGCGGAGACGTCGAGCGGGTCGGAGGAACGGTGGCATTCACGACACCACCTCCGGTCCGGCGTTCTGCAATCCCCACAAATGGGCATAGAGACCCTTGGGACGGCGGAGCAACTCGTCGTGCGTGCCGATCTCGACGATCCGTCCCTCGTGCATGCCGATGATCCGGTCGCAGTTGCGCACCGCCGCGAGCCGATGAGCGATGATGATCACGGTGCGTCCCCTCACGATCGAGCGCATGTTGGCTTGGATCACCCGCTCGCTCTCGTAGTCGAGGGCACTCGTCGCCTCGTCGAGGATCAGGATCGGCGGATCGGTCGCGAGCGCCCGGGCGATGGCGAGCCGTTGGCGTTGACCGCCGGAGAGATTGGCGCCACGCTCTTCGATCATCGTGTCGTAGCCCTCCGGGAGACGCGACACGAACTCGTCGGCGCCGGCGAGCTTCGCCACGCGCATCACCGCGGCGCGCGACATCGCCGGATCGGCGAGCGCGATGTTGTCGTGGATCGAGCGGTTGAACAGCAGGTTCTCCTGCAGCACCACGCCGATGTGGCGGCGCAGCCAACTCGGATCGACCTGGGCGATGTCGACCCCATCGACCAGGATCTGACCTTCGTTCGGCAGATAGAGCCGCTGCATCAACTTGGTCAACGTCGACTTGCCCGATCCGGAAGGACCGACGATGCCGACCACCTCACCGGCGCGAATGTCGAGAGCGATGTGTTTCAACACGTCTTGAGTGCCCTGGCGGTAACGAAAGCCGACGTCGCGCAGACGAATGGCGCCCTTGGGTGGGGGGAGTGTCGCCCCGCTCTTCGACGAGGGCTCGCGCGGCGTGTCGAGAATGTCGCCGAGCCGATCGACCGAGACCTGGATCTGCTGGAAATCCTGCCAGAGCTGGGAGAGCCGCAGAATGGGCGTGACCACCTGACCGGCGATCATGTTGAAGGCGACGAGCTCGCCGACCGTCAGACGCCCCTCGATGACCCCGGTCGCCCCGAAATACAGGATACCCGTCGTCACCAGTTTCGAGACCCATTGAATGGCGTTCTGACCACCGAGCGCCAATTGCGTCGCCTCGAAGGATGTCCGCACGTAAGCGGCGAGCTTCTCCTCCCATTCGGCTCGCATCATCGGCTCGACCGCCGCCGCCTTCAGCGTCTGGATGCCGACGACCGTCTCGACCAGGAACTGCTGGCTCGCGGCGCCGCGATTGAACTTCTCCTGGATCTTGTCCTTCAGCGCCGGTCGAATCGTCGCGCTGATGGCGAGATAGATCGGGATCGCGCCGACGACGATCAGGGTCAGCTGCCAGGAATAGACGAACAGCACCGCGATGAAGACGAAGGTGAAGAGGAGGTCGATGCCGGAGAAAAGTCCTTGCCCCGTCAGGAACGATCGGATCGTCTCGAGTTCGCGCATACGCGCCACGGTCTGGCCGGCCGAGCGGGTCTCGAAATAGCCGAGCGGCAGATCGAGCAGATGGGCGAAGAGGCGGCGGCCGAGTTCGACGTCGATACGGTTCGTCGTATGCGACAGCGCCCAGCCGCGAAGATACTGAGTGACGACGTCGAATGCACCGATGGCGATCATGCCGACGGCGAGCACCGTCAGCGTCGACCAGCTGCGATGGACGAGAACCTTGTCGACGACCACCTGGAAGAAGAGCGGCGTCACCAAGGCGAAGATCTGCACCAGGAACGACGCCAACAGGACATGGGCGAGCGGCCGCCGATAGCGCCAGATCGAAGGTAGGAACCAACGGAAGCCGAAGGTCGACGGATCCATGCCCGGCCCGATCAGACGCCGCTGAACGAGGGCGAGACGGACCGGCGGCGTCGCCGCGAGCGCGTCGGCGCCGACGAGACGCGGCGCGCGCGTCCTCGGGTCGACGAGGCGGAACTCCCCGCTCGCCGTGCGCCCGCCGAAGACGGCGAAGCTGCCGTCCGCGAGTTCGAGGATCGACGGGATCGGCACCGACGCGAGACGTTCGATGTCGAGGCCCTTGGCCACCGCGCGAGCCTTGAGGCCGACGCCGCCGGCTGCCCTCAGGATCTCGTCGACGCCGGCGGGGCGTCCGGAAAGGCCGAGCTCACGGTACATGGCCGTCGGATCGGCGGCGATGCGGTAATAGCCCGCGACGAGGGCGAGGCAGGCCAACGCCGGGTCGACTTCGACGGTCGACCGCGGTTCGAGATCGTGGTGTGCGTTCGCGGTCATCGAACGCCACCGATCGAGGAGTCTCCGGGCGCCGCCGACGCTCGGAGAGATAGGGTCATTCGACTTCGCACCTTCGGCGCCGGCATCACGCCGCCACCGCATGTGACGTGATGTCCGAGCGCGACCACGTCGTGCCGTCGGAGAAGGTGATCTGATCGAGACCGCGCGTCGCCGACGCGAAGTGGCCGGCGTCGGTCAGTGTCGCACCGGTGCCGAGCACGTCGACGTGCAGATCGTCGCCGACGATCAGCAACCTCACGTCCGCGGCCGTCAGGTCTGAGAAGACCAAGCGGTCGGCCAGTCCGTCCGTGTCGTCGATCGTGTCGTTGCCGTCGCCGGATGCGTAACGATAGACGTCGTCGCCGGCCCCTCCGACCAACAGGTCGGCTCCGGCGCCACCATCGAAGCGTTCGGAGAGATCGCCGCCCCAGAAGCCGTCGTCGCCACTCCCACCGCGATACCAGGCCTGTTCCGCGATCGCCGTGGCATCGAGCGTCGTCGTACCGACGACGAGAGATTCGATACCGCAACCCGAGCCGTAGAATTGGCCGTAGACCGTGATCGTTTCCCCGGTGACCGTATCCGTCACAAGAAGATCGGCGTTGTTGTTGCCGCCGCGCGCGAGATCGAGCCGAGCGAGATCGACCCCGTCGAGATGGAGGACATCGACGTCCCCCTCGTTCCACCAGTCCGAAACGACGTCGGATCCGTCTCCCGGAGCCCAGTAATAGTCGTCGGATCCGGCTTCTCCGGCGAGCGTGTCCGAACCCGCTCCCCCGTGAAGCACGTCGTTTCCTGCTCCGGCCGAGATGACGTCGTCGCCGGCCCCGCCGTCGAAGCGTTCGTTGAGATCACTCCCCGCGAAACTGTCGTCACCCGCACCGCCTCGATACCAGGCGCGTTCGGCGATCGCCGTCGCGTCGAGCGTCGTGTCTCCGACGACGAGGGATTCGATGCCGGACCCCGAGCCGTAGAGTTGGCCGGTCACCGTGATCGTTTCTCCGGTGAGCGTATCCGTCACCAGAAGGTCGGCGTTGTCGCCACCGCCACGCGCGAGGTCGAGCCGATCGAGGTCGACCCCGTCGAGGTGGAGAACATCGACATCCCCCTCGTTCCACAAGTCCGAAATGACGTCGGATCCGTCTCCCGGAGCCCAGAAATAGTCGTCCGATCCGACCTCTCCGGCGAGTGTGTCCGCTCCCGTTCCCCCGTGAAACACGTCGTCGCCGGCCCCACCGAACAACAGGTCGCCTCCGGCGCCGCCGTCGAAGCGTTCGGAGAGATCGCCGCCCCAGAAGCCGTCGTCGCCACTCCCACCGCGATACCAGGCCTGTTCCGCGATCGCCGTGGTGTCGAGCGTCGTCGCACCGATGACGAGAGATTCGATGCCGGAACCCGAGCCGTAGAATTGGCCGTAGACCGTGATCGTCTCCCCGGTGAGCGTATCCGTCACAAGAAGATCGGCGTTGTTGTTGCCGCCGCGCGCGAGATCGAGCCGAGCGAGATCGACCCCGTCGAGATGGAGGACATCGACGTCCCCCTCGTTCCACCAGTCCGAAACGACGTCGGATCCGTCTCCCGGAGCCCAGTAATAGTCGTCCGACCCGACCTCTCCGGCGAGCGCGTCCGAACCCGCTCCCCCGTGAAGCACGTCGTTTCCTGCTCCGGCCGAGATGACGTCGTCGCCGGCTCCGCCGTCGAAGCGTTCGTTGAGATCACTCCCCGCGAAACTGTCGTCACCCGCACCGCCTCGATACCAGGCGCGTTCGGCGATCGCCGTCGCGTCGAGCGTCGTGTCTCCGACGACGAGGATTTCGATACCGGCACCCGAACCGGAGAACTGGTCCCGGACGGTGATCGTCTTGCCGGAAACAGTGTCCGTCACCACGAGGTCGACACCGTTTGCGCCGCTGCGGGCGAAATCGAGGAGAGCGATGTCCACGCCGGAAATGGTCAGTTGGTCGACGCCACCGACTCCTCCGCCACCGATCACTTCACTCGCATCACCGTGAGCCCACGCATAGACGTCGTTGCCGGTGGTGATCGGCACGAAGTTCACGGCTCGCGCGAGAACATCGGTCCGCGACCACGAGATGCCGTCGGCGAAGACGAACGCCTCGACGCCCTGCCCCCCGTTGTCCATCAACGTGTTCTTCACCAGGATCGATCCGCCGTCGCCGGCGCCCGCCGAACTCTCCGCGATCACGATCGTCAGATCGTTGCCGTGGCGCTCGAGCCTCACATCCGCCGACGCGACGCCGGAGAAGACGATCCGGTCGCCCGTCCCGTTGCCTTTGTCCTCGGTGATCGTGTCGTCGCCGTCACCACGCGCCCAGACATAGGTGTCGTTGCCGATGCCGCCGTTGATCACGTCGTCGCCCTTCCCGGCGGTGATCGTGTCGGCGACGTTGAAGCCGACGATCGTGTCGTTGCCGTCGGTCGACGCTTGGGCGAGGAGCTTCATACGCACTTCGGCCCGAGACCACGTGGTCCCATCGGCAAAGACGAGCGCCTCGACCCCCTTTTCCATGCTGTCGTCGAGCGTGTTCCTGATCAGGATCGAACCGCCGTCGCCGGCCCCCGAAGCGCTCTCGGCAATCCGGATCACGAGATCGTTGCCGGTGCGTTCGAGCGTAACCTCTGTCGGAGCGAGGTCGGAAAAGACGATCCGGTCACTCGGCCCGCCCCACGTGTCCTCGGTGATCGTGTCGTTGCCGTCGCCGCGGGCGTAGACGTAGGTGTCGTCGCCGCCGGCCCCGTTGATCACGTCGTCGCCTCGGCCGGCGGTGATCGTGTCTGGGGCATTGAAGCCGACGATCGTGTCGGCACCGGCAGTCGACGCCTGTGCGAGCAGCATTGCCCGGATCTCGGCACGGCTCCAGACCGTGCCGTCCCCGAAGACGACCCGCTCGATACCGTCATCGTAGTGGCTGTCGTCGAGCGACGAAGTGAGCCGGACCGAACCGCCGTCACCGGCGCCCGCCTCACTCTCCGCGATCCAAAACGTCACATCGTTGCCCGAACGCTGGAGCGTGACGTCGCCGGGCCCGATGTCCGCGAAGAGGAGGCGGTCGGACGTCCCGCCCCAATATCCGTCGGAAATCGTGTCGTTGCCGTCGCCGCGGGCATACACGTAGGTGTCGTCGCCCCCGGCCCCGTTGATCACGTCGTCGCCTCGGCCGGCGGTGATCGTGTCTGGGGCATTGAAGCCGGCGATCGTGTCGGCACCGGCAGTCGACGCCTGTGCTAGCAGCATCGCCCGGATCTCCGCGCGGCTCCAGACCGTGCCGTCACCGAAGACGACCTGCTCGATACCGTCGTCGTAGTGACTGTCGTCGAGCGACGAAGTGAGCCGGACCGAACCGCCGTCACCGGCGCCCGCCGCACTCTCCGCAATCGAGAAGGTCACATCGTTGCCCGAGCGTTGGAGCGTGACGTCGCCGGGCCCGATGTCGGTGAAGAGGAGACGGTCGGACGTCCCGCCCCAATAGCCGTCGGAAACCGTGTCGTTGCCGTCGCCGCGGGCATACACGTAGGTGTCGTCGCCGGCCCCGCCGTTCAGAGCGTCGTTCCCCTTACCGCCGGCGATGACGTCGGCCACGTTCGAGCCGGCGATCGTGTCGTCGCCGTCGGTCCCCGCCGCAGAGATCAACATGTTGCGAAGATCGTTCGCCGTCCAAACCGTTCCGTTGGCGAATTCGACGAATTCCACTCCGCGGTCGTATGCCTTGACCAGCACATACTTCAAGAGGATGGAGCCACCGTCTCCAGTCCCGGCCGAACTCTCGGCAATATCGAGAATGAGATCATCCCCACTTCGCCGCAGAGACACGTCGCCGGGATCGATGCCGGTCAGCACCAGTCTATCGGCCGTTCCGGCGTACAACGTACCTTCGTCGATCGTGTCGTGGCCGTCACCACGCGCATAGACGTAGGTGTCGTCGCCTTCTCGGCCGTCGAGAACATCGTCGCCTTTGCCACCCTCGAGGCGGTCGGCGCCGCCGAAGCCGGTGACGACGTCGTTGCCGGCGGTTTCCGTTTGCGCGATCAACTTCGCCTTCAAGTCGGCGAGGCTCCAGGTGGTGCCATCGGCGAAGACATAACTCTCGACCGTGGAGTACTGCCAATCCTGCGACAACAGCAGCAGAGAATCGCCCGTATCCGCGATCGTCAGCAGAATCTCATCGTCGTTGCCCGGCCGCGTGACGACGATGTCGGAGGGAGCGACGTCGCTTCCGAAGACGACGCGATCCACACTGGAATAGGTGACGTAGCCCAATCGCTCGTCGATCGTGTCATGGCCCGAGCCGCGTCCGAACACGTAGGTGTCGGAGCCGTCGCCGCCCATGAGGAGGTCGTCCCCGGCACCACCATCGATGACGTCGTCCGAGAAGAAGCCCTCGACGGTGTCGTCACCCGAAGTCGCGGCGTTCTCGAGCGCCTTGCTGCGCAGATCCGCGGCCGTCCAGATCGTGCCGTCCGCGAAGGCGACGCTTTCGACCTCGCTGGGGCGCCAATTGAGCACGCCGTAGCTGGTCTGATCGCTCAGGGTCAGCGTTTCGCCAGTGTCGGTCAGGGTCAAGACGATATCGTTGCCCGCACCTCTCGTCACGCGGACCTGGTCCGGAGACACGTCCTCGGTCAACGCGACCACATCGGTCTCGGGTGCGAGAATGTGGGACGAACTCTCCGCGATCCGGTCGTGGCCGTATCCATGACCGAAGACATAGGTGTCGTTGCCGTCCCCCCCCTTCATGAGGTCGCCACCGGCACCGCCGTCGAGCCGGTCGTCGGAGGCAAAGCCGAAGATTCGATCGTCGCCACTCGTCTCAGCTTCGGCGATGAGCCGCAGCTCGACGTCGCGAGCCGAGAGTACCGTCTCTCCATCGGCGTCGGTGAACACGAAACGCTCGATCCGATCGAAGGCGAGATCGCCCACGACACCCGTATAGATGATGCCGAACTGGTTCTGAATGGTGAGCGTGCTGCCGTCGGCCAGAGTCACGACCAGATCGTCGGTGTCCTCGGGATGAGAAAACATCACGTCGGCCGACGTCAATCCGTAGCCGAAGGCGATCGAATCCGCCTGATCGCCATAGACGCTGGTCTCGGCGTCTCGAACAAGGTCGTGCCCGTAGCCGAGGCCGAAGACATAGGTGTCGCCGTCGTTGCCACCCGAGAGGAAGTCGTCACCGGCCCCGCCGTCGAGGACGTCGGCGACGTCGAATCCCATGACGGTATCGTCGCCTTGCGTCTCCTGCGCGGCGATCGTCCGGTCCATGACCTCGGTCCAGTCGAGGCTGGATCCGTCGGCGAACCGGAAGATCTCGATGCGATCCATCCAGATCTGGCCGAAGACGCCGGTGTAGGTGGAGTTGAACTGCCCCTTCACCGTCAACGTGTCGTCGGATCCGAGGAGACCGAGGATCAGGTCACCGCCCTCGCGGGCGAAGGTCAGATCGTCTTCGGTGATGCCCTCGCCGAATTGCACGGCATCCTGATCCCATCCGACGACGGCGAAGGCGGCCGATCCGATCGACGACACCCGCTCGTCGACTACGTCGTGGCCATAGCCGTAGCCGAACAGATAGATGTCGAAGTCGTTGCCGCCGACGAGGATGTCGTCCCCGGCGCCGCCGTCGAGAACGTCCTTGTCTGGCGTCCCAAGGATGGTCTCGGACGCACTCGAGGAACGCGAGACCTGCCAGGCGATGTCTTCGCGCGTCCACTGAACGCCGTCGACGAACTGGATGAGATCGATACCGAAGGCCGACGACGTTTCGCCTCCGCCCATGATCCCCGGAATGAAACCCGCGAACTGGTTCACGATGCGGACTTCGTCACCGGTCGCGACCACGGTGAGAAGGAGATCGAGCCCGTCGCGTGTCGCCGTGATTTCGGTCGAGGCGTATTGAGCAAATCGAACATAGTCGTCGTCGTGCGTGATGTTCGTCTCGTCGTCGACGATCGTGTCATGACCGAAATTGCGACCGATCACGTAGTCGTCGTGACCACCCTTGCCGTAGACCGTCTGGTCCCCCGACCCGAGATAGAAGATGTTCGCCTCTCCGGTTCCCTCGACCGGGGCGTCGAAGTCATCGACCAGAAGTGTCTCGGGGATGCCGAAGTCGCTGGCGGCCGCATTCAGAGAGATCGGCAGACCGACGTTCTCCCAGGCCGCGACGAGGTTCGCGTAGAGGAAGCCGAAGGAATTGATACTATTGCCGGTTCCTCGATCATAGGCGGTCACGATGCGATCGAAGACGTCGTTCATCGTCGCAAAATACGCCGAGATTTCCGCCGGCGTGGCGGTCTGCACTTCGGAGAACACGTGTTCGAAGAACGGCACCAACTGCCGGTCGGTCGCCGGTCGGAAGAGATCTTCGCTCACGTCGTAGGACAAGCCGTAATAGTCCGGCGCCGCCTGTACCGCGAGCCGCACCGACAGCATGTCGAGATGGGTGTAGGCCATGTCGAAGGCGGCAACCACGGCCGATTTCGACGATCCGGCGTCGAGGACGGTCGGCAGCTGCTCGCCGGTATAACGCTCCACGAAGGCGAGTTCGTCGCTCGAGAGATCGCGCCAGCGCCCGTCCAACGACGGATTCGCGGCCTTCAAGGCCGCCAAACTCTCGTAGCTCGTATTCGAACTCGCGAGCATCCAGCGTTCGGTGCCGTCGACCTGGACGGCGTAGGCATAGTCGACGACGTGACGATCGGAAGCCCCAAGGACGACATGAACCGTCTGATAGTGCTCGGTCGACGCGACCGCCGGCAGGGAGGCGGCCCAGCCGAGAAGGACGGGGATCGCCGCAGATCGAATGGCCTCCATCCCACGCGCGGCGCCGAGGTCGTCGAGCGCGCCGACCACCACGGTCTCGAGCGACGGCGTGAGCGTCATCACCTGCCTGAGATCGGCGAGCGTGCCATGGCCGCGCAACTCGGGCAGCGCGGCGGCCGTCTCTGAAAGGGTCGTGGCAGCGAGCCATTGCGAGTCGAAATTGTCGATCTTCAGATCGACGTTCGCGATCGTCGACGTGCTGCCGTCAGTCCGGGTGAACCCGCCCGTGGCGGTCACCTGATTGCCCGCGACGAACACGCCACTCTCATCCGTCGATGCGAGCGAGATCGAGGTGATCCCGACTTCGGCGAGTGTCTTCAACTCGCCCTCGTCGGTGACCGCATCACCATCGGCGACGATCCACACCCGAAGCTCGGAGAAGACCGCGTCGGACGCGTCGATCACCCCGTCACCGTTGCCGTCGTAGGCCGCGAGGGCGTCGAAGCCCGACTGCATCCGCTCCGCGCCGGTGATGCGGCCGTCGCCGTTCGTATCGACGCCGCCGTCGGCGCGCGGGCCGCCGAAGAGCTCGGAGACGTCGTCGATCACGCCGTTGCCGTTGCGGTCGAGCGCCAGGAGCCCGTCACCCGAACCGACCCAGCCGGTCTTCTCCGAGAAGCCGTCGCCGTCGAGATCGAAGCGCGGCGACACCGAGGATTGGCCGACGAGGTCGATCCCGTCCCCGTCGAGGTCGAGGACGAGCGGGTCCGCGCCGCGATAGAGCGAAATGCCGAGTTCCGCCTTCGGCTTGGTGCTGAGGATAGCCGCGTAGCTCGCATCGACGTTCCATGGCGTCTCGAGCTCACGGAAGAGTTTGGTCTGGACATCCATCTCCGCGACATAAAGTCCGAAGGCGCGCCCGGCAGGATCCGATCCGTAATTGGTCGATTGACCATTCGCCACGTAGGTGAGATTGCCGAGCAGATCGCCGACGACCAGTTCGCCCTTGGCGTTGTAGCCGTATTTGCACATCCCGCCGGCGCCATGGGCCCAGACGTCCTCCGACCCCTTCCAGGAAACGCCGCCGGTGAGATTCAGGTCGTCGTAGGCGTAGAGATTGTCCTCGGCGGAAGCGTCGGTGATGAGGATGTTGTTCGAGAGATAAACCTCATCGGCGCCCGAGCCCGTCGTGACCTGTGTGCCGGAACCGATGTTGCGGAATTCATCTTTGCCGCCGCCGCCGTCGACGGTCGCTACGCCCGCCAAACCATTGAATGTGTCGGACTTGGAGGAACCGATGACTTCATTGGCGCCTCGGAATGTCCAGTTGGTACCCGCGAGGCGACCATTCTTCAGGATCACACCGCCGTCGGCGCCGAACGCCGAAAGATCGAGGGTCGCCCATGCCGTCGCGTCGTTCGAGGTCGCGGCGGCAACATCCTGATCGACGGCCGCGCCCGCTTCGAACGAAATGGCGATCTTTTCCGATTTGGCACCCTGATCGTATTCGGCGACGGCGTCGAGCTTCAAGGTCTGTTTGCCGATCACCACCTCTTCGACGTCGTGGAGCGTGTCGGTGCCGTAGAGACCGTCGGCACCCTTGGCGATGTGGAGGCCGGTGCCGTCGTTCGCCGTCCCACCGACCAATTTGACGCTCATGCCGCGGTAGTCGACGGTATCTGTGTCGGCACCGCCGTCTATCGAGTCGTTCCCAGACGAGCCGATGATCACATCGTTTCCATCACCCGCAAAGACGAGTTCCGATCGCCAGACCGTGTCGATTGTATCACCACCGGCGTCATCGGAACCGAGAATCAAGTTGGTCGAATCGTCGGACCAAGCGAGTTTGACACGCGGAAGAGTGCCGTTTGTCTTCGCGATCGCCGCCGAGAGTACCGCGTAATCCTTATCGCTCAACAATATGCCACCGACGCCGGCACCATTGTTGTTCGCACCGTTGTTCGGGCCCGTTGCATTGGCCCAGGTGAAGTTTCCAGCGATGAACTGCTTGCCACCGATGTTGACGATGGCCGGACCTCCGCTGTGCCCTGCGGCACCCATGATGCCGGAAGCCGACCAGTTCATCTGACCGTCGTATCGTGCCGAACTCACGTCCAACGATTCGAGTTCCGAAGGCTGTGCGACGATGCTCGCTCCACTCGACAGCGCGTAGCTGTCGACCTTGCCAGAGGAGGTCAACTGATCGTCCGCTACCGTATAGAGACCGGGGAAGCCGACCGAGAACATCGACTTCAGCGCTTCCGTCAGCTTCTTGGACGGGCCGTAGCAAGACGTGATACCGAGTAGTTCGCTCTTGTCGACGGAAACGGGAGCATCGAGGCGGATCGCCACGACGTCGTTCGTCTGAAAACTACCGGTGTAATTTCGCAACGAAATGATCGACGAGGCCTGTGTCGCGACCGCATCCGCGGCTACGACCGTGCCCGGCACGTATCCGATGCCGAAGGAATAGGTATGAATACCATCTTTGTCGGCAAGCTTGCCGGAATTGACGACGTGGGCCGCACTCAGAACAATATCTTCGGACAGCAGGATCCCGCTCCCCGTATTGTTGCCCACTGGTTCGAGTACACCGACGACGATCGAGCCCAGTGTCGAGTCGGATGGCACGAGAGTATATTTTGTCTTGTAAGCGTACGGGAAATAGTTTTCCAAGCCGTATTGGCCAATAGCAAGATTTTCCATGATTTTACCCCCTCAATTCAAAACCCCGGCCTCCACCGATCGATCACCCAGCCGCCGTCGTAGCGCTGCGGCGATCTGCACCAGATGTCCGGTTGCCCCCGTCTCGGTTTGGTCGGATCGAAGGCCAGACCCACAACCCCGTCGTCGCGCACGTGATAGCCTAGCCGTCCAGGAACATTTTCCGGGCGAGCAAGATTATTCAGTTGTATGGCTCGTACTTCTTGGCACTCGAAATATACTTTCTTTCTCAAGGTCCCGCGTTTCGGATCGATGGCCCCGGAATAATCGCAACCTGCTGCGCCATTGAGATTTCTCTCTTCCCTCCACCGAATGCCAAGGGAGCTCGAACATACGGTCATAAGTGCAAATTCATCGCTGTCTTGACATGCGATGAGCTTGCGTTCGCAGGATCCCACATCACTGCTCGGTTCGATCGGCACGCATTGCGGCCGGTCGGTGGCTCGATCGCGTGTACAGCGCGTGCAGGCGTCGTCCCACTTCGTGCAGTAGGGGGAATCCCATTTCTCGGCCGGAACGTTTCGGTCCGGCTCGACCTTGAACCAAGCAGCATTGCGGCTGGCGACCTGTTCCGCTGGAGAGAGCGCTTCGTAGGCCCGTCGTCGGACCTTCAAGGCCGGCCTCTTCTCCGTGGTCACACCGGGACCGGACGACGCGGCGACGGCATTCTCGGCGAGCGGCGCCACGGCAATCGAAGCGATCACGCCGATCGCAGCCGCCACGTGGACCCTTCGGGCCGCAGCACGGGACGCGGCGAACAGGCAAAGCACCCCCCCATTCCGACGAGCGATGGGGGAGCGGTTGCGCGCGGTGTCCGCGCTCATGAGGTTCGGGACGGTATCGCGATCCTCCATCATCACCTCGCTCTTCCCCCGACGCGTCTCGGCATCATCATCGGCCGGAAATATGACGGACGATTGCATGTTCTTTCAGCCACACGCCATCGAACGCACCGCCGAGGCTGCACACGACCATCATGGCCGTGGAGGACAGGGCAGCCTCCTTGGGGACCGCGATCGGTCGCCCCTCGCGTCGATTGCCCGGTCGTCCCGACGTATTCGGCCAACCCTCCGCCGGGCGAATGGCCGGTGAGAACGACGTTGCTCGGCGTCGTGTCCGCCCAGACCGACTGGTTCGTCACGGCCTGATAGAAGTCGAAAGCCAACTGCGTCTGGGCATTCGGCTCGCCCAGAGCCGCGATCCATCCCGTCAGAATGTCGCTCGCCCCCTTCACGGGGTCGGTGGCCAAGGTGGGGTTGTCGGTGCCGCGATAGGCGATGATCGTCTTGCCGTCGAGGCTGGTGCCAGTTCCCGACACCGTATAGGCGACGGCGGCGAACCCGTCGGTGGCGAGATTGCCGATCCCCAAGTCGGCGGAACTTTTCGTGAATTTGAGAGGACCGATATTGGTTGCGTCGAGTTGCACGCTTGGCGCAAGGCCTCGATTATACGCATCCATCGAAGCGATGGCGAGTATGAGCTTCTCATACGTCGTATACTCAGTGCTCATCGCCAACTCCTGATATGTAGTAGCGCGCTATCACGCCTCTTCCAGGATAGAAATTCTTGGAATATGGGTCGAGATCGCTTCCTTTGACCATCTCGGCGATCTTCTCTTTTGGGAGCCTGATCCAAGGGATCACCGCCTGAAGGCGGGCGACAGAAGCGGTTATCTCCGGCACCTCGATCTCGTCGGTCAGCTTGGCTCCGGGCTTCATCGGCGGCTTGCCCAGAATCTCGTAGTCCACCCGCGCGATCGCCACGCCGGGCCCGAAGACCGCGTCGAGATTGGCGGGATCGATCCACTCCGCCGTCGACGGCTGGCTCGGATCGCGGAAGCGCACCAGCGCCGGCAGGCTCTTCAGCGGGATCGACACCTTCGGTCGCGCTTCGACGACGGCGTCGATCGCCTGCGGCATCTTCATGTTCCTATCCCGATAAGGACGGGCGGCGAACGGAACCAGAAGCCCCTCCTGACCGGTGCTGCCTCTCCGGAGTTCATCTCGCCAGAGCAGGCAGAGGAGATAGCCCCGCGGGCCGAGGTCGACGACGGTGGCCGCACCCTTCAGGTTGAAGAAGATCGCCGCTCCCATGCCGCCGAGTGGACCGTCGCCGAAGCCGATCCAGAGCCGAGCGACGCTCGACCCGACTTTCTGCCCTTCCGGCGTGTCGACCGTGATCGTCAACCGATAGAGCAGAGCTCGCGGCGGGCTCTCCTTCGCGCAGCCGGCGAGGGCCAGGGTCACGACTCCGGCGAGAAAACTGCGCCTCAGCATCGCCCCTCTCCGAGCATTTCCCACCTCTCGGCGCGTGACGCCGACCGCCGCCGCCTTGCAGCGCCGTTCGGACGGCCACGCATCCGCCCGACACCCCATTTGGCGACGACATTCGGCCTACGCCGATCATGGCCGAACGGTTTCGGATCGTCTCCCGGTGGAATTTCAGGGTGAGGCGGGATGACGCAGGAGTGGCGGCGGAGTAGGTCATCGTGCGCTGCGTCGATCGTATCGCCGAAAGACGCCGTCGTCGCCGTACGAACCGAGCCTCTCGTGGCGATCGCCGGGCCTCGACGGGTCGATGGTCCTCGACGCCCATGGACGCGTCGACGACGCGCTCGACGTGCGGATCGGCGAACGTAGGCGGAGCCTGAAGCGAAGTCGCCGAACCGGTCCGCCCGAGATCGCGCAATTCCGAGGGGATACATGGACGAGCCCATGAACGCTCTGCTTCGCCTCTCTTCCACGAATGGAGAGTCACGCCCGGACATCGCGCACCGTTCGGAGGCGCGCTTCAGGCCATCCTCCACGCCACTATCGGATCCTCCGAAGAATGCGCCCCGGACGGCTCCCAATCGATAAGAGGTACTTATCGATGGTGATACTCATCCGCCGGCGCCTGTCCGGGTGCTGGAAGCAAATACCGACTTCACTTCCGTTAATTGATCATTCACCATGTTCTCCAATATGATGCGATCGCTTCCCCTCCGTCTCGACGCCCTTCCCTGGGCCCGTCTCGCGCCGTCGCTCTGTCGCTTTCACTCAACGATTTCAATTTGCAGCGCTTGGCGAAAAACCGGCACGCGATTTTCGCTCTTCGATTTCAGTGAGTCGCCACTATCCCTCTGTACCGACGGGGATTTCCGTCCCGGTACTCGGAAAGTCCGCGGCAGCCGTCACAAACCGCCCTCCCCTCGCAGGCCCACGATGACCTCCTCGCGAACCCGCCTTCCCGACCCGCTCCCTTGGCCCCTGCTGGCGCGACCGCTGGCCCGCGCCGAAGACGCGCTGGCTCGGCTCGACGAGCGTCTGCGGACGAGCCCGATCCGCGACGGCTGGATCGCCAGGACCCATTTCGGCGACGCCGCCGCCGCGCTCTGGCTCGACGGCGAACTCGTCGTCCTCGAAGACTTGGTGCTGCACGACGCCCGTCTCGACGTGCGTGCACCCACCCACGAACTCACCCGGGCGCACGCCGTGCTGGGAGAGCGCCGCCGCATCGCCGGCGCCGAACCCGACTGGGCCCTGTCCGACGCCGGGATCGCGATTTTACGCGGACGGACCGCCGGAGACGAGGGGCTCACCCTAAATGCGGGGCATGAACCGGACCTCCGCTTCGGGGACGAGGACGACGAAGGCGGACCGAATGCCGCTGGGTTCGACGCGGACGCCGGCGGCCAGGCCCTGGCCGACGCCTTCGCGGCGGTCGACGCGGCGATCGCCCGTTCGAACCGTGCCCTCGCCGGCGAGGCATCGCGCCCACCGCCGCACCGAGATCGTGACCCACTCGTCTACGACCTCGACTGGGACGAAGAGGCGCGTCTCACCGAGTGGCGCAACGCCGTCGATCGGACCCGCGACCTGCCGCCGACCCTCGCCGCCGCGATCGCCCACACGGCATGGACTGCGATCGAGCCGCTGCAGCGCGCCCCCGGCCTCGGCCGCCTGCTCGCCGCCGCCCTTCTGCGGGAGCGCGGCAAGGCTCGCGCCCATCTGCCCTGCCTCGCCGAGGGCGCCAAGGCGGTGCCGCGCGAACGGCGCCGGCACCGCGACGCGTCGGTGCGTCTCGTCGCCGAGCTCGACGCCATCACCGCCGCCGCGGAGGAGGGGATGAAGCAACATGACCGTTGGCTCACCGCCCGCACGCTGCTGCAGCGCAAGCTCGCCGGCCGCCGTTCCACCTCCCGGCTGCCGGAGCTGATCGATTTGGTGATCTCACGGCCGCTGGTCTCGGCCGGCATGATCGCCGAGGCGCTCGCCGTCACGCCCCGGGCCGCCCTCGATCTGGTGAAGGACCTCGACCTGCGCGAGACGACGGGCCGCGGACGGTTTCGGGCATGGACAGTCGGGTGATCGGAGTGGCCGAGAGACCGTGGACGATCGATGGCGACATGGTCCGAAAACAGCGATGGTCGCTCGACCCGCTCGCCGTCGGCCGCTTCGGTCCTTTCGGTCTCGCGTGACGACCCGATCCGAAACGCGCTACGATCCGGCCAGCCGGTCCAGCCAAGAGGTGTCCATGTACTGGCCCTTGCAGGATGCGAAGAACCACTTCTCGAAGATCGTCCGGCTGGCCCGGTCAGAGGGTCCCCAGGTGGTGACCAAGAGCAGCGTGCGCGCGGCCGTCGTCCTTTCGGCCGCCGATTACGATGTTCTGCTCTCCGGTCGCCAGACCTTCGTCGACGATCTCCTGTCGGGACCGAGTTGGGACACCGCCATGGCCGACGCCGTCGATGCACGCGCCCAACCGCTCCGAACCGGCGGCATCCTGGCCTCGTTGCGCCGGGCGCCGCTCGTCGACGGCGACCTCGAGCTTACCCGCGCGAGGGACAACGGCACGTCGGCGATGTCCCGATGCCCCGGTTGATCGACACCAATATTGTCTTGAGACAGGGTCGACGAGTGAGCCTCCGATGACTGGAAAACGCTTCGAAAGTGTCTGGGACGCAGTCACCGATACGCCGCGGGAAGCCGCGGCCATGAAGTTGCAGTCGGCCGTCATGATCGAACTGCGCCGTTACATCGAGGAGCGGGGCCTCGACCGATCGGATGCAGCAGCATTGTTCGGACTGCCGCCGTCACGGGTCGCCGATCTGATGAACGGCAAAATTGACCGTTTCACGCTCGATGCACTGGTCGCTATGAGCGTCGCGGCAGGAATCACCACCGATGCCGGTCACGGGCTTCATGACGTGAAAGAGCCCCCGGCGGCGACAAAGGGTGGTACTTGAGCACTCACCTACAAATGAGCGGAACTCGGGACCTTGAACACGTATTTGTGGCCATCGCGACGTTTGGCTAGTGAGCGAATGGCAGCAGGGTAGGTTCAATGGCGACCATATCATGTCATTTGGCGTCGAAATCATCTTAATGTTGCTTTCGCACTTTCAATAGGACCAGTCGCGCCGCTCGGCGTCCTCGTCTTCCCGCTTGGCCTGCCGCTCATAGCTGTCAGCGAGGTCACTCAGCGCCTTGGCCGTGTGCGGATGTTCGAATGCAATTGCCTTGGCCCAGCCCCTGTATTTCGCTGCCTCGCCTCGCTCCAAATTGCCGCCGTCACCCGGCATGCGAGTCGTAATACCGCGCCGGTTTGCCTTGCCGACGCGGAATCCTTCCAGCATGGGTTTGCTTCGAAAAAGGTCGAGCGCCTCTCGCACGGGCTCCGCCGGCCAGTTCCCGTCCGCGCCCTCGGGCGAAGCGGATAGCATCTGACCGATCTTGCTGTCGGCGATATCCTCGCGACCGGCCGCCTTGGCTAGGCTGCGTGCCTCTTTGATCCAGTCCTCCAGTACCCTAACGTCGATGGTTCCGTCATCACGTCGACCCGGGATGTGGTCCCAGAGCTCGAATAGTCGGTAAGCTTGGTCCGCCACCAGACGCGCCTGTTCTGGATCGGACGGCTCGGCTTCCTCGATCCCGCTTTCTGCGCTGGCCTTGTAAACGGCGCTGAGCATTTCGATGAACAATTTCGGCTGCTCCGAAAGGACCGACAGCAGGATCTTCGCCGGGCGGCGCGAGTACTCGAGGACACTCAGGTATTTCCATTCGAGAATCGCGAGGGCATCACGGTCGACATCACTGCGGGCGTCCAGGTCCGTGAGCGTTTCGGCGACGTAGTGCTGGAGCATGGTTGCCTCGTTGCCATCCGCCGGGTTCTCGCTTGGTTGGCGCACGGCCTGCTCCAGCACCTCCAGCAGCACTGCCGACGGCAGAAGCCCCTTCTTGTCGCCGCGACCAGCGAGCGCCAGAGCGTGACGGGCCCGACCCGCATCGATCAACTGGCGGATGGAGTAGGCAATGTCGCTACTGTCTCCATCCATCCAAAGAACCGGAGCACGGCGCCAGTAGGTCGCCAACGTCTCACCACCGATTTTCTCGACTTGGTCCCAGGTCCACCGACCGATTGGCAGGGCCCGCAGGATCGTCATCACTGCATCATCGCCCCAGGACTCCGCCTGCGCTCGTGCAATCAGCGCCTCCGCCCAAGTCTCCTTGCGGTCTCGGAACGCCGAGAAGATGAGGCCGTGGGCAACGTCGCGCTCGTGCGCGTCGGCGCTGCGGGCCGCCGCTTCGATCAGAGCCTCCAGGTCGGAAGCCGAAAGACCGCTATCGTAGAGCGCCTTACCGACATACCCGGCGCTGTCGACCAGTCGAGCCAGACCGAGAACCGCCGGAATGCCCCCGTCCGTGAAAAGAGTGCGAGCCGCCCCCTCGCGGGCAGCTTCAACCTCGCGCCGCTCGGCTTCCCAACCATCGGTCGTTGCCCTGGGCAAGGCAGCAGAGTCTTCAAAGAGCCAAGCCGCGCGCGTTAGCGGATCCAAGGGCGTGAAGCGCTCGTAGATCGCCTCCAGCCGTTGCAACACGCCCTCCTTCAGGGACCAATCGGCGTCGGGAAACTGTCGATGGTGGTGCAGGACTCGCCGAAGCTTTTCCCAGAAAGCGGCGCGATCGGCAGCGCCCGTGATCATGGATTCAGCCGCCTCGAGCGCAGCAAGCGCCGGCTCCGGATCGGGGGAAAGGTCGCCAAGCCTGTCGAGCAGCGCCGACCATCGCTGAGGGTCGAGGCCGACGTCGGCGACCAGCCGTTCGCTGATCTTCGCCGCGCCCCGACCGATCAGGTTCCAGGTCACCGCCTCTGGATTGTCGACACTGAAGTCGCGCCAGCGCGGTAGGGGCGACGGGGACGAGGTATCACGGCCGCTCGGCAGTATGCCGAGCATCAGCTTCCACGCCGTGGCCGGCTCCCGTTTGCGGATCAGGTCGAGCGCGCGGATGCGCTGCTCCTGCGTGGCGTAGGTCTGAGGGCTCCAGAGGAGGTGAACCTCCCGCAGGCTGTTCATCGGCCCGTTGACGAATTTGCGCGGCTTGACATCGATGGCGTCGAGACGTGCCAAGACGTGAGTCACGCGTGGCATCCAATCGGGCGACCAAGCGAGGGATTCGAGTGCCCACATGAGGTCGGACAGGTGCTCCGTCCCGAGGATCCCACCGTCGTCATGGCCGAATAAGGCGCCGATGGGCGGATCGTTCTGGTCGAGACTGTCTTCGATGGCAGCGAGGAAGGCATCGGGTGAAGCCTCGGCGAGCAGCCGGAAGTCGCCGGACAGGGACCACCAGCGCCGCGCATCGGCGCCACGGAGCAGGCGCGCGACGATCGCGGCCGCACGTTGCGGCGCGTCTGCCGCCGTGCGGATCCTGTCCCCCCAGAGCGCCAGCAGGATCAACACTTGGCCTACTCCGTGCCGCAGCAGGCCCGAATGGTCCGCCCGCACGCCGTGGATTTCAGCCATCCAGCGGTTGTCTGGCTCCATGTCGAAGCGTGGATCGGATGCACCTAGAACCGCTTGGGCGACACTTTCGAAGCGGTCGAGATCAGCCCGCGTCAGATGGTGGGCCAGCAGAATCCAAGCATCCGACGGCGAGGCGACGCGCCACGCCGTCCCAACCTTTTGCAACGGGCTATCGAAGGAGCCCACGAGTGGCGCCAGATCGGCGATGATGGCGTCGTAAGACTGGTCAGCAAGTTCGGCGAGGCGCGCTCGGTCACCCTCGGAGGTCTCCACCCAGCCGCCGGCGAGCAGCGCCGCCAGCAGCGCCCTCGGCGGTTTCGCTTCCGCCCACCAAGGCAGGCGCCCGGGCGCACCTGGGATCAACCGACGGAGGACGGCGAGATTGCGCGCGCTGTCGCGAGCCAGCGCATTCGCCCGCGGTTCGGCCATGCCGGCTGCTTCGAGGGCAGCGGCGATGCCCTCCCGCGAAGGGCGCGCCAGCGTTCTGACCTCGCCACGTCCGATCATGCGCTCGTCATAGGCTTGGAGCACGAAGTGGCCCCGCTCTGCGAGGGCGCGAGCGAGCCCCGGCTCAGGTTCGGTGAGAAGCAGGATCAGGGGCGCCGGCGCGTTACCCAGTGCCCGAGCCGCCTCCGCCGTCGTCATCACCAGTGTGCGGGCACGATAGGCTGCCGCGAGATCGTCCGGCAGCTCACGCAGTGTGGCGTGGAGGAACGCCGCTACCTCGTCGGACGTGGTCGTCTGCAGGGAAAGGACGGACGGTTTGCCGCGCAGCCAGCGGAGGACCTCGGCCGAGTCCTCACTCCGGTCGGCGAGCACGAGGTCCTCGGTCAGCCGCCATTCGGTGGCGAGCGACCACTCCTCCCAAACCTCGTCGAGCTCTCGCGTCCCGAGTGGCCGCTTGTTGAGGCGAGCCGCGATCCAGAGACCGACAGCCGGATGCTGCTCGACCCAATGCACCAGATCATCTGCGTCATAGACCCGAACTTCGCGCCACGGGCCCTCCGCTTCACGGGCTTTGGCCCAGGCATCCTTTTGAGGCCAATGACGCAGGGTGACGAAAATGTAGGTGGAGGTGGCGGGATCGAGCGGAGTCGGGGCAGCCGTCCGCTTCTCGTAGTCCTCAGTCGCCTTCTGTTGGATGTTGCGGCGTTGGACGCCGAGCTCCCACCCGGCACGACCCTTTGGGACATAGGCATTGCCTCTGGCAGCGGTCGTAATGCCGTCCCACCCTGGATGACGAACTCCTTCGTCAGATGGGAAACGCAGCTCGATGCTGGGGTCGAGTGCCGCTTGGACCAGCTTGGCCAGCAGTGTTGGCAGACTGACCGGACCGTCGGTGCGGTCGGCCCAATCCGAAAGGTCTTGGGCGCTGACCCAGCGAACCGGGGTGGTTGCAACATCCGCGCGGGCGAATGGCGGTATGGAGGGGCCGATCACGGCGCCCGTGGGCAGAAAACGAATGCCCGCACCTTCTAGGGCAGCACGGATGGCCTGGGCATTGTTGGCAACGGGCTTGCGCGAGCCGCGCTCGAAATCGGCGACGGTGGAGGTTCCAACACCTGCTGCCTTGGCGAGATCCTGTTGCGACCATGCCAGCAGGGCGCGGGCCGCCCGGACGTGTTTGGGCGTGAGTTCGGTGAGAGGGCTGGAATTTGTCATGGTCATATGGAATATATGACGTCGATGGAAAATTCTCAACAGTTGTCTTTTGTTGACAATTTATATTTTCTGCCGACAATAGATAACATGATGACCCATCGCCATACGAGTTATCGCGAACGTGCCCTCGATCTGACCCGGGCTCGAGGCATTGCGCGTGCGCGGGACTTCAAGGCGGCCGGCATCCCGCTGGTCTATCTCAAGCGCCTGATCGACGCCGGCGACCTGGTTCGTCTCGAACGCGGACTCTACCAGAGTCCCGACCGTGCCGGGGAGCACATCGAGCACAACCTGGCAGAGGCAGCGCGGCTGGTGCCCAACGGCATCATCAGCCTCATCAGTGCGCTCCGCCACCACGAACTGACGACCCAGCTCCCGCACGCCGTCTGGATAACCATTCCGCACAAGGACCGGACGCCGAAAGCGAGGAGCCTCCAACTCGAAATCGTCCGAGCCACGGGCGAAGCCCTGACGGCGGGGATCGAACAAATTTCGATCGAAGGGGTTCCGGTGCCGATCTACGGTGTCGCCAAGACCGTCGCCGATTGCTTCAAATACCGCCGCCATGTAGGCGAGGACGTCGCGATAGAGGCCCTGCGCGATGCCTTGAGACAGCGGAAGACGACTGCGAGTGAGCTCATGCGGTTTGCCGCCATCGATCGGGTGGCCGGTCGGATGGGGCCATTCATCAAGGCGGTGCAATGAAGACCAAGGTCATCAAGGATCCCGCCTCGTCGATCCGCGCGCGTCTGTTTGCCCTCGCCAAAACGAATGGCGACGACTTTCAGCGGATCCTGACGCGCTACGCCATTGAGCGGTTGCTATTCCGCCTCAGCCAGACGGAGGCCACCGAGCGCTATGTGCTGAAAG
Source organism: Pinisolibacter aquiterrae (assembly GCF_019160155.1). Taxonomy (GTDB): domain Bacteria; phylum Pseudomonadota; class Alphaproteobacteria; order Rhizobiales; family Ancalomicrobiaceae; genus Pinisolibacter; species Pinisolibacter aquiterrae. The sequence goes on from NZ_JAFNIH010000039.1 coordinate 49,186, forward strand.
GCGCCATGCTGTTCGTCACTTGGCCAGAGCATGTTTTCCGGCCAACTGGCGACCTCGACCTCCTCGGCAAAGGCGACCCCACCCCCGAGGCATTGAAGGAGTTGTTCGCCCGCATCTGTCAGGTGGAGCTGCCGGACGATGGCATCCTGTTCGACCCGACTACGTTGAAGGTCGAGCCGGTACGCGAAGCCGACAAGTATCAGGGCGCGCGGCTGAGCATGAAAGCCGGCCTAGCCGGCGCGGTGATCACCGTGTTGATCGACATCGGCTTCGGTGACTACGTGTATCCCGCGCCAAAGCGGGAAACCTTCCCGGCCTTGCTGCCGGGTCTCCCGGAGGTCAACATACTCATGTACCCACCCGAGACCGTGGTCGCCGAGAAGTTCGAGGCAATCATCCGTTTCGGCGAGGCCAATGGTCGCATCAAGGACTTCCACGACATCTGGGTCACCACACGCACCTTCCCGTTCGACCTGGCCAGTGTCGTCGAGGCAGTCGGCGGCACGCTGAAGCGTCGCGAGACGACCATCCCAGCAGAGATGCCCATCGGCCTGACCGGCCCCTTTGTTGCGATCGTGGAGGAACGCGGCCTCTGGACGGGATTTCTACGCCGAACGCCACCAACGATGGAGCCGCCCCCTTTCCCGCAGTTGCTGGAAGAACTCCGACGCTTCTTCGGACCGATCATCGCCAGCTTGAGCTTCCCAGAAGGTGCCCGGGGGCGTTGGGATCCCGTTGGCGGCGCTTGGCGCTGAGGCAGGAAGCAGGCCTTGTAAAGGTCTGTCCGGGCCGTAGCTGCAGGTTCACATCCCTGACGAAGGGCCGTCGCAAGAAATGCCAATATTTTTCTCGCACGCCATAAAGTCCCAGCGATCAGTACCGTCACACTTTCGCTTCAGGCATCGGCACCTCATCGCGACGCAAGGTCAATACTTCGACGCCGGTCCCGGTGACGGCGACCGTGTGCTCGAACTGGGCGGAGAGCTTGTGGTCGTCGGTCGTCACCGTCCAGCCGTCGCTCGCCGTCCAGACCCGGCGGGTGCCCTGATTGACCATCGGCTCGATGGTGAAGACCATACCCTCGCGCAACTCCAATCCCGTCCCCGGGCGGCCGAAGTTGAGCACCTGCGGCTCCTCGTGCATCTCCCGTCCTATGCCGTGACCGCAATATTCCCGAACCACCGAACATCCGTTCCGCTTGGCGTGGCGTTCGATCGCGTGGCCGATGTCGCCCAGGTGAGCGCCGGGGCGCACTTGCCCGATCCCCTTCCACATCGCCTCGCAGGCGACCCGCACCAGTCGCCGAGCCGCCGGGGAAGCGTCGCCGACGACGTAGGTCTTGCTGGAATCGGCGATGAAGCCGTTCTTCTCGAGGGTGATGTCGAGGTTGATGATGTCGCCGTCGCGAATGATCTCGCTCGCGTCGGGCACGCCGTGACAGACGACGTGATTGATCGAGCAGTTCAGAACATGGGCGAAGCCGTATTGTCCCTTGCTGGCGGGACGCGCGGCGAGATCGACGGTGATGAAACGCTCGACCAGAGCGTCGACCTCGAGAGTCGATCGACCGGCGAGGTCGATCCCGTCCAGCATCTCGAAGACCGATGCCAACAGACGGCCGGATATCCGCATCATCGCGAGTTCGTCGGAGGACTTGACCATCTCAGGCTGCCGCCGCGCCGTCGAGACGCACCTCGGCCAGCGCATATTGCCGCTTGACGATGTCGTTGAAGGACAGGGTCGGATGAGCTTCGGCGAGCATGCCGATCTTCATCCAGAACTCGGCCTGGGCATTGATGGACCGGCACATCACCGCGCTGGCCCGACGCACGTCCTCGTGCAGCTCGTCGTCGATCTTCACGATCCCCATGGCTCTCTTCCGATCTCATCGAACATACGAAACATATATATTCCATACTTTCGATGGTCAATCGGACCCGTGAAGTCCGAGGCGTCCGCAGACACGCTCGTGGTCGGATCCTGACGTGACCCCATCTTCCGATCACTCGGCTGGGGCTCTTCGACGGTAGCGCGTCACGCTTCGGTCTCGCGCAACGGCGGACGCCGGCTCTTCATCGAGTCGTATGAGGAGCTCCGCTTGTGACCGGTACGCTCGTGCCGCCTCCTTCGGCGCGGCAAGTGACGTGCCTGCGTCTCGCGACCGCCTCAGCGCTTCGCTCGCGCGAGAATTTCGGTGAGCCCCGCGAGATTCGTCACCTTGAGCTTCTGCCGGCCCCCTTCGACGAGGCCCTCGGTTTCCCAGGCGCTGAGGATGCGCGAGACGGTGTGCAACGTCGTGCCGGTCATCTCGGCGATGTCCTGGCGGGAAATCGGGAAGTCGATGCGAATGCCACCCGCCTCGGATCGACCGGCCTTCTTGGCCAGCCGGAGCACGACCTGGGCGACGCGGCGCTCCACTTCTTGGGTCGACATCTCTCTGATCCGGGTGTGGGCCTCTTCGAGACGCTGACCGATCGCCTGCATGGTGCTGACGGCCAGACCGGGGCTCTTCTCGACGAAGCGCGGCCACAGGTCGTTCGGCCAGCTCAGCACCAGACTTTCCGCGGCGGCGATCGCGCTGCCGGGATAATCCGGACGGCGCAGCGCCTCGGCGAAGCCGAAGAGGTCGCCGGGGTGGACCACCCGGACGATGATCTGCTGGCCGTCTTCCGTGACCTGCGTCACCTTGAGATGGCCGTTGAGAAGCAGAAAGAAGTGATCGGCCGGAGCGCCCTGTTCGAACACGGCCCCGCCGAGCGGCACGCGGCGTGGCACGGCATGCGCGAGCAGGCGATCGAGTTCGTCGTCGGCCAGACTGTCGAACAACGCGAAGGACTTGATGACCGTCCGATCGATCGCCACGATCACCGTCCTTTCTCCGTTCGACCACCGGGGGGGCCGCACGCGAGGAGCCATCGCGCCGGATCTCCCCTTCACGTTCGCCAATCTAGGGTCGACGGGGCGTCACGGCAAAGGCGAGTCGGGTGAAAAAGCCGTCTTCGCGGACGAGGCGGAAGCCGAGATTGTCGGGCGGGGTACCGACCGAGCACCCGCCCGACTTCGGTTCGCGGATGAACGACGACAGCGGCGCCCGATGCCGACCCGAGGCGACGTAGATACCGCAACTCTCCGAAACCCCCGCCTGCGCGCCGGTCGCGTCGAGGTCGACGCGACGATTGCATGTCGCCGTCCACTCCCACACGTTGCCGCCGAAGTCGGCGAGCCCCCACTCGCTTTCGCCGAAGGATCCGATCGGGTGCGGGCGCGGATCGCGGGGGGCCTTCCGCTCGGCTTCACGGCGGTAGTCGGCGAGCCAGCGCAGGGCCGGGTTGCGCGCCTCCGGATCGATGCCGAGGGCATCGTCGGGAAACTTCGAGCCGGCGGCGGCGGCGAGCTCGCGATCGGTCGGCAGGCGCCAGGCCGTCCGCGTACGTCGCCCGAGCCAGTCGGCATAGTGCGCGGCGTCGTCGTGGTCGATCCCGGTCGCGGGGATCCGGGTGTCCGTGTCGGCCCCGGCACCTTCGCGCGGCTTGCAGGCCCGATCGGCGACGCAGCGATCGTATTCGGCGGCGGTGATCTGGTATTTCGTGATGGTCATCGGGCTGTCGAGCCGCGTTTCGGTCTCGGGTGCGTCCACGACGATGCCGAAGCGGTGGTATTCGCCCGAAGGCCGATAGCGAAAGACATGCGGCGGCACGGTGATCACAGTCGGAGCGGCGATCGCCGTCCGGTCGCGCCCGTCCCCGACGACCACGACGATCGTCGCCACCGTGAGGACGCAGAGAATCCCGATCGGCAGCAGCAGCGAGGCGAGAGAGACGGAAGCGTCGCGACGAACGGTCGACATGACGGACTCCACGAGACGGCGGACGCGCCGAGATGGAGGGGCCGCGACGTCGCGCGGCCCCTCGCTTCGTCAGGCCGAGGTCGGCTGCAGGACCGACGTCATCAGGTCGTCGTTCCAGTCGCCGGTCACCGTGAAGTGCGCGGCCGCACCCAGTTCGAAGGCCTCGATGAGGTTGTGGTTGACGTAGGCATAGACCCCGGGCTGGCGGAACGTGTAGAGCGCGGCGCCGGCCGACCCACCGGGGACGAACCAGGTCTCCTGATCGAGGTAGGGGGCGTTGGCGAACTTGCCGCCCGGCCAGACGTAGTCGCCGTGGCCGCCGATCAGATGCGGACGGGTGTCGCGATTGGCCTGCGAATGGATGATCAACACCCGCTCGCCGACTTTCGCCTTCATCGCCTTGTCGCCGGTCAGGGCGCCGACGGCGCCGTTGAAGACGACGTGGCTCGGGGTCAGCGTGCGCATCGCCTCGACGGTGTCGTTGTAGGCCTCGCCCGCGTCGGCGTATTTCTTGTAGTTCCCCTTCTCGTCCTTGGGGACGTAGAAGTCCTGTTCGCCGACATAATAGACACGGTCGTAGGTCAACGACTTGCCGTGGCCGTCGGTGAGTCCCTCGCGCGGCAACACCATGATGGCGCCGTTCATGCCGGAGGTGACGTGCCACGCCACCATACCGGGAGGGGCGCAGTGATAGACGAAGACGCCCGGACGCGTCGCCTTGAAGCGCAGGACCGTCTTCTGTCCCGGATCGACCAGGGTCAACGCGCCGCCTCCGAGAGCGCCGGTGGCGGCATGAAAATCGATGTTGTGGGCCATCGTGTTGGTAGCCGGGTTGACCAGAGTGAGCTCGACGTAGTCGTCCTGATGGACGACCATGAGCGGCCCGGGGTTCGACCCGTTGAAGGTCATGGCGTAAATCTCGGCGCCCTTGTCGTCGAGAACGAGTTTCTTCTCCTCGATGGTGAGCGTGAACTCGATCACCTTGGGGCCGCCCTGGGCCTTCTGGGTGTGCGGGTGGACGAAGGGCGGTGCGACGAGCTCCACCTTTTCGCGCGGCAGAGAAGCGACCGCTGCGTTTCCGGCGGCCGGATCGATCTTCAGGTTTCCGCCTTCCGCCCGTGCCGGCCGATCCATCGAGAGCACCTCTGCGGCGGCGCCGACCAGGGCCGCGCCGGCCAGCATCATGCGACGAGTCATCTGAACGTGTTCGACCATGGTGGATCTCCTCTCCATGTCTCTTTCTCGGGACCTCGCCGGTCTCTGGGTCGAGCTTCTAGGCCCGGTCGCGGTCGTCCTGTTTGTGCCGGAACAAAGATCGGCATGGTGGTGGCGTCGCGGAGCCGGAATGAGCGTTCTCACGGACGTGGTCAGCCGTTCGCGTGCTTGTGCTGCGACAAAGAACCGACGGGGGTCCGGGTCCACGACGGAGATCCGACGACGGATCACCAGAGAGGAACCTCATCATGAGCGAGGATCGATCGAAACCGCGCCGCGGCGGCATCCCCCGGGGGCTAGCCCGCACCGGACCCGCCCTGTTCTCCTACGGCTTTCGCCCGTTCTTCCTGGGAGCCGCGATCGCCGCCGTGGTCGACGTCGCGCTGTGGGTCGGCGCTCTCACCCTGGGGTGGCCGGTCGGCGGCGGTTACGGCTTCGTCGCCTGGCACGCCCACGAGATGCTGTTCGGCTTCTCTTCCGCGGTCGTCGCCGGCTTCCTGTCGACCGCCGTGCCCAATTGGACCGGCCGGCTGCCGGTCTCCGGCCGGCCCCTGATGGCGCTGTCGGGCCTGTGGGCGGCGGGGCGCCTGGTGATGCTCGCCCCCGACGTCCTCGGCCTCGTGCCCTCGCTGGTGATCGACAGCCTCTTCCTGCCGGTGCTCGCGCTGGTGTGTGGTCGTGAGATCGTCGCCGGACGCAAGTGGAACAACCTGCCGATCGTCGGTCTGTTGATCCTGCTCGCGCTGGCGAATCTGTGCTTCCACCTGTCGGCCACGACCGGGCGCTTCGGCGGCGCGCCGTCGCGTCTCGCCGTCTCGGCGCTGGTGGTGATGATCACCATCATCGGCGGACGGATCGTGCCGAGTTTCACCCGAAATTGGCTGAACCAGCACGGGGCCGAGCGCATGCCGGTTCCCTTCGGCCGTTTCGACGGGGTCGCCGTCGTCGTCGCCGCTCTCGCCCTTCTCGCCTGGAGCGTCGCGCCGGGGCGGCCCATCGCCACCGGGCTCGCCGCGATCGCGGCGATCGTTCACGCGGTCCGGCTCGCTCGTTGGCGGGGCTTCGCGACCTTCCCCGAGCGGCTGCTCTTCATTCTCCACGTCGCCTATGCCTTCGTGCCGCTCGGCTTCGCCTGGATCGCGGCGGCCGGGCTCGGTCTGGTCGGCGACGTCGCCGCGCTCCATGTCATGACCGTCGGTGCCGTCTCGACCATGATGCTCGCGGTGATGACCCGCGCCACCCGCGGTCACACCGGACGCAGGCTCACCGCCTCGCCGCTGACACAGATCTCCTACGCGGCGATGCTGGTGGCGGCCGTCGTCCGCCCGGCGGTCGATTTCGCCCCCGAGGCGGCGACTCTGATCTACGCAGTCGCCGGCATGGCCCATGTCGCCGCCTTCGTCCTGTTCCTCGTCGAATACGGGCCGATGCTGGCGACGGTGCGCCGCGGTTGAACCGGTGTGCCGTGGAAGGTCTCGATCCGTTCGCGACCTTCCGCGCGCCGCGCAGCCCGCGCCGGCACGTCCGGGTCGTCTTCCCGTCGTCGCCTCAATCCAGCCGGACGATCCGGTCGGGGGTCCACGGCGGATCCCAGGTCAGGGTCACGTCGACCCGGCCGATGCCCTCGACGGCGGCGAGGCGGATCGCGACCGCCTCGCGGAGATGATCGGCGGCCGGGCAGCCGCGAGAGGTGGTGGTCATCACCACCGTGGCGACGCCGGCGGCGTCGACGTCGAGAGCATAGATCAGGCCGAGATCGACGATGCCGACGCCGGTCTCCGGATCGAGCAGGGTGCGAAGCGCGTCGTCGGCGCGACGCGCCGGGGAGATCTCGTCGTTTCTCACGACACCGTCTCCTCGCCGACCCGCACCAGAAGTCGCCACGTCGTCCTCGCTTCGTCGGCGGCGCAGACCCAGCGATGGCCGCGCCGTTCGAGTTCGGGCAGGAGGAAGACGGGTTCGCGGTCGAGCACGGCGAACAGAACCTCGTCGGGTTCCATCAGGTCGATCTGGCGGAGGATGCGGACCATCGGCTCGGGCGCTTCGAGCGCCGAGAGATCGAGGTGGAAGATCGGATCGGCCCAATCGGTGGCGTCTTCGCCTCCCCGCGATACCGCGACGGGAGGCACCGAGGCGGACGGCGTGAAGGTCACTTCCCAGTCGCCGTCGGTCAGCGGACGGGCGGCGTGGTCGAATCCGCGTTCGGACATCACCCGATAGAGCGGCTTCGGCTCGAAGGTCGAGAGGATGCGCAGGCCCTGTCCAGGCGCGAGCGTCTCGAGCGCCGCCATGATGAGGCGGAACGGCTCGCCGCCCTTGCGCAGAAGGGTGCGGACGTCGACGTCCTTGTAGAGAGTCATGGCTTGCTCCCGGGCTCGATCGTTGCGACGAAGAGACGGGGTCGATCGACCCCCTCGCGGAGATGTTCGGCGGCGACGCCGGCGAGGCGACGGGTGCGAGCGAACACGACGAGAAGAGCGGCGACCGCCACGCCCTGCATCAGCGCTCCGAAACGGTAGAGCGCCGGGGCCTCGGCGAGAAGGGCCGCCGCGCCGATCCAGACGCCGGCGTGGAAGACGACGTACCACGGCTCGAGGCGGCGCGACGGCAACAGGTCCTGTGTGCGCGGCGTCGGGCGACGCCCCATCACCGGTCCGAAATATTCGAGCCACGTGAGAAACGGCACGATCTTGCCGAGTTGGGCGAGGCCGAGGCCGGAGAGCCAGCCGAAGCCGGCGAGATGGACCACGGTCGGGACGACCCGCGCCGTCTCGCCGAGGAGGGCGGCCCCGAGCCCGAGCGCGACGGCGGCCCACAGCGTCAGGACGGCGAGAAGGCTCGCCCGTCCGCTCGCCTCGATGTCGCGGCGGCGTCGGCCCCGCACGATGGCGGCGAGATCGCGGCCGTGGACGGCGATCGCGGCGACGGCGGCGATGGCGGAGGCGCCTGCGGCGAGGCGGGCGTCGACGCCGACCGCGACGGCGGCGAGGGCGAGGCCGAGGAGGACGAAGGCCGAGATCGCGAGCCGGAGGAGGCGCTTCGGCCCGACGCTCGGTTCGGCCGCGAGCAGGAACATCGGCAGCAGACGATAGGAGACGGCGAGCGCCGTCGCCGTCAGCCAGCCGCCGAGCCCGAAGACGATGTGGAAGGGCAGGAGATCGGCCACCCGGCCGGCCGGATCAGGCGGCAGAAGGCCGGCGAGGCCGCTCGCCAGTCCCGCGCCGAGGACCAGTGTCGCGGCGAGACCGACGAGACCGAGCCCGACGAGGCGGGGGACGGCGGCGAGCGGTCGGGCGGCGCGCAGCGTCAGCCCGAGCATCATCCCGCCGCCGCCGTAGCCGGCGACGAGCAGCGCCGCGCCGCCGGCGAGGAGGTGAGGGGCCGCCGCCGCGCCGCGGCCGAGGGCGACGAAGCCGCCGACCAGCGCGAGATCGCCGAGGAGGGCGAGGATCAGCGACGGCAGCGAAGCCGCGGCGGCCCGGAGCCGCCCGGCCGCGAGCACCGGCACGAATTGGAGCGCCGCGCCGATCGTCAGCAGTCCGAGCCAACCGGCGGTGACGAGATGGACGACGGCGAGCGTCTCCGCCCCGCGCGGCGCGGCGACGGGATCGGCGAAGCCGAGGGCGAACAGAGCTTCGGCCGCGACCAGAAGCACGATCGCGGCACCGAACCAGCTCATCGTCCAACGTGACAGGGTCGCCCCGTGCATCGCCGGTCGCTCCCGTCTCAGCCGCCGCAACTGCCGCAGCAGGTGGTGGCGGGTCGGCGCCGGGCGACCGTCCGCCAGAGGTCGGGACCGTCTTCCAGCCGGTGCCAGTCGAACCGCCCGGGGTGGGCGATGTCGACCTGCCGGCGCAGGGAGACCGGATCGTGGTCGACGATGATCGTCGCTTCGTCGCCGGGGACGAGCGCCTCCAGCACGGCCAGGAGGCGCGGCGGTCGGTCGGCGGCCGCGAGTAGGCGAAGGTCGACGAAGCGGTCGGTATCGGAAACGGGGGGCATGACGGTCCTCTCTGATCGCGGCCGTCGAGACGAGCGTTGGCCACCCTCCCTCCTAGCCTCCCAACGCCGGCGCGTACTTGTCGGGGGACAAATACGGCGACGATGACCCGGTGCCCGGCGGCGATCTCGCGATCGTCGCGTTGCTTGGGCTTCGACAAAGAGCCGGCGACGAAATCGCGCGACGAAAGAGCGAACGAGCGGCGGCCGATCCCGGACGTCGCAGCGACGCGATCGCCGAGAGACCACCTGCCGAGGAGAGAGCCATGACCGTCGATCCCATCCAGACTTACGGAGAGGCCCGCCTTCCCCGCTACACGAGCTATCCGACGGCGCCGCGCTTCGAGGCGGACATCGGTGCCGACGTCCACGCCGAGTGGCTGGCGCGTCTTCCCGCAGGCGAGCCGGTGTCGCTCTATCTGCACGTGCCGTTCTGCCGGTCGATGTGCTGGTACTGCGGGTGCCACACCACGATCACGCTCGAAGACGCGCCGATCCGCGACTATCTGGCAATGCTCGAAGCCGAAATCGACCTCGTCACGGCGGCGGCGGGGCATTCGCTTCCCGTCGGAGCGATCCATTTCGGTGGCGGCACGCCGACCATCGTCCAGCCGCACGAATTCTCGCGCCTCATGGCGCATCTGCGTCGCAGCACGGCCGTTTCGGACCGAGCTGAAATCGCCGTCGAGATCGACCCGCGCCGGCTGTCCTCGGAGATGTGCCGAGCGCTCGGAAGCGCGGGCGTCACACGCGCCAGCCTCGGCGTGCAGAGCTTCGATCCGGTGGTGCAGACGGCGATCAACCGGCAGCAGAGCCCCGAGCAGACCCGTGCGGCGGTCGAGGGGCTGCGCCGCGCCGGCGTCGGCGGCCTCAACTTCGATCTGATCTACGGGCTGCCCCACCAGACCGTCGCGTCCGCCGTGGAGACGGCGCGGCTCGCGGCGGCGATGCGGCCAGAGCGCTTCGCCGTCTTCGGTTATGCGCACGTGCCCTCGTTCAAGAAGCATCAGCGGCTGATCGACGAAGCAGCGCTGCCCGACGCGGCGACGCGTCACGCCCAGGCCGAGGCGATCGCCGAGACGCTCGAGGCGGCGGGATATCGCCGCATCGGTCTCGATCATTTCGCGCTGCCCGACGACGCCTTGGCGATCGCCGCGGCGACCGGGCGGCTGCGGCGGAACTTCCAGGGCTACACCACCGATCCGCACCAGACCCTGATCGGTCTCGGCGCGTCGGCGATCGGACGCACCGCCGAAGGCTACGTCCAGAACCACGTGCCGATCGGGCGGCACGCCCAGGCGATCGCCTCCGGCCGGCTCGCCACCGCCAAGGGGTATCGGCTGACGGCCGAGGACAAGCTGCGGGCCGCCGTGATCGAGCGGTTGATGTGCGACTTCCGCGCGGATCTCGGCCGGCTCGCGGCGGCGCACGGCTTCCCGCTCGACACCCTCGTCGGCGACAATCGAATGCTCGACCGAGCGATCGCCGACGGGATCGTGACGCTGACGAACGGTTTGGTCGAACTCGGCGGCGACCGCCGCTTTCTGGTGCGGGTCGCCGCCGCCTGTTTCGACGCCCATCTCGGCGAGACCGGGCGCAGCCACGCCAAGGTGGCGTGACACTCGCGAAGCGCGAACCCCGCTCGACCCAGGTCGGGCGGGGTTCGTCGTCGCTTCGGGGTTTGGGCGAAGACCGGATCAGCCGACGAGTGTGCGGTAGATCGCAGGCAGCGCCGCCGGCAGCCGGCCGATGCTCGGGACCACGGCGTGGCCGGCGTTGCCGAAGATCGCCGGGACATAGGCCTTCGCGTCGCGATCGATGGTGACGGCGAAGACGCGCACTCCGTCGCGGCGCGCCTCGATCACCGCACGGCGGGAATCTTCAAGGGCGAAACGACCTTCGTAATGGTCGACGTCGTTGGGCTTGCCGTCGGTCAGCACCAGAAGCAGGCGATGGCGCTCGGGCCGTTCGGCGAGACGGGCGGAGGCATGGCGGACGGCCGCGCCCATCCGCGTGTACCACCCCGGCTTCAATGCGGCGATGCGTCGGCGCACCGCCGGGCTCGTCGGCTCGTCGAAGTCCTTTACCGTCTCCACCCGCACCCAGTCGCGGCGACGCGAGGTGAAGGTGAAGATCGCATGGCGATCGCCGCAGACGGCGAGCCCCTCGGACAGAACCCCGAGAGCGTCCTTCTCGACGTCGAGAACGCGCAGATCGTCGAACCAGGCATCGGTCGACAGCGAGACGTCGACGAGCAGCGCGACCGCCAGTTCGTGGCGCAGCGGCCGGCTCGCCATGTGGATGCGCGAGCAGCCCTCGCCGCCGGCGGCCAGATCGGTGCGATGGCGCACGACCGAGTCGAGATCGAGTTCGTCGCCGTCGATCTGGGCGCGCAACCGCTCGCGCCGCGGGCGGAGCATTTCGAACTGACGCCGCACCCGGCGTACCAGTTTCGCCGTGGCGGGCGAGGGGGTGGCTTCGACCTCCGCCTCGAGTGCCGGTCCGGCGACCACCCGGCAGTGATCCTTCATCAGGGCGCCGCGCCGCCAGTCCCATTCGGGATAGGTGAGCGTCGCGACGAGGGCCCCATCGTCGAGGGCTTCGGGCGGCAGGTCGAGGTCGAAGCGGAAGCGCGACGCCGGTCGGCCCTTCTTCTCGCCGAGCGTCAGCTCGTCGAGTTCGTCGGCGCCGGCGGGATCGTGTTCGTCGCCGTCGTCGCCGGGGCGGTCGACGTCCACCATCTCCGCCATCGAGAGGATCTTCTCGAAACGGTTGAGGATGAAGGGGGCACGGTCTTCCTGCCGTTTCGCGGTGCTCTCGCGGCGGGCCGCGTGGCGGCCGCCATCCTCGGTCTGGCGTCCGTCGGTGGCGGCCGGGTCGTCGACGTCGCCGCGCCGCGGGCTTTCGGCGAAGATTTCGGGTTCCGGCCACAGCGGCACCGGCAGCATCGGCAGATAGCCGGCCGGGGCGGCCTGCGGCAGTGGCGCCCGGAACGCATCGTCGGGCAGATCGGCGCCGCGCATCAGCAGCGCCACGACGCGTGCTTCGATCTCGGCTTCGACGCGGGGCAGTGAACCGCGCCGCCGCTCGGCGAGCAGTGCCGCGCAGAGCCGGCGATGGCGCAGCGCGAGACCGGGGAAGGCGGCGAGGACGTCGGCGGTGAGACGCTCGGCATGCGCCAACACGGCGAGATCCCGTCGCAACGGATCGGCCTCGAAGATCGGCGCGAGCGGCATCACCGCCATGGCGGCCGCGAGCCAGACGTAGAGATCGCGGTTGAGCTCGGCGAGCGGCAACAGATCGAGCACCGGCGGCAATCTCACCGCGGCGGGATCGCGAGAGGGTTGCGCGAGCTTTTCCTCGCCGAGGCCGATCCACTGGCGCAGCCGCAGCCGGTGGGCCGAGGTGCGTGCCTGCGCCGAGACCAGTTGCACCGTCGCCTCGCCGCCGAAGGCGCGGAAGCAGACGGCGAGGACCGGTCCGACCTCCTCGAGTGTCACCGCCGCTGCGGCGTGGCGCGGCCAGCTGCGGGTGTTGCCGGCGAAGCGGTGCCAGAAGCGCCCGACGGTCTCTTCGAGTTCGAGAAAGGCCGGCACGGGATCACCTCGCGGGCAGAACGGCTTCGGCGACTTCGATCAGCGCGGCGCGAACGTCCTTCTCGTCGGTCAGGGGTTCGATCATCGCGGCGCGGACGGCCTCGCGCAGAGGCATTCCGGCCTCGACGAGGCCGGCGCAATAGACGAGGAGGCGCGTCGAGACCCCTTCCTCGACGTCCTGACCGTCGAGGGCGCGGAAGCGGCGGGCGAGATCGACGAGCGGGGCGACGCGATCGGCTGCGAGACCGCTCTCTTCGCTCACCACCTCGATCTCGCGCTCGCGCGGCAGGAAGTCGAATTCGATGGCGACGAAGCGCTGACGGGTCGAGGGCTTCAGCGCCTTGAGCAGGTTCTGGTAGCCGGGGTTGTAGGAGACGACGAGCATGAACGACGGCGGCGCGGCCAGTTCCTCGCCCGTGCGCTCGAGCGGCAGCACGCGACGGTCGTCGGTCAGAGGGTGGAGCACCACGGCGACGTCCTTGCGTGCCTCCACCACCTCGTCGAGATAGCAGATGCCGCCCAGTCTCACCGCACGGGTGAGCGGCCCGTCGACCCAGACGGTATCGCCGCCCTTCAGGAGGTAGCGGCCGGTGAGATCAGCCGCCGCCAGATCGTCGTGGCAGGAGACGGTGGTCAGCGGCAGACCGAGACGCGCCGCCATGTGGCGCACGAAGCGGGTCTTGCCGCATCCGGTCGGCCCCTTGAGGAGGAGCGGCAGGCGTTTCGACCAGGCGAGTTCGAACAGACGACACTCGTTGTCGGACGGGCTGTAGGCCGGCACCTCCGAGCGGATCGAGGCGGACATCATGTTCATCGATCGGATCCTCCGGGGCTCACCGAGCCGGCATCGAGGGGGCGGACGAGAGCCGCGGCCACAGGGGGAAGGAGCCGCCGCCGCTCCTCCGGGGCGGGGGGAGCGGCGGCGTGGGGCGTCACTCGGCCCGAATTGCGACGCCGGGGGCGAGGCGGCGGTCACGACCGGGGACGAGGATCGCCCAGACGAACATCAGCGCGGCGGCGACGACGAAGACGCCGGAACCGAGGCGGATCCAGTAGAAGACCGCGAGCTGATCCTGGACGTTCATGTAGGCCTCGCCCTGGACGCGCTGCAGATAAGCCTGGAGCACGCCGGCGAAGGTCAGGGCGAAGGTCATCACCGACATGGCGGTCACCATCAGCCAGAAGCTGACCATCGACAGCATCTGATTGAAGGGCGCGCGGTTGCGGATCTCAGGTACCGCATAGGCCATCACCGCGAGGTTCAGCATCACGTAGGCGCCGAAGAAGGCGAGGTGACCGTGGGCCGCCGTCATCTGGGTGCCGTGCGTGTAGTAGTTCACGCTCGACAGGGTGTGCATGAAGCCCCAGACGCCGGCGCCGAAGAAGGCCATCACCGAGCAGCCGAGCGACCACAGCAGCGCCGCCCGATTGGGATGATGGCGGCCGGCCTTCCACGTCATCACGAAGGAGAAGACCACCATGGTGAAGAACGGCGCCACCTCGAGGGTCGAGAACAGCGAGCCGATCCACTGCCAGTAGCCGGGTGCCCCGATCCAGTAATAGTGGTGGCCGGTGCCGAGGATGCCCGAGAACAGGGCGAGGCCGACGATCACGTAGAGCCACTTCTCGACGACTTCCCGGTCGACACCGTTGAGCTTGATCATCAGGAAGGCGAGGATCGATGCCATGATCAGCTCCCAGACGCCCTCGACCCACAGATGGACGACGTACCACCAGTACATCTTGTCGAGCGCCAGGTTGCCCGGATTGTAGAACGAGAAGAGGAAGAAGATCGCCACGCCCCACAGGCCGAAGACCAGGATGTTGGTGATGACGGTCTTGCGCCCCTTCAGAACCGTCAGGGTGACGTTGAAGAGGAACATCAGAGCGACGACGACGATCGCCACCTTGATCGGGAAGGGTTGTTCGAGGAACTCGCGGCCTTCGTGGATGTGGAAGAGGTAGCCGACCACGGCGGCGGCCGCCGCGAGGAGGAACAGCCAGAACTGGGCGAGCGCCAGCTTCGGGCTGAAGAGTTCGGTCTCTGTTTCTTCCGGCAAGAGGTAATAGGTGCTGCCCATGAAGCCCATCAGTAGCCAGACGATCAACGCGTTGGTGTGGATCATCCGGACGATGTTGAAGGGCAACAGCACCGAGAGCGTGTTCGGCAGCACGTAGATGGTGCCCGCCAGGACGCCGAACGTCACCTGGGCGAGGAAGAGACCGAGCGCGCCGTAGAAATACGTCATCGCGATCTTTTGAGTCTGATATCTCATCGAAGTTCTCCTCGTCCGATCTCAGCCGGCGTCGTTCGGGGGCCAGTTCTGCGTCTTGATCCGGCTCGTCCATTCGAGGAAGGAGGCGAGATCATTCACCTCCTGATCGGTCAGATTGAACTGGGGCATTTGGCGGCGCCCCTCGATGCCGGAGGGCTGCGCCGCCATCCAGGCCTTCAGGGTCTCACGGGCGCCGGAGGGATCCTTGTCACCGCCCCAACGCTTCCAGACGTTGCCGAGTTCGGGGGCGAAATAGGCGCCCTCGCCGAGCAGCGTGTGGCAATTGATGCAGGAGTTCCTCTCCCACACGTGCTTGCCACGAACGACGCTTTCGGAGAGCGTCTTTTCGTCCGTCGAGACGTTGCGCATGTACCAGTGGCTGTGGGCGGTGAGGCCCACGAAGATCACGAAGAAGAATATCGACCCGCCGTAGAACACGTTGCGGGCGCCGGTCTTGGTCAGCCGCTCTGCCATCCCCTCATCCTTTTCTGGGCCGGCGGGAGCCTCCTCCGACCGGGCGAAGACCCGCGTCCGAGAGGCGGTCGGCCGACCGGGCGCGGGGAGCTTCCTGTCTACAGGTCGGGGACGAGGCTTCTTTGCGCTTCGCCAAACAACTCGGCGATCGGTTCAGCGATGGGCTGCGACGAACGCCACGACGGCCCCGCAGAGGAGAAAGAAGACCGGCCACAGGAGGAGAGCGGAGGTGAGGACGTCACGGCGATGCCGACGTTCGAGAAAGTCGTAGACGACGAACCGTGCCTTGGCGGCTCCAGCGAGGGCGACGATGACGATCGCCGGGCCGTCCTTCGAGAAGACGGTCGCGGCGATCGCCACGACCGCGAGGGCGACGAGACGGACATAGGCGCTGTCGATCGTGTCGTTTCGGTCGATCGGTCGCATTGCGTCACCCGAGATAGAGAAGCGGAAACATGACGATCCAGATCAGATCGACGACATGCCAGAGCGTCGTGACGAGGGTGATGTTCGAGCGCGACGGCTTTGCCGCGACGATCAGCAGGAGGATCGAGCCGAAGGCGACATGTATGAGATGAAAGCCGGTCATCAGGAAGTAGATCTCGAAAAAATCGCCGGCCGAGGGATCACTCGCGGCCGCCGCTTCCCCGACGTATTCCCAGATTTTGACGGCGACGAAGACCATCCCTCCGCATGCCGCGAAGACGAGGTGCAGACGAGCCCTTGCGATGCCGGCATTGGGGCGCAGAGCCGCAGCGGCCTGCCAACCGCTCGTCAACAAGACGAGCGTGTTGCAGGCGGCCAGACCGGAAGACAGGTGGAGGCGAGCGAACGCGGCCTCTCTGGGGTGGAGGAGCGCGAAGATCAGGAGAGCGGTGAAGAGCACCCCGAAGGCGACGAGTTCGCTCCACACCAAAATCCATAAAAGCACCGAATCTTCGTCCGATTCACGGCCTCCTCGGGCGAGAGAGACGCCACCGTCGTTCACGCCGTCGATCATCGATCGACGAGCCCGGTCGACGGAGACGGCGTCGCGCACATCACCGTCGGTCTCCGGATTTCGGTCGTGTCGATCATGAGGCTCATCTCCACCATTCGATCGTCATGAGGGGATCCCGTCGCCCGGGGGCGCGCCGGCCGAAGACCGACTTAAGCCGGGTCGACATGAGCGCTCTTTGCGCGAAGACAAAGACCGCGAAACGATGTGCGGTCAGGATTGCTGAAAGGAAGTGCTCTTGGAGAAATGCCGTGACCGACGCGAAACTCGGACTTCTCGTGACCGCTCCCCTGCTCATCGGCTTCGCGGTAATGCTCCACCGGATGGGAGCTCTGCAGCGCACCGGTACGATCATGGTGGCGACGGCGACGATCGTGATCGCCACTTTTCTCTTCACGGCTCAATGAGGTGCCGTCATGCGGGACGGAAGCGAAAGGTGCGATCCGGACGGCACGGCCTCTTCTGGTCGGATAGAGACGCCATTCGATCTGATCGGCGCACTGGAGGCGTTTTCGTGCGACGTACGAACGGAGCTCGATCGAAGGCGTTGCATGGAGCTGGCGACGGCCGTCGAGGTGTGGATCACCGAACGGCGAGCGGAGGCCGTGAGGAACGAGTTCGCGGCGACGTCCATTGACGACGAGACTTGTTTCTCGCGCCTTCAACGGGAGCGAGATCGAGAAGAATTTCGGCGGGCCATGGCCGCCGCCGAAGAAATCACCGCGACGTTCCGCTCTCTTTCAGCCGGGTATACGTCTCTCGATTCTGGAATTTTACGTCGAATCGCAACTGAGTTTGCAAATATTGTTCGTAGTAAATATCAATATAATATTTCCATAATTTCCACATGATATTGGAAATTCTTGGATATTAATATTATTTAAACTCAAATCATAAAGTAAATGAACTTGCAATATATATTTATCTCCAGGAATCCGACTGATATTGACCTTGCCCCCAGTTTTATCCAGTTCCGAGTTCGCTCTTGCGGTTGGGGTTGCCCTGTTGGGCGGGGTGGTGGCGGGAGATGGCCCAGAGGTCGAGCGAATCGGGCCCGCAAGATCTGACAGTCGTAAGTTCCCTAATGGGATCAATGACAATAAATCCGAATAATACTTTAATTCGTCTTCAACGATTGAGGAGTACCAACATTGCAGAGAAATATCTCCTAGAGAAGATCCTCCGGCGAGGTCGCAACGCATGTTCGCACAGGTTCTGTCGTCTCATGATGGCCGGCCCGAGTGGCCGGTCGGAGTTCCCCATGAACCAGAATCCGTCGGCTTGGTTCTCTATTTCGGTTCCCGCGCGCAGCTGACGAGTGGCGAGACCTACGAGACCCTACGGCGCGCCTTTCCCGACGCGGTCGTCTGCGGCTGCTCAGCCGGCGGACAGATCGTCGGAGACGGCGTCGTCGACGACGCCGTGGTCGCCATGGGCTTCGTCTTCGAGCGGACCGCCGTTCGTCTGGCGTCGGAAATCGTCGCCGATCCTGCCGGGTCGCGCGCCTGCGGTGAGGCCCTCGGCCGCGCGCTGGCCGGGGCCGACGATCTCGCCGGCGTCTTCGTGCTCGCCGATGGTCTGAGCGTCAACGGCAACGAACTGGTCGCCGGCCTGATCGCGACCCTGGGCGACGAGATCCCGATCACCGGCGGGATGGCCTGTGACGGGACCGCATTTGAGAAGACCCTCGTCGCGGCCGGGGCGCCGCCGCGATCCAACGTCGTCGCCGCCCTCGGTTTCTACGGCGCGGACTTCCACATGGGCTTCGGAATCAGCGCCGGTTGGCAGGTCTTCGGGCCTCGCCGCAGAGTGACGCGATCCTCCGGCAACCGGGTCTACGACGTCGACGGCATCCCGATGCTAGACCTCTACCGGCGTTATCTGGGCGAGGAAGAATTCGCCGGCCTGCCGACCACGGGGCTGCGCTTCCCGCTCCAGATCCATCACCCGGAAGCACCCGACGAGACCGTGGTGCGAGCCGTCCTCGGCGTCGATCACGCCGACGGCAGCATGTATTTCGGCGGCGACATCCCGGTCGGGGCAGTCGTTCAGCTGATGCGCGGCACCTTCGGGCGGCTCACCGAAGCGGCCGCCGACGCGGCTCGGCAGGTCGAGGACGTCGTCGATCCCGCCGCGCCGAACGCCGCCGCCGCGATCCTGGTGAGCTGTATAGGGCGACGCATCCTGATGGGCTCGACGATCGAGGACGAGGTCGTCGCGGTCGCCGAGCGCCTGAACGACCCGATGCCGCGCATCGGGTTCTATTCTCTGGGCGAGATCTCGCCCTACCCGGAGACCCGCCGCGCGGCTCTCCACAATGAGACGATGACCATCGTCACCTTTTCCGAACGGGCGGTATCGAGCCATGCGTGAGCTCTTCACCAGACAACTCGCCAAAGCGCGTCGCTCCGACGGCGCAATCGATCTCGCGGTGCTCGGCGACCTGGTTCGCGCCACCTACGACGAGGCGGAGGCGGACCGTCGGCGGACGGATCGAGCGATCTCCCAGATGGTCGAGGAGGTGGACCGGCTGCACGCTCAGCTGCGCGACGCCTTCGACGTCGTGCCGGAGGGCCTGGTCCTCTTCGACGAAGAGGATCGCTTCGTCCTCTGGAACAAGCGATACGCCGAGCTCTACCCGGAACTCGGCGATCATCTCGCCGTCGGCGTCTGCTACGCCGATGCCCTCCGCCACGTCGTCGAGACCCACGGTTACGAGGAAGCCGTCGGGCGCGAGGAGGAATGGCTCCGCGAACGTCTCGAGCGCCACGCCAGACCCTCGAATGTCGAGGAGCAACGTCTCCACGACGGTCGCTGGCTGCGGATCGAAGAATGTCGCACCAGCGACGGCGGCAGCGTCGGCATCCGCGTCGACATCACCGAGCTCAAACGGCGCGAGGCCTCCTTCCGCCTTCTCTACGAGAACAATCCCGTCCCGATGTTCGTCTACGACGCCGAGACCCTGCGGATCGTCTCGGTGAACGACCGGGCGGTCGCGCATTACGGCTACGACCGCGCGGCGTTCCTGGCGCTGACGATCCTCGACATTCGGCCGAAGGAGGACATCGAGGCGACGCTCGAGGCCGTCGCCGCGACACTCCACGACGGGCGCATGACCCGCCTCTGGCGCCACCGCAAGGCCGACGGGAGCCTCATCGACGTCGACATCTTCGCCCAGCCCCTGACACACGATGGTCGGCGTGCCGTTCTGGTCGCGGTCATCGACGTGACCGAGCGCAAGAAGGCAGTCGAAGATCTCCAGAAGACGCAGGAGTTTCTCGATACGATCGTCGAGAACATTCCGGTGACGCTCTTCGTCAAGGAGCCGAGGGAACACCGCTATATTCTGTTGAATCGCGCCGGCGAACTGCTCTTCGGCCGACCGAGGGATCAGGTCGTCGGCAAGACGGCGGACGATCTGTTCGCCGAGGACGAAGCCGCGATCTCGCTCGCGCAAGAGGTGGAACTCCTGAACGGTGACCGCCAGCAGATCACCAGTCACGAGATCATCGAAACGGCTCATGGCGGACGGCGGATGTTGTCGGTCAATCGGATGGCCATCTTCGACGAGAGCGGACAACCGCAATACCTCCTGGGCGTCGCCGAGGACGTCACCGAGAAGCAACGCGCCGAGGAGAAGATCGCCTTCCTCGCCCATCACGACGCCCTGACCGGCCTGCCCAATCGCGCCGCCTTCATGCAGCGCCTCGGCGAGCATCTCGCGGAAGCCGAGAAGACGCGTTCCGCCTTCTCCGTCCTCAGCGTCGATCTCGACCGCTTCAAGACCGTCAACGATCTCTATGGCCATCCGGTCGGCGATCTGTTGCTGCGCGAAGTCGCGCGGCGCCTCGAGGCGACGGCCGAGGGCTCCGTCGTCGCCCGCCTCGGCGGCGACGAATTCATGTTGCTGTGCCCCGACGCGGCACAGCCGGCGGCGTCCGAGATACTCGGCGC
This sequence comes from Pinisolibacter aquiterrae, assembly GCF_019160155.1. Classification (GTDB taxonomy): domain Bacteria; phylum Pseudomonadota; class Alphaproteobacteria; order Rhizobiales; family Ancalomicrobiaceae; genus Pinisolibacter; species Pinisolibacter aquiterrae. The sequence continues at coordinate 69,544 of NZ_JAFNIH010000039.1, forward strand.
GCGTCTGAAGTTCGCGATGGCCGAGGAGTTCGTCCTCGACGGCCATCGCCTGCGCTCGGGCATGAGCATCGGCATCGCCGTCTACCCGACCGACGGCCGCGATCACCAGACCCTCCTGGCCAATGCCGACGCGGCGCTCTATCGCTCCAAGGCCGAGGGGCGGGACACCGTCCGCTTCTTCGAACCGGAGATGGATCGCCGCCTGCGCGATCGCCGCAGCCTGCAGAACGACTTGGTGACGGCGTTGCGGCGCGGCGAACTGTCGCTGCACTTCCAACCGCAGGCGCGGATCGACGGCGAGGTCTTCGGTTTCGAGGCGCTGCTGCGCTGGAACCACCCGACCCGCGGCTCGGTCTCGCCCGGCGTCTTCATTCCGCTCGCCGAGGAGAGCAACCTCATCGTCGAGATCTCGGAATGGGTTTTGCGAGAGGCCTGCCGCGTCGCCGCGGCCTGGGATCGGCCGCTCACCGTCGCCGTCAATCTGTCGCCGGTGCAGTTCCGCCACGGCGATCTGCCGACCCTGATCCAGCAGATATTGTTCGAGACCGGGTTGCCGCCGGGGCGGCTGGAGCTCGAGATCACCGAGGGCGTGCTGATCGGCGACTTCTCGCGGGTGGTCGGCCTGTTGCGCCGGATCAAGGCGATGGGCATCAAGATCGCGATGGACGACTTCGGCACCGGCTACTCGTCGTTGTCCTATCTACAGTCCTTCCCCTTCGACAAGATCAAGATCGATCGCAGTTTCGTCTCCAGCATCGGCAGCAACGAGCAGGCCACCGCGATCATCCGCGCGGTGATCGGCCTGTGTCGCGGTCTCGACGTTCCGGTGATCGCCGAGGGCGTCGAGACCGAGGACCAACGCGCCTTCCTGCGCGAGGAGCACTGCGGCGAGATCCAAGGCTTCCTGATCGGCCGGCCGCTTCCGATCGCGAGCTACGCGGAAATGACCGAGGTGGCCCCTCCCCTCGTCGAACCGGTGCCACGAGCGGTGCGAATCCGGCGACGGTGATCGCCCTCGGCGACCGCCGAATGCGACGAGCGCGCCGATCCACGCCCTTCAGCGTGGCGGGTTCCCGCCGAACGCGACGCGGGCGTGGGCCTCGAGAAAGGCGACCGACCGGTCGAGCGCGAGGCCGCCGGCCTCGGTCGCGACGAGCAGTTGATATTCGTGGTCGAGCGGCGGGCGCCTATCGTCGGGGAAGAACAGAGTTTCGACTTCGACGCCCCGCGCGCGCAGGGTCGCGGCGAAGGCGTACGACTGCGGCGCCAACGGATCGGCGTTGCCGACCGAGACGAAGGCCGGCGGAAAGCCGGCCGTGAGATGCGGCGTCACCGCCAAGGCGGCGACGCGCGGGTCACGCGGATCCGGCGTGCCGGCGTAGGCCCAGATCACCGTCCGCATGAAGGTGCCGAACGGCCCCTCGAAGTTCAGGCTCGTCGCATCGTAGGGACCGCAATAGAGTACGACGCCGCGTAGGGCGGCCCGGGGAAAGCCGGGATCGAAGCCCAGTTGCCGCACGTAGGCAGGATCGGAGATCGCCAGCGCCGTCTGTGCCGCGATCTGCGCACCGGCGGAATCGCCGGCGAGAAAGATCCGGTCGGGGTCGATGCCGTAGCGAGTAGCCTCGGCGCGAACATGGGCGAGCGCTGCGCTCGTCTGACGGAGCGGCGTCGGGAACTGCGCCTCCGGCGCCGTGGTGTAGTCGACGGCGACGGTGACGAAGCCGCGCGCGGCGAGGATCCGGAGGTAACCGTCGAGATCCTTGCGCGAACCGGAGACGAAGCCGCCGCCGTGCACCCACACCACGGCCGGCAGCGGTCCTTTCGCATCGGTTGGCCCGTAGACGTCGAGGACGGTGTCGGGATCGCCCGACGCGTAGGAGAGGCCACGCCGCGCGACCACGTCGCTCGGCACGAGCCCGGCGACGGACGCCGAGGCCTCCGCCGCCCCGGCATCGAAGGAATGGCGGATCAGCCAGACCGCCGGCCACGGACTGACCTGAAACGCCGTATAGGCCACCGCCGCGAGGACCACCACCCCGGCGACGAGGGCGAGCGAGAGCTTCTTCCACATTCCGGATCTCCTCGGCCCCCACGATCGTCGGTCCGCGGCGATCGTAACGGACGTCCGGCTCTGGCGTCACGCGAGATGGATTGCTCTCTTCGCGCGGAAGGAGACCGGAGAGACACCGAACGGTTCGGCCGGAACGGTCGCGTCGCACCGCCACTCGCCGAAATGGACGCGGCTCTGATCGATGCAGCGAATTCCCGTCCGGTCGTGTGCGACATCCTGCGGCTCGACGTGCCAAGGGCTCGAACCGGATCCAGAACTTGTGACGCAGCTTCATCCTTGCCGGGGAATCGCTTGTGACCGGGGGAGATCAGTCGCGGCGAATGCCCCACCCCGAGCCAAAATCTGTGATGGCCCTCATCCGCATTGCAACCGTCACAAAACTACCTCAGATTGTCCTCACCGAGCGAAAGGGCCGGTGCTTCTGTTTCGGGGGCGAACATGGGTGCGGACGGAATTCTGGCATCGAACGAGCGTCGTACCTCCCTCGGCCATCGGCTCTTGGTCGGCGTGATCTCGGTCGCACTCGTATCGAATTCGACGAGCAACGCTTGGGCTCAATCGGCTGTGATGGATGCGAAGCCGACAGCCCCACCTGCGGCAGCCGCAGCGATACCGACCACGTCCGATACCGATTCCGCGAGGGACTCCACGCGCCCGGATTCCGCAGATGCGACGACGCCGAAGACTGCAAACAGAAAGGAGGCCACCGCCACATCGGCCGATGCGGTTGCTCCCACGGCACTCGCCGCATCGACCGACGTCACCCCGGCATCCGTCGACGCCGCCGATCCCAAACCCGAACCGGAGCTCGATCGCACGCCGTTCTCGGGCAGCTATACGCGCACGGTGAAGTTCGATGTGCCCGCCTTTCATGGCATCGCCCCGAAACTGAGCTTGCTCTACGATTCCAACGCCGGATGGCGAGGCGGCGAGTTCGACTCCGGCTTCATCGGCGTCGGATGGACGCTCGGAGGCATCTCCGAGATCCGCCGCACCGGATATCGCGGCGCCGCACCGCAATTCGACCAATCCGCGGTCCTGTCGAGCAGTGACGTCTACCGTCTCGACGGCGTCGAGCTGACGGCCTGTAACGAGGGTTCCACGTCCCCGTCGTGCACGACCGGGACCATCGATGTGAACCGCGGCAATTTCGAAGCGCGATACGAGAGCTTCGAGCGCATCCGCTACGACGCCCCAACCAACACATGGACGGTGTGGGACAGGTTCGGCACGCGATCGATCTATCGACAGGTTTCGAATTGGGGAGCCGGCACCGATCCCTCGGTTCCGGGCGAAGTTCGAGATTTCTTCCGTTGGCGGCTCGCTCAGGTCGTCGACACCCACGACAGGTCGTGTCCCCGGGCGTGGTGTAGCTGACCAGTGGCCAGCGCGGCTCGCCGATATGGGCGGGCGGGATCAGGGCGCCATGTTGGGCAGCGCGACGGCGTGATCATCGCCGATGGCGGCGATGGTTT